>NZ_BDBX01000004.1 GCF_001613205.1 Nocardia sienata NBRC 100364 | reverse complement strand
TGTGCGGAGGTACCGGACGAGTCGCTGCACACGGAGTCATCGGTCGAGCCGGGGCGTTCGGGGGTACCGGAGGGACCGGTGCACACCGACCGGCCGCAGACAACTCCTGCATTGCATTTGGTGGCTGAACCGTCCACGCGCGAAACGCTTTCCTCGCCCCCGGCGGAGTCGGAGCCGTTCTCGCCGCCCGAGGCGCTGACCGTGGTGCCGGGAACTCGTGGCAAACCCGCCGACGCGGTTCGGCTCGCCGAGGATATGGCCCGCCGGCACGGTCTGGAGATTCGTGGCTTCGAGCAGGCCGGGATGGAAATCGAGGTGGTGCAACAGATCTCCGACGCGCTGAACGATCTGCTCACGAAGTACACCGTCGCGCTGCACGGCATCGAGGTCACCGAACAACGCGACGATACGATCCGCCGGGAGCGCAAGAAAGCGGTGGAGTCGGGCTCGGCCGAACCGACTCCGGTGTGGATCACCCTGGAACGTGCGGAACTGGCGGGCCCCGGTATCACCGGGCCCGGATCGCCCAGAAAACGTTTCCGCCGGGCCGGCACCACCGGGCGGCCGGTGTATGCCGCGGTGGTCCGGGCCTTCGCGGCCGCCCTCGACGAGGCGGGGGACTACCGAGCGCGTCAAGAAGCCTGGCGGATCCTGATGGCCGGTTCCCTGAGCGGCGGGCCGGATATCGGCGCGGGGTTACTGGATCCCGGGCGGGCACTGGTCGAGGGCTTCGCGGAAGTCGAGTTACGCGGTAAGCGGGCGGGCGAACCGGCGAAGGGGCTGCACCGGGCCCTCCTGAAAATGGCTCAGGCCGACTCGGAGGAGTCCACGGCCTGACCCGGTGCCCAGCCGACTCTCGATTCGCACCCGGTGTTTCCGGTAGCGGCCTCGTTCAGGCGGGGCGGGCGCTGTAGGTCGCGGGCCGTTATCGAGGAAGACGACCCGCCCTCACCGGGTGCGGGTTCGCGTACGGCAGTGACCGCCCGCCCCGGGGTGCCGACATACTGTCACCTCGTGCGCGCGAGACTGATCGAATCCCCCCACCGGGTAGCCGCGGGGCTGGTTGCCCTGCTCGTGCTGATGGCCGCGGCGGCGGTCACCGTCGTCGTCGAAGGAAGCGGTCCTCGGCCGGTCCCGGCGACGACGACCGACCGATTCAGCGCCGAACGTGCCCTGACCCATCTGCACCGCTTCGCCACCGAACCGCGGCCGCTGGGAAGTCCGGCAAGTGACCGGGCCAGGAATTATCTCACCGGCCAGATGGAGGCGGCGGGCTTCTCGGTGCAAACCCAGCGCGGCGTCGGAGCGCGGGCGTCGGAAGGGCTTGCGACATTCGGCCGGGTGGACAATGTAATCGCGACCCTGCCCGGCCGTGCTTCCACCGGGACGGTTCTATTGGTCGCGCATTATGATTCGGCCGCGACGGGCCCGGGCGCCTCCGACGACGGCGCGGCGGTCGCGGCGATGGTGGAGGTGGGCAGGCTGATCGCCGGGCAGGGTGATCAGCGCAACGATCTCGTGCTGCTGTTCACCGACGGCGAAGAGGACGGTCTGCTCGGTGCCGAAGCGTTCGCCCGGGAGCACCCGATCGCCCGCTCCGGCGGTGTGGTGCTGAACTGGGAGGCGCGCGGTGTCGGCGGGCCGTCACTGATGTTCGAGACCTCAGTGGATAATGCCGCGCTGGTGTCGCTGTTCGCCGACGCCGTGCCACACCCGCGGGGTGATTCGTCGCTGGTCGAGGTGTATCGCACAATGCCGAACTCGACCGATTTCACGGCTCTGTCGAAAGCGGGCTTCACCGGACTCAACTTCGCCTATATAGAGAACTCGTCCTACTACCACACGGCCGGGGACACCATCGACAACCTCGGTCCGGGCAGCCTGCAGCACCACGGCGAGAACATGCTCCACCTCGCCCGCGCGCTGGGCGAGGCCGATCTGGCCGAGTTGCGATCCGACCACGACGCCACCTATTTCCGGGTCGCGGGCGCCATGATCACCTATCCGAACCTGCTGGTGATGCCGGTCGCGTTGCTCGCCGCGGTGGCGGTCGGCGCGGTGGTCGTGCTCGCGCACCGCCGCGGGTCGGCGGGAACCCGGCAGCTGCTGCTCGCCGCGGGGTCGGTGGCATTGCCTCTGGGAGGGGCGGCGTTGCTCGGGCAGGGTATGTGGTCGGTGCTGGAGTGGCTGCGTCCCGCGTACGAACAGATGGACGGGTTGCTGCACCGTCCGCAGGTTTACCGGTGGGCGCTGGTGGCGCTTGCCGTGACGTCGGTGCTCGGCTGGTACCTGCCGGCGCGTCGCCGCCTGGGGCCGGCGGCGCCGGCGATCGGTGCCCTGACCTGGCCTGCCGTACTCGGTGTGGTGTGTGCGGTGGTGGCACCCGGTGTCTCGTTCCTGTTCGCCCTGCCGGCCCTGTTCGCGGCGCTGGGTACGCTGGCCGCGCTGGTACCGGTGCGCTGGAGCCTGTGGCCGCTGACGGTGTTCACACTGGGCGCACTGGTTTCCGCCGCGCTGCTGGCGCCCTTGGCGGGGAACCTGATCGACGGGGTCGGCTTCGCCTCCGGCGGGGTCGCCGCGGCCGCTGCCGCACTGTTCGTACTGATGGTGCTGCCAGTGGTCGAGTTGCTGCTGCCCGCACCCGCTGCCCGCCCCCGTGTCACCGTCGCGGTGCCGGTGACGGCGGCGGTTGTTTCGGCGCTCTTGATCGGCGCGGGAACCGTGGTCGACACCTTCGACGCGCGGCATCCCGCCCGCGCTCATCTCGCCTATGTGCTGAACGCCGATACCGGTGCGGCGAGCTGGGTGAGTGGGGATGAGGAACCGGCCGACTGGACCCGCACCTTCGTGAACAGCACCGATACTGCGCGGCTCTCGCCCGGATATGCCCGGGGCACCCTGTGGACCGGCCGGGCCGAACCGATGGCGCTCGACGGCCCGGTGCTCGACGTTCTCCATCGCGACGGAGACACCGTCACCGTGCATGCGGCGTCCCGGCGTGCGGCGTCCGGGCTGGTGCTGCGGATCGATCACCCGATCGACCGGGTGGCCGCGACCGTCGCGGGCTCGGTGCCGGTCGAACTGGTCGTCGCAGGGGAGCGGGCCGATACCTGGCCCGGCGAGATACGGTTTCGCGATCTGCCGCCGGAAGGAGTCGACATCACAGTGCGCGCCCCCGGCGCCCACCGCGTCAGGGTGACCGTGCTCGACGAAACCCACGGCCTGGATTCCGCCCCGGGCTTCCGGCCCCGCCCGGACGATCTCGTGGCCTCGATCCGGGAGGACGGCGAGCGGATAGTAGTGACACGCACGGTAGACCTCTGATCGAGCGCCGGGTCCGCCGCCGCGGGCGGGGTGGCGACGAGCTCAGTCCGGCGGTTCCTGCGTTTCGTCGGCGACGGTCACCTCCGGCGCGATCTCGCGCGTGGCCATCCCGCCGTCGCGACCCTGGTCGGTCGGGCCCGGCCGGCCGCCTTTGGGCTTGTCGTTGTCGTTGTGTTCCGTGTGTTCGGCTTCGGTCAAGGCGACTCCTTTCGTTATGGATTCGGCCTACCCCGGTTCCCGTGGTCGAAAAGGAGAAGTTGGGGCGCGCGTGGGCGGGTTTGCGCCGCGGCCTCCGGGGTATCGCGCTGGGGCTGCCGGACCGACATTTCGGAAGGGAGAGCGCGTGGACTACCTACAGAAGGCGAAAGACGAAGTGGTCACTCTTGTCGGCCGAGCCATGGGTTCGGTGTCCGGCGGAACCGGCAGGCGGGCCCTGACGATCGAGCGGCCGCGGGCTGCAGTGGAAGAATTCTGGCGTGACCCGGACAACCTGTCCCGCGTCTTCGACGGTTTCGCCCACGTGCGATCCACAGCCCCGGACCGTTACGAGTGGACCGCGGCACCGGACGGCGCGGACGCGATCCGCTGGGAAAGCGTGCTGCTGACCGAGGAGAACGGCCTACAGTTCGTCGACGCGGTGGATCCCGAACGCGCGCGAGTCGAGCTGGAGTTCACCGACGCGCCCCGGGAACGGGGCACCGAAGTACATATGTCGGCGACGGCGCCGCTGCCGCGACAGCTCACCGGCGCGGCGATCTTCGCGGTCCTCTATCGCGCGCGTGCGCTGATGCAGACAGGCGAAATGCCTACCCTCGACCGGAATCCGAGCGGTCGGACGGCCCCACAGGAGGCATGATGCGTGCACTGTGCTGGAACGGAGTCGACGATCTCGCGGTCGAAACTGTGCCCGACCCGGGTCTGGTCAATCCCCACGATGTGATCGTGCGAGTGAAGCTGACAACGACCTGCGGCTCCGATCTGCATTTCATCGACGGTTACCTTCCCGGCATGCGCGAGGGCGATGTGTTCGGCCACGAGTTCATGGGTGAGGTGGTGGAGACCGGCGCGGAGGTCACCGCGACGAAGGTGGGGGACCGGGTGGTGGTGCCGTCGTTCATCGGGTGCGGAGCGTGCTGGTACTGCGAGCACGACCTGTACTCGGTGTGTGACACCACCAACCCCAACGCCGCCCTGCAGCAACCTGTTTTCGGTCATCCAACCGGCGGTATCTACGGATACACCCATCCGTTCGGCGGCTACCAGGGTTCGCACGCGAACTACATTCGTGTCCCCTTCGGCGATGTCAACTGCTTCACCGTCCCGGAGGGCATCACCGATGAACAGGCGCTGTTCTGCTCCGATGCGGTCCCCACAGGCCTCATGGGCGCCGATTTCTGCGATATCGCTCCCGGTGACACCGTCGCGGTGTGGGGAGGCGGCGGGGTCGGACTGATGGCGGCCCACGCCGCCCGGCTGCTCGGCGCCGAGCGGGCCGTCGTGATCGACCGGATCCCCGAGCGCCTGGCCCTCGCCCGGGACCGATACGACGCGGAGACGATCGACTACACCGCGGTGGACAGTGTCCAGGAAGCCCTACTCGACATGACCGGCGGCAGGGGCCCGGACGCGTGTATCGACGCGGTGGGCATGGAGGGGCACGGTACAGGTCTGCAACAGCTCTACGACCGGGCCAAACAGCTGCTACGCCTGGAAACCGACCGGGCGACCTCGCTGCGGCAGGCACTGCTGGCCTGCCGCAAAGGCGGGGTCGTCTCGGTGCTCGGTATCTACGGCCTCACCGACAAATTCCCGATGGGCCTGGTGACGAACAAAAGTCTCACCATCCGGACCGCGCAGCAGCACGGGCAGCGGTACATGCCGCGGATGTTCGACTACATCCAGCAGGGAGATCTCGACCCCTCCTATCTGATCACCCACGATATGCCGCTGGAGGACGCGGTACACGGCTACGAACTGTTCAAGACCAAACAGCAGGGCTGTATCCGGGCGGTTTTCCGGCCGTGAACAGTGTCGTCCGTCGGAGGGTGCGAGTTCGATGAAGATCGTGGTCACCGGCGCCAGCGGCAATCTGGGCACCGCGCTGTTGCGGCGGGCGGCCGAGGACGGCCAGGAACTGGTCGGGATCGCCCGCCGCCGTCCGCCGCGGGGGCGGGAACCGTATGACCGGGCACGGTGGGTCGAATGCGATATCGGCGAGCCGGCGTCGGCGGCCTTTCTGGCGAAAGTTTTCGCCGGCGCCGGCGTAGTGGTCCATCTGGCCTGGGCGGTTCACCCGCACCGGACCGATCCGCCGCTGAGCAGGACCAACGCCGACGGCACCACCAATGTTCTCCGCGCGGTCGCCGACGCGGGGGTACGGCACGTGGTGTGCGCGTCCTCGGTGGCGGCCTACACTCCTGCCGCGCGGTGGAGCCGCGTCGACGAGCAGTATCCGTGCGGGGGTCTGTCCGGGAGCGCCTACAGCAGCGGCAAGGCCGAGCTCGAGGCGCAACTCGACGCGTTCGAACATCGGCAGCCCGCGATACGGGTGGCGCGTATCCGGCCGTGTGCTGTCGTGCAGGCCGACGCGGCCGCGGAACTGGGCGACTGGTTGTTCGGCCGGTGGCTGCCGCGCGCGGTACTCGGCCGCCCAGGGCTGCCGGTGCCGCTGTGGAACGGGTTACGCCTGCAGTTCGTGCATGCCGAGGATGTGGCCGCGGCCGTCGGCTCGATCATCGAGCAACGCGCCACCGGCGCGTTCAACCTCGCCGCCGATCCCGTGCTCACCGCGTCCGACCTGGCCGCGGCGTTCGGCGGCTTCCACGTGCCCGTGCCGCACCGTGCGCTCACCATCGGAGCCGGCGTGAGCTGGCGGCTGGGTCTGCAACCATTGCATCCGGCCTGGTTGCGGCTGGCCGACCGGGCGAGCCTGGTCGACGCGGGCCGGGCCGCTCGTGAACTCGGCTGGACTCCGCGCTATGACGCGTCCGCCGCATGCGCGGAACTCGCCGCGGCTCTGCGCGCCCACCGGTCCGGTCCCAGTGCGCCGCTGGCGCCGGCCCACCCCGCCTTCCGCCTGGGACGACCGACTCACCAGAGCCAGCGTCCGCCGGCAGCCGCCGGGCGTACCCCGCAGACCGTGGGGTCAGCTCGGGGTACGGGAGGATCGCCCGACGGCGAGGGCGGCGAGCCGCTGTAGTGATTCGCGGTTGCGCGGTACCAGCGCGAGATCCTGTACTCGCCCGGGTAGGTATTTCGCGGGGCCGCGGACAACGCGTTCGGTCATCCTGATCTCGGTGCGGTCCGGGCCGAGCTCCGTGAGGTCGAGCCGAATATAGGCCGCACCCGCGGGCCACAGCCGGGCCTCCAGCTCGAGCCGGTGTGGTGCGTCGATCGCGCGCACTTTCGTGGTGTCCTGCCGGGCCAGTGGCCAGCCGCCCACGCTGTGATGGATGCGGGTGCCCACCTGCGGCCACCCGCTGTCGACCTTCCGGATATGCGAGGCACCGACCACCCACAGCCCGTACAGCCAGCCGTCGGCGAGAACCGCGAACGCGTCCTGTACGGGCACCGGTATCTGCACACTCGGTTCGGCTGCCATTGCTCCTCCGATCTTCCGGATCACCTCGGCCACCGGGGCGCGGCTGCCCGGCCGTCGAACGCGCTCGCGATACCCGGGATCACCAGCACGAAACATGGCCCTGGCCGGGAACAGCGTTCGACCGGCACGGGTTTGCCGCGTGGAGTGCGGGGCACCCGCAGTGGAGGCCGGAGCGGGATCGGCCCGCTCGGCCAC
This sequence comes from Nocardia sienata NBRC 100364, assembly GCF_001613205.1. GTDB lineage: Bacteria > Actinomycetota > Actinomycetes > Mycobacteriales > Mycobacteriaceae > Nocardia > Nocardia sienata. The sequence goes on along the minus strand of NZ_BDBX01000004.1, from coordinate 541,988 downwards.
GAGGAGGAAGGACGAGCCAGTGTCGAACCGGAACCTCGCCGCCACCCCGACCGCCCGTTCGCCGGTACAGGTCGCCGCCACCGCGGTCGGCGCGATTTTCCTGCTGGTCGGGGTGCTCGGCTTCATACCGGGGATCACCACGGATTACGGGGACCTCGCTTGGGCGGGACACCATTCCCAGGCCCAGTTGCTCGGTCTGTTCAATGTGTCGGTGCTGCACAATATCGTGCATCTGGCCTTCGGTGTCGCCGGTCTGATCGCCGGCTCGCGACCTCGGGCGGCCCGGGCCTACCTACTGGTGGGCGGGGCGATCTATCTGCTGTTGTGGGTGTACGGGTTGATCGTCGACCAGCACAGCGCCGCCAACTTCGTGCCTCTGGATACTGCCGACAACTGGCTGCACTTCGGTCTCGGCGTGGGCATGGTGCTGCTCGGGGTCGTACTGCCCCGGCACGGTGACGATGTCGGACGCCATCTGTCCGATAGGCAGCCGGGCATCATCGAATAGGAGCAGGACAGTAAGTGGAAGGACGACGATGAGCCGTACTCGAGCCGACCGGTTCCGCAGCGCGGGTGGCCGGTGAGATGAACGGTCACGCCTCGCCCGTGGTGGTCGGTGTGGTGGCGGATCCCGATCTGCCGGTGCGGCTGGCCCGGGAACTGGTGCAAAACCTGCCCGCGGAGCTGACCCGCCGCGGCGACCCGTCGAGATGGCAGTTCGAGGTCCTCGACGATCCGTTCGAGGCCATGTACCCCGATCTGGAATACCTGATCGACAAAGCCGGACGGCATGTCCGCGATACCGCATGGGATCTGGCGTTGTGCCTGACCGATGTGCCGATACGCAGTGACGGCGACATCCTGCTCACGAGCTTGGACCTGCGCCACCGCGTCGCGCTCATCTCTTTACCCGCGCTCGGCGGCCTCGGCATACGGCAGCGGCTACAGAAGCTGGCGGCGGTGATCGTCGCCGCCCTGCCGGCCCCGGACCGGACAGCGGCGGGGGAAGTGGTGGCCGAGGCGGCAGCCCACCTCCGGGGCGCCCGGGTACGGATCGATCCAGAAGACAGCGGTGTGCGGGTGGTGCGCGATCGGGTGACCGGCTATCCGGCGTTGCTCGCGGGGATGGTGCGCGCCAACAGGCCCTGGCGGCTGTTCGTAGGCCTGTCCACGGCACTGGGTAGCGCACTGGCCGGTACGGCGTTCGGAGTGCTGTACTCGAGTATCTGGCAGCTGGCGGACGCGATGGGCAACCTGCGTCTGGCCGGGGTGGCGCTGGCTTCGGTCATCGCGTTGACCGTGTGGATCGTGGTGGGGCACGGACTCTGGGAACATCGCGGCGCCGGAGAGACCGCCCACGGGCGCGATACCGCGTTGCGCAATGCCGGCACCGCCGTCACGGTGGGTATCGGCGCCGGGGTCTTCTTCGCCGTACTGTTCCTGCTGACGCTGGCCGCGGTGTGCCTGGTGATCCCGCCGTCCTATCTCGCGAGCGTGCTCGGCGGCCCCGTCGGTTTCGCCGACTACCTGACGATCGCGGTGATGGCCAGTGCGCTGGGCACGGTGGCCGGCGCCGTCGGATCCGGGTGGGAGGACGACCTCACCGTCCGCAAGGCGACATACGGATACCGCGAACAGGAACGCCGCGGCCTGGTCGGCCGCGGCGACCGGCCGGGGCGGTCCTGATCGCGTGATGCGGCAGTAACGCGCCGGACCGCCCCGGGGTGGGTCACAGAATAGGATTCCCCCCGGTCACCGCAACCCGAGCGCCCGAAACGTAACTGCCCTCGTCGGAGGCGAGCAGAACATAGACGGGAGCCAGCTCGGCGGGTTGCCCGGCGCGCCCGAGCGGCGTGCTGTCGCCGAATGCGGTGACCTTCTTGTTGGGCATGGTGGAAGGAATCAGTGGGGTCCAGATCGGCCCGGGGGCGACACTGTTCACCCGAATCCCCCGCTCGCCCAGGAGCTGCGCGAGGCTTGCGGAGAAGTTGGCTATCCCGGCCTTGGTGGCCGCGTAGGGCGCCAAGGTGGGGGAGGGGGAATCGGAGTTGACCGAGGAACTGCCGATAATCGAGGCGCCCGGGCGCATATGGGGTAGCGCGGCTTTCACCAAGTAGAAGTACGCACCCATATTGAGTTTCCAGGTGTAGTCGAATTCCTCGTCGCTGATCTCCTCGAGCGTCTCGTGCGTCATCTGGTAGGCGGCATTGCTGACGAGCACGTCGATCGTGCCGAAGGCGCCCGCGGCGCGCTCGATCACGGCCCGGCAGTGGGCCGGGTCGGACAGATCGCCCGGGACCAGAATCGCCTTGCGGCCCGCTTCCTCGACCAGAGCGCCCACTTCCGCGGCATCATCGTGTTCGTCGAGGTAGGAGATCAGCACATCGGCCCCTTCCCGGGCGAAGGCGATGGCGACCGCCCGGCCGATACCGCTGTCGGCGCCGGTGATCACCGCCGACTTGCCGGTCAGCTTGCCGCTGCCGCGATAACTCTTCTCGCCACAATCGGGGACGGGTGTCATCGCGGATTGGACGCCTGGCACCTGTTGCTGCTGTTCCGGGAAACCCATGATCTTGCTCCTTTCACGGCATCATGCGGAGGTCACCACCGTGATGGTGTGGTGATCGGAGTGCGGATTACCGGACCGGGCTGTTCGAAACCGAGCGTGCCGAATCGGTGCACCGGGATGAGGCGCGCGCTTTACCGTGCCCCTCGGTCTGCGGGATGCGCACGCCGGAACCGGGCGCGTTCGGCAGCACGCCGCAAGGTTTGCTGAGAGCCGCGGCACGGCGCCGACCGCTCGTGCCGCCGCCCCCATTCCGCGCGTTCTGCTGTTCGACGTATTCCTCGCTGCCGCGCAGTAGTTCTCGATCGCTCGGCCGGCCGGCCGCGGAGCCGGGATGAAACACCTGTGCCGGGGCATGTCGTACCCCACTGTTACCGTGCGGGCGTAGTGCGAAAAGCGTTGTACCGCAGTTCAGCTGTGTCTGCCTGTGCGCCCCGGCCGTCAAACCCATTGATTCATCGATCCTTCCGGGCCTAGGCGGAGCGCGCGAAAATAATTACACTCGGCCTCAGGCTCTGGCTACGGGCCTGGGCGCAGGAGTCGGGTAGCTGGAAGGTGTCGGTGTGGGTATCGAGCTGGTTCCGGGAGTGCAGGGTTCGCCCGATCGGGCCGGTCACGGAGATGACCGGACCGGGGTACACCCCGGTCCGGAGCCGAGGCCGGGAAGGCAGCTGGGCCGGACCCGATTTGGCGAAATCGCCCCGCCGCACCGCGCCGGCCCCGGAAAGGAAATCGAGTGGGAACTGTCGGGCTCCGCGGGGGAAGCGGAAACACCTCGCGAGCGTGGATCGGTCAGAACTGGAAACGCTCATGGGCAACGAAGCTCAGGACCGCCCCGTTGTTATGGCGGACTATCTGAACGCTGATCCCACCACGACGACCGTCTCGTCGTTCGTCGTCGAGGCACGCCGGCGCGGGGTCGACCCGGCCTCGTTACTGGATGCCGACTTCCTTCTCCGCGGCGAGGACTAGGTCACTCGGCCGGATACCGAACACCCTGCAGATCTTGTACATCTGCGCCATCGTCATCGCCCGTTCGCCACGTTCGAGCCGGATGATGGTCTTCTTGTTGTACCCGGCCTTCTCGGCCAGCGTCTCCTGGCTCCACCCGCGCCGCGCCCGCATCGCGCGTACCTCCGCGCCCAGCGCCGCGTCCAGTCGCGCCTCCTCGGTGGTCGCTTCCTCCGACTCCGCGGGCGTCGCATCCATGTCGACCATTCTGGGATCGGGCAGGGTCTGAATCAAGTGCCCGATAGTTTCGGCTCTGTGGCGGAATCCCGATATTTCGGTGTACGAAGAAGGCCTATTAGTGACTGAAAAAGGTTGAAAAGAGACCGAAAAGGGCCTACGGTGAAGAGAGCGGTTGTCTATCACCGCAGTTCACGCCCCGCAGCGCCGGTCGCGTCCCGCACCGGTGAACACGGCCGGCCTCCCGGGGCGCCGACGACGATCGGCGCGGAACAGGAGGGTCCGATGGCCTGGAGCGGAGACCCGGTATGGCTGGCCGATGTGCTACGTGGCGCCGGCCTGGCGGTCATCGAACACGACGGCTGGCGCGAACGCGGCCACGGCGACTTTCTCGATATCCGCGGTGTGCTGTGCCACCACACAGGCGGAGGCGGCCCGAACGACTGGCGCATCGTCCAGAACGGTCGCCCCGATCTGCCGGGCCCGCTCGCCCAGTTGGTGCTCGAGAAGGACGGCACCTACCGGGTGATCGCCGTCGGCGTCTGCTGGCACGCCGGGCGCGGTAGCCGGCCCGGCTGGCCGACGAACAACGCGAACTACCACACCATCGGCATCGAAGCCGTCTCGTGTGGCACAGAACCCTGGGATTGGACGCCGGCTCAGCTCGACGCCTACAAGCGTGGATGCGCGGCCCTGCTCCGGCGGATCGGCCGCGGCGCAGGCGATTGCGTCGCGCACCGCGAGTACTCCAGTGAAGGAAAGATCGACCCGGCGGGTATAGATATGAACGCCTTCCGCCGGGACGTACAGGCGCTCCTCGACGGAAAGGGCGAGCCGATGGCATTCCTGGAAGAGAAAATCACCAACTATCACGGTGAGCAGGTCACTGTGGGAACCCTGCTGCACTATCTGGACAAACATGTCGGCCTCACGCTGGACCAGCTCTCCGGCGCCGGAACCGCCCGGGGGGCGAATTTCCCCGGCTGGGATTTCCTGGGCGACCGGACCACCGCCGAAGCGCTGGGCGTCATCGGCGCGGCGCTGAAGATTCCCGGATTCCGCGATCCGGCCACCGACGAACGCGCCTGAGGAAGGACGCGACCACCCTGCCGCATTTGGGAGGACAGCATGATCAGTGAAGTGGCATCTGTCCTCGGCGGCCTGCTCACCGGCGTCGGCGGGGTATGCGCGGCAGGAATACTGGGCAGACGTAAACGGCGGGCCGATGCCGTCCAGGTACTCACCCAGGCCGCCGCCCAGATGGTGGAGCCGCTGTCGCGACAACTCGCCGCGATGACCGCAGAACTGGAAGCGCACCGGCGGGTCGTCGCCGACGCGGAACGCCGCTGCCGCCTCGCCGCCCCCCAACATGCCAGCTGGGACATCGTGGTCCGGTCCTCGCTGCTCGATCTGGGCGTCGATGTGCCGCCACCGCCACCGCTCACCAGGGAGATATCCGAATGACGCAGCAAGGAGGCGAGGGGAGCCGTATGCTCCCGGGTCGTGCTCCTACGTGCCGGTTACCGCACACGGTGGCAGGGGCGTAGCAAACGTTCGTTTCATCGACCGGGCGTGCGGTCCGCACGCATTGTCATACCCACTTTCTGGGCACCGCGCCTGGTTCGCGGAGGTTTCTTCCCGCGAACCAGGCCAGTGCGTGACCTCGAGTGCTCCCGCGTCTCGATCGATATGCCGGCGGCCGCCGAACCCCTTATCCGCGTGCGGCGTTCGCGGCCGTGATGAACTCGATCTGGGCCGGTGACGGTCCGCAGAACTCGCTCTCGATCCGGTCGGCCTCGCCGGCCTGCATCCGGTACAGACTGTCGCGCAGGCCCGCGTCGCCGCCATGGAAGCCCTCCAAGAGCTCCATCCACTGCGCTGCCATCTGCTGGGCCTGGGGTGAAGCCGGGTCCATTCCCGCGGCGATCGCCGCGTCGACCTTCGGGATCAGCTCACCCCATTGCGCTTCGGCTTGCCGAATGTGCTGTTCACCGAGGTCTTCCCGACGCTGCGCGAGCTGCGTCAGCTGACCCTCGGTGAAATACTGCTTGAAGGTGTCGTCGACCATGACTGTCCTCCTGATCAATTCCAGGAAGCGATCCGCGGATGCGTCCGGCCTGCTCTCCGCCGTAGCGGCCAGCGCCGCGACCAGGGCATGGAGCTCCTGGGTCGCGGCCAGTTGCGCGGCCAGGAAGTCGCGGTGAGCAGACAGCACCTGTGTCATCGCCACGGTGCCCGCGAGCAGGTCCGCGATCCGGTCCAGCCCCAGGCCCAGTTGACGCAGGGCCAGCACTTGGTAGAGACGCTCGACGTCGCCGGCCGTGTAGAGCCGATGTCCGGTGCCGGACCGCTGTGCGGGGCGTACCAGGCCGATGCGGTCGTAGTGATGCAGCGTGCGCACCGTCAGCCCCGCCTCGGCCGCCAGTTCACCGACCTTCCATACGCGCTCGGTTCCGTGCTGGCCCATCCGTTTCATCCCACTTCCACCGACGCACCGTGCGCCGGTGCCGCCGACGGTAGGACCTGACCTTACGTCAGGTGCAAGCCGAAGCGCCTCCGCCGATCACGCAGTCACCCCGCGCCCGCGCATCCGCCGGATACCACACAGAACCGCGTACACAGCTCGGATCAGCTGCGGTGGTAACGCATTTCGTAGTTCGCGCGTTCCTCGGCGGCACGGCGGTGCCGGCCCGGGTCGGCCAGCGCGGGATCGAGACCGTGCTTGACCAGGATGTGGCGCCGGTGCACGTACACCAGAGCGACCGCGAAGAAGGCGAGCGGGAGGAACACCAGCACGGCCATGGAGAAACCCATCCACCATGGTCCCGGCACCAGCGCGAACAGGCACAAGAACGGGATCGGGGGTACCAGGAAGCGCTGGAGGAACCGCCGGGTGGCGCCCGGGCCGGTCTGGTCACGCAGGACCCACTGCTGCATCGAGGGTGGCAGTGTCTCGCCGAAGAGGTAGCGAATGCGCTGTGTCGGTGTGGGGGTCCGGCCTGTCATGGGAGCACTCCTGTCGGCGGTCGGGAGGCCGCCGTTCTCCGCGGCCGCGTTCATGATTCGTGGTCCTGGTACGCGAGTGCCGACCGGCGGGCCGCCTCGTTGACGCGGCCGAGTACTTCGCGCAATTCCTCGAGATCGCCGAGTTCCACGCCGAGCCGGTCGACGACGGCGGGCGGGATCCGTTCGGCCTCGCGACGTAGCGCGCGCCCCGCGTCGGTGAGATCGACCACCAGGGTGCGCTCATCGCGGGGGTCGCGGCGCCGGGTCACCAGGCCGGCGCTCTCCAGACGTTTGAGTAGCGGCGACAGCGTGGGGGAATCGAGCTGGATCGCCTCGGCGATGGCTTTTACCGACATCGGCGCCTCATTCCAGAGCGCCAACATGACGAGATACTGCGGGTGCGTCAATCCGAGCGGGTCCAGCAGCGGCCGGTATACGGCCAGCACCGAGCGGTTCGCCACGGCCAGCGCAAAACACACCTGTCGCTCCAGCAGCAGTGGGTCGTCGATTTCCGCGGCCAACGCGCCTCCCTTGGATCGGTTATCCGTGCCTACCTTAATGTAGTCCGCTAATTATTAACGCACAAACTATTCGATAGTAATGCGCCTCACGGGCCGGAGTGGATCGGTCATGGTTTTGAGATTCCGCTCCGGCTCGTCGAAACCGGGCGCCGTCGGCGGTGAACACCTGGCGCAGTCCACCGCCGATATCGAGAACCGATGGCACGAGCCTGCGGGCTGAATGGCGGATGATCTTTCCCGGTCGGCTTCTGTAACAAGATGTTCGGATCGGCGAACGTGAGTGCGCCGAGGTCTCGGCGGTTGGTCGGTGTCGATGCTGTCGAGGTGGCTTTTCGGCGTGCTGACGGCTCCGAGCACGTCCAGCCGCTGAAGGTCGTGAGCGCCGAGATATGGGGCGGGGCGGTTCCGTGGCGGTTTCTCCGCTGGTATCACGGCCAGAAGCACTGTTCGGGGCCGTATTGGCCGGCGACTGAGTCCGGACATATCGCCTATGAGTCGCGGCTCGAGCCGACCCGGCTACTGTTCGCGATCTAATGGCAGCCTTGCAGTGTTGCCCCCGCCAGTTCAGTGAGGACATCGCCGAGGTCGTGGTGGGCGCAAAACGCGCGGCGTTGCCGTGCAGCGCCGTTGCCGCGGGCCAGGACCGCGGCGGCTGTCTCGGCGGCGAAGCGGTAATCGCCGACTTGCTCCAGGGCCGGGCGGACGGCCGCGATGAGTTCGGCCAGCCAGTTCTGCCCGGCGATCGTCCGACCGCTCGCCGGGTCGACGAGCTCGCCCGTGATTCCGTCGCGCGCTGCCCTCCAGCAGGCGGTCCGAAGAAGTTCACCGGGGATCCGCGGCGCTGGTTGCGGCGGTGATGCTGCAGCCGTCATCACCGTCGCGCGTACCAGGGTGGCCAGCAGGACGGTTTCTTCCACCGTCGCGGGAATATCGCTGACCCGGACTTCGACGGTCGGATAGGTCACCGACGGCCGGACATCCCAATACACCATCTTCCGGTCCAGAATCGCGCCCGTCGACAGCAACATGCCGACCGCCGCGTCGTAGTCGGCTGTCGAGGCGAAATACGGTGGCGGTCCCGCACTGGGCCAGCGACCCCACATGATGTGACGCCAACTCGCGTAACCGGTGTCCACACCCCGATAGATCGCCGAGTTCGCGGTCAGCGCCAACAACAGCGGAAGCAGGGGACGCAGGAAATTGCTCGCCCGCAAGGCCGCACGTCGATCCGGAACACCGATATGGACATGACAACCGCACAGTTGCTGTTCACGCGCCAGCATCCCGAACCCCGCAGCGATACGCCGATAGCGCGGGGTATCGGTTATCGAAGCCATGCCCGTGCCCGTCGGCGGGACCGCGACGGCAAGCAGCCGGGCCCCGGTCTTCTCGGCGCAGGAGGCGACGGTCCGCCGGAGGTCGCGCAACTCCGCGAGTAGCTGTGCCAGCTCGGAGTGGATTCCGGACTTGGCTTCGACCTGGCAGCGGGTGAGTTCCAGAGGCAAGTCGAGACCGTTGTCTCCGGCCGTCCGAGCCACTTCCATACTTTTTGCGACCGGAGCTCCGGTCGCAAGGTCTGTCAAGAGGAATTCTTCCTCCACACCGACGGTCGGCGCGGCCGCATCCCTGCTCACCGGTCCACTCATCGCAGCCACCCGCACGAACTGTTACAGGTCCACAGAGGAACAAGCCGGCTCGGCGTCTGCCCGGACAACCGCAGACACGAAGTCGGCACCGCGAGCCCTGCTGCCCCAGCAACCATGACATCCCCACGAGTGACGCCGAGCACGGTCGACCAGACGCCATATTACCTGCTGGTGGACCCTGGGGTCATCGTCGTGGGCCGACCTGTGCCCGCATCCCCGCAGGCACCCGCGCAAAACACCCAGCGGCGGACGTTCTTGCCGTGCCTTCGCCGACTGAGCCGGTCTGTGACCGGGGCCGGGTCAACCGGCAACCCGAAGAACACGGTCGAGGTTGTGTTGTGGGTGCGGGTGTCGGCTGCGCAGGTCGCGTGGTGGTAACGATCGCCGGCAGGTGCGCAAGGGGCTGGTAGATTGCCAGTGGTTTGCTCCACGTGCCGTTGGGTGGTATCGGTCCGCGAGGAAACCTGACATCGGGCCATGAGGCCGTGGAGCCAGGAGGTGCTGATCCGGCTCGGTTGATCCGCCGCTTCGCCGCGTGTGCCGTGGAGGAGGTGTGATGCACGATCCCGACCCACCGTTTCGGCCGATACGCCGGGTCGACGGTTACCTGCCCCCGAAAGATTACGGGCTGATCGGAGACGGCGCGACGGCTGCCCTGGTCGGTGTCGACGGATCGATTCCCTGGCTGTGTATTCCACTGCAGCTTCTGGCTGATCGATAATCTGACCATGCAGGCCGAATCGAGGAGGCCGAGCAGCTCTACGACTCCCTGTGCGCTCGCGCCGGCCCTCTGGGTCTGCTCTCCGAACAGACCGACCCGTCCACCGGCGCGTTCATGGGCAACTTCCCGCAAGCGTTCAGCCATATCGGCGTCATTGCCAGTGGCGTGAACCTCGCATATGCAAAGGCGGCCACACCATGATCCGACGACTTGTCATTTTCGGCGGCACAGGTGACCTGGCCGGACGCTATCTCCTACCCGGGCTGGCCGCTCTCCACGAAATCGGCCGGCTGGGAGCGGATTTCGAGGTCGTCTGCGCCGACCGGAAGGGCCGGGACGACGAACAGTTCCGGGCGTGGGCCGCGACCCAGCTCGATCAGCACGCCCCGGACATCTCGGGCGACACCCGGCAGGCGATACTCACGGCTGCGCGATACCAGAAGGCCGATATAGGTGACCCGGCGCAGGTGGCCGAAACGATCGCCGGCGCGGGACCGGTGGCCGTGTACCTGGCGCTGCCGCCGGCGTTGTTCTCCACCGCGATCCGGACGCTGCACGCCGCGCATCTTCCGTCCGGTAGCCGGCTCGTGCTGGAGAAACCGTTCGGGGAGGATCTCACCAGCGCACAAGAACTCAACAGGTTGCTGGCGGATCTGGTCCCGGAACAGGCCGTCTTCCGGGTGGATCATTTCCTGGCGATGACCACTGTGCAGAATCTGCTCGGGAGCAGGTTGGCCAACCGGGTGCTCGAATCGCTGTGGAACAGCGCGCATATCGCCGAGGTCGAGATCATCTGGGACGAGACCCTGACCCTCGAGGACCGCGCGGGGTATTACGACAGTGTCGGAGCGCTCGAGGACATGGTGCAGAACCATCTCCTGCAACTGCTCTGCCTGGTGGCCATGGAACCACCGATCACCCTGTCCGAACGCGATCTGCGCGATCGCAAGGTCGACGTACTGAGAGCGATCCGCACCCTGACCGACGACGATATTCCGCGCCGCACCCGCCGAGCCCGATACAGCGCCGGCGTGATCGGCGACCGCCACGTCCCCTCCTACACCGACGAGCCCGGGGTGGACCCACAACGACGCACCGAAACCTTCACCGAAGTCCACCTGACGATCGACAACTGGCGATGGGCTGGTACGAACTTCGTCCTGCGCACCGGCAAAGCCCTAGCCGCCGACCGCAAAGAAGTCGCCATCCACTTCCGTCCGGTCCCCCATATGCCCTTCGGCCACCACGGGACGACAGCACCGAACGTCCTGCGGTTCGGACTCGACCCCGAAAACCTCACTCTCACCCTCACGGCCATCGGCGCTGCCGTGGACACTCTGGTCCCCGTCACCATGACCGCACCGATCCATCCGCCCGACCTACCCGCCTACGGACGGCTCCTTCTGGACGTGCTGCTCGGAAACCCGGCCCTGTCCATCCGCGGTGACGAGGCAGAAGAGGCATGGCGGGTGGTCACCCCGATTATTTCGGCCTGGTCACGGGACCTGGTACCGCTCGACGACTACCCCGCCGGCTCACTGGGCCCGGCAGGCGCCCGCCGCTGATGGACATCTCCAGGGCCGCGAAAGCGTCAGATGATCAGCGTTCATCGACGACCGATCTTCACCCTACTTACGGACCGCACAACCATTCAGCTCAGACCTCGACCTGCGAGCCCATGATCACTGTCCGGTTGCGGGGCAGCCCGAAATAATCGGCGGCGTCGGAGGTTAGGTAGGAGGTGGCGATGAACAGGTGTTTGCGCCAGGGCGCCATGGTGGGCGCCGGGCCCGGCTTGAGTTCGATCTTCGACAGGAAATAGGACGCCCCTTCCACCGAGATCGGGCCCTCGGTCTGCGCGGGATCGAGCAGGCCCAGCAGCTGTGGCACCTTCGGGGTCTCCAGGTAACCGTGGTGGATGGTGACATGGACGATGCCGTCGTCGGGGTAGCCGAGCGCATCGACCCGTAGGCGGTCGGCATCGGGCACGCGCGGTACGGGCAGGGTGTCCAGGGAGAGGATCACGACGTGTTCGTGCAGGACCCGGTTGTGTTCGACAGTGGCGCGCATCGCCAGTGGTGTGGTGTCGCTGCCGCGATTGAGGAACACCGCCGTACCGGGGATCCGGATCAGCGGCGGTCGGCGGTTGCGCAGTTGTTCGACGAATTGTGGTAGCGGACCCTCGGCCCGCCGCCGGGCGGCGGTGACGATGACGCGGCCACGCGCCCAGGTGATCATCACCGTGAACGCGGTGAGTCCGATCAACAACGGGAGCCACGCCCCATGGACCAGTTTTGTCAGGTTCGCCGCGACGAACAGTGCGTCGACGCCGAGCAGCGGGACCGCGCCGACCAGCACCAACCAGAGCGGGGTGCGCCACTTGGTGCGTGCCACGTAGAAGAAGAGCAGGGTCGTGATGGTGATGGTCGCGGTCACCGCCATACCGAACGCGTAGGCCAGTGCCGCGGAACTGCGGAAGGCGAAGACCAGTGTCAGCACCGACACCATGAGCAACCAGTTGATCCACGGCACATAGATCTGGCCGATGGTGGATTCGGAGGTGTGCGCGACCCGCAGGCGAGGCAGGTACCCGAGCCGCACCGCCTGCGCGGCCACCGAGAAGGCGCCGGTGATCACCGCCTGGGACGCGATCACGGTCGCGGCGGTGGCCAGCAGCACCAGGGGCATCCGGGCCCACCCGGGGGCGAGCAGGAAGAAGGGACTGTCCACCGCGGACTCGTCACCGAGGACGAGCGCGCCCTGCCCGAAATAGCTCAGTGTGCAGGCGGGCAGGACCAGCCCCAGCCAGCCCCGGGTGATCGCTTTCCGGCCGAAATGCCCCATATCGGCGTAGAGCGCCTCGGCGCCGGTGACCGCGAGTACGACGGCGGCGAGGGCGAAGAACGCGATATGGAAATGCCCGGTGGCGAAACCCAGCGCGTAGGCCGGGGACAGCGCCTTCAGTATCTGAGGGTGGTGGGCGATTCCGGCGGCACCCAGGGCGCCGATGGTCAGGAACCACACGATCATCACGGGCCCGAACAGTCGGCCCACCGTGGCGGTACCGCGCCGCTGGACGGAGAAGAGAGCCGCGATGATCGCGACCGTGATCGGGATGATCAGGTCCTCGAGGTCCGGTTCGACGATTCGCAGCCCTTCCACCGCGGAGAGCACCGAGATGGCAGGGGTGATCATGCCGTCGCCGAAGAAGAGCGCGGCGCCGAAGATTCCGGCCCCTGCGAGGAAGCCGGCCGTGCGGCGGCCACGGGTGGCCCCGAGGCGGCGTAGCAGGGTGATCAGCGCCATGATGCCGCCTTCGCCATCGTTGTCCGCGCGCATCACCAGCGAAATGTAGGTGAGGGTGACGATGATCATCACCGACCAGAAGATCAGCGACACCACCCCGTACACATTGGCGGTACCGATCGGCACCGGATGCGGATCCTGCGGATCGAAGACGGTCTGGATGGTGTAGATCGGACTGGTGCCGATATCGCCGAAGACGACGCCCAGCGCACCCACGATCACCGCCGCACGCACCGGGCCGCGACCGACGCTGTGTGCGGGAGGACCGGAATGCGCTTCGCTGACCATGGGTTCGCTCCTCGTCGGCCGGGTCCGCACTATCGTGCACTGCCCGACCCCGAGTCTGCGGGAGCGGCCGCCGGTCTGCACGTCGAGCCGCGCGGGCGGCCGGTGCGCCGGTCTCCGGCCGGGGACCGCGGCCGATGTGCCGTGAGCAGCCGATCCGCGGTGATCCGGCCCAACACCGTGACCGGCGCCAGGGCGGCGACCACCGGGAACACAGGCGAGAAGCACGATCGCGCCGGTCGAGGCGCCGAGCGCGCCGCCGGAAATCGGTCCGAGCGCCGAGCGCAGAAGAATTTCACTCGGAACCTGTTCGCTCACCCGGCGGGCTCCGAAGTCGGCGGACAGCGCCGGTCGCGGTGGGTACTACGGTGTGCGGAACACGCCCCCGTCGAATGGGTCGTCCGAGCTCGACCGAACAGGAGGCTCCCGGATGAAGGGCCCGATTCCGCTACCGATCGTGCTGATCGGCTACGGGCCGGTCGCACGGAGCTATGCCGCCGTGCTCCGTGACCGTCGCGACGAATTCCGCGGCCGGTACGCAGTGGACCCGTACCTCGTCGCGATCCGCGGGCGGGACAGACAGATCCGCACACCCGACGGTGGCGTGCCCCCCGATCGGCCTCTCTGGCCTGCCCGCACATCGATCGAGGAGTTACTGGCCGGCACCGTGCCCGCCGTCGTCGCGCAGGCCGTCCCGTCGCGTCCGGACGGCGCCGCGGAAGCGCTTGCCGATGGGCTCGCCGCCCTCGCCGCCGGGGCGCATCTCGTGACGGCGACCAAATCGCCGCTGCTGTCCGGGTGGTCCCGATTGCACTCGGTGGCAATCGAATACGGGCGGGGCGTCCGGATCTCCGGCGCCACGGGCGCCGCGCTGCCTGCCGGTGACCTCGCCCGCGCCGGACTGCGCGGTTTCGAGGTACAGGAGGTGCGTGGCTGTGTGAACGGCACGGCGAGTTTCTTCCTCGATCGGCTCGGCGAGGGGATGGTTCCCGCCGCGGCCCTCGAGCTCGCCCGCGACCGCGGGATCGCCGAGGCGGATGCCACGGCGGATCTGTCCGGCGCCGACGCCGCCACCAAACTGCGCCTGCTGGCCGGTCTGCTGTGGCGTTGGGATGTCGCAGCGTGCCGGGTCGACGTGGAACCGATCACCGACGCCACAGCTGTCCTGGCCATGCGCGCCCACGCGCGCGGGGCGGTGCTGCGACATATCGGGTCGGCTCGAGCCGATGATCCCGGCCGGGTGGCCGTCGCTCTGCAGGAGTTCCCCCGGACCGCCGCACCCTTCGGTGTCCTGGCCGGGCCGGAGAAGGCGGTCGAGTTCCGATGCGGTGATGCCGGCGACATCACCGTGTCCGGGGGCCGGTCGAGCCCGCTCGGTGCGGCGCTCGCGATGGTCAAGGACACACTCGCGCTCGCGATCGACCCGGCGGCCGGGATCGGCTGAACTGCTCGCCGGCGGGGGTCGGCCGAGTTCACCCGGTCGGCGAACAGCCGGTACAGCGTGGCGGCGATCGTGTCGATCGTTGCCCGCACGCTCTTCGGTCGAATGGAACCGACCTGGTCAGCGGTACCGGTCATGTTTCCCGCTCGCTGCTTGACGCACCACAGTGCCGCTCCGACACTTGAGTGTGTCAATGACACTCGTGAGTGCCACCTACGAGAGTTCGAAGGTGAGTCCGATGTCGACCGATACGCGCGAATCCCGGCTCGAAGACCGCATCGCGGAGTTGTACCGCACCGACGAGCAGTTCGCCGCGGCCCGGCCCGACCCCGCCGTGACCGCACGAGCGGACAAACCGGACGCGCGGCCGGTGGAGGCGGCCCAGATCGTGATGCAGGGATACGCGCGGCGTCCCGCGGTGGGCCGGCGCGCGGTCGAGTTCGTCACCGACCCGCAGACCGGTCGCACCTCGATGAAGCTGCTGCCCCGATTCGACACCCTGACCTACGGCGAGGTCTGGGACCGGGCGGGCGCGGTCGCCGCGGCACTGTCCGGTGACCCCGTCCGTCCCGGAGACCGGGTCTGCGTTCTGGGATTCTCCAGCGTCGACTACACGCTCGTCGATCTGGCGCTGGTTCGGCTGGCCGCGGTGGCGGTGCCGCTGCAGAGCGGAGGCCCCCTCAACCAGCTACGGTCCGTCGTTGCCGAAACCGAGCCCACGGTGCTCGCCACGAGTATCGACCACCTCGACGACGCCGTCGACCTGGTGCGCACCGGCCACAGCCCGGACCGCCTGATCGTGTTCGACCATCACCCGCAGGACGACGACCAGCGGGCGACCTTCGAGGCCGCGACGGCGCGGCTGTCCGCCGCGGGCAGCCGGGTACGCGTCGACGACCTCACCGAGGTCATCGCCCGTGGTGCCGAGCTGCCACCGCCACAGGTGCCGCCCCCCGCCGAACCGGATCCGCTGGCACTGCTGATCTACACATCCGGAAGCACCGGTGCGCCGAAGGGTGCCATGATCACCGAGCACCGGCTGGCCGGCCAGTGGCGTGCCGCGAGCAGTGAGCACTGGGGCCAGCGCGCTACCGAACCGGCCATCGCGCTCGGCTTCATGCCGATGAGCCACATCATGGGGCGTGCGATCCTGTACATGACGCTGGCCCGCGGCGGCACCGTCTACTTCGCCGCCAAGAGTGACCTCTCGACGCTGCTGGAGGATCTCGCGCTGGTCCGGCCCACCCAGCTCGCTTTCGTGCCCCGGATCTGGGAAATGCTCTTCCAGCGGTTCCGCGGCGAAGTACAGCGTCGTGCCGGCGGCAGCGCCGATACGGCGACGCTGGAGCAGGAGGTGCTCACCGATCTCCGGGAGAATTTGCTCGGCGGCCGCTTCTTCTCGGCGACGACGGGTTCGGCGCCGATCTCGAGGGAATTGCGAACATGGGTCGAAACCCTGCTCGATTTCCATCTCGTCGATGGCTACGGCTCCACCGAGGCCGGAACTATCGCCGTCGACGGCCGGGTGCGCCGTCCGCCGGTGCTCGATTACGAACTCATCGACGTTCCGGAGTTGGGTTACTTCCACACCGACCGGCCGCACCCGCGCGGGGAGCTGGTGATCCGCTCGCAGGCACTGATCCCCGGTTACTACGAGCGCCCGGAAGCCACCGCCGAGGTGTTCGACGCAGAGGGCTGGCACCACACGGGCGATATTTTCGCCGAGGTCGGCGTCGACGAACTCGTGTATCTGGAGCGGCGCAGTTTCGTGCTGAAGCTTTCCCAGGGGGAGTTCGTGACGGTGTCCACAGTGGAGGCGGTGCTCGCCGAGAGTCCGCTGGTCCGGCAGGTCTATGTCTACGGAAACAGCACCCGCTCCTATCCACTGGCGGTGGTGGTGCCGACGGAGGAAGCCCTCGCCCGGGCCGGCGGCGATATCGCCGTGTTGCGGCCTATGATGACCGAATCGCTGCGGCAGGTGGCGAGAACGGCCGGTCTGCAGTCCTACGAGATCCCGCGGGACCTACTCATCGAGACCCGGCCGTTCACCCCGGAGAACGGCCTGCTCACCGGGATCCGCAAACTCGCCCGCCCGGCCCTGAAACAGCAGTACGGGCCCCGGCTGGAGCAGCTCTACACCGATCTGGCCGCGGCCGAGGCCGACGAGCTGCGCGCCCTGCACCGCGGCGGCGACCGGCCGACGGTGGAGACGGTCGTCCGCGCGGCCGGTGCGATCCTGGGCTCGCCCGCCGACGAGCTGCGCCCGGACGCGCATTTCACCGACCTCGGCGGAGATTCGTTGTCGGCCCTGACCTTCGCACAGCTGCTGCGGGAGATCTTCGATATCGAGGTGCCGGTAGGGTCGATCATCGGCCCGGCCACCGACCTGCGCGCGCTCGCCGATTACATCGACGGTCAGCGCCGCGGCGGCGGCCGCCCGACTTTCGCCTCGGTTCACGGCGCGAATGCCACCGAGGTACACGCTCGCGATCTGACCCTGGACAAGTTCCTCGACACCGAGACGCTTGCGGCCGCGCCCGCGCTTCCGGGGCCGAGCGCGCCGGCGCGGACCGTGCTGCTGACCGGTGCCACCGGGTTCCTGGGCCGCTATCTGGTGCTGGAATGGCTGCAGCGGCTGAACCGCTGCGGCGGGACGCTGATCTGCCCGGTGCGGGCACAGGACGACGCGGCAGCCCGGGCCCGGCTGGACGAGAAATTCGAGACCGGCGATCCGGTGCTGTCCGCCCGCTACCGGGAGTTGGCCGCAGATCGTCTCGAGGTGATCGCCGGCGACAAGAGCGCGCCCGGTCTCGGCACCACTCGAGCCACGTGGGAGCGGCTGGCGGATACGGTCGACGCGATCGTGGACCCGGCCGCGCTGGTCAACCACATGCTGCCTTACC
The DNA here is from genome assembly GCF_001613205.1 of Nocardia sienata NBRC 100364. GTDB lineage: Bacteria > Actinomycetota > Actinomycetes > Mycobacteriales > Mycobacteriaceae > Nocardia > Nocardia sienata. The sequence goes on along the minus strand of NZ_BDBX01000004.1, from coordinate 524,405 downwards.
GCGAGCTGTTCGGTCCCAATGTCGTGGGTACGGCCGAGCTGATCCGCCTCGCACTGACCACGAGGCAGAAGCCCTACACCTATACCTCGACCATCGGCGTGAGCGAACAGATCGACCGGGCGGCGTTCACCGAGGACGCCGATATCCGGGTGATCAGCCCGGACCGGAGGATCGACGGCGGCTACGCCAACGGGTATTCGAACAGCAAATGGGCGGGTGAGGTACTGCTGCGGGAGGCCGCCGACCTGTGCGGTCTGCCGGTCACGGTGTTCCGCTGCGATATGATCCTCGCCGATACCGGCTACGCCGGTCAGCTCAATCTGCCCGATATGTTCACCCGTTTGGTGCTGAGTGTAGAGGCCACCGGAACGGCGCCCGGTTCCTTCTACGAACTCGATGCCGAGGGTCGGCGGCCGCGCGCCCACTACGATGGGCTCCCGGTCGGTTTCATCGCCGAAGCGGTCGCCACCCTCGGGGCCGGGGCGGGAACCGGCTTCCGGACCTATCATGTGATGAATCCGTACGACGACGGGATCTCGCTCGACACCTACGTCGACTGGCTGATCGATGCCGGACACCCCATCGAGCGGATTTCCGGCTACGACACCTGGTTGCAGCGTATGGAGACCGCCATCCGGGCGCTACCGGAGCGGCAGCGCCGCTACTCACTGCTGCCGCTGCTGGACAACTACCGTAAACCGCAGCGGGCGATACGCGGATCCATCGCGCCGACCGAACGGTTCCGGGCCGCGGTCCGGCACGCGGAAATCGGTGCCGACAAAGACATTCCGCATGTGACACCGGAGATGATCGTCAAGTACACGACCGACCTCGAGCTACTCGGACTGTTGTGAGTCCGGCCGTCCGCCACGGACGTGCCGGCCGGACTACGCCGCCGCGCCGCTGCCGACGGATTCGGGCGCGGCGGCGTGGGGCCGGCGCATCCGGTCGACGATCAGCCCCGCGGCCGCCAGCGCGCCGGCGAGGGGCAATTCGACCGCACCGGCGACGGCGAGAGCGCCGAGCCCGCCGTAGTAGATGTAGCGCGTCGGTAGGGACAACTCGACCGGTCCCGCCTTCACCTCGAGTCCCCGGCCGGGGATCGCGACCTCAGCGCTGAGATGGGGCAGGGTGATACTGGCCGCGGGTGCGGCCTGTGTCATGCGAGTTTCGGCCGGTTTCCCCGCGGCGGCGAGGGACTGCCGGTCGGTACTGTTCGCGCTACTGGGGGAAGGCATGGGACACGGTCCTCTCGTGGTCGGGAACTGCCGATTCGCCGTCGGGCCGACCGGGACCGGCACCGCCGGATCACTCCTCATCGATGATCGCGCCGGAGCCGGGCGAAGGCAACCGTCCGGTTCGCTCTACTGCTCGCCGGTGAGATCGTGGACCGGTCGTCGCCGCGCAGATGCAGCGCACCGTCCCCCTCATCTCCTTGGAGGGCAAGACGATCCAGTACGGTCTGGGTCTGCACCGGATGGAGGTTCCCGGGCGCGGAACGTACTGGGGCCACGACGGTTCGGTTTGGGGCGCCGGAGCGATATCGATGACCCCCGCCGACGGTGCCCGGCAGTTCTCGGCCGCGATCAATATGCAGCGCTGGAACCGGCTCGATGAGCGGCGCCGGCCGCAGCCGCGTCCCATCGACAGCGCCTTGTCGGCGTTCTACCGGCTCGTCCTGTGAGCTGTGCGGACTGGCAGACTGGGCGAATGGCCCGTTCCGCGCTGAATCGTCCGACACCGGCCGAGCTGGCGGCCGCTGCCGGGAAGACGATCCCCGACGTCCTGGCACCGGACCTACGAGTGCTGTTCTGCGGGATCAATCCCGGATTGTGGTCCGGTGCGACCGGACACCATTTCGCTCGCCCGGGAAACCGCTTCTGGCCCGCGCTGTTCCGATCGGGTTTCACGCCTCGCCTGTTCCGTCCCGACGAACAGGACGAACTGCCGGCGCTGGGGCTGGGCATCACCAATGTCGTCTCCCGGACGAGCGCGAAGGCCGACGAGCTGACGAAGCAGGAACTTCGCGATGGTGGCGCCGCACTCGTCGAGCGGGTGCGGCGGAATCGACCGCGGATCCTCGCGGTGCTGGGTCTGGGCGCCTATCGCACCGCGTTCGGCCGTCCACGGACCACCGTCGGCCGCCAGGACGAGACGATCGGCGCCACCGAGATCTGGGTGCTACCCAATCCGAGCGGTCTCAACGCCCACTACACCCTGGACGCGCTGGCCGCCGAATTCCGTACGCTCCGGCTGGAATCGGAGTACCTGGTCGGGGGTGGCAGCGCTGCCGAGTAGCGCCTCGCCGCGGCGATCACCCACCGGCGACCGACGGAATGATCAAGACCTCGGTGCCGGCACGCAGCGGTGTGTCCAGGCCCCGCAGTGTCCGGCATTCGTCGCCGTCGACGTAGAAGTTCACGTAGCGGCGTAGTCGGCCGCTCTCGTCGCGGAGGCGGCGCTCCAGCGCGGGCGACCGCTCGCGCAGCACGTCCAGCACAGTGCGCAGCGTCGCGCCGTCTATGGCGAGTTCTTTGTCCCCGCCGGCGTAGGGCCGCAACGCGGAAGGCAGGTGCACCTGGGCCACGGTGTTATCCGACCACCCGGGCGCGTACGCACAGGACGTCCGGCAGTTTGTCGGCCACCAGCTGCCAGTGCTCACCCTCGTCGGCACTGCAATAGACCTCTCCGTTGCGGGTGCCGAAGTAGATTCCGGCCGGTTCGGCGTCGTCGGCGCACATGGCATCGCGCATGACCGCCGCCCAGAAGGGTTCCCGCGGGAGTCCGGCGGTCTGCGCCGACCAGGTTCGGCCGCCGTCGGCACTGCGGTAGACGGCGCATTCGGCGTCGGGAGGGAAGCGGAACCGCTCCATATCGGCGACCAGCGGGAAGGTATAGATCACCCCGGGGCGACGCGGGTGCGCGACGATCGGGAACCCGAAATTCGAGGCCGGTAACCCACCGTCGATCGACTGCCAGCTCGTGCCGTCGTCGGTGGTGCGGAAGACCCCGCCGTGGTTCTGTAGATACATCGTGCTCGGGGTACCGGCGTCCATGGCGACCTTGTGCACGCACTGTCCCCATTCCGGCAGCTCACCGGGCATGAAGTCGGCTGTGACGCCTTTGTTGGTGGGTTTCCAGGAGCTCCCGCCGTCGGCGGTCTGATAGACGCCGCCGGTCGACATGGCGACCGTGATGCGCTCCGCGTCCACCGGATGCGGGATGATCGTGTGCAACGCCAGCCCGCCGCCGCCCGGCATCCATTCGGGGCGGTGCGGGTGTTCCCATAGGCCCCGGATCAGTTCGAACGTCCGCCCGGCGTCGGACGAGCGGAACAAGGCCGACGGCTCGGCGCCCGCGTACACCACATCCGGCTCGGCCGCGGTCGCGGGCGCGATCTGCCATACGCCCCGCAGTGCGGCTCCCGTATCCGGCGGGAAGGCCAACGGCGCGGCGTCCGGTTCGCTCCACGTCCGGCCGAGATCGTCACTGGTCACCACAGTCGGGCCGAAATGACTGTCGAGTACTCCGGCGAGCACGCGCGGCGTCGTCCGCCGCGTATCGATCGCCAGGGCTTTCACATCCGCCACGGCGAACCGGGGCGGGCTCACCTCCCAGCTCGACCGGCCGTCGGTACTGCGCGCCAGGAACAAACCCTTGCGCGTCCCGATTCCGAGCAGAACATCCATTGCCGACCTCCAGGTGTCACCGCTACGCCGACGCGTGCGAGCGTACCCCGCGGCTGTGACAGGATTCACCGGATCGCGAGAGGCGAGTCGTGTGTGCGAGCCGATCAGTTCTGTTCCGGCCGCCGACCGGCCGTCCGCAATGTAGCCGCCGGGGACGAGAATGGTTCCGTAGTCGCCGAGGTGGGCAGTGCGGAATCCGCGGCCAGGCCTTTCTCGGCCGCGGTCGCGCGGACCGCGTCGACGACGAGCAGCAGGGCGGCGCGCCGGGCCGTATTGGTGCGGTAGGCCAGCGATACGGTCCGGGTGAGCACGTCGCCCAGAGCGACGATGTCGACCCCCGGCGGGCGCAACGCCAGGCCCAGATCCGACACCAGCGTCACACCCAGCCCGGCCGCCACCATCGCCATCGCCGTCGCCTGCTCCTCCACCTCGTGATCGATCCGTGGTTCGAGCCCGACGGATTGGAACGCCAGCCGGGCCGCATGCCCGAAATGGGACCGGGCGGGGGCGAGGATCCACGGATGCTCGGCGAGTTCGGCCAGCGTCACACTGGCCGACGGTACGGCCCCGGACGGGACCGCGGCGTAGATCCGCTCGACCGCGATGACAGCGCGCTCCAACCCGCTGTCCCAGGTCATCGGGTAGTTGGAGTATTCGAGTACGAACGACAGATCCAATGCCCCGTCGCGCACCGCGGCGGCGGTGGCCTCCGGAACGAGTTCCCGCGTCCGCACCGAGATCCCCGGATGGGTGCGCGCCAGGGCGGTGAGCGCCTCGGGCAGCAGCCCGGAGGCGACCGACGCCCACACACCGGCGGTGAGTTTCGCCGTCATCGTCTCGCCCGCGTCCTCGAGCGCCTGGGTGGCCCGCTCGACCGACGCGAGGATCTCCTCGGCGTGTTCGGCCAGCAGGACCCCGAGATCGGTGAGTTGCAGCCGGCGCCCCCGCCGCTCGAACAGCCGGGTTCCGACATCGCGTTCCAACTGGGCGAGCTGTTGGGACACCGCCGACGCGGTGTAGTGCAGCGCGGTCGCGGCCGCCGTGACCGTGCCGCGTCGATGCAATTCGCGCAACATTCGCAAACGGGCCAGCGACAGGTCCATGGTTTCGAGCCTAAGCGTTGTGCAGCAACGCTGAACACCGCCGTGAACGAACCGTAAATAGACGAACGCGCAGGCTCGAATGCAGGCTGGTGGCACCGGAATCGAGCCATCGGCCGGGGACGACGTGGTCCGGACAGGGGATTACGCACCCGGCGCTTCTCCGTGGGTGATGGTGTATCCGGGCACGAACACGAAGAGGAGGTGGTTCGTCGTGACGACGATGCAGGACCCGGCGGGGGGCGCCGCGCAGATTACCGCGCAGACAGTTCCGGCCGTCCCGGCGGCAGTGGCCCTCACCCCCGCGGTCCGTCGCTGCGAGCCGTATATGCGCTTGCACTGGACGGATTCTCAGACGGGCGCGGTCGGTTACCTCGTGGTGCACACCCTGCGCGGTGGCCTGGCCACCGGCGGCACCCGAATGCGGGCCGGCTGTACGGTGAGCGAGGTCGAGGATCTGGCCCGCGGTATGGCCAACAAGACCGCGACATTCGATCTGCCCATCGGGGGAGCCAAGGGCGGGATCGATTTCGACCCCAAGGATCCGCGCGCCGTAGAAGTATTGGAACGGTTCTGCGAGGCCATGCGCCCGTGGATCGATGCGCACTGGGTGACCGCCGAGGATCTGGGGGTTCCGCAGCACCTGATCGACGAGGTCTTCGAAAGACTCGGTCTGGGCCAGAGCTACCACGCCGCGATCCGCCGGGCCCCCGATCCCGCCGCGACCCTGGAACGGGTGCGCCGCGGCCTGAACGCGGCGGTCGAGGGCGGATTCCTGCTGGGCGATGTGATCGGTGGCTACGGTGTCGCGCACGCCTGCCTCGCCGCCGCGGTCTGGTGGGGGCAGGTGCCCGCCGAGACCACGGTCGCGATCCAGGGTGTGGGCACCATGGGCGGGGCGGCCGCCTACTACCTGCACGAGGCCGGGATGAAGGTCACCACCGTGGCCGACGCCGCCGGTACCCTGCACTGCGCCGATGGGCTGGACATTCCGGCGCTGCTGGCCCTGCGCAACGGGTACGGCGAGATCGATCGCTCCCGGTTGCCGGCGGGCGTCGAGCAGCTGCCGCGGACCACGATCCTGGCCGCCGATGTCGACATCCTGGTGCCGGCGGCGATCTCGTATGCGATCACGCCGGACAACTCCTTCGATGTCCGGGCGCGGATCGTCGTCGAGGCCGCGAACGCGGCCACCACCCCGGAAGCGGAGGCGATGCTCGCCGCCCGCGGTGTCCCGGTGCTGCCGGACTTCGTCGCGAACGCCGGGGCCGTGGCCTGGGCGTGGTGGCTGCTGCTCGGCCAGGTCGACGATACGCCGGAGAATTCCTTCGACCGGCTCCGCACCATCATGCACAGCAAGGTCGCCTCGCTGCTGGCGGCGTGGGCGGAGCAGGGCGTGACCCCGCGCGAAACCGGTCACCGCTGGGCCGACGACCCGCCGCCGCTCACCGAACCGGTCGTCGTGCCCTGATCGGAGGACGTATCCGCCGGCCGCCGCGCACCGTCAGCGGCCGGCGGATATCGGGCGCCTGATCTCGACGGCTCGCCGGGCGAGCCATTGGAAGTCGTCCCACAGTTCCGGTGCGTTGCGATCCGCACGGTACTTCTCCACGAGAGGTCGCAGCACATTCCAGCACGTCCGCAGCGAATCACCCCAGGAGTCGGCCACGACATCCGGCGGTATGAAACCGCTCCGGCACATGATGCCCACGCAGTCGTAGCTGTGACACACTCTTTCGGCGCGCTGGATATCCTCGTCCGACCACGCGGCGAACTCCCGAAACCGTAGGTGGCGCATCACGAAACGACGGTCCTCGCGCAGCGATTCGTCCTGCAGCATGTCGTAGACAGCCTTGAACGCACTGGCGTAGGTGGTTTTCCGCATCTCGACCACCTGCCACACGACAAGCACCGCGGCGACGAGAGCGATGAGCGCTGTCGCTACGCCGGCCGCCGCCGCGACCGCAGACGAGTCCATCCGGCACACCCCATATCACCGACGGCAGAACCGCCTCGAGCGTAACCGATGCGTTGCCGGTCCGCGGCCCGCGGGCCGGCCTGTGAGTCGGTGAACCTTCTTCCGGCGCAGAATATCTCGAAATCGCCAGGGGTGGTGTCGCGCTCTTCGGTCGCTGTACCCACAGCGTCCTCGGTACCGGTGAGGCGAACGGGCGCCGGACCCGCGCTCAGGTTTCGGGGTCGCGGTAGACGACGATCGGACGGTCGGCGCGGTGCAGCAGATTCTGGCTGGTGGATCCCAGCAGCGCGCTGCGGAATCGCCCCCAGCCCTTGCTGCCCACGATCGCCAACTGCGCATCGTCGAGCGCGTGCAGCAGTTCGCGCGCCGCTGAACCGCGCCGGGACCGCTCCTGGACTTCCACGTCGGGGAAGTCACTTCGGTACGGCGCGATGATGGTCGACAGTGTCTCCGCCTCGGAGCGGGCGATCAGGTCCCAGTCGATCACCATCGCCGTCGGTCCCAGAAGTGACAGCGCCGTGGGGACGGCGTCCCCGACCGCGGTGCTGTCGGACCACACCCGTACCGCGGTGACCGGGACCGAGAACAGTCGTGCCCATTCGAAGGCCAGCCGGGTCGCTCCGGCCGACGATGGGCTCCCGTCGGCGCCCACCACGATCGGGCGATCGTCGGGCGCGATATGCGCGCTGTCACCGCGCCATACGGCCACCGGGCATCGCGCGCTGCCGACCACCCGGAGCGCCGTCGATCCCAGCAGCCAGCGCTCCACCATGCCGGCGCCGGTGGCGCCGAGCACGATCAACGCGGCGTCTTCGGCGGCCCGGAGCAGTCCCGCGGCGGGGGCTTCGGCATCCGCGACCGATATCAGCGTGACATCGGGTGCCCAGTCCCGCAGCGCGGACTCGACCGTGGCCAGCAGTTCGGTGCGGTAGACCTCGTGTCGTTCGGCCAGCTCGGCCGGGTCGAGCGCGATCTCGGGCATCGGGCCCGGCGCGGGGGACGAGTGCACCAGACGCAGGGGTAGGGCAAGTTTGTCGGCGAGTCTCGCGGCCCATTTGGCAGCCGCCAGCGAGGTGCCGGATTCGTCGATACCCACCACGATGTAGCTCGCCGCGGACTTCGCGTGCATCGCACTCCGCCCTTCGTCCCGAGGTTGCCGATCTCCCGCCTGGCACTGCGTGTCCTCGACGTGCACGACCACCACCCATGACGCCCGTCGAGCCCAGGATAGGAGTCGACACGGGCGCCGCGGTGGGCCGACACGCGGTCGTCCGCCCGGGTCGGGCGCTCGGCGTATCGGCCGTGACCACCGCGTGTACGCGCTACCGAGCGCTGTCGTGGCCCTCGCCGAGCCCGGCCCGATGGAACGCTCGCCGGCTGTGGACGAGTAGTTCACGGACCGCGGGGCGGCCGGTGTCCTTCCAGATCAGCGCGAGGAACGCGGGGGTCTCGGCGTCCTCCAGGGCGAGGGTGACGAGCCGGTCGCGGTAGGCCGCGGCCATGGATTCGCTGAGCACGGCGACCGCGAGTCCGCGCGCGGCGAGATCGGCGATGGCGTCGGCCGCGCCGGCCTGGAGCGCGACCACCGGGCGGAGGTTCTGGCCGGCGCAGGCGCGGTCGAGCACGGTGCGTACACCGGTACCCGGGGGCATGCACACGAGGGGGTGGGCGCACAGCTCGGCGAGGGTGATCCGCTGCCGCGCCGCCAGCGGGTGTCCGGTGGGGACCGCCGCGACGAGCTGCTCCCGGATGAGGGTGAATGCTTTCAGTCCGTCGGGTTCGGCGGTCGCCGTACCGATGAGAGCCACATCCAGTGCACCGGTCCGCACGGCCTCGGCGAGCCGGTCGGAGTTGTCCTCGAGCAAGGAGATCTCGACACCGGGATGTGTGCGGTGGAAATCGGCGAGTGCCTCGAACAACGGTGTCACGGTGCAGCCGACGACCATACCCACGGTGAGTGTGCCCCTGATCAGGTCGGTGACCTCACCGACCGCCTGGGTGACGGCTTCGGCGGCATGGAGGGCGGTGCGTGCGTGTTCGAGAGCGGCCTTACCCGCGACGGTCAGGGTGGCGGTACGTGCCGAGCGGTCGAACAGTTCGGCGCCGAGTTCTTTCTCCAGTGCGCGGATCTGGGCGCTGACACCGGACTGGCTGATGTGCACCCGCTGCGCCGCCCGGGTGAAGTTCTGCTCTTCCGCGACCGCGACGAAGTATTCCAGCTGCCTCAGTTCCATAACTGAGGATTCTAGCTTTCATAAGAACCATCTGTTGGACTTCTGACCGGGGTGCGACCAGGCTGGAACGCGTCGAATTCGAAAACCCCAGGAGGAAATCGATGCCCGAGTACGAGAAGGCGCTGCGGCCCGAAGACATCACGCGCCTGTTCGTCGAACGATCCAATGCCGGTGACGCGGCGGGAGTCGCCGAACTCTACGAAGAGGACGCCGTGCTGGCCTACCCGCCCGGCAGCCGGACCGTGGGACGGGCGGCGATCCGCGCACTGTGGGAGAAGGTGCTGGCCGGCGGACCCCGGTTCGAACCGGAAGAGCCGCTGCCGACGCTCATCAGCGGCGACCTCGCATTGACCTCGACGCCGCCGAAGGACGGTACCGGTGCGCGTGCTCAGGTTGTCCGGCGCCAGCCCGATGGCAGTTGGCTGCGCGTACTCGACCAGCCGGAGTTCGTCGCGCCGGCCCCCTGAGCCCGGACGAAGGCCCCCGCCGCGACCGAGACCGAGACCGAGTCGACCGTTCATGAACTCGGTCGCATCGGGCGGCGCTGCGCTGTTCCATCCTTTCGAGAGGTATCCGGTGCCCGAATCGCCGGCCAGACCGGCGATTCGGGCACCTACGCGTGGCACTGCGGATGATCCGCGAGGCGCGGCGTACCGCCCCGGCGGTGGCAGGCGCTAGGGAGTCTCGACCACCTGGGTCCCGTCGGCCACCCGGTCGTGCCAGCCCTGTTTGGTCGAGCTGGTACCGACCGTGACGGCGATACCGAGCGCGGCGAAGAACCAGAGGACACCGCCGATACAGGGCACCAGGTTGAGCAGCATATAGGCGTTGCGCAGGGCGGATTCCTTGATGCTGGGCTTCGCCGCCCCACCGGATCCGTTGACGTGCAGGCCGAGCAACTTCTTACCGGGGGTGGAGCCGGAGATCACCTCGAACCCGAGGAAGTACAGGAAGGCGAATCCGGCCCCGGGCAGGATCGACACCCAGCCGGGGGTGTGGGCGGTCTTGTCCAGCAACCAGAAGAAGATTCCGCCGATGATCGCCGCGACGATCCAGTCGATGAATCGGGCCGCGGCGCGTTTGCCCAGGCCTCCCGGGGTGATCCCGGCGGCCGCGGTGAATCGGGGGTCGTATGCTCCGGTGGTCATCGTGGTCCTCCTCGATAGCGACCGCCCCCGCAGGTGTGGGCGCGGTGCCCGAACCGGGGGCGGCTTCCACGATCTCATATCTGGTCGTGACGTTCGAAACGGTCGTCCGCGGAATCATTGGGCCCGTTGATATCCCGGGTTCCATCGCAGTGCCGTTCGCCGCCCGTATCGTCGGCGGCGGCCGCGGGCGGCACCGGTTCGCTGTCCGTGCGCCGCGGTGTTGCGGTCCGGGGCGGCGTTTCCGTGACCGGCCGGGGCAGCAGGCGTTGCAGGACGTCGGTGATGGTGATCAGGCCGATCGGGTCCGCGCGGCCGGCCGCGGTGACGACGGCCAGGTGGCTGCGGGTCTCCCGCATGGTGCGCAGCGCCTCGTACACCTTTGTCGTGGTGGTCAGGGTCAGGACCGGACGGATCAGCCGTCGCGCGGTAGTGCCCGGCTCGGCCTGCAGGCTGTCGCGAACGTGCAGGACCCCGTCGATCCGGGCGCCCTCGCGAACCAGCAGGCGCAGATGTCCGGACTCGCGCGAGATCGCCTGGATGGTCTCCGGCCCGGCGTCCGGACCGACCGTGCTGAGGTGGGCGTCGGGCCGGACGATATCGGCGACCGTGAGCTGTTCCAGTTCCAGAGCACTGATGAGATTGCCGTGGTAGCGCTCGTCGAGGGTGCCCACGGTCGCGGAGTGTTCGACGAGGTGGCGCAGCGCGGCGGGATCCTGACCGGCGTCGACTTCGTCCACCGGGGTCACGCCGACGGCGCGCAGGCACCGGTTGGCGGTGCTGTTCAGCGCGGTGAGCAGCGGGCGGGTGAACCACATGAACACGCGCATCGGGACGGCCAGGATAGTGGCCGATTTCTCCGGATGCGCGATCGCCCACGATTTGGGCGCCATCTCACCGACCACCAGATGCAGGAACGTCACCACGATGAGCGCGAGGACGAAGCCGATGATGTCGGCGCCCCAGGCCGGCGCGCCGAGATCTTCGAACAGCGGGGTCAGCCAGTGGTGCACCGCGGGTTTGGTGATCGCGCCCAGCGCCAGGGTGCACACGGTGATGCCGAGCTGCGACCCGGCCAGCAGCACCGACAGTTCCGCGGAACTGCGCAGCGCCGCGCGTGCGGCCGTACTGCTCGCCGCGGCGTCCTCGAGCCGGTGCCGCCGGGCGGCGATGAGCGCGAACTCGACCGCGACGAAGAACGCGCTCGCCGCGATCAACCCCACCGTCACCGCCGCGACGATCCAGGGGTTACTCATCTGCGGTGGCCTCCGATTCGGGCCGCACAGTGACGAACACCGACGCGGGCACGTGCTTGTCGACGCGGCGCACCTCGGCGACCAGGATGCGGGCCGGCCGTGGCGGGTCGCTGAGATAGTCGGCCGGCTCGGCCGGCAACGGGACACGGATCTGATCGCCGGCCTCGGGTAGTCCACCGAACACCCTGATCATCAGGCCGGCGAGGGTCTCGTGATCGCCGCTGGGCAGAGTGCATTCGAGGAGACGTTCGACCTCGTCGAGGTGGATATCGCCGCGCAGCAGCCAGCCCTCGCCCTCGGCGACGATATCGCCGGCGGTGCCGGGGTCGTGTTCGTCGGCGATTTCGCCGACGAGTTCCTCGGCGATGTCCTCGACGGTGACGATCCCGGCGAAACCACCGTATTCGTCGACGACGAGCGCCATCTCCTCACGGGCGACGCCGAGCCGGTCCACCAGCTCGGGCAGTGGCAGCGATGCCGGGACCAGGACCGCGGGGCGCAAACAGGTCTGCGCGGTACCGGCGGGTGCGCCGTCGAGGAGGTCGTGCAGATGGATCACCCCGCGCAGGTCGTCGCTGGAATCACCGACGACCGGGTAGCGCGTATGGCCCGTGCGCATCCGGGTGAGGACCTCGCGCACCGGATCATCGATGTGCACCGTGTCGACCCGCGCCCGGGGGATCATGGCGTGTTCGGCGGTGCTGGTCGGGAAGTCGAGGATACGGTCGAGCAGCGTGGACAATTCGGCGGGAAGTTCCCCGGAATCACGGGATGCCGCGACGATGTGCTCGAGGTCGCGGGGGGTGGCCGAATGCTCTACATCGTGCACCGGTTCGATACGCAGAGCGCGCAGCAGCAGGTTCGAGGACTGGTCGAACAACCGGATCAGCCATCCGAACACTTTCAGGTACAGCGTCGTCGAGGCCGCGAGCCGGCGGGCGACGGGCTCGGGCCGGGCGATGGCGAGGTTCTTCGGTACCAGTTCCCCGAACAGCATCTGCACCACGGTGGAGAACGCGATGGCCAGCACTGCCCCGATGCCGACCCCCACGGCGACCGGCACCCCGGCACCGCCCAGCAGATCCCCGAGCCCCCGGCCGATGAGCGGTTCGGCGACATAGCCGACCAGCAGCCCCGTCACCGTGATCCCGAGTTGGGCGCCCGAAAGCATGAACGACGTGCGCCGGGTGACCCGCAGCGCCCGGCCGGCGGCCCGGTCGCCGGCCGCGGCACCGGCTCTCAACCGCGACCGGTCCACGGCCATGAACGCGAATTCCTGGGCGACGAAATAACCTGTCGCCGCCGTGATGAGCAAGACGACGAGGATACCGAGGGCGATGTTCAGTGCGGTCAGCATTGTCGCGTCCCGGTCCGGTGTCGGGGAGGCTCCTCGCCCCGGCGCGCGCCGGGGCGCCGATTCTTGCGCGATGCGCGTCTCATGAACTCTCTTCGTTCAGGGAATGGGTGAACCGTGGAATCGGTGGCGCCGGATGTCAGACGTTGACGCCGTAGTCGCGGGCGATCCCGGCGAGTCCGGAGGCGTAACCCTGCCCGATGGCGCGGAACTTCCACTCGGCACCGTGGCGGTACAACTCGCCGAACACCATCGCTGTTTCGGTGGAAGCGTCCTCGGACAGGTCGTAGCGCGCCAGTTCCGTCCCGTTGGCCCGGTCCACCACCCGGATGAACGCGTTGCGCACCTGGCCGAACGATTGCTGCCGGGCATCGGCGTCGTGGATGGACACAGGGAAGAAGATATTGGTGATCGTCGGCGGGGTGGCCGCGAGATCGACATTGATCACCTCGTCGTCGCCTTCGCCCGCACCGGTGAGGTTGTCACCGGTGTGCTCGATACTGCCTTCGGGGGAACGCAGGTTGTTGTAGAACACGAAGTGCTGGTCGGACACTACTTTCTGCTCCGGGCCCGTCGCGATGGCGCTGGCATCCAGATCGAAATCGGCGCCCGTGGTCGACCGCACATCCCAGCCCAGACCGACCGCCACCGCGGTCAGGTTCGGCGCCTGCTTCGACAGCGAGACATTTCCGCCCTTGGCGAGACTGACACTCATTTCGGCTTCTCCTGATTCTCGGGATGTCATCGGCTGTCCGACACCGCGGTCGTCGGGGCGGCCGCGAGAGGGCGTTCTTCGTTGCCCGGTGTTCGCGTGACCGGCCGTCCGGATACCTGCGCGGAGGTCGCCCGGCGCGGATACCGGTCGCGGCTCAGCACGCGCGGGGTGTCCTGCCCACCGGCCGTTCGGTGCCGGTGACGCTGCGCGTTTGCCGAGTCCCTCGTGCGGACATATATCCGACACTAGCACGCACCACTGTATGGTTGACGGTGGCAGAAGGAGGTGCCCGTGCCCGAGTCGCTGCTCAGGATCGGTGAGTTCGCTGCCCGCGCCGAGGTCAGCGCCCGCACCATCGACTACTACACCGGCCTGGGGCTGCTGGCACCGGCCGAACGCACGACCGGTAACTACCGGCTCTACAACGCCGCCGATATCGCCCGGGTCCACCTCATCCGCCGGCTCGAGGCGCAGGGGTTGCCCCTGGAGGAGATCGCCACCGCGCTCACCGCCGACCCCGGCGATATCGGGCATGTGCTGGACCGTATCGACCAGGACCTGAAACTCCTGCACGCCGCCGCCGAGACCGCTCCGGCCGAGATCCACGGCCTGCTGGCGGTGATCAGCGCCCGCATCCACTCCCTGATCATGGTGGCGCTGCAACTGCCGCCCGATATTCCGGTCCTGTGAACCGCGTCCGGGTGGAGAGCTACGCGGGTGGCCGCAGATCCAGAAGCTGCTCGAAGAATCCGCCGAAACCCCGTTCGCGGTCGACGAGATGGATCTCCAGGATCCAATGGCAGGTGCGGCCGGTGGGGTCGGTGCGACGCATGGGAATATCGGATCCGGGCGCGATATAGGACGTGACCTCGGTGCCGGAGATCTGCTTGTGCGGGAACTCCCCGATCAAGTGGCCCGCAATGGGGGCGGTGAAGGCCCAGCCCTGCTCGGCGGCCCGCGCGACGGTCCAGTCGTACAGTTGCGCGCCGGTGATTGCTGGATGGGTGGCGAAGTGGTGGCGGACCCGTTCCCACAGTGGTTCGAGGGCATCGCGTACCGCGAGTTTGGCCGGGTCGTCGCCGAGTACGTAGGTGCGGCCGAAATCGGCTTCCCATTCGGCGAAGATCGGCCCGAAGTCGAGGAAGCAGATATCGTCCGCGCCGATGACCCGGTCCGGCGGGTTCGCCGCGTAGGGCTCGAGGGTGTTCACGCCGGCGCGGACGATACGTTTGTGCCAGAAGCGGCGGATGCCGAACATTTCGTACGCGAGATCGCCTACGGCCTCGCCGACTGCGGACTCGGTGCCGCCGGGAGCGATGAGACCGCGGGCCACCACTTCGTCGAACAGGGCCGCGGCCTTGGCCTCGGCATCCAGCAGTGCCGTTGTTCGCGCCGATTCGGCGCGATCCACCTCCATGGATCCGACACTAGGACATCGCGACCGCTACGCCGCCGGGGGTGGTTCGACCGGAGATCGGGGATCGGCAATCGAGTGGCGGATGAACCCGCCGCGATCAGCGTAGGAAGGGGGAACGACCTCGGCGAGCAGTGCGTCGGGGCGGTCGAGCGGGATGATGTGGCCGCACGCCGGGATCAGCCGGCCGACGAGATCGTCGCTGACCGTACTCGATTGCCGGTACAGTGCGCTACCGACGCTGTCGGCGCCCAGCGCGAGAGTCGGTACGCGCAGCCGGGAATCGGCGACCGCGGCGGCGATCAGGCGTGCGTACGGACTGACCGAGCTCGGGCAGTCGCTGGAACTCGTCCTCGCGACGATGCGTGACAGGCCGCCGCACTCGCCGCCGCGCTCGGACACCCGGTCGAGGTGACCCATATCGCCGAGAGCACCGCCCGGGAACATACGCTCGCCGCCGGGGCCACCGCGGAATTCGCGGACGGGGCACTGGCCGGTCAGGCATTCGCCCGGGCCGGCGGGAACGCCGTGCTGACAGGTGATCTCGCCGAAAGCCTCGGCCGGCCGGCGCGCACCTACGCCGATTGGGTCGCCGACCACGTTCCGGCATTCGGCGACGTGCCGGCGGCGGGCAACTGGCGTTCGTACTGACATGGGCCGCGCGCGGGGCGTCGTCGTCACCGCACCGCGCGGGTCAGGCCCCGAGCCTCATCCGGGATGACGCTGATCTCGATGGTCCGGCCCGACCCGAAGCCCGCGCGTTTGCTCCCACTGCGCGGCCAGAACCGCTACCCTTCGGGCGTCTCGTGACCGGCCACCCGGGCCGGTCCGCACCGTTCGTTCGAAACCATGCCGCTGCGGCCCGGTCAACTCGCGGGCTCCCGTCGCCGACCGGGGACGGGAGCCCACACGCAGTCCGTCATGTGCTACGGATCGGCGAGGCGGCACGGCCCGGCCCGGGTGGGAATTCACGCGTAGTCGATCCTTCTGTGCGCCTGGGGACTTCACGAGGGAGCGAAGCCGGATCGGCAGCGGGACCGCAGCGACCACCGATCAAAATGTGCGGACGGCCCATAACTCCACACCAGCCGGCGCCGCGGTCGCTACCCGGGCCCGCTTTCGTCCAGCCGGGACACCAGTGTCTTCGGGGCGACGGTGCGGTAGGCGTCGACCACGATCTCGCCGATCTCCGCCCAATCGACCGATACATCCAAATAGACCCCGAGCCAGCCGCGATGACCTACATAGGGCGGCCGGAAGAATCGTTCGGGTTCGGCGCTCACCATGGCTTCTTGGGCGCCGGGCGGCGCGGCGCACCAGAAACCCAGCCGATCGCTGTGATGGTGGTCGGCGTAGGTCACGAAGGTTTTCCTCCCCCGGATGAACCAGGTGGGTTCGCCGTGACTGATCCGCTCGGAGGTCTCGGGGAGCGCAGTGCACAGTCCGCGCAACCTGGTCAGTGGCGTTTCGGCCATGGCGTCACCCTAGCAACGCGCACCGACGACTTTCGTGGCACGTCGCCCGCCCGTGTTGCCGGTTCGATGAACGGACACGGACGGGCGACTGGTGCTCAGTTGCCCGCGCCGACGGTATCCGCGCTGCCGGCAGGGCGGCCGGGCGCGCTACGCCTTCGCCGTGGCACCGAGCTCACCACCACGGTGCTCGGTGTCGCCGGGGGCCGGGGCGTGCGGGAGTCGTGAATGTGCGGCAGGATCCGCGGTCTCAGATCCCCGGCGCCGACGGGTCGCCGATCTCTACGGGATTGGACGGATCCGCGCTCCACTGCGACCAAGAACCGGGGAACAGGCTCGCCTCCCGCCCGGCCGCGGTGAGCGCGGCGACGGCGATCGCGGCCGTCACGCCCGAACCGCAGTAGACGGCGAGCGGCCGAGCCGGGTCGCCGGCCGGATACCGGGCGAGGATCTCCTGGTCCGGGAGAAAGCGTCCGGATTCGTCGAGCAGTGCCGTCGCGGGAACATTGCGTGCCCCCGGGATATGGCCGGCCACGGGATCGACCGGTTCGTTCTCGCCCCGGTATCGCTCCGGAGCCCGGACATCGACGAGTGATCCCTGTGCGGCGAGATCGGCCAATTCCTCCGCCGTCACGACATCGCGCGCACCGGTGTAGAGGTCCGGCCGGGTCACGGTGGCGTCGCCGGGCGCCGGGAACACCTGGCCGCTGTCGAGGACCCCGCCGAACTCTCGCCATGCCGTCAGACCGCCGTCGAGGATACGGACATCGGGCAGTCCGGCGGCGGTGAGCACCCACCAGGCGCGGGCCGAACCGGCGCGATTCCAGTCGTCGTAGACCACGACCGGGACGCCGTCGCGGACGCCCCAGGCACGCAGTCTCCGTTGCAGTGCCGCACCGTCGGGTAGTGGGTGGCGCCCGCGGCCGGTCACCGAGTGATCGGACAGTTCGCTGTCCAGATCGGCGTAGACGGCGCCGGGCAGGTGCCCGGCCCGATAGTCGGCGCGCCCATCGGGGCGGTCCAGCCGCCACCGCACGTCCAGCAGCGTCACCGGTTTCCCGGAGGCGATCGTTTCCGCCAATTCGGCGGCGGTAGTGAACACCTCGGCACGAGTAGTCATCGAAAAGTCTCCACCTTCGCGGCCGGTCGTCAGGGCTATCCCGTCGCGGCGCGACCGGCGCGTATCGGCGACGACGGCACAGCGGATGCTAGCAGCGGTCCGGACGGATATCGGCGGGCGAGACACCGGCGCCGCGCCGCGACCGCGCTCGCGCGATTCGAATCTCCGAGAGGCGAACTCGGCGCCGGTGCGCGCCGGCCGACCCGGAAGTCCGGGTTCGGCCGCGCGCAAACCCTTCGCGGGTGACGCGGTCCGGCGCCGGTTGTCATCGGTCGCCGCCGGAGCCGCGGCCGGTGCTCGGCGTATTGCCCCCGGACAGCTGGATCCGGGCCACGAGGGCCCGGTGATCCGTGCCGGGCAGGCCCACTGTCTCGACTTCCACCGCACGACCGCCCGCGATCAGGATATGGTCGATGCCCACCAGCGGGGGCCACCCCTTATCGGTCGGGTAGGTGACCAGGTGTCCGGCCCCCGCCTGTACGGCGGCGTCGGCGAACCGACCGGATGACAGCGCGCGGTACTGCGCATGGTCGTAGGTCGCGTTGAAATCACCGCCGACGATCACCGGCCGGTCCGCGGGCGCGCGTTCCAGGATCGCGCGCAGCCGTGACAGCTCGTCCGCCCACACCGATGTCCCGTACACAGGCGGTACCGGGTGGAACGCGTACACCGCCACCGGCCCGACCTCCGGGAGCGCCGCGGTCGCCGAGAGCTGGTTCAGCACGAACCTGTCGTACTCGACGGTGTCGGAGAGCGGGTGACTGCTCCAGATCCCGGTTCCGGCAGCGGTCCGTCCGGGGGAGAGATGTCGGTGGGGCAGTGCCTCGTCGAGTCCGGCCCGGGCGAGTGCCGCGACCGCGGCCGGGGTCAGTTCGTCGACGGTGAGTATCTCGACCTTCCGGGCACGCACCTCGTCGACCAGCGCGCGCGGATCTGCCCCGTCGAAGAGAAGATTGGCCTGCATCACTTTGACCGTGTAGCCATGGTCGTCGCCCCGAACGCCGGTGTAGAGAGGGGCCTGCGTCCAGATTCCGGCGGCGGCGATCACCCCGGTCAACCCCACACCGCCCCAGCGCCGCCCGGCGGCGAACACCGCTGCCCCGATGAGTGCGCAACCCATCAGATACGGCGCCCCCGAAGCCGCGAGCACGAGCAGGCGGGAACTCGAGCGGCTGAAGTGCAGACCCACCCCGGCGGCTCCGGCGAGGGTGGCTGCCCAGGCCAGCGCCCCGATACCCACTCGAACCGGATTCCACCTCATATCCGACAGCCAAGCACACGGCCCGCGCCGCGAATCCGGCCGCCGCGGCCCGCGACGCGGGCCGGTCGGCTCGGCCGGCCATGCGGCTCCGATACCCGTTCGAGCGGCTCGCCGAGTACCGGGAAGTGATCAGGAATCGAGAAGCGCTGGTCGAAGGCTCCGCAATAACGTCGTCCGCATCGACATTCGCGCGGCAGATCGCCGGGAACTGCGAAGCTTGTGAGGAGGACGCGATGAACTGGAACGGGTGGCTTCGGCGGGCGCACCGGGTGCTGGCGATGATTTTCACGGTGGCCCTGGTGATCACCGTCGTGGTGCCGGCGCTTCAAGGACCGGAGTGGGTGTCCTATCTGTCGCTTCCGCCGCTCGCTCTCCTTTTCTTTTCCGGTGCCTACCTGTACGCCAGGTCCCTCGTCGCGCTCCGGCGTGACGGGGAACCGGTGGGTATCACGCCGCGGTCCGCCGCGCAGTCGCTCGATCGTCCGTCCGGAAGCCGGGTCCGGCAGTTGCATCGCTGGGCGGCCGTCGCGTTCACGGTGGCCGTGCCGGCCACCTTTGTTGCACTCTCGATTCCGGAGCCCGTCGTCTGGGTGTCCTATCTCCCACTGATCCCGCTCGCCCTGCTCTTCTTCTCCGGGCTGTATCAGTTCGTCCTGCCCTACCGGAACTCGCGCTCCGCGGGCGCGTCCGACCAGCGGGCCGCCGCAGCCTGATACACCGTGGTGTCGGTGGGTGGCCGATATGTAACGCGTGTTCCGGCGGCAGGGTCAGCGATAGAGGCCGACCAGGGCGCGCGACGCCGCGTCGATCACCTCGTCCGCGGACGCCCGCAGAGTGCCGTCGAGCCAGGCGGTGACGAGTTCGGCCATACCGCCGACGAAGAGCAGGCCGGCTGTTTCGTCGGCGTTCTCGCTGCGGTCGCGGGGGCCGAAGAATTCCCGCGCCTCCAGCGCCGACTGGTGGGCGAGGTGGCGCAGGAGTTCGGTTCGGCGCCGGCGTAATTCCGGTATCGCGACCGACTCGACGATGGCGACCCGGCCCTTGCGTGGATCATCGATCAGCTGTTGGACGAATGCGCGGATCGAGGCCCGGGCCCGCGCGGCCGGGTCCGGGCCGGCGTGTTCGGCGGCCCGTCGGCTGGTCTCCTCGATCTCTGCCGCGATCCCGTCCATCACGGCCTCGAGCAAGGCGCCCAGCCCGGAAAAGCTTTCGTAGAAATAGCGCTCGCTCAATCCCGCCGCGGCGCAGACGGCGGTCATCGTGGTCCGCGTGTCCGGATCCGCCCAGACGGTCAGGCCCGCCTCGAGTAGCCGGGCGCGGCGTTCGGCGGCGCGATCGGCCGCGCTGACGCCCCGGTAGATCCCCGATTGCACGGCCACATCCTCAGCATGCCACAGCAATCGCCGAACCAAGGTTGACAGGATGCCCTTCCTGAATCAGTCTGGACGTGACCACCGCCACACCAGCATGAGGTGAGCAGATGAAGGCCGAGGCCCTGGAGCCACGCGAGGAAGCCGTTACGACGGGGCCGGCGGCCACGCGCCCGATCCCGGTCCAGCACCGCGACGACCGCGGATTACCCCTGCTCGGGCAGGTGCTGGAGTACGCCAAGGATCCGGTCGCGCTGTGCCGCGGCCGCTGGGAGCGCTACGGCCCGGTGGCGCCGTTCCGCGCGCTCGGTAAGAACGCGGTGATGCTGCTCGGGCCCGATGCCTGCGGGGCGGCACTACAGAACAAGGACAAGGCGTTCGCCAACGAGCCGGCCTGGTCCGAACTCGTCGGCCCGTTCTTCCACCGCGGTCTCATGCTCATCGATTTCGAGGAGCACCTGGCGCACCGGCGAATCATGCAGGAGGCGTTCACGAGAACACGCCTCGAGGCCTACACCCAGCGTCTGCACCCGGCCATCGAACAGGGTGTGGCGGCCTGGGAAGAAGGCACCGAGTTCCCGTCGTACTGGAAACTCAAGCAGCTCACCCTCGATATCGCCGCGGATCTGTTCATGGGCGGCGTGCAGGACACCGGACAGGCCGAGATGGACCGAATCAACAAAGCGTTCATCGCCTGTGTGCAGGCCGCCGCCGGGATCGTCCGCATCAACGCGCCGTTCACGCGGTGGGGCCGGGCCTATCGCGGCCGCAAGGTGCTCGAGGACTTCCTCCGTCATTACCTGCCCGCCAAACGCGCCGAGCGGACCGACGACATCTTCTCGGTGCTCTGCCACGTCGAGGACGAGGACGGCGAGCGGTTCGGTGACGACGACGTGGTCAACCATATGATCTTCCTGATGATGGCGGCCCACGACACCTCCACCATCACCACCTCCACCATCCTGCAGTACCTCGGGCAGCATCCGGACTGGCAGGAGCGCTGCCGGGCCGAGGCGCTCACCCTCGGGCCGACGCCCTCGATGGCCGAGCTGGACAAGCTGGTGTCGATCGATCTGGTGATGCGGGAGGCGCTACGCCTGCGGGCTCCGGTCCCGGTGCTGGTCCGGTACGCGGTGAAGGACACCGTGGTCGAGGGCGTTCGTATCCCCGCCGGCACCGATGTCATCGTGGGTATCCAGTTCACCCATCTCATGGACGACTACTGGACCGATCCGCTGTCCTTCGACCCCGACCGATTCGGTCCCGAACGCCGCGAGGACAAATCGCACCGCTTCGCGTGGGAACCGTTCGGCGGCGGTGTACACAAATGCATCGGAATGTACTTCGGGGGTCTGGAGGTGAAGGCGATCATGCACAAGTTGCTGCGCGAGTACCACTGGACCGTCGATCCCCGCTACGTGCCACCGATGGACTATCACTCGCTGCCGTTCCCCAAGGACGGCCTGCCGATCACCTTGCTCCGTAATTGAACCGCCGGCGCTCCGCCGCTCGGCGTCGTTATTCGGCGGAACTCTCACCGAGGGCTCGCGGGCGGGACCGCGACTCCACACGCTGCGCGAATGCGAGTTGTGCGTGTGCCGGGCGGTAGTGCCGATCGAGGCCGGCCGTGCGGGACCGCCCGAGCGCGAACCGGCGAAAGGGTCGCTACTGGGTCTCGCCGGTTCGCTGTCGTGTTCGTTTCTTGCCCTGTACGCCTATCGACCATGCGGGTAACCAGTAATACGCTGGAGATCGTCCACCGTAACGTGGTCTGTCACATTTCCGGGGTCTCTGGCTTCGGCCGCTCCCGTCGTGAGGTGTAGCGGTACTCGAGGCGGCGAGGAGTGAGCATGAAGGGCGGAGCAAGAATTGCGTTAGGGGTGGGAATCGGATATTTCCTGGGTCGTACCCGCAAAATGCGCTGGGCGATGGGACTCGCGGGCGCGGCGATGTCCAAACGATCCACGGGGCTGGCAGGTGAACTACTCGAACGCGGCACATCGACACTGGGCGGCTCCGCGGAGCTGACCAAGATCACCGACACCGTGCGGGGCGAGCTGCTGGGGGCGGTCCGCTCGGCGGCGGTGACCGCGGCGAGTAACCGCCTAGACGCGCTGAACGAGCGGCTGCAACCTCCCGCGCCGACCGAGGACGAGGACGGCGGCGGCCGGCGGGCCACCGCATCGGAGGAGAAGCCCGAGCCCGAGCCGGACGAGGCGGCCGACGAAGAGCTCGACGAGTCCCCGGACGAAGAAGAAGCCCAAGAACCCGCGCCGCGGCCGCGTGCCCGCCGTACGACCGCGACCAAGTCCTCCCGGTCCGGTACCCGTATGTCGGCCCGGTCGTCCGGCTCCGAGGAGAGCGGAACGACCACGCCGCGTCGACGGCGCGCCGGAGCCGATACCGAGAAGGCACCCGTGCGGCGGACGAGGCGGTGACCGGATATGGCAAAAGTATTGCGTGACACCGTCTCGGGCGTCGGCAAAGCGGCCACCGATACCGCCGGCCGTGCGACCGGAGCCGCGAAATCGGCCGGTTCGACAGCCCGGAAAACCGCGGAGCAGGGGAGTGCCGGCGATCTGCTCCGGCAATCGGTGCAAAATCTGGCCGGAACCCTCGCCCAACGTGCCGTGTCCGGTCTGTCCGGGGGCGTATCGGGTGCGGCCGGCCGGTTGAACGAATATGCCGAAGGTCAGGGTGGCAACCTGCTCGCGGCGCTGACGGGAGTAGAGAAGCTCGCCGAAGGCAAGTCCCCCATGCGAGCCGCCATGAGCGCGGGAGTGAGCAAACTCGGGCAGTCGGTCAAGGACACGGTGTCCTCTGCCAAGGATGCGCTCACCGGCGGTGGCGGCAAGGGCGGCAAAGGGAAGAAACTCAAACTGGCCAATATCGTCGAGCACATCGATATCGGCGCCGAGGTCGAGCTCGTCTACGACCAGTGGACCCAGTTCGCGGAATTCCCCAGGTTCATGAAGAAGGTGGAACAGGTCGAACAGGTCGCCGACGAAAAACTCTCCTGGACCGGGCGCGTGTTCTGGTCGCGGCGGATCTGGGAATCCACGATCCTCGAACAGGTGCCGTTCGAGCGGATCATCTGGCGATCCAAAGGGGCCAAGGGCTATATCGACGGCGCGGTCACCTTCCATGAACTGGGCCCGCACTTCACCCGGGTTCTGGTGGTTCTGGAATATCACCCGCAGGGCTTGTTCGAGAAGACTGCCAATATCTGGCGCGCGGCCGGGCGCCGATGCCGCCTGGAACTCAAGCATTTCGAACGTTACGTCATGACCGAGGCGGTGCTGCGTCCCGACGACATCGTGGGCTGGCACGGGGAGATCCGTGACGGCGAGGTCGTCGAGGACGACGAGAGCGCGCGACGTCGGGAGCAGGAGGAGGACGAGGGCGAGGACACGGGGGGAGAAGGCGAGGGCGCGGAGGACGAAGGCGCCGCGGATGAGGAACCAACCGACGAGGACGAAGAGGAAGACGAAGAAGAAGCGGACGAATACGAGGACGACGAGCGCGGAGACGAGGAGGGCGGCCCCGACGACGAGGAGGCCGAGGACGGCAGGCAAGACGAGGCCCGCGAGGCCCGGCCATCCCGTCGCGCGCGTACCGACCGCCGTGCCGCCGCACCACGCCGTTCCCGGGCACAGCGAGGAGCGAGGACATGACCATAGAGCCCGCGGGTGGCGGCGGTAGCGGCGCAGTGGCCCGTCCCAATTCATCCGGCTTGGCCGAGGTCGTCGACACCATCCTCGACAAAGGACTGGTCGTCGACGCGTTCGTCCGGGTCTCCCTGGTCGGCATCGAGCTGGTGACCATCGACGCCCGCGTGGTGGTCGCGAGCGTCGACACGTATCTGCGTTTCGCCGAGGCCGTCAACCGTCTGGAGATTTCCAGTAACGAGCCGAAGGGACTCACCGACCTCGTGGGCGATGTCACCGAGGGCGCGGCCGAGCACAAGACCAAAGGCGCCATCGAAGCGGCGGGGAAGAAGGTGCAGGACTTCCTCGGGGACGTGCAGGACCAGCGCCAGACCTCCCGGGCCTCCAAACGAGGGGAGCGATGATGTCCACCGCGAGCACCACAACCGAAAGTGATCGCGACCAGCGGACGGGGGTGTACGTCTACGGCATCGTGACCGCCGATGTGGAGCCGGAACCGCACGCCCAGGGTATCGGTGACCCACCCGCCGAGGTCGCCGTCGTACGACACGGCGATATCGCCGCCCTGGTCAGCGAGGTCACGCTCGACCGCCCGCTGGGCATGCCCGACGATCTCACCGCGCACGCGCGCCTGCTGGACGGGACGGCCGCTGTCGCCCCGGTACTGCCGCTGCAGTTCGGCGGTGTCGTGACCGATACCGAAGCGGTGGAAAAGGAGCTACTCGCCCCCAACCACGACCAGTTCCGGAGCGCGCTGAACGATCTGGAAGGCCGCGCCCAGTATGTGATCCGGGGACGTTACACCGAGAACACGGTGCTGCAGGAGATCTTGGAAGAGAACGCCGACGCCGCACAATTGCGCGCGGAGATCCGCGACAAACCCGAAGACGCCACTCGGAACGAGCGAATCAGGCTGGGCGAGATCGTGAACCGGGAGATCGAGGCCAAACGCACTGCGGACACCCGCCGGGTGGCGGCCGCCCTGAGCGATCTCGATCCGACCGTGCGAGAGCGGCAGCCCACACACGAAGAGGATGCGGTGCACCTCGCCGTGCTGCTCGACCTGTCCCGGGAGGACGAGCTGCTGCAAGCGCTGACCGAACTCGGCGAGGAATGGGACGGACGCGTCCGGCTGAACCTGCTGGGCCCGATGGCACCCTACGATTTCGTGACCGCCGGCGAAGCTCCGGGGTGAGGACATGGGGCTGCTGTCGTCGATCGTCCTGTTGCCGCTGGCTCCGGTCCGCGGGGTGATCTGGCTGGGTGAAGTGATCCAGGAGCAGGTCGATCAACAGTGGCGCAGTCCGGCCGCCGTCCGGCGCGATATCGAGGAGATCGAGGAAGCGGCCGCGGCCGGCGAGATCTCCGAGGACGAGCGCGACCGGGCGTTGCGGGAGGTTCTCTCCCGGATCAGGCGTCCGGCCGGAGGGGCCCTGCCACCCGGTGAAGGGAGACCGTCACCATGAGCCGCAGGTCGACCACCGAGAATGCCGCGGATATCGATCCGGATCCGGACCAGCCTCTCACCGCCAGGGAGGCCGCGGCGGCGGCGATCGAACATCTGAGGGAGCTGACGTCGAAATCCGTGGAGGGGGTGACCTCGATGGAGCCGCTCGAAGACGGCCGGCTGGTGGAGATCGAGGTGCTCGAGGACCACCGCATCCCCTCGTCGGCCGATATGCTCGCGCTCTACGAAGTGGAGATCGATTTCGACGGGAATCTGCTGGCCTACCGCAGAACCGCCCGCTATGCGCGCGGTAGCACCGAGATCGGCGGAAGAGGCCGGCGATGACGGTGGTCGGAGGGGGTGGGTCCTACGAGCCGCAGCCCTACGGCGGCGGGCATCAATCGACCAACCTCGCCGACATTCTCGAACGGGTCCTCGACAAAGGCCTGGTCATCGCGGGCGATATCCAGGTGAACCTGCTCGACATCGAATTGCTCACCATCAAACTGCGCCTGGTCGTCGCATCCCTGGAAACCGCCAAGGCCGTGGGTATCGACTGGTGGGAAACCGACCCGTGGCTCAACAGCAAGGCCCGGACACTCGAGCGGCAGGACCGTGACCTCGAGCTGGAGAACCGGGAATTACGGGACCGGATAGCCCAACTCGAAGCCGGACGCGGGCGCCGCGAAGCCGTCGAAGAACGCCGCGAAGCCGTCGAAGAACGGCGCGCATCGCGGGAGAGCGATCGGCCGTGACGGGCGGGACCGGTGTCTGGCTGTATGCGGTGACGGCGGCCGCGGACGCTGCTGCGGGATTCGACGGGCTCACCGGAGTGGCCGGCGAACCGGTCCGGGTCGTGGTCTGCGAGCCGCTCGCCGCACTCGTGGGTTCGGTCCCGCTCGACGTGTTCGGGGAGCAGCCGCTGAGCCGGAACCTGGAGGATCTGGACTGGCTGGCCGCCACCGCCCGGGCGCACGATGTGGTGGTGTCCGCGGCGGTACGCCGGGCCCCGTCGGCCCCGTTGCGGCTGGCGACCGTTTTTCTCGACGACGAGCGCGTGCGGGAACTGCTGCGCGACCGGCAGGCGGATCTGGAGGCGGCGCTGGTTCTGGTCAGCGGTCGCACGGAGTGGGGCGTGAAGGTCTACGGGGATCGTGCCGCACTCACCGCGGCAGTCGCCGAGGCCCGCGCCGAAGACACCGGGAAAGGTGCGGGCGCGGCCTATCTCGCCCGCCGCCGCGCTCAGCTGTCCGCGCAGGAGACCGTGGAACACGATGCGGCGCAGCGTGCGGAGCTCATCCATACCCGGTTGAGCCGTCGCGCCGCGGCCGGTCGCCGTCAGCCGACCACCGATCCCGCGCTGAGTGGTCGCAGTGATTGGATGGTGCTCAACGGGACCTACCTGGTCGACGACGAACGTGCCGGGGATTTCGCCGCGGCCGTCGACGCGCTCGCTGCCGAATTCCCGGGTATCCGACTCGAGCTCACCGGCCCGTGGCCTCCGTATTCGTTCGCGGGTGTGGAACGCGAGCCGCGGTGAACAGCGTCGACAGCGAGCGCCGGATCGCCCTGGTCGACCTGCTGGACCGGGTGCTGGCGGGTGGTGTCGTCGTCACCGGCGATATCAAGCTCGCCATCGCCGATGTCGACCTGGTGCAGATCTCGTTGCGGGCGCTGATCTCTTCGGTCAGCACGTTGTACGGGCCCACGCAGGAGCCCCGGGCATGACCGAATTCGACGGTATCTCACCGCGTATCGACACCGATCCCGAATCGGTGGAGCGTGGCCTGGTCACCCTCGTCCTCACCCTGGTGGAACTGCTGCGTCAGCTGATGGAGCGGCAGGCCCTGCGGCGCGTCGACGCCGGCGATCTGAGCGAGGACCAGGTCGAGCGCATCGGCACCACGCTGATGCTCCTCGAGCAGCGAATGGACGAGCTGCGCGAGCATTTCGGCCTGACCCCCGAAGACCTCAATATCGACCTCGGCCCACTCGGGCCGCTACTGCCGGAGCACCCTTCCGGCAGGTGACCGGAATATAGCTGCCGGTGTCATCGCACACCGGCCCGCCGATTCCGGGGCACGGCACCCGCTGTCCGGACATAGAATTCGCTGATGGTTCCCGTCGCCAATCTGCTCGCCTTCGTCGCCGCCGCCACCCTCATCGTCGTGGTTCCCGGGCCCGGCGTGCTGTTCACCATCGGGCGCGCACTCACCCTCGGGCGCCGCGCGGCACTGATCTCGGTGTTGGGCCACTCGCTGGGTGTACAGATCGCCCTGCTGTTCGTCGCGGTGGGATTGGGCGCGGTGCTGGCGGCCTCGGCCACCGCCATGGCGATCGTCAAGGTGGCGGGTGCGCTGTACCTGATCCATCTCGGGGTCCAGGCCATCCGGGAGCGGAAGGCGCTGCGTGAGGTGCTGGGTGCGCCCGTAGCACCGGTGAGCGGGCGCCGGGTGTTCCGGCAGAGCGTGGTCGTCGGTGTCACCAACCCGAAGGCGATCGTATTCTTCGCCGCGGTGCTACCCCATTTCGCCGATCAGGCCGCGGGATCGCTACCGCTGCAGCTGCTGGTGCTGGGCTCGATCTTCCTGGTGATCGCCCTCATATGTGACAGCACCTGGGCCTTGCTCGCCTCCGCGGCGCGTAGCTGGTTCGCGCGGTCGCCGAAACGGCTGGAGGCCGTCGGTGGTGCGGGCGGGGCACTGATCGTCGGGCTCGGTGCGTCGGTCGCGGTGGAGCAGGGCGTCTCCGGTCGGTGAACACCCGGCGTGGCGTGGGCTGTACTCATCCTGCCGGGTCCACTCGGCGGCAGGGCACTGGGTCTGCCCGGCGATCCCGTCATCTCATCGCCCCGGGAACAGCCGCACAAGGTGCCGGCCACAATGGGGACCGTGTGCGGGTCTACTGCGGCAGGGAAAGCTGGCTGCTGTGTCGTGGGCCGCTCTCCCCCGGGCCATCCGGGCGAGCAGGTCAGGAACGGTGGGGGAGTGCGGCATTCATCACCCGGCTCGCGGTGACCTTGACCGAATCGGGCAGTACATGCGCGACAGTGGCCAGCGCACGGGTCCCCAGCGATCCGCCGACGACCTTCTGCTTGTCCTGCAGCAGCGCGTCCACACCTTGTCGCGCCACGCGTGCCGGATCCTCCTTGGGGCCGCGACCCATCGGGGTATCGAGGAGACCGGCGCGGCGGAAGAAATCCGTATCGGTCGGTCCCGGCATCAGCGCGGTCACGGTCACTCCGGTATCGCGCACTTCTTCCCGCAACGCCTCGGCGAAGGACTGGATGAACGATTTCGACGCGTGGTACACCGCCTGCCCGGCGCCGGGCATCATCGCCGCGACCGAGGAGGTGAACAGCAGTCCACCGGTGTCGCGCCGCACCATATCGCCCAGTGTCAACTTGGCCAGGTGCACGGTCGAGCGCACATTGAGCGCGATCAGATCGAGTTCGTCGTCGAGGTCGGTCTCGGCGAAGTTGCCGCCGCGACCGACTCCCGCGTTGAGCGCGACCGCGTCGAGCGGCCGTTCGTCCTGGGTCGCCGCGGAGTACACCTGTTCGACGCCCTCCGGCGTGCGCAGATCGGCCTGGACCGCACGTACCTCGATGCCGGGACGGCGCACAGTATCGGCCGCGACTTCGATCTCCGCGTCCTCGGCGGCCATGACCACGTCATAGCCGCGTTCGGCGAACACGGTGGCGAGTTCCAGACCGATACCGCTCGAGGCGCCGGTCACGAGAGCTAGGGGATGTGTCGTGGTCATCTGCCGCGGCTACCCAGCTTCGGGCGGATCATGCCGCCGTTCCCAGTCCGGTATCCGGTCAGCTGTCGCGGTTGTATCCGAGTTCCTCGGTGATCGGATTGGGCGGGACCTCGATCTCCTGCTCCGCCAGACCCGGATGGTGGTGGGTGCGCCGTTGAGCGGCCCGGGCCGCCGGCGACCGCTGCGGCTCGAGATTCACCGATTGCAGAACTTCCTGCAGATTGCCGTAGGTCTCCGGTGGAATGGCCTTCAGCGCGCGCACCGTGTCGCTATCGGCGTGCGCCCGGGTCGCGCAGTGCACCAGTTCCGGTTTCTCGGCCGGAAAATCGGCGTCGGAGAGTGCCGCCCGGACTCGATCCGCATCGGTTGCGACCATCGTCGTCCTCCTTGTTTCGCCTCGACGGTCGGGTGATTGCGGTGGCGCGATACCCACCGGGCCCGCCGCTAACCCGAAACGTGGAAGCGGGTCAGCAGGTCACGTGGATATCGGCCGTCGAGTCGAACGAGACGTGTACGTGGTCGTAGTGATTGGCGGTGGGGTCGCCGCGATCCTCCATGTACGACCAGCCGCTGCCGTCGTTGTACCGCTGCTGCCAGATCACATAGGTCACGCCGAAGCGTTCTTTGTTGGCCAGCACGAAGTCGGCGATCGCGTCGCCGCGGGCGGGATCGTAGGTCATGAAGTCGAGCGCCAGACCCGCGCCGTGATCGCCGTCGTAGCGGCCGTTGGCGCCGCCGATATCGCCGACGCCGAACGTTTTGTCGATCAGGTTGCCCACCTGTGCCACCTGCGGACGCGCCCCGGCGAGTTCGGTGGAGCACGGGACGACAGGAGGCGGGGGAGGCGGGGGAGGCGCATGCCGTTTCGCGTAGCGGGCGGGGTCTGGAAGCCGGGCGACCGTGGCCGCCGGTGCCGGCGTATCGGGCACGTTCGTCGTCACCTCCGGAATCCGGCCGATGCCGGCTATCGGTTGCGGCGCAGCCGGCGCGTGCGTCGTTGCCTGCGCGGGCTTGCCGAGGTCGCCGGCGGCGGGGACGGACGTCGCGTCGGCTGCCGCCGCGACGGGTTGCGCATCCGGGCCGGGGCGCGCCGTCACCGACAGCGCGATCACCGCCGTCGCCGCGATCGCGCTTCCGGCCAGCGGAGCGATCTTTCCGACTCGGGCCGGTTTACGGTGTTGACCAGGCATAATGATGACTACTCGTAACGCTCGACGACAAGATCACTGTTAGATTACGAAATGGTCGCGGAAATGTCACGATCGGTGACGCACTTGGGCCACGGCCCGGTCCGGTTCGTGCACGTGGGCGTCACTGCGGCTGCCCAATGGCCACTCCCGTGAACCGATCCCGGTACGACCTACCGCCCACCGCGCGCCGCTCAACTGTTATGGTCGGATTCGTTCTGACACGGGGTGCTCCGCGAACGCGGGGCTGAGAACATACCCGAGAACCTGTCCAGGTAATGCTGACGAAGGAATGTCTTGGCTGTACGCGCGCACACCACCGAATCCGGCGTATTCACCGAACACCTCTGGAAGCGCACCGAAGGTCTGCGCGGTGCCATCGATGAGCTCGAATTCCTGCGCCGGCTCGGCGACGGCACCCTCCCGCTCGAGGTGTTCCGCACCTACGTAGAGCAGGATTCGCTGTATCTCGCCGGCTATTCGAAGGCGCTCGCCCTCCTTTCGGCCAAGTCACCCGACGCGCAGGCCGCGCGGTTCTGGGCCGGTTCGGCCGCCACAGCGGTCGCCGTCGAGGCGGAACTGCACCACGATCTGCTCAGCGACAGCCGGCTTCCCGCCCGCGCGGGCGAGCCGGAACCGTCGACGGCATGCCTGGGATACGTCTCCTATCTCATCGCCACCGCCGCGACCGAGTCGTACGCCGTAGGCGCGGCGGCCGCGCTGCCGTGTTTCTGGATCTACGCCGAGGTCGGCCGTGGCCTGGCCGCGAGCGCGGCCGCGGTCCTCGCGGCCGACCCCGGCCATCCATACGCCCAGTGGGTGTCCACCTATGGCGCCGCGGAGTTCCAGGAGGCCGCGGCCACGGCCCGGTCGTTCGTCGACGCGGCGGCCGAGGCCGCGAGCGAGCGGGACCGTGCGGCGATGGCGACAGCGTTCACCGTGGCCACCCGGTACGAGCTGATGTTCTGGGACACCGCCCTGCATCCGCAGCCCTGGCCCGCCGCATGAGCGAGTCAGGCCCGGAGGCGGCAGCGCAGCGTGACCACGGAGGGCCCTTGCTCATGCTCGATCGACACCGCATGAGCGAGTCAGGCCCGGAGGCGGCAGCGCAGCGTGACCACGGAGGGTCCTCGCTCATGCTCGATCGACACCGCATGAGCGGCCGCCTGCGCCGAATCCTCGCGCTCGTGGTCGCGACCGTGGCGGCGCTGTCCGCGCTCACCGCCTGCACCACGGGGCCCGGCGACGGCGAAACCATCCGATTCGCCCTGGACTGGACGCCGAACACCAACCACACGGGGTTGTTCGTCGCGCAGCAGCGCGGCTACTTCGCCGACGCCGGTCTGGATGTGCAGATCCTGCCGTACAACAACACCGCGGTCGATACGGTCATCGACGCCGGTAACGCCGAATTCGGTATCAGTACCCATAATTCGTCGACCTTCGCGCGGGCGTCGGGTGCGCATACGTTGTCCGTGCTCGCACCGCTGCAACACTGGGCGACCGGAATCGGGGTGAAGGCCGACCGCGCCGACATCACCCGTCCCAAGGATCTGGATGGCAAAACCTATGCCGGTTTCGGCGACCCCGGTGAGGTCGAAGCGCTCCAGCAGGTGATCCGCAACGACGGCGGCCGCGGGGAATTCACCACCGTCACCTTGGGCACCTCGGCCTATGAGGCCGTCTACTCGGGCCGAGCCGACTTCACCGTCTCCTACCTCGGCTGGGAGGGCATCGAGGCCGAGCACAACGGCACCCCGATGCGGTACTTCCGTTACACCGACTTCGGTTTCCCGGACGCATACGCGATCGTGATCGACGCCAACCAGGACTGGCTGGCCGCGAACCCCGACCGCGCGCGAAAGTTCGTGCAGGCCCTGCAGCGCGGTTACCAGTTCGCCGCGGACGACCCGGATGCCGCGGCGCGGGATCTCCTCGACGCCAACCCCGGCGCATTCAACGACGAGGGGCTGGTGTTCGAGAGTCAGCGCATGCTGGCCGAGCAATTCATGAAGGGCCCCGACGGCCGGGTGGGCGTCCAGACCCGCGAGCAGTGGGCCGCGAATTCCGGTTTCCTGTACGAGAAGGGTCTGCTGACCGGTCCCGACGGCGCCCCGCTGACCGAGGAACCGGACTGGTCGACCTACTTCACCAATGACTACCTCGCCGGCCCCTGACTGCTCCGAGGTCCGGCCCGAGCCGGATCCGGCCGCCCGGACCGCGCCGGGCCGATCGGCCGGGATCCCCTGGGTGCTCCCGTCTGTGGTGATGGTGGCGCTACTCGTCGTGCTGTGGCAGGTCTATGTCGAGGTCAGCGGTATCCGCCCGCAGCTGTTGCCGTCGCCGGCACGGGTCGTGGCGCAGGGGTGGGCGCACCGCGAGAAGATCGGGGTCCATGCCGCCGCCACCCTCCAGGTGACACTGACCGGATTCGCGGTATCGCTGAGCCTGGCCTGGCTGCTGGCCGTCGTGGTCGACTTCTCGCCCTGGCTGCGGCGCGCGTTGGTACCGCTGTTCGTGGCCTCTCAGACATTGCCGATCATCGCGATCGCGCCGTTGATGATCATCTGGTTCGGTTTCGGGCTGCTCCCGAAAGTGCTCGTCGTCGCGCTCGTCACCTTCTTCCCGATGGCGATCGGGCTGATCGAGGGATTCGCCGCGGCCGACCGCGAGGCGGGTGCGCTGCTGCGCAGTATGGGGGCGTCCCGGGTTCAGGTGTTCCGTTACGTGCGGTTGCCCTCCGCGGTGCCGCGATTCTTCACCGCATTGCGGATCGGCATCACCTATGCGGTCGTCGGCGCGGTCTTCGCCGAATACGTCGGCGCCAGCGAGGGCCTCGGCATCTATATGAGCCTGCAGAAGAACTCCTTCCGCACCGACCTGGTGCTGGCGGCGGTACTCGTGACCGCTGCGCTCAGCATCGCGTTGTACCTGCTGACCTTCGCGATCGAACGGCTCGTCGCACCGTGGTCCCGCGCGGAGAACAGGAGTCGGCATGACTGACGCGCGCGGGCACCGGATCGTCGTCGACGGTCTCACCAAATCGTTTCCGCGGCCCGGTCGGCGCCGCCCCGACCGGCAGGTCCTCGGTGGTGTGTCGTTCACCGCGCAGCCGGGCGAGTTCGTCTCCGTCATCGGTCCCAGTGGCTGCGGCAAGAGCACCGTCTTCAATATGCTGGCCGGTCTGGAGACCCCCGACTCGGGCAGTATCCGGTTCGGCACGGGCGACGGTGAGCCGACGGCCCCGCACTGCGCCTATATGCCGCAGAAGGATCTGCTGTTTCCCTGGCGCACCGTCCTGGACAACACCGTCCTGGGACTACAGGTGCACGGTGTCCCGAAACCGGAGGCCCGGCGCCGGGCCCGCGAACTGTTCCCGGTCTTCGGATTGTCCGGATTCGAGGACGCCCGGCCGTCCCAGCTCTCCGGCGGTATGCGGCAGCGGGCGGCATTGCTGCGGACCGTGGTCCAGGAACGCGAACTGCTGCTGCTGGACGAGCCGTTCGGCGCACTGGACTCGCTGACCCGCACCGAGATGCAGTCGTGGCTCCAGGAGGTCTGGCAGCGCTACCGGTGGATGGTGCTGATGATCACCCACGACATCCGGGAAGCGGTGTACCTGTCGGACCGGGTGATCGTGCTGTCGGCGCGTCCGGCCACCGTGCGCCGGGACGTGCGTGTCGATCTGCCGCGGCCCCGGGAGCTGTCGATGATCACGACCCCCGAGTTCGTGGCCCTGGAACAGGACCTGCTCGGCGTACTCCACGAGGAAGCACGTCACGCGCTCGCTCAGCGAGACGGCTGAGCCCCACCCGGGGCCGATCGCCACGGTGCGGATGGACCGCCGTAAGAATTCCGGCCCGCGGTGACCGATTCGGCGAGACAATCGTCGGACCGCCGGAAGGTCCGCAGAATCGCCTCCCGGGGCACGCAGGATCCGTAGGAGGGCCATGTTCGTCCCGTTCAGTGTCTCCGATTTCCTCGATCGCGCCGAAACCGTGTACGGCGACCGGATCGGTATCGTCGACGAACCCGCCCAGCCCGCACCCGGCCAGGGCTCGCTGACCTATTCCCGGGTCGCCGACCTCGCCCGCAGACAGGCCGCCCGCCTCGACGAACTGGGTATCGGGGCCGGGGACCGGGTCGCGCTGGTCAGCCACAATTCGAGCCGGCTGCTGACCTCGTTCTTCGGGGTGAGCGGCTGGGGCCGGGTGCTGGTCCCGATCAACTTCCGCCTGCGCCCGGACGAGGTGCGCTACATCGTCGAGAACTCCGGGGCCCGCGCCCTGTACGTGGATCCGGAACTCGCCGACTCGCTCGGCGAGGTCGACTGCGAGCACAAGTTCGTGCTGGGCGGCGACACCGACCTCTACGCCGCCCCCGGGGCGGTTCCGCGGCCGTGGGAACCCGACGAATCCGCCACCGCCACCATCAACTACACCTCCGGGACCACCGCCCGCCCCAAGGGCGTGCAGATCACCCATCGCAGTATCTGGGTCAATGCCGTCACCTTCGGCCTGCACGCCACGATCAGCGACCGCGACGTCTATCTGCACACCCTGCCGATGTTCCACGCGAACGGCTGGGGCATGCCGTTCGCGATGACCGGCGTCGGTGCCCGCCACATCGTCCTGCGCAAGATAGACGGCGCCGAGATCCTGCGCCGCGTCCGCGATCACGGCGTCACGGTGCTGTGCGCGGCGCCGGCGGTCGCGGCCGCGGTACTCGACGCGGCGCAGACCTGGAAGGGTGAGATCCCCGGACGCGACCGGGTGCGGATCATCATGGCCGGGGCGCCGCCGCCGACGAAAACCGTCGCCCGTGTCGAAGAGGAACTCGGCTGGGAGTTCATCCAGATCTACGGTCTGACCGAAACTTCACCGCTGCTGACCGTCAACCGCTCCCGGGCCGAATGGGACGACCTCGATCCCGAGGCCAGGGCCGCGAAGCTGACCCGCGCCGGGGCCCCGGCCCTGGGCGTCCGGTTGCGGTCCGAGGAACCCGAGGAGGGCGCGGGCGAGGTGCTGGCCCGGTCCAATGTGGTGATGGAGGGCTACTGGGACCGCCCCGAGGAGAGCGCGGCCGCGCTGGCCGGCGGATGGTTCCACACCGGCGACGGCGGAGCCTTCGGCGACGACGGCTACCTGACCATCGCCGACCGCAAAAAGGATGTGATCATCACCGGCGGCGAGAACGTGTCCTCGATCGAAGTCGAGGACTGCCTGTTCTCCCATCCCGCCGTCGCCGAGGTGGCGGTGATCGCGGTACCGAGCGACAAATGGGGCGAGACCATCAAAGCGCTGGTCGTGCTGACCACGGACGCCGAAGCGAGCAATGCGACCGAAGCGGAGCTGATCGCCTGGTGCAAACAGCGACTGGCCGGCTACAAGGCGCCGACCTCGGTGGAGTTCCGCAGCGAACTGGCCCGGACCGCGACCGGAAAACTTCAGAAGTTCACACTGCGCGCACCGTACTGGAGCGGCCGCGGCCGCCAGGTCAACTGATATCCGGCGGACGCGCGAAGCTCACCGCTTGGCGTAGTCGGTGACCCCCTGCCAGTCGATCATGACGCAGGGTTCGTCGCCGACGGTCCAGGCATCGTGTCCGGGTGGGACGATCATGAAATCGCCGGGGCCGTATTCCTGTTTCTCGCCGTCGTCCATGACCACCGCCAGATGCCCCGAGAGGCAGTAGCCCGTATGGGGCGCCTGGCAACTGTCGGTCCCGGCGATCGGCCGGACATGTTCCGACCAGCGCCAGCCGGGTTCGAAGACCGCCCGGCCCACCGGGCCGGCGTCGAGGTTGACCAGGTCCATCTTGCCCTTGCCTGCCTCGAATGGACGGGTTTCCTCGGGTGAATCGAAGCTCTTGCGTACCAAACCGGACATAATCGTTCTCCTCGGTACTGCGAATCCCCGTTCCGGATGGGTCGGATTTCTCCTTCGGGCGCCCGCGCTGCCGATCTCGGCACAGCCGAGCATTTGATGTGACAGGCATCACATTTTACTGGCGGGCCGGTGGCGGCGGCAAGGCAGTAGGCCCCCACAGCCGTGCGAGCCGGACGTCCGGTGGAGACCGCCCGCCCGCGACCGGTTCGCGGCCGGACCGGTCGCAGGTCCGGCGCCGGGCGACTACACGGGCCAGGCACCCACCCGGTCGGCCGAGTCGAGCGGTATCGGCTCGAACATCGCGGGTTCGTCCGCGGGGAACAGGGCAGTCGGACCGTAGATCCAGTCGGTGAACGAGTAGTCGCCGACCGCGCGCTCCCGCAGCAGCACATTGCGCTGCGCGCGCCGGATCCCGTCGAGATGCCAGAGTTCACCCCACGCCCGGGCCGTCAGCACCACCCGCCGGCAGTGTTCCGGACGGACCGCCTCGTACGCCGCGAGTGCCCCCAACCAGTCGACCACACCGTCGGTGTCCCGCAGCCGCCGGACATGTTCGGCGAGTACCCACCCGTCCTCGATCGCCATGATCGCGCCCTGCGCCATGTACTGGAGCGGTGGGTGGGCGGCGTCGCCGAGCAGCGCGATCCGTCCGTCGACCCAGGTGTCGATCGGGTCGCGGTCGTACATCCGCCACCATTTGTCCCGCCACATATGCGGCAGCCGATCCTGGACGAAATCGCAGGTCGCGGCGAAAGCGGTATCGAGTTCGTCGGGAGTGCCCCAGTCGTCGAGCCCGGCCACGGCCTTCGGGGATTCGAACACCGCCACCTGGTTGAGCAGATCGCCGCCCCGCAGCCCGTAGTGGACGAAATGGCAGCGCGGACCGACATAGACGACCACTTCGGAGAGGTCCACCGGCCGGTCCACCTCCGCGATCGGCACGGTACCGCGGTAGGCGACATAGGCCGAGGACACCGGCCGGTCGTCGGTGAACAGTGTGCGCGCGATGGAATGCAACCCGTCGGCCGCGATCACGATATTCGCCTCGTGCACAGCACCGGCTTGCGTTGTCGCACCGGCTTTTCCCTCGCCCTGGGCGTAGGAGACGACACGCTGTTCGGTGAGTAGTTCGACACCCGCGTCCCGGCACGCCTCCAGGAACAGCGCGTGCAGATCACTGCGGTGGATGACCAGGTACGGGAAGCCGTACTCGCGTTCCAGATCGCGCAGGTCGAGTGAGGTCAGTTCGCTTCCGTCGACCGCGTCCCGCATCACCATCCGGTCGGGCACGACCCCGCGGGCCTTCACCTCGCCCAGCAGACCGTAGTCGTCGAGGATGCGGGTGCAGTTGGGCGCGAGCTGAATGCCCGCGCCGACCTCACCGAACTGTTTCGCCTGCTCCAGGACCCGTACCTGCAGGCCGAGCCGGGACAGCGCGAAAGCGGTACTCAGCCCGCCGATGCCGCCGCCGACGATGACGACGTCAGGGGTGCTCACAATGAGCCTCCTCTACAACCAGGGGCCGAGGTCGGGGACGCCGGCGAGGGAATGGGGACGACCGGCGAGGTACGCGGTGACCTCGGGTAGCGGGCCGTCGGGGATTTCGTCGAGTCCGCGTTTGCCCCGGATATCGGTGACGAGCGCGGACAGGAACGCGTCGGGGAGGTCGGCGAAGGTGGTGCCCGTGCCGAGATCGACGGCATGGACACACACCTCGCGCGCCCGCAGCCACGGGATCTCCGTGGCCGGGACGGTCCGCCCCTGCGCGGTGACGACCTCGTTGTGCCAGTCGTCGCCGTGCAGCGCCGCCATCGCGACGGACAGTTTGCGCACCGCCTCGTTCAACCAGGCGGTCAGCTCGTCCGCGGCCAGCGCGGCGCCCGACTCGATATCGGCATTGCGCTGGTCGGGCGAGGAATACATCGGCGTGCGTTCGCCGGTGCGGGCCCAGCGCACCAGATTTCCGAGCGCGTCGGCATTGGCCGCGACATGCGCCACCAGATGCTTACGCGTCCACCCGGGCAGGCCGCTCGGCGCCGACATCGACTGGTCGTCGAGCAGAGCGGCCTGCGTGACGAACAGCCCCGTCCCGTGTTCGGCCCACTTCAGCGAGTCGGCGTGGGTCCGCCCGGTCACGAGGCCTTCACGACCTTGTTCGTGCACGCCCCCAGCCCGGCGATCCGGGTCACCACGGTTTCCCCGCCGACCAGATAGACCTTCGGGTCCCGGGCGTGACCGACCCCGGCCGGGGTGCCGGTGGCGATCAGGTCGCCGGGGTTCAGCCGGATCACCGTCGAGATGTACTGCACCAGGCGCACCGGGTCGAACAGCAGCGTCCCGGTGTCGTCGTGCTGCATGACCTGTCCGTCGACCAGCGTCTCCACCTCGAGCGCCGGCCGCACTCCGCCGACCTCGTCCGGGGTGACGACATAGGGTCCGACCGGGGTGGAGGAGTCCCAGATCTTGCCCTGCGTCCATTCGATCGTCCGGAACTGCCAGTCCCGCACCGACACATCGTTCATCACGGTGAACCCCGCGATGGCGTCCGCGGCTTCGGCCTCGGTGGCCCGCCGCACCGGCTTGCCCACGACCACCACCAGCTCGACCTCCCAGTCCAGCGCGTCGGTCTCGGCCGGTTTCACGATCGGATCGTCCGGTCCGATGAGGCTGTCGGCGAACTTCGGGAAAAGGGTCGGGTAGCTGGGGAGTTCGCGCCCCATCTCCTTGATGTGGTTGGTGTAGTTGTGCCCGACGCAGATCACCTTCGACGGGTTCGGCACCACCGCGGCGAAATCCGCGCCGGCCGCCGGCCAGGTCCGCCCGGTGGCCTCGGCCGCGATCGTGGCCCAGTCGTCCCGGGCGAACAGCGCGCCGAGGTCGGCGTAGCCCAGGTCGACGAGCGTGTCACCGTCGAGGCGCACCGCGCGGGTGCCGCCGTCGACGCGAAGGGTGGCGAGTTTCATCGGGTGATCTCCTGACGGTCGAGCCGGAGCGCCTCGAAAACGGGCGCGTCCGAGAAACGGAAGAGGTCCAGGGCGCCGGAGTCGGAGTCGGTGCCACCGGCTTCCGACTTGGCGGAGAAGGGTTCCCACGAGGGGACGACGAACAGGTCACCGCGGGTGATCGACCAGCTCTTGTCTCCCACGGTCACCGTGCCGGACCCGTCGAAGACCTGATACACCGACGATCCGGTCTCCCGGACCGGCGCGGTCTCCGCGCCCCGGGTGATCCGGTGGAATTCCGCCCGCATGGTCGGCAGCACATCGGTGCCGTCGTGCGGATTCGAGAACCGCACGGCCGCGTGCCCGGGTTCGACGGTGCCGCCGTACCCCTCCTTCTCCAACAGCAGTTGATCGTTCAACGCGGCATCCGTGTGCTCCCACTTGTAGGCCAGCAACGGCGACCCCGGCGCCACCGCACCCACCGACAGCGGCCGCAGCCCCGGGTGCCCCCACAACCGTTCCGACCGCGACCGCTGTGGCGTGATCCGCTCCGCATCACTGATCTCCGCGCGCCCGAACTCGAAGAACTGCGATTCCACGACGTACTGGAACGGAATGTCCAGTCCGTCGATCCAGGCCATCGGCTCCGAGGTCGCATTGTGGTGCGCATGCCAGTTCCACCCGGCCTGCGGTAGGAAATCCCCGCGCCGCATCGGCACCGCGTCGCCGTCGGCCGTGTCCCCGGTGCCGCCGACCACCGTCCACACCCCCGACCCCTCCACCACGAACCGGAAGGCGTGCTGGGTATGCCGGTGCTCCGGGGCGTCCTCGCCGGGCATCAGATACTGGATCGCGGCCCACAATGTCGGCGTCGCGAACGGCCGCCCACCGAGCGCCGGATTCGCCAGCGCGATCGCCCGCCGCTCACCTCCGCGACCGACCGGCACGATATCGCCCGCCTGCGCCGCCAGCCGCAGCAGATTCTCCCACCGCCACAGATGCGGTACCGCTCGCGATCGCGGATGCGCCGGCATGAGATCACCGATCTCGGTCCACAGCGGAACCAGCAACTCCTGCTCGAAGCCGCGGTACAGCTCCTCCAGGGCGGGGGTGACGTCCGGTTGGTCCGGCGCCGCGACCGCCCGCAGGCGGACGGGGGTGTCAGTGGTGCTCATATCGCCTACACTGGCCCTTGTCGAGAATGCAGAACAGTGAATTCTGGAGAACAGAACGAGGGGCATGGGCAACGCAGCACCGAAGACGCCACCGGCATATGTTGTGACCAGCGCGGATCACGCACTGCGGGCAGCAGTCATGCTGCAGTTGGAGGGTGGGTTGACGGTCAGCCAGGTCGCCGAACGGCTCGGGGTGGCGCGGTCGACCGCGCACCGGTTGCTGCAGACGCTGGTGTACCGGGATTTCGCGGTACAGGACGAGCAGCGGGTCTATCACCCGGGCCCGGTGCTCGAGCTCGCCGCGCACTCGCAGTCACGGACATCGCGGCTCCGGGCGGCTGCGCTGCCGCATCTGCAACGGCTGGTCGATCTGGTGGGGGAGTCGGCGAACCTGACGATCCGGACGGGGGATACGGCGCGGTTCATCGCCAGTGTGGAATGCCGGCAGGTATTGCGGGTCGGGTCGCGGGAGGGGATGGTCTTCCCGGCCCATCGCACGACCGCCGGCCTGGTGCTGCTCGCGGAGCTCGACCCGGCCGAGTTGGCCGAGCTCTACGAGGAGGCACGATATACGGAGCGCCCCGATGAACGGCCGGACCTGCCGAGTCTGCGCACTCGGCTCACCACGGTGCGACGGGCGGGATTCGCGCTGAACGACGGGCTATCCGAGCGCGGAGTGGTCGCGGTCGGGGTTGCGGTGCGGGACGGGGACGGGACCGCGCTGGCGGGTCTGTCGGTATCGATGCCCTCGGTCCGCTACGACCGGAAGCAGTTACCGGCCCTGGTCGCCACCCTGCAGCGCGCCGCCGGCGGAATCGAAGCGAGCCGCGGCGACCAATAGGAATGGCTTGTCCTCGGTGGAGGAGGCCAGAGCAGTACACCGCGGACGGACGTCGGTTGGTCCCTGTGGGTAGTTCTGCCGGTTCGACTCGTGAGCTGCCCGGCCGCCGGGTGGGCCGCCGGGCGGGCTCGTCACCGAGGCCGGAGTACCGCCCCGGCACCGGCCTATTGCGACCGTAGTTTCTCCTCGATCATCGCTACCGCCTCGTGGAGGGTTTGGGCCAATCGGCCCAGGTTGTGGGGGTCGAATCGGGGGCTCGGGACAGCGATCGTGAGTGCCGCGACCGGCCGGCGATCGCTACCGTGGACACACATTCCGATTCCGCACACCCCGCTCTCGGTCTCGCCGGTATTGACGCCGTAGCCGATTGTGCGGACGCCCTCGAGATGGCTCTTCAGCGCGGCGACGTCGGTGATCCGCGCGGTGCGCCACGGTGTGAGTCCGTTGTGGTAGACGGTGTCCACCTCGTCGTCGCCGAGCGCGGCGAGCAGCGCCTTACCGCCGGCCGAGCAATAGGCCGGCATCTGGTCGCCGATCCGGGCCGCGATCTTGAGGACGGTGCGGGCCTCGACGCCGTCGATGAACTCGATATTCGGCCCATTCAAGATCATCAGATGACTCGTCTCGCCGACGGCATCGGTCAGCCATTCGAGCGCCGGTCGGGCGGCTTTGCGTAGTGCGCCCTGGTTGACCCCGCTGCCGAGCATCGCGGCGAGTTCCGGTCCCGCCCGGTACCGGCGATCGCGATCTTGGATGGCGAAACCCCGGGCACACAGGGCGGCGAGCAGGCGGTGCGCGGTCGATGGGACCACCCCCAGGTGTTCGGCCGCGGCGGTCACGCTCATTCGGGAACCGTCGCGCAGCAGGAGTACCAGCTGTAGAGCCCGGTCCACCGATTCGAGCCGCGAGGGCGCATGATTTCTCACAGGAGAATCTTGACACGAATGTTTGCCTTCTCGCGAAAGTTTGATTATGTTCATCGCAGTGACGGCGGACACATTCCCCTTTTTGGAAGCTCCGCAGCAGTCACCTTCGCAGGCGTGGGCAATCGGATAGGCCCTGTCACCCGCCGCCCCAGCCCCAAGGAAGGTCAACGGCAATGGATTTCGACCTCGAGGAACTCGCGGCGATCATCGAGCAATTGGACAAGACCGAGTTCACCGAGTTTCGCTTCGAGAAGGGCGACCTGAACCTCCTGGTCCGCCGCGGCACACCGGCCGAGGGCGGTGGCGCCCCGGAATTCGCGTCCACGACCCCGCTCGAGGCGACGACGCCGAACAGCGCCCGCCCCACCGCGCCACTGGATGCACCCGCGACCCTCGCTGCCGAACCGGCCGCGCCGGCACCCGCGTCCAGCAGCGACGAGATCGTTGTCACCGCGCCGATGCTCGGGACTTTCTACCGCTCCCCGAAGCCGGGTGAGCGGCCGTTCGTCGAGGTCGGCGACAAGGTCGAGCTCGACTCGGTGCTCGGCATCATCGAAGTCATGAAACTGATGAACTCGGTTCCGGCCGGTGCCGAGGGCGAGGTCACGGCGATCTATGCCACCGACGGCGACCTCGTCGAATTCGATCAGCCGCTGTTCGCCATCAGGCCGATCGCATGACCCCGCGCATATTCATCGCCAACCGGGGCGAGATCGCCGTCCGAATCATCGAGGCATGTGATCGCCTCGGCTTCGACACCGTCCTGGGCGTCTCCACCGCCGACCGAGCCACCCTGGCGACTCGCCGAGCCGGACGGGTGGTCACCCTCGGAGGCCCCCGCGCGACCGATAGTTACCTCGACATCGACGCTGTCGTCCACGCCGCGATCGCGACCGGTTGCACCGCGGTCCATCCGGGATACGGATTTCTCTCCGAACGTCCCGCCTTCGCCCGACGGTGCGCCGAGAACGGGCTGACCTTCATCGGCCCGCAGCCCGAAGCCCTCGAGGCACTGGGAGACAAGCTGCGCGCCCGTGCCCTCGCCGAATCGGTCGGCGTACCGGTATCGGCCGGGGGTACGGCGGGCACCCTCGCGGAGGTCATCGAGCTCGCCGACAACATCGGCTACCCCGTACTGATCAAAGCCGCGCACGGCGGCGGCGGCCGTGGGATGAAGCGGGTTACCGACGCGACCCAACTCGCCGAGGCATGGCAGGTGGCCTCCGCCGAGGCGGAAGTTTCCTTCGGCGATGGAACGGTCTTCCTCGAACGCTATATCGAAGACGCCAAACATATCGAGGTCCAGATTCTCGGTGATCGACACGGGAATCGGGTCCACCTCGGCGAGCGCGAGTGCACGGTGCAGTACCGCTATCAGAAGGTCGTGGAGGAAAGCCCTTGTGCGGCGCTGCCGGCGGCGACCCGAGCGCTCCTGCACGACAGCGCCTTGCGGATCGCCGACGCCCTGGACTATATCGGACTGGGAACGGTCGAATTCCTCTACGACGTCGAACGCGATACCCTCGCGTTCCTCGAGGTCAATCCGCGGATCCAGGTCGAGCACCCGGTCACCGAGGCCGTCACCGGTATCGACCTGGTGCGCGAGCAGATTCTGGTGGCCCTGGGTGAACCGCTGCCGTTCGGGCAGGCCGATATCCGTGTCACCGGCCACGCGATCGAATGCCGGATCACCGCCCAGGACCCGGCTCGGGCGATGGCCCCCGCACCGGGCCCGGTGAAGCGGTGGCGCCCGCCGATGGGCGGTGGTATCCGCCTCGACTCACATATCTACGAGGGATATTCGTTCCCGCCGTACTACGACGCACTGATGGGCAAGCTGATCACCTGGGGCGAGGCCCGCTCGTCCGCGCTCGCCCGCATGAGCAATGCCCTCGACGATTTCGAGATCGGCGGCATCACCACCTCCCTTCTGTTGCTCAGTCGGATCGTCGGCCACTCCGACTATCTCGCCAACACTGTCACCACCCGGTGGCTGGAGCGCATCCTGGACGAAGGAGACAACTGATGACCGATGTATCACTCGTCGACGTCTCCCTGCGAGACGGTAACCAAAGCATCTGGGGTGCCACGGGTATCACGACACGGATGATCGAGGGGGTCACCCCGCTACTCGATCGGGTCGGGTATCGAGCCCTGGAACTCGCCTCGAGTACGATCCTGGCCACGGCAGTCCGATATCACCGTGAGGACCCCTGGGACCGGATCCGCGCCGCCCGTGACCGCGCCCCGAACACAAAACTCGGATTCCTCACCACCGGTAAGCG
The DNA here is from genome assembly GCF_001613205.1 of Nocardia sienata NBRC 100364. Classification (GTDB taxonomy): domain Bacteria; phylum Actinomycetota; class Actinomycetes; order Mycobacteriales; family Mycobacteriaceae; genus Nocardia; species Nocardia sienata. The sequence goes on along the minus strand of NZ_BDBX01000004.1, from coordinate 480,173 downwards.
TTTCATCACGTTCCATCGCACCCCCGACGCGGTATTCGAGCTCGCTTTCACACTGCTGGCCCGCAACGGCATCACCCGTTTGTGGGTGATCGATCCGATGCACGATATGGCCGGGGCCAAGCGCACAGCGGAAATGGCCAAGCGTGTCGGATTCGACGAGGTGGTCGCGGGGATCTGCTACACCACCAGCCCGGTACACACCGACGCGCATTTTGCCGCGAAGATCGCCGAGCTCGACGATTGCGCGGCCATCGATTCCCTCTATCTGAAAGACCCCGCCGGTCTGCTCACCTCCGAGCGTTTGCGCACGCTGGTCCCGCAGCTCCAATCGAGCCTGCGCACCTTGAAACTCGACGAGATCCACTCCCACAGCACGATCGGCCTCTCACCGATCACCGTGCTCGAGGCCGCCGACCTGGGGATAAGTACTCTCCACTGTGCGCTGCCGCCCTTGGCGAACGGTGGCTCGCATCCCGAGGCCCAGCGCCTGGTCGCGAATTTACGCGCCCGTGGCCACCGGGTCGAGGTCGATCTCGACGGTATGGCCGCGGCGTCGGCGTACCTGCAGCGTCAGGCGAAGATCAAGAACCTGCCGGTGGCTTCCGTCAACGAATACGACGAGGCCTACTACCGGCACACGATCCCCGGCGGGGTCCAGTCCACCACCCGTCGCCAGTTGACCGAGATCCGCCGCCCCGAACTGTTCGATGCGGTGATCGAGGAGGCGGTCCAGGTTCGCGAAGACCTCGGCTGGCCGATTGTGATGACCCCGTTCGCCCAGTACATCGTCGCTCAGGCCACGCTCAATGTCATCACCGGCGAACGCTACAAACAGCTCTCCGATGAGGTGATCGATCTGCTGCGCGGTGACTTCGGCCCGCTACCGGGCCCGGTGAACCAGGATCTACTCGATCGGGCGCTGGCCACCCGGCGCGGGCAACAGAACGGCTCCGAGGGTGCCGATATCACGGTTGCCGAGCTACGTCGCCGGTTCGGCCGCACCCTCTCCGACGAAGAGCTGTTGCTGCGTGCGGTGATGCCGGCCGAACAGGTGGATGCCATGACCGCGGCCAAGGCGCACTCGCCCGCCGCCACGGTGAAACAGCTGCTGGGGTCGATCGGTGAGCGCTCGACCGCCACCCATGTCGAAATATCCACCGGTGATATCCGATTCAGTCTCGATCGCGCTCCCCGGAAGGCGGCCGTTTCGTGACCGACCGGCTTCCGACCGATACCCGCGCCTGGATCCTCGATGTCGACGGGTGCCTGATGCGCACCGCCCGCGCCGGTGGTTCCGGTGGCACCGCGATGCCCGCGGCCGGTGAGTTCGTCGCGGCCCTGCACCGGGCCGGACATGCGGTGATCGTATGCACCAATGCCTCCCAGCGACCCCCGGCGGAATACGCGCAACACCTGCGCGATAACGGAATCGAGATCGCCGACCAGGATTTCGTCACCGCCGGCAGCGCCGCGGCGGACTACATCGCGAACCATCATCGCGGTGCCCGCGTACTGGCGGTCGGCGATCGAGGACTGATCGAGCCGTTGACCGCGCACGGACTCGATCTCGCCGACCCCGGCGACCGGCCCGCCGATGTCGTGGTGGTCGGCGCCGCCGACAGCTACACCACCGCGGCGATCAATGCCGCGGCCCTGGCAGTCGATGCCGGCGCTGCGCTCTACACCACTGTGAACCTGCCGTGGTTCCACGGCGGCCTGGGTAAATCCGTCGCGGTCTCGGCCGCGATGGCACACGCCATCGCCTGGGCTGCCGGTGCCGAACCGATCGTGCTCGGCAAGCCGTCCGCCGCCCTGGGCGAAACCCTCACGTCCCGACTGGATGTTGATCCGGCCCAGATCTCGGTGGTCGGTGACGCCACCGCCGAAATCGACCTCGCGCGGTCGATGGGCGCCCACAGCGTCCTGGTGCTCTCGGGCGCCACGGATCCGGCCGCGCTGGCCGCCCTCCCCGATCCGCGGCGACCTGACCTGGTCGCCACCGATATCGAGGACCTGTACACCCGCCTGACCCCCATCTTCAGATCGACCAGCAAGGAGCCCGGGGATGACCTCTACTCAGCCCGCGAACCGGCCTGCCACCGCACCTGCCACCCGGTTCGCCTTCTTCGATGAGGCCGTCGCCCCCGCCGGTGCGCAGGGCTGGCAGTCGATGTATCCGTACTATCTCGTGCCCGACGCGGAGAACGCCGAGGTCGAGAATTCCCGATTCTGGTTCGCCGATACGATGCACTGGTCGCGCGGCTGCCATCCGTTCGACAGTATCGGCGCCGAGGCCGTCTATCTCGGGGCCGGACAGAACAGCACCCGGATTTTCGCCCTTCCGGTCTCGCTGGGCCTTGATGTGCGAATCGTCAACGGTTATGTCTATATCTCCCCGATCGCCGTCGAGGATCCCGTACGGATCGAAGAACGCGCGCGGCACTTCCAGGAGCGGGCGGGTTACTACTACGCCAATTGGGATGCGCTCTACGGTAAGTGGAAGACCAAGATGGAGGCCGCGATCGCCTCCCTGGGAGAGATCTCGTTCCCCCCACTCGGTGACTACGATCCGCTCGAGGTCGTCACCGAGGCTCGCGGGCGCTCCACTTCATGGGACATCATCGAGAATTATCACCGGCTGATCGATGAGTTCTTCCTGGTGTGGCAGTACCACTTCGAGTTCCTCAATCTGGGCTACGGCGGCTACATCACCTTCTTCCAATTCTGTAAGCAGGCCTTCCCGCAGATCAGCGAACAGGCCATCTCCAGAATGGTCGCCGGGATCGACATCCTGGCCTTCCGGCCCGATGACGAGCTGCGCGCACTTGCCGCTCTCGCCCATGAACTCGGCCTGGTCGAGATCATCGGTTCGGGAGCCGAGCCGGAGCAACTCTTCGCGACCCTGGCCGATACCGAGAACGGTCGCAGCTGGCTCGCCCGCTACGAGCAGGCGAAGTCACCCTGGTTCAACTACTTCGCCGAGTACGGCTTCACCCACGACCAGGACACCTGGGCGTCGAACCCCGCCATCCCGCTGCAGGGTATCGCGCGTTATGCGGCGAAGATCGCGGCCGGCGAGGATATCTCGCGGCCGGTCGAGCGGCTGCGCGCCGAGCGCGACGAGATCGTGGACGGCTACCGGAGCCTGCTGCAGCCGGCGGAGGCCGCCCAGTTCGACCAGCTCCTCGCGCTCGCCCGGACGGTGTTCCCCTATATCGAGGAGCACAACATCTACGTCGAACACTGGGCGCACAATGTGTTCTGGCAGAAGATGTGGGAGCTGGCCGACTTCCTGCTCGCCTCGGGTTTCACCACCGAACGCGACGACCTGTTCTACCTCAACCGCTTCGAACTCGATCAGGTTCTGTTCGATGTGGTCGAATCCTGGGCGATCGGTGTCGCGCCGCGCGGTCGCGCGCGGTGGCAGACCGAGATCACCCGGCGCCGCGGTATCGTGGCCGCGTTGCAGGCGCAGAGCGCGCCACCGGCCTATGGTGTACCACCCGCGCAGGTCACCGATCCGTTCGCGATCATGAACTACGGTGTCACGACCGAGCGGGTGGCCGACTGGCTCGGTGCCGGCGCCGACTCCGATCGGCTCAGCGGGGTGCCCGGTTCGATCGGCATCGTAGAGGGACCGGTGCGCGTACTGCGCAACGAAGCCGACCTCGCGCTGCTACAGCCCGGCGAGATCCTCGTCGCGCCGATCACCGCCCCGTCCTGGGCGGCCGCCTTCGCCGTCGCGGTCGGGGTGATCACCGATATCGGCGGCATGATGAGCCACGCCGCTATCGTGTGCCGGGAGTACGGCATTCCCGCGGTCGTCGGCACCGGTTACGCGACCGCTCGTCTCACCACCGGTCAGCGCGTGCGCATCGACGGTAAAGAAGGCACCGTCACCCTGCTCGAGGTCACCGACCCCACCTCCGCTCACTGAGGACGAGAACATGTACACCTACGATTTCGCAGCTCCGAGCTGCCGTGACGTCCGCCGGACCGGCGGTAAGGCCGCCGGCCTCGCCGAGATGACCGCGGCCGGGCTGCCGGTGGCCCCCGGTTTCGCGGTCACTGCCTCCGCTTACCGCGCATTCCTCGGTCAGGGTGCGGTCCGAGCCCAGCTCACCGCGATCCTCGACGATCTCGGCGACCGACGCGACCCGGCCGCCTTCGACACAGCCGACCGGGCGATCACCGAACTGTTCCGGTCGGTACCCCTGCCCGATGAGGTGGCGACGGCGGTCCGCTCGGCGTACGCCGAGCTGTGTACCACCACCGGAGTCGAGAACGTCGCGGTCGCAGTGCGCTCGAGCGCCACCGCAGAGGATTCGGTCGGCGCCAGTTTCGCCGGCGAGTTCGAGACCTGGGTCGATATCGTCGGCGCCGACGAGGTGCTCGCCCACGTTCACCAGTGTTACGTCAGCGTCTACTCCGGCCGGGTGCTGTCCTATCTGGCGGAAAAAAGCATCAGCCCGAACGATATCGAGATGGCGGTCGTGGTACAGAAGACCGTGCGCGCCCGATCGGCCGGGGTGATGTTCACGATCAGCCCCACCAGCGGCGATCGTTCGACGATCGCCCTCGAAGCGAGTTGGGGGCTCGGCTTGTCCGTGGTCGGCGGCGAAGTCACGCCGGACCGTTTCCTGGTCGACAAGATCGCGATGACGGTCACTGAACGCACGCTGGGCGATAAGCGGATCGAATACCGGCGCGGTGACGCGGCCCAGGATGTGCCCGCCGATCGCCGCGACATGCTATGTCTCGACGACGACGAGATCCTGGCACTGGCCGCCCTCGGCCGGAAGCTCGAAGGTATGCACGGCGCCCCGCAAGATATCGAATTCGCGGTCGACGAAGAGCTCGAACCCGGCCGTAATCTGCTGCTTCTGCAGTGCCGCCCGGAGACGGTGTGGTCCGGGATCGAACGCAAACCGGCCTTCGATGCGACAGCCGGTCTGATGGGGTGGGTGACCGGCAGCACTTCCGGGGCCGTCCCGGCACCGGCCGAAACCCACGATTTGTCCCACCAGCACTGAGGACGACATCGTGACGACATCAACTGTGAAACCCGGCGCTCTGCTCCGACCCGCCCCGCCCCGATCCGAGTGGCACCGAAGCCGTATCGGCAGCTTTCTGCTCGACGTCGAGCGCCGGACGGGGCGCCGATTCGACGACTACGATATGGCGTGGCAGTGGTCGATCGACCACCTCGACGAGTTCTGGGCCGAGATCTGGGACTGGTTCGACATCATCGCCCACAGCCCGCACACCGCGGTTATCGGATCGCGGGAAATGCCCGGTGCCCAGTGGTTTCCCGGCGCCACCCTGAACTATGCCGAACATATCGTCCGTGAGCTCGCGGCCCGGCCCGATCGAGTGGCGATCCATTCGCGCAGCCAGACCACCGGCAGTACCGACTGGACCGGTCGACGAATACTCGACGAGATCGGCCGGATTCAGCGCGGCTTGGTTCGGCTCGGGGTCGGCCGCGGCGATCGCGTGGCCGCCTATCTGCCGAGTATCCCGGAGACGGTCGCCGCCTATCTCGCCACGACCGGTCTCGGTGCGATCTGGTGTTCGGTGGCACCCGAGATGGGCGCCACCGCGACCGCCGAGCGCATCGCACAACTCGAACCCAGTGTCGTCCTCGCTGTGGACGGCTATCGCTGGGGAACCAAAGCCATCGACCGTCGTGCGGAGGTCACCGCCTTGCGCGCGGCGCTGCCCGCCGCTCGGTTCGTCGCGCTGCCCTATCTCGAACAAGACCGGAGCGCCCCCGAAGGCATAATTCCCTACGCCGACTTCGTCTCCGAGCCAGGACCGGTCACGACCGAACCGGTCCCCTTCGCCCACCCCCTGGTGGTCCTGTTCTCCTCCGGTACGACGGGCCGGCCCAAGGCGATCGTCCATTCGCACGGCGGAATCCTGATCGAGCACCTCAAATCGGTGGGCTTACATCAAGATTTCGGCCGCGACGATACGGCCTTCTACTACACCACCACCGGATGGATGGTGTGGAACCTCATGGTGTCGTCGCTGCTGCTGGGCACCTCGATCGTGCTGCTCGACGGCGATCCGTCCTGGCCCGCCCTCGACGGTCCCTGGTCGCAGTGGGCGATCGCCGCGGAAACCGGGGCCACTTTCGTGGGTACCAGTGCCGGTTACCTCGCCGCCTGGGCGCATTCCGGGCTGCGGCCCACCGACCTCTGGGACCTGAGTCGGCTGCGTGAGATCACCTCGGCCGGGTCACCGTTGGCGGCGGATGTATCCGCCTGGGTCCACGACACCCTCGGTCCCGCGGTGTTGCTGGCGGCGACCTCGGGCGGCACCGATGTGTGCACCGCGTTCCTCGGTGGATCCCCGCTCGTCGGGGTGTACGCGGGCGAGATGTCGTCCCGCCCACTCGGGGTGGATGTGGATTCGCTCGACGGTCGCGGTGATCCCGTCCATGAGGTTCCCGGTGAGCTGGTCGCCCGGCAACCGATGCCCTCGATGCCGGTGTTCTTCTGGGGTGACGAGGATTTCGCCCGCTATCGGTCGAGCTACTTCGACCAGTATCCGGGAATGTGGCGACACGGTGACTGGCTGATCCACACCTCCCGCGATACCTGGGTCATCACCGGGCGCTCCGATGCCACCCTGAACCGGGGTGGGGTACGAATCGGCACCGCCGAGTTCTATGCCGTTCTCGATGCTCATCCCGGCGTCGCCGACAGCCTGGTGCTGCATTTCGAGGACGCAGACGGGATGGGCCGGCTGGTACTGGCCATCTCGGTTACTCGACCGGAACTCGACCCCACGGCTTTCGAAGCCGAGATCCGCAGCACTGTTCGCACCCAGCTCTCGCCGCGTCACTCGCCGGACCACATCGTCATCGTCTCGGGGATCCCGCGCAATCGTACGGGCAAACGGCTCGAGATCCCGATCAAGCGAATCGTCAAGGGCGAGCCCATCGCCGAGGTCCTCGACCTGAGCGTGGTGGTCGATCCGGATACCGTCGCCGAAACCGCGGCCCGGATCACGGCCGTATTGGACACCGCGGCGACGCCGGTGGGCCGACTCGAATCAGCGGCGGACGCCGGCCGCACGCCGCTCACCGGTGCGGAGTACACCGTCGACGGTGCCCGCACCGCCCATTGATACCCGCAACATCACTCACACCCCAGGGGAATCCACCTATGACCCGCTATGAATACGGCATCGATTTCGACGCTCTCCATGCGATCGATATGCACACCCACGTCGAAATCGACGGATGCGGTCACCGCTCGCTGGACGACACTCTCATGGCCGCATCGGAGAAGTACTTCAAATCCAGCGAGGAACGGACACCGACGATCCAGTCGATGGCCGAACACTACCGGCGACGCAATATGGCCGCGGTCGTATTCACCGTCGATGCACAATCCGCGACCGGGCACGCCCCCAATTCCGTGGAGGAAATCGCGGAACTGGCCGCCGAGCACAATGATGTGCTGATCCCGTTCGGCTCTGTCGATCCGCTCCAGGGCAAGGCCGCCGTGAAACGGTTGCGGCGGCTCGTCGACGACTACGGGGTCAAGGGTTTCAAGTTCCACCCGAGCATGCAGGGGTTCGAGCCCAACAACCGGGACTTCTACCCGATCTATGAGGCCCTCACCGAGGCCGGTGTGCCCGCCCTGTTCCACACCGGTCAGACCGGAATCGGAGCCGGCCTCCCCGGCGGCCACGGCATCAAGCTGCGCTACTCCGACCCGATGCTGCTCGACGATGTCGCCGCCGATTTTCCGGAACTGACCATCGTTTTGGCGCACCCCTCGGTGCCGTGGGTCGATGCGCAGATATCCATCGCGACCCACAAGGCGAATGTCTACATCGATCTTTCCGGGTGGTCCCCGAAGTATTTCCCGCCGCAGCTGGTCCGGGCCGCGAATACGATGCTGCGCCACAAAGTACTGTTCGGGTCCGATTTTCCGGTGATCCAGGTCGACCGCTGGATGCATGATTTCGAGGGCCTCGATATCAAACCTGAAGTCACCCCTTTGGTGTTCAAGGACAATGCCATGAGCGTTCTCGGTATCAAAGCCTGAACGGATACTCACGCAGCTCCCGGCATCGCACTCGAGGACGATACGGCAGCCGCCGGCCGCAGCCGTGCGAGGATGCCGTCGAGGTCGAGGGTGAACATTTCGGGCCGGAAGACGTGACCGCCGGACACCTCGTGCCATTCATGCGGGATACCGGCGTCGCGCAGGCGTGCGCGGAACTCCCGCTGGCCGGCGAGCACCTGGGTCTCGTTCACGCTGTCGAACCAGTTGACCGGATCCGGACTGGTGCCGGCGACCAGGAAGATCCGCTTGTTCCGGTAGCTGTCGATCCGCTCGACCGGGTTGTCGGCGCTGACTCTGGCCTGGTTCCAGAACGGCGCGCCGTAGACGGTGCCGCCGCCCAGTTCCACGGCCGCCGAGGACACGTTCGCCCAATGTACGACCAGGCCGAAGTCGCGACGCAGACTCGCCGGGCCGGAATGGCTACTGACCGAGGCGAAGTGGCCGTAGTACTTGGCTGTGTATTTCAGCGCACCGAATCCACCCATCGAGAACCCGGCGACCGCCCGGCCGTCGTACTCGGCGTACGTTCGGAAGTTCGCCTCGATCCAAGGGATCAGCTGGGCTATGTGGAATGTTTCCCAATTGCGCGGGCCGACGAAGGAGCTGACCGGGTTGGAATACCAGCCGGCGCGCCCGCCGTCGGGCATCACGACGATTATCGGCTTTCCTGCGGTCAGGTCGCGGATGCCCAGAAAGTCGAACTGACGGAAGTCCTCGCCGCCGCCATGGAGGAGATAGAGCACAGGATAGGTGTGTCCACTGGTCAGGTAGTCGTCGGGAAGTAGGACGTTGACCCCTGGGTTCCAGCCGATCGCACTGGTCTGGAATCGGTAGTACCACATGCGAGGATCGCTCTCGTTGCGGTCCACGATCGTCAATCCGAATCCATCGCTGCGTCCGACGAATATCACCAGTACCTCCCCGGCACTGATCATGTCGGGATCGGCCAGGCCGTTGACGGTGGCGATCAGGGGGGAGAACGAGGTGTCGCCGTAGAAGCGCAACGCCAACTCGGAGACCGTATCTCCGGCGCGCACCTTGTATCTCGTCAGGTCGGGGATGATCAGTTGTTGCCCCACATCGATGGTGTCGGGCTCTGTGATCGCACTGGCGGTGGCGATGAGTCGGTGTGGTTCTGCGTCGCCGTAGAAGCGTAATGCCAAGTCCGGCAACGTATCCCCGGCGACAACCTCATACCTGGAGAAATCCGGGATGATCAGTTGTTGCCCCACATCGATGGTGTCGGGCTCTGTGATCGCACTGGCGGTGGCGATGAGCCGGTGTAGTTCAGCGTCGCCGTAGAAGCGCAATGCCAAGGCCGGCAATGTTTCCCCCGCGACGACCGTGTGTGTTCTGACCATTTGAATCACCCCTTGATAGCAGATTGCTCTAGTGTCCAACGTGGCGAATTCGTTGTCCAGTACTTCACAAGAACTGGTTGTGCAGGGGAAATGGTTGTCCGATGGCGAAGTTCGACTGTGAGGGTGGCGGTGATTCGGCCGACACCCGATGTGACTGCGAACACTGTCGATATCGGGGATCCGTACATCTGTCCGCGCGACCCTGACGCCACGAGAATCGACGCCAACGCAATGCCTGGCACGGGTCTGCGACGGGGGCCCGCCGCCTGGCTCGGAACCACGCGGCGCCCGCTGCTGTCGCATCGTCGGCTACCGGCTACCGGCTACCGGCTACCGGCTACCCCGGGCCGGGGTACGCGCCTGCTCCCCTCGGATCGGGCTGTACGCGAAGATCCGGAATGTGCGTAGGTCGTCACAGAGGGGGTAGTTCGGCAAACGCAGTACTTCCTACCAGCGCAAACGCCGGAGCATTCGGTTACCGCGGTATCGCGGATCCGGCTACCGATATATCGAGGAGGGCTCATTGATGTATACAATCGGTCACCGCAGCCGCGGGGTACGCCGGCTGTGGGCAGGCACAGCGCTCGCGGTGATGCTCGTCTGGGGTGGTTCCGCCGCGGCGAACGCGCAGCCGGTGCCCGAGGATCAGCAGTCGCTGGGAGCGGCGCTGCAGGCACTGATGGGGGCGACAGTCGAATCCGTCGAGGTCGACCTGTCCAACGGGGCCCCCGAGTTGGAAGTAGACATGCGAACCCGCGACGGCGCCGGTTACGAGGTGACGGTCGATATGAGCACCGCCACGGTGCTGTCCGTCGAGCCGGACGACGACTGATATTCCGGTCCGGCCGATGGCGGACGGCGGCACCGGAGGGCTTGGACGGTGCCGCCGAGACGTTGTGCCGGGCGGTACGGAGCGCGGGATACGGTGGGCGTGAGCGGGTCCCCCGGGTACGAGTGCGCCTCGGCCCTTGCCGAGGCGGGTCGAACGCCGGGGCAGCCGGTCACCGAGCGGGATACTGTGGTCGGCCGACCTCGGCTCGAGTTGTCCGCCGGATCTTCGACATGATGCGGCCGACGAGTTCGTCGAGGCGGTTCTGGTGCGCACCCGCCCAGTAGACCCGGTCGCAGCCGGTGCATCGGCGGAACGTGTCGTGGTGGCGGCGGGTGAGTGGCGGAAGCCGGTCGATCACGTCGGCCTTCGCTACGTCGGCCAGCGGTGCACCGCAGCGGAGGCAGCGGGTGAGTGGGGTCAGGCAGTTGGACAGGTCGAGGCGGTCGATCACCTCTACCACCTGATCCACCGGAAGGTCGGCGCGCACGAAGAGGCCGTGGGTGACGATACGGCGGGCGAGCAGGCCGCGGTCTCGGGTGAGTAGGATGCGGTGGTCGTCCAGCGCGATCTCGGCGAGTTGCGCGTCCTCGGCGTCGAATTCGCAGCGCACGTCCAGGCCCATCAACCGCAGCAGCCGCGCGGCGCCGCCGAGATTGACGTCGACGAGTAGGCGCGGTTCGCGCAGCGGGTATGGGCGCACCCGGGTCAGTGCGCCGATATCGAGACTTTCGAACACGGGGTAGACGGCGAGCCGGTCGCCGGGGCGGGGGTGGTGTGCGAAGCCGACGGATTCTCCGTTCACCAGCAGGAGGTCGATTTCGGTGTGCGGAATACCGGCCGCCTCGACGATGTCCTTCACAGTCTGGTGCGACCGCATGGGCCGCCGCAGTGCCGCGAACCGGGAGCGAGGGGGCAGGAAATCGTTCAGCTCGGCGTATACGCGTATTTCGAGGGTGCCGTCTCCTTCGACGATATCGCCGGTGTGCGTATCCATGATCGAACTCCGTGCCGGTATCGACTTCGCTCGAGACCCCGCGCACCTCGAAGTCTAGTCACGGATTCCGGTACGCCGGGTGGGAAGCCGATTCCTGCCGGTAGGCGCGGACCCCGCAGCTTGCGACGGGTTGTGCCGAGGCAACGCCGACTCGTGCACCGGACGTCGAGTCCGCCGTGGCCGGGCCAGGTGGCCTGCCACATCATGTGTCCGGCGGTGAGTGCGATCAGTGGGCCCCGAGTACGTCCAGGATCATCGGGCGGGCGGTGGCGAGTGCCCGACCCCAGTACGGCCAGGTATGGGTGCCCTCGAGGATGTCGATCCGGGCCGGGATCCCCAGCGCGGCGACCCGATCACGGAAGATTTGCGTGCCCACCGCGGCCGTCGCCTCCAGCCCCATGGCGTTCACCGTGTTGCCGACTCCGTACGGCAGATCGGGAGCCCCGGGTGCGCCGTTGCCGGCCGAGATATACATCGGCAGGCCGCGCAAGAGTTCGGCCTGCACGGTCGGATCGTTGCGGCTCCAGGCGGGGTCACCGATCGGGCCCCACATATCGTCCACGTTGAATTGTCCCTCGTCCCACATCGCGGCACGGACTGCTTCGTTCCAGAGCGGGAAGGTCGGGTTCAGGAAGCCGGAGAACGACCCGGCGAATCTGAACTGATCGCGGTGGTGTGCAGCCAGTGTCATGGCGGCCCCGCCGCCCATGGAGGCGCCCACGATGGCCTTGTTGGTCCGCGACACCCCGTATCCGGCAAGGAAGTCGGGCAATTCACGGGTGAGGAAGGTTTCCCACCTGTAGGTGTTCGCCTGGTTGTTGGTTCCGCTGGGTCGGTACCAGTCGGTGTAGAAACTGGACCGGCCGCCGACCGGGAACACCAGGGTGACGTTGTCGCCGGCGAACTGCTGCAGGGCGTCGGTATCACTGGTCCATTGATTGTGATCGTGCGGTGCCCGGAGACCGTCGAGAACGTAGAGTGCCGCACTGCCACCACGCGCCGCCCACTGCACCTGGACCTTGATCGGCCCCATGCGGGACGGCACAGAGAGTTCTTGGTACCCACCCGCCGGGGCCCGCAGCATCGCCGTGACAGGCGGTGACGCGCTGACGACCGCCCCGCCCACGCAGGTGGTCAGCACCATCGACGCAACAACCGCAGCGACTCCGCGCAGCCGCTTCCGCACCACCCACCGACTCGTCGCTCGCACCCGGTACTCCTCGCTGGTCTCGGATACTGGTCGGGTGAGCACGCTACCGAAACAACCTGGATTTCCCCGCGCGGCGCACAGGTATCTTTCGAGTTTTTTCGGTTCCGCGGAAGAACGGGCCTACCGAAGCGTGTGTCTGGCGAAGCCACAGGTCACACGGGATCCGCGGTGGCTACCCGAACCCACATCGATCACCGTTGCGGTAAGGATTTGCCTGGCCGCTGATGACGCTCCCTGGCGGCTTGTCGGGCACCTCGGCCGCCGGCGGCGGCCCGTAGTTCGGCTGCGGCCTCGGCGGCGATGGGCTCGAGCCGGCGGGGCCGGCGATGTGCCGCTGGGCAAAAGCTCTCCGGACCGGAAAACCCGCGTCGCCGGCTCGGCGTGCTCGTCAGTTGGCGGCCGTAGGCCGGTCGATGTCCGAGTCGGGGCCGATAACCGGTTCGCGGATCACATTCGTGATCAGTTCGCCGAAGGCGTGAGGGTCGTACATCAGCCAGGTGTGTCCGCCGGGCACGGTGATGGCGTGCGGGTCACCGAGGGCGGTGCGCAGCGACATCGATGTGGATTCGGGTATGACCGTGTCCCGGGTGCTCCACACCACGAATATGGGCAGTCGGCGTTCGGCGAGAGCCGTGAGTTCTCGGGCCAGGTCGGCGGCTCGGGCGAGGTGAGCGGCTTCCCACACCCCGGCCGGGTGCCGCAGCATGTTCGGCACCGCCTCACGCAAGATCACCGGTAGGACCCGGGTCACCTGGCGGCGGGGGAGTAGGTCGGCCTGCAGGTGCAGGCCCCAGTCCCACAGCGGACGTTCACGCAGCGCGCGCACCGCTCCGCGACCGTCGGTCCATGCCGAACCGCCGATCGAGTTCACCAGGACCAGCCGTTCGGCGAGTTCGGGAAGGTCATGGGCGGCTTTGATCGCGACGCCGCCACCGAAGGAGTGCCCGACCACGGTTACCGGCAGGGGCAGACCGACCGCGTCGGCGAAGTGGCCGATCCACCGGGCGTATCCGGCCAGGGTTCGGTGCTCGACCGGTAAACCGGCGGTTCCGCCGAAACCGGGCAGCGCCGGGGTGTATACGCGTATCCCTCTGCGGACGAGTTGTTCGAGTGGGCGTGCATAGGGCCGTCCGCCGATTCCCCAGCCGTGCAGGAAGAGCACGCAAGGACCGAGCCCGCCGACGCCGTAGCGCGCAGGACGACCCTCGACCACGATCGACCGCCACCGCAGCCCAGGGAAGCGGCGCTGTGGTGACGGTTTCCCGTTCACAGCTTCCGCCGGAAGGAGATCGCAGCGCCGCGGGGCGGTTTCCGGGTCCTGGGACAGCGAGAACGCCGGGCATCGGTTCGGATGTGCGCCGGCGAGCCGATCGGCGGGCACGCTCGGGACCCCGCTGGACAGCAGACACCACCCGGCCCGGAACGCTGGAGGAACTTTTGCCGGAACTCTCGCCGCTGTGGCATCCGAACTCCTGACCTCGTCTGGACTGCTCCGCTGTTCGTCGTGGATGGTGAGGTCGCGGACGGTTGCGTTCTCGCGACCGTTACCGACAGTCGGCCGGTCTACCTATGTCGAGAATCGCGGATGGTGGTCGGTGGTCGGAAGTGCGCAACGGCCGGCGCGTGCGGGTCACCGGTCTCCCGACCTCGGGACTTTCGGCACGTGAATTTCCAGGTCCGGTCAGTTCTTCCTGGTGGGAGCATGGTGTAGCGACCAGCGGGCCGCATTCCGGCCGCGCCGGACCCGCGATCTGCGACTCGGTGCCCGGCGGGCAAGTCGCCGAATACGACGGTGCCCGACTTCGAATATGAATCACTGGCGCCGAACGTCTCATATGAAGCAGACTGGGGGCACCGGCGGCCCGAAGGTACGGCCGCCGGTGGCAGAACCCGAGGAGATGGCGCATCGATGACCCACGACGAAAGTGACCTGTCGGCAGCCCGGAGCGTGGCCGGTATCGATATCGAGCGGGTCACCGCCTGGTTCGCCGCACACATTCCCGCAGCCGTGCCACCGTTGCGGTTCGATCTGATCACCGGCGGCCGGTCCAATCTCACCTACCGCGTCCACGACGAGTCCGGCGCCCGCTGGGTGCTGCGCCGACCGCCCACCGGACATGTCCTGGCCTCCGCACACGATGTCGTCCGTGAGTTCAGGATCCTCGACCTGCTCGCCGGCAGTCCGGTCCCCGTGCCCCCGGTCCTGGGCTGCTGCACCGACCCCGCCGTGACCGGAGCCGATTTCTACGTCATGGAGAACGTGGACGGTATCGTTGCCGACGACGCCGAAACCGCCGCCGCGATCCCTCGGGAGAGCCGCGCGGCCGCCTCCCGCGATATCGTCGATACACTCGCGGCCGTTCACGCCGTCGACACCACCACCGGGCCGCTGGCCGAGTTGCGCAGGCGCGGTAGCTATCTGGAACGCCAACTGCGTCGCTGGCACCGTCAGCTCACCGCCGGCGGCGTCGGACCCGGACCCCTCTGGGAGGTCCATGACCTCCTCGCCCGGCGGATGCCGGGCGAGCGTTGGACCGGGATCGCCCACGGCGACTTCCGCCCGGGCAACCTGCTGATCGGGACCGACGGAACCGTCCGGGCCGTCCTGGACTGGGAGCTGTGGACCGTCGGCGATGGCATGGCCGATCTCGGCTGGCTCGCCGCCGCCTGGACATCGGCCGAACCCTTCGGCTGGGCTCCCGACCCCGCCGACGGTTACCTCGATATCGACACGGTGCTCTCCCGCTACGCAGACACCACCGGCCGGGCCCTCGACGACCTGTCCTACTACCAGGCGTTCGCGCTGTGGCGCTTGGCGGCCATCGCCGAGGGCGTGGCGGCGCGATTCCGCGCCGGAGTGATGGGTGAACAGGATATCGACGTGACGGAACTGTCGGAGCGCCCTGCCCGGCTCGCCGAATCCGCGCGCGCAGTACTCCTCGGCTGAACGACGTCCGGTTCGCTCGCGTAGCGCCTCGCGATCGAACAGCCGGCCCAGGACTGGATCGGCAGCCGACCGCCCTCGGCTCGGAGCATCCACCGATGAATGCGCCGAGCATGCGCCCGTCCGACCCGGCTTACCGACTACGCGGACCGGTTCAGGGGTCAGTCGTCGAGAATCTCGACCTGATTCTTGTAGAAGGCGACGTAATTCTGGATCTCTGCTGCTTTGGTCTTCGGTTCCGGGTAGTACCAGGCCGCGTCGGTCAGCGGCTCGGCGTTGCCGATGTCTACGGTGTAGTAGCTGGCCCGGCCCTTCCACGGACAGAACGTATGCGTGTCGGTGGGCTCGAAGAACTCGGTCCGTAACGAACCCGGCGGAAAGTAATGATTACCTTCGACGATGACGGTGTCGTCGCTGGACGCGATGGTGACGCCGTTCACGACTGCCTTGGTCATTCCTCGATTCTGCCTCGGCATCCGATACCGCGCACGTGTACCGGCGGACACGGAGCCCTGTGGAGTCCGGCATGGTCACAGCAATCGTAGAGGCGTCGGGATGCCCTTCGATCGTCCGGGAGGGCGCCGGACCCCAGTGCCTATCGGAGGGTGTTGTCGTGCGGGTCGGCGCGCCTGTAGCTCTCGGCGACTCCGAGAGCTGATTCATTTCTTCTTGGGCAGCGCGCTGTCGGGGACCGGCCGGGGAGGCTGAGCGTGGAAGGCGTGTACTCGCTCACGCTCGGACTTTCCTGCGATATCGAGTCCGAAGTCGGTCGCTATGTGACCGTAGCCCAGGTGCACGAGGACATCGCGGAAGATTCTGTGCACTTTGTTGCTGTCATCGACAATCAGCGAGGTGAGTAGCGGGGTACCGACCGGATTGCGCTGCTCCACTCGGGCGAGAGCGTGAACCATGTCCTGCCATTTCTGGCCTGCTGGGTGAGGTAGTCGAGCCCATGACACTGTCCGGCCATTGCGCGCGGCCTCGCGTAGCAGCGGCTCCACTTTCGCGGCCAAACCTGTCGGTAGGGGTGAATCCGGGGACTTCGGTTCGGGGACGGCTGGTTTCGTGGCCGGCCGGGCGCGCTGTTCGCTCTTCTTGCCCCGTCTCTTGCCGTCGGCTCCCGTCGGCGCTGTCCGCACAAGCTTGCCGGATCGATTTCGGCGCGTCTCGGGTACCTGCCGAGACGGTAACCAGCCATCGCGAACTGTCCGGGTTGCGGTTTGTCCGGATTGTTCCGGGTGGCGCCGCCCGCCATCGGACCCGGCCGCACCGGACAGACGCATGGTCGTGACATTGCGGCGTTCCAAGTGCCATGTTGTTATCCGCTGAAACCGTAGGCGGTCCTCGGCCAGTCCGCTATGGCGGAGCCAGTTCAGTTCGCGCTTCCGGATGGTCAGATGGGATTCGAGATTGCCGAGGTCATCCCTCTCGATGGCGGCTTCCATACGTTCGAGGATGGGGTGGACCAACTCTGCGACCCTCGCGTCGGCGGGCTGATCCAGAGCCGGAGCAGCGGTCGGGGCCGGCGACCGCTGCTGAGATCGAAGTGCGGGGTGGAGTTGATCGCGCAGCCGGGCTTCGTGTTTTTCCCGGTGTAACTCGCGTTGCTCGCGTAGCTTACGTCCGGTGACCCGGCCGTTCTCATCGATCACACACTCTTCCAATGGAATCCAGTCGAACCGGCCCGCACCGCCATCGACACGGACGAGTACCTGTCGAGTGCCTCCTCGTGTGCGGCAGTTCGCGCGAAGCACCCAGCCTTTGCGTAATTCGATCAGCTCCGCCGTACTGGAGGCGCTCGGTCCGACGACCCAATGGACATGTGTGAACCGGCGCCGGAGCGCGCGATCCTCTTCTTCCCACCGTTGCCTCGACAGATTCGAGTACTGAACACGGACGATCGATGTTTCTCGGGTGATTTCGGTGTACAGGCATCTTTCGCCGTCCATCTCGATCTGCTCCTCGACATCCCGGCTGCCATAGGCTTTCCCCAGCAATCTGACCAGGCCCATATGGATGTACAGGTGATCGGCGGAATCGTCGCGTCCGCTTCGCACGCACTCCGGTGCACCACTGTGATGTGCCCAGTGCGATTTCTTTGTAGTGCACAGTCTGAGGGACAGGGGCCATCCACAGCCGCCGAGATAGACGCCGCAGAAGAACTGTCGCTTTCGATAGCGGTGCGCGAATGCCTTCGCTTCGCGATAGTCGGGCGGGAGGAAGGCGGGGATCTTCGACATACGACCACCGAAAACAGCTGTCACGACCAGTCGGTCATCATCTTGCAACCTGCCTCCCCGCGGCTCGCCGAACTCACATTCGAGCTGACCAAGTCTAGACAGGAAACCGATTGTGCCGACACCGATCGGCGATGTTCGTGAGTCGGCGGTGCTGCCGCGGCCGGTTCAGTCCGCAAGGGACGGGAGGACCAGATCTCGGTAGCGCTGCTTCATCGTTTCGATCACTTCGTGGCCGTCGCCGGCCCAAATTGCAGAATTGAAGATCTCGACCTCGACATCGCCGCGGTAACCGGCGGTGCGAACCCACCGGCCGATAGTCGCGAAATCGATGACGCCGTCGCCCATCATGCCGCGCGAGAGCAGCGGATCGGAGGTCATCGGGTTCAGCCAGTCACACACCTGATACGAGCTGATCCGTCCGGACGCGCCGGCCTGTGCGATCTGCTCTTCCGCGGTCGGATCCCACCAGATATGGAAGGTGTCGACCACGACACCCACCGTCTCCGCCGGATACGGCTGCGCAATCGACAATGCCTGCGCCAGTGTGGAGATCACCGCGCGATCGGCACAGAACATCGGGTGCAACGGCTCCAGGGCAAGGCGGACACCGCGCTCGGCCGCATACGGGACCAGTAGGGCGAGCCGCTCGCTCACCCGCTCCCGTGCGGCGACGAGGTCCCGGTCCGGTATACCGCCTACTACCATTACCAGTTCCCGCGTGGCCAGTGCCGCCGCGTCATCGATGGCACGGCGGTTGTCGTCGAGTGCCGCCTGTCCGTCGCCCGGCTCGGTCAGGAAGCCGCCGCGGCACAGACTGGAGACACGCAACCCCGCATCGGCGACGATCTTCGCCGCGGTGGCGACACCGATTTCCTCGACCCGATCGCGCCACAGCCCGACCGCGCCGAGCCCCGCACGGGCAGCGCCGTCCACCGCCTCGGCGAGAGTCCACCGCTTCGTCGTCGCCGTATTCAGTGACAACGACCGGTACGGATCGGCGATGTCGAATGGCATATGCTGTGCCGCAACCGATGTCATGAGACCGATCCGTTCAGTTCGAGGTATACGCGCATGCGGTGCGCGGCCAGTTCCGGGTCCGACAGCAGTCCGGCCTTGTCCGCGAGCCGGAACAATTGCGCCAGATGAGGTACGGATCGGCCCGTGGAGAGCCCCGCCACCATGGAGAATCCCGGTTGCTTATCGTTGAGCCACGACAGGAATGCGATACCGGTCTTGTAGTAATAGGTCGGTGCGGCGAAGATATGCCGGCCGAGGTTCCGGGTGGCCTCGAGGATCTCCGACGCGCGCGTCACATTGCCGTTGTCGAGTTCCTGTAGCGCGGTGGACGCGGCCGGGTAGATCGCCGCGAAGATACCCAGCAGTGCATCCGAATACCCCTGTGCGTCACCGATGATCAGCTCGGGATAGTTGAAATCGTCGCCGGTGTACAGCCGTACCCCGTCGGGCAGCGCGCGGCGCAGTGCGACCTCGTGGGCCGCGTCGAGCAGCGAAACCTTGACTCCGTCGATCTTCGATCGGTTGTTCTCGATAAGCGTGCGGAAGGTCTGGGTGGCGGTATCGATATCGGCGCTGCCCCAGTATCCGTGCAGCGCGGGATCGAACATGGTGCCGAGCCAGTGCAGAATCACCGGCCGATCCACACCGGCCAGCAACTTCTCGTAGACGTCGGTGTAGTCGGCGGCCGAACGGGCGACCTGCGCGAGTGCGCGCGAGGCCATCAGGATCACCTGTGCTCCGGCGGCGGCCACCACGTCGATCTGCTCGCGATAGGCATCGACGATCCTGGCGAGTCCGGCCGATCCGGAGGGGAGCCCGGCGAGGTCGAGTTGATCGGTCCCGGCTCCGCAGGCGAGCCTGCCACCGACCGCGGCCGCCTCGGCGCCGGATCGCCGGATCAGTTCCGCGCTCGCTTGCCAGTCGAGGCCCATTCCGCGCTGTGCGGTGTCCATGGCATCGGCGACGCCGAGCCCGTAGGACCATAATTCGCGCCGGTAGGCCAGCGTCGCGTCCCAGTCGACAGCTGCGGGCGCGCCCGGTGTGTTGTCGCCGGTGACGCGTGGAATCACATGCGCGGCAGCGAAAGCCACACGTGAAGTGATCGGCCGTGTCGGCCGCGTCCAGGCACCCGGCTCGCCGAGAACATACGGTTCGAGCCGGCCGTCCGTGGGCAGCGCGACCGATACACCCGTGGATGTCGCGGTCACAGCGTGACCTCCGGGATCTCGATCCGGCGGCCTTCGGCGGAACTGCGCAGTCCCAGTTCGGCCAGCTGAACACCGCGTGCGGCGGAGAGTAGTCCGTAGCGGTGCGGCCGTCGGTTCACCACGTCGATGAGGAACTCTTCCCACTGCAACTTGAAACCGTTGTCCAGATCCGCGTTGGCGGGCACTTCCAACCATTGCTCACGGAACGGCTCGGTGACCGGGAGATCCGGGTTCCAGACCGGCTTGGGCGTGTGCGAGCGATGCTGGGCGACGCATTTGCGCAGGCCGGCGACGGCGGAGCCGTGGGTGCCGTCGATCTGGAACTCGACGAGTTCATCGCGATACACACGCACCGCCCATGAGGAGTTGATCTGCGCGATCACGCCGTTGTCCATCTCGAAAATTCCGTAGGCCGCGTCGTCGGCGGTGGCCGGATACGGCTTCCCCTGTTCGTCCCATCGGGTGGGGATGTGGGTTGTCGCCTTCGCGGTGACCGCCTCGACCTTGCCGAGCAGGCCCTCGAGCACGTAGTTCCAGTGGCAGAACATGTCCACGACGATGCCGCCACCGTCTTCGGTCCGGTAATTCCAGCTGGGTCGCTGGGCGGGCTGGCCGTCGCCCTCGAAGACCCAGTACCCGAATTCGCCGCGCAGCGAAAGGATCCGGCCGAAGAAGCCTTCGTCGACGAGTCGGCGCAATTTCACCAGGCCGGGCAGGTAGAGCTTGTCGTGCACGACTCCCGCGGTGACGCCGGCGTTCGCCGCGACCCGGGCGAGTTCGACGGCCTCGGCCAGCGTTTCGGCGGTCGGTTTTTCGGTGAAGACGTGCTTGCCCGCCTTCATCGCCGCCGCGAGCGCCTCTGCGCGACGGGAGGTGACCTGCGCGTCGAAGTAGATATCGATGGACGGATCGGCGATGACAGCGGCGGCGTCGGTGCTCCATTCGGCGATGCCGTGCTGTTCGGCGAGCTCGGCGAGCTTGGCGGCATTGCGGCCGACCAGGACCGGCTCCACCAGGACGCGGGTGCCGTCCGGGAGCAGCAGCCCACCGCCGTCGCGGATCGGCAGGATCGATCGCATCAGGTGCTGGCGGTAGCCCATACGACCGGTGACGCCGTTCATGGCGATGCGGAGCGTGCGCGGGACAGTGGAATCGGGCATTGGTATGTGCCTCTTCTGATTTGCGTGGCTGGCGACCGCGGAATGGGTCGTGGACGGTGCGGATGAACCCGCATACGTCGAGTGGACGAGCAGCGTCGGAATGCGCTTTCCAAGCTATGCTAGTCCCGAAGTCCGGTCAACCCCCACGACTACCGAGAGAATGAGGCACTTGGCCATGGCGGCTGTGAGATTGCAAGATGTCGCGACCCGGGCGGGCGTCTCACTGGCGACCGCGTCTCGTGTGCTCAACGGTTCGTCGCGGGTGCCCGGCGAAGGTGTGGCCGACCGGGTGCGCGCCGCCGCCGCCGAACTGGGATATGTGGCGAATGCCCAGGCCCAGGCCCTCGCGCGGGCTTCGACCGGACTCATCGGACTCGTCGTGCACGATATCGCCGATCCCTACTTCTCCTCGATCGTGCAGGGCGTCCAGGCGGCCGCGCGCCGGGCGGGCAAACTTGTCCTGCTGGCGAGTACGCAACGCGATTTCGATATCGAACGCGAATCCGTGAGCACCTTCATCTCGCACCGGGCCGACGCGATCATCCTGGCGGGCTCACGCCAGAGTGGGGATCTCGACCGCGACCTCGAGAAGGAATGCGCGCGGTATCTGGACAACAGCGGCAAGGTTGTCGTGATCGGACAGCCGCTGTCCTTCGGTGCCGCCGTGGAGCCCGAAAACCACTCGTCCTCAGCACAATTGGCGTACGCCCTGCTCGAGCAGGGGCACCGGGATTTCGCCGTGATCGGCGGCCCGGGCAATATCAGGACCGCCGTCGACCGGCGCAACGGCTTCGTCGAGGCTCTCGCGACGCAGGGCGTGACACCGTTGGTGGAGATCGCGGGGGACTTCTCCCGTGACGGGGGTGCCGGCGCCGCTCGTCGCCTTTCCGCCGCGTTGGATCTGCGTCCAGGAGAGGCCGGTGATATCGCGCCCTGCGTTTTCGCGGTGAGCGACGTGATGGCGATCGGGGCGATCGCGGCGTGGCGTGAGCTGGGCCTCGCGGTCCCCGATGATATCTGCGTCGCCGGGTTCGACGATATCCCCACGCTGCGTGACCATGTGCCCGGTCTGTCGACGGTGGCGCTGCCGCTGGTGGAGATCGGCGAGCGTGCCGTCCGGCTCGCGCTCGATGACTCGGCGACGGCCTCGCGTGTCCATGAATTCGTGCCCGGGCGCGTGATCCTGCGCGACAGCAGCGTTCCACGACCTATCTGAACTGCGGAAATTACGAACCCTTGACACTGTGGGTCCGGTCACACTAGCCTCGGTGACAGCTTCGGAAAGCGCATTCCCGGCGGGTGTAGTGCGAACCCCGCTTCACTACTAGCTTTAGGACCCCAGATGGCGGTAGTCACGTCCGTCGAGGCCAGCCCCTCCGCACCGAAACCGGCGCAAACCGCCCGTACTCGGCGCCGGAGGCTCCCATCCCCATCCACTCTGTGGTCGACCGTGTGGCGGCCGCTCGCCCTGGTGACGGTGCTCGTGGTCGCCTGGTGGGCCGTCACCGAGTTCGAGCTCGTCGAGCCCTACATTCTGCCGTCGCCGGCGGAAACCTGGCGCACTGCCGCCGACAACTCGGCATATCTGCTCCAAAACACGTGGGTGACGACCTATGAAACAGTGGTCGGCTTCATTATCGCCGCGCTGATCGGCGAAGCCGTCGCACTGGTGATGATCTACTCTCGCAGCGTCGAGCGGACAATGTACCCGCTCATACTCTTCGCTCAGGTCATCCCCAAAATCGCGATCGCCCCGCTGTTCATCGTATGGCTCGGGTTCGGCACCAGTCCCAAAATTCTCGTCGCCGTACTGATGGCGTTCTTCCCGATCGTCATCGCCGGTATGGCGGGCTTGCGCTCGGTGGATCCCGAAATTCTCGAGCTCACCTCCACCATGGGCGCGAGCAATTGGAAGACATTCATAAAGGTTCGTTTTCCGGCATCGCTGCCGCAGTTGATGTCCGGCCTCAAGATCGCCGCCACTCTCGCGGTCACCGGCGCCGTCGTCGGCGAATTCGTCGGCGCGAACGAGGGGCTCGGCTATGTGATTCTGCAGGCCAACGGAAATATCGACACAGCGATGCTGTTCGCCGCCCTGATCATCATGTCGGTGCTGGGCATCATCCTGTTCGCGATCATCGAGATCGCCGAGCAGTTCCTCATTCCATGGCACGCCTCTCGTCGATCCACGGCCTCGGCCGTCGGCGCGGCATGAGCATGCCGAACCACCGCATTCGCGCCACAGCTGGAGAACTCGCATGAAATTCGGAATCCGCACACTCACGACGATCGGCGCCGCCGCGGTGGCATCGGTTCTGGTATTGACCGGCTGCGGGGGCGGCGGCAGCGCCGCGAAGGATCCCGGCGCCGACGGGAAGACCACCGAGGTGTCGCTGATGCTCAATTGGTATCCCTACGGTGAGCACGCCCCGTTCTATTACGGGGTGCAAGAGGGCATATTCGCCGAGCACGGTATCGATCTGAAGATTTCGGCCGGTCAGGGCTCGACCAAGACCGCACAGGCCACCGGGTCGAGGCAGACCGACTTCGGCTGGGCCGATACCCCGGCCGTTCTCAGCAATATCGATAAGGGCGTCAAGATCAAGAGCGTCGGCGTCTACCTCCAGACCACGCCGTCGGCAGTGCAGGTATTCGCCGACTCGAATATCCGGACACCGGCCGATCTGGCGGGTAAGACCATTGCCGTTTCCGCGGGTGACGCGCCGACCACCACCTTCCCGGTCTATCTCGACAAGGCGGGCGTTCCGGCCGACCAGGTGACCCAGCAGAGCCTCGACTCGGCGGGCAAGATGTCGGCGATGCTCTCGGGCCGCGTCGACGGGCTCATCGGATTCGCGCACGACCAGGGCCCCACCATCGCGAACAAGAGCGGCAAAGAGGTCCACTATCTGCGGTATTCGGACCAGGGACTGAACTTCTTCAGCAATGGGCTCATCGCGAACCAGGCCACCATCGAATCCTCGCCCGAGCTGGTACAGGCGATGGTGGATGCGACGAGCGAGGCCTTCGCCGCCGCGGTCGCCAACCCGGAGGCAGCGGTCGCGGCGATGGAAGGTAAGGATCCGCAACTGCCGCCGCAGCAGGTACTGCTGCAGCAGTGGCAGCAGACGATCCCGCTGCTCAGCACGCCGGAGACCGCCGGTAAGGCGCCGGGAACCAATTCCGAAGCGAATTGGCGCGCCACCATCGATGTCCTCAGCAGTGCGAAGCTCCTGAACAAAGCCGAGGACCCGGCCGAGTACTGGGACGCCAAGTTCACACCCACCAGTAAGCCGTGACCGGAGCAGGTGACGATATGAGCACACCCACCGACACCATCGCCCGCACCGAAACCGCGGTGGCGGTAACCGACCTGACCGTACGGTTCTCGTCCAAACGCGGCGAGGTCACCGCACTGCACGATGTCGACCTACAGGTCCGCCGCGGCGAATTCGTCTCGATCGTCGGTCCGTCCGGCTGTGGCAAATCGACGCTGCTGAAAGTTGTCGCCGGCCTCACCGATCCGAGCGGGGGCAGCGTAGAGCTCGGCGGCGCCCCCGTGCGTGGCCCGCAGCGCAATATCGGCTATGTGTTCCAGCGCGCCGCACTGCTGGAATGGCGGACCGTGCGCAAGAACATCCTGCTCCAGGCCGAGATGCGGGGCCTGAACAAAAGGGCGGCCGCGGCCGAATGCGCGCGACTGATCGAGATGACCGGTCTCGGCGGGTTCGAGGACGCCCTGCCGCACGAACTCTCCGGCGGTATGCAGCAGCGGGTTTCGCTGTGCCGGGCGCTGCTGCACGAACCGGAAGTGCTGCTGATGGACGAGCCGTTCGGTGCTCTCGACGCGCTCACCAGGGAGCGGATGAATGTCGAGCTGCATCGGATCTGGCGGGAAACGGGCACCACGGTACTGCTGGTCACCCATTCGGTGGCCGAGGCCGTCTACCTCGCCAACCGGGTGGTCGTGATGAGCCCGAGGCCTGGCCGGATCGTCGAACTGCTCGACGTAGATCTGCCCGCGCACCGGAACTACGCCACGACGATGGAGACGCCGGAATTCATCGCGGTCGCCAACCGGGCCCGGGATCTACTCGGCGCGGTGGCGCACGCGGACTGATGTCCACCTCCCCGCCGACTCACCGACAGGAAGCCGACCGCGTGAGGGTTCTGGTTGCTCCCGACAAGTTCAAAGGAAGCCTCTCCGCCGTCGAGGTGGCCGACCGGTTGGCGGAGGGATTGGCGGCGGCGGGGGTCGACAGTGACAGATTGCCGCTGGCCGACGGCGGTGACGGGAGCGTCGACGCCGCGGTAGCGGCCGGATTCGCCCCGCATCCGGTGACAGTGGCCGGCGCCGGGGGAACCCCGAGATACGGGCGGATCGCCGTCGGCGACGGCACCGCTGTGGTGGAGGTCGCCAATACCTGCGGCCTCACCACCCTGCCGAACGGTCGCATGCTGCCGCTGGATGCGAGCAGTCTCGGTATGGGGCAGGCCGTTTCGCAAGCGTTGCGGTTCCGGCCGCGGCGATTGGTCCTCGCCCTCGGCGGCAGTGCCAGCACCGACGGCGGAATGGGACTGCTCGCCGCGCTCGGCTTCACCTTCGCCGACGCGCAAGGAAGGCGACTGCGAGCGTGCGGGAAGAGCCTGGGGCGAGTCCACACCGTCGACTCGTCGCGGGCGGCGAGGCCGACCGGCGTCGAAATTGTGGTCGCCGGTGATGTAACCAATCCCTTGCTCGGACCCGACGGTGCGGCGGCGGTCTACGGGCCGCAGAAAGGCGCCACCGCCGCCGAGGTACGGTTTCTCGACGCCGGCCTGAACAACCTGGTCCGAGCGTTCGCCCGCAGCGGTTACCCGGACGCGACGACCTTCGCGGCCGCGGCCGGTGCGGGCGGTGCGGGCGGAATCGGGTTCGCGGCGTTACTGCTCGGCGGCCGAATCGTGTCAGGTGCCGAGTACTTTCTCGACTTGCTCGAGTTCGATCGCCACCTGCCGGGTGCCGGCTTGGTCGTCACCGGGGAGGGAAGTATCGACGAGCAGACCGCAAACGGCAAACTGCCCACGGTGCTGGCTCGCCGCTCCCGCCCCGTTCCGGTCGTCGCTGTCGCCGGTCGGAGCACGCTGTCCCCTGACTTATGGGGACCGGCGGGATTCACGACCGTCTACTCGCTCGGTGACTACACCGACAGGGATACCGCCGGTGACCGCGCACTCACCCGCCGGCTGTTGACGCGGATCGGTCACCGGATCGGCCGCATGGCCGCCACGGCGCCGTGACTTTGCCCGCCCGGGGCCTCGTTGTCCGGCTCCGCCATGCGTTCCGGTGCCTGGTTGCCGAGGGACGTCACGCACCGGCTCATCACACCCTGACCGAACCGGTCCGGTATCTCACTGCAGCAACCAGTCGTCGGGGCTGAACAGTTCGAAGTGCACTCGCGCGGGGGAAATTCCGGCGGCGGTCAGCTGGGCGCGTACCGATTGCAGGAATCCGGGCCCGCCGCACACGTAGATATCGGCCTCTGCCGGCAGCTCGAGCGTGGACACGGTGAGTGTGCCGGGCCGGCCGTTGTCGGAGGGCTGCTCGTACCACAGTTCGAGGCCGGCGTTCGGTAGTAGGTCCACGAGGTCGCGTTGGACCATGCGCAGCGGGTGGGTTTCCGGGCTGCGATCGGCGTGTGCGACGAGAACCTGCCGTTGGGAGGTGCCGGCTGCGAGGTATTCGAGGATTCCGATCATGGGGGTGATACCGATTCCGGCCGAGATCAGTACTACCGGTGTGGTCGCGGCGGTGTCGATGGTGAGGTCGCCGAAGGGCAGCGTGATCGTCAGGTTGTCGCCCACTGCGATGTGGGTGGCCAGCCAGTTCGAGACCTCCCCGGCCGGTTGGTCGGCGGTGGCGGCCACCGGCCGCACGGCGAAGGCGAGCCGCCCGTCGCGCGGTGCGTGGACCAGACTGTACTGGCGCAGCTGGCGTGCCCCGTCGGAAAGCCTCGCGCCGACGGAGACGTACTGTCCGGGAATGAAGTCCGGGAGCGGATCGGCGGGGTCGGCGGCTTCCACGACGAAGGTGACAACGCCGGATGGGTCGTCGGTGCGTTCGATGACCACTGTCTCGCGGAAAACGTCGCCGGGCTCTACCCCGGCGTCTGTGTAGAGTGCGCGCTCGATCTCGATGAGGGCGTCGGCCATCAGCCAGTAGACGCGATCCCATGCCGCTGCGATTTCCGCGGTGACCGTCTCGGTGCCGAGCACGTCCACGATCGCGGCGAACAGATGCTCGTGCACCACCGGGTAGTGTTCGGCCACGATGCCCAAGGAGGCGTGCTTGTGTCCGATCCGCGTCAGCATCTCGCGGGGATGCGGTAGTGCCGGATCCACCAGGTGGGTGGCGAAGGTGGCTATCGACGCGGCAAGCGCCCGCTGTTGTGCGCCCTGTGCCTGGTTGCCGCGGTTGAACAGGTCGGCGAGCAGCTCGGGGCGGGCGGTGAACATCGACTCATAGAACCGGGTGGTGATGTCGTCGATATGTTGAGCGATCACCGGGAGAGTCGCACGGACCACATCGGCGTGATGCGCCTCCAATTCCGCGGGAAGGTCCAGGGCCGATGTCGCGACGGTCGTCATAATGTTCTCCTCGTCGAGCTGAATTGCGGCTCGAGTGCCACGACAAGACGGTATCCAATTCGGCCACGGAAATGGTGCCGAGCGGGCGTGAAGTAAATTACCCGCCGTCGTGCGGAATATGTAGGCAGTGCCACAGTGGTCCGGTAGGAGCCGAAATATGCTGTGCAGCAGCATGATAAGTGTGCACACCGCGAGGAAGTATCTACCGCTGAAGCGAATGGACTCCAGGAGAGAGATATTGTTCTCCGGGTTCTGGAATCGGGTTACTGTGCCATATGCCGCGTAGACGGATCTAGCTTTTCCGAAGCTCTGGCATATGTAGTAATTGCACAGTCCGGCTGTCCACCAGATCGCCGAGAGTGTATCGGTCCAGATGCCGGTAGAAGCTGTCCTGGGCGTCGGCCAGGATATTCCGCAAACGGCAGGCGGTGGCCAGCGGGCAGGGGCTGGCGCCCGTACACTCCACGACTTCGGCCTGTCTCTCGAGGCCGCGGATGATCTCGCCGACGGTGGCCGAGCGTCCGCGCTCGGTGAGGAAGATGCCACCGGTGCGGCCACGGTGGGAATCCACCAGGCCCAGTGCGGCGAGTTCGGTCACCGCCTTCGCGATGTAGTGCTCCGAAGCGTTCACCTGACGGGCGACGAGTTTGACCGTGACCCGCTCGGCCGCGGCCCCGCTGACGGCCAGGCGCATCATCACACGCAGGCCGAGATCGCTGAAGCGGGAGAGTTGCACGAGGCCACCATATTAATTCGGTGTTTGAAAAGCGAATTATTCGATGTGGTGCTGCGCACGTTGTGCGCCCGACGCAGGACCGACGGTAACGAGGACTGGCATCTCTACCGCGGCGCCCATGACACCCGCCGGGTTCCCCGCCCGCGACGGTCTGCCGCTGCACGCCCACCCGACCTTGCCGGTCGGCGTCGAGCCGCGGTCGACCGGACCGAGGAGCCCACCATGAGGCATGCGGACGAAATGCCGGACCTGTACCCCCACGACCTGGACGGGATCGTCCGCACCGCCCTGACCCGGTGTATCGAGGAATGCTTCTCGTGCGCGCAGGTGTGTACCGCGTGCGCGGACTCCTGCCTCAGGAAGCCGCGGTCGCCGACCTGGTGACCTGCATCCGCACTGATCCGGACTGTGCCGAGATCTGCGACACCACTGGTCGTGTGCTCACCCCGGCGGCCGCACCGCACCGGCCCGGCCGCTCCTCGAGGCCTGCGCTGCCGCGTGCGCCGCATGCCTGGGAAGGATGCCTGCGGTATGCGGGTACGCACGAGCACTGTGGAGTGTGTGCCGAGGCGTGCCGCCGCTACGAACAGGCGTGCCGGAACCTGCTCGCGACGCTGGGCCGAGCGGGTGTGGCGACCACCCGGGCGGAGCCGGCGGGCCGGGGTTCCGTGCTCACCGCGGCGGCGCGACGTCCGCTGTTCTGGGCGCTTCTGCGCCCGGCACGACCGTGAACTCGAGCCCGTAGTTGTTCAGGGTGGCGGGCAGCGGCGCGGAAGGGCCGAGTGGCGGATGCGAGCGTAGGCGCAATTGCGGCCCGGACACCATATGCGCGAGCAGGGCGCTGGTGACGAACAGCACCAGATTCCGTCCCGGGCATTCGGCGGGGCCGGCGCTGAACGGCACCAGCTGCGGATATCCCTGCGCCCGCCCATCCAGCCAGATCTCGGGTTCGAACCGGTCGGCGAACGGTAGCGTATCGCGATCGCGGTGGAAGGCCGGCGCCACGATCACCAGGGCCGCCCCGGGCTCCAGGGCGAACTCCGCGGAGCCGGATCGCCACCGGGTCCACTCGGTGGTATCGCGCAGGATGACCGGAGTGGTGGGCCACAACCGGATCGATTCGAGTACGCAGGCGCGGAGATAGGGCCGCAACCCGGCGATCCCGGGGTCCTCGGATTCGGCGCGGGCCCGCTCCCGCTGGTTCGGATGGTCGGCCAGCAGGGCCAGGGCCCGGGAGAGCGCTATACCGGCGGCATCGAAGGCGAACAGCCACTGTGGCATCTGGCCCACCGGGTCGACCGCTCCAGCGGCGGGAACCGCGGCCAGCGCCCCTGCCAAGCTGTCCGGTTCCGCCGCTTCCACGTAGTCGTACAACCGGGCGAAGAACCGGTCGCGTCGTTTGCGGTGCGGGGGTGCCAGGAACGACCAGTTCGCGGCCGACCGCAGCCGCCACAACTCGTCGGTGATCGCATCGTCGTGCCGGGCCCGCTCACCGAGCGCGATCCGCCGCACCAATCGCCACCACGCGGCCGTGAACGTCGCGGCGTCCAGCACCCCGCGTCCCTGGGCGCGGGTGAGCAGATCCTGTGCCTCGTCGGCCACCTTCGCCGCGAACGGCGTCGCGAGCCGGTGCAGCGGTGCGCCGGTGTCGAGCGCCGCCTCGTTCACCGCGCGTCGCCGTTCGCGGACCGGCCCCTGGGATACCAGCACGCCGTGCGGCTGGAACTGGCCCAGCGCGATGCGCTTCTCCCGGTTCGCCGGGTCGAACGGGACGGGCGCTTCGTCGAGTACCCGGCCCACATCCTCGGGGTCGAGTATCACGATGATCCGGCGGCCGGGCACCACCAACTCGACCGGTCCGCGGCCGAACTCCGCACGCAGGGCGCGGATCCGCTCGATCGCGCGTTCATCGGCACGCAGACGTTCCAGCAGTCCGAGCATCGGCCGGCGGCGCGCGATCACCCCCGCGGCGATCGCCGGGAACCCCAGATCGACCAGGGTGGTGGCCGCCCGGATTCCGGTGAGCCGGTGCCCGTGTACATCCGCCATGCCGCTCTCCTCCCGTCACTGTGGCCGGCGACCGCCGGCGTCGGGCGCGTACCCGGGTCCGGGCCGGTGAAACGGAGCACGGTCACACCGGTGGCGGGGTTCGCCGACCGGGCCCTGCGGATCACCGCACCGACCTCGTACATACGACCTGTACGCGCAGGGGTCGGTCGAGCCGGGCGGACGCGGTAGGGTTCGGATCGTGGCCGCAGCGCGGCGGAGTCCTGCCATCGGCCCGCGCTGCCCGCGGACCGCGGGCAGCGCGACAAATCGTCCCCATCGGCATGTGCGGAGGTACATGATGTCTGAGGCCATCGAGGGCGTCGACCCGGCTGCGCCGCCCAGCGGCCCGGGATGTGTCGAATGCGAAAAGGCGCAGGGCTGGTGGGTACACCTGCGGCGGTGCGCCCAGTGCGGGCATATCGGCTGCTGTGATTCCTCTCCTGCCCAGCACGCCACCGCGCACTTCACCGCGACGGGGCATCCGTTGGTGCAGAGTTACGAACCGGGAGAGGACTGGTTCTGGGACTACCGGTCCGGTGAGATGTACGAGGCGGGGCCGGAACTCGCTCCGCCACGTGATCACCCGAGCTCACAGACCGTGCCGGGGCCGCGAGATCGGGTCCCCGCGGACTGGCAGGACCGTATCCACCGATAACGCCGGCCTGCCCCGGCAGCCGTGATGAGCCACGCCATTCGATCGGCCACAGCCGGGGGATGTGCGCGCTCGCCCGTCTGTCACGAGCCTCCGGGCAGCCAGCGGCGCACCCGGGCCAGCCCCTTCGGCCGGGGTGGCCGACGTTGCGGGTCGAACCAGGGGGGCAGCGGTTCGCGCGCGGTGAGCCACGGCCGCGGCACTGCGCCGGGCCGAGGGCCGGTGCCGGTATGGGCGGCGACGATTCCACCGGTGATGGCGCTGGTGGTGTCGATATCGCCGTCCGCCGCGATACAGGTGGTGATCGCGGCCGGATAGTCGCCGAGGGTACTCGCCGCCACCCATATCGTGAACGGCACCGTGTTCTGTGCGGTGACCAGTGAGCCGTTGCCGAGCTCGTGCGCGGCTTCCGGCGCGGAGACATCCAGCATGGATCCGGCCCGGCGGATCAGCCGGGTCGTCTCACTGTCGGCCAGCCGGTCCACCACGGCGGTGATGAACTCCGCCGGGGAGGGCCGGATGCCGGTCCGCCGGGTGTGGGCGGCCAGACCGGCGGCGAGCGCCACCGCGACCGCGCCGGCGATACCCTCCGGATGGGTGTGGGTGACCTCGGCCGACCGGGCGGCCTCGGTGACGATCCGTTGCGGATCGCCCGCGAAGCAGGCACCCAGCGGGGCGACCCGCATGGCCGCCCCGTTACCCCGCGATCCCTGGTTCTCGAACAACGCCCCGGCCGCGTCGCGCCAGTGTGTGCCGGCGCCGATCCGGCGCAGCACTCCGACCGTATTGAACCCGTAGTCGCGATGTGGCTGGAACCGGCGCGCGAAAGCGGTGGCGAGCCGATCCTGGTCGATCGCACCGTTGCGCAGGAGTTCGGCCACCACGCTGCAGGCCATTTCGGTGTCGTCGGTCCACGCCCATTGCCGCCCGGTGGGCAGCTCCCCTGCCCGGAGATCGTCGATGGACCGGCGCATGACGGGAAACTGTTGCCCCAGTGCATCCCCCACGGACAGTCCGTCCAGCGAATCGAGCATCGAGTCGATGTGCATCGCGTCGAATGGTACCCGGATCGGGTATTCGTCCGATCACCACCACTGAGTGACCTGGAGGCGGCGTGCACGGCGAGGCGGACGAGAACACCAGCGACGGCGTCCACACGTTCGCCGAGCTGTACCACTATCGGATGTTGTACAACGCGCTCGTGTTCAACGAATGGGCGCGCTGCGACCGATACGACGTGCACAAGAGCATCCGGCACAGCGACGGTGAACTCTGTTTCGGCGGTGGCTGGTTCGTTGTGTACGCGACCTTGCCGACCGGGCAGATCGCCAATCACTATCGGATGCGGCACTGGGGGCTGTTCCGGATCCCGGAACGACAGGTGCCCGCCATATGGGATGGGCACAGCGCGCGCGATGCCGCCGAGCGAATGCTCCGGTTTCTACGGGAACCGCCCGCACCGGGGTCGGGTCGTGCGCCGGTGAGCTGATCGGGCCCGCGCGCACCGCCCGCGCAACGGACCTGCCGACGCTGTATGCCGAGGTAGTGGCCCTCGGCGCGGGGTCTGGGGTGCCCCCGGGAACCGGTAGGGCCGGAGCTTTTCCGGTGCGGTGCGGCCACCCGCCCGGCGTCGCTACCGCGGCCCGGCAATGTCGGACGAGAGTCCAAGTGCCTCTTTCTCATTGGTTTCTCAGCGTTTCTGAGGCGGTATCAGAGGGTGGTACCAGTACGGTGTCGCGTGCCGGGTCGGCCGGTGGTGTAGTGAGTGAAGGGATGTGGGTGTGGCGCGCAGGGTAGTTGTCACAATGGTCGATGATCTGGATGGCGAATCCGTCGCGGCGGAGACGGTGTCGTTCGGAGTCGACGGACTGCTGTACGAAATCGACCTCTCCGAGGAGAACGCGCGGGAATTCCGCGCGGCGCTGGACAAATGGGTGCCGTTCGCCCGCAGAGTCGGCAAACAGCGCCGGGTGAAGGGGCAGGCACCGGACCGCCCGCACTCGGCGAAAGCGGTGCGGGAATGGGCTCGGCGCAACGGGCACGAGGTGCCCGATCGCGGCCGCATCCCCGGTGTGGTGCTGGAGGCGTATCAGCGCGCCGCCGGCTGACACCCGGGCGCCACGGTAGGCCGTGGCAGTCCCCGGCCGGCGATCAGTTCGCCGGCTCGGGCGGGGTGTGGACGGCGATCTCGCCGCTGAGCGTACGGCCGCCGCGTAGCCGCAGGCGGTCCCCGCTCCAGAATCGGCCGGGGTCGTACCAGTCGGGGCTGCGGGTATCCGGGAGCAGCCCCATCGCCTGGTAGGTGGCCGCCACGATCTCCGCGCAGTAGGCGTTCTCCACCTCGCGGGCAGCGGGCGGGCGGGAACGTCGGCGCGGCAGCCGGACCCGGCCCCGGAACCAGCGCCCGGCCAGCGCGGCGGTGGACGGGAACGGAGTGCCGTCCAGCCGCGCCACCGTGCGCAGCACGCCGTCCTCCATCTCCCGGGTGGCGGGCGGCTCGAGCTGGCGCAGCCATGCCTGCTGGCCGTAGCGGTTCGCCCAGGTCAGCACCGCGTCGCGTAGGTTGTGCAATTGAGCGCCGCGGTGTGCGGTGCCCGACCACATATCGGGTAGCGACCGGCCGAGTTCGGCGTGCCAGATCAGCGCGGGCAGATCGTCGATCACCACCGACATACCCACATGGTTGACCGGACTGTTCGTCGTCATCCGGATCATCCGATCGGCCGTGGAATGCCCACGGAACAACCAGATATCGCCTGTCCTGGTGATCTCGACAGCCCGGTCGAGATCGAGATCCGCACCCGCCATGGAAGTAGCCTATGCGTTATGAGGTGGTGGAAGGTATTGGGTTTGGCGGGAGCGGCCGGTGTGGTGGCCACC
The DNA here is from genome assembly GCF_001613205.1 of Nocardia sienata NBRC 100364. Classification (GTDB taxonomy): domain Bacteria; phylum Actinomycetota; class Actinomycetes; order Mycobacteriales; family Mycobacteriaceae; genus Nocardia; species Nocardia sienata. The sequence continues at coordinate 446,176 of NZ_BDBX01000004.1, read as the reverse complement.
GGTGTGGTGGTGGTGCGCGCCGAACGCCGCCGGCGCGCCTACACTCCGGACGAGGTACGCGAGCAGTTGCATGCCCGGTTCGCGCAGGCGGTGGCCACCGAGCAGGCGGTCGATATCCCGGAACCGGAATCACGCACCGCCCGGATCCGCGCCCGGGTTCGCCGGCTCGTGCGCCGCTGATCTGCGGGCACGGCCGCCGTTCAGACGACGGCGGCGGCCCGGGTCTGCGCGTAGGTGATGACCTCCTCCGCGAACTCCGAGGCTGTGCGGTGGGCGAAGCAGGTGCGCAAGCGGTGGATCGCCGTGTCGAGCTCGGGTCCGGGCCCGCGGTCGGCGAGCAGCACGACGATCGCCTCCCGGGTGCCGATCCGGTCACCGGGTTGGGCCAGGAGTTCGGTCAGGTAGCGGTCGGGGTCGGCGAGCTGGATCGCCCGGCGCGCGTAGGCGTGGACCCGCCGGGGGAGTTCGGTGCGAATGGTGTCGAGATCGGTCTGTAGTGCGTGCCCGCCCGGTTGCTCCGGATCGACCCGCAGCGACCACGGCCGGATGAGTTCCGCGGGCATGCCGTGGTCGTCGATCAGGTCCGGGCCGGTGGCCTCCTCCAGCGGAACCGGGGCCAGACCCAGCCGTTCGTTGCGCCAGTTCTCGAATTCCCACCATGCCCGCGGCGTGGCATCGAGTTGCAGGCCGAATCGCAGGACTTGCTGACCGTCGGCCCAGGTTCGCGACACCCGGGTGCGGCCGACGGACGCGACGCCGCCCGGCTCGACCCGCACCCAGGGGGCATCGGTGCCGTGAAAACCATACGGCTGTAGCAACTTTCCTGTTTCGCGCAGCAGACGCCGCAGTGCCGGATCCGGTCTGACCATTCCGGCAGACTATCGATTCGCCCCGACACTGCCTCGCCCTCGCTCTCGAATTCCACCCCGCGTGCCCGCCGCTTCGCGACGGCCGAGACGAGATCGGACACGATCCGGCGCACCTCGCACCACCCGGACGCTCAGGCGCTGGCCCGTTCGAGGTTGCGATTCGGTTGCGCTCGGTTCCGGGCGCGCCCGTATGTGGCGAGCCGGATCGGCGCCGCTGCCGAGTCCGTGGACCCGGTTCTGGTACGGGCGGTCAGATGTCCTGCCGCTGCAGGGCGCGCGCGGGAGCGGTTGCCGACTGCGCTACAGCCTGCCCGGGCGGTGGCATCGGCCGACGTAATCCTTTGCGATACCACGATATGCGCATCAAAACATGATTTTTCGACCAGCCGATCGGCTGTCCGCCATGCGATCGAAAGATCTACGGAATGGATGGGTTCGAGCTCATGAGCACCTGGGTCACCGTTTCCGCCATCCGAGCGCGGAACACCGGGGGAGCGAACGATTCCGCGTGTGCGCGGATCCCGGCCGGGTCCAGATCGGTGGTGGACCGATCGCGGAGGGCGGCCGCGAAACCGTCGATCACCTCCTCGTCGGCACCCCCCGCGATATGTCCGCCGGTGCGCCCGGGGATCACTGTGTCCAGGGCGCCCCCCGCTCCGACCGCGAGGACGGGCGCCCCGCAGGCCATCGCCTCCACCGGCACGATGCCGAAATCCTCCACCCCGGGCATGAGCAGGGCGTGGCAGCGGCGGTACATATCGGCCAGGACGGCGTCCGGGGTGGCGCCCAGGAAGGTGGTTTCCGGACCGGCGATCGCCTCCAGCCGGCGGCGGTAGCGGCCGTCGCCGACCACGACCAGGCGCAGGCCGGCCCGTTGGGCGGCACGGATGGCCAGGTCGGGGCGTTTGTAGGGGACCAGTCGGCCGGCGAACAGGAGGAAATCCTCGCGCGGTACCGCCGGATCCGCGGCGAAGCGGTCCAGGTGTACCGGGGGGTAGACGACCGTGGCGGGCAGTCCCCACCAATCCCGCACCCGGTCGGCCACCGCACGGCTGTTCGCGACCACCGCCGCGAGCCGGGGTGCCGCGGCGGTCTCGGTACGCCGGGCCAGCACACCGAGTGCGGCGAGCGCGGCGCGCCCGGCGGGGCCGTCGGCTTCGCGGGCACGGAACGCGGGGTCCCAGGCCCAGCGGGCGGGGCTGTGTACGTAGGCGATCACGGGCGCGTCGGTGGCGAAGACCGCCTGGGTCGCGAAGGCATGATGGCTGATCACCACCGCGTCGTACTCCGCGCGCAGGGGGAGGCGGCGCAGTGCTCGGGGGACCAGCGGCAGCAGTGGCGCGTGGGACCGCTTACCGGTGAGCTCGTAGAGGCGGGACAGCCGGGTTCCGGAGACGGTGTCCCACGGTGGGTGCGCGATCGCCGGGGCTGCGGCGGGATCGACGATCGGTGCGAACACCCGGGCGTCCGGCCAGGTCCGGCACAGTTCCCCGACGACCGCTTCCGACCCGCCGTATTCGGTGAACCGTTCGTGCACGATCGCCAGCCTGGGGGCACCCGGCCGGTCGGGCGCAGTCGGCCGGGTGCCGGGGTTGCGGTGCGTTACCGGGCCGGGGCTGGCAGGGTTCGCGGTCACCGGGCGACCTCCGTGAACAGGCGGCGGGGTGCGGCGTGGGCACGCAGCGCGGGAGCCACCGGGCGGCCTACGAGCAGGCCGGTGACCGTGCCCTGGTCGAGGGCCCGTCGGTAGATCGTGGCGGCGTGGCGGCAGGCCTCGATCGTGTGGTCGATATCGCGGTCGGTATGCGCGGCGGATGTGACGAACGATTGCCCGAGTACGCCCTGGCGCAGTAATTCCTGCAGGAAGAGTGTGCGGAACTCCTGCGACGGGTTGCCGTCCGGATCGAGTGTCCGGAACAGCAGGCACGATGGGCGTCCGGCGAGACACAGCCGGTCGCCGATACCCAGTTCGGCGGTGATCTCCTCGATCCCCGTCCGCAGTCGCCGGCCGGCGGCCTCCATCCGGCCCACCGGGTCGGTGGTGGCGTAGGCGTGGACGACGGCCCGGAAGGCGGCCAGCCCACCGGTTTCCGGGCCGTGGGTGGTCGACAGTAGGAACACCCGGTCCGCGTCGGTCCGCAAACCGCCCAGTTCGAGGTATTCCCGGCGCCCGGCGAGGGCGGCGATCGGGAAACCGTTACCCATCGCCTTGCCCCAGCACGACAGATCCGGCACCACGCCGTACACCTGCTGCGCCCCGCCGGCCGCCCACCGGAACCCGGTGATCATCTCGTCGAACACCAGCAGCGTTCCGTATCGGTCGCACAGCTCTCGTACGCCGAGCAGATAGCCGGGCGGAGGTTCCTGCAGCGCGGTCGCGGCTTCCATGATCACGCAGGCGATCTCGCGCCCCGCCAGCACGCTTTCCAGGGCGGGCAGGTCCCCGTAGGGGAAGGAGATGGTCGGCTGGGGTGGGATTCCGGCCGACATGGCGGTGGTCCCGATGAACCAGTCGTCCACGGAGAAGAAGGGCTGCGCGCAGACGGCGACGGTGATCCGGTCGGTTACCGCGCGCGCCAGCCGCACCGCTGCGGTGGTGGCATCGGAGCCGTTCTTGGCGAATTTCACCATGTCCGCGCCGGGGACCAGTGCCAGGAAGTCCTCGGCGGCGGACAGTTCGGTGACCGTGGGCCGGGAGAAGCTGACGCCGTCGGCCACAGCGGCGGTCACCGCGTCGACGACCGGGCGGTAGCCGTGCCCGAGCGTCACCGACCGCAGGCCCATCCCGTACTCCACGAATTCGTTGCCGTCGCAATCGGTGACGCGGCAGCCTCGGCCGCGCACCAGTACCGGCGCCATCTGCTCGGGGTATTGGTCGGCGCCACGGGCATAGGTGTGCGCGCCGCCGGGCACCAGGTCGTGCAGCCGCGCCTGGACGCCGGCGCTGCGGCCGAAATCGGTGATCACACTCGCTCCTTCGCGGCTCAGCAGCCGGATTCGGTGAAGGCCTTGAGGTATCCGGCGGTCTGCCGTACATACATCCAGGCCTGGAACACGGGGTCGGTACGGCTCGGGCTGGCGATCATGGTGAGTTCACCGTCGAAGCAGCGGCCGACGATATAGCGGGCCCGGGAGACGTGCGGGGTGAAGGTGACGACGATGATGTGCCGCCAGCCGCCCGCCTCCGCCCGGCGGCGGATCTCCTGGGCCTCCCCGCGGGTGGTCCACGGGTGGGGTTCGAAACAGGTCACCCGGAACGGGTATCCGGTGCCGCAGTATCGGTCCATCCGTGGATCGTCGAGGCCGGTGGACGCGGCGATCAGCAACTCCGGCGCCCACTGTTGCCGGGCCAATTCGAGTCCGACATCGAATCGTTCGTACGGGGTCCCGCCGAGCACCACGATGGCGTCGGCGCGGCGGAGCGGGTCCACCTGCGGTCGTACGAACACCGGCCATCCGGCGACCGCGGCCAGGGTCGCCAGGACGACGAAGGCGGCCGCGACCCGCCACCGCCGTCGACGGGTTCCCGGGACGTGCGCGGTCATCTCAGCGCACCGGGCGGTCGCGACCCAGCGGCGCGGTGCGCAGGGCACCGTCGGGGGCGACCACGAGGCGCCAGTACCCGCCGTCGGGATCCCGCAGGATGACACCGGCGTCGGCATGGTCGGACAGCCACGCCCCACTGGCCAGCACCGAAGCCAGGCCCGCACCGTCGGGGGCGACGGCACGCAAAATCTCCTCCGCGCCCTCGGCGCGGGCGGTGACCGGACCGGTGAATGTCGGACGGTGGGTCTGGCCGCGGCCCAGGACCTGCCAGTTGCTGGGGAACACCCGTGGGCCGATTTCGGTCCCCGCGCCGGAGATGAGATTCACCGCGATCCCCTCCGGGCAGCCGGCCTCGGCGATCCGCAGTTCGACCGGGCTGCCGCCGGGGTCGGCGTCGAATGCGATATTCGCCAGATACGGTTGCCGGCAATAGATCAGGTCGATATCGCATGAACGCGCCGCGACTTTGCAGTTCACCATGCCGAACTGGGACGGCCCGCCCTTGCCCGCGGTGCCGACCTGTACCGCGATATCGGAGCCCTCGAACCACACATTGGTAAGCCACCAGTTGTTTGCGGCGCCGTCGACGAACAGGTGACGGTCGGTGGTCGCCGGGTCGTTGTCGGAGACGAATTCGACGTTGGTGAGCGACAACCCGGCGTTGTGGTCGTTGCCGGTACCGAGCACCCCGATGCGGTTACCGGAGAACTTCGAGGAGGTGACGTAGTTCTGGATACAGGAGGTCGCCAGGCCGACACCGAAATTGTTGATATCGCAGTCGATGAACGAGGTGCCGCCGGTGTTCGCCTCCAGCACCACACCCGTCTGCGCGGCATAGCGGGGATAGTTGTCGGCGAGGTGGTTGCCGCGGATGAGGACGGTATCGAAACTGCAGCGGAAGCATTCGGTGAGCCGGACCGCGGTCGCCTGCGGGCCGGAGAGATAGAGCCCCATGCGCGCGAACCGGACCCGCTGTTTGCCCTCCAGATCGACCAGGGTGGTGTCCTGGTCGCAGAACACCGTGGTCACATCGGCGCCGTCGCCGTAGACGACGGAGTGGTCGGGCAGGTCGGGCCAGGCGGTGACCCGGTACTCGCCGGCGGGTAGATACACCACCGGTGGAGCGCCGTCGGTGCGGCACGCGGCGGCCAGCGCCTCGGTATCGTCGGCTTCCCCGTCGCCGACCGCGCCGAACGCGCGGATATCGCGCACGGTCGGCGAGGCGGTGCCGGTCGCCAGCACGATGGGCGCCGGCGGGCCCGACGCGGTCAATGGGATTGTGACGGCCCCGATTCCGGCGGCGCCCAGGCTCGCCGCGAGCAGATCGCGCCGCTGGATCCGCCGCTTCCCGTCTTCCCGGCGCGTTCGATGTTCGCTCACGACCGCCGCCACCAGGTCCGGCGGGGCGTTACCGCGGCCACCCCGGATACGGTGGCACCGGCCGCGGTGAGCGCGGTCAGCGCCGACTCGATCCGGTCGCGCCGGCCGCTACCGAGCCGCACCACCGCGACAGTGCCGGCTGCCTTCGGCGCGACGGCCGGGGCGTCGGCGGAGGAGACATCGACGATCACCCGGTCGAAGCGTTTCGCGACCTCGCCGAGAATGGTCTCGAACCGAGTCGAGGCCAGCAGATCCGGCGTGCGTTCGTCGGAGCTGCCCAGGGCCAGGACGACCACCGATCGCTGGGGCCAGAGCACGAAGGCCTCGTCGAGATGGATATCTTCGCGCAGGATGGCGACCAGTCCGTCCGCCGCCCGCGCGCCGGTTTTGGTGGGGATCGCGGCCGCCGGCAGCTCGTCGAGGGCGGCGACCGGCTTGGTACGCAGATCGAGTTTGACCGTCGGGGGGTCGAAGATCTCACCGCGGATCGCCGCGGAGGTGCGACCGGAAGCGGCGGTCACCAGCTCCCGGGCCTGCTTCCCCTCCCGGACCGGCCAGTCGCCGGTCGTCGCGGGCGACTGGAGGACGGATTCGGGCAGCAGGGTCGAGACACCGTGACCGGTCGTGTTCGCATCGATCACCAGAACCTGTGCGCCGGTGGCACCGAGCACCGATGCCGAGCCGAGGACGAGGGCGGGTTCGGGATCGGCGTCCAGTGCCGTGAAGATCAGCGGTTTCGCCTCGGGTAGTCGCGCCCGCAGCGCCCGCAGCTCGGCCGGCTCCCGGTCGGTACCGAGTGCCACCGTGCCCAGTACCGGCTGCCCCAGCGCCGCGAGTTCCGCGCTGTCGCGGACTCGTTTGTTCATGCGGTCCAGCAGGTAGGCCAGGCCCGCACCGAGCAGCAGGCCGGCGAGCGCACCGACCGCGTACAGCCGGGTCCCGCCCGGGCCACTGGCCTCGGCCGGTGCCTGGGCCGCGTCGACGACCGCGACCCGTGCGGCGGGGGCGGCGGTGACCTCGATGGTCTCCAGTTCGTCGACCAGCGCGCGGAACTGGGCGACCACCTGGTCGGTGAGCACCCGGCTGGTCTCGGGATCCTCGTCGGTCACCGAAACCCGCAGCAGCGAGGTCGCCGGCGGGGTGTCGGCGGCGATCGCGGCGCGGAGTTCGTCGCGGTCCAGGTTCAGCCCGAGCTGGCCGATGACCCGGTCCACCACATGGTCGCTGGTGACGAGCTCGAGGTAGGACCGCACCCGCTGCTGGGCGGCCAGACCGCCCTGGTAGGAATCGGCCACCGAGGTACCGGTGGCCATCGATACGTACAGGGTGCTGGTGGCCGTGTAGGTGGTCGGCGTCGATTGGACCTGATACGCCGCCGATCCCACGCCCAGCGCCACACCCGCCAGCAGCACCGCCCAGTAGCGGCGCAGCAGGCGCAGGTAGTCGGGCAGTTCCATCATTGATTTCCTTCACTTCCCACGCTTGCGCCGACCGGTACCGCCACGGGTCCGGCCGCTGGTTGTCCGTCGGGTTCGCCGGGCGGTCCGTGTATGCGCCGCCACTGGCCCACGGCCAGCCGGACCAGCCAGGCCAGCACCACGACCTGCAGATATTTTCCGAGAGTTTCGGCGCTGCCGAGCATGCCGCGTTCGAAGACGACCGGCACCTCGATCAGCGCGATACCGAACAGCACCGGTACCAGATGCCGTGCGTACAGCGACCGCGCCCAACCCACCAGGACGACCGCGGTGAACGTGACCCCGACGACCACCCCCGGCAGGCCGCCGATCACATAGCCCTCGCTGATATTGCCCTCCGCCAGCGATACCGACACCTGGCTCATATCCACCGAGGCGCCGCGCACCTCGCTCGCCCAAGCGGTTCCGGCGTGCAGCTTTTCCTCGGCCAGCAGTTGCGCCGGCACCATGCTGCGCGCCAGATGCCCGATCACCTCGCCGGGGCTCAACCATGAGTGCGGCCCCACGTAGTAGGCGTCGGTGGCGGCCTCGAGCAGGTCGAACCGGCGCAGCAGGCTGAGGAACGGGCGCACCCCGTCGGGGTAGGCTCCGTCCACTGCGGCCGCTTCGGCGCGTAGATACGGTGAGGTCTTCAGCGACTGCAGCCAGTCGAAGCCGGCGATACCGGTCACCGAGACCGCCCCGATACCGAGCACTTTGCCCCGGGTCCAGCCGGTCAGTGCGAAACGCACCGCGACCGCCAGCGCGGCGCCCAGGATCGGCGTCTTCGATTCAGTGGCCGTGGTCCACCACAGTTCACCGGCCATCAGCACGCCCAGCACCGCGATGGTGCCGGACTGCCGGGGCGGACGGACGAAAACGATCAATCCGAGCGCGCCCAGGATGGCGGGCATGGTGAGCAGGCTGAGCACCGGTGAGGCGCTCTGCACATCGCCGGCCTGCCCGGCGGCGCCGGTGGCCACGCTGACCAGCCGGGCGAAAGTGCCCAGGACGTAGAGGACCCACAGGGTGGCGATCAGATCCGGATCGCCGGCCAGCGGCGCCCGTCCCGGCCGGGGCCGGCTCCGGGTCCACAGCGCGAAAACCAGCACGATCAGCGCGTAGACGGTGAGACCGAACGCCACCGGACGCAACGCGGCCTCGATCCCCACGTCGTACCCGATCTCCGCCAGCCGCGGATCGGCGACATTGTCACCGAAATGCGGGTCGGGTCGTACCGTCAGCAGCACCACCGGGCGGGCGACATAGGACATCGCCCAGTACACCGCCTGCGCGATCAGCAGCACGCGCAGGACACCGTGGGTGAGCAGGGCGGCGCACACCATGGTCGCCAGTGCCGCGACAACGACCAGCAGCGGCCCGTTCGAGGTGATCAGGTCCGGGATCATCGGCACCGTCGCGCGATCCGCGGTTCAGTCCAGCGCACGCAGGATCTCCTTCGCCCGGTCGGTATAGGTGTGACCGCCCTCGATGATCCGGCGGTACCCGGCCTCGGCGGTCTTGGCCGCCTGATCCGGGTACAGCGCACAGCGTTCCAGGATCTCGTCGAGTTCGTCGCGGCTGGAGAACAGGAAGGCCTCGGTGCCGTCGTCGAGCAGTTCGGCGTGCTCGTCGGTGCGCTCGCCGACGAACAACCCACCCGAGGCCGGCACCTCGAAGGTGCGGCAGGTGTGGGTGTCGCGGTTGGCGGAGTTGAGCAGCACCAGGTTCGCGGTCACCGACGCCACCGCGATCGCGAAATCCTCGCCGTACACCGGTCCCGCGACCGCCGCGCGGGTGGTCTGCAACTGGCGTACCCGCCGCCAGCCCGGCCCGCGTACCAGCAGCTGGGACCCGTAGGTGCGGGCCAGCGACACCATGCCGGGCCGGCGGTCCGGGCGGCAGGCGCCGATGAAACCGACCAGGAACTGCCGGGTTCCGCGCCGGGCCGCGGGATGATGCCAGGCCGGATCGTAGGCGCTGCGTACGAACAGCGTCCGGGAGACACCGCGGCCGGTGAGTTCGGGCAGGTTGTGGCGTTTGGTGGTGACCACCATGTCCCATTCGGACTCGTGCGCGAGATAGTCCGCGGTGGTGTTGGCCGGATTCGAGACGTCATCGGGGCTGTAGTGGACATGGTGCGCCGCCGGGATCTCCAGCAACCGGGCCTGGTCGAGATACACCGATTTGAAACCGAACACCAGGTCCGGGTGTAGTTCGGCGGCGGCCCGCTCCAGCCGGGTGTGCACCCGGTCCACCGTCCACGGCGCCCGGCGCTCACCGGTTTTCGCGTACAGCCACGACGGCGACAGCCGCGGCGGCAGGGTCACCGGTGTGGAGTCGACCACGATCACCTCGTGGCCGAGCCGGCGGAACCCCTCGGCGAGCGAGCGGGCGTTACTGCCCAGCCAGTCGTCGCCGACGAACAGAATCCTCATCGCGTCCCTCTCCTCTGCGCACCATCGGGCAGCGCAGCGCCCGCGGTGCGTTCCCGCACGATCAGTGCGCGCATCCGCGCGAGATACCAGATCGCCACCGCGAATTCCGCGGCCACGATCCCGGCCGCCAGCGTCCACACCGAATGGGTGCGCAGGGTGAGCAGCAGCGCGCAGCCCGCCACGACGGTGCCGGTGGCCGAACCGATCAGCACTCCGACGGTGTCCTGCCGGACCGGCAGGACCGCGGTGGTGACGAACGAGGTGACGGTGGTGGCCGGCAGGATCAGTGCCTCCAGCCGCAGTACACCGGCCGCGCCGCCGAACTCGTCGCCGAACACCAGCCCGATGACCAGCGGCGCCGCCACCCACAGCGCCGCGGTCGCGACACACGCCGCCGCCACACAGACCCCGAGCGCGCGCAGCGCGTCCGGCCAGAACCGCTGCTCACCACTACGTTTGGCCATCCGCGGCAGCAGCGCGAAACCGATCGGGTCCAGGAGCGACTGCACCGCCCGCACCAATCGGTCCGCAGCGGAGTACAGGCCGAGCGATGCCGCGTTCAGCACCGCGCCGTAGACGGCGGCCGCGCCCTGCCCGTAACTGGTGGTCAGCAGCCTTCCCGTGACAACGGGCAATGCCGCGCGGATCAGTTTCCACGCCCCGCGCGGACGACCGGGCGGACCGAACGCACGCCAGGTGTCCCACCAGGTCAGGGCGAGGCTGATCACCGAGGAGGCGAGCAGGCACAGCATCGCCATCGCGGCGGTCGGGAACCGGGGCAGCAGGGTCAGCAGCGCGACGAGATAACCCACCCGCGCGATCGACTGGTACAGCGTCGATGCGCCGAACCGGCCCTGGCCGATCAGCACCCAGTCCTCCGACATCGACCAGAAGCCGCCGACGAACAATCCCAGCAGCACCATGCCCAGGTAGTCCGGCGCGCCCGCGGGCACCGCCGTCACCAGCGCCACCGCGAGCACGCCGAGGATGCCGCCGCGGATCGCCAGGTAGGTGCCGCGGGTGTGGTTCACCACCTCCCGGTCGGTACCGGATTCCTGAATGCGCGCGGCCAGGTAGGAGGTGATACCCAGGTCGACGATCAGCGAGCCGAGGAAGTACGCCGACATCCCGATGGCCAGCAGTCCCATGCCGGAGGCGCCGAGCAGCCGCGCGATCAGCGGCAGTGTCGCCACCGTAACCAGGTATTGGCCGTATTTGCCGAAGCTGACATAGGCGATATCGCGCAGGACCGTCGCCAGCTCCCGCAGCCGCGCCGCCCTGGTCCGCGGCCCCGCCTCCGCCGGCGGGATCGTCGTGATCACCGGCAGTTTCTCGGTCGGCCAGTCGGAGAAGGCCGGGATGATCTCGGTCGGCAGGTCGTAGTCGGGAACCCGCAGGCCGTCCACCGACACCGGATAGTGGCGGTGGACGATACGGATCGGAATGGTGTGCGGGTCGGCGAGGTTCATCGTGCGCGCCCCGCCCCCCGGCCGGTGACCTGTTCGAGCAGCCCGGTAACCGCCCGGGCGGTGGCCGCGATCCCGAAATCGGCGCTGCGTTCCCGCGCTGCCGCACCCAGCCGGCTGCGCAGTCCAGGGTCGGCGATGAGCCGGTCCAGCGCGGCCGCGAGCGCGGCGGGGTCGCCGGGTGGGGTCAGCAGGCCGTCGACCTCCGGCCGCAGGATTTCGGCCGGACCCCCCGCGTCCGCCGCCACGACCGCGCACCCGGCGGCCATGGCCTCCACTACCACCTGTCCGAAGGGTTCGGCGAGCACCGAACAGTGCACCGCGATATCGGCCCGGGCGAAGTAGGGGCCCGGATCGTCTACGTGACCGGTGAATTCGACCGGCAGTCCGAGCGCGGCGGCCGTCTGCTCCAGTCGCGCGCGGTAGTCCTGTTCGCCGAAGAACGTGCCGCCCACCAGCTGGACGTCGGCGGGCCTGTGGCGCAGGAGGGGGAGTGCCCGCAGCAGGACCTCCTGCCCTTTCCACGGGGTGAGGCGTCCGACCATGGCGATACGTACCGCGTCCGGATCGCGCTGGGCGGCCCGGTGCGGGGTCGCGAAGGGCTCGACGCCCGGGTGGGCGATCACCGCGACCCGGCCCCGGGTGTAGAGGGTGCGCAGGGTGGACCGGCTGTTGGCGACGATGCCGCGTGCGACCGTCCAGCCCAGCGCCCGCAGCGCGAACGCCAGGACGCGGCCGAAATATTCGCCGCTGACCCGGTCGTGGACCTGCCATACCAGCGGCACTCCGGCGCGCCGGGCGGCCACGGCACCCATCAGCAGGGCCTTCGTGCTCTGCGCGACCACCACATCGGCGCCCTCGGCGCGGACGATCGTCGCGAGCCGGGCACCGAGCCGCACCAGGCCGGCCGCCCCGGCGAGCAACCGCAGCGGCCCGGAGCCGCCGACGGTCAGCGAGCGGCTGTCGAACGCGTTGCCGCATACCGTGACCGGTATCCGGTGGGCGCGAAACCGGTCGACCAGCGGCCCGGGGGCGGTGAGCAGCATGGATGCGTCCACCGTGCCGCCCGCGCGCAACGCGGTCAGCAGCCGCAGTGTCGCGAGTTCGGCACCGGAAGGTGCGGCGGTATGGGAGAGGAACACGGCGCGGATCATCCGGTCAGCTCCCGGTAGAGGGCGATATGCCGGTCTGCGGCCGCCGTCCACGAGAAGGTCTCGGCGTGCGCCCGGCAGCGGCCGGGGTCGGGAACCGCGCCGTCGAGCGCGGCGGCCAGCCGGGCGGCCAGCGCGCCGGCATCGCCCGGGGCGACGATCAGCGACGGGTCCAGGCCGCGGACCGAATCCGGCAGGCCGCCGCACGCGGTGACGACCGGCGCGCGGCCCGCCGCCAGCGATTCGAGCGCGATGAGCCCGAAACCCTCCAGCGCCACCGACGGCACCACGGTGACCGTGGCCCGCCCGTACCAGCCGGTGAGTTCGGCGTCGGTGATCCGCCCGGTGAAGGTGACGCCCGATCCCGGATCGCCTGCCTGTGCGCGCAGCGATGCCTCGGCCGTACCGGTGCCGACCAGTACCAACCGGGCCTCCGGATGGGCGGACCGCACCGCGGGCCAGGCCCGCAACAGCACATCGATACCCATCCGGTGTTCCAGCCGGCGCACGCACAGCACCAGCGGCGCGGCGTCGGGCAGGGGAGTGGGGCGGAACCGGTCCAGGTCGACACCCGGCGCGATCACGGCCACCCGATCCGGTCGTACCCGGTAGTCGTGCACCAGCAGGTCCCGAAAGTGCTCGGACAGGACGACGAACCGATCGGCCGGCCGGGCGCGCAGCCGTTCCAGTGCGTACTTCACGCCGGCGGCCGGCGCACTGCCGCCGGCCGCCCGGCTCTCCGCCGCCCACGGCCCGTGGAAGTGCACCACCAGATGCCGGGTGCCGGCAGCGGGCGGTCCGTACAGCGCGAAATGCCGGTCCAGCACGGTCGTCCGGCCGGATGCGGCGGGCCGGTCGTCCCGGTACGCGGTCCGCGCGCGACGCCACGTGGAGCCCCCGACCGGTCCCCACGACAGCCCACCCGCCGGCGCGTCGCCGAACGCGGCGGCCGAGACCTCGATCTCGGGCCGGTCGGTCAGTGCGGCGAAGAGGTCGGTGAAGTAGCGGTTCAGCCCGCCCGCCGCGGCCCCGAACCACTCCGAGCCGGTCATATGGACCCGCGGCGGCGCGGCCGTCGCGCTCATCGGCGCGATCCGATCCGGGCCCGGGCGAACTGCGCCGCCCGCACCCCCAATCGCTCCAGCGCCGTCCGCGCCAGCCGCAGATCGCCGATGGTCACATCCACGGGCGAGACCAGCAGCGGGCAGTCCCGCGCCAGGCGGTGGTGGAAACGCAGGGTCTCGCTGAGTTTGCTCACCGTCGAGGTGCGCGCGCAGAGATTGAACGACGAGGCCCGCCAGGCCGCCGCCACCTCGGGCATACCGAAGAACAGTCCGAACTGCCCGACCCGCGCGAACAGATCGACATCCATGGGGAACACCAGGTCTCCGCGCAGTCCGCCGACCCGGTCGAAGTGTTCGCGCCGGAACATCGCGGCGGCGGTGGGGCCGAAATCGGCGGGGCCGCGCCGCACGATGGTGCGGGCCAGTGTTCGGGAGGTGCGGACTCCGTCCAGACCCGGCAGGCCGAGCCCGGTCTCCACCAGTTCTCCCTGTTCGTCGATCACCTGGAAACGGCTGGAGCTGATGGCGAAAGCCGGATCGGCCATCACCTCGAGCTGTGCGGCCAGCGAACCCGGCAACAGGATATCGTCGGCGCAAACCACTTTCACCAGGTCTCCGGTGGACAGCGCGATCGCGCGATTCCAGTTGTCGCCGATAGCCAGCGTGGTGGCGTTGCGTTCCACCCGGATCCGCGGATCGTGGAAGGACGCGGCGATCTCGCCGGTGGCGTCGGTGCTCGCGTTGTCGAGCACCAGCAGTTCGAAGTCGACATCCTGACTCAGAATCGAACGCAGCGTCTGTTCGAGTGTCCGCGCGGCCTCGTAGGCCGGGACACAGATCGACACGCTGACCACTGGTGATCCTTTCGATGGAATGGGAGGGGTACGCCGGGGGATGCCGGCGTATCCGAGGCAACGGTTTTCTGTCCGTGGATCGGTGCGCTCCGATCGGCGGAACGTGTGGTTTCGAGGGACCGTCCGGGGTGCGAAGGAGCAGTGGTCCGCACGCCCGAGGGCTGTGGGTACTACCGGATGGGCCGCTCCCGCACCGGGCCGGCCGGCTCGTCGGTGAACCAGCGTCCGGCCAGTTCCGGGAAACACTCGGAAACCTCGGGGAGCAGGTCGGGGACCGTCAGCAGCACCCGATCGGGACTGGCGGCGACGAGGTCGGCGGGGGCGATGATCGGTACGTCCGTCCCCGGCATCCGCCGGCCCTGTTTGGCCGGTGCCGCATCGGCAACCCCCGCCAGCAGCTCACGCCGCACCCCCGCCCGGCAGAACAACGCCACCGCGCGCGAGGCCGCTCCATAGGCGTAGACACGCTCGCCGCGCGCCGCCGCGGTTTCCAGTGTGGCGCGCAGGCTCTCGGTGTGCCGGTCGGCCGCTCGTTGCAGATCGCGCAGCGCGGCCGGTTCGGCCGTCGCGGCCTCTCTGTCCAGGACCCGTCGCACCGCCGCACCGGGTTCGGCGGTGCCATGCACCGCCGCCAGCAGCACTGTGCCCCCGTACAGGTCGAAGTCCCACGCGTCCACCACCGACATTCCGGCGCCGCGTAGCAGCTCACGCAGTGCGGACAGGGAGTAGTACGCGAAATGGCCGTGCCGCAGCGCGTTCCACTGACCTTGTGTCACGATCGTGTGCAGCGGGTGGTACTGCAGCAGCAATACGCCGGTGGGCGCCGTGGCCGCCGCCCGGCCGGCCACGGCCGCCGCCTGATCGCGGTCGTGCATGAGACCGAACGAATCCAGCACCACATCGGCGGGTCCGCCGGAAACGGCGAAACCGCGCTCGGCCAGCAACTCCAGCCAGCTGCCTCCGTGCGGGCTGGCGAACTCACACACGGTGCGGCCCCGCAGCAGGCCGGCGTCGGCGACCCGCGCCACCGCGTCGGCGGCCTGATCGCGCAGAGCCCGCGGCTCCACGCCGCGCGGTTCGGCGGTGACTGTGTCGTCGTGCGCCAATTGCGCCAGCCCGCAGCCGCGGCAGAGCACCATCGACAGGGGGTGGGCGGCCTCCTCCGGCAGCGGGGCGGTATCCGCCGGCGGAAAATGATCCGCCGCCGGCATCGCCCCGAGATCCAGTACCGTCACCAGCTCCGCGCCACGGCAGGCCCGGCAACCCGGTGGGTCGGCCGGCGGTGGCTCGAGCAGGGCCGCGCGTCCGCCGCGCGCCGTATCGGGTCCGCTCATGGCACCATCACCCGGTGCGAATCGAACAGGCGGACCTCGCCGATGTGCTGATCCTGGTGCCCGAACCCTTCCGCGATGCCCGCGGCCTGTTCACCCGCACCTTCGACACCGAGATCTTCGACTCCCACCTCGGTCCCGGCGCGTCCGCGGCGTTCGTGCAGGATTCGCAGTCGCGGTCGGCGCGCGGGGTGGTGCGCGGTATGCACGGGCGCGGCGGGCGCGGTGAGGCCAAACTGGTGCGCTGCGCGCACGGCGCGGTGCACGACATCCTCGTCGATATCCGGCCCGATTCGCCCACCTTCGGTCGCAGCCAGGCGTTCCTGCTCGACGACGCGGAGTTCCGGCACCTGTACGTACCTGCGGGGTTCCTGCACGGTTTCCAGGCGCTCACCGATACCGCGGACGTGTGCTACCGCATCGACCGCCCGCACGATCCGGCCGAGGACCTCGCCGTCGCCTACGACGACCCCGATCTGGCGCTGAGCTGGCCACAGGAGGTCACGCTGGTCTCCGCCCGTGACCGGGCCGCGGGCAGCTGGCGGGAACTGCTGACAACACACCTCACACACCGGTCCTGACCCGCCGCAGCGTCTCGTCCACCACGCCCGATTCACCCAGTTGCCGCAACCGCGCCAGGCGCACGAAACGGCCCGAGAAATCGGCCGCGGTCAATCCGCCGGCGGTGTACTCGGCGTAGAGCTGCGCGGCCCCCTCGGGAATGCTCCAGCGCGCCTCGAACCCCAGCTCCCGGCGCGCCGCGCCGAAATCGACCCGGTAGGAGCGCGGATCGGCCCCCGACTCCCCGGTGATCAGCACCTCGGAGCCGGGCACCACGTCCGCGACGGCCTGCGCGATCTCGGCGACGGTGCAGTTGTTGGTCTCGGTGCCGATGTTGTAGGCCCGGGCGTGGATCGCCGCGACCGGCGCCTCCAGGCAGACCGCGAAAGCTTCGGCGATATCCACGGCGTGCACCAGCGGCCGCCACGGCGTGCCGTCCGAGAGCACCTTCACCACGCCGTCGAGAACGGCATGGCCGACCAGATTGTTGAGCACGATATCGGCACGCAGCCGCGGCGAGAACCCGAACGCCGTCGCATTGCGCAGGAACACCGGTGCGAAACGGTCGTCCGCCAGCGCCACCAGATCGTCTTCCACCCGCACCTTGCTCTCGGCATAGGGGGTGAGCGGGCGCAGCGGTGCGCTCTCGTCGACCAGCCCGTCGCCGGCCGCGCCGTAGACCGAGCAGGTGGAGGCATACAGGAAGCGGCGCACCCCGGCCTCCTTGGCGAGCCGGGCCAGCCGCACCGACGCGTGATGGTTGATGTCGTGGGTGATCTCGGGGACCAGGGCGCCCAGCGGATCGTTGGACAGTGCCGCGAGGTGCACCACGGCGTCGAAGCCGGCGAGCTGCTCGATCGTCACATCCCGCAGGTCCACGGCGTGTCCCGGCGGGTCCTGCGGTGCGGGACCCAGGACGCAGTCGGCGAACCAGCCGGCGTCCAGTCCGATCACCTCGTGCCCCCGGGCCCGCAGCACCGGAACCATGACGGTGCCGAGATAACCCTGATGACCGGTGACGAGAACGCGCACTCCTACACACCTCCCAGATCGAGGACGGCCTTGGTAAGTTCGAACCCCTCCGCGTACTCGCTGTGGCACTGCACGCCACGGATTCGCGCCAGGCCGAGGAACGCGGCCTCGTCGAACCAGTCGCGGTGGGCTTGGGAGGGATAGCTTTCGGCCAGCAGCCGGGCCTTCTCCGCGGCGATCTCCGGTGCCACCGGATGCAGGACGACCGGCCGGGGCGTATCGGTATCCCATTTGAGGATTTCGTAGCCGAGTACCAGATGATCACGGAATTCCGTGGTCACCAGTTCGGCCAGCAGGCGGTGGTCCTGATGGGCGTCGCCGCGCTGTGGGGCGAAGACGAGCTCCGGGTCGGTATCGCGCCGGAATCCGGCGAGCGCGCTCTTGACCCGGTCCCAGTGCGCCGGGGCCCGCCCGTCCGGCACGTCGAGCACCGTCAGGTCCAGATCGGCGTCCACGCAGAAACGTTGGAGGGCGGCGCTCTCCTCCGCCGCGCGGGCGGTACCACCGCCGGACAGGACGAGCGCCCGCACGCGGAGTCCCGGATTTCCGCGGGTCAGGGTGAGCAGGGTCGCGCCCATCCCGATGGCGATATCGTCGCAGTGCGCGCCGAGCAGCGCGACCTCGGTGAGTCGCGCGGGTGCGAGAGTGATCACGAAGCGGCCCGCTCCCAGACCATCCACGGGCGGTCGCCCCGGTGGTATCCGGCGTCGAGTTCGGCGCGTTCTTTGAACGTATCGGCCGGTTTCCAGAAGCCGTCGTGCCGGTACCCGTAGAGCCGGCCGAGCGCGGCCAACGCCCCGCAGCTGTCCTCCACCAGGTCACCGCCCTCCGGCAGATGATCGAAGATCTCCTGGGTGAGTACGAAGTAGCCGCCGTTCTCCCAGATCGGCAATTTGCCGACCGCGGTGATCTGCTTGACCTCACCACTGGGCAGCACGTCCACGCAGTGGAACGACGACTGCGGCGGCACGATCATCATCGACGCGGCGGCGCCGGAGGCGGTGAACCGGTCGATCATCAGGTCCAGCGGGGCGTCGGTGAGCACATCGGAGTAGTTGGCCAGAAACATCTGGTCGCCCTCGAGGTAGGGGCGCACCCGGCGCAACCTTTCCCCGATGGCCGATTCCAGGCCGGTATCGACGAAGGTGATCGTCCAGTCGGCGATATCGGAGTGCAGTAATTCGACCCGGCCGTCGCGGATGACGAAATCGTTGGACATCGTCTCCTGATAGGTCAGGAAGAAATTCTTGATGTGGTGGGCGCCGTAGCCTAGACAGAGAATGAATTCGGTATGCCCGAAGTGCGCGTAGTAGCGCATGACATGCCAGATCAGCGGACGCGGGCCCACCATCTGCATCGGTTTGGGCGGGCTGTCGTTCTCCCCGCTGCGCATCCGCATTCCGTACCCACCGCAGAACAACACGACCTTCATCGCGCGGCGACCTCCGCCGGGCTCGGCGCGACCACCCGGACGGTGGGCAGCGGGAACACCAGCTGTCCACCCCATTCCCCGATATGACGCAGCTGCCGGGTGAGTTCGATCTCCAGATTCCAGGGCAGCACCAGTACGAAATCGGGTCGGTCGGTGGCGATCCGCTCCGGGGGATGGATCGGTATGCGGGTGCCCGGGGTGTATCGGCCGTGCTTGTAGGGGTTGCGGTCCACCGTGTACTCGAGCAGGTCGGGGCGGATACCGCAATAGTTGAGCAGGGTGTTGCCCTTACCGGGCGCGCCGTAGCCGACCACCCGCCGGCCGGCAGCTTTCTGGTCGAGCAGGAAGCGCAGTAGGTCCTGGCGTACCCGTTCGGCCTGTTCGCGCAGGGACCGATAGCCCTCGACGGTGTGCAGACCGGTATCCGCCTCGATCGCCAGTAGTTCCGCCACCCGCGGCGACGGTTCGGCCACCGCTTCGGGCCGCGCCCAGATACGCAGGGATCCGCCGTGGGTCGGCAGTGTTTCCACATCCGCGACCGCCAGCCCGGCCGTGGCCAGCGCCCGCTGTGCCGAGGCGAGGGTGTAGTACTGGAAGTGCTCGTGGTAGATGGTGTCGAACTGGCCGTGCCGGACGAGATTCAGCGCGTGGTGTACCTCGATCGAGATCCAGCCGTCCTCGGAGACCAGTGTGCGCAGCGCGCGGGTGAAACCGCGCAGGTCGGGGATGTGGGCGTACACGTTGTTCGCGACCACCAGGTCCGCGGCACCGTATTCGGCGCGAACCCGCCGGGCCGAATCCTCGGTCAGGAACTCGGTCAGTGTCGGCACGCCGGCCGTCCGTGCGGCGGCGCCGACGTTCGCCGAGGGTTCGATGCCCAGGCACCGGATACCGGCCGCCACCACATTGCGCAGCAGGTAGCCGTCGTTGCTCGCGACCTCCACCACGAATGAATCCGGGCCCAGCCCCAGCCGGGTGACCGCCGCGCCGGTGAACTCGCGTGCGTGCCGCATCCAGGACTCGGAATAGGAGGAGAAGTAGGCGTATTCGGTGAAGGTCTCCTCGGGCGTGATGAGCGCCGGGATCTGCAGCAGCAGACAGTCCACGCACACCCGCAGATGCAGTGGATAGGTGGATTCCGGCAGGTTTAGCTGATCCTCGGAGAGGAAACTCTCGCAAGGAGGTGTCGCTCCCAGGTCGACAACACTGGTCAGCCGGGACGACTCACACAAACGACAATGCACTCGGGCTCCACTCGAACGGTCACGTACATCGGCGGCGCCCCGCAGCCCCGAGAAGCATCTTCTCTCTGCCGATCGACGGAAAAAATAGCACCGATTCGGCGCATCTGCGACACGGTCCGGGCGGACTTTTACGTAGAAGTGACCTATGGCATATGTTCAGCAAACCCTGTAACGATCGGCGCCCGGATAACGATGGTGGACAACCGAAATGGGCCCTTTCCCGGTATTCGGCACCGATGTGGAGCCTCCTCCGGTGGTAATTCCGATTCCAGCACTTGTGCCCGGCGTCGATGGGGGCAATACTTCTGCAACAAGATCGGCCCGGCCTACGTGTTTCGAAGGCCGGGCTTCCTGGAAAAAGCGTGTGATCTGCTGTCGCGCACGACAGCCGGGGCACGGTCGTTCGAAGTTCAAGCGGGTACGTTTCATGGTTCTGGATCTCCGTGTGGTCGGTGGCGCGGTCGATTTGCACCTGCCGAATCCCGGTGACCGGGACTCCTGGCGTGCCGGATATGTCCGTCGGCTCGCCCGGACCGATATCGCGGTGGTCACCGCGGCGGCCCTGTGCGCGCAACTGTTCAGCATCGCGCCCGGGCACTCCCTGGGCTGGGAATTCGAGCCGCGCACCACCGCGCTCACGCTCGGCATCGCGGCAGGCTGGTCGATTCTGCTGGGCTGGAACGGCTCCCGTTCGCCCCATACCGTGGGCGCCGGCGCCGACGAATACCGCCGGCTGTTCTCGGCCACCCTCCAGCTGTTCGGCACGATCGCGATCGTCTCGCTGATCCTGCGCGTCGATATCGCGCATGCCCACCTGGTGATCGCGCTCCCACTCGGTCTGCTCGGCCTGATGTCGACCCGGGCGCTGTGGCGCGCGCACGCGGTGCGGCGCCGGGCGCTGGGCCGCTATCGCCGCTCGGTCCTGGTCGTCGGCAGTCCGGACGCCGCCCGTGCCGTCGCGACCGCGCTGTCCGCGCAGGAGATGCACGGCTATCACGTCGTCGGGGTCTGCACCCCCACCGGGGACGCGCTCGACGAACCCGCCACTCTGCGAGTGGGGCAGCGCGATATCCCGATCGTCGGCAACGACCGGTCGGTGCGCAGCGCAGTACGTCGCATCGGCGCCGATACCGTCGTCGTCATGGCCACCGACCGGCTGGGCCCCCGCGATATCCGCCGACTGGCCTGGGACCTGGACGCGTTCGGCACCGAACTCATCGTCGCCCCCGGAATCATGGACATCTCCGGCACCCGGATGTCGAGCCAGGTGCTGGCCGGTATCCCGATGCTGCACATCGAACGGCCCCAGTACGACCGGGCCCTCTCGTTCGGCAAGGCGGTGTTCGATCTGTGCTTCTCCGCGCTGGTCCTCACCGCCATCGCGCCGGTACTGCTGGTACTGGCCGCCGCCGTCAAGTTCACCAGCGCCGGGCCGGTCTTCTATCTTTCGGAGCGGATCGGGATGGACGGTAAACCGTTCCGGATGATCAAGTTCCGCAGTATGTACGTGCGGGCCGACCGGGAAGCCGCCTCACTGATCAGCGCCCACGGCGGCAACCCGCTGTTCTTCAAACTCAAGGACGATCCACGGGTGACCCCGGTGGGCCGGTTCCTGCGCCGATACAGCCTCGACGAGCTACCACAGTTCTTCAATGTGCTGTTCCGCGATATGAGCGTCGTCGGACCGCGACCGCAGGTCCGTCGCGAGGTCCACTCCTACGACGGCGTGATGCGCCGGCGGTTGCTGGTGCGCCCCGGGATCACCGGACTGTGGCAGGTCAGCGGCCGCTCGGACCTGTCCCCCGAGGAATCGGTGGAACTGGATATCTCTTATGTGGAGAACTGGTCGATGCTGCTGGACCTGCGGATCATCGCCCGCACCCTGCGGGCGGTCGCCAGGGGCGAAGGCGCCTACTGACCCCGGCCGCGGGTGCGGGGGCGGTCAGAGCAGGGCCAGCGCCAAGCTGACGAAGGCCATGAGGGCCATCCAGGCGATCAGTAGGGAGCGCGCGGACCCCGGACGCCCGAACCGGGTCGTCATCATGGCGGCCGGTCGACGGCTCGTGTGTGTCGTGGCGACGGTGCCCACGGTCCACCTCCTCGAAAGAGTTTGTGTACCTGTCGAAGCCGGGCTTCCCCGAATCCGTCCGGTCAATCCGCCGACCCGATCTTCGACAGCGGGGTTTGTGCCCCCGGGGCCGGGGTAGCCGCTCGACGTACCGAAGCCGACTGCCCGGCCGGCCGGTGCCGCCGAACCACGGCGGCAGCGGTCACCGGACCCGAGGGAGGTTGTTGTCCCATGAGCACTGTCACCGCGTCCACCGAGGTCAAGGTACCGATTCGCACCGCGTACAACCAGTGGACGCAGTTCGAGTCGTTCCCGCACTTCATGGAGGGTGTCGAACGAGTCGACCAGATCGACGACACGCATACGCATTGGAAGATCAAGGTCGGCCCCGCCGAGCGTGAATTCGACGCCACCATCACCGAGCAGCATCCGGAGGAGCGGGTCGCCTGGCGCTCGGTCAGCGGTCCGGAGCACGCCGGTGTCGTGACCTTCCACCGTATCGATGATTCGACCACCCGGGTGATCACCCAGATGGATATCGATCCGGAGGGGCTCGCCGAGAACGTTGCCGACAAGGTCGGCCTGCTGGATCGCCGGGTGAAGGGCGATCTGGAGCGGTTCAAGAATTTCATCGAATCCCGGCCCCAGGAGACCGGGGGCTGGCGCGGGGACGTTCCGCGCCCGGGTAACTGACGCCGCCGCTCCGCCCCTGCCTGCGCCGCGCGAACCACTGGTTCGTGCGGCGCGGTGCTGTCGACACCGCGCCCGTAGCGGGACCGGCGCACCTGACTGCGCCGGTGCGTCGGCTCCGGTCACCCGCCGCGCGGCTCCAGCGACCGGCCGAGAGCGGTGTGCAGCCAATCCTGGGTGGCTCCGGTGGTGTGCGGGGTGCCGAGCGCCCGGGCGGTCAGCAGCCAGTACCGGGTGACCGCTGGATGGCCGGTCGCGCCGGCCGCCAGCCGGCGGCGGAAGGCGGGCGTGTCCCGGCAGCCCCGGGCCCCGGCATGCGCGGCGACGAACAGGTCCAGTTCCGGGCCGGGCCCGGGGTCGGCACCGTCGAGTAAGCGCTGTGCGGCGCCGGTGTGCGCGTGCGCCAGCTCGGCCATCAGGGCCCGCTCGTCGCGGACCGACTCGCGCTCGGACAGCCACAGTTGACGGGATATCTCCCGTCCGAGTTCGGCGCTGCGCGCCAATTCGGTCAGCTCGGCGACCGCGAGAACATGGCCGGGGGTGGGCATCGCCGGCACCGCCGGGATATCCATAGCCACGAACTCGTCGAAGAGTCCCGGCGGCATCGCGGCCAGGACGCGGCGCCAGAAGCCGACGAGTACATCGCGCGCCGCGCCGCGTTCGGCCACCCCGGCCAGCCGCGCGAGCGTCCCCCGACGGTCCTCGTCGCGAGTCTCCTCGAGCGCGAGCAATATCGCGTGCCGCCACGACAGTGCGCCGAGTTCGGCTTCCACCGCCACTCGCTCGGCGGCCACGGCGCCGCGGGTGGTGTCCTCGTCGGCGAGTATCGCGGCGATCACGGTCAAACCGAGTCCGAGAGCGCGCAACCTTTGGATCGAGGTCAATCTGGTGAGGGTTTCCTCGGTGAACACCCGATGGCCGCCGC
Organism: Nocardia sienata NBRC 100364; assembly: GCF_001613205.1. Lineage (GTDB taxonomy): Bacteria > Actinomycetota > Actinomycetes > Mycobacteriales > Mycobacteriaceae > Nocardia > Nocardia sienata. The sequence goes on along the minus strand of NZ_BDBX01000004.1, from coordinate 422,668 downwards.
TGGTGCGCCCTGCAGGCAGGAGCTGCTCGTCGCAGTAGAACCGGATGGTCCGGATGGGGACACCGGTTCGCCGCGATGCTTCCCCGATGCTCACCGCACCGCGCAAATCTGTGATGTGGGTCACTGGCCGGCCACCGCCTGATCGCGACGGATACGGAGTGGTCGGCCGGAACAGGCGTTCCGCTGGCCGCGCCGATCGCCGAAATACTGCTGCTGGTCACCGGCCGGATATCGGCGGGGGATCGGGCCGGATCGGCCTGATCGAGGGTTCCGGTGGGTCCGGGCGGGTATGGCGAATGCGGTCCGTGCGTGAGGTGACCGGCGTACGCTTCGCATCGATCGACCCGAGATGTGGAGCCCGCCATGGCCAGTAGTTCACAGCCGATATCTCGAGGAATGACCGCCGGCGCACAGCTGGCGCGGCATGCCCGCAAGATCCCGGACACCCCGGCGCTGCGGTTCGCCGGAGTCTCCCGAAGCTACCGAGAACTGGACGAGCGCGTCTCCCGGCTGGCCGGCGCCCTGCGGGCCCGTGGTATCGGCCCGGGGGATCGGGTCGCCGTTCTCGGCCTCAACTCGATGGAGATCGTGGAAGCGTTCCTGGCCACGAACCGGCTCGGCGCGATCGGCGTGCCCATCAATTTCCGGCTGGTGGCCGGGGAAATCGCCTACCTGCTGGCGGATTCGGGCGCGACAGCGGCCGTGGTCGACGCGCGGTTGGCCACCCCACTGGCCGAAGCCCGCCGGGAGACACCGCGGTTGCGGTCCTGTCTGGTTATCGGGGGCAGCGGTGGCGAGGACGGTGAGGACTACGAGGTAGCGCTGCGCGAGGCGGACCCCGCGTTCGCCGCACCGGCCGTCGACGAGCGCGACCCGGCGTACATCATGTACACCTCCGGTACCACCGGACGCCCCAAGGGTGCGGTGCTGACCCACGACAACCTGCTGCTGCACGCGTTCAGTGTCGCCCTACACCAGGGCGTATCCGGTGATGACCGGGTCGCGTTGAACGGTGCGCCGCTGTTCCATATCGCGGGTCTGTCGAGCTACCTGATGTGCCTGCTGCCCGGGGGAACGTTCGTGATCACGCCCTCGGGTGGTTTCGACCCGGCCGCCTCGGTCGAACTATTGGCGCGCGAGCGGGTTTCGAGCTGTTTCTTCGTCCCGGCGCAATGGCAGGCGATCTGCGCGCTCCCGGGGATCGCGGACTACGATCTGTCCGCGCTGCGGCAGATCTCCTGGGGCGCGGCCCCGGCCTCGACGACCCTGTTGCGCACAATGATCGAAACCTTCCCGCAGGCCTCGGTGTCGACCGCGTTCGGGCAGACCGAATGCAGTCCGGTCACCTGCACGCTGCGTGGGGAGGACGCCATCCGCAAGATCGGTTCGGTCGGTACCCCCATCCTGAATGTCGAAATCCGGATCGTCGACGACGAGATGAACGATGTGGCGCCCGGAGAGGTCGGTGAGATCGTCTATCGTGGGCCGACGGTGATGCGGGAATACTGGAACAAACCGGAGGCGACCGCGGAGGCATTCGTGGGCGGCTGGTTCCATTCCGGCGATCTGGTGCGCCAGGACGAGGACGGCTACCTGTACGTCGTCGACCGGAAGAAGGACATGATCATCTCCGGTGGCGAGAACATCTACTGCGCCGAGGTGGAGAACGTACTGGCCGGGCATCCCGGGGTCGCCGATATCGCCTTGATCGGCGTCCCGGATCCCAAATGGGGCGAGACCCCGCTGGCGGTCGTCGTGCCGGTCGACTCCGCCGCCCCGCCCACCGCCGCGGATATCGAAGCCTTCGCCCGGACGCGACTGGCCGGCTACAAATGTCCCCGGGAGATCGTGGTGGTCGCCGAACTGCCGCGCAACGCGAGCGGGAAAGTGCTCAAAACCGAACTCCGCGCGAAGTACTCGGCACCCGCCTCGCCGGTCTGACAGTTCGTGGCGATCCTCACCGCGTGCCCCTCGGCGCGATGCGTGGCCTCCGCTGCCTCGTATGCGGGCTTGCCCGCGCGCGGGCCTGCGGCTACTCTCGGCGATCGATTCGTGCTCGGCGGACGAGGAGGTTGATGAATATGGCCCGCCCAGGCCTGTTTCAGCCTGCCCTCACCCGGTTCGCGCACCACTGACTCGCGCGGCCGGATCGCTTTTCCACGATCTGGAGTTGTCGTGTCCAATTCTTCGCACACCGATCCCGCCGCTATCGGCACCGCGCGCCTGATTCTCCGTCTCTGGACGCCGGACGATCTCACCGCCGTACGAACCGGCGTCCGGGCCCAGGCCTGGGCCGCGGATTTCCCTGCCGACGGTGACCGGGAGATAGTGGAGGTCCTCGCCGTCCGGCCGCACTGGCTGGATCGCTTCGGCCACCGGATGGTGTCCGAACGCGGTAGCGGCCTGGTGGTCGGGTCCATCGGATTGTTCTGGCCCCCGGTCGACGGTGTCCTCGAACTCGGCTACGGCATCGTGCCCTCGCGCCGGGGACGCGGGTACGCGACCGAGGCCACCCGGGCGCTGGCCGATTATGCCCTCACCGCACCGGGCGTGCACACCGTGTCGGCGTCGGTGGAACTCGTCAATCCCGCCTCGGTGCGGGTACTGGAGAAAGCGGGCTTCGCTCGTGTCCACTCGGACGGGGCGCGTGCGGAGTTCCGGTTGACCCGTTCCGTCCGATGACGATCGCCGCGGCGGGATCTGTCCGGATCCCGCCGCGGCGGTGGTTCATCCGAGCGCGTCCCGCACCACCCGCTCGATCAGTGCGTCGATATCCACGCCGGGAGCGGCCAGGGTGAGTGCGCCGGTGGTGGAGAGTACGGCGATACCGTGCACGCCCACCCACAGCGCGGTGGCGGTGGTGAGCGGGTCGGGAGCCGGGTGGATGGCGCGCACTCGGTTCAGCAGCCGATCGAACAGGGGTTTGGACACCGAGCGCAGACCGGCGCCGGATCCCTCGAGTAGATCGTGCCGGAAGATCAGGGTGAACATCGCCGGCCGGGCCGCGGCGAATTCGATATAGGCCCGCGCCCATCCGGCGATATCGGCGGTGGCGTCGCCGGCCTCGGTGAGAGCCCGTGCCAGATCACGCAATCCGATCTCGGCGATGGCCCCGAGCAGTGCCTTGTGGGTCGGGAACCAGCGCCGGGGCGCACCGTGTGACATGCCGGCGCGCCGCGCGATCTCCCGTAGGCCGATCTCGGTCGAACCGGTTTCCTCCAGCAGGTCGACACCGGCCTGGACCAGTGCGTTCCGGGTTGCGCTCGCAGTCATGTAGACATTGTCTACCCGCTCGGGTGGACAATGTCTATGTCTCTGTGGAGCGCATTCTGCTACCGGCTGTGCCGGTATGTCCTCATCGGTCCCGCGCTCTGGCTGCTCGGACGGCCGGAAGTAAAAGGGCGCGAGCACCTTCCGCGTCGCGGGCCCTATATCGTCGCCGCCAACCATCTGGCGGTGCTGGACTCCTTCTACCTCACCCGGGCGCTACGCCGGCAAGTGTTCTTCCTGGCCAAATCCGATTACTTCGACCGCCCCGGCCTCATGGGCCTGGCCCAGCGCTGGTTCTTCCGGGGTGTCGGCCAGATCCGCGTGGACCGCCGGGGCGGGCCCGGCGCCACACCCGCGCTCACCGCCGCGATCGGCATCATCGAACGCGGCGGGGTCTGGGGTATCCATCCGGAAGGGACCAGATCGCCCGACGGCCGGCTCTACCGGGGGCACACCGGCGCGGTCCGGGTCGCGATGGCCACGGGTGTGCCGCTGTTCCCGGTGGCGATCACCGGCACCCGATCCGATCCGGGGCGCCCGTGGTGGCGCAGACGGGTGACAGTGGAAATCCTGCCCGCGCTCGATATGGCCCGGTATGGAGCCGCCGGGCACGGGGCCCGGCGGGCGACCGACGCGCTGATGCGGACGCTCGCCGACCGGACCGGCCAGCAATACGTCGACGAGTACGCCCGCCGTCACCGTCCGGAACACGACCTGGCGGCCTGAGCGCGCCGCGCCCGGGCCGCCGCGGCTTTCAGTCCGGTTTCCCCGCGGTGGACTGCGCCGACCCGGATTCGTCGGCCGCCACCAGTCGGCGCCGCATCAGCTTGCCCGTCGCATTGCGGGGAAGTTCGTCGAGGAAAATCACATCGCGCGGTACTTTGTGGCGCGCCAGGTTCGCCTTGACGTACTCCCGGATATCCGCCTCGCTCACCGTCACATCCGCGGCGGGGACGACGAAAGCCCGCAGGCGGGTGCCGAAATCACGGTCGGGTACTCCCACCACCGCCGCTTCGAGGATGTCCGGTCGCTCGACGAGTAGATTCTCCACCTCCAGCGGGAAGACGTTCTCGCCTCCGGAGACGATCATGTCGTCGTCGCGGCCGTCGATGAACAGCCGGCCCTCGGTGTCGAAATGCCCGACATCGCCGCTGGACAGCAGCCCGTCGACGATTTCCTTGTGCCGACCGTCGGTGTATCCGCCGAAACTCAGCCCGCTGGACACGAAGATGGTGCCCACGGCCCCGGGCGTGGTGATCCGGTTGCGCTGTTCGTCGTAGAGGGCGACGCGGCAGCCGACGGGCGGCTTGCCGACCGTGCCGGGAGCTTCCCGCATATCCTGCGGCGTCGCCACCGCCGCGACGGCGACCTCGGTGGACGCGTACAGGTTGTAGAGCACGTCACCGAACGCTTCGGCGGTGCGGCGGCTCAGGTCCGGGGAGACCGGGGAGCCGGCGGAGAAAACGACCCGCAGCGACGAGGTGTCGTACTCGGCGAGCACCTCGGGGCCGAGATCGATGATGCGCTGCAGCATTGTCGGCACCACGACCAGGCTCGCGGCACGATGCGCGGCGACGGCGGCGAGTGTCGCGCGGGGGTCGAATCGACCCTGCCGGAACACGATTTTGTTACCGAGCGCCCAGCCGAGAGCGAACTGGGAGAGTCCGGTGCCGTGGAAGATCGGCGCGGCCATCACCATGGTGTCGTCGCGCGGGATCGGGATCCGATCGAGGAACTGGGCCGATTGCAGGGGCGAAACCTTGTCCCGGGGAGCGCCTTTGGGAGTCCCGGTGGTGCCGCTGGTCAGGATCACGGTACTGCCCGGGTGCGGCGGCGGCGCGGTCGCCGCGGTGGAGTGCGCCGCGATCAACGCCTCGATCGTGGGGGTGTCGCCGGATTCGCCCCAGGTGAGAAAACGTGGAGTGGCCGCCGGGATCGCGTCGAGCAGACCGATGAACTCGGCGTCGAGCAGCAGCGCGCCGACCTTCTCGCGCCGGGCGACATCGGCGAGCTGCGGCCCGGCGAACCCGGTGTTCATCAGGACGACGCGGGCACCCAGTTTGCCCGCGCCCAGCAGGGCCAGCACCATGCCGCGGTGATCGCGGCACAGGGCCGCCACCACGGATTCGGCGCCGATACCGCTCGCGGCGAGGCCGCGGGCCAGGGCATTGGACTGCGCGTCGAGCTGGTCGAAGGTGAGCGTGCCGCGGTCGTCGGCGATGGCCTCGGCCGCGCCGTCGCGCCGGGCAGCGGCCCGCAGCACCGTCACGAACGGCCCGTGGATCCGCGCGTCCCGGACCGTGCGGAACAGTTCGTCGGGGCGCTTCATATCGAGCATTCCGCGTCGGCGCAGCACACTCACCGCGGCCAGCGATTCGGTCACCGAACGCAGCGCCGCGCGGGGTGCGGGCAGGTTCGTCGGCATAGGTCACCTCCAGAGAACGGAACAGTCCGACCGGGGCGCGGGACTACGCGGCGCCGGGGCGGCCGATTGGTTCGGCCAGGGTAGCTCAGGTCCAGAATGATCGTTCACTTATTGGGCAATGTCCGTGCGTAGACGATATGGCGATCTCGTACCGCGGATTCACATCGGCGACTTTAGAGTATGAGAGAATGGAAGAAGCTTTCTATCATTCTTGCATGGAGGTCCAATGTCGCGCCCAGCGTCACCGGCATCGAGCGCCGATCCGCCCGACGAGGTTGTCCGCCGCAAATACCTGGCCGGTCCCGCCGCCTTGCTCGGCGGCCCGGCCAATGTGGTGATGCAGCTGAGCCAGGCACCGGTGGGCCGCGGGGTCGTGGAGAGCACCGTGGACAGCGGCCGGTTCGATCTACACCCGCGCAAACGCGGCCGCACGACGCTGACCTATCTCGCGGTGGCCATGCTGGGCACCGACGAGGAACGCGCCGCCTACCGCGAGGCGACCAACACCTCGCATCGCCAGGTCCGGTCCAAGCCGGGCAGCCCGGTGAAGTACAACGCGTTCGACCCGGAACTGCAGCTGTGGGTCGCCGCGTGCGTCTATCGCGGCGTCGTCGATTCATTGGAATACCTCTACGGCCCGCTCGACGCCGATCACGCCGACGAGCTGTACCGGGAGTCGAGCAGATTCGGGACCACGCTGCAGATGCGCCCGGAGATGTGGCCGGCCGACCGGGCCGCGTTCGCCGAGTACTGGGAGCGCAAGTCCGCGCAGATCTCGATCGACGACGAGGTGAAAAGGTATCTGCGGGAACAGGTCGTGGAGCTGGGGCCGTACGGGCGTGTCGAACGGGTGCTGCTGCGGCCCGTCAACCGGTTCTTCACCACCGGCTTCCTGCCCCAGCGGTATCGGGACGAGCTGGGGCTGGCCTGGAGCCCGCGGCGCCAACGTGCCTTCGAGCTGATCATGCGCGGGATCGGTACCGTGATGCGGCTCGGGCCCGAACGCTGGCGGCTGTACCCGCTGGACAAGCATCTGGCCGATATGCGCCGGCGCCGGGCGCTGGGCAAGCCGCTGGTCTGAGCTGCAGGCCCACCGGCGCTCAGTGTCGCCGGGCGGTGACCAGGCCGTTGCGGGCCGCCTCGGCGAAACGTTCCAAGAGGGTGTCGCCGAATGTGGGTAGTTCGCGGTGGTAGGCGGCCGCGCGTTCGTAGGTGTCGGAAACCTCGGCATCCCAGCCGTGCCGGGCCAGCCAGGACTGTGCGGGCTCGTCCACACCGCCGCCCTGCCACATCGCGGTGAGCTCCGCGCCGGATTCGCCGGCCACCGCGGCGGCCATCAGCGCAACCGCGTCCACGTGCAGGTACTCGATCGACAAGAGGCTCCCGGCGGCGGATCGGTCACTGATCTCGGCCAGCAACCGGTCGTTGTGCTCGGGGCTCAGATAGCTGAGCAGCCCCTCGACGAGCCAGGCCGTGGGAGTGCACGAGTCGAACCCGGCCGCGACCAGCGAACTGCCCCAGTTCTCGCGGAGGTCGGCCGGCACCGTCATCCGCCGGCCGGCCGGGCGCGCGCCGCGCGCGTCGAGGACCCGCTGTTTGAATGTGAGCATCTCGGCGGTGTCCAGTTCGTACACGACGACCTCCGGCGGCAGCGGAAGCCGGAAGGCCCTGGTGTCCAGTCCGGCCGCGACGATCACGACCTGCCGGACGGTGCGGGTGGCGTCGAGGATGTAGTCGTCGAAGAAGCGGGTGCGGATGGGCAGGTAGCTGCTGAAGGAGTCCCACATCCGCGCCGCGTCGTCGCCGCCGACGGGCTGCTCGACCTCGACGGCGGCCAGGAAGTCGGCGGCGTAGGGATCGACGAACAGATGGTCGGCACGGGCCGACTCCGCGGCCCGCGCGGCGGCGACCATCAGCGCGGTGCGGCCGACACCCGTGGGGGCCACCGGTCCGGATTCGCCGGGCGTGCTGGAGGAGGAACCGGAAGTGGTCACGGCTTCAGCCTAGAGCGGTCGCGCAGGCTGTCGGGGGACCGGCGCGAGTGTCGTGGCGCCGAGCCCGGCCTGCCACGATCGGTGTGGCGCCGGGCCGCTGTCCTACTCGACGCACCGCCGGGAACTCGAGCGAACCAGCCACCCACCGCCGGTGCGGTGTTGTGCCAGATGTGCTTGGTCTCCTGATACTCGGCCAGCCCGCCGGGACCGAGTTCGCGGCCGATACCGGAACGCCCGAATCCACCCCATTCGGCCGCGGGAGTGTAGGGGCCGAAGTCGTTGAGCCACACCGTACCGTGCCGCAGCGCGCGAACGATCCGTTCGCCGCGCGCCGCATCGCCGGTGCGGACTCCGGCGGCGAGGCCGTAGGACGTGTCGTTGCCCAGTTCGACGGCCTCGGCCTCGGTGGTGAACCTCTCCACGGTCAGTACGGGGCCGAAGGTCTCCTCCTGGACGATCCGCATATCGCGCCGGCAGCGGTCCAGCACGGTCGGCAGGTAATAACTGCCCGCGGCCAACCGGGGATCCTCCGGCCGCTTGCCTCCGGCGACCAGTACCGCGCCTTCGGCGAGACCGCGGGCCACATGAGTCTCCACCACGGCGCGATGCTCCGGGGACACCAGCGGTCCGGTCTGCGACGCGGGATCCGTCCCGGGGCCGACCCGGATCCGGCCCGCGCGCCGGGCGAGTTCCGCGACGAATTCGTCGGCGATCGACTCCTCCACGATGAGCCGGGTACCGGCCGAGCACACCTGGCCCGAATGCAGGAAGGCGCCGGTCAGGGCGGCGTCGATCGCGCTGTCGCGGTCCGCGTCGGCGAAGACGATATGCGGGTTCTTACCGCCCAGTTCCAGGGCCACCCGGGTGATGCGCGGGGCGGCCCGCGTGGCGATGGCCGCCCCGGTGGCGGCACCGCCGGTGAAGGAGATCAGATCGACCTCGGGTGCCCCGGTGAGCGCCGACCCCACCACCGGTCCCGCACCCGGGACGAGGTTCACCACACCCGGCGGCACCCCCGCCTGTTCCAGTACCCGGACCAGGGCGATCGTGCTCAGCGGAGTGAGCTCGCTGGGTTTGATGACCACCGTGCAGCCGGCCGCCAGCGCGGGAGCGACCTTCCACGACATCTGCAGCAGCGGGTAGTTCCACGGCGCGATCAATGCGCACACGCCCACCGGTTCCCGGACAACGCGGCTGATCACCGCCGGATCGCCGGTCTCGACGACCCGGTCGCCGGTGGTGCCGATGAGTTGCGCGTAGTAACGGAACACCGCGATGACGTCGTCGATATCGATATGGCTCTCGCGCAGGGTTTTGCCGGTGTCCAGTGTCTCGATCCGGGCGATCCGGTCGCGATATCCGGTGAGGAGTTCGGCGGTGCGCAGCAGGAGCGCGGCCCGCTCCGCGACCGGCGTGTCCGGCCACTCGCCCGTGGCGAACGCGGTACGGGCCGCGCCGATCGCACGCCGCCCATCCACCTCACCCGCCTCGCCGATCGAGGCGATCACCGCGCCGTCGGCCGGATCACGGATCTCCCGGTGCCCGCCCGCGACCGGTGCGACCCATTTACCGTCGATATAGAGGTGCGGCGCGCACAGCAACGGATCCTCGGCGAGGATCATCTCGATAACTCCCTCTCGTTGCGGGTTCGCCGGCGGTGTGCTCGCCCGACGACGGCTGCCTCCGCCCGCGGCCCGCATTCTAGGGTCGGCGGCCCGCCCCCGGCGGTGCGGCCGGTGCGGCAGCGGCCGCTCCGGCCGGGTGCGCGGGCGGGATGAGCAGGGCGGCGTCCGGTTCGCCGAGTGATTGCCCATTACGATCCCGATGACCGAAAACCTGGGCGCGGTGGCCCCGCGGTGGTTTCATCCCACTCGATCGTCAGATTCGAGCGAGAGGCCACGGCCATGTCCGTCGACACTGTTGACACCGCCACCACCGTGCAGGTGACCAAGCTCGGTACCCATATCGGCGCGCGGATCGACGGGGTCCGGCTCGGCGGCGACCTGTCCCCGGCGACCGTGACCGGTATCCGCGCGGCGCTCGCCGAGCACAAAGTGATCTTCTTCCGCGGCCAGGACCACCTCACCGAGGACGGACAGTACGAGTTCGCGGAACTGCTCGGCACTCCGACGACCCCGCATCCGACGGTCAGATCGGCCGGGGTGAAGAGCCTGGCCATCGATTCGCGCCTCGGCCGCTCGAACAGCTGGCACACCGATGTCACCTTCGTCGACCGGATTCCGAAGGCGTCGATTCTGCGCGCGGTCGTCCTGCCGAGCTACGGCGGCTCCACTACCTGGGCCTCCACCGTCGCCGCCTACAATTCGCTGCCCGAACCGCTGCGGCTGCTGGCCGAGAACCTGCGTGCGCGGCACACCAACCTGTACGACTACGCCGCCACCGCCGAGGACAACCCCGACGAGGGTGCCACCGCCTACCGGCGCGAATTCGAGTCGAGCTATTTCGAGACCGAGCATCCGGTGGTGGAGGTACATCCGGAGACCGGTGAACGGGCCCTGCTGCTCGGCGGATTCGTGAAGCAGTTCGTGGGCCTGGCGGGCACCGAATCGCAGGCTCTGTTCCGGCTGTTCCAGGATCGGATCACCCGGCTGGAGAACACCACTCGCTGGAACTGGGCGCTGGGCGATGTAGCGATCTGGGACAACCGCGCCACCCAGCACTACGCGATCGACGACTACGACGGAAACGAGCACCGCCGGTTGACCCGGATCACGCTGTCCGGTGGCATTCCGGTCGGGGTCGACGGTAGACCGAGCACCGTGATCTCCGGTGACGCCGAATATTATTCGGCCGTCGACTCGCCGGCCCACGCGGCGTGAATGCGCTCGCCCGGCGGAAACGCACGCTCGGTCACCCACCACCGGAATTGTTGGAATTCCCGGTGAGTGAAACTCTGGACAGTGCTGTGCCGAATCGCATCGCCGCCGGTAGCGGTCGCGCACCCGCACGGAAGTGGCGGCCCGTTGCCGTATCCGCCGCGCGCCTTCCGAATTCGACCGGGCGGTATCGATTAATCTCTTACAGCTTGCGCGTCCGATGACTCCGCACGGACGGGCGCCGAACGATTTCCGGCCGACGATGGGGAGCCCGTGAATCTGTGGAGCTATATCCGAGGGCGGGGTGAGCTGCTGACATTTCTCACGTATCAGCATGCCTCCCTGGCATTCCAGACGGTGCTGGTCGGAACTGTCGTCGCCGTCCTCATCGCTGTCGCGGTCTACCGGTTGCCGCTGCTGTCGGCCCTCTCGCTGACCTCCAGCCGGGTCGCCCTGACGATACCCTCGCTGGCGCTGCTGGCATTGCTACTGGTGCCCTTCGGGCTCGGTGTCGTCCCGTCGTTCATCATGCTGGCGTTCTTCGCGGCCCTGCCGGTGATCGGCAACGCCATCGTCGGTTTGCGGTCGGTACCGGCCTCGGTCGTCGAATCCGCCCGGGGGATCGGGTTCTCGCGGTTGCGCATTCTGCTCACGGTGGAGCTGCCCATAGCCTGGCCGGTGATCCTCACCGGGATCAGAGTGTCCACCCAGATGATCGTCGGTGTCGCGGCCATCGTCGCCTCGTGCTCGGCCCGGGGCTCGGCTCGCTGATCTTCAACGGGCTGTCGCGGCTCGGCGGCGCAAACGCTCTCGAAATGGCTCTTACCGGAACAATTCTCATCGTGATCATCGCGTTGGTCTTCGACGCGCTACTCGTTCTGCTCGGACGCCTCACGATCGCGAAGGGACTGTCATGATGCGGTACCTCCGCCAACGCTGCGGTCTCCGCGGACCGTATGAACTCGCTTCGAAGGAGGCCCCATGACCGGCGATACGACGAGCAGCGGCACGGCCACGGCGACAACCGAGCGTACGGTCACCGGCGCAACGATCACCCTGGACTCGGTCGTCAAACGGTTCAAGGGGCAGCGCAAGCCCGCGGTCGAACGCCTGGACCTCGAGATCCCCGCCGGCGAGATCGTCGCCTTCGTGGGCCCTTCGGGTTGCGGGAAGACGACCACCCTCAAGATGATCAACCGCTTGATCGAACCCACCGAAGGCCGGATCTTCATCGACGGTCGCGACGTCACCCGCGAGGATCCCGACAAACTGCGGCAGTCGATCGGCTACGTCATCCAGTCCGGCGGATTGTTCCCGCACTGGTCGGTCGCCAAGAACGTGGGGGCCATCCCGCGCGTGCTCGGCTGGGACAAGTCGCGGATCGCCGAACGCACCGAATACCTGCTGGATCTGGTCGGCCTCGACCCGGCCACCTTCGCCGACCGGCTCCCCAAGGATATGTCGGGTGGCCAGCAGCAGCGTGTCGGTGTGGCCCGTGCCCTGGCGGCCGATCCACCGGTGTTGCTGATGGACGAGCCGTTCGGCGCGGTAGACCCGATCACCCGGGCCCGGCTGCAGGACAGTCTCATCGCGATCCAGCACGAGCTCGGCAAGACCATCGTGATCGTCACCCACGATTTCGAAGAGGCGACCAAACTCGGTGACAAGGTGCTCGTCCTCTCCGAGGGCGGGCATGTGGAGCAGTACGCGAGCCCGGAGGACATCCTCACCGATCCCGCTACGCCGTTCGTCGAGGAGTTTGTCGGCTCCGGCGCGAAACTGGCGTATCTGACCGTCTCGCGCGTCCGTGATATCCCGTCGGACAAGGTGGTCACCGCCCGGATCGGCGAATCCGCGCCGGCGGTGATCGAACGGGCGAAAGCCGCCGGGCACAGCTGGGTGGTCGTCGTGGACGGCGCCGGGCGGCCGCGGTCCTGGCCGACTCTCACCGAGCTGGCCGCCAAACCCGAGGTTTCCGATTTCCTCGACCGCCGGCTGCCGGTGGTCGCGCGGTCCTCGACGCTCAACGACGCACTGGACGCCATGCTCGCGACCAGCCAGGGCGCCGCGCTGATCACCGACGGCCGCGGCGCGGTGGTCGGCTCGCTGAGCATCGACTCGGTGACCGAGCTGATCCGGGACAAACTCGCCGAAGCCCGCGCCGACGGGCCGGACGCGTCCTATGTGACCTACATCGACGGCACCGATCCGGCGCCGACCCCGGTGGTCGCCGCCGACGACGAACCCGGATCGCTCGAGCCGTCATGAACCGGTTACGCCGTCTCCCGCTCGATGTGTGGTTCGAACCGCTCATCATCGCGGTCATCGGTATCGGCTACCTGCTGTGGTACCGCTCGACGACGTTCACCGCGACCGAGCAGGCCTCGCTGGCCTGGGGGAATCTGCGCAACACCATCGTCGCGCATATCGAACTGACCGTGGTGGCCACGGTCATCGTGGTGGTGATCGCCATTCCGCTGGGTATCGCGCTGACCCGGCCCGCGCTGAAGCGGTTCGAGCCGATCGCGGTCAATATCGCCAATGTCGGTCAGGCGGCTCCCGCCGTCGGCCTGCTCGTGCTGTTCACGTTCTGGCTGGGAACCGGTTTCCGCACGGCGATAGTCGGTCTCGTGGTCTACGCCGTCCTGCCGATTCTGCAGAACACGATCGTCGGGCTGCGGCAGGTGGATCAGCGCACCATCGAGGCCTCGCGGGGGATCGGCTACTCGGGCACCCGGACACTGCTGCAGGTGGAACTCCCCCTGGCGGTCCCGGTGATCCTCAACGGTGTCCGCACCGCACTGGTCATCCTGGTCGGTACTGCCACGCTGAGCACCTTCATCGGCGCGACCAGCCTCGGCACGCTGATCACCACCGGCGTCACGCTGTTCCTGCCCAAACTGCTCATCTCCGGTGCGATCCTGGTCGGGCTGTTGGCATTGACCATCGACTGGCTGGGCCGACTCGTCGAACTGGCCGCGACCCCGCGAGGTGTGTCATGAGTCCGGCGCCGGCACGACTGGCCGCCACAGTTTCCGTTCTTCTCGCGGTGATCTCGCTGCTCGCCGGATGTGGCCTGGTGAGTTCGTCGGGCACCTTCCACGACGCGCGCCTGCCGGACGGGCAGCGACCGCTCGACGGCGCGAAACTGGTGGTGACCTCGAAGAGCTTCACCGAGGGTGTGCTGCTCGGCAAGATCACCGCCACCTATCTCGCGGCCGCCGGCGCGCAGGTCACCGATCTCACCGGGGCGCCGGGTTCGGCCTCCTCCCGCCAGGCCCAGCTGGGCGGCGACGCGGATATCCTTTGGGAGTACACCGGCACCGGATGGGTCAACTACCACAACCAGACCGAGACCATCTCCGATCCCCAGGAACTGTGGCAGCGCGTCCACGATATCGAGAAGCGCGACTACGACCTGGAGTGGATGCCACCGGCCAATTTCAACGACACCTACGCGTTCGGCGCGTCGACCCCCACCGCCGAACGGCTGGGCGTGAGATCGCTGTCCGAGGTCGCGGCACTTCCCGTCGGCGATCGGACCTTCTGCGTCGACGACGAATTCTTCAGTCGCTCCGACGGTTTCATTCCGATGCTGCAGAAGTACGGGATTCCCTACAACGATCCCGACGGTGTGCCGGCGGGCAATGTCACGCGGATGGACGCCGGAGTCGTCTACACAGCGACGGCCAAGAGCGCTCCCTGCAATTTCGGCATGATCTACACCACCGACGGCCGGGTGAAGAACCTGAACCTGGTCGTGCTCGACGACGACCGGAAATTCTTCCTGCCCTACAGCGGGACCGCGGTCGTGCGCGGCGAGATCATCGACCGTTACCCGCGGCTGGCACCGTTGCTCGCCGTCATCTCCGAGCATCTCACCGATGATCTGATGCAGGACCTCAACGGCCGGGTCGATATCGACGGCGAGGATCCCGCCGATGTGGCCTACGACTGGTTGAAGAGCGAGGATCTCGTCGAGTAGACCGGATGGGTTGCCGGTCTTGTATGTTGGCCCCGGGGATCGGATTCCCGTCCGGTGACGGACGGGCAGGTGTATCCCGGATCCCGAGCACCGCCCCGGGCGGAGAGCGACTGTGGTCGCCGGTCGCCCACTGATCGGTTATGTGCCCGCCACTCGCCGAAGGAGCTCCGATGATCACCATCCTGGGAAGCGGTATCGCCGGAACCGCGCTGGCCGGCGCACTGTCGAGGGCCGGGCGGCCGGTGACGGTCTACGAGCAGCGCGACGGCGGGGGAGGCGGGGCCTTCCTGATCCTCGACGGCCGGGGCCACCGCGGTCTCGTATCTCTGGGTGTGCCGGAGGCAGAACTGCACGCGGCCTCCTATCCGCTGAGCGAACTGCGGTACACCCCCGACGACGGCGTGACGCGGCGGCGGCCCAGCGAGGGACACCGGTTCTGGTTGCGCAGCGATCTGATCGCGGTGCTGAAACGGTTCGCGGTACACGCGGGCGCCGAGATCAGTTACGGCAGCCCGGTCGCCGAGGTCGCGGTCGACGCCACGACCGGGCACACCACCCTGCGTATCGGCGACCGCACGGTGACGGCGCGGGATCTGGTGATCGGTGCCGACGGTATCGACTCGGTGGCACGCGCGGGCACCGAACCCGGCCGGACCCCGGAGTACGCAGGCGATGTGGTGGTCTATGGAATGACCACGACTCCTGTCGAATGCCCTACCGACCCATTCGTCCTGCACTTCCACGCCGAGGCGGCCTCCGGTACCCGCCCGGCGGCCACCTTCGGCCATATCTGGCGGCCCGGCGCCGATTCGGCGCTGTGGTTCCTGCGCATCGAGCGGGAACCGCTACCGATCGCCGACACCGGGATCGTGCCGGTGCGGAACTGGGCCGCGGCGGTGGTGGAGTCGGCACCGGGCTCCGTGCGGGAACTGACGGCGACACTGGTCGCGGCCACCGAGCAGGTCCATGTTTCCAACGCGCGCAATGTCGCGCTCGCGACTGCGGCGGTGCCGGTCGCCCCCGTGATCCTGGTCGGCGACGCGGACCACGCCATCACGCCCGCGGCGGGCGTGGGAGCGCGCGAGGGTATCGAGGATATCGAAGCGGTGCACCACGCGATCGTCAGCGGCGGCTCTCCGGCCGAGGCCATGATCGCCCGCCGTCGCGTGATAGCCGAGGAGCGTGACCGGGTGGCCCGCAGAATGCGAGCCTGATCCGAGAGGTGCCACCGCGGCCGCCGCCCGACACCGCGACGGCCATCTTCAGCGATATCGGGCGTGAGTTCGTGCCCCGGTGGGGCGCGGTTTCCGCGGCCGAGCGCTGATTGCGAGAGTGCGCGGCCGCGACACTCGGCCGGCGGTGGTTGCTGATCAAGGTGCGCCCGGGACGGCGGTCGCGGCGTCCGGGAGGTCGCTGTGCCCGGTGACGCCCGTGCCCGGTAGCTCGCGCGTCCGTGCCGGGCAGCCTGTCCCCGAGCCGTCCGAAACCACCTCCGGTGGCCGATGTCGGAGGTGAACAGCGGTCAGCGCGCTCACCACTGTCGAACGCACCGGTAGCAGCGCGGCACGGGTATCGGCGCGGGCGATCCGGGCGATGGCCGGATCGCCGGTGACCAGGGAGATATCGATCCCGTCGCGCCGGTACTGCGCGGCGACGTCGGACAGCGCGGCGAGGCTGCGCAGTGACAGGAAATCGAGTCTGGTGGCGTCGACGACGAGCGCGCCGTGGGGGCTGGTCACCGTATCCGCGGCGGCCCGCACCTGCTGCCGCCACAGGGCCAGGGTGAAGGCGTCCGCCTGCCCACGTACTGCCAGGACGACGATGTCGCCACGGCGGCGGACCCGGAAACTCAACTGGTCATGAGGCGACCGCCAGGGTACGGAAGGCGAAGGCGGTGAGCGGTGAGCAGAGGGGCGGTTCATACTGCACTCGAATCGGTTCGAGACGCGTTGCGCATCCTGGTGGGAGCGGCTCTGTGCTCTCAAAGCCAACTCATGATCCCCGTACCCGCAGCCTATGTGCCCGCTCCGCGGGGAGCCGAATCCGGCGCCGAAGCCTTCGTTTCGTGGACCTACCCGCCTGCGCGCGGCCGGCCCCACCCGGCGGCCGGCCGCGCGCACCGGCCCGGCGGCCCGGCGACCGAGCGGCCCGGAAGCGAAGCCACTGTCGTCGTTTTCCGGCCACGTGCGGACCCGGCCGGCCGATGAACGGCGTCACAGGTATCGGCGGATCGGCAGCATCGCGGCCTCCCGGGCGCGCTGCACAAGTGAACGGCGCTGCCAGCGGGTTTCTTCGATCAGCTCACTGACCTTGGCGTCGGCGTCGAAATGCTCATCGAGTGTCGCGGTGAACTGTTCGTCCAGCACCACGAGCATGATCTCCTCGTCGTGGTCCAGCGAGCGCCGGTTGAAGTTCGTCGATCCCACCAACGATGCGATCCCGTCCACCGTGATGACCTTGGCGTGCATCATCGTCGGCTGGTATTGCAGGATCTTCACCCCGCAGGCGAGCAGGTCGCTGTAGAAATGCTGACCGGCCAGCTGGCATACGCGTTTGTCGGTGTGGGGGCCGGGCAGCAGGATCTCGACCTCCACCCCGCGTCGTGCGGCGGCGCAGAGGAGTTCGATGAAGTAGGCGTCCGGCGAGAAGTAGGCCGTGGCCAGCCGTAGCCGCTGTTCTGCCGATTCGATGACCACTCGCAGCAGTGTCTGCATATCCTGCCAACCGAGACTCGCCGACCCGCGGACCACCTGGACGACCGCCGAACCGTGATGCTGCTGCGGTGCGAAGCGGTCGCGCTCGTCGAAGAGCGCGTCATGGCATTCCGCCCAGTTCTGTGCGAAGGCGGCCGCGACGCCGTCCACCGCAGGGCCCTCGATCCGCACATGGGTATCGCGCCATTCATGTTCGTTGCGTGCGTCGCCGCACCATTCCTCGGCGATACCCACCCCACCGGTGAACGCGGTGCGCTCGTCGACAACCAGCACTTTGCGGTGACACCGGTGGTTCTGCTTGAGCGGAGACAGCGCTATGGGACGCCGGAACCAGGCCACCTGGACTCCCGCGCGTTCCATGAGGGTCAGCAGGTCTTTCTCGATCGACCGGCTGCCGAAGCCGTCCAGCAGCAGCCGCACCCGCAGGCCGGCCTCGGCGCGGTCGGCGAGCGCGTAGGCGAACTGCCGGGCGATATCGCCCTGCCAGTACACGAAGGTCATCATGTCGACGGTGTGCTCGGCATTACGGATGGCGTCGAGCATCGCCGGGAAGATCTCGTCGCCGTTGCGCAGCGCGACCAGTGCGTTCCCCTCGGTGGCGGCGACCCCGAGGAGCCGTTCCAGTCGCCTGCGCATACGGACCGCCGCGGTGGGGGAGTCCGCGCAGGGAGACGCCGACTCGGCGGGCTCGCGTAGATCTCGGGTACTGGTCACGATGAACTCCTCTGCCTGCACACCGAGCGCCACACCGGCACGGGCGCTTCCTCGATGTGCTCCGACCTTAACCGGCGGTACCTTCTCCGCTACGCGGTGCCCGGGAGTGGTCCCGGGTGCGCGGATCCGCCTATGCGGGCGATACCCGATCACTTCGGCAAAGTACCGCCGCCGATAGGGATCACACCGGCGCGAGCGAGTGGATGCCCCGGACACTGCAGATACCCGCCCGGCGGTCTGTGGTCATCGCGCCGACGATGTAGTCCCGCTCGAACCCCTGACCGGCCGCCGAGCCCTCGAGCGTGGCCGCCCTCGACCTCGGCGGTGGGCACGTCGGTCCCGATCCGCAATGGCTGTTTTTCGGCCGGTGCGGTCAGGGCCCGAGCCGAGCGCGGGGCCGCCCACCCGGTAATAGTGAGAGCGTGGTCTACATAGATCTGCCGCTCACCGAAACCGTCCGGGCCGCAGTCGCCGCGTCCTGGGGATACGTCGGCGACAGCGAACGACTCCACGGCGGGGAGGAATCGGCCGCTTACCGTGTGGGGGAGGTGGTCGTGCGGATCGGATCACCGCGGCGCGATCCACAGGAGATGGAGTGGTGTCACGGGATCGCCGCCGCCGCACGTGCCGTACCGGAGGTCGTGACGCCGTTGCCCCGCGCAGACGGATCGACGGTGGAGATGGTGTCCGGTCACCCGGTGACCGTATGGCCGCTGGTCGACGGCCGATGGACCGATAGTGCGGACCCGGTCCAGTTCCTCGAGGCAGCCGGTCTGCTGGCCCGGGTCCATCGCGCTCTCGCCGAGCACCGCCCACCGGCGCGCCCACGGCCCTCGTTTCTCGAGATCGGCTTGGACGGCACGCCCTCGGCCGAGCTACCGGACCCGGAGCTGGACCGTTGGCTGGCCGCCTTCACCGCGACGACGCGTGCGCAGCCCCTGCACGGCGACTACTACGAAGGCAATCTGCTCTCGCGCGACGGTCATGTGGTGGCGCTGATCGATTGGGACGAAGCCGCGATCGGCCCGCCGGAGCTCGAAGTGGCCTCGGCCGCGCTCGAGTTCGCCGACGAGTTCGGCCGCGACCTGTCCGGTGCCCGGGCATTCGTCGATGCGTATATCGCCGCGGGTGGTACCGCGGGAGAACTCGACGATATCGCGCTCGCGCAGCTCATCCGCCACCGGTTGCGCCGGGAAGCGGCCTACTTCGGCATGGCCGTCGCCCGCGGGGTGCGACACGACCAGGACGATCTCGAATACCACCGGCAGCGGATGGCGGCCTTCCATCGGCTCCGGCCGGATCCAGGACACCGGCCCGGGTCGGCCGTTCCGCCACCGTAGCGTTTCGTGGGCGGCGAATCATCGGCAATCGTCCCGTGGCGTCATATCATGCGTGCATGACATCCAGCGATACGCAGTACGAGGGCCCGCTGCATCAACTGGCCCACCGCGCGTGGCAGGCGATGGCGGCCATCGGCGCGGTGTCGGTGATCGTCGGTGTCGTGGTGCTGGTGTGGCCCGGTCCGACCATCGTGGTCCTGGCCGTTCTGTTCGGTATCTACCTGCTGGTTTCGGGCGTCTTCCAGTTGGTCGCGGCGTTCGGTGGTCATGTGTCCGGCGGCTGGCGGGTCATGCTGATCGTCAGCGCGGTGCTGTCGTTCATCCTCGGCTTCTTCGCGCTACGCCATCTCGGCGACGCAGTTCTGCTGATGGCTCTGTGGATCGGTATCGGCTGGATGTTCCGCGGCGTGGCGGTGCTGGTCGCCGCTGCCGACGCGCCCTCGGGTACGTCCGGGCGCGGCTGGAACGTCTTCTTCGGCATCGTCTTGCTCATCGGTGGCGGGATGTTGATCGTCTGGCCGTTCAACTCCGTCGCGGTACTGACCCTGGTGGCCGGCTGGTGGTTGATCTTCATGGGCATCGTGGAGGTCATCGGCGCCTTCCAGGTACGCGGCCGGGCGAAGGCCACACCGAATGCCCTCTGATCTCACCCGGCAGCTATCATTGGGCAATCATCGCCGCGGTTTCCCGAGCTCCGGCGGCTCGGGACCGCGTCCAGGGCGATGGCTATCGAGCGGAAGCCGACCAGCCGTAGTGGGTTGCGGTGCGCCCCGCCGGGACCGTGGCCACAGGGGCGCCGCTGCAGTCGGGGGAGTTGTATACGCGGAAATCGCGAGTGCTGCGGTTCTCGAACCGGATATCACGCTGGAAACCGCTGGCCCAGCACGCGTCGAGATCGCTCAATTCCAAGGTGTTGTCGATGATCACCACTTCCCGGCCGTCACCGAGGCCGGCCGATCCGGTGGGGAAGGCGGCCGCGGCAGGAGCCACGGCGGTTACCGCGGCAACTGCGAGAGCCGCTGCAACGGAATATTTTTCGTGTTTCATATGCTGAATCGTAGCTCTGCTCCGGTCGCTGTCCGAGGGTGGCCATCGGAGCTTCCGTTCAACGGTGGTCGATTCGACCGAGGAATTCTTCGGCCACGCGCACGAATTCGGCCGGCTGATCGTGGGTCACGATATGACCGGCTCCAGGTATGGTGACCAGCTCTGCGCCGGGGGAGGCCGCTGCGGCGGCGGCGAGTTCGGCATGGCCGACCAGTGTGTCGTATTCGCCGCGCATCCATAGGCTGGGCACCTGGAGCCCGCTCAGTTCGGTGAGGTAGTTCAGTCGCATGTTCCAGGGGCCGTACGCGTCGACCATCCAGTCGTCGAGCACCGGTTCGCCGTGCTCGGCCTTGGCGTGCGCTTCGGATCGGACGAGGTCGAGGATCGTGTCGAAGCCGGGTGTATCCACTCCGGCAGTGAGACTGCCGATCACCGACTTCCGGAGTGTCTTCGGGCTGGCAGCGAGGTATTTGCTCGTGAGTTCCAGCAGCCCCGGTGTATTGATCATCGCCCAGGTGATGAACTGTGCGCGCCGCTTCGCGCCGATACCTCCCGGCCCGATCGCGAGTAATGCCGAGACTCGTTCGGGGTGGCGTAGGGCGTATCCGATGCCGAGTCCGCCGCCGAGAGACAACCCGATGATCGCTGTTCGGGGGAGCGCCAGTTGCTCGAGCAGGTCGTCGAGGAAGTCGTCGAAGAACCTGTGGTCCAGGCGGCCGTGCCATGGCCTGCTGGCGCCGTGCCGGGGTAGGTCGATCGCATGCACCTGGTATCTCGTCGCCAGGCGGTGCGCGACGTCGCGCCAGACGCCTTCGGCGGTGTCGAGCATGCCGCCGTGCAGGAGCAGCACGGGAGTTGCGTGGTCGCCGGATCGGTAATGGCGTACGGGACCGCCGCGAACGACGAGATCGGTATGAGAGGCGAAAGCGGTGGTCACTGAAAATCCTTCGGCTGATCGAGCTGATCGGACAATTGGTCGAGCAGGATGAGCTGGGCGCGGCGGGCAGCCGCGGCATCCACCGGTCCGTCGCCGGCCAGTCCGCGGCCGGTCAGCTCCGCGAACAGCGCGACGACATCGCTGAACTCTCCCGGGCTGCCCGCCCCGAGCACGCCTGGGGCATTGATCAGGCCGATGGTGAAAAAGCCCAGCATTCGGGTGATGGTTTCGCTCGGCACGGTGTCCACCACCACTCGGGCTTCTTGAAGTCGTTCGATGTAGTCGGCGAGCCAGCCGAAACGCATCACGTAACGCTGGTCGCCGACTGCGCGTACGTGCTCGCCCAGGACCGCGTCATCGCCCAGATACAGCGCTCGCATGAGCGGCTCGGACAGCAGTGCCTCCACGCCGAACCGGTAGACGGCGGGTAGATCGACCACGTCGTCGGCGTCGAGCACCTGCTGGTGTACCCGCGCGGTCATCCGGCGCATGCTGCGGCCGAGAACAGCGTCCAGGATGGCCGCTTTGTCGGCGAACTCGCGGTAGACGGCGCCTTTGCCGATACCGGCGCGTTCGGCGATATCCGCGACCGTTGTGCGGGGCCACCCGGTTTCGAGGATCAGCTCGGCGGCCGCGGTCAGGATCCTGCCGCGCCGGTCGGGGACGAGAGGGCGGGGCATAAGGCTCCTGCCGTTGTAGTGACCAGAAGTCGGTTATTGGTCACTACGGTAGCAGGCCCGTGCTTGCGGCGGGGATGCGCAATAGTCGAAAGAGTCTCACGCCCGCCGCTTTCTGCTGGTGCTGGGCGAAATCGACACCGGCAGAAAGGTTCGGGTCGCTGGATGCGTCTGGTTGATGCTCATCGTGGCTCGGGAATCGGCGTCCTGTGTGATCACCTCGGCGTGGTGCGGCCGCGGCGCATTACCGCGGGCGCCCCGCCGGGGTTCAGGCGGCCAAGCCGCGCAGCGCGAGTTCGACCTGGTGCGAAATCGTGTCCGGCTCATGGACGATCTGTGCGATACGGATGAGGCCGAGCAGCTGGTAGGCGATATCGTCGGCCGTCACATCGGGGGCCAGCGTGTGGTCGATGGCGGAACGTGCCACGGCATCGCGGCCGACGGATCTCAGATGGTCGAGGCATCGTTCGAGTTCCGCGTCGGAGGGTGCCGCGCCGGCCAGCAGGTCGATCATGGCCTTGTTGGCGCGGAGCCGAGTCAGTGCGCTGGTGTAGAGCTCTCGCAATCCGTCGATCGCCGAAGCCCCGTCCCGGAGCCGGGCTACGGCGAGGTCGGCGAGATCGGTCCCGGTGATGGCCCGCACGAGGTCTTCTCGGGTGGGGAAATGCCGGTACAGCGTGCCGATGCCGACTCCCGCCGCGGCCGCGACAGCACGCATGTCGACCGAGAGGCCGTGGTGGCGGAACGCGTCCGCGGCCGCGGTCAAGATCCTTTCCTTGTTCGCCGCAGCGTCGCGCCGCTGTTTCCGGCCTTCGGTCATACCCCCACCCTAGCAATACGGAACACGCGTTCCGATTGTTGTAGTCTGTTCCGGAACATAGGTTCCGGAAATAGTGGGAGCGGCATGCCGACGATGGTGATCACGGGAGGTACGGACGGGATGGGAGCGGCACTGACACGCCACTACCTCGCCGCCGGATATCGAGTAGTGGTGATCGGGCGCAGCAGCGCCAAGTTCGACGCGCTGGTGGCGATGGCGGCGCGCCGGCACCCTTCCGCGCCGGACAGGGCCGAGTTCATCGCAGCCGATCTCTCCCTCGTCGCGGAAAGCCGCCGCGTGGTAGAGCACCTGCAGGAGACTTACGAACGGATCGACGTGCTGGTGCTCGCCGCGTCGTTCATCCGGCAGCGTCGGCGCGTGACACCCGAAGGACATGAGGCGTCCTGGTCGCTGTTCTTCCTCACCAAGTACCTGTTCGTGACGCGACTCGCGCATCTGCTGCGCGCGAGCGGTAAGCCGGTCGTCGTGAATATCGCCGTCCCGGGCGCCCGCGCGGACGCCATCGATTTCGACGACCTCGAGATGCTCGAGGGGTTCACCTTCAAGCGATCGAACGCTCAGCAGCGCCGAGCCAACGAACTGCTGGGCATCCTTGCCACCGAACAGAACCCCGACCTCGGCTACATCACCTGGGGGCCGGACCGGCTGGTTCGCTCCGGCTTCGCCGGCGAGGTCGGGATGGGCATGAAGGTCGCCGCCGCGGTCTTGGCGCCCTTGCTGGGCCGAAGCCCCGAGGACGCGATCCGGCCGATCATCGACATCATCGACGCCCCGACTCCGGGTCGCGCCGCCTACCGCGGCGCCGGGGTACGTCCGCTCATCGCCGGCGCCCACGACGAGAAGGACGCGGCACGCCTCGCATCGGCCGTGGAAAAGGTACTGTGACGCCCGTCAATTCCGGTCGAGCGAACGCGTCGGATGCCTACCCGATCCGGCTACCGACCCGGTTCGCGTTCGGTGAGCGTCCGCTCGCGCCCGGGTCCGCGGATTCGGCGATATGAGGAAGGCGTTCCGGAGTTGCCCACCGAGCACGTTCCGCTCGGCGCGTCGTAGCCGGCGGCCGGAACCGACCCGGTAGAGCATTACCGGCCCGTCGTGGCGCCACACCGGGCTGTTCCGACGGGCTCCCAATCCCATCGCCTTTCCGGGCCCCATTGGACAACCAGCGTGACAGCGTCGATCGTCACCTCCCGTCGCGGTATCACCGTCCCCAGAGCCGAAATCAACGGGCCCGCCGGTTGCTCGGCGGTGCTGTACGCGACCGTGACGTGAGGAATCCACGAGGAAGGGGCGCCATCCCTCGCTTCTCGGGGAGCGATGATCGTCCGGGTGGCCGACCGTACTGCGTCGAGGAGGGGAACCAGCGCTTGTGCGGGTTGCACGCCGAGCGATATCGCTGCGGCGTGGTAGAGAACTTTTTCGATGAACACCGCAATGGGCGCAACCTCGCGCAGACGAGCTCGCGCAGCCGAGACCATCGCGGACATCTGTTCGCGAGTGATGGTCTCTGTCGGTCCGGCCATGAGTGTCGTTGTATGAAGCCACTCTCTCGGTGTCATATGTAGGTCGGGGAAAGAACTCAGAGCTCTTTGCGCCTCTGTAGCCGCATCGCATACCTGTGGGTACCGCCTCATCAACAGGTGCCAGGAGACAATGCCCTGGCCCGGCACGGGTTCGGCGCGATCCGCCCATCGGTTCGCCATTGTCCGGGGAAGTGGGCTCATTCATTCCTCCGATGGTCCGCTCGTAGGGCAACCGCGACAATGAGCTGGGCGCTTCCCCTAGTCCCTGCGCTGCGCCAGAGCTGTCCGAACGGCGACCAGCGGGCTTGTCGCTGTGATGGCCGCGTGGATGGGGTTGTCGTCGGCGTCGTGGATCTTCCAGCCGCCGAGCGAGATCACCGGGGTGTTCCCGCGGTGGTTGGCAAGAGCGAGTTCGGACAGTGTTCCCCAGGAACCGCCCACGACGATCACCGCGTCGGCGGACCGGACCAGGATGGCGTTACGTGCCTCTCCCATGTTCGTGTACAGGACAGCCGAAAGGCCCGCGCAGATTCCGGCCGGGTCGGCATCGGGGCGGATGCCGATGACCAAACCGTTTTCGGCGGAGGCTCCTTCCGCCACTGCGGCCATGACCCCGCGCCCGCCACCGCACAGCACGGTGGCCCCGGCTCGGGCCAGGAGTCTGCCGACTTCACGCGCAGTGTCGGCGTCGGCATCGGTGCAATTGCCGGGCCCGCAGACGGCGACCTGGATCGGTGGCAACATCGACTCCTGGGTAGTAGCGGCGGCTGGGTGAATGGCCCGGTTCGGCCTATTGTGGCCGGTCGGCCGGGTTCAGGCGCGCTGACGCTCGGCCCGCTGCCGGATCAGTTCCTCGACCGCGGTGGGCAGAGTGGTCTCGAAGTCGATCAGCTTCACCCAGGTCGGAGTTATCACGATCCGGACCATGCCGTCGTAGAGCGAGCGGACCTCGGCCTCCCACTCGACCCGCTGCTCAGGGGTCATTTCGTAGCTGCCGTTCATCTGCAGGTATTCCTCCGGGATAACGTCGACCACGTCCAGCTCCGCCCGGCCGCGGATGAGCAGGACCTTCGGCGGATGCACCTCGGTGTCGATTGTCAGGGCGACCTCGGGGTGGTGGCGTAGGGAGGGCAGCTTCGGGGCGTTCTTCGTGGTGCAGACGACGATCTGCGAGCCGTTCCAGGTGAATCCGATGGGGATGTTGCGGGGCGTGCCGTCCTTGGCGACGTAGGCCATGCGGAGCAGGTCACGGGCCAGGAGCTGCCGGCTGAGCGGATAATCCAGAGCCCCCGCGTCGCGGCGGGGAATGTACCGGCGTGGGTGACCGAAGGCCTGCGGTACTCCCTCCGGAAACAACCGGTTGTCGCTGTCGTCGCCGGGTTCGGTGAATTGACCGCAGCCGAGCAGGACGGCGCGCTCGCGAACGCGATCGTAGCGAGCGACCTCTATCGAACCGGGGCGGTCAAGACCCTGCTCACCTACAGCCTGTGCTTTATGGCCGTCGGCTGCCCGCTGGTCTTCGTCGCCGCTTATCACCGAACTCCGACATGGATGACCCTTTCGGTATCCTCGTGTACAGCCCTACGGTGGCTCAGCGTGTGCGGCGCCTCGACACCACCGTCGGCGCGCACGTCGCGCCCGACGAGCTCGCGGTGATCGACACGCTCGATACCGGCCGGCGCGGCGGTGCGAATCCGAAGTCGATCACCCTCGCCGAGCGCGGCGCGGAGATCCCCGAAACCTGACCCACAAGCAGACCAGGCGGCCGACCGAGCCCGAGTCCCCATCGAACGAGCGCCTGGCTTTGGCGGCCGTGGTCACCACGGAGGTGCTCCACCGGGCCGGTCGTAGCTGCGTGGCAGACCGGGGTTGTGGGGGCAGCAGGTGCAGCCTGTCAGTCCGAGGCAATCGGAGTTGTCTGTGCCAGACCGATCTTCCACCCGGTAGAGGTCCGTACGGTCACGTAGGTCAGGGCGCCGGTGGTCGGCGGGATCTCTCCAGCATCCGGACGCTCGTCGTGCACCGTCTTTATGCAGCTGACGAGGGCTGCGTCGGCAGTGAGTGGTCGGATGTCGGTTACCTCGACGCTGGTGCGGATAGCTCCGAGCCCGCTGCTCAGGGCCGTGCTCATCGCCGCCTCGAAAGTATCGCGCCCGAGGAGTCGGCGGCCGTAGAAGTTGACGATTGCTGTGGTGTCGGTGTGCAGGCCGGGGAGTACGGCGGCGTCGGTCTGGGAACGGTCGGCGAGGTCTACCAGGTCACGAATGGCACGCTCGTCGTCGCTCGAAAGGGGCGGCGTGGTCATGGTCGCGACGGGCTTTGCGCTGTTGCTCGAACTCATGCGACGTAGTATTCAACCTCGAGTTCCCTCGAGGTAAACCCACGCCGAACCGATCCGCACCCATACTTTTGAGGACACGGATTCATGTCTCGAGCAGCTAGTTCGGTAACGGTCATCGGGCTGGGCCCGATGGGCAGGCGATGGTCGAGCGATTGCGCGCTTCGGGCCTCGTGGTCACCGTCTGGAACCGCAGCCCGGAAAAGGCCATCGCCATGGAGGAATTCGGCGCTGCCCGTGCGCATACCGCTGCGCAAGCTCTGGACGCCGGCGAAGTGATCGTGGTCAGTCTGACCGACTACGACGTACTCGGGCCTGCCGCAGACCACCTGCCGGGCAAGACGATAGTCAATCTTTCGTCGGGTTCGCCGGAAGAGACACGCGCGGCAGGGGCGTGGGTTCGTTTCCAACGGTTTCGCGGTGATGCGGCATGACCTCTTCACCCGGTGTCCGGACGGCCTGCCCGACTTGATGGACGACGCAGTTCGATTTCCGGCAGTCGCGCTGGCAAGGCTGCGTCGAAACCTGGCAGTGGCGCCCCTCGCATGCGCTGACGAGGAATGAGACCGGACAGCTCTGAGCGACCGCATCAGAGCAGCATGAGCAGGAGCGGGGTCATGGCCGCAGCGACTCGAGTGATGACCGCCCGAGCCCGCCGGTCCCGTACGAATCAAATCTGCGACCAGAGGTCGTCGCGGCGTCGAGGGCCGGCCGACCGTGTAACCCGAGGCTCGCGCCGGGTACGGCTCGACACTCGGTGCCGGTGCCGATATCCGGCACCGGCACCGGCGGTCGGTGACCTGGGGTCGGGAGTAGCGCGTTACGGGCCGATTCCGGTGAGGGAGAAGAATTCCTGGCGGGATCTGGCGTCTTCGCGAAGACTGCCGAGCAGCGTGGAGGTGACGGTGGTGGTTCCGGCGGCCTGCACTCCGCGCAGTGTCATACAGGTGTGCTCGGCTTCGATGACCACGCCGACACCCTTGGGCTGCAGCTGCCGGTCGAGCCAGTCGGCGACCTGTTTGGTCAGCCGTTCCTGAACCTGAGGCCGGCGGGAGAAGTGCTCGACGATCCGGGCCAGTTTCGACAGTCCGAGAATGCGATCGCCGGGCAGGTAGCCGACGTGCGCGACGCCCACGAACGGCAGCAGGTGATGTTCACAGACCGACCGCAGCGGGATTCGGCGGGCCAGCACCAGTTCGTCGTAGCCCTCCTCGTTCGGGAACGTGGTCAGGTCGAACGCGCGCGGGCTGAACAACTCGGCATAGGCTCGGGCCATCCGCCCCGGCGTGGCCTGGAGATGTTCGCTGTCCAGACGAACCCCGAGGGCGGTCAGAAAGGTGCGGGCGGCGTCCTCGGCGGCGGGCAGATCGACAGCGCCGGCGTCGTGGACGACGCGTAGGGCAGGCTGGGGCACGGTCAGCTCCCGCCGATGCCGAGCGCGGTGAGCAGCACCAGCACCAGGGTGACAACCGCGAATACGCCGTGTCCGCCGACGACCGCCACCGGGAAATGCCGTTCGGGCGGGGTCTTGCCCACCAGTCCGGTGGTACGAGCGCGGTAGACCGGCAGCCAGCGCGCCAGCATCACGAACCCGAGCAACGCGACGGGAACCAGCAGGCCGAAGGCGACCCAGGCCAGCGCGTCGTTGTCGACGACGAGATAGACGATCCACACCACCAGCCCGGCCACGGCGAGGAGGAAGTGGCCGAACAGCACCGGAACGGGAAGATGGCTCGAGTTGGATTCCCGTGCACCGCCTTTGGCGATCCACGTGCCCAGCAGGACGAAGCCGCCGACCGCGGTGAGCAGCCAGAAAATCAGAGCTGCGATGCCCATGATGACTCCTGAGAACGAGAAGGGACAGGGAAGGGTCAGTGCCGGAAACCGGCGGCTTGAGTGCTCTCGTCGGCGACTCGCACACCGTAGTGGTAGGCGAGCTTGCCGCCCAGGTATCCCGATACCCCCAGTACCGCGACGGCGGCGATCGACAGAGCCAGCGGGCCGGCCGCGACGGCGCCGCCGCCTCCGGTGCCGGCGGTGCGCCACCAGAAATCGAGTGCGAATGCCACGGTGACCGCCAGATTCAGGCTCATATGCACCAGCCCGATCCGGAAGGCGGGCGTGCCGGCCGGGATGGCGAACAAGTCCAGGAACCCGATCGTCGCCGCGGCGAGCGCGCCCAACACCCCGATCGCGATCAGCCACTGCGCGCCCCGTGTCAGGAATCCGGGGTCCTCGACCACGTGCGAGCCGATATCGAACACCACGCTGGCCAGCCACGATCCGATCGGCACGGTGACCAGGATCGGATGGAACGGATGCCCGTACGGCCCGGCCAGCACGGCGCTGACCGGGCGTTTGGCCTGCCGCCACTCATCGGTCATGGCAACCTCCGCGCCACCTGGGAAAGTAATTACACCAATAGATTTTGGTTCAATTCGGCGGAGGGGTCAAGTCCCGCCTCTCCGCCTGTCGTCGGGCGGGTTCCGCACAACATGATCGGCGTTATTGTGGACCGGTGACCAGTGAAGCCGATATCGGTGCCGTCGCCGCCCTGGACGACGATCTGCGCCGGAACATGTACTGGTTCATCCGGCGCGCCGGGCGCCCGGTGACCCGCGACGAAGCCGCCGAACACGTCGGGATATCCCGGAAACTCGCCGCGTTCCATCTCGACAAACTCGTCGGTACCGGGCTGTTGCGGGCCCGCTACGAACACGCCGGCGGGATCCGGCGGGTCGGGCGGACGCCGAAGGTGTACGAACCCACCGATACCGAAGTACGGGTGAGCATCCCCGAACGCCGCTACGAAGTCCTCGCCGAAATACTGATGCAGGCCGTTCTCACCGAGGCCGGCGGCGAATCGGCGCGCGATGCCGCCCTGCGCGTCGCCGAAGGCCGGGGCACCGCCGCCGGTCGTGAAATCCGGGAACGGCTGCGCCCGGGACGGCTCGGTGCCGAACGCGCCATCACCCTCCTGTCGGCCGCGCTCGGTGAACAGGGTTTCGAGCCCGCCAGAACCGCGCCGGCCTGCCTACGGCTGCGCAACTGCCCCTTCCATCCGCTGGCGGCCCGAGCTCCCGACCTGGTTTGCTCGCTCAACCACGCCTACCTCACCGGGTTGCTCCACGGTTTGGAGGCAGACGCCGTCCACGCCGATCTGGCCCCTGCCGCCGGTGAATGTTGCGTCGAAATCCACGCCGAGTCGGACGCCTGATCGGCCGCGATGACCGCCTCTTCGTCGGACGGAACCGGACGAAGAACATCCCAGGGTTACAGCGTCGGCCCCGGTGCGCAGTGACATACCGGGTCGCCCGCATCACACCCCGGGCGGAATAGAACCCTCACCGGCCCGGTTGAACACCTTGTCGGCGTCCGGACAGCCCCGGGCCTCACCCCTTTTGTCGCTACGAGCGACCACTCGCCGAGAGGCGCTTGTGGGACGTCGACACCCGACCGAACGCCGCCGGACCTCGCGCCCGGCGGCGTTTCGCGCGTTACCGGCCGGGTCGGTCTCCGGCGCCGGGGCGCCGCGGGTCACTGCGTCGCGGCGCGCGCTGCAGTTCTCCGACTGGTGGCCGCCGCTTGGATTGATCAGTGCGGTAGTCGTCCGGCTGCAACCGGCCGCACGGCCCGCCGTGGTGTGGCTGTGGTGTGCTGCCGCGTCGTCCCGGCGATGCCGTGCAGTCGGCGGCCGGTTGTGCCTCGGTATCAATAGGTGCTCGGGGCGCATGGATTCGGCAGTGCCGAGAATGTGGCCAGGTCGCAGACGCCGCCGGTCAACATCTGGAAGGGCGTGAGGGCCAGGAGCACGATGATCCCGATGATGTCGCCGCGTTGCACGGTTTCGACGGCAGACTGTGCGGCCGCCGAGCCCGAATCCACCATTGCCGACCCGGTGCCCGCGTCGGTGGCCACCGGTGCAGGGCCCGGTGTGGCCGGGGGCGCGGCCGTGGCGCCGGCCGCGGTGCCGATCAGACAGGCCGCCGCAATCGAGGTGGCGGTCAGGCGGAGGGGAGTGCGCATCATCGGATTTTCCTTCGGATGGTCGACGAACAGTTGTGAGGTGGGTTCGGGTGGTGGGTACGAGACGATGTCATCGGCAGGCGGTGGCTTCGACGCATTGCGCCTGGCGGATCGGTTCATCGTCCCCAGCTCCTCGTCGAGTCGAAACGGCCCCGCCCATATCCGGAACCATTTGAGAATAATCAGTAACTTATCAGGCCCCGGTCGTTGAACCTGTGATAATCGGCTGCAGGGCGATGATCTGTCGGTAATGAGGGGCTTCGTGGGCATATTTCGTCGAACGCAGCCCGTAGGTTCCGGAAAAAATCTGCAAATTCGGCGAAAGGGTGGGATGTAGAAGCACTTGAGAATGAGAGAATAGTGATGAACTTAGGCAGCCTTGGCGGGGCACCTCTCGTCTGTGTGGCGCCGACCGCCTCGAACTGACAACCGTGCTCGAGTGCGGCCGGGGCGCACCGATCGTGCAGATCACGGGCTCCTCCGGCTCCCCGCGCGAACACGGTCCGATCCGACTACCGCACCTCTGCGGCTCGCTGTATTGCGTCGAGCGGCCGACCGGCGCGACGATGCGCTGCCATCCGACTCGCCCGCGCCGACCGAGGCGGGATTCGCCGGACTCTCGATAGCCTGTCGGAATGACAGTGCCCGGTACCGGTGACGAAGATGTTCCCGCGGAGCGTCATCGGCGGCCGGCAGGTGTCGGTGACACGACGGTCGAGGCGGTGGGCAAGTTGTCCGAAGCCCTGGAGATCACCGAGCGCGCCCGGGGGCATCTGTACGCGTTCCACCAATTGACCGGCGGTGCCGACCTCACTCTGGGGCGCGCGGCAGCGATGTTACGGGAGGCGGGTCATCATCGGCTCGCCGATCGAATAACGGCCGACCTGTTGGGCCGTAATGTCTTGGAAGGCCGGTGGACTTTCCAGATCGTCGAGGAGTACGACGACGGCTACTACGGCTTGTTCCGCGACATCGAACGCGAAGTCCGCGACGAATTGCTCCAGGGGCGACGTCACGTCTACGAGGCGGAGATGAAGGAGGCGCGCCGTACCCACGGCAGGGCCGGTCACGAGGCGCGGCCACGGCCTTCGGCGAACTCCTGATTCAGTATTCGGACGCCTACCGCAGCCATCCGGTGATAGATTCGGCATCGGCTCGTTGCGCCCGCTTCTGATGCGGGTCGCGCATTCCGGCGGCCGAATCCAGGATTCCCGATCGCGAACACACGCGATCGCCCGGCGCCCGTTTCTTCCGGCGAGCCGAGTCCGAACCACCACAGGCAGATCGGTCTGTTCGGCGTGCGCCGGGCCGACCGTGGAAGGACCCTCCGATGACTACTCCGACCCGTACCACCGGCACCGAACGAGAACTGCTCGAGACCATGCTCGACCGGGCGCGCGCCGATCTCGTCGACACGGTGCGCGGACTGTCCGAAAGCGACGCCAGGCGCCGGCTCGTACCCTCGCTGACCACCCCGATAGCCCTGATCAAACACGCGGCGTTCGCCGAGCGGATGTGGTTCCAGCGCACGCTCGGGCAGCTCGCCGACGCCGACTGCGACGGTCCGCTGTGGGCACATGGCGGTTTCTGCGTGGGTGAGGAAGAGACAGTGGCCGAGGTGATCGCGGAGTTCGAACGTGCAAGCGCCCGAGCCAGGTCTGTCGCAGCGGGGATCGCCCTGGACGAAACGCGCCGGCACCCACGCGTGGGACTTGTCAGCCTTCGCTGGATATACCTCGCTATGACCGCCGAGTTCGCCCGGCACGCCGGCCACGGGGACATCCTGCGCGAACAGATCGGGGCCGAGGGCGGTGCCGCGGCGACCCGGGCCCCGCGCGAGCGCCCGGATTCCCAGGGGTAGCCGGATACGCGCACGCCCGCGGGGCCGGGTAGGCCGTATCACACGATCCTTCCGGAACAACTGCGACGGGGTTGCGGTTGGACACATTGTCGGCGTCCGGACAGCCCCGGGCCTCACCCCTTTGTCGCTACGAGCGACCACTCGCCGAGAGGCGCTTGTGGGACGCCGGCCCTCGACCGGAACGCCGCCGGGTACAGCCCGGCGGCGTTCGGTGTGCCGTCCCGGCCGCGGTAGGCCGGGCGGCGGAGCCGGCCCGTATCGGAGCAGCCGGAATCGTCGCGCGTGTTGTTGCTCTGCTCGGCGATCACCGGACCGCATTCACCGGCACGGTTCAGCTGACGGTGACGTCGATGGTGACAGGAATGTTGCCGCGGGTGGCGTTGGAGTAGGGGCATACTGCGTGCGCGGCCGCGACGAGCGAGTCGGCACTGCTCTGCTCGATACCGCCCATTTCCACGTGCAATGCGGCCGAGAGGCCGAAACCGCCCTGCTCGGTGCGGTGCACGCCGACTTCGGCGACCACGGCCGAATCGGTGAAAGTGACCTTTTGTCCCGCGGCGACGGCCTTCAACGCGGAGTGGAAGCAGGAGGCCCAGCCGGCGGCGAAGAGCTGCTCGGGGTTCGTCGCGCCGCCCGGTCCGCCCATTTCACGCGGAATGGCGAGGGTGACATCGATCAGGCCGTCGCTGCTGGCCGCGCGCCCTCCGGCGCGGCCGTCACCGGTCGAGGTGGCGATGGCGGTGTAGACGGGTTCGGACATGATGTTCTCCTTCGGTGGTGAGGGTTCTCTTGCGTGTGGGTCACGATGGTCCGGGGGTCACGTCGGCAGGCGCGGCCGGATCCGGCCGATGGTCGGTAGGTGGGGGCGTGTGCCAGGAGTGATCCGGCGAGGACGGCGACCGTGGTCACCTCATCGCGTCCGTTCCGCACGCAGGTGCAGACGGATCGCCGAGATCAGGAAGAAAACGCCGCCGAGCGTCGCGTACCCGGCGAGCGGGGTGAGGGCCGGGTTCGGTGCCCCGGCGCCCGCGATAAAGCTCGCGCCGGCGAGAGTGGAGATGCCGCCGCTGAGAATCATCGCCCACTGGCCACCGAGCCGATAGCGCAAGATCGCGACGATCGACTGCACAACGCCCGCGGCGATCGCCCAGGCACCCCATACCCGGAGGACATCGGGGATGCCGGAGGTGACGGCCGCCGCCAGTCCGACGGCGGTGAGCAGGCTCAGGGCCATGTTGAGGTACAGCGGCGCCTTCGGGCGTGCGGCACCCGAGGTGCGAATGTCGATCACGGCCGCGGCCACGTCGAACAGCGGGTAGAGCACCATCAGGGCAATGCTGACCGGGGTGAGCCTCGCGGCTGCCGCCAGCATCAGCCCTGCCCAGACGACGGCGAATCCGAAGCGGGCGTAGTACAGGTTCCGCAGCCCCGCAGTGCTGCCGACGGCAGTGCCGGCCACACCGGTCTCGAGTGAACTGGACATCAGGCTCTCTTTCGGCGATCGAGGCGGTCGAGGTGCGACCCGGGGAGAAAGAACGATCGGTCTACATGGAGTCTGGTGTGCGCGGGTCCGTCTTGTCAATACCGATCGTTCTTTCTGCTAGCCTCGGGGTGAAAGCTCTCGGGAGATGGGAAGAAGTCGTATGTCGGAAGCGCGTGCGCGACTGCTCGACACGGCGAGCGGACTGTTCTACTCCGAAGGGCTTCATGCGGTCGGCGTCGAGCGCATCATTGCCGCCGCCCAGGTGACGCGGGCGACCATGTACCGGCACTTTCCCGGCAAGGACGACCTTGTCGTCGCCTACCTGACCCAGGCCGACGAAACGATCCGCGCACAGGTCGACGCCGCACGCCGCGCGAACCCGTCGCCCGTCGACGTCGTCCGAGCCGTCGGACGGGCCATCGCCGACAGCATCCGGGGGCCCAGGTTTCGCGGATGTGCGTTTCTCAATGCGGCAGCCGAATACCCCGACCCCGGCCACCCGGTCCATAGAGCCGTTCTCGCGCACCGGCAGTGGTTCCTGGACACCGTCACCGAGATCCTCGCCGATGTCGGCGATACCGATCCGGCTCCGGCGGCCCGGCACTTCGTGATGCTGCGCGACGGCGCGATGGCGGCCGGGTGCCTGACCGACCCGGACCCGATCTGTGAGACGTTCCTGCTCGGAATCGAAGGACTTCTGGATTCCCGCGTACGCACTCGCCGGGAACCGGCCACGTAGTTCCCATCATCGACACACCGGGAGGGCATCGGTTGTCGCACCGTGCTCCTCGGCGAGCCGCCATGGTGTTGCGGTCCGTATCAGGGGTGATCGGGCCTCTGGATCGGCTTACCCCGGTCGGTCTACAGCTCGGGTGAGCGGAGGGCCGGTGCGGGCCGGACGCCGGACGAGGGGTCCGGCACGAGGCTGTTGTACAGGCGGCGGAGATCCAAGGTGTCGGCCGGGCCGGTCCGAGTGGGTTCGGTGCGGTCGACCTGTCGGTGCAGGGCCTCCATTTTCTCATCCAGCTGGGTGGCGACTTCGGCGGCCTGAGCGAGGTCGCTGCGAAGGTTCGGGGGGACCTCGCCGCGGTATTTGTAGTAGATCTTGTGTTCGAGGCTGGCCCAGAAATCCATCGCGATGGTGCGGATCTGGATCTCGACCGGAATGTGTTCGGTGCCGTGGGAGCGGAAGACCGGGATCGAAACGATCAGATGCAGGCTCTGGTAGCCGTTCGGTTTGCGGTGGGTGATGTAGTCGCGTTCCTCCAGGACCGTGATGTCCTCCTGGCCGGCGAGCATATCTCTGATCACGGTGATATCGGAGATGAAGCTGCACACGACGCGGACTCCGGCGATATCGAGGATGTTGTCCCGGATGGCGGCCAGGGTCATCGGGTATTTCTTGCGCTGGACCTTTTCCATGACGCTTTCGGGGGTTTTGAGTCGCGATCCGACGTGCTCGATGGGGTTGTACTCGTGGGTACTGTTGAAATCCTCGCGCAGGATATTGATCTTGGTGGTGATCTCGTCGATCGCGAATTTGTAGCCGAGCATGAAGTCGAGGAACTGTTCGCGCAGCGCGCGCACGTCGTCGACGGTGATCGGGTCGGCACCGGGGAAGTCGGTGTCGGCGGGCGGGCTCGGCTGCCAAGGTCTCATTGGCTCCATTGTGCCGTCGCCTGTGATTTTGCCGCCACATCGGGTGACGCGCACCATGATCGTCTCGGCGTTCGATCGGTACGGCCGATACCGCGGCGGAGGGCTCGGCGGGAGGGTTCGTCGGAGATCGAGGTGATCACGTGGGCGCGCGGGACGTATCCCGAGGAGATCTCGAGCTGATCTCGGCGGGGCCGGTCGAAAAACGAAATCCTGTCCCCGGATCGCCGGTAACGGTTTCATAAATGGGATCGCGGGGAAGCCTAGGGATATGACTGCGATTCGGAACCAGCCCGCCCGGGTCGTCGGTGTCGAACGGGGAACGGCGGTCCTGGCCACGTTCACATGCCTGGTGTTCTCCATCGGAATCACCGTCCTCGCCGGCTCGGCGCTGATCGGTGTCGCGGTGACCGCGGCACTGGCCGCGGGGATCTGGCTGACCTCGAAAATCCTTCCTACCAACTGATCCCACGACCGAGCGGACAGCCCGGCCGGCCCCCGCGCCGATCACCACGACGTGATCACAGCGGCTTGCGGCACCGCGCGTCGTCTTCTCTCCTCAGAATTCGCGCACGGTGTGCCCGGCGGCCATGCCGTTCCAGTAGTTCGCGCCGGTCGTCGGGTAGCGGCGCGGCGGTCAGTACCTCGGCGGGCAGCGCGGCGCCGGGCAGCAGGGCCGGAATGCCGGCTTCGGTGAGCGCCGCCCGCAGTACTCTCAGCGGCAGGACATGGTCCTCGCCGGGTGCGGGCCGGCAGCACCGGGGCGTGCCCGACCGCTTACCGGATCGGTCTCGCGCACGGCCGCACACACCTTTCCCGCGCCGGACGGCCGGCTGTGCCTCCTCTCGGGCGCCGGCGGTTCCGGCCGCTTCCGGGGCCACGCGGGCAGCTGTCGTCGCCGTCTCGGGGTCGATCCTGGAATTCCGCCTGTGGGGTTTCGCATTACTCATCTGATGATGCGAAATCGACTCGCCTGGTGATGGGTGACCGGCGCACGATCCGATCGTCGGCAGCCGGCCGATCCCTACCGCGAATTGCTCGTCGCGAGCCGCCGATTTTCACTCGGTGGTGGCAGCGGGGGTGCGATGATCTCGGTCGTCGGCCGGTTCGTCACGAGGGTGACCGCCGTCCGGCACGGCGTCCGGGGACGGTGGTCTGCGAACGGCGAGAGGACACCCGAGCGAAACGCGCGTGCGTTACCGAAGGTGTTCTCACACTTGATCGAACGGCGTAGGGAACGAGAGCGTAGTGGGCGGAACAGATCGTTTGTTCGGCATTCTCCGGCCGAACCTGCCGGTGGTCGATTTCGACGAATGGAGCAGGGGCACCCGGGCGGAGAAGCTCCGCCCGATGGCGCGGCACTGGGCCGAGGTCGGTTTCGGCACGCCGGTGCTCCTGCACCTGTTCTATGTCGTCAAAATCGGCATCTACGTGCTGGGCGGGTGGTTGTTCGCGCTGACGACCGCGGGTATCGACGGGTTCACCTCGGTCGGCACCTGGTGGTCGGAGCCGATCGTCTTCCAGAAAGTCGTGCTGTTCACGATGCTGTTCGAGGTGGTCGGGCTGGGCTGCGGGTTCGGACCGTTGAACAACCGGTTCTTCCCGCCCATGGGCTCGATCCTGTACTGGTTGCGTCCGGGCACCATCCGCCTGCCGCCTTGGCCGGATCGGGTGCCGGGTACCCGCGGCACCCGCCGCACGCTGTTCGAAGTGGTGCTGTACGCGGCCCTGCTGATCATGCTGCTGGTGGCGCTGGTGTCGAACGGAACCGGACCGGACGTGGCGCTCGATACGACCGTGGGTGTCCTGCCGGTCTGGCAGATCGCGGCGGTACTCGGGCTGCTCGCAGTGCTCGGACTGCGCGACAAGACCATTTTCCTGGCGGCGCGCGGTGAGGTGTACGGGGCCCTGGCGGTCACATTCCTCTTCGGCGGTGTGGATGTGATCGTCGGCGCCAAAATAGTTTTCGTCGTCATCTGGATCGGTGCGGCGGTCTCGAAGCTGAACAAGCATTTCCCGTTCGTGGTGTCGACGATGATGTCGAACAGTCCGGTGGTGCGGCCCCGCGCCCTCAAACGCCTGTTCTTCGAACGTTTTCCCGACGATCTACGGCCTGGACGATTGTCGCGGTGGTTCGCCCACGGCGGTACCGCCGTCGAGATGGGTGCGCCGCTGGTGCTGTTCTTCGCGCACGGCGGCTGGCCCACGGCCGTCGCCGCCACCGCACTGATCGGCTTCCACCTGGTGATCCTCACCGCGATACCGATGGGTGTACCACTGGAGTGGAACGTCTTCATGATCTTCGGTGTGCTGACACTGTTCGTCGCGCACGCCGATGTGGGCCTGTCCGCGGTGAGCAACCCGGTGCCGTTGGTGCTGCTGCTGATCGTTCTCGCCGGGGTGGTCGCGCTGGGGAACCTGTTCCCGCGCAAAGTGTCGTTCCTGCCCGGGATGCGTTATTACGCGGGCAACTGGGACACCACACTCTGGTGTATCCGGCCCTCGGCCGATGCGAAGATCCGGGAGGGGATCGTTGCCGTCGCGACCATGCCGGCCGCGCAGTTGCAGCGGTTCTACGGAAGCCCGGAGGCCGCACAGATCCCCCTGTACCTCGGCTACGCCTTCCGCGCCTTCAATACCCACGGTAAGGCGCTGTTCACACTCGCGCATCGCGCGATGGCCGATCACGACGAGGCCGACTACGTCCTGACCGACGGTGAGCGCATCTGCTCGACCGCGCTCGGCTGGAACTTCGGTGACGGTCACCTGCACAGTGAGCAGTTGATCGCCGCCCTGCAACAGCGCTGTGGGTTCGAGCCGGGGGAAGTCCGGGTGGTGCTGCTGGAGGCGCAACCCATCCATCGGCAGACCCAGCGTTACCGCCTCGTGGACGCCGCGACCGGGGAATTCGAGAGTGGTTCGGTGCGGGTCGCCGATATGGTCGTGCGTCAGCCGTGGGATGACGATGTGCCGGTGTACCCGGATCGCCGGCTCTGACGGGCGTGTGCCGGTCCCTGGTGCCAGGTGAGCGAATGTCGTCCGCTGTCCGCGCGGTGCACGATCGTCACCGCCGCTCGACGAGCGGGAAGTCGCGCGCCGATGATGATGACCCGTCCGGCGGGTTCGTCGTCGGCGCTGCCCCCGCACCGGCGTGTCTAGACTGACCTGCGTGTTGCAGGAGGAAATCACCGGTGGGGTTCGGCATGCGGAAGTGGGGTACTGATGTCGACGGAATCGGAATCCGAAGGAGTACTTGTGCCGGCTGTTCTGGGGCGAGCCCACGACCGGGCCGAGGAGTTGGCCGACATCGCCGGCCGTACGGGTATGCAGGTGGCGGTGGCGGAATCGCTGACCTCCGGCCAGCTCGCGGCGGCGCTGGGCGCGGCGAGCAATTCGGGGGAGTGGTTCCGCGGTGCGGTGGTGGCCTACAGCCGGGAGGTCAAGCACCGGGTGCTCGGCGTACCGGAGGGGCCGGTGGTCTCCGAGCCGGCGGCCCGGGCGATGGCCGAAGGGGTGCGGACGCTGTTCGACGCGACACTGTCCGTGGGGGTGACCGGTGCCGGCGGACCCGACCCACAGGACGGGCAGGAGCCGGGTTCGGTGTGGTTCGCCGTCGCGGTCGAGGGGCGGGTCACCGCGTCGTTCCGGCTGTTCGAGGGTGAACCCGCCGAAATCCTGGACCAGGTGGTCGATCATGCCGTCGAGTTGCTGCTCGACACGGCGAAGGAACTGCGGTCCTGATCCAGCGCGGAACGGCACTATCGCGAACTGCGCGAACTGTTCGCCCGCACGTTGCCGCGGTAGCCGGGACGGCCGCGGATCAACCGCCCGTCACGAACACCAGCCCGTGGCCGGTTTCGGCCGGTGCGCTCACTTCCCGCGTCTCGGTCCGGTCCAGCCGATAACCCAGGCGGCGGGGTACGGCGGCGCTGCGCTCGTTGGCCGCGTCACAGCGGATCTGTACCTGTTCGATACCGGGCAGCCGCAGTGCGGCATCGGTGAGCGCGGCGACGGCGCGGGTGATGACGCCCCGGCCGGTATACGCGATATGACACCAGTAGCCGATTTCCAGAGCCGCGGGTCCCACCCGATCGTGCAGCCCGACCGCGCCGAGCAGAGTGCCTTCGGAATCGAAGATGCCGTAGCCGAAATTCCCGTCGGCCGGCGGCCATCCGGTGGCTGCTATGTCGTTGAAGACGCGCTGTTCCTCCTGGGTGCGCCGCGTGGGCAGCCACGGCATCCAGGGATGGAGATGGTCGAACGAGGCGTTGATCGCCTCGTA
The DNA here is from genome assembly GCF_001613205.1 of Nocardia sienata NBRC 100364. GTDB lineage: Bacteria > Actinomycetota > Actinomycetes > Mycobacteriales > Mycobacteriaceae > Nocardia > Nocardia sienata. Next base: position 382,718 of record NZ_BDBX01000004.1, on the reverse strand, counting down.
CTGGGCTGTGAGATCGCCGGTTTCCCAGCGCCGTACCACGAGGTCACCGAGGTCGATCCGCTGCGGTGGCACGATTCCGGGGGCCAGTGCGGGCGGGCGGGTGGTGCTCACCTCGCAATCATCTCGACCTGGGTGTGTACCGGGCAACCGGTTTGCCCGGGCGCGGTCGTGGTCGCGCCCGGCGACGCGATCCGCAACACCGGAAAGTGGACCATCCGCGTCCGCCGCGAATGCGGTCGATACAGTCGAAGCGGTGCGCACCGATCGGAAACTCGTCGTCCTCGTGGCCGCCCTGGGTCTGGCGTTGGCCGGTTGCTCCTCCGGGCCGCCCGAGCCCGACACCGTCGCCGAACGTTTCACCGAGGCGCTGAACAGCGACGATATCGGTGCGGCCGCGGCACTCACCGATGATCCGGCGCGGGCCGGTGAAACGCTCGGCGCCCTCTACGAGGGATTGGGCAAGGAGGCTACCTTCGCGGTAGCCGGGGTACACGAGGACACCTTCTCCCTCGAGGCGACCTGGAGATTGGGGGCCGAGGGCGGCAAGGAATGGAAGTACACGACCACCGGGACCGCCGGTGAGACCGACGACGGCTGGAAAGTGCGCTGGAACCCGGCCACCGTCGCCCCGGGGCTGGATACCGGGCCCCTGAGTTACGCGCCCGTGTACCCGCAGCCTGCCCGGGTCCTGGACGCCGCGGGGGGTGAGCTCATGACCGAGCAGGTGGTGACGCTCGTACAGTTGGCGCCCGGCGCCGATACCGCCGCCGCGGCCGCACTGCTCGCGCCGCTCGCCGCCGGTATCACGCCGGCCTCCCTGGATGCCGAACTGGCCGACGCGCAAGGCGGACCGGTGACGGCGATCAGCCTCCGCGAAGCCGATATCGCGCCGGTCCGGAACGCGCTGACCGCGGTGCGCGGGGTGACTCTCGCCCCGCAGACCCGGCTGCTGACCACCGACAAGGCGATATCCGCACCGACCCTGTCGGGGCTGAGCGAGCTCTGGCAGCAGCAGGCCGATGACGCCGCCGGGTGGGCGGTGCGCGCGCAGACCGCGGACGGCACGGTGCGTATCGCCGGCGCGGATCCGCGGCCCACCACCGATATCCGGTCCACCATCGATATCGGGCTGCAACGCGCCGCGGAAACCGCGCTGGACCCGATCGCCACTCCCGCGGCGATCGTCGCGTTACGACCCTCGACCGGCGAGATCCTGGCGGTCGGGCAGAACGCCGCCGCCGACGGCGCGGGCGCGATCGCGCTCACCGGTCTGTATCCGCCGGGCTCGACCTTCAAGACGGTCACCGCCGCCGCGGTGCTGGACGCGGGGCACGCCACCCCCGACACCGTGCTGCCCTGTCCCGGCGTCGCCGATATCGAGGGCCGCCGCATACCCAACGACGACAGTTTCGACCTGGGACAGGTCCCGCTGCACACCGCCTTCGCGCACTCCTGCAACACCACCATGGCCGGGCTGGCCGTCACGCTGCCGCCGGATGCGCTGCGGACCGCCGCCGAGCGGCTCGGTCTCGGGGTGGACTACGTGACACCCGGGCTGACCACAGTGACCGGCAGCGTCCCGGTCGCGCAGAGTCCGGCGGAGCGGGTGGAGGCCAGTATCGGCCAGGGGCAGGTGACGGCCTCACCGTTCGGTATGGCGCTGGTCGCCGCGTCCGTGGCCCACGGGAGCACGCCGGCTCCGGCGCTGGTGACCGGTTCGCCGGGTGTACCCGACCGGACCCCGCAGCCGCTGCCCGCCGCGGTCACCGGCGATCTGAAAACCATGATGCGCGAAACCGTCACGGCGGGCACCGCCACCCAGCTGACCGATATCCCGGGCCTGCTCGGTAAGACCGGCACCGCGGAATACGGTGACAACAGCACCGCGCACGGCTGGTTCATCGGGATCCGGGACGATCTGGCCTTCGCGGTGTTCGTCGCCGACGCGGGGAGTTCCGGTCCCGCGGTCGACGCGGCGGGTCGGATGCTGCGGGCACCGCGCTGATCACAGGTGCCCGGCTGCCCGGTGATCAGCGCGCCGTCCGCAACCGGCGGACGCCCTCGTCCAAAGTCTCGGGACGCTTACAGAAGGTGAAGCGGACGAGATGCCGCCACGCGGCCGGATCGTCGGTGAAAACACTGACCGGCACCGCGGCGACTCCGAGCCGTTCGGGCAGTTCCCGGCAGAACCGGATCCCGTCGTCTGCGCCCGTCGGGCGGATATCGGCGCAGACGAAGTAGCTCCCCGCGCTCGGATGTACCCGGAAGCCCGTCTCGGCCAGCGCCGCGGACAGGCGCAGCCGCTGCTCGGAGAGTCTGCTGCGCAGCCGGGCCACCCACTCGAGTTCGTGGGTCAGCGCGTGCGCGACCGCGGGCTGGAATGGTCCACCGCCCACGAAGGTGAGGAATTGTTTGGCGGCGAGCACCGCGTCGACGAGGGGAGCCGCCCCGCATATCCAGCCGATCTTCCAGCCGGTGACGCTGAAGGTCTTCGCGGCGCTCGAGACCACCAGTGTCCGGTCTGCCATCCCGGGGAAGGTGGCGATGCTCAGATGTTCGGCGTCGTCGTACACCAGGTGCTCGTACACCTCGTCGGTCAGCACCAGGAGGTCGTGGGCGCAGGCGAGCTCGGCGAGGGCGGCCAGATCGGCGCGGTCGAGGACCGTGCCGGTGGGGTTGTGCGGTGAGTTCAGGATGAGCATGCGCGTGGCCGGGGTGATGGCGGCCCGCAGACTGTCGTGATCCAGGACGAAACGGTCGCCGTCGGGAACCAGCCGCGCGGTACGCCGACGCGCTCCGGCCAGGGCCACCGCCGCGGGATAGGAGTCGTAATAGGGCTCGATCAGGACCACTTCTGCGCCGGGCTCGACCAGGCCGAGGACGGCGGCGCTGATCGCCTCGGTGGCGCCGACCGTCACCAGTACCTCGGTGTCCGGGTCGTAGTGTGTCCCGTAGCGGCGGGCGCGGTCCGCGGCGATCGCACGGCGCAGCACCGGCATACCGCGGCCGGGCGGGTACTGGTTGAGGCCGTCGGCGATCGCGTCGCGGGCGGCCTCCAGCATGCCCGCGGGCCCGTCACTGTCCGGGAATCCCTGCCCCAGATTGACCGCTTCGTGCCGCACCGCGAGTTCGGTCATCTCGGCGAAGATGGTCGCGGCGAAGGGCCGCAGCCGGTCGACGGTGGGGGCTCGGTGACGCATGGCACGAGCCTAGACGGCCCGCAGGCCGCGGGCGGGTCCCGCTCACACCTCGCCGCTGCCCCGGTCTCGTACCGATCCGCGCAGTTCGGCGAGCGGACTGTGATCGAACTGCGCGAGCAGGTCGGCGGGGTCGTCGTACACCGCGACCGCACCCGCGTCCTGTAGTTCCGCGCCGCTGATCCCACCGGACCGGAATCCGATGAAGTCCACAGCCGCCCGCCGGGCCGCCTCGGCGTCCCATATCGTGTCCCCGACGAAGGTCGCCGACCCGGCCCCGACCCCGGCCCGGTCGAGGGCGGTGCGCACGATATCGGGGCGCGGTTTCGCGGTGCCGACATCCTCGCTGGACGTCTGCGCCGAGACCACTTCCGCGCGCCGAGGACCTCGCGCAGTAGCGAGAGCTCGTCGGCCGGGGCGGAGGTCGCCAGCACCACGGTGAGCCCGGCCGCCGCGACCCGCTCGAGGAGTTCGCGGGCCCCGCTCACCGGGCGCATGAGCGTCCCGGAATCCAGGTAGTAACGCAGATGCAGATCCTTCGCCCGGCCGCGGGTGCTGTCGTCGGCGTCGGGCAGCAGGGTGCTCACCAGCAGTGATCCGTCCATTCCGATACTCCGGTGCATCCGCCAGGAGTCGACCTCGGCGCCGACTTCCCGAAACGCCCGGGTCCAGGCGTAGACGTGCAGATAGTTCGAATCGACCAGCGTTCCGTCGATATCGAACAGCACCGCGCCCGCGGGGTCGGCTTCGGACACGGGTGCTCAGCTCCTGCTGTCGCGGGGTACGCCGGTGGACCACAGTGCCCACAGCACCAGGACCGGCTGGAACAGCAGTCGCGCGAAGCGTTTCCCGTCGGTGTCGAGCCGGAAGGCCGACCGGTGGTCCCGCCACTGGGCGATATTGCCGGGGAAGACCGCGACGAAGAACAACGCGGCGATCCGCCCCATCCGGACCCTATCCCGGGACATGGCGGCCAAGCCCGCGCCGAGCATGATCTCCACACCACCGGAGGCCATCACGACGCCGTCCTTGTCCAGCGGTACCCAGTCGGGCACCTGCGCCTGGAAGTCCCGCCGGGCCCAGAACAGATGGCTCAGACCCGCGAAGACCAGCGCCGCCGACAAGAGATAGCGGGCGGTCGTACGAGCCGGTGTGGTGGGCGCACTCTCCGATTCGTGACTGGCCATGCACCGCAGCCTACCCGCGGTAGCGATGCCGGTGACGCTGCGAAGGACCGTGTCGCCAGGCCCTGTCGCACCTCGGGCGCACGCGTGATGGACGCGAAATATGTTGCGAAAGGACGATTTCGGACGTTTCGGCCGCGCGGGGGATCCGCGCGCGACCGTGTAAGAATCGTCGCGATGCTCACCTACGTTCAAGCCACCGTCATCGGTGTGGTGCAGGGTGTCACCGAACTGTTCCCGGTGTCGAGCCTGGGCCACTCGGTGCTGTTCGCCGCGTGGCTCGGGGGCGACTGGCGGGCGTTGATCGGCGCGGACGAATCCGTTGCGCACACGCCGTACCTGGCCTTCGTGGTCGCGTTGCATGTGGCGACCGCGGTCGCGTTGCTCTGCCACTACCGGCGGGACTGGTATGCCATCGTCGCCGGTTTCCTCACCACGCTGCGGACCCGGCGAGCCGCTACGGTGGCGCAGCGGCTGGCGTGGCTGATCGTGATCGCCTCTGTTCCGGTGGCGATTCTGGGCCCGCTGCTGGTGCACCCCTTGCACGCCTTGTTCGCCGCACCGGTCTGCGCCGGATTCTTCCTGACCCTCAACGGCGTCGTGCTGCTGCTCGGCGAGGGGTTGCGGCGGCGTAACGAGCCCACGCTGGCAGAGTACGGCCGGCGTTTCGCGCTGCGGGGGTCGGGACGGCGGCCACCGGCCGGTGGGGAGAGCGCGCGCCGTCAGGCCGACCGGCGGCTCGCCGCCCTCGATATGCGTGACGCACTCGGTATCGGTGTCGCGCAGCTCGGTGCGCTCCTGACCGGTTTCAGCCGGGCGGGCCTCACCATGGTCGGCGGGCTGTGGCGCGGTCTCGAACACGCGCACGCCGCCAAATTCGCGTTCCTGCTCGCCACTCCGGCGATCCTGGGCGCGGGTCTGGTGGAACTTCCCGAACTGCTCGGTCCGGAGGCCGAGGGTATCCACGGGCCGATTCTGGTGGGCGCGCTGGCCTCGGGCGCTTCGTCCTGGTTCGCCGTCCGGTTCCTGGAGCGATACTTCCGAACCCGCACCCTGTTGCCCTTCGCGGTGTACTCGCTGATCGCCGGTATCGCTTCGGTTATCAGGTTCTGCTGACCGGCGCGCTCGCCGCGACCCGATCGGTACCTGCGGGCACGGCTGTCGCCCGCTCGCCCGGCGTACGCTCGCAGCACCGGGACTGCTCTCGATCATCGGGTTCCGGCGTCCGCGCCCGCTGCCCGGTGAGGTGCGGGCCGCTGTGGTCGGTCATGTGCGGAGTCGGCGTGTCGCAGTGAGATCTCGACACGTCCGGTAACCCGCCCTTCCCGGTGTGAATTCATGCTACTTTTCGTCACACATATTCCAGTCCAGGGTGTGGAGGTGCGGTGCCGGACGGTACGTACGACATGTTCGGGTGGTCGGCGGCGCCCGCCGGCGAAGGCGGTGGCGCGGCGCTGGATCAAGTCGCGATCATGACCGGGGCGGCCGGGGTGATCGCACTCGGGTTGCTGTGGATCGGATACCTCCACCGGAACCGCCGGATCACCTGGCTACAGCGGCTCGCCGACCGGCTGGGCCGGGCGTTCAACCGACCGGGCTGGGTGGCGCTGCCGCTGGCGATGTTCCTCGCGACCATCCTCACCGCCCTGCTGGGTTTCATCTGGGATGTGAGTCTGCACATCGGCAACGGCCGCGACGAGGGACCGCTGGCCAATCCGGCGCACTATTTCATCCTCGCGGGACTGTTCTTTCTCTTCGCGGCCGGGATGGCGGCCATTGTGCTGCCGTTGGACCAGAAACCCGGTCCGGCGGCGGTGCGGATCACCCGCACCTGGTACGCGCCTGTCGGGGGGATCCTGCTGGCCGGGGCCGGCCTCTACGCCCTGATCGGGTTCCCGCTCGACGATGTGTGGCACCGGATCTTCGGTCAGGACGTCACCCTGTGGGGGCCCACGCATCTGATGCTCATCGGTGGCGCCGGATTCTCGCTGATCGGTGTGCTGCTGCTGGAATTCGAAGGCAAGAACAACCGGCCGGAACCGCAGGAGCGGGAGACGCGCCGGATGTGGCTGCTGCGTGCCTTCGCGTTCGGGGGCCTGCTCATCGGGCTGTCGGTGTTCCAGGTCGAATACGACTTCGGTGTGGAGCAGTTCCGGCTGGTGCTGCAGCCGATGCTGATCGTCGCGGCGGCCACGATCGCCCTGGTGGCCGCACGACTGGCCCTCGGTCCGGGGAGCACGCTGGTCGTGGTCGGTTTCGCCGCGGTGGTGCGGACCGTTGTCGCAGTACTGGTGGGCGGCCCGATCATCGATGCGCCGCGTAACGTGTTCCCGCTGTATCTCGGTGTGGCGGTCGTGGTGGAACTGCTGGCCCTGTTGCCGTTGGTCCGGCGCCGGATCGTCTGGGGTGCGGTCTGCGGTCTGCTGGCGGCCACCCTCGGACTCTGGCTCGAATCACTGTGGGTCGGGGCAATGTTCGTGAACGCGTGGCCGGCGGCTATGTGGCCGGAACTGCTGGCGATGGCGGTGCCCACCGGGATCGCGGGCGGTGTCGTCGGGGCCATGCTGGCCGTCGTGCTGCTGGGAGAGCCGCTGCCGCGACCCGCGCTACGCCGGACACTGGTGGTGGTGGCGGTGGCGGTGGTCGCCGCGGCAACTGCCAACGGCCTGATGATCGAGGTGCCGGAGGGGGCCCGGGCGGCAGTGGACCTGCGCGACGCCCCCGAACAGGGTGGCCGGATGGTGTACGCCGATATCCGCATCACCCCGGCGGATCTGGTCGGCACGGACCCCGAATGGGTCGAGATCCTGTCCTGGCAGGGTGGTGTGGGTAGCGACAGCCCCGGCCGGGGCCTGGTGGTCGACCAGCTCCGGCGCGAGGGCGCGGGACACTACGTCTCCACGAAGCCCGTTCCGGTGCACGGCTCGTGGAAGACACTGCTGCGGGTCCAGGACGGCCGGACGCTCACCGCGCTACCGATCTTCATGGCCGCCGACCCCGGTATCGGCGCCGCGGAGATTCCGGCGCTCGACTCGTTCACCCGGCCCTTCGTCTCCGAGATCACGGTGCTGCAGCGGGAGCGGTCGTTCGACCATCCGTCTTGGTTGTTCGCGGTGGCCTCACTTGTGGTGCTGGGGTGCAGCCTGGTCCTGGTCGCCGCACTGTCCTGGGGTGCGGCCCGCATCAACGACCGATATCTGCGCGAGTCGCCCGCCGGGGAGAAGGAACGAGCTCCCGCGCGATGACCGATCGATACGACGGCGTGGATGTGCTCGCCGACCATTCGATCCTGCTCGCGATTCCCGCTTTCCTTCCCGCGTTCCTCATCGCGGCCGTCGTCATCGTCGTCGCCGTGCGCGACCGCAGGCGCGGGGACGACGAGGACCGGCCCGCCGACCCCGATACCGACAAGGAGGACTGATGCCGTCCCTCTTCCGCCTGTGCGTTCCGGTGCTGGCCGCCGGGCTGCTCGCCGCCGGCTGCGCGAGCAGCGAACCGGGACAACCCACCACGAGCAGTACGGGTGCGGCACCGAGCGCCGCGGCCGTGGTCGTCCCGGTGCGAATCGCCGGCGGCACGGTGACCCCGGCCGACGCCAGGCTCGAGGCCCGGGTCGGCCAGCCCATCGAGATCGTCGTCGACAGTGACGCCGCCGACGAACTCCATGTGCACGCCGAGCCCGATCACACCTTCGCCATCACGCCCGGATCAGGCGAACGCTTCCGATTCACTGTCGAGATTCCGGGGCGGGTGGAGATAGAACTGCATCACGCCGGCCGTACGGTGGCCACCCTGCTCGTTCGCGAATGACGTTGCTCGCCCACGGCCTGGGCGGTGCGGCGGATCTGCCGATTCCGCTGACCTATGCGCTGATCGGCGCGGCCTGGGCCCTCACCTTCTCGTTCGCGGTGATCGCCTTCGCCTGGCGGGAACCGCGGCTGGACCCGGCCTCGCCCGGTATCACTGTGCCGGAGAGCGTGCGGTCGGCCGTGGACGCGCCGGTGGTGCGCGCGGGGATCGCCGCGGTGAGCGTGGTGGCCTTCGGCGCGGTACTGGCGATCGGGGTGTTCGGCCCCGCCGATCCGGCTCGTAACCCGGTCCCGGGCGTTGTCTATGTCTTCCTGTGGGTCGGGGTGCCCGTCGCCTCTCTCGTGGCCGGGCCGGTGTGGAAGGTTCTGTCACCGGCGCGGGCGGTGTACCGCGGTTACTGCGCGGTCACGCGCCGCCGGCCCGAGACCGGCCTGCTGCGCTACCCCGGAACGTGGGGGAGGTGGCCGGCGGCGCTCGGGTTGTTCGGCTTCGTCTGGCTCGAGCTGGCATCGCCGGATCCCGGCTCGGTCACCGCGGTGACCGTGTGGCTCGCCGGGTACCTGGTCGTCACCGTGATCGGGTTGCTCGTATTCGGCACCGTATGGGCCGATCGGGCGGACCCGCTCGAGGTGTACAGCAGTCTGCTCGGGCGGTTGAGTCCGATCGGCCGGGGCGAGGGGGGTGCGTTCGTACTGCGTGCACCGCTGGCGAATCTCGCGGGGACGCCGGTGGGCGCGGGTTCGGTGGCGGTGGCGGCGACCCTGCTGGGCTCCACGGCGTTCGACAGCTTCTCGTTGTTCCCGTGGTGGCGAGCCCTGGTGTCCGACGCCGGACTCGCACCCACACTGGTGTCCACCTCGGGGTTGCTGGTTTTCATCGGCGTGGTCGGGGTGAGTTTCCGGTGCGCCGCGGGGGCCACCGGCGGCCTCTCCCGCACCGACCGTCGCATGCTGCCGCGCAAACTCGCCTATACGCTGACACCGATCATCGCCGGGTACGTGATCGCCCACTACCTCAGCTTCCTGGTCGAGAAGGGCCAGGCCACGGTCATCTTGTTCGCCGACCCTTTCGGAGCCGGTTGGAACCTCTTCGGATTGGCCGGTCGCGACGTCTCGTATGTGCTGTCCGCGCACCCGGCGGTCCTGGGAACGCTCAAGGTGCTGGCGGTGGTGCTGGGTCATGTCCTCGGTGTCGCCGCCGCCCACGACCGCTGTCTCCAGCTGCTGCCGCGGGCGCATCGGCTCACCGGGCAGCTCGCGCTCATGCTGCTCATGGTCGGGTTCACCTTCACCGGGCTCTATCTGCTGTTCGATGCCTGACCGGGCCGTGCTCGCAACTCGGCGACCGCCGGATAAGCAGGCAATAGACAGTCCGTACGAGTCGCCGGAGCCGCCCATTCGGTGCCCGGCCGGCGTACGGTCGGCGCCTTGCCCCATCCGCAGGTGGGGTTGTCACTCCCGTTGTATTCGACGGCAGTGATCGGGAGCCGACTCGCGTTGCGCAGCCCCCGCCTTGCTCCGCTCGGTCCCGGAGCGGGTGGGCCCGCTCCGGACGCTGTGGCTCCGTGTGTTGTTCACGTACGGACTTGGTCGTGGTCGGCGACGAAGGTGAGAAAACGCGGGATGATCTGCTGCGGGTTCGCCCACAGTAGGTCGTGTCCCACGTCCTGGTATATGCCGATTTCGGCCGACGGTATATGCCTGCGGGCGCGGGCTGCCGCGCGCTCGGGATCACTGACTACCGTGCGGGCGCCGAAGAGCACCAGCGCCGGTGCGGTGATGGCGGCCAGCTCGGCGTCGGTGAAGGGACGGTCCCACGGCATCGCTGCCCGGAATCCCCGGATCGCTGTGGCCAGTTCGAACTCCTCGTCGCTCATCTCGTAACCCGGCATCAGCCACTGATTCAACTTGCGCATCCGCTCGGGCGTGGGACGCGCCCCGGCCATGATGAATCTGAACAGCAGACCCGGGCGTGGTCTGGCGAAGGTCGAAGCGCTCGGCTCGAACATGGTCATACTCGCCAGACGATCGCTGCGGTGCACCGCGATCGCGCCGGCCAGCCAGGCTCCCAGAGAGTTCCCGGCCAGATGGACGCGATCTTCTGCCAGTCCGTCGAGCACATCGGCCATCCACCGCGCGATATCGCCGGTGTCGCGCAGTGGTGCGGTCTGCACGCAGTATCCGGCCCAGCCGATGACGTCCGGGGTGTACACGACGCGGTCGCGCGCCAGTTCCTCGACGAACCGGAACCACACCTGCCCATTGCCCCCGATGCCCGGCAGCAGCACGATCGGCGCACCGTCCCCGGCGCCGGACTTGCGTATCCGTGTCGTTCCGAAAGCTGTTTCGACGTCGAGATTCGTCGACGGCACCGGCCACTTCGCGGCCACGGCGTCGTAGGCGCGCAGAAAGGTGTCCTTGGCTTTATCGCTGGTGAATCGCCCGATCTTCGGCATGGGTTCCCCTCTCCCAGATGATGGTATGAACATACCACGTAAATGGTATGGGTATACCATCAAAATTTCTGGACAGCCCGGTCCGGGGAAAGGGGAGAACTCGTGCCACGATTGGTCGACCACGAAGCGCGCAGGCGCGAGATCACCGATGCGGTGCGCCGCGTGATCGTATCCGGGGGGCCGGCCGCGGTCACTTTCCAGACAGTCGCCGCCGAAGCCGGTATTTCGGTCCGTCTGGTGCAGTACTACTTCGGTACCAAGAAGGAATTCCTGCTGGCCACCCACCAGTCGGTGGTGTACGACGCCGGCGCCCGCTTGGCCCAGCGAATGGCGACCCGCTCCGGCGACACCTCACCCCGCGAGGTCATCCGTATGGTGCTGATCGAACTGCTCCCGCTGGACGAACAACGCCGGGAGGAGGCCATCGTTCTGGGGGCCTTCAATACCGCGGCGATCGCCGGGCAGGGCATCACCGCCGACGAAACGTTGACAGCGCCCCGCGCCCTGGTCGCGATCCTCGCCGACCAATTCGGCAAGGCCGGACGCGCCCCCGGGCCCGCCGAGCTGGACGCCGAACTCGTCCTCGCGGCCATCGCCGGGATCGCCCAGGGAATGTTGCCCGGCCACTACACCGCGCACACCGCGGTCGAACTGGTAGATCGTCTCCTCGATCTCACCCTCGGGCCTGGATCGAAGCGGATACCCGAGCATCGGAAACCGCTCGACTGATCGGCACCGATGTCCATGGATCAACGCTCGATCCCACGGTGTAGTGCGTACCTCTCGTGAAGTGGCCGCGCCGGCGACCCGGGGCCGAAGATGTCGACGGAGGTTCGTACGGGATATTGCTCCCAGTGTTGATGTGTCGTCGAGGTCGCGGCCGGTGTCGCCGGTGATGGCGTACGGGTCAGGACGGCTTGCCGATACCGGCCAGCACCTTCTCGTGCCATTCGATCTCGGTTCGTATCCGCAGGCGGGCGTGTTCGGCGATGAGATCGTCGGCTGTGCTCTGATCGGGCCAGCGGCGGTCGAGCTGATGCTCCATCCGCGAGCCGATCGCGCGGAGCGCAGCGATCCGGTCCTCGAGGTAGCCGCGCAGCAATCCCGGATCGAGATCGTCGCCGACCGCGAGCGCGAGATCGACCGGGTCGGGCCGGATGTCGACCTCGGTGAAGGCTTCGTCACGCAAGGCTCGCAACTCCCGCAGGCCCTCGGCGGTGATCTCGTAGATCGTGCGGGCGGGGAGCGCGCCGTGCTGTTCGGTGCGTACCGGGCGGACCAGCCCTTCACTCTCCATGCGGTGCAGTGCGCCGTACAGCGAGCCGGGTTTGACGCGCGACCACAGGTCAGCGCGGTCCAGGCGGGCGTCCCGGCGCAATTGGTGGCCGTGCATAGGGCCGCGCCGGGCCAGGGCGGCCAGGACGAACAAGCGGGTCTCGTTCATCCAGCCAGTCTGACACGACTACTCGTATTTGAGTAATCTGGCCGGATGACTGTGCGACCGATCCTCATCGCCGGCGACCCGCGGCTTACCGCTCCCGCGGTTCCGGTGACAGTGTTCGACGACGAACTCGCCGCGTTCGTCGATGATCTGTTCGATACCAACACCGCCGCCGCCGGTGCCGGATTGGCGGCGAACCAGATCGGCGACCCGCGCGCGGTGTTCGTCTACGACCTCACCGATTCCGGGGTCCGATACCGCGGCCACCTGGTGAATCCGGTGCTGCGGACCTCCGGACTGCCGGAGACCATGCCCCACCCCGAAGACGATCTCGAAGGGTGTCTTTCCGTTCCGGACGAGTGGTTTCCCACGGGCCGAGCGCACCGGGCCGAGGTGACGGGCGTGGATATGACAGGAGCCCCCGTGACGGTCGCGTCCACCGGATACCTGGCCCGCTGTCTGCAACACGAGACCGACCATCTCGCGGGAACTCTCTACCTGGACCGCCTGATCGGACGGAACCGGCGCGCGGCCCGCAGGATGATCAAGGATCGGCGGTGGACCGTACCCGGAAACAGCTGGCTTCCCGGCGCGGTCGACCGTGCCGCCGGTGCTCAGTAGTTCGTCGCCTCGATCAGGCGCTGCCGTAGCCAGGTCAGGGCGGTGGTGCCCGCGGGCTCGACGACGTAAACGGCATAGCTCTGATGCGCACCGGATTTGAGAAAATCGTCGATTTGCTTCCGGCGCTGCTCGTACGCGGGCGCATCGAACTCCTCGGCCAGCAGGCCGAGACCGCCCGCGGCGAGCGCATCGCCGAACAGTGCGGCCGCCTGCCGCTGATAGCTGCCGATATCGGCCGCATCGGGATGCGACATCTGGACCATCAGTCCGGCCAGGCGCCCGGCGATATCGCCGTCGGGCATCGCGCAGTACAGATCGCCGTCGACACAGAACGTGTACGTACGCGGGCCGAGTGCGCCGAAGCCGCCGGGCCGTGCGCCGACCGCTCCGGCACCGGGCACCGCCGGGCCGATGAGGGTGTCCGCGGGCGAACGCCGAGGGTCGGCGATCAATCCCACCAGCGCGATTCGGTCCGCCGGCGTGGTGGCGGATCCGGCACCGATCTCGGCCGCGAGATCACCGGCCGCGTGCGCGCCCTGGCTGTAGCCGAGGATCGCGATACGTGCCGCCGGGCAGGCCCGAGCCGCGGCCGCGACCTTATCGCGCGCTCGATCGGTGGCTTCCTGCTTGGAGCGGCCGTAGACCTCTCCCTCCCAGGGGAAGGCCGTCGCGGCGTAGGCGACATAGTCGACCGCCACATTTCCCGGCAGCCGGTCGACGGTCGCCGCGAGCATCCCCGTGCCGGGCTCGGTCTCGGAGGTCTCCCAGGTTCCGGGGATCGCTACGACGTACAGATCGGGGCACGGGGTCGGTGTGGCCGCCGCCGGCGGGGCTCCGCCGGCCTGGACAGCCGCGGCCACGAGCGCGAATACGCAGGCGGCGACACCGGATTTCCATCGTGTGGGCATGACTGCTCCATCTGGTCACACCGAAGGGTGTAGCTGCTCGAGTGAGGCGGGAGAACGTGATCTCGGAACTCCCGTGGGATGAGGCCGAGCAGGCGCGAGGTGGACGCCAGGGCGGCGCATGCGCCCCCCGGCCCGCACGGATACGGGCTGTGTGGACACCGCCCGCACGGATACCGGCTGCCTGTGCGGACGCCGACTGTGCCGAGACCGCCCGCATGGACACCGCCCGTGCGGGCTCGGCCGGGCCGCCGGGTCAGCGCGGCGGCCGGCTCATATCCCGGTTCATCATCGGGAGCTCGATACTGATCGGCATCCGGAGTTCGGCCAGATACCACAGGGCGAACTGGCGCAGGAACTCGTCGAACAGCCAGTACGCCTCCTGCGTCGGCGGGGCGACGGTGAGGATGCCTTCCCGGACCGCGATGAACGGGCCCCAGCTGAACCGCAGCAGCGGATCCCAGACCGGTTCGCGGGCGATGGCCAGTTCGTCGGCGATCTTGTCGCCGAGCAGGAAGCGCGTGAAGGAGCCGAGGACCCCTTTGCTCAGGATGGCGAGGTCGAGGTTCGTGCCCAGGCGCAGCAGCCGGTCGGCCAGTTTCACCCCCTCCGGGGTCGGCGCGATGATCAGATCCAGCACCTGCGCCGCCTGGGCCTCGGCCTGATCCCAGGAGTTCGGGATGTATTCGTCGCGGACGCCGAGCAGATGCGCGGCGACTTGCCAGGAATGCAGGAACGCATCCGATTCGTGGACGGGAATCGGCACCTTCCAGGCCGTGAGGTGCCGCATCACGGTGGTGGGCAGGCTGTGCCACGTGACCATGATGTCGTTCTGGCTGATCGGGATGTCCTCGTCGGCCGAGTGCACCCAGTGCGGCGACTGGGGCAGCAGATGCCGCACCGCGGCATGGACCAGACGCGTTTTGACGCAGGTGACGACCATCTGCCCGTCCGGGCCGTAGGCGTTGCCGCTGCCGATGTCGTAGCCGAGTTTGGCGGTCTTGGAGATACGGTCCTTGAGGTCGTGGCCACCCTTGGAGTAATAGACCGCCCGCGCCTCCTTGGGGATGACCGTGCTCATCATGCCGCTGGCGAGGCCGTACAACACGCCGAGGTAGAGACCGCGCTTCTTGTTGAATTCGACGGCGGTGGCCAATTTGCCGGGATCGGTCCACTGAGGGAGCTGCCGCGCGTATTCCATGAAGTCCCGTAGATCCGGGGGTAGACCGTCGGGTAGCGGCTGACCGTTGCGGGTCCAGGTGCGCAGTAGATCGTTGACGGCGGGTATCGCGCCGCGATCGAGCAGTGAGGCGACCAGTTCGTCGGCTTCGGGATCCCAGACGCCCAGCGGATCGACCCCGGCACCGCTGCCCGCCACCGACCCCTGGGGCGACCATGTCCACGGTTGCGCTCGGGCCGGGGTCGCGATGGCGAGGGCGCCGAACGCGCCCAGCACCCCGCCCGCTTTCAACGCATCCCGCCTGTTGAATCGGTCCATGTCGCCACTCCTCGTCGAGTTCGAGCATTGCGGTGGCGCAGATGCGTCACCGGGTTGATATGGGAAGAATACGCAGTAACTTAACAGCTGTACAGGTGTCTTGTTGGCCGATTCGGTGATTTGCGTGGGCTCGTGCTGTCTACGGCCATTGGCGCGATGTAACGACCGCGGGTGTCCTTCATCCTGCGTATATGTCGTGGATCGCTCTGGCGCGCGGAGTCGGAGCATGCTCGATCGGGGCCGTGCGAACGGACTGCCGACGCTTGTATCGACGTGAGAATTGCCAATAACCGCAGGTCACTGACTCAGACGGATGGTCCCGGATGTAGTTTTCCTCTCGGTTATGCGCTGTCCGGCGAACGGACAGAGATGAATCCGGTGGCGATTTCCCTGATCATGCCGAGGTCGGGGGGGCTCTTCTTGTCCGCGCGGCCGCTACACAACCGGCCCAGTCGGTTCTTGCGCAGCCGGGGGCGCGCTGTGCTGTACGGATCGTCTTCGGGCCCGCGGCACGGGTCGTCGTGGCCTCGCGAGGGCCCGGCGGCTGCCACGGTGCCGCGCGTCATCGGGCGTCGGCACGGGCCGGCCGTGCGCGGGCGCTCGGCCGGACCGCCGAGTTTCGCGGCGCGGTCACATGTACATGCGCCGGATCGGCTGCTAGTCGTGGGGTATGACCACACCGGGTGATTTCGAATTCGAATCCGTCTATCGCGGTACCGGTCCGTTCGGACCGGATGTCGCGCCGCCGTGGAGTATCGGGGAACCCCAGCCGGAACTCGCCGCGCTCATCGACCAGGGCAAGTTCCATGGCGAGGTACTCGACGCCGGGTGCGGTGAAGGTGCCATCTCGCTGTATCTGGCCGAGCGCGGTTTCACGACCGTCGGCCTGGACCTCGCGCCGACCGCGATCGAATCGGCTCGGGCCGCAGCCGCACGGCGCGGCCTGGAGACCGCCACCTTCGAGGTCGCCGATATCACCTCGTTCACCGGGTATGACGGCCGCTTCGGCACCGTGGTCGACAGCACGCTGTTCCATTCGATTCCGATCGCGTCGCGGGAGGGCTATCTGCGGTCGATCGCGCGGGCCGCCGCTCCGGGTGCGGCCTATTTCGCGCTGGTGTTCGACCGGGCCGGATTCCCCGAACTTCCCGAGGCGGGACCCGCGCCGGTCACCGCCGGCGAACTCCGCGACGCGGTGTCGAAATACTGGGTAATCGATGAGATCGCTCCGGCGCGGATCCATGCGAATCTGCCGGAGCGGCTCGATTCCCCGGCCGGCGAACCACTGCTGCGGTTCGAGGACCTGCGCGACGAACCGAACGGCCGCAAATCGGTTCCGGCGTGGCTGCTCTCGGCGCATCTGGGCTGAGCGGCCGGTATCGCACGCGTGGGCGATCCGGTGGCGCCGTGCCCGGCGCCACCGGATGTGGCGCCGGAACGGGGCCGGCCGGGTTGTGGCTCAGAGCCCCTGCGGGCCCTCCGAACGGAGGTCCTCGACCTTGCGCATCGCGGTGCGTAGTTCTTCCAGCCAGCTCTGCGTGTGCTCGCCCGCCAGTTTCACCGTCCAGGCCAGCGCGTCGGCCCGGGAACGTGCGACGCCCGCGTCGACGAGCGTATCGAGGACCTTGCGTTCCGGCTGGCGCAGACGTGTCATCACCGGCACCGCCAGGTGGGTGAACAGAATCCGCTGACCGTCGACCGACACACCCCAGGCCACACTGCGGCCGTAGCGCTGCTGGGCTTCGTCGGCGATCTGCATCCGCGCGGCCCGGGTGGTCTCCCGGAAACGCGCCACGGCCCCCTGTTTCGTCGCCTCCGGAACCGCGCGGGTGGTCTCGTCCCCGCCGGCCGTCGAATCCGCCGCG
Source organism: Nocardia sienata NBRC 100364 (assembly GCF_001613205.1). Classification (GTDB taxonomy): domain Bacteria; phylum Actinomycetota; class Actinomycetes; order Mycobacteriales; family Mycobacteriaceae; genus Nocardia; species Nocardia sienata. The sequence goes on along the minus strand of NZ_BDBX01000004.1, from coordinate 365,742 downwards.
GGCTTCTCGTCCGGGTCGGTGCCGGGGAGCGGGAGTTCGCCGATCACCACGATCTCGTCCCGGTCTATCTCGATGTCGGGATTTCCGGTGAACCAGTCGCCGGGCAGCCGTCCCGCGAACCAGTCCGCCGCGTCCGCCGCGTCCGGTAGATCGGCCTGCTGCCAGCCGCCGGGCCGGCCGAACCCGCGCCCCCGATGTCCATGTCTCATGGTGCACCTTCTCAGCTACGACGATTACTTGATTACAAGATTACGCCGTTTCAGCTGCCGGTGGTTCCGCTCACAGCGAACCGCACCCCGGTCAGTTCTTCGGAGGCCGACCAGAGCCTTTCCTGTCGGCGGCGGTCGTGTGAAAGGGCACTGGACCGCACATGATCCGGATAGCCGCGGATCTCGAAGAGCCCAGCGGGGCCGTAGTAGTCGCCGTTGGCGGCCAGCGGATCAGTGGCCGCGCGCAGCGTCGGCAGCGCGCCCATGGCAGGGGTCCGGCCGAAGAGGCGGGCGATGGCGAGGTTCGGCAGCCGGAACGCGGCGGGGGAATAGCGGAACACCTCGGTGCTCGCACCGCCCGGGTGGGCGGCGAGAGCGCTCGCCCGAGTGCCGGTGAAGCGCCGGGTCAATTCGTAGGTGAACAGCAGGTTCGCCAATTTCGATTTGCCGTATGCGTTTCCGCCCGGCGCGGCCGGGTGGGCGGGGTCGATCCGGCCGAATCGGTGGCCGATACTGCTGACGGTCACCACGCGCGCGGCCGGCGCCGCGACGAGGCGCTCGAACAGCAGTCCGGTCAGCGCGAAATGGCCGAGGTGGTTGATGCCGAACTGCGGCTCGAAGCCGTCCGCGGTCACGCCGGTCAGGCCGGTCACGCCCGCATTGTTGATCAGCAGGTCGAGGTGGTCGTAGCGGTCACCGATCAGCCCCGCCGCCGTGCGGACCGATCCGAGTGACGCCAGATCGAGTGGCACGGTATCGATCCGGGCGTCCGGTGTTTTCGCCGCGATCCGGCCGGCGGCCGCGGCGGCGCGGCCGGTATCGCGGCAGGCCAGGACGACGGTGGCGCCGTGCTCGGCCAATGCGCGGGCGGTTTCGAATCCGAGCCCGGTATTGGCTCCGGTGACTACGGCGGTCCGGCCCCTCAGATCGGGGATATCGGCTTCGGTCCACATGGTCAGGGCTCCTCCTAAGATGAACGAGTCGTTCACAATAAAGTGAACCAGGCGTTCATGTTTTCGGCAAGGTGGAGGAGTTGGTGCCGATGGCCGGCAAGGGTAGGCGCGCAGATGCGCTGCGTAATCGCGAGGCGATCATCGCGGCGACGCGGGCGCTGGTGGTCGAGCGCGGGCCCGGGATCGGTATGGACGAGATCGCCGCCGCCGCGGGAATCGCGGTGGGCACCCTCTATCGGCACTTCCCGGCCAAGAAGGATCTGATCGAAGGCGCGGTGGCCGACCTCGCCGAGACGATCGCCCGATCACTGGATGCGGCGCTGCTGCGGGTCGAGACCGGCGCCGGACCTGCCATCGACGAGCTGCTGGCCCTACTGCGGAGCGTGGTGCTCGAGATGAAGCAGGAGCGGCTGTTCCGGTTCGCGGTGGCCGCGCTGGCCGAGGACGCCCTCGGGGAAGTCAGGGACCGGGGCCGTATCGCGGTGGACCGGCTGGTCGCGGCGGCGCACCGGGAGGGTTCGCTCTACCCCGATATCACCACTGATGATGTGATCCTGCTGCTGGCCACCGCGCCCGCCGATACGATTCCGGAAGCGGATCAGCTCCGATGGCTCGCCCTGGCCCGGCGAGCGCTCACTCCGGTCCCCCCGCCGGAGGCCGGGTGATCGACGGTGCGAGCCCCTCCCGGCGGTGCTCGGCACCGCCGGGGGGCTGCCGGTCATGCGGCGCGTACGAGACGATTGGCCAGTGTCGACATCGTGTAGGTGCCGATTCCGAAGACGACTTCCAACGCGTTGCGTTCGGTGTACCCCTGCGCCAGGAGTGCGGCAACGGCTTCCTCTTCCACGCCGCCCGCGGTCGCGAGGACCTCGAGGGTGAATATCCGGATCACCTCGAGGCGTGCGTCGGGAAGGGGCGCGGCCGTGCGCAGGGCGGTGACGATCTCCGGTGCCACGCCGAGTTTGCGGAGTTTGCCGGTGTGCATGGCGATACACACATGGCAGTCGTTACGTACGGCGACGGTCATGATGACGACCTCCCGTGCCGGCGGATCCAGGGTGCAGCGTTCGAAACTGGCGCTCATGGCCAGAAATCCGTTGAGTAGCTCGGGTGATCCGGCCAGCCGGCGGACTGCGTCGGGAATCGTGCCGGTAGGGCTCTGGACTGCCCGCATCGCCGACCGGGCGGCGTGCGGAGCGGTCTCCAGGGTGTGGGCGGTGAACATCTCTCTCCTAAGGTGGACAACATGGTTGACGATAATGAGGAGATGGTAAACCAGGTTGACGGTTATGCCAAGGGTTCCACGGACGGCGCGGAAGTAGAGGGTGCGCCGCGCGCCGGTTACGAGCTCGCGCTCCTACTGTTCGCCGGGTTCCGGACGCTGATCGACGAATTGCACGCCGAACTGGCGCGACAGGGACATCCGGAAATGCGGCCTGCCCATGGTTTCGCCATGCAGGCGATCGGTGCCGACGGGGCCTCGGCCAGCGATATCGGCCGTCGTCTGGGGATTTCCAAACAGGCCGCCGGCAAAACAGTGGACCGTCTGGTCGCTCTCGGGTACGCCGAACGGGCGGATGATCCGGCCGATACCCGGCGGCGCGTCGTCCGCCTCACCACGCGGGGTTTCGACGCGCTGGCCCGCTCGGCCGCGATCTTCCAGCAATTGCGCGGGAACTGGGCGCGTGAGCGCGGAGAGGAACGAATCCGGGCCATGGAGGACGATCTCCGTGCCCTGGCGCCGCCGGTGGCGTTCCGGCTCGACGCCGCCGGGTGGCTGGGTCGGCTGGCCTGACCGGCTGCCCGAGTGCGGCACAGTCCGAGCGTGCCCGGAACAGCGCCGGTCACGTGCGGCGACCCGTGTCGCGACTCGTCCTCGACACAGGTCGCTCGGGTGTGATCAACCGCGTAGCGCGGAGGCGAAGATCGCAGGCAGGCGCGACCAGCGCGACCAGCGCGGATCGGCAGCGAAGTCGGTCAGCAGTCGCCCGGTCCGCGCGGCGGTCCGGTTGGAGACGAACCACGGCGGCTTCGGGGTGAGCGCCCACTCGCCGTGCAGCACCGACCGCGGCGCGGGCCGGAACGGACCCCGCACGACGGTGCGCTCGATCCCGTCGATCAGCCAGGCGTTGTGCACCACACCGATCCCGCTCTGCACGTCGTCGAGCGTATGGCCCGGGTAGGCGCCCCAGCTCGCGGTGGGAGTCAGATAACCGACCGCGGTCCACGCGTTCACGGCGACGGTGCCGTACCGCAGCCGCTCGATCATCTGGTCGAATTCCGTACCGAGCGCGTCGACGGTGTCCGGATGCGCCACGATGTTCACACCGAGGGTGCCGGTGAACTTGTCGTTGGCGGTATCCACCGCGGCGCGGGCGAAGGCGACCCCGCTCCCGGGCAGCTCCACGATGCCGAGGACAGGTGCGAAGTATTCCGAGGTGAACAGCGCTTCGTCGGTGTCCGGATCCAGCCCGGCCACCAGTAGTCGCTCGCCCCGGCGGCCGAGCGGGCGAGCGTCGGGATAGCCGGCCCGCGCCGAGGCGACCCGGTGGTCGCTACCCGGGTAGTAGGCGTGGCGGTTCGGTGCCCGATCGACGGCCGCGGTGAGGGCCGCCAGGAAGGCGTCCTTCTGGGGCCAGTCCGCGGATAGGATCACCGCCTGCGTGGCCACACAGTTGTAGCCGCCGTTGTGCAGGCGCTGGGTAGCGATGTGCTCGGCCTGGAATTCCAGGTCGGCGGTACTCCATTCGCCGGGCAGCACGATCGTCGGGGACACTCCGCCGAGCTCGCTGGTGATGGGTTTGTCCAGCAGCGGGGTGCCGGCCTTCTTCCGTTGCGCGGCCTGCGGGCCCGTGCCCCATACGATGGCGTCGTGCGTCGCGGCGCTGCCGGTCATGTGGACATGCGCGACCCGCTCGTGTGCCACCAGTTGCCCGCCGACCTCGGGGCCGCCGGTGAGCATCCGCACCACTCCGAGCTCGATCAGCGGCGCGAAGATCTTCTCGAACACCGGCAGCAGCGGATCGGTGACCGGGTTCAGCTTCAGGGCCACCACGCGGTTGTGCGCGATGAGTTCGTAGATGGTGTCCAGCGGCGCGATCGAGGTGATGTTCCCCGCGCCCAGCACCGCGCCGATCCCGTGGGTGCGGGCGGGATCGAGCTGGGCGAGGCCCGCGCCGGCGCGGGCGGTGGCCGCGTCGACGCCCCGCTGCAACCACACCTCGGCCCGGAAACCGCTGAGCAGAAGTTCGTCGTAGAGCCCCGCGGGGAGCGCGCGCACGGTCACCCGGCCGCCGGCGGTGCCGAATGTCGCGTTCGCGAGCGGGCTCACGCCGCGCTCCAGCGATTCGAGGGTCTGTGACACCGCGGTGAGGCTCGTCGCGAAGACATAGGGTCCCGAGAGCCATTCCTCGCCCACCAGCGGGGACGCGGGCTCGAGACCTTTGATCCGGATCGCGGCCTCGACCCATTCGCGGGCATGTTGCCCCGTGAGCGTGCGCATCCGCTCGAGGAGAGCCCGCCGGCCGGCCAGCGGCAGCCGGGACCATTTCTGCTCGCCGGCGGCGAGTTCGGCGAGGACGGTATCGATGACCGTTTCGGCCGCGACGGTCTGTTCTGGCTGCACGTGGGCACACTCCGTAGCTGAGATCCGGTGATCCGAGTACTGATCAGTGTGGCTGTGCCGGTGCCCGAAGGAAATGTGTCGGCGTTGCGTGATTCGGTGCTCGGTTTTGTGCACGGGCACAAAATAGGCGTGGTGTGGGTCACGGCCGTGTGACTAGACTGTTCCAGTATGAGCACGCCCGCGCCCTCGGCGGCGCCGCTGGCCGCCGCACTCGCCGATTCCGTCGAGGCGCTGACCGATGTCCTGGTCGGCCGGATCGCGGCGGCCGACCCGTCGTACGGGGAGTCCGGGTTGCTGACCGCGGATCAGCTGTACCGCACCTGCCTGGAAAATTTGACCGCGGTCATCGAGGCGCTTTCCGGAACCGGCCCGTTGCGGCTGCAACCGGCCCGCGACGCGGGGCGCCTCAAGGCCGAACAGGGGATTCCGGTCGCGAGCCTGTTGCACGCCTACCGGCTGGGTGGCCGGCTCATCTGGGAGGAACTGACCAACTGGTCGGCCGGCCCGGGGGACGCTCGGCTGCACGAGCTGGCGACGCGGCTGTGGGAGCTCGTCGACCTGTACTCCGACGCGGCTGTGGAGTCCTACCGGGAAACCGAAGTACTGCTTGCGCATACCGACGCCCAGCTCCAGAGCCGGCTGGTTCGTACCCTGTTCGACGACCATTCCGGCAACCCCGCCCGCGTCCTCGAAGTCCTGCGCATCCTCGGATTCCCGGAACCTGGTGCGTACGCGGTGGTCGCCATCGATACCGAGCCCACCGCGCCGCTGCCGGGCAGGCTCACCGCGGCGCTGCGTGATATCGGCATACGGTCGGTCTGGGATGCCCAGATCGATGCATATATCGGGTTGCTGTCCGCAACCTCCCCGGAAGCGCTCGACCGCGCCACGGCCACGGTCTCGGCGTGCGTCACCGACCGGGTGGGTGTCAGCGCCGCCTTCACGACACCGCATGTCATCACTGCGGCGCTGGCCGAGGCACGGCTGGCGTCCCGGTCGGTGCGGCCGGGTTCGCCGGCCACGGTCCGCTTCGGCGACGAACCGGTCGCCCATCTTCTCGTTGCCGTTCCCGAGGCCGGGCGGCGGGCGGCCGCGCAGATCCTCGGCCCGCTGCTCGATCTCCCGGTCGCCGAGCGGGACGAGCTGATCGGTGCGCTCGAATCCTGGTACCGATGCGGTGGATCGGCCGCGGCCGTCGCCGAAATCATGCACTGCCATCGCAATACGGTGCGCTATCGGCTGCGCAAGATTCGCGACCTCACCGGCCGCGACACCACCGACCCCCGCCAATCGGCGGAACTGTATCTGGCGCTGGAGGCATTCGGCCTGCTCGGCACCGAGTCCACCGGCGGCCGGGTCCCTTCCCCGGGATACGGCACCGCTGTGCGATGACCGTGCGTCTCCGGGCCGGACGTTGCGTGTCACAGATAGCGCCGAACTCCATCGACATCCGCGGGACCGCGCCGGACGTGTTCGATCACCGGATCGCGCCTGCGGGCGGGATTCGGAGACCGGAGGGGTCCGATCGGTGCGGATCGGCCCGAGAGTGCGCCGGAGGCCATAGGCTCGGGCGGTGACCGCGAACGAAGGGACAGCTATGACCGGCGCACCTGTGCGAATCGAACGGAACGGGCCGGTGTACACCGTCGTCCTGTCCCGGCCGCAGGCCCGCAACGCGGTCGACGGACCCACCGGTACCGCCCTCTACGACGCGTTCACCGCCTTCGAGAACGACGATTCGGCGGCGGTGGCGGTGCTGTGGGGTGAGGGCGGGAACTTCTGTGCCGGTGCCGATCTCAAAGCCGTCGGGACCGACCGGGCCAATCCGCTGTCGGCGAAGGGCCGCGGGCCCATGGGGCCGACCCGCATGCGGCTGAGCAAACCGGTGATCGCCGCGGTCGCCGGTCATGCGGTGGCCGGTGGACTGGAACTGGCGATCTGGTGTGATCTGCGGGTGGCCGCCGAGGACGCGGTGTTCGGGGTCTTCTGCCGGCGGTGGGGAGTTCCGCTCATCGACGGCGGTACGGTGCGGCTGCCGCGGCTGATCGGTACCGGGCGGGCCATGGACATGGTGCTCACCGGCCGGCCCGTGGCCGCGGCCGAGGCGCACGCGATGGGTCTCGCCGACCGTGTCGTCCCGGTCGGCGAGGAACGGCAGGCCGCCGAAGCGCTCGCCGCCGAGATCGCGCGTTTCCCGCAGACCTGCCAGCGGCACGACCGGCTCTCGCTGCTGCAGCAGGAGGGGATGGACGAACAAGAGGCGATCGCCAACGAATGGGAGCACGGGGTCATCTCGCTGGCCGAAGCGGCCTCGGGTGTCGAGCGATTCGCCGCCGGGGCCGGGCGCGGCGGCTCGTTCACCGACCTCGGCGCTCCCTCCGCCTGAATGTCGCGCGGACTCCGCGAGCCGGTCCGGCGCCCCGCCGGTATGTCGTGCGACGGTCGCGCGCTCGTCCGGATGTCCCGGCGGTGGTCGAGACCCTGTGGTCACCGCAAACCGACCCGACCGGCGACAAATTCGAACCCATCCGAATCGATGCGCGGATCCGAATGTGAAACGACAGCATCTCTTTCAGGCGGAAGGTGATAGATGGGCACCGGCAAGCACAGAGCAGTCAGTCCGCGTCGAACCCGGATGGGGTCCATGGTGGTGGCGGGCGCCGTTCCCGTCGTCCTCACCCTGGTAGGGACCGGCAGCGCCGGTGCCGAACCGGATCACTACCGCACGGCCGATTCGCACGGGCACCTCGCCCCGGTCGCGAACGAGACGATCCCGGCCGATCCCACCGCCGGCACCGGAACGGCGGGGCAGGCGGACGGCTCCGCGCAGTGGCCCGGCGCCGAAGCGCCGAATGTTCGCCCATACCGGGGCGTCCGGATTCCCGACGACATCTTGTCCTCGCTGCAGTGGGCGCGGCCGGCCCCCCAGGCCGATTATCTGGCGCCGGTGGAAGCCCCGCACGCGCCTGTGCCCGTCGCGCCTGTGCCCCCGATCGCGCCCCCGCCCGGCGCCTTGCGTTTCGGCGATGTCCAGGTCGACTCCCCGGAATGGCTGCCCCGGGAGCAGGCCATCCAGATCAACGACGGCTCCGCGTCGGCCGAAGCCGAGCTGGCGACCTTCCTCGATTCGGTCGGTATGGAACGCACCCGCTCCGACCGGGTCGCCGGGCAGACCATCGGTGCCGCGGCGATCGGCGCGGCCGCCGGGGCGGCGTTCGCGAGCCCGTTCGCTCTCATCGGCGCGGGTGTGGGTGGTGCGATGGGGCTGGCGATCGGGGCGCCGTTCGCGCCGATCGGACTCGCCGCGGCACCGTTGGGCGCCGCCTACGGTTTCGCCCTCATGGCCGCGCCGCTCGCCGGGATCGGCGCGGGAATCGGGGCGGGTATCGGGGCGGCCGCGGCGCTGAGCGCGCCTCCCCGGGCGCTCGGTCCCGCGCCGGAAGCGCTCGCCCCGGCACCGGATTCGGGCCACCGGGAATCCGCCGGGGGCACACCGGTCGCCGGCTGAGCGGCGCGTCCGGCGAAGCCGATCCCGGCGAGCGGCCCACAGATACCCTGCGGGACCGCGCGTGCCGGGTTCTCGGCCTGGGGAGCGGCACCGTGCGATACCGCACGCCACCCGGTTCCTCAGCTTGCCGCGGGCACCGGTGTGTTGTGCCGGGCGGCCACCCACCAGCGTCCGTTCTCCGCAACCAGGACATAGAGCGCGACCATCGCCGGATCCCGGTCGAGGAGGACGCCGTCGGCGGTGCGCGCGCGGGCGGCCTTGTGGGCGATCGCGATATCGGGGCGGAGGAAGACGATATCGGTGAGCTCGTAAACGACGTACTCGTCCTTCAGGAACCCGGACAGTCCGAGACGTGCGGCCTCGAGCAGTGCCTCGCGGCCGGTGATCACCGTGCCCACGGCATTCCCGGCGGAGGCATTGGCGAGGAAGCCGCTGACCATCAGCTCGGCGTCGTTGGTGTTGTAACCGGTTTCGACATCCTTGATCAGCTGTTCGATCGCCGCGATATCGGCTGTGTGGTCGGTCCCGGAATCCGCCACGGTGGGTGCTTCGTTCGTGCTCATGGCACCATCCTCGAACCTGAACTCAACTCGAGGTCAAATCGCCCCGCCGGGGTGGTCGCGCGCCGTCGCAATATTCGACGCGACGGCCGCCGGACCCGTCTCAGCGGAGCCGGACCACCGCGGTCGCGCGTCCGAAGATCCGGCGGCCGCCGTGCCGGGCGGTGAGCGCGACGGTCGCCGTCCGCCGCACCGGATCCACCGCCTTCACCCGGCCGGAGTATTCGACCTCGGCCCCCTCCTCGGTGACGTGCACCGGGCTGGTCAGGCGCACCGCGTATTCCACGACCGCACCCGGATCGCCGAGCCAGGAGGTGACGAATCCGGCGCCGATGCCGATGGTCAGCATGCCGTGGGCGACGGGGGAGTCCAGCTCCGCCAGCCCGGCGACCTCGCCGCTCCAATGGATCGGATTCGGATCGCCGGACACGCCGGCGTAGTTCACCAGATCGCCCGCGGTGAGCCGCACGGTCCGAGGCGGCAGTTCGGTACCGACGGCGACGGTTTCGAACGCTCGGGTATAGCGGCTCACCGGTGCGGACGGTATCGCGTCGCCGGCCGGCTCCTCCCACCGGTCACCGGTCACCGGCGGCGGTGCGGGCCGCGTACTTTCCGCATCGCCCGGCCGGAAACCGTGCATGAGAACCTTCGCGCCGACATCGGCGAGGTTCGACTCGACGCCGGTCCGGCCCACGATGCTGGTGTGCGAGACGAGCACCGGTTCGTCGTGACGGTCGGTGACCAACGTCCGGAATCCCATCAGATCGCCGCCGAAGGCCCGGCGCAACGATTCCAGGCGCACCTCGAAGAACAGCGCATCGGTGTGGCGGATCGGCCGGTAGTAGCGGACCACCTGATCGGTCTGCATGATCTGGCTCAGGTCGTAGCCGGTCATGACAGAGGCGAACATCTCCGATTGGGCGAGGAACCCCGGCACCGAGAAGAACGTCAGCGGTGCGATGAGACCGCCGTATCCGTAGTCCGCGCCGGCGTCCTCGGACCAGTGGACCGGGTGATGATCCTGTACCGCGCGGGCGAATTCACGGATCTTCTCCCGGCCGACCACGTAGTGGTCGCGGGCGCGGTACCGATATCCCACCGGCACACCCGGCCCCGGTGCGGAAGGGGATTCCCGACTTTCGCGAACGGCCGTATCGTCAGCACTCACGACCGCTCACCCTACCGATTCTCCCGGTGTCCGCAGGGTTCGCGAGCGGGTGCTGCCGGACCCGGGAGGGTGCGGATCGTGCGCTCGGGGAGATGATTTCGAGTACCGACATCGCCGTCAGCCGATATGCGCGGAGAGATCGGGAAGCATGCGCAGGGCTTGATCGGCCCAGTTGTTCCACGCGTGGATACCGTAGGCGGGGAAGTCGTAGTGCACATTCCGGGCGCCCAGGGTCGCCATCCTGATCTGGAAGGCGCGCGTGTTCACCAGCGCCAGCGCCTCGAGGCCCATCCCGTTCACCGTGGTGATGCTCGGACTGTCGGTCGCGGTGGGTAGGCCGCTCGCCGCCGAGACCCATAGCCGGGTGTTGTTCGCGACGAGCCGGGGCGCGGCCACGAACGGGTCGATCCGCAGCCATTTCGGATCCCAGGGCGCGGCCATCGAGTCCACGTTGTAGCCGCCGGCATCGATCATGGCCACCCGGATCGCCTCCCGCATCCCGGGCGCGGAGATGTTCAGATAGCCGGAGTACGACCCGGCGAAGCTGAACTGGCCGGGGTGGTCGCCGGCCAGGGTCAGGGCGGCACTGCCGCCCATCGACAGGCCGAACACACCGTTGCGCTGGGTCGCGAAGCCCAGCCGGTCCCGCAGGGCGGCGGGCAGTTCGCGGGTCAGGAAGGTTTCCCATTTATAGGTGTAGGACTTGCCGGGGCCGCCGGACAGGGCCTGCAACCCGCCGGAGCCCGACGACGACCCGGCGCCCGATCCGGCGGCCGAACCCGAGCCGGGTGTTACACCGAGGAAGGAACTCGGCGAATTCCAGTCGGTATAGAAACTGGACTGCCCGCCGACCGGCATCACCACGTTGATATTCCATTTGGTGAATTCCCGGGCGATATCGGTATCGATCTCCCAGCCACTGAGGTCTTCGCGGGCGCGCATCCCGTCCAGTGCGTAGACCACCCGCGAGGTATTGCCGTCGGCGGCGCGGAACACGCGCGATTTGATCGGGCCCATACTCGAGTCGACCCAGAAATCGGCTCCGGCGGGATCGAAGGCGGCCCGGGCGGGTGCGGTGCTACCGCCGATCAGGAAGAGGGTTTGGGCGAGGACCGCGAACGCGGCGGTGATCAGCCAGAGGGCGGCGCGGCGGTTCGGGGCGTCCATCGGCGCCGGAGACAATCGGGTTCGCATCGCGGAGCAGGGCCTTTCGTCCGGGTGAGCACAGGGTCGAGGTGACCGGCCGGTGCCGGTCACACGGATCCCGACCGGTGCCGAACAGCGCGCGGCCCCCGCCACGGTCTCGGCATACCGATGGGTCCGTCGTCGACGGAGACCGGTCCGTTACCGATCTGTGATCTGATTCGCGTCGGGGTGGGCTCCGGTATCACCGACGGAGGCCCCGCTGCGATGGCCGGTACGGACCGGGTTGCTCCGCTATTCGCCCAGGTACGGATGTCTTCGATCGGTGCCATCACGCGGTCGGGCGTACCGGTTGCGGGCAGAAGTGCGCCCGGCGGGAGTTCGCGCCACCATGAGCCGGCTGTTGTACTCCTGCCTGGACCCGCCCGCGCGGGCACGGGGCACTACACCCGCGAATCCCGCGCGGGCGAGGGGATGATCAGCTCCTCTGTCGGCACTCGCACTTTCTGCGCCGGGAACAGTAGAAGTCGGAGGCCGGTCGGCGGGAGACGGCCATGGCCGACAGGGGCCAGAGCAAAGCGGGGCCGCGTGACCACGGATAACCGCCCCCCGGAATCCGACGCAGCGAGATCGGCGCACGAGAAGTGGGGGCGAGCTGGCCTGCACATCAGCCGCTCACTCGGCGTCGACCTGCGCACTCCGGGCAGGCTCGGGGTAGTGTCCGTGCGCGGTGGTGCCGACCGGATCGATCCACTCGTGCTACTGCCGGCCGGTCGATCACGCGGGGCCGTGCCGGGCCGCCCGCAGCCTCCCGCGCTCAGCGAAGAGTGCACGCCGATTCCGGCAGAGCCGTAATGATTCCGCAGCGCGGCAATTCGCCCGAGGGGCGACGGGTTACGGGTTGGCTTTCTGATATGCCTCGGCGATCTCCGCCGAGATCCGGCCCCGGCTGGACACTTCGAGCCCGTTCTTGCGGGCCCACTCGCGGATCGTCTGGGTCCGGGCATTGTTGCCCGCGGCCTGCGGCCGCTGTTTACCCTTCGCCCGGCCGCCGACCCGGCGCGCGTGCGCTGTCCAGAAACCGATTGTGTCGCGCAGCTTTCCGGCATTGCCCGCCGACAGGTCGATCTCGTACGTGACACCGTCCAGAGCGAGCGTGACAGTTTCCTCGGCGATGGAAGTTCCGTCGTAGTCGTCGACCAGCTCGACGATCACCTTGCGCGCCATGCAGTCCTCCGAACAATGGGCAAACTATCCGGACAATGGTAGCCATAGCGGCCTGCCCGCCCGGAACCCGGCAGCGGAGTCCGCTGCGGCGAACCGGAAGACCAGGGACGAGTCCGGTGTTCCACAGGTGTGGAACTGTCGTTGCTGGATCGGTCGCGGACCCGGGTGGGAGAACCCGAATCGGCCGCGTTGTCCCATACCGTCGACCGGGCTGTGGCGGCCGAGAAGTCGGGATATCGGCGCTTCTGGGTGGCCGAGCACCACGCGGTGCCCGGGATCGCCTCCGGGTCGCCGCCGGTCCTGCTGGCGGCGCTGGGTTCCCGCACCACGACGATCCGGATCGGGTCCGGCGGGGTGATGCTGCCGCATCATCAGCCACTGGTGGTGGCGGAGCAGTTCCTCATGCTGGATGCGCTCTTCCCGGGGCGGATAGATCTGGGCCTGGGCCGCTCGCCGGCATTCACCGCTCCCGTGCGCCGGGCCATGCGGCAGGACGAGAGCGCACCCGACCGGTTCGCGACCGATCTGCACGAGCTGCGCGACTATCTCGACGGCACCGGACCGGTCACCGCGCGTCCGGTGAGCGATCGGACGATCCCCATGTTCGTTCTGGCCACCGGGCGGGGACTGACGGTGGCCGCGCGGCTGGGGCTGCCGGTGGTGCTCGGCGGGCCTCTGCTGGACAGCCCGGATCTGGACGCGGCCCTGGCCGGTTACCGGCGGGAATTCCGGCCGAGCCCGCGGGCCCGGCAGCCGCACGTGACCCTCGCGCTGGAGGTCACCGTCGCCGAAACCGACGAGCAGGCACGCGCACTTGTACTACCGGAGGCCTGGGCGATGGCGCGGTCCCGGTCCACCGGCGTATTCCCGCCCTTGGAGCCGGTCGGTGGCATCGCGTCGTGGACCGGACAGACGAGGCGTCGCGTCGAGGCGGTGGTGCGGCGTGCGATCGCGGGCACACCGCAGACGGTGCGGCGCCGGCTCGAGCAGCTCACCGACCGGACAGGCGCCGAGGAACTGCTGGCGACCACCTCCACCTACGATCGCGCCGCGCTGGCCGCCTCCGATGCCGCACTGGCGCGGATCGTCGCCGGTTGAGCGTCATGTCCGGTCGGGAGCCGCTCGGTCTCCAATGAGACGCCGGATCTCCTCGACCACCAGTTCGGGTTCGGTGATGGGGACATAGTGGCCTGACGCCGGCGCGAGCACATGGCGCCCGGCGGGCGATACCGCGGCCCGGTGGGCGTGGGCGGCATTGGCCGCGGCGCGGATCCGGGTGGTCATTCCGTCACCGGCCCGGCCGCCGGAGATCACCGTGACCGGGATGGCGCCGAGCTCGGGTGGCTCGTCGCGCCAGGTGGCGAGGTCGTCGAGGAAGGTCCGGGCCTGGACCGACTGTGTGCGGACATTCCCCGGGGCGAACGCCTCTCGTTCCATATCGCGCCGGACATCCGGGGGCACCGTGTCGAGCATCGAGCGGTACATCAGCCTGAGCATCCCGAGCCGCGCGAGGACACCGTGCACCACCAGAGTCATGCGCTCCACCCGGCGGATCGCCGCGCTGAACAACAGGTCGGCCGCCTCATCGGTGGGGTCGACCAGGACGAGTCCGCTGATCCGTGCCGGGAGGCGGGATGCGGCGAGCCGGGCGATGACACCACCGGCACTGTGCCCCACCAGAATGAACGGGCCGGGTCCGAAGTGATCGAGTACATCCACCAGATCGCCGGCGACCCGATCCAGGGCACGGCCGGCGGGGTCGGCCGGGCTGCGGCCCAACCCGGCCCGGTCATAGACCACGGCCCGGGCGAAGCGGCCGACCGCGGGCTGCACGAGACCCCAGGACGAGCGGGTCGCCGCGGCGCCCGCTTCGAAGACGACAGTGGGCGCTTCCGTTCCCGGCGGACCGGGCAGGACCATGGCGTACAGCCACCGGCCCTCCCGTGTGGTGATTCGCTCCGGCACCCCCTGGGTGTGCTGATCGGGGTCGGAAACGAAATCCGTCTCGGGCAATTCGGGGGCACCTCATCGATTCGGCACCGCGGGCCGTGCGACCCGGAGCGGCGGACAGCGGAGTCGGGAGCGCCGGTAAGGCGCGGAGGCGACGCTATCATTCGCGGGCGGGCGATCGGGCAACTTCTTCGGCGCCGCCCGCCCGCCACCGCGCCGCGCAACGGTTGCGGCGCAAGCATTTCGACCGGTCGATCCCGCCTGCGTGGAGATGCCCGGCTGCGCCTGCGGGACCTTTCCGGGCACAGAGCCCGGGCTACCCTACGCGAGACGCGAGGAACTCGCGGAAGGCGCGTAGGGTCTCGGTCGGCGCCTCGAGCTGCGGGTAGTGCCCCACCTCGGGCAGTTCCACCACATCGGGCTCGGCGACCAGCTGGCGGTACCGGCGCACCATACGCGCGCCCGACACCGGGTCGCGCAGGCCGTCGATCAGCCGGACCGGCACCTGCGGGCGGATCAGCGCGCCGACCCAGCGCTGCCGGTGGGCGCGCCGCTCGGCCATATAGCCCATGAGTTTGTGGCCGTTGCGCTTCCCGTGCTTACTGCACCACAGCATCCAGAACTGGTGCATCTGCTCCTCGTCCGGCCGCGACTCGGCGGCGAACACCGCGCCCAGGCTGTGGGCGAAGGTCTTCTCGTTACCGAACCGGCCGACCAGGGGTCCCAGCGGGCTCGCGAGCAGGTTCTGGATGGGCCGGGGCCGATGGGCCTCGGGGAAAAGGCCGCCGTTGAGCAGGCAGACCGATTCGATCACCAGGGACCGGTCGCCGGCCGCCCGGCGTTCGGCGTCGCGGGCCAGCATTTCCTGGGCCACCGTATCGCCGTAGTCGTGGGCCAGGATGTGGAATCCCTGCACACCTTGTTCCCGCAGCAGCTGTTCGGCCAGATCGGCCTGGTCGGCGATTGTGTAGTCATAGTGTTGTGGTTTGGCCGACCAGCCGAAACCGATCAGATCCGGGGCGAGAACCCGCTCGAACTGCTCGCACAACTCCGGCCACACGGCGTGCCAGTCCCAGGAGGCGGTGGGAAAACCGTGTAGGCACAGTAGGGTCCCGGACGATCCGGTACCGCCCGCGCGCCAGAAGATCTGGTGTCCGCGATGGGTGAAACGCGCTCCGCTCGACCGCCAACTCGCAAACTCGTCCATTCTCCCAGCATGCCCCGCTGCGGGGCGCCGGTCGAGTATGTCGCGGGCGCGTCGGCGCGACGTCGTGACGTGCGGAATCCGCAGGGCGCGGAGGTAGGCTCGACGGCCGGAGGAGTCGCAGGCTCTGTCCGGAGATCCGACCCGACCACTCGACGAGGAGGCACACCGTGCGTATCGGCATTCTGCTCAGTGAACGGTCCGGAGCCGACGCGCTGCGCCTGCTCGCCGACGATCTCGGCCGGGTCGCCGAGGAGGGGTTCACCTCGGCCTGGCTCTCGCATATCTTCGGCGTCGACGCGCTCACCGCGCTCGCGGTCGCCGGTAGTCAGGTGCCCGATATCGAACTCGGTACCGCGGTGGTGCCCACCTACCCGCGCCATCCCGGTGCGCTGGCCCAGCAGGCGCGGACCACGGCGCTCGCGGTGGGCCCGGACCGGCTCACCCTGGGTATCGGCCTATCGCACCAGGTGGTCGTCGAGAACATGTACGGGTACGGGTTCGAGCGGCCGGCTCGTCATATGCGCGAGTATCTCGCCGTGCTGGGACCGCTACTGGAACGGCGGCCGGTGTCGTACAAGGGGGAAACGCTGAGCGGCAATCTGGAACTCGGGATTCCGGACGAGGGCCGGATTCCGGTACTGCTCGCCGCTCTCGGTACCCAGATGCTGCGGCTGGCGGGCCGTCGTGCCGACGGCACCGTGCTGTGGATGACCGGCCCGGCCACCATTCGCGACCATATCGCGCCGACGATCGGCGCCGCCGCCGCCGAAGCGGACCGGCCGCCGGCCCGTATCGTCTGCTCGCTTCCCGTGCTGGTGACCGATGATGTCGACAGCGCCCGCGAACGAGCGGCCACCACCTTCGCGGCCTACGGCACCCTGCCGTCGTATCGGGCGATGATGGACCGCGAAGGGGCGGCCGGACCCGCGGATCTGGCGATCATCGGATCCGAGAAGCAGGTCGCGGCCCGTATACGCGACGTCTTCGACGCGGGAGCCACCGAATTCGTCGCCTCCGTCTTCGCCGGCGGAGCGGAGGCGCGCCGCACCCGCGCACTGCTGTCGGAACTGACGGGCTGACCGCGTCTACGCTCTCCCCGGCCCGGTGATAGCGCCTCAGGCCGGCCGGGTGATCATGACCGGGCACGCGGAGTGCTGGATGAGCGACTGACTGGTCGAACCGAGCAGCAGTCCGCGGAATCCGCCACGCCCCCGGCTGCCGACCACGACGAGCTGCGCGCGTTCGGACCATTCGCGCAGATGCTGTGCCGGCGTGGAGGGATATACCTCGCGCCGCACGGTGACTTCGGGATAGCGCTGCTGCCAGCCCGCCAGCCGTTCGGCCAGCACGGCCTGTTCGGCGGTCTGCAGATCCTCGGCCGGTATCTCGATCAAATCGGTGCTCGCGAATTCGGTGAAGGTCAGATCGCTCCAGGTGTGGACAGCGACCAGATCGGTTTCGCGTTCGGCGGCTTCGGCGAACGCGGCGGCGACCGCGGTGTCGCTGACCGGGCTGCCGTCGACACCGACGACCACCGGGCCGCTGGTGATCTCCTCCCCGTTCTCGCGAATCGCGACAATCGTGCCGCAGCCGTGCGCGGCGACCGCAAGGATCGTCGATCCCAGGTGCGAGACCGCGCCCCCGCGCGCCGAGCCGAGGACCACCATATGCGCGGATTCGGACAGTCCGGTCAGCATCTTCGCGGCGCTCTGCTCGGAGAGCAGGGTGTCGGCCTCCACCCCGGGCGCGGCCTCCCGGGCCACCTGGGTGGCGGTCGCCAATACCTGCTCGCCGTGGGTCTTCAGCGTCTGTACGGCTTCGTCGACCATGGGCTGGTAAGCGACCAGCCAGGTCTTGGCCGGGGTCGAATTCATTCCGTAGGCGAGGATCAGGCGACGGCCGCGCCGGGCCGCGACCGTCGCTCCCCAGCGGACGGCCGAATGCGCGGCGGGAGTACCGTCCACACCCACTACGACGGCAGCGGATACGAGCCGGTGCGGATCGTCTTCGTGTGCGGTCATAGGCCGAGTATGCCTCCGGCGGCCAACTGCGGCGATATCCGCCGGGCGTGTCCGGCGAATGGGTTGCCGAGCACTATGGGCTGGTCGTCACAATATGCGCTACCTGGGTTTTCGTTCGCGGCGCGCCGTAGCCGAGGCTTGTCGAACGTGGTGGGATGTGCAGATCATGATCGCGTGCTGATATCGGATGGGGTGATCGGGCTACGGCCGATCGAGGTGGCCGATGCCGCCGCGCATCTGGCTGCTCAGGATCGGAAACCTATGCGTCGCGCCCCGGGGCCCGGCACCCCGAATGTCGTGGTCGATTTCGAACGCTGCGCCGGCCAATGGGCGCAGGACGGCCCGTGTAAAACCTTCGGCGTGGTGGACGCGGTGACCCGAGCGCTGGCAGGGACCCTGGATCTGGCGGTGGAACAGGAATTCCTCGCGAAACGCCAGGCGGATATCGCCTTCGGCATCTACGCGCCGTGGCGGGGCCGAGGTGTCGCCGGCCGCAGTGTCGTACTGGCGTGCCGATATCTGGCCCGCCACGATCTGGCCGACGAGGCGGTACTGCGGATAGACCCGGACAACCGCGCGGCGATGGCGCTGGCCCACCGGCTCGGATTCCACTTTCACCACACCAGCGTGGGCCCCGAGGGGCGTCTCGACTGGTTCATCCAAGCGGTCTGATCCGAATCACGCGCCCTTGCGGGTTCGCTTCGGTGCGGTTTTCCGGGCCTTCGGCTCCGCGGTTTTGCGGGGTTGCGATTTTCTGGGCTGCGACTTCCGCGCTTTCTTCGGGGCCGCGGTTTCCGTGCCTCCGCCGGCGCCGCTGGCCTCCAGGCTGCGCTGCAACGCGGCTACCAGATCGACGACCTCGGCGTCGGATTCCGCCGCGGCCGCCTCGCGACGTTCGGGCGCCTTCCCTTCGCCGCTGGCGACGGCCTCGTCCAGTAGGCGCTGCAACTCGACCTGGTATTCATCGGTGTACTGGTCGGGGTCGAAATCGTCGGACATGGACTCGACCAGCGTCTCGGCCATCTTGATCTCCTGGGGCCGCGGAGTGCCGGCTTCTTCCAGCGATTCGAAGGAGACCGCGCGTACCTCGTCGGGCCACAGCAGCGTCTGCAGCACCAGCATGCCGTCCCGTACCCGCATGGCCGCGAGCCTGGTCTTCTGGCGCAGGGTGAAGTGCACAAGCGCGGTCCGGTCGATACGTTCGAGGGTGGCGGCGAGCAGCACGTAGGCCTTAGGGGTGTTCGAATCCGGTTCGAGGTAGTAGGTCTTGTCGTACAGGATGGGATCGATCTGATCCGACGGCACGAACTGCAGAACCGGGATCTCGTGTTTCTCGGCCACCGGCAATTTGGCGAAATCGTCATCGGTGAGGACGACTTTCTCCCCTTCCGGTGCTTCGTATTGTTTATCGATATCGGCGAATGCGACCGATTTTCCGCATATCGTGCACACGCGGTCGTATTTGATCCGGCCGCCGTCCACGGCGTGGACCTGATGGAATTTGATGTCGTGATCCTCTGTGGCGGTGTAGACCTTCACGGGGACATTCACCAGCCCGAACGCGATCGAGCCTTTCCAGATTGACCGCATCACTCCATGATGACCGAACCGGACCCCCGGTGCGAGGTCGTTCCCCACCCGAGTGTCGCCGCCGTGAGCCGGGCCCGCACCGAGCCGGGAAGGCCGAAAAAGAGCCCGGACATGGCGGTGAGTGTGCCTATCGGGTCGTCGCGCCGGGAGAGATAGGCGCGTTGCAATTCGATATCGAGGTCGAAGAAGGCGTCGAAGAAGCGCGGGATATCGGACGGTGGCAGCGCCAGCAACGCCCGTAGCCCGGCCTGCCGGAGCCGGTGGGCCGCGCGCGCCGCGGCGGGCCACCCCGAGCCGCCGGCGGCGACGGATTCGGCGGCCGACAGTGCGGCCGCGACGCTGTAGCCGGTAGCGGGATGAAGGTACCCGCCCGCCGCGCCGAAGCGCCCGGCTCCGGGTTTGCCGCCGGCGACCGGGAAGCGTACCCGCTCGACCGGTTCATCGCCCACCGTCGCTATGTGTCGCGCCCGTAGCCGATGGCGCAGTCGGCGCGCGAGTTCGTCCTGGGTGAGAGCGGGAGCGCCCACCAGGCAGGTCTCCTCGTACAGCACGGCCTCGGCACCCAGCGGCACCGCGTAGAGGAACGAAGGGGCAGCGTCCGGTTCGGCGCCGTTGTCCGGACGCCAGTCCATGAACAGCGCGGGCTCCGATGTGGCGTCGCGAGTCAGTTTCAGGCCATAGGCGGTCTGCTCGGCACGGCCCGGTCGGCGCCGCAACCCGCGCGCGTCGACAACCCGGCCGGCGCGTAGGACCCGGCCGCTGTCGAGTGCCACCGTGCGCCGGCCCAGAGTCACCGCCCGCCCCGACACCACCGTGGCGCCGGTGAGGTCCAGGGATTGCTGCAGCAGGGCGGTGTCCAGTACGGAATACGCGCGCGAGATGCTGTGCTCGCGCAGGCCGTGGGCGCGCGGTCGCGCGACGGTGGCCGCGACGACGGAGCCGTCGAGCCAGGCGGGAAGTTCGTCGGACCAGGCGGCGTAGGTCGCCCGCCAGACCCGCCGCGGATTCGGGTCCACGGCGAGTACGGTCATACCGCGGACCAGGCAGCGGTGGGCGAGCGCGCGCCCGGCCGGCCCGAGCCCGCAGATGGCGATATCGGCGCTCATCGTCGGATCGAAACACGGCAGGCGCATGCCGCGTACGCCGGGGTGGTGGCGGGGATCATCGCGGCTCGCCGCCGCGCCCCGGAACAGCCGCCCCGGTCACGCGTGTTACGACTGGGTGAACCGACGACCCGGAAGGAACGCGGATGACGAATGTGGAGGCGGCGCGGGCCGCACCGGGTACGAGCGGCGGGCGGCGTGCGTGGTTCGGTCTGGCCGTACTCCTGCTGCCGGTGCTGCTGGTGTCCATGGATATGTCTGTGTTGTTCCTGGCGTTGCCGACCCTCACCGCCGCCCTCGATCCGACCGCCGCCCAGCAGTTGTGGATTCTCGATATCTACGGGTTCCTGATCGCGGGTCTGCTCATCACCATGGGCAATCTGGGTGACCGGATCGGCCGCCGTACCCTCCTGCTCGCCGGCGCCACCGTGTTCGGCACCGCCTCGGTGCTCGCGGCGTTCTCGCCCAGCGCGGCGGTGCTGATCGCGGCCCGCGCGCTGATGGGGATCGGCGGGGCCACTCTGCTCCCGTCGAGCCTGGCGTTGATCTCGGATCTTTTCCCGGACGAGCGGCGACGTTCGACGGCGATCGGAATCTGGACGGCGTTCTTCGCCGGGGGCTCGGCCGTCGGGCCGATCATCGGCGGTGTCCTGCTGCACCATTTCTCGTGGGGGTCGGTCTTCCTGATCAATGTGCCGGTCCTGCTGGTGCTGCTCGTGTTCGCCCCGCTGCTGCTGCCCGAGCACCGGGCCGCAGCGCTGGGACCGCTCGATCTGCCCAGCGTGGCACTGTCCATCGGCGGCATCCTGCCGGCGGTGTACGCGGTGAAGCACATCGCCGAGTACGGACCCGATGTCGTGGCCTTCGCCAGTGGGTTCCTCGGTGTGGCGGTGCTCACCTTGTTCGTACGCCGGCAGCGGCGACTGGCCCACCCTCTGGTCGATCTGTCGCTGTTCACCAGGGCCCGGTTCTCGGTCGCCATCGGATCGAGTACCACCGCGATGATGTCGCTGGCCGGGCTCAGTTATCTGAGCAGTGTCTGGTTGCAGTCGGTGACCGGGCGAGACCCGCTGCAGGCGGCCGTGCTCGGCATCCCCATGGCGATCACCGTGTTCATCTTCTCGGTGAGCGGATCGAGGGTTGCCCGGCTGCTCGGTGTGCGGGTGGCGTTCGTCACGGCACTGGTGACGGCCGCACTCGGCAATCTGCTGGTGCTCGGCATCGGCGCAGACGGGGGCGTGGGCTGGTACGTGGCCGGGTCGGCGCTCGCCGGTATCGGATACGGAATCGTGTTCACGCTGGTCTCGGAGGTGTCGGTGGCCTCTGTCCCGTCGGAACGGGCAGGCTCGGCGGTCGGTATCTCCGAAACAAGTTTCGAACTCGGCAACGCACTGGGTCTGGCCCTGTTGGGCTCCCTCGCGGCGCTCGTCTTCCGCGCCGGCGGTGAGTTCGCGTCGACCCTGGGTGAGACGATCCAGCGCCATGCGGACGATCCCGGCCGCACGGCCGCCGCGCGGGAGGCTTTCGTCACCGGCGCGCACGTGTCCATCGCGGTCGCCGCCGGGGCGCTGTTGGTGATGGGTACGATCGCCTTCGCGGTGGGCCGAAGGGCACGTCCGGCCGACGAACGGTAAAGGTGGCCGGCGGCCGGTGGACCGCCGGCCACCCTCGATCACAGCGCCGGCGGGGTGCCGTACGGGGCGGCGGCGAAACCGTCCGCCGCGCCGATCGCTCCTCCGATGGCCGCACCGGCGGCCGCCGCCGGTCCGGCGATCACCGCGTAACCGATGGCCGCGCCCAGGACCGGGCCGATGACGAGCCCGATCGGGAGGAACGGGATGCCGGAGATGAAGCCGGCGACCGCGCCGACCATGGCCGAGGTGCCGGCGAGAGGGGAGGCCAGCGTATTGGCGACCGAGGCGCCGATGGCCGCCGAACCCAAGGTCTGTGCGGCGATCTTGTCCGAGCGGCTGCGTTCGACGCCGACCGAATCCAGGAAGGTCGCCAGCTCGGCCTCGGTCTGCGCGGCGCCGATGTTGATATCGCGCACATCGAACGGTGCGTCCATTTCGACGTTGCCGATACGCAGTCTGCCCGGCGGTGCCTCGATCGGCGCGACCGGCGTGACCGGCTGGGGTGCGTGCAGTTCACCCTGGGGTGCGAGGTAGGCGTGATTCGGTACCGGCCGCGTCGCGGGGGCGAGCGCCGGGGCGACCGGGTCCGCGATCACGGCCGGCCGCAGGACCGGGGCGACCGCGGGCGCGGCATGGGTGAACGGGGCCGCGGCCGCGGTGATCGTATCGGTGGCCGACCGGACCGCTACCCGTGCCGCCTCGTGCACGGTGGCGGTGGCCGCGCCGAACGGGTCCACCGTGGCGGTCGGCGCCGGTAGCGCGGCGGGAATCGGGGATGACGCGGGTGGAGCGGGGAGTACCTCGGCATTGGCGGTGCCGGCACCGATCAGTGTCGCGATGAGCGGGATCGCACCCGCCGCGACGACCGATCCGGCAGCACGCCGGGACGGACCGGTTGCCCTGTGCTTACCCATTGTCGCCTTTCTCCGGAAATTGTCGGTTTGCCAGACATTCGTTCCGGGGCGGGGCGCGGATGGGTTCGGCCTGTTCAGTCGTCTTACAACAACAGGTAGTCGTGGTCGTCCAGGTAGTGGCGTGGTGGTTGGCCAGCTGTTCGCCGGCGTGCACCGTTCTGCCATCCGGCTCGGCCGGGAGCACACCGAGGTGCGGCGATGTGCCGTCCCTGCGGCAACCTGCGGGGCTGTGTGAGTTCGGGCGTCCGATGGGGGCGCGGGTTACAGCGGTGGCAGCGGACCGAACGGTTGCGTGGTGAAACCGTCGGTAGCCCCGTACGCGGCGCCCAGCGCCGCTCCGGCGATCACGGCCGGCACCGTGATCACCCCGTAGGCGATGGTCGCGCCGAGGACGGGCCCGACGACGAGTCCGGTCGGGAGGAAGGGGAGTCCGACCACGAAACCCGCGGCGGCGCCGAGCATCGCGAACGGTACAGCCACCGGTGCCGCGACCGCGGCGCCGATCCCGGCGCCGATCAGGCCCGAGCTCATGGCCTGGGCTGCGACCCGATCCGCCCGGCCGCGTTCGATGCCGGACGAGTCCAGGAATGCCGCCAGCTGCTCCTGGGCCTGTGCGGCACCGGCATCGAGATCTCGTGTATCGAACGGCAGGCTCGGCTCGAGGTCGCCGACCGCCGGCGTGCCGGGAGGCGCCTCTTCGATCGGCGCAGCCGCCCCGGCGGTGCCCGATGCCTCCCCGGCGGCCGGGTAACGGTCCTCGGGCGTGGACGCGAATCCAGGAGGCGCCGCCGGTATGGGTGCCGCGGACAGTAGTGCTCCGGGGGCCGGGTGGATGAACTGCGTGGTTGCCGCGGTGACGGCATCGGTCACCGACCGGGCGGCGGCCCGGGTGGCCTCCCGGGCCGCTCCGAACGGATCCACGGCCGGATCCGGTGCGGGCGGGGGCAGGCCGGGCGGTAGCGTCGGCAGGGCGGGGAGCGCCGGCAGTGCCGCGGGAACAGTGGGTGGCGCGAGCGGAACGGGGAGAACATCGGCGTGGGCCGTCCCGGCGCCGATCAATGCCGCGATGAGCGGGACGGCGCCCGCCGCGACGACCGATCCGGCGACACGCCGGGACCGGACCGTTGTCCTGTGCTTACCCATGTGCCCCTCTCTGTGGAGTGATCTGTTGCCAGATATTAGCTCCGAAAGGGCGCTGGATCGGGGAGGTGAGCCGGTTCAGCCGACTTTGCGATCGCCGCCCGGTTTTTCGGGCAGGCCGGTATCGACGGCTTCGGCAGTGACGGCCGGCGTCCCGGGGGCAGGCGCCGGCGGGCGGCGACCCGCCGCGCCGCGGACGATCTCCTCGCCTTCTTCGCTGTCGCCGTACACCGCCTCCAGTGCCAGGCGGGCGAAGATCCACTGCTCGGTCGCCGCCATCTGGCCGCGGGTGCGTCCGAGGAAGGTGACGAACCACTGGAAGATCGTGGTGATCCGGCTGCGGTAGCCGACCAGGTAGTACAGGTGCAGGCCGAGCCAGGCCAGCCAGGCGATGAACCCACCGAATTCCAGCTTGCCCACCTGGCAGACGGCGCTGAACCGCGAGATGGTCGCCATACTGCCCTTGTTGAAATAGGAGAACGGCTTCCGTTCCTGCGCCGTCTGCTTACCCGCCAGCTCCGCCCTGATCTGTTTCGCGGCGTAGGTGGCGCCCTGGATGGCGCCCTGGGCCTGGCCCGGTACGCCCGGCACCGACATCAGATCGCCGACGACGAAGACGTTCGGATGCCCCTTGACGGTGAGGTCGGGTTCCACCACAACCCGCCCGGCCCGGTCGACCTCGGTACCATCGGACTGGTCGGCGACCATCTTGCCCAGCGGGCTGGCCTGCACCCCGGCCGACCAGACCTTGCAGGCCGATTCGATGCGGCGGCTGGTGCCGTCGGAGTCCTTCACCGTGACCCCATGCGCGTCCACGTCGGTGACCAGGGCGTTCAATTGGATCTCCACGCCCATGGATTCCAGGCGCCGCTGCGCCTTGCCGCCGAGTTTCGGTCCCATCGGGCCCAGCACCGCGCCCGCGCCCTCGACCAGGATCACCCGGGCGTCGCGGGGATCGATGTTGTGGAAGGTGCCCTCCAGCGTGCGGTCGGCGAGTTCGGCGATCTGCCCGGCCAGTTCGACCCCGGTCGGCCCGGCGCCCACCACCACGAAGGTGAGCAGCCGATCGCGCTCCTCCTGAGTCTGGGCCACCTCGGCCTGTTCGAACGAACCCAGGATGCGACCGCGCAGTTCCAGGGCGTCGTCGATGGTCTTCATACCCGGCGCGAAGGTGGCGAACTGGTCGTTGCCGAAATACGACTGCTGTGCCCCGGTGGCCACGATGAGGCTGTCGTAGGGGGTCACCGTCGATTCGCCGAGCAGCACCGAGGTGACGGTGCGTTTCTCCAGGTCGATCTCGGTGACCTCGCCCAGCAGCACCCGCGCGTTCTTCTGTTTGCGTAGCACGAGCCGGGTCGCCGGCGCGATCTCGCCGACCGACAGGATGCCGGTCGCGACCTGGTAGAGCAACGGCTGGAAGAGATGAGTGGTGGTTTTGGAGATGAGGGTGATGTCGACATCGGCGCGTTTGAGGTGCTTGGTGCCGAACAGGCCGCCGAAACCCGATCCGATGACGACGACGCGGTGCCGGCCGTTCCCAACAGGTTGCGTGCTCATGGTCGCTCCTCGCCGGCGGTGGGCCCGGTGTTGCCCTGGTGATCATTCCTGACAACGCACACGGTAGTAGCACTACCCGGGTACGACACAGTCAGACGCCCGTTGTTCACTCGCGGTGGTGCGGCAACTCACCACGATAGCCATTGCGAGGGGGTCTCGGCGGGAAGGCGGATGATACCGATTCGGTGGAATAGGCTGAGTCGTTGCAACAAAGACAATACGATGGGTGCTGTCTCTCAGGAGGTTTCGCCATGGTCACCGTCGACCGTGTCGCCGCGCACCGCGCGCGTGCGCGCACCGATACCGAGAATTCGGCACTTATCGAGATCCCGCACCGAAGTATGGTCGACCGGCTGCTGTTGAAAGTGCCGGATCGGCAGCGGACGCTGGCCACTCCGCCGCGCGGTAGCGACACCGTGGCCGTACGCGGCGACGCGGGCCTGCCATATCTGGGGCGCACGTTCCACTACATGCGCTGGGGTCCGGCCGAACTGCTGGACAAGTATCGCCGCTTCGGCCCGGTGAACATCAACAGTTCCATGGGTATGGACCGGGTGTTCGCCGCCGGGCCCGAAGCCATCGACGAGGTGGTCGGCCGGCGCCGTCGCGATTTCGGGCAGGGCTGGGACTACTTCATCGGGCCCTTCTTCCGCCGCGGGTTGCTGCTGCTCGAATTCGACGAGCACATGTTCCATCGCCGGATCATGCAGCAAGCCTTCACCAGGGAACGTCTGGAGGCCCATCTCGCCGAGCTGACACCGGTGGTGCGCGCCAGTATCGGCCGCTGGGTACCGGAGGGCAGGGATGCGAGCCGGACCGTGCAACTGTTCCCGGCGATCAAGGAGCTGGCGCTCGATATCGCGGGGGAGACCTTCATGGCGATCGAGGTCGGCGACGGGCGCAAGGACCTCACCGACGCCTTCGTCGCCTGCACCCATGCCGGGCTGGCCCTGATGCGCCACAGCGTGCCCGGTGGGAAATGGCGCGCGGGGTTGCGCGGCCGCGCCGTGCTCGAGGAGTACTTCACCGCGATGCTGCCGGAGAAACGGCGCAGCGATGCCCCGGATTTCTTCTCCGGCCTGTGTCATGCGCGCGCCGAGGACGGGTCGGTGTTCAGTGACGCCGATGTGGTCAACCATATGATCTTCCTGATCATGGCCGCCCACGATACGACCACGACCACCGCCACGGCCGTTGCCTACTACCTGGGCAAACATCCGGATTGGCAGCAGAAGGTGCGCGCGGAGGTGCGTGCGCTGGACCTGGACAACCAGTCTCCGACGATCGCCGACCTGGATACGTTGCGGACGCTGGATCTCGTGGTGAAGGAGAGTCTGCGCCTCATGCCGCCGGTTCCCGGGATGGTCCGCCGCGCGGTCCGCGATACCGAGATCCTCGGACACTACATTCCCGCCGGAACGCCGGTGGACCTGGGTTACCAGGTGAACCATCTACTCGAAGAGTTGTGGACCGACCCCGAGGTCTTCGACCCGTTGCGGTTTTCCGAGGAACGGCGCGAGGACAAATCGCACCGGCTCGCCTGGATGCCGTTCGGTGCCGGTTCGCACAAGTGCATCGGGATGCACTTCGGCACCTTCGAGGTCAAGACGATCATCTCGGCGCTCGTCCGAGACTACGAGTGGAGCTTCCCGGACACCTATCGAATGCCGTGGGGCTTCACCACCATCCCGTTCCCGCGTGACGACGCCCCGATGCGGCTGCGCCGGATCCGCTGAGACATCGGGGAGTGAAACGACTCCGGCCCCCGTCACGCGACGGGGGCCGGAGTGCATCGGGTTGAAACTGATCAGCGGCCCGCCAGTAGTTTTTCGGCGATCGTCGTATCGGTTTCGGCGCCCTCCTGGTAGCCGCCCTCCCCGTTCATCGCGGTCATGATCGCGAGTGTGTAGCGCTCACCCGGCCCGGCGAAACCGACCGAGTTCACCACCCAGCCGCCCTGCTCCTCCGACCAGCCGTTCTTCAGGCCCGGCCGCATGGCCGAACCGGCGCCCCATACACCCCAGTGCTGGTTGGAATCGACCCGGCGCATCAGATCCAGCAGGTAGCCGCGATCGTCGGGGTGCATCCGGTCCAGCACGTTGGACATGAGCCGGTCCAGATCCGCCGCGGTGGTCTTCTGGAAACCCCAGTTCGGACGCCCGTTGGGCGACGGCTCGGGCCGGAGGCTGGTCATACCGTTCGCGCGGAACGCATTGTTGAACGCCTGACCGTCGAGGCCGGAGTACTTGTTCCACAGGATATCGGTGGCCTGGTCGTTGGAGGTGGCCATCATCTGCTCCATGAGCTGACGATCCTCCGGCGGCAGGGCGATGGCCCCGACCCGGGCGCGGTTGAGCAGATCCGAGGCGATGGCCAGTTTGATGGTGGATGCGGTGAACACCATGTCCTCGGCATGCGGGCTGGCATAGACCGCGCCGGTCTGGCGGTCACGCACGACATAGCCGGTCACGCCGGGGCGGGAGTTCAGATACGAGTTCACGGATTCGATACGGGCGGCCATATCGCAGTCGAAGCCGTTCGCGCAACCCTGGGTATGGGCGTGCGGTACGGCATCGGCCGAGGGCAGGCCGGAGGGCACACCGGCGAACAGGATCGCGGCGGCGGCCAGGACAGTGGCGGGTGCGGCCACGCGGGGAGCCGCACCGGTGAGCAGGGGGTAACGCACGAGGAAACACCTTGTCATATCGGCGCTCCGCGCGCACGTTTTCCCCGTATCGCTAGCGGACCCGCGCAGTGGCCTTCAGCGCCGCCGCGGTTCGGCCGTTGAGGCGATAGCAATGTTCGAATGCTTCGGTGTGTTCCGCGCGCGGCCACGAGTGCAGTACGACGGTGCGTCCGTAGTGCCGGGAGTTGACGAGCTCCCACCGGTCACCGGACCGGCGGACAGTGAATCCGTCCTTCGGAATCAAGGGCACAACCAGCGCTTTCATCGACGCGAACCAGCCTTTCGTGCGGTAACCGTTCCTCCCGGAGTTGCACTGTGACACAGTGCGTCCGCGAGATCGCGGCCATACGACCGCGTGTCGGTGACTCATGTGCGCTAAATCACTGTGCGCCCACGGTCGATATCCGGTAGAAGCCGTTGGCGCCAGGGGCATTCGGGGGATGATTCCCTGTCCGGGGTTGTCCGCTCTGTCGTGGGGTCTCGGCGAGCGATGTCGGACAGCGGGCGTATAAACAGGTGGACGATACGCCCGCCCGAGCAGTGTGGACGTGACGAAGGATGGTGATCGGACCGAGCGGAAGGGCGGAGATGGCGCTGCACATCCACCGTGCCGAACGCGCGGATGCGCTGGTCGCCGCGCTGGCCGGGCTGCTCGCCGAGCCGCTGCCCGATCCGTTCGCCGCCGAGGTGGTCGCGGTGCCCGCCAAGGGTGTGGAACGCTGGCTGACGCAGCAACTCTCGGGCGTGCTGGGCGCTTCGGTGGCCTCCGGTGACGGTGTCGCCGCCAATATCCGATTCCCCTCCCCGGCTGCACTGGTCGAGGAGATTTCCGCCGCGATCAGCGGTTTCGCCCCGCATGAGGACCCGTGGTCGCCCGACCGGGTGGTCTGGACGCTGCTGCGCGTGATCGACGAATCGGTGCGCGAGCCGTGGTGCGCGGTACTCGCCCGCCATCTCGGGCTGGAGGCCGGTGAGGCGGCGTCTGCCGGAGCCGCAGCCGTGCCCACCGGTCCCGAGCACCGGCGCGGCCGCCGGTACGCGACCGCCGCCCGGCTGGCCGCGCTGTTCGAGAGCTACACGGTGCAGCGCCCGACCCTGCTCGCCGAATGGTCACGCGGCGACGATACCGACGGCACCGGCCGGCCACTGCCGGAGGACCTGAGCTGGCAACCGGCGCTGTGGCGGCGGCTGCGCGAGGCGGTCGGCGCGCCCGATCCGGCCGAACGCCTGCACACCACCTGCGCGCGATTGCGGGCCGATCCGGAGGCGGTGGATCTACCACCGCGGCTGTCGGTCTTCGGCGCGATCCGGCTGCCCGCCGCGCACCTGGCGGTGCTCACCGCCGTGGCCGAGCACCGCGAGCTACATCTGTGGCTGGCACATCCCAGCCCGGCCATGTGGGACGCGCTGGCCGGCACCGATCCGCAACCGCAACGGGCGCACGATGATTCGGTTACCCGGGTGCGGCACCCGCTGCTGGCAGGCCTGGGCCGGGACATCCGGGAACTCCAGCTGCGCCTGCCCGCGGCCGCCACCGACGTGCGCTATCCGCATCCGGCGGGCCCGCAAGGCCGAGCCGGTGCCCCGGCAGCGCCCGCGGACGACGCTCCCGGCCGGGGCGAGCCGCCCGCGACCCTGCTGCAACAGGTTCAGCGGCACATCCGTGACGACC
The DNA here is from genome assembly GCF_001613205.1 of Nocardia sienata NBRC 100364. Taxonomy (GTDB): domain Bacteria; phylum Actinomycetota; class Actinomycetes; order Mycobacteriales; family Mycobacteriaceae; genus Nocardia; species Nocardia sienata. Next base: position 335,875 of record NZ_BDBX01000004.1, on the reverse strand, counting down.
GCTGGCCGCCCGGCGCCGGGGAATGCGGGGCCGACGGGAGCGTGCAGGTGCACGCGTGCCACGGCCCGGTCCGGCAGGTGGAGGTACTTCGGGAGTGCCTGCTCGGTCTCTTCGCCGCCGACCCGGCCCTCGAACCGCGCGATGTGCTGATCATGTGCCCGGAGGTCGAGACATTCGCCCCGCTGCTGCGCGCCGCGTTCGGGCATCCGGGTCCGGTGGGCACGGAGACCCGTGTCGATTCCGGACATCCGGGCCATCGGTTGCGGGTGCGCCTCGCCGACCGCGGCCGGGCGGTCACCAACCCGCTGCTCGGCGTGGTGGCGACATTGCTGGAACTGGCCCGCAGCCGGGTCACCGTCACCGAGGTGCTGGATCTGGCCGCTGGTGAACCGGTGCGCCGCGCCTGCGGTTTCGACGACGACGATATCGAGCGGCTGCGGGAGTGGGCGGTCGAGGCCGGTGCCCGGTGGGGTCTCGGCCGGCGGCAGCGGCAGGCCTTCGGTCTCGGTGATTTCGAGCAGAACACGGTGAACGCGGCGGTGGACCGTATCCTGCTCGGGGTCACCGCCGACGAGACCTCCGGGAGCTGGCTGGACCGGGTTCTGCCGCTCGACGATGTGGACAGCAACGATATCGACCTGGCCGGCCGGTTCGCCGAATATGTCGACCGGCTGGCTTCGGTATTGCGGGATCTGCAGGGCCCCGCACCCGCGGCGCAGTGGACCGCGGTGCTGGACCGGGCCCTGGATCTGCTGACCGATGTGCCGGAGTCGCAGGCGTGGATCCGTACCGAGGCGCGCCGGGAGCTGGCGGCGGCCACCGCCCACGCCGGCGATATCGAGCTGCGGCCGGCCGATCTCACCGGTCTGCTGCACGATCGCCTCGCCTCCGCCCCGGCCCGGTCCAACTTCCGCACCGGCGAGCTCACCGTGTGCGGCCTGTCCCCGATGCGATCGGTGCCGCACCGGGTCGTGGTGCTGCTGGGCGTGGACGACGAGATCTTCCCGCGCGGGGCGGGAGTGGACGGTGACGAGGTGCCGGCCCGTGAACCCCTACTCGGCGAACGCGATCTGCGCTCCGAAGACCGGCAGTCGCTGCTGGACGCGATCACCGCTGCCCGAGACACCTTGGTGGTCGTACACACCGGCGCCGATCCCGTCACCGGCGCCCACCGGCCGCCGGCCGTGCCGATCGCCGAACTTCTCGATGTGCTGCGTGCCCATGTCGGTGCCACGGGGATGGCCGGGGTGCTCACCCGCCACCCGCTACAGGCGCACGATCCCCGCAATTTCGCCGCCGGGCGGCCGTTCAGTTTCGACAGCGTCGCTTTCGCGGGTGCCCGGGCGATGGGCGCGCCACCCATCGCGCCACCGGAACTGCTCACCCGCACCCTGCCCGGTGCCGAGACCACCGAGATCGGGCTGGCCGAGCTGATCTCCTTCCTGGAACATCCCGTGCGCGGGTTCCTGTGGCAGCGGCTCGGTGTACGGGTCCCCGACCAGGACGACGATATCGACGACCGGTTGCCCATCGAGTTCGGCGGACTCGATACCTGGGCGCTGGGCGAGCGGATGCTCGCCGCGCGGCTGGCCGGCGCCGACCCGGCCGAACTGCGGGCCGCGGAATGGCGGCGTGGGATCCTGCCGCCCGCCGAACTCGGCCGGGCCGTACTGAACGATGTGGAACGTACCGTCGAAACCCTGGTCCGTGCCGCCGGTCCCGACTACACACAACCGCCGCGCGATATCGATATCTCGTTCGACCTCGGCGACGGGCGCCGCCTCACCGGCACGGTCGCCGAGGTGCGCGGGGAACTGCTGGTGCGCACCACGTATTCGCGGGTCGCGCCCAAACACCGGCTCGCGGCGTGGGTATCGCTGCTGGCGCTGGCGGTCACCGAGAATCGGTCGTGGCGGGCGGCGGTGACCGGCCGGGGCCGCTACCCGACCCCGGCCTGGCGGGCCGAACTCACCGCTCCCGGCGTGGCCGAGGCGACGACGATGCTGCGCACCCTGGTCGCGCTGCGCGATACCGGTCTCACCGAACCGTTGCCCATCTCCACTGCCACCACCGCGGCCTACGCCGAGGCGCGGTACCGGCGGCTGTCTCCGGAAGAGGCGATCGCCGCCGCCGACCGCGAGTTCGGCGGCGGGGACAAGACCAGGGATTTCGCCGAGCACACCGATCGGAATCTGCGGTACGTATGGGGCCCGGCGCCCGATCTGGGCGACCTCACCGCCGCCCCCGCGCCGGCCGGGGAGCCGATCGAGACCACTCGTTTCGGATCGATCGCCCGCCGCCTGTGGGTGCCGCTGCTGCGCGCCGAACAACAGGGGGCCCCGTGACCGCCGAAGCCGCCCGGCGCCGCAGGACGGAGCAGCAGTGACCACGACCGCGCCCGCCCCACCGGCCGAACCCGGCAATGCGTTCGAGCTCTGCGGCCCGCTGCCGCAGGGCACCACCGTCCTCGAGGCGAGTGCCGGTACCGGCAAGACCTATGCCATCGTCGGACTCGCCGTCCGCTATGTCGCCGAGGCCGGCGTGGACATCTCACGGTTGCTGCTGGTCACCTTCAGCCGCGCGGCAACCCAGGAACTGCGGATGCGCGCCCGCGACCGGTTCGTCGCCGTCGCCGCCGCGCTGGCCGACCCCGACGCGGCCCGGACCGCCTCCGACGAATTGATCCGTCATCTGGCCGACGCGGCCCCCGAGGAGGTTTGCGCGCGCCGGGACCGGTTGCGCGCCGCGCTCTCGGATTTCGATGCCGGGATCATCGCCACCACTCACAGCTTCTGCCAGCGCATGCTGGCCGAACTCGGGCTGGCCGGTGATCTCGAGCCCGGAGCGCGCCTGGTGGAGGAGGCCGACGACCTCATCCGCACCGTCGTCGACGATCTGTACCTGAGCCGCTTCGCCCGGACCGCGGCGCCGTTCTCGGTGGCACAGGCCCAGCGGTTCGCCTTCGCGGCGGTGCGCGACCGGCAGGCCCGGCTCGCGCCCGATACCGATGAGGCCTCGGCGCAGCGGGTCGCCTTCGCGGCCGCGGTCCGCGCGGAAACCGAACGCCGGAAACGGCTCGCGGGGTTGCGGGACTTCGATGATCTGCTGGGGTTGCTGCGCGAAATCCTCGCCGACCCGGACCGCGGCCCGGCCGCGTGCCGGCGTATCCGGGACCGGTATCAGGTGGTGCTCGTCGACGAATTCCAGGACACCGATCCGCTGCAGTGGGAGATCCTGCGCCGGGCCTTCCACGGCCACCACCCGCTGGTGCTGGTGGGCGACCCGAAACAGGCGATCTACGCATTCCGGGGCGCCGAGGTGCTGAGCTATCTGGACGCGGTCGGCCATGCCACCGCACGCCGCGATCTCACCACCAACCGGCGCAGCGACGCGGGGCTGCTCGCCGCACTCGAACATCTGCTGGGCGGAGCGGCTCTGGGCCACGACGAGATCGTGGTGCCCGCCATCACGCCCACCCAGCCGTGGAGCCGGTTGCGCGGCCCCGCCGAATTGACCACCCCACTGCGACTGCGGTGCCTGCCACGGACCGGCGCCGGGCCGCGCGGCGCCTCCGGGTTCCCGAACATCCACCGGCAGCGGGCCCGGGTCGCGGCCGATGTGGCGGCCGATATCGTCGCCCTTCTCGAGTCCGGGACGGTCGTGACGGATTCGCCGGGCACGCGGATGCGGCGGTCGGTACCGGACGCCGCGGCCGGCGACACCTGGGAACGGGCGGTGGGCCCCGGTGATATTGCGGTGCTGGTCCGTACCCACACTCAGCTCGAGGTGGTGCGGGCCGCGCTCGAACGTGCCGGTGTCCCGGTGGTCCTGGCCGGCGGCAGCAGTGTTTTCGCGACCCGCAGTGCCACCGACTGGCTGTGGGTGTTGCGCGCGCTGGAACAGCCGCATCGCGCCGACCGGGTCCGGCTGGCCGCGCTCACCCCGCTGTTCGGGTACACCGCCGCCGAGATCGACACGGGGGGAGCGGATCTGGTGGGCCGGGTCAGTGCCGAACTGCGGGACGCGGCCCGGTTGTTCGCCCGGGCCGGGTTCGCGGCCGTGTTCGACGAACTGGCCACCGGTACCCGGCTGGCGCCGCGGTTGCTCGCTGTCGAACACGGCGAACGCCGGCTCACCGATATCCGGCATCTCGCCCAGCTGCTCGACGAGATCTCGGTGACCGAGGGCCTCGGTCTCACCGCGCTGACCCGATGGCTGGCCGACCGGGTGCGCGATCCCGCGTCGGGGTCGGTGCCGGGCCGCAGCCGCAGGCTCGACCGGGATATCGCGGCCGTGCAGATCGCGACCGTGCATGCCAGTAAAGGGCTCGAGTTCCCGGTCGTCTATCTACCTTTCGCCTGGGACAGTTCCGCCGACCCCAAACCCGCCACCCTGCTGATGCACGAGGACGGCGTGCGGGTGCTGGATATCGGCGGGCCGGACGCCCCCGGGTATACGGCGCGCAAGGAACGCGCCGACCGCGAATCCGCGGGCGAGGAGCTGCGCCTGTGCTACGTCGCCCTGACCCGGGCGTGCTGTCAGGTGGTCGCCTGGTGGGCGCCCTCGTTCGGCACCGCGGCCGCACCGCTGCACCGTCTGCTGTTCGGCCGGGCGCCCGGGGCGGCGCAACCGAGCGCGCGGGCCGTGGTCGCCGAGGACGCCGCGGTGGTCGATCGGCTGCGGGACTGGGCGGCCGGCGCGGGTGAGTCGATCTCGGTGACCGCCGCCGATCCCGCCGCCGACCCACCGGCCTACCGGCCCCCGGCCGAGGTCGTGGCCGGTGCGGTGGCCGTCGCCACCTTCGATCGTGAGATCGACGAACACTGGCGCCGCACCTCGTATTCGGCGCTCACCGCGGCCGCCCATCTGCCGGCCCCGGAGGCCGAGTCGGCGGAGGCCCCGGGGCCCGGTGACGAGCCGGAAGCTCCGGCACCGCCGGCCGAACCCGAACCGGAACCCGGCGCACCGTCGCTGATGAACGAACTGCCCTACGGCGCCGAATTCGGCACCCTGGTGCACGGGGTCCTCGAGCGCGTCGACACCGACGCCCCGGATCTGGTCGCCGAGGTACGGGCGCGGTGCGCCGAAGCGATCGGTGAGATGCTGTCCACCGCCGATCCGGAGCTGCTGACCGCGGCCCTGGTGCAGGTCCTGCGCACCCCGATCGGATTCGGCGCACTCGCCGACGTCCCGGGCCGCGACCGGTTGTGCGAACTCGAATTCGAGCTGCCGCTCGCAGGCGGTGACATGCCGGCCGATGCGTTCGCTACGCTGGGCCGCATCGCCGCCACCGTGCGCGCGCATCTGGACTCCGGCGACGAATTCCACGCCTACGCGGACGAACTCGACACCCTCGAGGACGTACCGTTGCGCGGCTACCTCACCGGCAGTATCGACGCGGTACTGCGCACCCCGGACCGGCGTTATGTCATCGTGGACTACAAGACGAACCGGCTGGGTACCGGCGACCTCACCGTCGCTCATTACACCCGCGACCGGATGGCCGCGGAGATGGTCCGCTCCCACTATCCGCTGCAGGCGCTGCTGTACTCGGTGGCCCTGCACCGGTACCTGCGCTGGCGGTTACCCGGTTACGATCCCGCGGTGCACCTCGGCGGTATCCGCTACCTGTTCGTTCGCGGCATGATCGGGCCCGAGACACCCGAGGGCGCCGGAGTTTTCGACTGGACGCCGCCGCCCGGCCTGATCGTCGCCCTGTCGGACCTGCTCGCCGGAGGTGCGCGGTGATCCCCATCCGGGTGGCGCAGCGGGGGACCGGGATATTGCGCGAGTTCAACGAGGCGGGAGTGCTGTCGGCGGCCGATGTGCACGTGGCCGAACGGCTGGGCCGATTCGGTGGGGAAGACCGGGAACTGGTCTTGTTCGCCGCCGCGCTGGCGGTGCGCGCCGTCCGGTCGGGGTCGGTATGCCTGGATCTCGGCCGGATGCGGGATATCGGTGTGGACGCCGACGAAGTCCGGGCCGAGCTGCCGGGCGGGTCCGCGGACCTGCCGTGGCCGGACGAGGCACGAGTTGTCGAGGCATTGCGGGAGAGCCCGCTGGTGCTGGGCGGTCCGGCCGGTCCGCTGCGCCCGCTGCGGCTCACCGAGCCGTCTCGTGCGGGCACGGGTCCGCTGCTCTATCTGGATCGGTATTACCGGCAGGAGCAGATCATCCGCCAGGTGCTCACCGCCCGCGCCGCCGACCATCCGCGCACCGACCCCGCGGTGGTGCGACGCGAACTGGACCGGTTGTTCGGCCCACCGGCCGGCGTCGTGGACCGGCAGCGTATCGCCGCCGCGCTCGCCGCCACCCACTGGACCACGGTCGTCGCCGGTGGGCCCGGCACGGGCAAGACGCACACCATCGCCCGCATCCTCGCGTTGCTCGTCGCGCAACATGCCGCTGATCCCGCGGGCGCCGCGCCGCCGCGCATCGCGCTGGCCGCACCCACCGGGAAGGCGGCGGCCCGGCTGCAGGAAGCCGTCCGGGACCAGGCGCCGGTATTGGGCCTGCCGGAGTTGTCCGCCGCCACCCTGCACCGGCTGCTCGGCTGGCAACGTGGCCGTACCACCCGGTTCCGCTATCACGAACACAATCGGCTGCCCTTCGACGTGGTGGTCGTCGACGAGACGTCCATGGTCTCGCTGACCATGATGAGCAGGCTGCTCGCGGCGCTGCGGCCCGATACCCGGCTCGTGCTGGCCGGTGATCCGGATCAGCTCGCCTCGGTGGACGCGGGTGCGGTGCTCGCCGATATGGTGGCCGCCCCGTTCCCCGGGCCCGCCGACCCGGCGTTCGAGGAGGTGCTCGCCGGCGAACTCGCGGTGGCCCGGGCCGCCGGGAGCACGGACACCGCCCCGGCCGACAACGAGGCGCTCACCGAAACGGAACGGAACCGGCTGCGCGGCGGCATCGTCCGGCTGACCCGAGGTCGCCGGTTCGGCGGCCGGATCGCCGATCTCGCCGTCGCTGTCCGGGCCGGTGACGCCGAGTCCGCGCTCGAATTGTTGCGGGCGGGCGGCGATATGCTCGAGCTGGCCGGTCCCGACGAAATCGCCGCTGTCCGAGCCGATATCGTCACCACCGCGCGGCAGGTCACCACCGCCGCCCGCGCCGGTGACGCGTCGGCGGCGCTCGCGGCCTTCGAATCGCATCGGCTGTTGTGTGCCCACCGCAGGGGGCCGTACGGGGTCGAACAGTGGGACCGCACCGCCGCCGAATGGGCCGCGGCGGCGGGTCCGGGGCCTGAGCACCGGTACAGCACCTGGTATCCGGGGCAGCCTCTGCTGGTGACCGCCAACGATCACGAAGCCCGAATCTACAACGGGGACACCGGCGTGGTGGTGTGCCGCCCGGACGGGTCGCTGCGGGTGGCATTGCAGCGTGGGGACCAGCCGTTGCTGGTACATCCCACCCAGTTCCCCGCCGTCGTCACGGTATTCGCCATGACCATCCATCGCAGCCAGGGCAGCCAGTACGACGCGGTGACCATCGTCCTGCCGGAACCGGATTCGAGCCTGCTCACCCGGGAACTGCTGTATACCGCGATCACCCGCGCCCGCCGGCATGTACGCATTCTGGGTACCGAAGAGGCCATACGCGCGGCGATCGATCGGCACGTCCTGCGCGCCAGCGGCCTCAGCCTGGACGACGCGAATGCGGTGACCGGCCCCGAACTCTAGCCGCGCTGCGCGGGCATGGCGGACCCGGCATCGGACACCGAATTCGACGGGAAATGAGGCGGTGAGGGTGCGGCGGCCCTCGCAGGCGGGGCCCGGTGCGCGAGCGTCGCGTTCAGTCGCCGGGGGAGCCCGCCGGTGCCGGCGGGAAGATACCGGGCAGGCTCATCGCGTACTCCACGTCGCCGGTGTTGCCGAGGGTGGCCAGTACTACGCGGATCATGGTCGATCGGGCTGCGGCAACGGTGTCCGGGTCCGGTTCGCTGCCCGGCTCGGCCGCGGCCGATATCCGGTAGACCACGTATTCGCAGACGTGTAGCGCCGCGTCGAGATCGAGCGGTGCGGGAACCGGCCGGCCCAGTTCGGTGAATTTGGTGCGGACGATCGCGCGAATACCGTCCAGCGCGTTGTTGCGGTACTCCGAGACCGGTGATCCGGGGTCGTGGAGCTCGGCGAACAGCGGCCGCAGCATGGGGCCGTGCCCACGTGCCCAGTGGAGGTAGGCGTCGATGAGCCGGATCCCGAGATCCACGCCCTCGCCGGACGCCTCCAGGGCGGCCCCGATCCCGCCGACGAGTTCGGCATTGGAGACGTCGAGCACGGCGTTGAGCGGTTCGGTGGCGTTGGCGAAGTAGCGGTAGAAGGTCGGGCGCGACAGTCCGGCCTGCTCGATGATCTGCGCGACGCTCGATCCGCGTGAGCCGTTGCGGGTGAACACCTCGGCGGTGGCCCGCACGATCCGGGCACGCACCTGATCGGCCTGTTCCGGTGTCTGCGGGGGCCGGCCGCGCCGCGGCGTCCGGTCGGTGTCCGAGGCGCTCACGACGCGGCCTCCGGCGGGGTTGTGAGATTCCACAGCCCCCGGTGGTCCCGGACTGTTGCGCGGAACGGAGCCCTTGACACGACGTACGGCACGAGGATTACCCTAACATCACTGTTCAATTAATCATTCCCGCTGTGGTTCTGCCGCCGCGGCGCGCGAACGCTCAGGAGAAGGCTCACGATGACGACCGCCCAGCGTCCCACCGCCACCGGCGCATTGACCCCGGATCTGGTGAAACCGCTGCTCGCGCGGGCCGCGGCCGGCGGCGCCGCGGCCGTCACGGTGCACGCACCGGCCACCGGTGAGCAGATTGCCGAACTGCCGCAGTCCTCGGTCGCCGATATCGAGGCCGCGTTCGAGCGCGCGCGTACCGCCCAGCGGCGGTGGGCGCAGGTTCCGGTGCGCGAGCGGGCCGCGGTCCTGCGCCGATTCCACGATCTGGTGCTGGCCGAACAGGACACCATCCTCGATATCGTGCAGACCGAAACGGGTAAATCCCGGGCGCACGCCTTCGACGAGGTCGGCGATGTCGCGGTCAACTCCCGGTACTACGCCGCCACCGCGCCCAAACTGCTCGCCCGCCGCAATCCGCGCGGTGTACTCCCGGTGCTCACCGATGTGCAGGTGCATCAGCGGGCCAAGGGCGTGGTCGCGGTGATCTCGCCGTGGAACTATCCCCTCGCGCTGGCCGTCTCCGATGCGCTACCCGCTCTGGTCGCGGGCAACGCGGTGGTCGGCCGCCCCGACAACCAGACCGCGCTCACGGCGCTGTGGGCGGTGGACGCGGCGGTCCGCGCAGGGCTCCCGGAAGATCTCTGGCAGATCGTGCTGGGCCGCGGCTCGGTGATCGGCGGTGAGGTGATCGACCGTGCCGACTACGTCGACTACACCGGTTCCAGCGCCACCGGCCGCACCATCGGCCGCCAGGCCGGCGAACGTCTCATCGGCTGCTCACTCGAACTCGGCGGAAAGAACCCGCTGCTGGTGCTGTCGGACGCCGATCCCGTCGCGGCCGCTCGTACCGCGGTCCGGGCCAGTTTCGCCTCGGCCGGTCAGCTCTGCGAATCCATGGAACGCATCTATGTCCACGAGAAGGTCCACGACCGCTTCGTGGACGAATTCGTCATGGCGGTGAAGGCATTGAAGCTGGGCTCGCCGCTGGACTACTCCACCGATATGGGTTCACTGACCTTCGCGCGGCAACTCGATACGGTCCGTGCCCATGTCGACGACGCCGTCGCCAAGGGCGCGACGGTGCTCGCCGGCGGCGTCCACCGCCCAGATCTCGGTCCGTACTTCTACGAACCCACCGTGCTCACCGATGTCACCGCCGAGATGACGGTCTACCGCGAGGAGACCTTCGGCCCGGTCGTCTCGATCTACAAGGTGGCCACCGACGACGAGGCCGTGGCCCAGGCCAACGACACCCCGTACGGCCTCAATGCCAGTGTCTGGACCCGCAGCGCCGCCCGCGGCCGGGAATTCGCCGCGCGGATCAACGCGGGCTCGGTGAACGTGAACGAAGGTTTCATCGCCGCGTGGGGCAGCGCCGACGCGCCGTCGGGTGGGATGGGCATCTCCGGAACCGGCCGCCGGCACGGCCCGGAGGGGCTGCTGAAGTACGTCGACACCCAGACCATCGCGGTGCAGCGGATGCTGCCGATCGCCCCGTTGCCGGGGATGTCGGAGGCGATGTGGGCGAAGACCATGACACTCTACTTCCGGGTCATGAAGACGCTGCGCCAGAAGTAGGCCACTTCCTCAGCACACTGCGACGACAAGGATCCGAAAGCGATGGAACTGGATACGGTGGCCGGTAAGAAGGTGCTGATCACCGGGGCCGCCATGGGCCTGGGCAAACTCTTCGCCGCCCGGGCGGTGCGCGAAGGCGCCGCCGCCGTGGTGCTCTGGGATATCAACGACACCGCGCTGCGCGAGACCGCGGCCGAACTGACCGCGGCCGGTGGCACCGTGCACACCTACCCGGTCGATGTCTCCGACAGCGACGCGGTCGCCACGGCCGCCGCATCGGTGCGGGTGGATGTCGGTGATATCGATGTTCTGGTGAACAATGCGGGCATCGTCCGCGGTAACACCTACTTCTGGGAAACGAAGGACCGCAACGATATCGACAAGACCATGGCGATCAATTCGCTGGCGCCGATGTATGTGACCCTGGAGTTCCTGCCGGCGATGGTCGCCGGGACCACCGAGGCCCGGGTGCTCACCATCGCCTCCTCGGCCGGGCTGGTGCACAACCCCCGGATGAGCGTGTACGCGGCGTCGAAATGGGCGGCGCTGGGCTGGTCGGATTCGGTGCGTATCGAACTCGAACAGGCCGGTCACGGCCATGTCAAGGTCACCACCGTATGCCCGACCTATATCAATACCGGAATGTTCGCCGGTGCCAAGGGATTCTGGCTCACTCCGATCCTGGACCAGCACAAAGTCGTCGATAAATCCTGGACCGAGATGAAGAAGGGCACGCCGGTCGTGATCCTGCCGTGGACTTCGCGCCTGAACAAGGCGCTGTCCGGCGTGCTGCCGCTCAAACTGCGGGATCTGTTCCTGAACACCGTCGGCGTCTACCACTCGATGGACGAATTCACCGGCCGGAAGTAGCCGCCGGCCGCCTGCCCACGGCCACCGTGGCGTCGAGGTCCGGCGAGCGCACGATCCGGGCGGTGAGCCCACCGGCGGTGAGCAGTTCGGTGGCGGCCGGCATCTGATCGACACCGATCTCGATCAGCAGACTCCCGCCCGGTGCCAGCCATTCGGTCGCCGCCGACGCGGTGCGCCGGGCCAGCGCCAGGCCGTCGGGTCCGCCGTCGAGGGCGACCTGGGGTTCGTGCTCGCGGGCCTCCGGTGGCAACCGTGCGATCTGGCCGGAGGGGACGTACGGGGTATTGGCGAGCAAGATATCGATCCGGCCGCGCAGTCCATCCGGTAACGCGTCGAAGAGATCGCCCTGGTGGACCCGTCCGCCGACCGCCGTGAGATTGTCGCGGGCGCAGGCCACCGCCACCGGGTCGATATCGGCGGCCACCAATTCCACCGGCCGCGGGCGGAGGCCGGTGAGCAGGGCCAGGCCCAGGGCTCCCGAGCCGCAGCACAGGTCGACCACTGTGTGGACCGGGCGGTCGGCGGCCAGTGCCAGCGCCTCGTCCACGAGCAGGGCCGAGCGCTGCCGAGGGACGAACACCCCGTCGCGGACGCCGATCCGCAGGCCGCGGAACTGCACCCACCCGAGCAGATGCTCCAGCGGAGTGCCCGCGATCCGGCGGGCCAGCAGGCCCGCGAGCTCCTCGTCGGAGGTTGCCGCATCGCTCAGTAACCGCGCCTCCTCCTCCGCGAATACGCAGCCGGCGGCACGGAGCCGCCGGGTGATATCGGCGGTGTCGGAAGCGGTCATGGGCACAGTCTGTCGGTTCCGCGCGCCGTGCGCATCGGAAATATCGGTGCGCGCGGGTGCGGCGGCCGGGCTACCGCCCGGCGGCGAAGGACCAGACGGCGGCCGGCCGGCCGGTGGCCTTGGTACGGCGGCGCTCGTCGGTCTTGTGTAATCCGGGGATACCGGCGAGCGTGCGGTTCAGGTTCGCCGCATCGGGCCGGGCGCCCGACAGGGAGGTCGCGAGATCGACCGCACGGGTGGCCGGGAACTCGTCCCCGAGCAGGGCCCGGGTCAGCGACAGATCTTTCCAGAGCAACCCCGACAACAGGCCGCGCGCCGCGGCCACGATGCTGTCGTGGTCGAAGGCCAGTGCCGGGGCGTCATCGAGAGATGCCCACTGCGCGGGGCCGTCGTGCTGTGTGGTCACCGCCCACATGACGATCGACAGCGTGGGGCCGCGGGGATCGCGAGTGGGCTCGTCGAAGGTCACCAGCTGGCCGACCGGGCCGATGGCGCTGTCGGGTACACCCAGTTTGGTGTGAACGGCCCGGCGCGCCGCGTCGGCGAGCCGTTCGCCGCGCCCGAGCAGGACGCCGGGTAAAGCGACGTGCCCGGTGAAAGGCTCGTGCCCACGTGCCGCGATGCCGAAGGTGAGCGCGGCGTCGCCGGCCCAGAACCGCAACGCCACGACATCCACCGATACCGCCGATTGGTCCACAGCACCTATATTGCCGTATTCGTCCAGGGGCACCGTCTCGAGGGTATTGTAATTCTCGTAGTTGAGAATGGTATTCTTTGGTGAATCGGGAAACGAGTACGCGGATATGGGCGCATCCGGTCTGGGTGGAAAAGTCGTTGTGGTGGCCGGTGGCGCCACCGGACTCGGCGCTGCGACAGCCGTCCGGCTCGGTGCCCAGGGCTGGCGTGTGGTCGTCGGCGACCTGCGCGAAGCCGATGCTGTGGGCACCGCCGCGAAGATCACCGCGGCCGGGGGCGCCGCCACTGCGGTGGCCTTCGATCTGGCCGACCCGGTAACGATCGCGGGCCTCTTCGAGGAGGCGACCTGCCGGTTCGGCGGGGTGGACGCGTTGTTCAACGTCGGGGCCGATATGCGCACGCTGCGTCACGACACCGATGTCGTCGATATCGACCTGGAGATCTGGGACCGCGTCATGACCGTGAGCCTGCGCGGCTACCTGAGCACCATGAAGCACGCCATCCCGCTCCTGGTGGGCCGAGGCGGTGGGGCCATCGTCAACATGTCCTCGGCGGCAGCCTTCCAGGGCGAGCCGACCAGGCCCGCCTACGCGGCCAGTAAAGCGGGTATCGGTGCGTTGACCCGCCATGTGGCGACCCGATGGGGCAGGGCAGGGATCCGTTGCAATGCAGTGGCGCCGGGATTCACTGCGACCGAGGCGATCCGGTCCGCTCCCCAGTGGCCCGATCTGGAGAGGGCCGCGCTCGGCCGGATGCACAGTCCGCGGGTGGGGGAACCGGAGGATATCGCCGCGGCGGTGGTCTTCCTCCTTTCCGGCGACGGTGCCTGGATCAACGGTCAGGTCATCAATATCGACGGCGGCACGATACTGCGCTGAACGCCCGCGGCGGTGTGGGATCACACTGTCGGTGCGGGTGTCGGAGTAGTGATGGCGGGCCGGGAGCCCGGCTCACCCTGGCGTAGCAGTGCCTCGAAGCATTCGGTGGCCCGCCGTGCACGCCGGTCCGGACCGTCCGCGGTGGGCACCACCGGGACGCCGAGGTGATGCTGTAACCGGCCGGGGGTATCCGCGGGAAGTCCGGTGTAGAGCGGAGTGGCGGCCGCGAGGATCGCGGTCAACGACCGCTGAGGGTACGGAGACGACCGCCGGCGAATCCCGGTCCACTGCGTCGGTTCACCGCGTCCGACCCGCCGATATCACGCACGGCCGGTCGATGAGCGCGGCTCGCTATCGTGAACGGGTGCCCAGCCGCATCGTGAAGCGCACCGCGAAATTGGCCGACGGCCGGGATCTCATCTACTACGACGACGCCGATACCCGCCTCGGACCCGAACGCCGTATCGACACCCGCCGGCTCGAACCCAGACCGCCGACCGCGGTGATGCGGCAGGACGTCCTCACCGGCGAATGGATTTCCATCGCCGCGGCACGGCAGAGCCGGGTGGTGCTACCGCCGGCCGAACGTGACCCGCTCGCTCCGCAGACCCCGGGCAACCCATCGGAGATACCCGATCAGTACGACGTCGCGGTATTCGAGAACCGATCGCCGTCCTTCGGCCCCGCGCTGGCGAACGAGCCGGCCGGTACCCCACCGGTCCCCACCGGACCCGACGATATGGCCGCCCTCGGTTTCGACCGGGAACGCGTGGCGGTCGGACGCTGCGAAGTCGTATGCTTCAGCCCGGCGCACGAGGGGTCGTTCGGCGATCTCACCCCCGGCCGGGCCCGCACGGTGATCGAGGCCTGGGCCGATCGCACCGCCGAACTGTCCGCGCTGCCCGGGGTCGAGCAGGTGTTCCCGTTCGAGAACCGCGGCGAAGCCATCGGCGTCACCCTGCCGCATCCCCACGGCCAGATCTACGCCTACCCCTATGTGACGCCGCGGACCGCCCGGGTGCTCGATTCCGTGCGGCGACTCGGGCCGGACCTGTTCCAGCGTGTCCTGGACGGTGAACGCGCGGGCGGACGCGTCGTCCTGGCCGGGGAGCGGTGGACGGCGTTCGTCCCGTTCGCGGCCCGGTGGCCGATCGAGGTACATCTGCTCCCGCACCGGCACATCCCGGACTTCGCGGCCACCGACGAGGCAGAGCGGGACGAACTCGCCACCCTGTACCTGCGGCTACTACGCGGGATCGACGCCCTCTACGAAGATCCGACGCCCTATATCGCCGCCTGGCACCAGGCGCCGGTCCACGTCGGCCGCGACAGTGTGCGCCTGCATCTGCAGCTGACCTCGATCCGACGCGGTCCGGACAAGATCAAATACCTGGCCGGGTCGGAGTCGGCGATGGGTGCCTTCATCGCCGACATCCCTCCGGACGCGGCGGCGGCCCGGATCCGGGAGGCCGTGGCCTCGGTCTGATCGCTCGGGTACCGGATGCCCCGGGCCGGTATCAGGAGACCGCCCCTCGGCTCGCCGAACCGAGGGGCGGTGCTCAGGTGACGGGTCAGCGGCTGGTGCTGAGCTGGAACGTGCGCGTCGCGTCGAGGTAGATGCTGTACTGAGCCTTTTTGCCGGGCGGGGGCAGCTGGGAGACCAGCTGGTTCAACGAGGTGGTAGCGCCCACCACCGGGATTCCCGCGACATACAGATCGGCGACCGCGCGCCGGATATGGTTCGGTGAGGTCACCGCCACCGCGGTCCGGGCACCCAGACTGTGCAGAATATCGGCACTGAACAGCGCGTTCTGGACCGTCGAACCGGCTCGGTTCTCCACATGGATCCGTTCGGCCGCGATACCCCGGTGGATCAGCCAGCCGGCCATGGCCTGGGCCTCGGTGATCCCGTTGCTCGGATTGTTGCCGCTGACGACGATCGGCGAGAACGGCGAGGCGATGGCCTGCAGCCAGGCGGCCTGCAGGCGTTCGACGAGTTCGGGGCGGGGCGTACCGTCGGGGAGCAGCCCGAAACCGAAAACCACGATGCCGGTCTGCGGCCCGACCAGGGCCGGAAGTGGGTTCGGGAGGGTGGCGATACCCGCGCCGACCGCGTGCAGGACGCCATCGGTGCCGGCGGCCATCGCGCTGTCTACGGCGCGCAGGCGGTCCATGGCATCGTTGAGGGCCGGGATATCGCCCGCGTAATGGGACCAGATCGCCTGAAGGGACAGCGCCTCTGCATCGGTGGGATCCCGCCCGATCAAATCTTGGAGCGCGGCCCGGCCGGCGACGGAATCGCCATCGGTGAAGTGGCGCTGAGCAGAGTTGTACAGGGCGTCTGTTTCAGGGCTGGCCTGGGCCGGCGCGCCGGCGAACCCGGCGAGCGCGATACTCGTCGCGGCGGCCGCGGCCGCCACCAGATACTGCAAACCTCTTCGACTGTGCACTACGGCGACACCTTTCCACGGGTGGAGCGGGGTTCTCGCAGATGATTCGTTCGATGAAATTCGGGTGCGGTATGTGGCAACCCACCATAGGTCCGGTGTCGGCCGGAACCTGGTATTTGCGGCTGTCCGATCGGGGACATGTCCCATGAAACCCCTGGCTACAGCTCTGCGGGGCGTATCGGTGCCATCGACACAGTAATAGCCGGCGGTGTGCGGGGCCGCGGGTGGGGTCCCCTCGGCCCGCAACCGATAGGGTGAACATCCGTGGATACCGCATCGCTGACCGGGAAAGACCTCGCTGCCGCCATCAACGCCGATACCACCGCGCGGGCGCAGGCGCTGACCGAGCAAGCGGGCCGGGCCCCGCGGCTGGCGCTGGTCGTCGCCAACGCCGATCCGGCCAGTGCCTGGTACGTGAACTCACTGAAGAAATCGGCCGCCAATCGCGGAATCGATTGCGATACCGTGGATCTCGGCGCGGACGCCTCCGCCGACACCCTGCGCACCGAACTCGCCGTGCGCAGCGCCGACCCCGAGACCGACGCCATCATGCTGCAGACGCCGCTACCGGCCGGCGTGACGCTCGACGAGGTGTCCCCGGCGATCGTGGCCACCAAGGACGTCGACGGGGTGAGCCCGCTGTCGCTCGGACTGCTCACCGCCGGCTCGGCCGGGTTCGCGCCCGCTACCGCCGAAGCGGTGGTGGAGTTGCTGAAACATCACGGCATCGAACTGGCCGGCCGGCACGTGGCCGTGGTGGGACGGTCGAACGTCGTCGGCAAACCGTTGGCGCAGCTGCTGCTGGCGGAGAACGCGACGGTCACCATCTGCCATTCCCGCACCGCGAACCTGCCCCAGGTGACCGCGGCCGCCGATGTGGTCGTCGCCGCCGCGGGCCGGATCGGGCTGGTGACCGGCGCGAATGTGCGGGAGGGGGCCGTGGTGATCGATGTCGGCACCAATGAGGCCGCCGACGGAAAGATCGTGGGCGATGTCGACGCGGAGTCGGTCCGGGGTATCGCGGGCGGGCTGAGCCCGGTGCCGGGCGGGGTGGGCCCGGTGACGACCGCGCTGCTCATGCGCCATGTCGTGCTCGCCGCCGAACGGGCGCGGTGACCCGCGCCGAGAACTGCTGCCGAAGGCGCTGCCGACGCGGGCCGGGCCGTCGTGAAGGTTCGGGGCCGGGCCCTATGGGTAGCGCTAGTGTGTGTGCGGCTATCGGTCCGCCCTCGCAGTCGAGTTAAGGTGACATCGTGAACGTCGAAGTGACACCCTTGCCGGGAATAGGCGTCCGCAAGGATTTTCCGCTTACCGCTGTACGCCGGCGGATCGGGGTCGTCGATCACAAGGACGGGACGATCGATCTGATCTTCACCAGGATCGGCGACCCCGACGCCACCACGCAGATTCCGATGACCGAGGCCGAGGCCGGCACGCTGGCCAATCTACTGGGCGCCCCGCAGCTGGTGGGTCAGCTGCGCAACGAGCATCGGGATATGGACGGCGTGAACACCCGGCAGTTGCCGGTCAGCGAGAACTCTCCCTACGACGGGCGGACCCTGGGCGAGACCCGGATGCGGACCCGGACCAAGGCCTCCATCGTGGCGGTGATGCGGGCCGGCCAGGCGATGCCGGCCCCGGGACCGGACTTCGTGTTCACCGGTGGTGATGTGTTGATCGTGGTGGGCACCTCGGAGGGGTTGGACAGCGCCGCGGATATCTTGAAAGACGGCTGAACCTGTAGCGATGAATGCGACCACGCTGGCGATGATCCAGCTGGGGGCGGTGTTCTTCGGGCTCGGAGTGCTCGGACGCATCGCAGCCCGGATCGGCATGTCCCCCATTCCGTTGTACCTGGTGGGTGGATTGGTGTTCGGGGAAGGGGGTTTCTTCGAACTACACGAGGCCGACGAGTTCATCCATCTCGCCAGCGAGATCGGCGTGGTCCTGCTGCTGTTGCTACTCGGCCTGGAATACAGTGCGGCCGAACTGTTCACCGGGATGCGAAGATCCTGGATGGCCGGCCTGCTGGACCTGGTCCTGAACACCACACCCGGTGTGGTGGTCGCGCTGCTCCTGGGGCTGGGTCCCACCGGGGCGCTGGCGATGGCCGGTGTCACCTATATCTCGTCGTCCGGGATCATCGCGAAGGTACTGAACGATCTGGGTCGGCTCGGCAACCGGGAAACCCCGGTGATCCTGTCGATCCTGGTCTTCGAGGACCTCGCGATGGCCGCCTATCTGCCGGTGCTGACCGCGGTCCTGGCGGGCCTCGGATTCGTGGCGGGCCTGCAATCGCTGGGCATCGCACTGCTCGCGGTGACCGTCGTGCTCGTGGTCGCGTTCCGCTACGGCAAATACGTTTCCGCGGTGGTGGCCAGCGACGATCGCGAGATCTTCTTGCTCAAACTGCTCGGTGCGGCGCTGCTGGTGGCCGGGGTGGCCTCCGCGCTGCAGGTCTCGGCGGCGGTCGGGGCATTCCTGCTGGGGATCGCGATCTCCGACACCACCGCGCACAACGCGACCAAGATCCTGGAACCGCTGCGGGATCTGTTCGCCGCCATGTTCTTCGTACTCTTCGGTCTTACCACCGATCCGCGCAGTATCCCGCCGGTGCTGGGATGGGCGGTGCTGCTCGCGGTGATCACCACGGTCACCAAGATCGCCACCGGCTGGTGGGCCGCCGCGCACGCCGGGTCCTCGCGGCTGGGCCGCGCCCGTGCCGGGGCGGCACTGGTGGCGCGCGGCGAATTCTCCATCGTCATCGCCGGCCTGGCGGTGGCCGCGGGTGCGGTGCCTGACGAATTCGCCGCTCTCGCCACGACTTACGTACTGCTGATGGCCTCGGTCGGCCCGATCGTGGCGCGTGTGGTGGAGCCGGTTCTTCGGATCGTCACCCGGCAGCCGAAACCGGAACCCGATACCGCCGACGAGTAGGCCGTGGATGGGTCAGAGCGCGGTATAGCCGCCGTCGACCAGATACCCCGCACCGGTGACGAACGAGGCGTCCTCGGAGAGCAGGAACGCGACCACCGCGGCGACCTCGTCGGCCCGGCCGAACCGTCCGAGCGGATGTTTGTTCTCCAAGAACTGCCGTGCGTCGTCGGGCATTTCGGTGAGCGGGGTGGCGATGACACCGGGCTGTACCGCGTTGACCCGCAGGCCGGTCACGCCGTATTCGACGGCGGCGGCCTTGGTCATACCGAGTACCGCATGTTTGGACGAGGTGTAGGCCGAGCCGGGTGCGTCGGTGGCGACGGTGCCGTGCACCGAGGACATATTGACGATCGCGCACCCCTGCGGACCCGCGGCGAGCATGGCCGGAATCTGATACTTCATCCCGTACACCACGCCGTCACAGTTGATCGACATGAGCAGCCGCCATTTCTCGATGTCCAGTTCACCGATCGGCCCGGGGCTCACTCCGATACCGGCATTGTTCACGGCCAGGTGCAGCGCGCCGTAGGTCCGGACCGCGAAGTTCACCGCCGCCTCGTGGTCGGCCGGGTTCGAGGTGTCCTGCGCGATGGCGGCGGCCGTACCGCCGGCCTCGCCGATCTCCCGGGTGACCCGCTCGGCGGCCGCGAGGTCCACATCGCCGAGGACGACCCGCGCGCCGGCCCTCGCCAGCCGTAACGCCGTCGCCTTCCCGATCCCGGATCCCGCGCCGGTGACCAGAGCGACTTTCCCGGTGAAATCCGCCATATCTTCCTCCGCGAGGTCGGGGACAGCAGGTGGACAGTAATTGCGCGGCTCCGGGAAGCGCTCCGCCGGGACCGCGGGGTCGGTCTCTCGTCGTATCGCGCGATATCGAGCCCGCCGCGCCGGCCCGTACCCTACCCGGCCACCGGCCGATGTCCGCGCTACACGAGAGCTGTCGGCTCGGTCGGGCGAGTCGAATGCCCGTGGGTGTGCGGTCGGCCCATGGAAAGGAGGCTGTTGAGCGCTTACAGCGCTGGGGGCGCGACCAGGTCGATCATGGCGCGATGGCCGGGTATCTCCGACAGTTTCCGGATGGCGGCGTCGATGGACGGGCCGTGCGCACTTCTGGAAAGGCCACGAATGAGCGCGAACCCGGAGGGCCGGTATTCGTGGTCCGAGTCACGAGGGTGACCTGTGGCACCGCGGGCGATGCGGAGGAATACAGATCCGCCGATCGGCCTCGCGGCGAGGAGGTCGATCGGCGGATCGGTGGGCCGCCGTCAGGCTGCGGCGGCGTGGCGGAGGGAACCGATCGCGGTATCGACATCGTCGACGTCCACGACCAGACGTGTGTAATCGTGTCCGCGCAGGTCGATACGTACGGCGTTGCCGCCGAAAAGGGTATCCCAGTACTCTTTCCGACCCTTGCCGCGAAAGGTTCCCGCGGCGATCGCGCCGGGGAAGAACACGCCCGGGGCGCGCACCCAGGGCGGCCGGCGGTCGATCTCGGCCGGTTCGACGGCCGCGATATCGCGGAGGTCGAAGGTGATGTGGTCGCACAGCGACAGCACTCGGTGTGCGCCGCGGACGTGAACAGTGACGGTGGTGCCGGTGATCTCGAAGTCCACCATGGGTTCCTCCCTGATGCCGAGTTCCGCTCGTCCGATTCCAGGATGCCGCCGTGGCCTGGCCGTTTGCTGTGCTGCGGCTGTGAAAATTCTCAGGTTCGCCGGCGGTTCACCAGAGATATCGTCGTCGGGGGCGGTGGCGTTTCGTCGCAGGTGGCCTACCCGCCGACGGCGTTTCGAATACTGCGGTGGCGCGGCGCGGGCGCTATCGGTCAGACTCGTCGGTGTGGATCAGAAGTCATACGGGTGGACGGCCGGGGGCCGGGTCATTCGGGAGGCCGGCGGGTACCCGGTCCGATACGTGGCGGACCGAGGTGATTCGAGGTGACCGCGCTCGCTCCGGGGGAGAACCGGCCGGCGCCGGGTGACCGGCTGACGGTGACGGTGACCTGCTCCGTGCCGGTGGATGTTTCGGCGCTGCTGCTCGCCGCGGATGGAAAGGTCAGATCCGACGGCGATTTCGTGTTCTTCAATCAGCCGGCCGGACCCGGGGTGACCTACCGGCACGGCCAGGGTGCCGGCGATGTCGTCGACGTGCACACTCCGGCCCTGCCCGGCGATATCGACAGGGTGGTGGTCACCGCGAGCCTGGACGGCAGCGGGCCGTCCACGTTCGGCTCGGTGGGGTCGCTCACCGCGACGGTGACCGGGCAGCAGGGCACGCTCACCTTCGCGGTGTCGAAGCTGAGCACCGAAACGGCGGTGGTCTGCGTGGAGATCTATCGCCGAGCGGGCGCGTGGAAGATACGCGCGGTCGGACAGGGATACGACAACGGCCTGGCGGGTATCGCCACCGATTTCGGGGTGAACGTCGACGACGAGCCGGTTGCGCCGGCCCCGCCCGTACCGCCCGCGTCCCGTACCGATCCCACCATGGTCGCCAACCCTGCTGCGGCGCAACCTTATCCGGGTCCGCAATATCAGGCGCCGCCGCAACAGCAGGCACCCCCGTATCAAGCGCCGCAGTACCCGCAACACCCCGGCGTGCCGCCGGTACCGCCGCCCGGGTACCCCGCCGCGCCGCCGGCTGCCGGATATCCGCTGCCGCCCGGCTATCCGGCCCAGCAGTCGTTTCCGTCCGGACCGGCCCATCCGGCGCCGGCCGTCCCCGCCCACCAGCCCTCCCCATATTCTTCCCAGCAAGGAGCTCAGCCGATGCACAGCGAGCTGTTCGATCCGCGTCACGCCGAAGTGTCCGGGATGGGCATTCAGAAGCAGGGCAGCAAGATGATCAAGGTCGGCGTGAACGGCGAAACGCTGGTCCGCTCCGGATCCATGGTCGCCTACCAGGGCGATCTGCATTTCCAGGCGCTCGGTTCCGGGGGGATCGGCCGGGCGATCCAGCAGCGGCTCACCGGCGAGGGCGTACCGCTGATGAAGGTGTCCGGGCGCGGCGATCTGTTCGTCGCCAACGGGGCGGCCGATGTGCACATCATCGATCTGGACGGCACCGACGGACT
The DNA here is from genome assembly GCF_001613205.1 of Nocardia sienata NBRC 100364. Taxonomy (GTDB): domain Bacteria; phylum Actinomycetota; class Actinomycetes; order Mycobacteriales; family Mycobacteriaceae; genus Nocardia; species Nocardia sienata. The sequence goes on along the minus strand of NZ_BDBX01000004.1, from coordinate 313,924 downwards.
CACCATCAACGGGTCCAATGTGCTCGCCTTCGATCCGACCTTGGGTTACGACATCCGGATGGTGCAGGGCGCAGCCGGGTTCGCCAGTAACGCCGGCTTGTTCAACTGTGTGTTCACCGGCCGTGGCCGGATCGCGATCACCAGCCACGGCGGTCCGGTCGTGCTGAATGTCGATCAGCCCACCTATGCCGATCCGCAGGCGGCCATCGCCTGGTCGTCGAGCCTGCAGACGAGTGTGAAACGCAACGATTCCTTCGGTCTGGGCCGGCTCATCGGCCGCAGTACCGGGGAAGGCATCACCCTGTCGTTCTCCGGCCGGGGTTTCGTGATCGTGCAGCCCTCGGAGCTGCCGCCCGGCGGCCTGCTCGGTGGTACCGGCGGCGGGCAGGAGGCCGGGCAGAGCGGCGGCCTGCTGGGCGGCCTGCTCGGTTAGCCTCACCGCCGCCGCGGCGGCGGTATGGTATCGACGTCCTATGGTGATGCGGTCCCGGTACGACGTAGTGATCGTGGGCGGCGGGCACAACGGCCTGGTCGCGGCGGCGTATCTGGCCCGCGCCGGGCAATCGGTGCTGGTGCTCGAACAGGCGGCGGCGACCGGCGGCGCGGCCGTCTCGGCGCGGGTGTTCGACGGAGTCGATGTTCGGTTGTCCAGGTATTCGTACCTGGTCAGTTTGCTGCCCGACCGGATCGTCGGCGATCTGGGCCTGCGGTTCCGGACGCGCAAGCGGCGGATCTCCTCCTATACGCCGGCCGGATCGTCGGGCCTGCTGGTCGACAACCGGTCACCGGCGGTCACCCGGGACAGTTTCGTGCGGGTCACCGGATCCGAGCGTGAGTTCGCTGCGTGGCAGCGGTTCTACGCGATGACAGGAGAGGTGGCACGGGCGGTTTTCCCGACACTCACCGAACCGCTGCCGACCGCCGACGGGCTCCGGCGGCGGGTGGGCGGCCGGGCGTGGGAAGAACTGTTCGAGCGACCTCTCGGCGAGACGATCGAAGAGTATTTCGCCGATGATGTGGTGCGCGGGGTGGTGTTCACCGATGCGCTCATCGGCACGTTCACCCACGCGCACGATCCGTCGCTGGCCCAGAACCGCTGTTTCCTCTATCACGTGATCGGTGGCGGCACCGGCGACTGGGATGTGCCGGTGGGCGGTATGGGCGCGCTGACCGACGCGCTGGCCGACGCGGCCCGGGCCGCCGGGGCGGAACTGGTGACCGGTACGGAGGTGACCGGCGTGGCGACCGACGGGCGAACCGCGGCGGTCGATTTCGCCGGGCCGGTGGCCGGGACCGTGGCAGCGCGGTACGTGCTCGTCAACGCCTCGCCTGCCGAGGCGGCCCGGCTCTTGGGCGAACCCGCCGACGGGAAACCCGAAGGCGCCCAGCTGAAGATCAATATGGTGCTGGACCGGCTGCCGCGACTCCGTGACCCCGCGGTGGCCGCGCAGGACGCGTTCGCCGGGACGTTCCATATCGCCGAAACCTATGAACAGCTGGCGCAGGCGTACCGGGAAGCGGCGGCCGGCCGACTGCCCGCGATCCCGCCCGCGGAGATCTACTGCCACACCCTGACCGATCCAGGTGTCGCGGCCGGTTCGGCGCGGCACACCCTCACGCTCTTCGGGTTGCACACTCCGGCACGGCTGTTCGAATCCGACCCGGAAGCCGCGAAGCAGGCCGCGGTCACCGCGAGCCTCGACGCGCTCGATGCCGTACTGGCCGAATCCGTCCGGGAGTGCCTGGCCCGCGACGTCCACGGCGTGCCGTGTCTGGAGGCCGCCACACCGGTGGATCTGGAACGCGCGCTACGACTGCCCGGCGGACACATCTTCCATGGTGACCTGTCGTTCCCCTACCGGACCGGGCCCGGGGACACGGCCGCGCAACGCTGGGGCGTGGAGACCGGTCACGCGAATGTATTGCGCTGTGGAGCGGGTGCGGTGCGTGGTGGTGGAGTGAGCGGAATCGGCGGGCACAATGCGGCCATGGCCGTCCTCGAGGAAACCGCCGTCCAGCGTCCGGGAAATGCCGGGTGAATTCTGGTCGGAGAATCGGCGGTCACGCTCACTGGTGGGAGTATCCGAATACTTTGTGGCGGTAGCGTTATCGGCTGTGGATCGGCCCGGCGGGTCGTTTCGATTCCATGTCCGGCGCCGAGGAGATATACGTGCCACTCGATACCGTCCCGAAGAGCAGGGTTCCCGAGGACAAGGCGGCTCGGGAGCAGAAAGCGATACGTGAACTCGCGGGCCGCTTATCCGCTGCCTATTCCGAGGATCGCTCACCCGACGAGGTGAACGTCGCGATCCGGACGGCGCACGAACGGTTCGCCGGAAGTACCGTGCGCGATTTCGTTCCCATCCTCGTGGAGCGGGTGGTGCGCCGGGAATTCGAATCCGCCGAGGAGGCCGGTACCGCCGAGGCGGTCACCGCCCCCGGTGTCGCGCCGGTCTCGGTGCAGAAGGGCACACCCGCCGCGCCGGCCGAACCGGCCGGTACCGACCGCCCGCTGCGGACCGACCGCCGCGGGCTGTTCGCGCTGGCGGGCGCCGCGGGTGTGGTGGCGGTGGGCGCTACGGCGTGGGCGGTGTCGCGACCGGATTCCGCGCCCGCCCCGGCGGCGCCGGTCGCCGGAGCGCCACTGACGAAGGTCACCGGGGTGGTCGGTTCGGAGAAGGCGGCCTTCTTCGCCGACGAGCGGGTCACCGGGGTGTTCGCCGCGCACGGCTACGACGTGCGGGTCGAGTCGGCCGGCTCGCGAGAGATCTCCACCTCGGTGAAGCTGGACGGCCGGGCGTTCGCGTTCCCGTCCAGCCTGCCGGCGGCCGAGCGGCTCAAACGCGAGGTGGGGGTGACCACGCAGTTCGTGCCGTTCTATTCGCCGATGGCGATCGCCACGTTCACCCCCATCGTGCAGCTGCTGGACGCGGCCGGGGTGGTGAAGTTCGACGGCCCGGCGCCCGCCCTGGATTTCTCCGCCTATATCGAGCTCGTGCAGCGCGGTGTGCAGTGGGATGAACTGGCCGGCAATACCGCCTACCGAGTGGGGAAGAACATCCTGGTCAGTACCACCGACGCCCGGACCTCGAATTCGGCGGCCATGTACCTGGCGGTGGCCAGCTATGTCGTCAACGATCACGCGGTGGTGCGCGGCGTCACCGCCGAACAGCATGTGCTGCCCACCCTGCAGCGCTTGTTCCTCGCCCAGGGCTACACCGAAGGCTCCAGCGCGGGCCCCTTCGAGGAATACCTGACGGCGGGTATGGGGCCGACCCCGATGACCTGGATCTATGAGGCGCAGTACGTGGCAGCCGCGATCGAGGGACGCCTGCGGCCCGATTCGGTGTTGCTGTACCCGTCGCCGACCGTGCTGTCCCGGCACACCGTCGTCCCGCTCACCCCGGAGGGCGAGGAGATCGGTGCGCTGCTGCACAACGATACCGAGCTGCAGTCGCTGGCCGCCGAACACGGTTTCCGGACCGGGGACGTCGCCCGCTTCGACGAGGTGGTCGACGAACACGATGTGCCGGTGTCCAAGGACCTGGTCGATATCGTCGATGTCCCCGCCTACGAGACCCTCGAGCACCTGATCGACGGGGTGGCCGCCGCGTACCGGTGATCCGGTGTCCGGGCGGACGCGGCCCGCGGCATCGTCCGCCCACCGGATTCACAACTGTGCGGCGACTTCGTCGGCGATGAGCGCTAGATGGTCGAGGTCGGCGAGGTCCAGGATCTGCAGGTAGATCCGCTGGGTGCCGATCTCACGGTAACGCCCGATCTTGTCGACCACTTCCGCGGGGGACCCGGCCAGTCCGTTGGCCCGTAGTTCGTCCACCTCGCGGCCGATCGCTTCGGCGCGGCGCGCGATCTCGGCTTCGCCGGTTCCCACGCAGGCGACCAGTGCGTTGGAGTACACCATGCTGTCGGCCGCCCGGCCACCCTCGGCGACCGCGGTGCGCACCCGGTCGAACTGGGCGGCGCTGTCGTCCACCGAGACGAACGGGGCATTGAACTCGGTCGCGTACCGCGCGGCCAACCGCGGGGTGCGTTTCGGTCCCTGGCCGCCGATGATCACCGGTACCGGCTGCTGCACCGGTTTCGGCAGGGCGGGGGATTTCACGAGCTCGTAGTACTTACCGGTGAAGTCGAAGGTGTCACCGAGCCGGGTCTCCCAGAGCCCGGTGATCACGGCCAGCTGTTCTTCGAAGCGTCCGAACTTGTCGTCGGGGAAAGGGATCCCGTACGCGGTGTGCTCGTCGGCGAACCAGCCGGTGCCGAGACCGAGTTCCACCCGTCCGCCCGACATCTGATCGACCTGGGCCACCTGGATCGCCAGCGGACCCGGCAGTCGGAAGGTGGCGGCGGTGACCAGGGTGCCGAGGCGGATCCGGCTGGTCTCCCGGGCCAGGCCGGCCAGGGTGATCCAGGCGTCGGTGGGGCCGGGCAGGCCGTCGACCGAGCCCATGTGCAAATAGTGATCGGAACGGAAGAATGCCCCGAAGCCGAGGTCCTCGGCGGCGCGGGCCACGCTCAGCAGTGTCGGGTAGTCGGCGCCCTGCTGTGGTTCGGTGAAGATTCGCAGTTCCATAGGCCTCATCGTGCCGCACGGGTCCGCCGGCGGCCGCGGGTGGCATACCCCGGTGGGTCAGGCGGCCGGACCGGTCATCCGGGTGGGCGATACCCGATCGGACCAGCCGCAGGGTAGCGAGCAGCTGGCGATGACATGGGTCTCGATTTCGCCGTTGTCGAATACGCGCCTGGTGGATTCGGCGCGGGCCGGATACCCGCACGACGCGCATTTGCCGAAATAGTCGAGGATCTCGTCGATTTGGGTGATGGCCACCCGGCGTCGGGTCTGGTGCATCGTGGTCCTCCGGATCGCATTCGAGTGGTATGCGGCCGAATGTAGTTCGCGCACAACAGCGGTACGGGCAGAGTGAGCGGTCGCTGGGAGTTTTCACACCGGGGCGGTCGGTGGGCTTGGACAACCTCCAACGGCCGGTTCGGCAGCTGTGGTGAACGCCGGGCAAACGGCTTCGTGACCTTTCACAGACCGTTGCTACTCACTGGTAACAACGGTGGCACCGAGTTATTGTGAGAGACATTATAGATGGGTTACCCCGCCGACCCAGTTGTTCGTTGCGGGCCGACGAGAAGTTGCGGGAGTTGGTTACCGACGTCATCGACCTGGTCGCGGAGATCCCCGCAGCGCGTGCCGCTGTCTGGGAGCTGCTCCTCGACCCGCAGACCTATCCGCGGGTATTCACCGGCATCGGCGCCTGCTCCAGGCTGGACCTGCCCGGTGCGGAGCCGGTGTTCGAATTCCGGCTCGGCACGCCCGAGGCCGGGATCCGGGTGCTGCGCGTGCGCGTGGTCACCGGCCGGTGGTACGAGAGCCTGGAATTGCACGCACCGGAGATCGGCAGTTTCGCGGCGCTGCGGATGTACGGAGAAGGTGACCGCAGCACCGTATCGATCACCTTCTTCGCGCCGGGGCGGGTGCATCGGCACCTCACCGCGCTGTCGAATTCGGCGATCCAGGACTGGACCGCCGAAGGCCTGCGCCGGATCGCCGATATATTGCGCGGCGCGCGTACGTCCACGGTGGTCAACGGCGAGGGCTCGCTGGTCCGCCGCCAGCTCGAGGTGCTGCGTCAGGTCACCGTCAGCGGTGTGGTGCGCACCCGGCCCAATGCGGTGATGAAACAGTTGTTGTCACTGAACAAATGGGGTTTCAACATGGCGGGGGGCTATGCGGCCGGCGCAGCGTACGCCCCGGCCCGGCTCGCCGTGATCGACGATCAGGGGTCCCGCACCTTCGCCGAGTTGGACCGGCGCAGCACCGCCCTGGCCGGTGCGATGGCGGCCGTCGGACTGGGTGCCGGTGACGCGATCGGACTGTTGTCCCGCAATCACGCCGGCATGGTCGAAACGATGGTGGCCGCCGGCAAACTCGGTGTGGATGTCGCCCTGCTCAATGCCGGCCTTTCCGCGCGCACCATCGAACAGATCGTGCAGCGGCACCGGCTCTCGGCCCTGTTCGTCGACGGCGACCTCGAACAACTGGTGCAGTATCTGCACGACGACCTGCCCCGGTACAACACCGATCTGCGGCCGCCGTTCCCCGGTCGGTACACCCTCGAGGATTTGATCGAGATGGGGGAGACGGAGTTTCGCCAACCCGCCAATCCCGGCCGCCTGATCGTGCTCACCTCCGGTACCAGCGGAATCCCGAAGGGCGCGCGCCGGCCGCATCCCAAGGGGTTCGGCACCATCGCCGCGCTGCTGTCGCGGATCCCGATGGAGATGGAATCGACGATGCTCATCCCGGCGCCGCTGTTCCACACCTGGGGGCTGGCCGGGTTGCAGCTCAGTACCGCGCTGCGGTGCACGGTGGTGCTGCCGGAACGTTTCGATGCCGAGGACTGCCTGCGCGCGGTCGCCGAACACCGGGTGGCCACTGTGATCGTGGTACCCACCATGGTGAATCGCATCCTGGATCTGCCTGCGGAGGTACGCGCCCGCTACGACACCTCCAGCCTGCGCCAGGTGATCAGTTGCGGGGCGCCGCTGGCCGGGGCCACGGTGCTGCGGTTCATGGATACCTACGGCGATATCCTCTACAACGTCTACGGCTCCACCGAGGTCTCCTGGGCGACCATCGCCACCCCTGCCGATCTACGCTTCGCGCCCACCACCGCCGGGCGGCCGCCGCTGGGCACCCGCGTATCGGTACTCGGACCCGACCACAAACCGGTGCCGATCGGCGCCACCGGGCATATCTTCGTCGGTAACCACATGCTGTTCGACGGCTATGTCAATTCCGCGCCGCCCGATGAGGCATACGGCATGCTCGACACCGGCGACCTCGGATACTTCGACGTCAACGGCCGGTTGTTCATCGCCGGCCGGGACGACGAGATGATCATCTCCGGGGGCGAGAACGTCTTCCCGCGGCCGGTGGAGGAGGCCCTGGCGCATCTGCCCCAGGTCAGCGAGGTCGCCGTGGTGGGTGTCCCGGACCCCGAATTCGGTCAGCGACTCGCGGCGTTCGTGGTGAAGCACGAAGGGGCCGGATTGGATTCGGATATGGTGCGCACCTATATCCGGCATCGGCTGAGCCGGTTCTCGGTGCCCCGGGACGTGACCTTCATGTCGGCGCTGCCACGCGGAGAAACGGGAAAGATCTTGAAATGGCTGCTCGCCGGACGGCAGGACGGGGAGCTGCCACCGTCCGGTCTCGGCGGGCTGGGGGTCACCGGATCGGTGTGATGCCGACCATGCCTGCCGTGGGCGGCGCCGGCGCGGCGACGCGAATGCCGGTGTGATGCCGGACGTCCCGATAGCCACGGTTACATGGAGTTATTCAGAGTTGCCGGATCGGTATCGCGGGTGCGCGTGCCCCCATTCGGTGCGGTAACGGGTGCGGGGGGCACGGTGGGCCGGGCGGCGAGGGGTAGATTCATCAGCCGCACAATCAATCGGTCGGGAGAGGCATCCTCGGTGGTAGTAGTTTCCGTGCTCACCGGACTGGCCGTGGCGTGGTTGATCGCCGGGCTGCACTGGTACCTGTGGCGGCGGCTCGTTCGCGACACCACGCGGGACGGATCTCGCTGGCGGATACCCGGCGGTATCGTCCTGGGGGCCGGCGCGATCGCGATGTGCGGTGCTTTCGGCGTGATGTTCGCCGAGGTGGATCGAGCAGAATGGCGCTGGCTGACCTGGCCCGGGTTCCTGTGGGCGGCGCTGTTCCTCTATCTGCTGCTCGGTGTGCTGGCCGGGGAGGTCGTCCGGCCGCTGCTGCTGCGGGGCCTGGTCCGGCGCGACGCCGGCACCGCCGCACCGGCCGGTGGGGGCGAAATGCCCACCACCGCGGACGCGGCGCCCGGAGCCGTCGAAGCGGGAGTGACACCGCAGCCGGTCGGCGCCACGGTGGGCGAATCGCACGGTACGAGCACCCTCCGGCCCGGTCCGGCCCCCACCGGAATGGAATCCGGAGCCGCGGTATCCGGCCAGGCGCCGCCACCGGGATCGCGTCCCTTGTCGCGACGTCTGCTCGTCTCCCGGTTGGCCGCCGCCGCCACTGTGATCGCGGCCGGTGCGATCGTGGGGACCGGTACCTACGGGGTGATGAACGGGCCGGTGGTTCGACGGGTCACAGTACCGCTGGCGAAACTGCCCGCACAGGCTCACGGCCTGAGGATCGCCCTGGTCAGCGATCTTCATCTGGGTCCGGCGCTGGGCCGCGCATTCTGCGAACGGGTGGTGCGCACGGTGAACGACACGCGTCCGGATCTCATCGCGGTCGTCGGCGATCTCGCCGACGGCACGGTGGAGGATTTGCGGTCCGAAACCGAACCGCTGGCCGGTCTGACCGCCCCCTTGGGCACCTATTACGTACCGGGCAACCACGAATATTTCGCCGACGCCGACGCGTGGCTCGCCCGAGCCGGTGAACTGGGGATGAAGGTGCTGCTCAACGATCGGGTGTCGCTGCCGGACTTCGATCTCGCCGGGGTCGACGATCCGAGGGGAACCAGTATCGGCCGGGGGCCCGATTTCGCAGCGGCCCTCGACGGCCGGGACACCGGTCGAGCCTGTGTGCTGCTGGCCCACCAGCCGGTCGTGGTCCACGAGTCCGTGGCATACGGGGTCGACCTGCAATTGTCCGGGCACACCCACGGGGGCCAGCTGTGGCCGGGAAATCTGATCGCGCGTCTGCCCAACCCGACCGTGGCGGGACTGGAACTGTACGGGGCGACCGCGCTGTATGTGACGCGTGGCGCCGGTGCCTGGGGTCCGCCGGTGCGGGTGGCGGCTCCGTCGGACATCACAGTGCTCGAGCTGGCCTCGCTCCAGGGAGTCTGAACCGCCCGGTGCCGATTTCCCGGTCTGTCCGTGCCGTGGGAGGTGCTCGAGCTCGCGGTCTCGCGCCGGTGATCGCTCGGCAGCGACGCCTCGGGACGATCGCACCGGCTCGAAAGGGTCACAGGCGGGTGAGCAGATTCTCCAGCTGTGCGATCCGGGGTGTCTGCACCGGAGTGAACTCGGGGGGATGGTGGATTTCGACGCTGAGACGGTCGTCGTAGGTGGTGATGATGCTGGTGCCGCCGCCGGCCTGCGGGGGGCGGCGTCCGGTCGGATCGTGTTTGGCGATCATGGTGGTACGGAAGTCGTGGATGCGGAGCGTAGGCACCGACAGCCGGGGTAATCGACCCCAGTTCGTGGTCATCACCGTGTCGAACGGGTTGGCCGGCGGGGCGGCCAGGGTGTCGGGGAGCTGGAGCGGGGTCTGCTGGATGTAGCCGGAGGCGAGGTCGGTGCGTAACGCGTCGAAAACTCCGCGGGCCAGGGCCGGGAGGGTGGCCTCGGTGCCGGGAACGGGCCGGTAGGTGGCGAAGCCCAGCACATTTGTTCCCTCGGTCGGGGCGATGGGGGGCCGGACCCGACGCCGCAGATCCACCGAGTACGAACACAGCAGTTCGTCGACCGGTAGCTGCCGGGCCTCGGATTCGGTGAGCAGCAGGGCTGCTGCCACCAGACTGTGTACCGTGACCCCCTCCCGGTGCCCGTACGCGACGAGCGCGGCGGTCTGCTCGCGGCTCAACCGGCAGCGGGTAGTGAGCAAGGGCGGATAAGGGTGTTCGTTCGCGTTCAGCGCAGCCGCCGGCGGCAGCGGCGGTGCCGCCCGCGGCGGCTCGGTACCCCCGGGAACGGCCCGGCGCACGACTCCGCGGCCGGTGAGCAGGTCCTCCACCGGTATCGGTTGCCTGGTGGGCGGGAGTGTGGGAACCCGCCCGGCCGCGGCGGCCACATAGCAGTGCCACAACTGCTCGAGCAGGTGCAGGGCATGGGTGGCGTCGGCAATGCTGTGGTGCACCAGCAATGTAACGCTCGCGCTATCGCCCGACCGCACCACGTGCAGCGTGCCCAGGGCTCGCCGCTGATCCGGTTCGGCGCCGGTGAGTAGCTGTTCCGGATCGCCGTCGGCGACGGTCAGCACGATCTCGGGCGGGCCGGAGGTGACCAGGGTGTGCCCGACCGGCTCGGTGGGCGCGAGCTGCGCTCCGAGGATCGGATGGGCCGTGACCAGGACCTCGAAAGCGGCGGCCAGGGCGCTGAGGTCGATCCGCCCGGACATTCGGGCGCAGTATCCGACGAAGACCTCGCTGAATGCGAAGATCTGTTCGCTGGGCGCCAGCGGGCGGATGACAGTTGCCGCGGTCATGATCGGTGCCTTCGTCCGGAAGTTTGTGTGAGGTTAACCCAAAAACGGTTCCTTGCCGGATATTTCGGTCAGGACGAGACGGACGCTACAAAACCGCCCGAGCCGGGCTGGTACGTTCGCTTAGGTAAGCCTAATTATCGAAGGAGGCCGGATGGCCAGAAAGCGCACGACCATGACCGTCGCCCGGACGGAATGGCTCGGCCCACATATCGTGCGGGTGTATCTTGGTGATCCCGGATTCGACGATTTCGACGCGAGCGAGTTCACCGACGCGTATGTGAAACTGCTGTTCGACCGCCCCGACGGCGAAGTGATGCGTACGTACACGGTCCGTTCGGTGGACACCGCGGCCCGCGAGATCGCCATCGACTTCGTGGTGCACGGCGACGAGGGCATCGCGGGTCCTTGGGCTGCCGCGGTACAGCCCGGTGAGCAGGTCACATTCTTCGGCCCCGGTGGGGCCTACGCCCCCCGCGCGGACGCCGACTGGCATCTGCTCGCCGGTGACGAGGCTGCGCTGCCCGCCATCTCCGCCGCCGTGGAAGCGCTGCCCGAGGGGGCGCCCGCGAAGGTGTTCATCGAGGTCGCGGACCCGGCAGACGAGATACCCCTCACCTCCAAGGCGCTGGTGGACGTCACCTGGGTACACCGCGGCGGCGCCGCGCACGAGGTCGGCGACGACCGCGCCGGTGATAACGCGCCTCTGATCGGCGCGGTCCGGGCGGCGCCGTGGCTGCCGGGCCGGGTACAGGTCTTCATCCACGGCGAGGCGCAGGCCGTGATGCACAATCTGCGCCCCTACATCCGCAAGGAACGCGGTGTCTCCGCGCAGTTCGCCTCCATCTCCGGGTACTGGCGCCGCGGCCGGACCGAGGAGAGCTTCCGGGTCTGGAAGAAGGAACTCGCCGAGGCCGAGAGCGCCGGCTGAGCGCGGCCCGGCGGAATCAGTTCGCCGGGCACTCCGCGCCGTTGGGGACCGGCAGGCAGATTCCCGCGGTCGCCGACAGCAGCAGGCCCGCTCCCGCCACGAGCGCGCCGAGGGCGACGGCCAGGAAGACGATCACCCAGAACAGGCCCGGGAGCCGGGTGAGCCGGGCCAGTTGGTCGGCATCGGTGGTGCCGTCGCGCATCCGGGAGCGGGTGCGCTGCAGTTCCAGTACCGGGCGGCTGCCGGCCAGCAACAGCAGCCAGGTCGCCAGGTAGGCGAAGCCGGCCTGCAGCGTATCGGAACCGAACCACGACACCGCGAAAACCAGTGCGCCGGTGGTGACCACGGAGACGACGCCGTATACGTTCCGGATCATCACGAGCATCACGGCCAGCGCGGCGATCGCGGTCCACAGCATAAGGGTGATGCGCCCGGCGCCCAGCAGCGCGGCGAATCCGAGTCCCACCAGGGGAGGAGCCGGGTAGCCGGCGAGTGCGGTCAGGATCATACCGAGCCCGTAGGGTTTTCCACTGGACACCGTGAGTCCCGAGGTGTCCGAATGCAGGGTGATGGCATTGAGCCGGCGTCCGCTCAGCAGCGCCACCAGCGCGTGTCCGCCCTCGTGCGCGATGGTGACCACATTGCGGGTGATCCGCCAGAGTGGGCCGTAGGCCACCAGGACCAGCGCCGCCACGGCGGTGGCGAGTACCAGCCACGAGGGCGGCGCCGCCTGGGTCGTCGTGAGCCGCTCCGCGATGGAACTGCTGCGGTCTATCAGATCACCGGTATCCACCGCCGCACCTTAACCGGGGAACGCGGCGGGGCGCGCGTCGTGGGCCGGGCCCGGTGCTCGGTCGGTGCCGGTGGGCGGCGGCACGAAACCGAAGTATCTGTTGATGGGACGTCTCACTATCTTTGCCGACCCGAGTTCCGAGGTGGACCGAAGTCCGGGCGATGTGTCGGCCGGAGAAAGGTGGGTAACTGTACGTTTGTCCATATCGGTTGCCGGTCACTGGTGGAGGGAGCACGTATGTGCACGGGTGAGCAGTACGACCGCGAGCCGGAGGAGCCCGGGCACATATTCGAGGTGCCGGAGCCGGCGGAGCTGATACGGATCTGGTCGGCCGACGGCGCTCGCCCGGTGGCACGCGAACGGCCCGGATCGGACTTCGAGACAGCTTTCCGGGTGGGGCTGGGCATGGCGCTGGCGCTGCTCGACGATTCGGATCCGTCCGGACGTCGGATACTGGCCCGGCTCGAGCTGGCCGCCGCGCGGTGGGCGCGCGAGGAGGTGCCGCTCGAGATCATTCAGCACGCTCTGCACGAAGGGGTGAAAAGTGGTCTGGGTCTGCGTAGTTCGGCAGCGCGCCAGACCTTGGACACCGCGGCCGACAGCGTGGACGGATGTTTCGTGGTCGATGTGCTCGATACGCTGACCGCGGCGGTGTCGCGCGCCTATGTCGCGCAGGTACGCAGCGGTCAGGAGCCGGCGTAAAGGTCAGCTCGCCCGGTAGCTGCGCGCGACCAGCGCGGACCGCAGATACCACAGACCCGACGGCTGCGTGGGATCGAAGCCGGTGAGCTGGGCGACCCGTTTGAGCCGGTAGTCGATGGTGTTGGTGTGGATGTGCATGAGGCGCGCGGTGCGCTGCCGGTTCAGGTTGTTGCTGATGTGGCGCTGCAGGGTCTCCAGCAGTTCCGGATGATCGTCGAGCGGATCCAGCAGCGATCCCAGGTATTCGCGGCCGGGACCGGGCCGGGTCAGCTGGTATTCCAGCGCCATATCGTCGAACCGGTACAGTCCGGGCACACAGTCGAGCCGCTGGACCATATCCAGCAGTTCGTGGGCCTGATCCGCCGCCGAGGGCACCTCCGCCGTGGGCGCCTCCACCACCGCGGCGCTGACCGGCACCTGGGCCGCCCGCGACAGTTGCGCGACCAGCTCGTCGAGTTGCTCGCCGGTCAGGATCTCGGCGGGCAGCAGGACGGTGCCTCCGTCGACGCTCAGCAGCGACAGCGCCGAATCCCCGCAGCGCGTAGCCAGTTCGGCCTGGACACGGCGCAGTTTGCGCCGCGCGACCACCTTGCCGTCCAGTGCCGGGATCGCTTCGTCCGGGTGGGCCGGAATGGCCATCGCCAGCACGGTGTAGGCGGGAGCGATCTCGATCCCGCATTCGCGGGCCATGGTGGAGGTGCTGTGCCCGCCCAGTAGCGCCGAGGTCAGGGTGTGCACTGCGGTGTGGTGTTCGCTCACCACCGACCGCAGTTCGCGGACGTAGGCCATGGAGATACAGACGGTCATCTTGTCCAGCATCTCGACGACCAGCTTGGCGCCGTCGACCAGTGCCGAATAGTCGGTGACGGTCGCATGGGACACCACCAGGTCCAGGCCGAGCCGGAAACCTTCGTGCACGGCATGGTGGATGGTGTCGATCGGGACGCCTTCGCGCGCCCAGCCGGCGGCGGCGTTCTCCAGCCGCCGCGTCTTCTCCGGAATGTCCTTACCGTCCAGCATGCTGACGGCAAGTTCGAGGCAGGTCCGGGTGATGGTGGTGACATCGCCGTGGATGGCATCTCCCGGCAGCGTGCCACAGGGGACCACGTTCTCCACGAAATGGCCCACCATGTGGCGGGACAATTTGCGCACATCCTGTAGTGGCGCGGACATGGGCTGGCCGGATAGCGTCAGCTTGGTTCTGGTCGTGTCGACGGTCATGCTGCTGACTCCTTCTACCCCTGGGTGGCGAGACTGCGGCTCCACAGTAATGATCATGGGTCGTACTCCGGGCGGCTTTACGAACTCGACTGGACGACCGCGCAGGCACCAACCTTCCTGCTTGTGACCGGTCACAGTGGTGCGAGTTATGGTCGAACCCGCTGCTCAAGCGGGAAACGCGGGCGCAAGGGCGCTTGCCGCGCGCTCGGCTCGGATACAGGCGTTCTCGGCCGCGCCCGGGGCGTTGTCGACCCGCACCCGCACCACGCCGCCGTCGGTGGTGGGCAGGGCGACGGTGCACGTCGTCGCGTTATCGGAGGGCCCGGTGTGCAGTAGCCGGCCGGTGCGGTCCGCGAGGGTCACCTCGGTGCGGGTGTCGCCGTCACCGGCGACTTCGTCCGGCGAACCGACGGCGGAGAACAGCACGCGCAGCGCAGCCCGCTCGCTGCTCCATCCGCAGCCCGCCCAGCCCGGTTCGGTGGCCACGTCGCGCCGGATCGAGCCGGGCGCGAACCCCGATTCGGTGAGCAGACCCGCGGGGAGAGCGCACGGATCCCAGATCGCCGCGGGGTCGGTGGGTTCTGCCGCGCCGCCACAGCCGGCGCTCAGAATCGCGATGGCGGCGACGGGCCCACCGAACAGGATGCGAGCGGAAACGCCGGGGCGGAGCGAACGTAGCGGTGCACTCATGGCGCGGATGCTATCCACCGAACCCGTTGCGCCACAGCTACTCTGTGCGGGCTCACAGCGGCTCGGGAACCAGCGTTGCGCCGCTGCACAAAAGCGCGCTCAGTGGGGGCCGATGAGCACGATCGTCCCATCATGTGGAAATCCGGCGGCACTCGCGGCGGTGTGGGGAATACGGTGGCCCGGCGGCCGTGTTGACGTGTCCGGTCCGGAGAAAGAGGTGCGGCAGTGGTGGCGGAGACGGTGCGAACCGAAGTGGGGCTCCGCTCCGAGCGCGGCCCGATCCTCGGATCGCTCATGCTGGCCACCGGTCTGATCGCACTCGATTCCACCATCATCGCGACCGCGGTGCTCACCATTACCGAGAGCCTGGGCGGTTTCGCCCAGTTCCCGTGGTTGTTCTCCGTCTATCTGCTTGCCCAGGCCGTTACGGTGCCGGTGTACGGCAAGATCGCCGATACGGTGGGCCGTAAACCCGTGCTCCTGTTCGGCATCGCCGTCTTCGCTGTCGGCTCGCTGCTGTGCGGGCTCGCGGGCAGCATGCTGTGGCTGATCGTGTTCCGGGCCGTACAGGGTATCGGGGCGGGGGCCATCCAGCCGATGACCATGACCATCGCCGGTGATCTGTACACCCTGGCCGAACGTGCGAAGGTACAGGGATATCTCGCGGGTGTCTGGGCCTTTTCCTCGGTCTCGGGACCGCTGCTGGGTGGCGTCTTCGCCGAATACGTCGGCTGGCGGTGGATTTTCCTGGTCAATCTGCCACTGTCGGCGTGGGCCGGGTGGATGTTGCTGCGCCACTTCACCGAAACCCCGGCCCGGCACCGCCGGAAGGTGGACTACGCCGGTGCGCTGCTGCTGACCTCCGGTGCGGGTGCGCTCATCCTCGGCTTGCTCGAAGGCGGTCGCGCCTGGGCATGGGACGCGCCGATCAGTATCGCGATCTTCGCCGGCGGTGCCGCGGTGCTGGTGTTGTTCGTCCTCGTCGAACGCCGGGCCGCCGATCCGGTACTGCCGCTGTGGCTTTTCACCCGGCGGGTCGTGGTCGCCAGTTCGGCGATCTCCGCGCTGGTGGGGGCGCTGCTGCTCGGTCTCACGTC
Organism: Nocardia sienata NBRC 100364; assembly: GCF_001613205.1. Lineage (GTDB taxonomy): Bacteria > Actinomycetota > Actinomycetes > Mycobacteriales > Mycobacteriaceae > Nocardia > Nocardia sienata. The sequence continues at coordinate 298,262 of NZ_BDBX01000004.1, read as the reverse complement.
CTATGTGCCGACCTTCACCCAGGGCGTCCTGGGCGCCGGGGCGGTGGTGGGCGGGCTGACGGTCGGCGCGCTGACGCTGGGCTGGCCGATCTCGGCATCCCAATCCGGCCGGGTGTATCTGCGGATCGGCTTCCGCCGCACCGCGCTCATCGGCGGCGTCACGGCCACGGTCGGCGCTGTCTGCACCCTGTTCATCGGGCCCGCGGCGTCCATCGCGCAGGTCGCCGCCACCTGTTTCGTCATCGGTCTCGGCATGGGGCTGGTGGCCAGTCCGACCTTGATCGCCGCCCAGACCAGCGCCACCTGGGGGGAACGTGGCGTGGTGACCTCGGCCAATATGTTCGCCCGTTCCATCGGCAGTGCCGTGGGTGTGGCGGTATTCGGCGCACTGGTGAATTCACGGGTGGGCGATGCCGGCACCCCCTCGCCGGCGGCGCTGGCCGAGGGGGTGCACCTGGTGTTCGTGGCCGTGGCCGTGATGGCCGTGGCCATTGTGGTCGCCTCCGCGCTGATGCCCGGCCGCGCGGAAGCGGCCGAGCATCGGCGAACCGTCACTCCCGGGCGGTGAGCACCTCCACTCGCTCCCCGGCATCGAATTCGATCACCTGGTGGACCCGGGAATCGCCGACCGGCCCGAGATCGGCGACGACGACCTCACCGCGCTGAGCGATCGATTCGACGAGGGCCTCCTGGGGATTACCGTCCGATCCGGCGATCAGGATGCGGTCCCCGACCGCGAGCGCGTCGGCGCGGACCCCGCTGTCGATCAGGCGCGGTGTGAAAACGCCGCAGTAGGTACGGCCGCCGGAGTCCCCGACTCCGCGCTGGGCGATCGTCCACCAGACCGGGGTGGTGCTGTCACCCGCGGTCCTGCGGTGCCAGCGCAGGACCCGATCCCGGCCCGCTTCGGCGGCGGCTCGGCTTTCGTGCACCGAGACATGCCGGCGCACGGGTGCGCTGCGCGGTTTCACGGTGCCCGCGGCACCGTCGACCACCAGGATCCAGGTGGCGGACAGTTCCTGATCACGTGCCGCGTTGACGCGTTTGGCCAGCGCCTGGCCCGGCGTCGCGCCGAGCCGATCGGCGACCTCGGCGAGATTCTCGGCGAGCCCCAGCGCGCGGAGGAAGGCGGCCACTTCGATTTCGGCGGTATCGAGCCGCTGGGCGAGGACCGGCATGGGTGTGCGGTCACGCCAGGCGCCGCGCGCGATGTGCTCGTGTTCGGTGAGCCAGAGCGCGGACGGGCCGTGCCGATGATGATCCAGCACGACAGCCCACCAATCCCACTGCGGATCGGCCGCCATCCGATCCTGGATCCAGCCGGCCCGATCGTTCGCGCGTACCTTCTCCTCCGGCGGAACGAAGTTGCGCAGTGCCGCCTGTACGGCCGACGGCGTCCGGCCGAGTTCCGCGGCGATCTCGGGCAACCCCTTACCCGCCCGCAGTTCCGCGGCGATGGCCCGGTATTCCGATTCGCGCCACGACGTCCCGTGCTGACGCGGCGGCAGCAATCGTTCCTGTCCGATTTCACTCATCACAGAACCCCCGGTTCCGAAGCGCCGGAGGGGCTTGTGGTGCGGCTGGTCCGCCGGCCGCATATTACCCCTCCGACTGTGTCCTACCTGCATGATTCTACGTGGGGGGTCCGACAGAAAACGGCCTCGCGGCACCTGTGCGGGCCGGGGCCGTACGGAGAATATCTGTTCCGGCGCAATGATTTCGGAGCGCCGCGGCCGGGCGGCGAGCCCGGCCCGGCCCACCGGTCCCGGTGGGCCGCAGCCGAGTTCGTCGATCAGGGGGTGGAGTAGCCGATCAGCGCGCCGACCCCCGCGCCGATCGGAATGGTGATCAAGGCGCCCACTCCGCCCAGGAAGAAGCCGAGTACGGCACCGATTCCACCACCGATCAGGGCGCCGATTCCGGCATTGTGCAGTTTGCGGGACTCGGTGTCCGGGTCGGCCACGAGCTGGGCCACGTGCTGCCCCGCCGGTGTGGACGCATCCGGTGTCAGGGTGAGGGTACGGCCGTCGGCCGAGATGGCCGATGCCAGCGGCGCGGTCTGCCCGGCGGCCGCGACGTCCAGCGGCAACGTGGTGAGCACCCGGCCGGCCGGGTCCGACAGGGTGACGGCCGCGCCGTCGGCGGTGAGCGCGAAGCTGCCGGCGTCGAGAGTCGTGACGATCGCGGTGCCCGCCTCGTTCGGCGCCACGACATAGCCGATGCCCTGCTCGGCGCCGCGCACGGCGACCTCGGCGGCCACGGGCTGGGCCTGCGCCGTACCGGCGGCGACGCCGAGGGCGCCGATCGAGACCAGCGCGGTGGCGGCGAATTGCTTGATTCTCATGGTGTTCCCCACTTGTTCTGCCGGCGCCGCAGCGCCGACGGTCCCCAAGAAGCCGGATCTCGGCTCGGAACCCATTCTCACGGAACAAGATCGGGCCGACAATGCTTTCCGCGAATCGGTCCGGCGATGAATTCCGGCGCGCCACGGAATATCCGGCCGTCGCAGCGGCGTGCCAGAGGAATCCCGGTGGTGGCGGTTTCGCTTTCCGGACAGTGCGCGCGGGCGGCACGACGCCGCTGTGCCACCCGCGCGCCTCCCGCTAGACGTCGAGGATATGGGGGAGTCCGGCCCGGAACCGGTCCGCGTCGACCTTTTTCGCCGCCTCGAACGCGGGCAGGGCGACCAGCGGGAACACCGGTGCGTGCGGCGCGGGATCATCCGCCGCGTCGATGATCGCATTGGCCGCCGACCGGCCGGATTCATTGGCGCTCTCCATGGTCGCCAGATCGATATTGCTGCGCACATGGTCCCCGCCGAAGAACAGATTCGGGATGGCACAGTGCGCGGTCGGCCGGTGATCGTAGGAACCGACGGTATTGACCAGCAGCGGGGTTTCGTTATGGGTGGTGCCGCCGGACCAGCTGATTCCCGGATCGAGGTGCCAGGAGTGGATATCTTCGTCGCGCAGCCAGCCGGTGCCGGTGTTGAGCCACAGCTTCAGCTGCGCCCAGACTTCGTTCGCGATTTCCTGCGCGCTGCACTGTTTCGCGGGCCGGTGATGGAGAATTCCCGGGGTATCCCAATCGGAGATATCCACCGAGAAGCATTCGGCGACCGAACCGTCGCCGTATCGGTCGGCGAAATTCCCGACCCACATCGGGGCCTGTCGCAACGCGGTCAGGGCCCACGGTGATCCCAGCGCCGCGATATGGCCCTCCGGAATATCGGTGGGGCGGCGCAGATAGAACTGGATACCCACCATCCAATCCGTGAGCAGTTCGCGCATACCGGCCAGCCGGGGGTCGGCCGACAGAATCGGATCGTCGAGCAGTCCGACGGTCTTCTCTACCGGCATGGCGCAGACGTAATGGTCGGCGATTACGGAATTCGCGGCACCGCTGCCGTCGGTGACGGTGACCGACTCGATCCGGCCGTTCCCGTAGTGCAACCGGCTCGCGCGCCACCCCATGACGAACTGCACGCCGCGGCTGCGCAGATAGGTCACCCACGGATCGATCCAGGCCGCATTGGTCGGGCGGTTCAGGATCCGGTCCACACCGCCGGAGAATTCGGGGACGAGGCCGGTTCCCGCCAGGACCAGAGCTTCGCCGATGGTGCCTATGGTGCGCGCCGAACTCAGGTGCGGTTTCGCCGCGACGGTGATCCGGGTGAGCGCGTTGACCAGATAGGAACGGTAGGCCGGGGATTTGCCGTCGGCGCGCATGATCTGTTCCCACGTCAGATATTCCCACTGCCCGAACCGGCGTTCGGTGCTGGAAGTGAACCACATGAGCATCTGTTTGGCGAAGAAGGCCAATTCGTGGGGCGGCAGTTCCGGAATGAAACCGAACGCGCCGATAATGCTGTTCTGCAGACGTTCCGGAGTGAGCTGATCGAGCGCACCCACTTCCACCGGGGCGAAGATCGGCGGTCTGTCGCGGAACCCCGCCACCGTCCCCTCCACGCGGATCAGGTTGTCGAGCACGCCGTTCGGATTACCGGGAAACGGGATGCGCCGCATGGTGTCGGGGATGTGCTGGTAACAGCCGGGAAAGAATCGGAAGCCGTGTTCGCCGGGTAGGTCCGCCCGCCCGCCGGCGCCGGTGCCGGGGACCGGCATACTGCGGGCCTTGCCGCCGAGGAAGGCGGGTTCGTAGACGGTCACCCGGAACCCGCGCTCGGCGAGTTCGTGCGCGGCGGACAGACCGGCCATCCCACCGCCGAACACGGCGACCTCTTTTCCGCCGGTGCGTAGACCCGGGGTCCGGTGGCGAGGGGCGGCGGCTCGCGCGGTACCACTCGCCGCCGATCCCGCCGCGAGGATCGCGGCGCCGGCGAGGGCACCGCGCAGGGCGGTGCGGCGGTCGATCGAGGCTGACTTCTTCGGCAGCTGATCCGACATGGTGAACTCCTGGTCAAGCGGTGGCGGTACCGGGGGAGAACGGGGGCACGGCAGGCGGGGTTCCGCGCAGGGTGGTGCACGAGGTGCGGAATTCGCCGGCGGCGGACCGGATCTCGTGCGCGATATCGGCCAGCACCGGCATCGGGTCGCCGCGGTGGTGCCACAGCGCGCCGGCGGTGAGTCGCGCCATACGGGCCGGGGTGTAGAGCTCGGCGGGACGGCGGGTTCGGGAGAAGACGCCGGTGGTGATGGTGGCCAGGGCCCGGTCGCCGGTCGCGGTGCGGTACAGCTCGATTTCGAGCGGGCTCATCGCGGTGCCGCGGGCCAGCCGGTTGGTCCAGTGGTAGATCTCGCGGCATTCGCGTACCCGCCGCCGCTCCCACGCGGCGACGGCGCGGTCCAGCCGGACGGGGTCGTCGATTACCGGTGCGACGGTTTCGGCAAGCAGGCGTCCGTAGTGGAGGGCATCGCGGATGCCCTGGGCGGTGACCGGATCCTTGAAATGACCGGAGTCACCGGGGAGTGCCCAGCCCGGCCCGCTGGAACGGCGGAAATAGGAGGCGATATCGGTGGCCGACCGGACCCGCCCCACCTTCTCGCAGTCGCGCAGCCGCTCCCGTAGTGCCGGAATACGGTCGAGTGCGGCGGCATAACGTTGTTCGGCGTCGCCGGGGCGCAGCGGGCCCGCTTCGGCCGGCGGCTGGACCAGGCTCAGCAGCAGACCGTCGTCGCAGGGGAAGGCGGTGCCGAGGTCGGCGCCCGCCCGCCACTGCGCGGCGATATCGCGCCGGTCGCCGGAAGGGTCGCGCCAGTAGGCGAAGTAGCAGTCGCGCCCGCTGGGGACGGATTCGTACGGAGTCAGGGCCCCGGCCAGTTTCGCCACGGTGCTGCGGCGGCCGTCGGCGCCGACCACCAGTGCGGCGCGGATCTCGACGAGCCGGCCGCCGGGGTCGGTGTAGCGCACACCGGCACACCGCCCACCGTCCCAGACGAGTTCGGTCACGCGGCATTTCTCGCGGATCTCGGCCCCGGCCGCGCGGGCGGTGCGTACCAGGGCGTGATCGAGGCCGGTGCGGCGTACACACAGGGTGTAGTCGATCCCGTCGACCTGCGGGAACTCGCTGACGATCGCATATCCCGCCGCGGCGGCGTAGGCCCGGGTGAGGCGCGGCGCGCCCAGTTCCTCGACGGCCTCGAGCGCGCCCAGCCGGGACAGTTCGGCGACTCCGGCCGGCCACAGCAGATGGGTGGACAGCGTATCGGAGGGAAAGCGTGCGCTGTCCAGGACGACGACCCGGCGGCCCGCCCGGGCGAGGGTGGCCGCGGTGGCCGAACCCGCACACCGGGCGCCGACGACCACGGTATCGGCTTGCTCGACCGCGCTGGGGGAGTCGGCCATGGGAACCGTCCTCGGTCATCGAGTCTCGGACACTATGTCCGATTGATGGTGCGGTGCGCCGTCGCGATTGTCAACTGTCCGAGCCGCACTGTCTCGCACAGTTTTCCGTAGGTTGCGACGGATCGCCGCGGCCGTCTCGGGAACTGTGCCGTACCCCGAGGGTGCGATGATGAGAACCGGCCCGCGGGTACGAAGGCGGGCACAATGTCCCCATGGACCTTGCGAGCCGATATCCCCTGCACCGCGCGATCGACCCGGCGGGCGCCGGATGCCCTCGCTGACCCGCGCTCCGCGGTCGGCCCGGAAATCGGACGAGGATCGCCGGGCCGAGTTCGAACAGCGGGTGCTGCGGGCGGTCGAGGATCTGCTGGCCGACGGCACCCCGTTCACCGAGATCGCGGTACAGAGGATCGCCGCCGCCGCGCAGATGGCGCGCTCCACCTTCTACCGGTATTTCCCCGACAAGAGCCAGCTGTTGATCCGGACCGCCGACCTGGCCACGGCCGATCTGTTCGAGGCCGCCGAACGGTGGTGGGGCGCCGAGCACGCCGACCGGGAAGCGGGGGTGCGGCGGGCGATGAGCGCGATGATCGCCGGATTCCGCCGCCACCGCTACCTGCTGTTGGCGCTGAGCGAGGTGGCGGCCTACGACCGGGATGTGGGCGCCTACTGGCGGGCGCGGGTGGCCACCTTCGTCGGCCTGGTCCGCGTCCGGCTGGAAGCCGATCGTGCGGCCGGCCGGGTCGCGCCCGAACTGGAACCCGCGGCGACCGCGCTGGTGCTGGCCGCCATGGTGGAGCGCTCCATCACCACCGCGTTCGCGGCGCGGACCGGGATCAGTGACGCGCAGCTGGCGGCCGCGCTGGGCCGGTCCATCTGGCTGGTGGTCTACGGGGACGCCCCCGCCGGTGGTGGCCCGGCCGCGACAGTTTGATCGTGGTCGGCGCGACGGTCCGGTAGTTCGGCCGGCTGCCGCCCGGCCAGACGCTGCGCGGCGAGCACCACGGCCGAGCGTTGGGCGCCGATTCGCGCGGGTGGCCCGGCGCTCGCGTGCACGGCGGTGCTGCGGGCCAATTCGGTGAGCATGCGCAGGAGCGTGGGTGCCGCGATATCGGCGCTGATCAGGCCCTCCCGCTGGCCGCGGCGGATCTCGGCGAGTTTGGGATCGACGGTGCGACGCAGCACCTGGTCGATCCGCTCGTCGGCGGGTTCCAGCTCGGCCCAGGCCTGGAGCCGGGCATTTTCCGGGTGCGCCAGGAAGTGATCGAAGAGGCGTCCCACATAGCCGGGGAGATCGTCGGCGCGTAATGCGGTCTCGGCCGTGGTCTGCCGGGTCCATTGCTCGGTGACCGCGGCATAGAGTTCCGATTTGCCGGGGAAATAGGCGTAGAGGCGGTCCTTGCTGGCATTCGCGGCCGCGGCGATGCGATTGATCCGGGCGCCTGCCGTGCCGTATTCGGCGAATTCCGCTTTGGCGGCAGCGAGAATCCGGTCCCGGGTTGCCTGGCCTGCCGCGCGCATACCTCGAATCCTATCTTGCCGAACCAGATGGTTCGGAACTATCGTCGTTGCCGAACCAGATGGTTCGCCGAATCCAGTCGATGGGACAGATATGAGCGCGGAGAAACCACGGTGGCAGCAACTGCGGGAGCTGACCGAGGGCGTTTCGGTGGCGGAGCTCGACGATCTGTGGGGGCGGTTGCGGCCCGCCCGCGCCGAGGAAATCCTCGGCCAGTGGCGCGGTGACGCCTTCCAGACCGGCCATCCGCTGTGCCGGGCACTGCCCAAGAGCCGCTGGTACGGCAAGACCTTCCATTCGCTCGACGACGCCAAACCGCTCATCTGCCGTGCCGAGGACGGCACTCTCTTCTCCAACGTGGAACTCGGCCAGGGCGAGGCGACCCTGTGGAACATCGAATTCCGCGGTGAGGTGACCGCCACCATGGTCTACGACGGCCGCGCCGTATTCGACCACTTCAAATGGCTCGACGACACCACGCTGATGGGCATCATGAACGGCCGCCCGGAGCTGGTGCTCGCCGACGGCCAGTTCTTCTACTTCCTGCTGGAACGGGCGTAGCGATGCAGACGACCGCGGTCCTGTCCCGCGATCCGGCGGCACCGTTCTCGGTGGAGACGGTGGATCTCGACGAGCCCCGCGACGACGAGATCCTGGTGCGTATCGTCGCCGCCGGTATCTGTCACACCGACCTGGTCAACCGGGCCGTGGGCAAACCGGACCGGCCGGTCCTGCTCGGCCACGAAGGCGCCGGGATCGTCGAATCGGTCGGGCCGGCGGTGACCTCGGTGGCGCCGGGCGACCATGTGGTCCTCACCTTCCGGCACTGCGGCGCCTGCCCGAACTGCGCGGCGGGCCGACCGGCCTACTGCCGGAATTCCACCGCGCTCAACCATTTCGGCCGCCGGCCGGACCGCAGCCCGCGGATCACGGTCGCGGGCCGGCCGGTACGGGACGGTTTCTTCGGTCAATCCAGTTTCGCCGGGTACGCGCTGGCCACCGCGGACAATACGATCGTCGTCGACCCGGCGGCCGACCTGGCCGTCGCCGCCTCGTTCGGCTGCGGCTTCCAGACCGGCGCGGGCGCGGTGCTGAACGCGTTGCGGCCGGAATCGGGGGCCTGGCTGGCGATCTACGGCGCCGGTGCGGTGGGGTCGGCGGCGCTGCTGGCCGCCCGCACGGTGGCCGGGGTCCGGACGGTCGTGGTGGAAACGGCGGCGGCCCGCCGGGAACTCGCCCGGGAACTGGGTGCCGACGAGGTGCTGGATCCGGCCGCGGCCGATACGGTCGCCGCCATCGGTGAACTCACCGGCGGCGGTGCGACGCACGCCCTGGACACCACCGGGTCGCCGAAGGTGCTGGCCGACGCGTTCGCGGCGCTGGGCACCGGCGCCACCGTGGTCGCGGTCGGGTTGGGCGCGGGGGTCCCGCAGATCGATGTGCGCGATCTGGTGTTGAGCGGCAAAACGGTGCGCGGCTGCCTCGAAGGCGACGCCGAACCGGCCACCTTCATCCCGCACCTGCTCGATCTGCACACCCGCGGGCTGCTCCCGGTGGACCGGCTGGTGACCCGCTTCCCCTACACCGAGATCGGCAAGGCTCTCGCCGCCCAGCATGCGGGCGCGGTGATCAAACCGGTGCTCATCTGGTAGTCACCCGTCCGTGTTCGGTGTCCGGACATCTCCACGACCAAAACCGTTCGGACACCGAACATCCCGATGTCGTATCCGGAGTCCATGCTGCGGAGACAGGACAGCGGCGCCGTTCGCTCGGCGTGCCGGTGGCGGACAGTGGAAAGGTCGATCGCGATGCCCGATAACGTGCCGATCCGGGACTATGTCGCGGAATTCCTGCACACACATTGCGCTCTGGACTTCGACGAGATCCCGCCCGAGGCGACGCTGGACGATCTCGACGTGGATTCGCTGACGGTCCTGTCGATCATCGTGCTGGTCGAGAAGGAGTACGGGCTCGAGCTGCCCGAGCGGCAGGTCGCCGCCGCCCGCACCTTCGGCGATCTCATGGGACTGCTCGGTGTGCGGACGGCCGCCCGGCCCTGATCCGGGTCCTTCCGCCCCGGCGCAGGATGATTGCCGCGGGCCGTGACCCGACAGGACGGCGATACCCGCGTAGGCCGCCGACCGGATCGCCGCCACGGTCGGCGACCGTGCCGCGGCGCACGGTGCCGAGTAGCTGGTTCTACCGCCGGTGGCGATCGCGCTGTACTTCGTGTTCGGGTGAGTACGGCTCCGCCGCGCCCCCGTCCGGCGGAGCGCTCCGGCATCGGGAGAGCGCGCCGGACGGCGGGCGTGTCGAGGCCGTGTTGTGACACTTCGGTGACAGGCGGGGAGCGGCCCGGCCGATCCGCGGAATCGGATGCCGATCGATAGCGGGGAACTCCAGAATGCGCGTGTCGCGCATACGACACGCCGCCGCTCACCGGCCCGACCAGAAAAAATCGGTGAGTCTCACCCCATTGTGCTCCGATTTGCGCTTCAATAACCGGTCGGGTTCGGCTTTACGGAATCGGCATTCGCCGCCACCGCATCTACCGGCATCCGAGAGGGGCACGACCAGATGAGCACGATCCTCACCGCACTGCACGACGGTCTTCCGGCACTGCACGACCACTACGCCGTACTCGCCCAGCTGGGCGATCCCAGCCCGGAAGCGCCCCCGCTGTCGGACAAGGTCGTCCAGATGACCAGGTACCTCACCTGGTTCGTCCTGTTGTCCGGTGTCACCTCGATAGTCTTCGGCGGCAGCAGGCTCGCCTGGGAGAAATGGAACGGCGGTCCGCTGACGGCGCCGAAGCAGATCGCGGGCGCCATGGCCGGCGGCGCGGTGGCGACCAGCGCGGGAACGATCATGAACGCGATCATGGGCTAGCGCCCGCCGAGTTCCGCCGTCCGGGCGAGGGTTCCTCGGACGCATCGGCGGCTCCGTCGAGGAGCGCGGTGCGGTGAGAGCGAGCGGTGGGGGCCCGCCCGGCGGCGCGGTGTTAGATTCGGGCTGTGTACTCCGGTCTCGCGGGCACGTTGGTGCGCTGGTTGCTACCGGTCGTGCTGGCGGTGGCTGTTTCGGGTATGCACCACCTGCCCGCCCGAGCCGGCGGTGTGACGCACCATCCGGTGCCCGGCTCCCATGCGCTCGTTTCGGCGTCGCCCGCCCCGGATCCAGGGCGGGCGCGGCCGGAGCCGGCGCGGTCCTGCTGTCCGGCGCCGTCCGGGGTGCTCGCGCAGGCGCCGCGCGACGACGCCCCGGCGGATCACGACGCGGGCCACGATCTGCTGCATCTGTGCCTGGCCGTCCTGGTGGCGGCGCTGGCCTCGGTACTGATCTTCGACGCGCTGCGGCGGTACCTGTTCGCGGGGGAACCGATGCGCGCGGTCGCGCTACGGCCGCGCGCCGTGGCCCGGCCGCCGCCTGTTCCGATATCGCAGCGCCTGGCAGTCCTGGGCGTGTTGCGGCTGTGATCGACGCCCGCCGGACCCGGTTTCTCCGAGTCGCGGCGCTGCTTCGACGCACGCAACACACCCGAACTCTCAGGAGCAACCAATGATCGGAAAACCACACACCGGGACCGCGCTCGCCATTCTCGCCACCGCGGTCGTCCTGGCCGGATGCGGCAACGGTGACGACAGCACCGCCCCGGCGACCTCGGCGCCGGTCGTCACCGGTACAACGACCGAGCAGGTGGCCGGTGACCACAACCAGGCAGATATCCGTTTCGCCGAGGAGATGATCCCGCATCATCGCCAAGCCGTGGAGATGGCCGCGCTGGTGCCGTCCCGTTCGAGCGATCCGGCGGTGATCGATCTGGCCGCGCGTATCCAGCAGGCGCAGGACCCGGAGATCACCACCATGACCGGGTGGCTGCGGGACTGGGGCGTCGCGGTACCCGAAGGCAGTGGGCACGGCGGAATGGAGCACGGAAGTATGCCGGGCATGATGACCCACGAGCAGATGGTGCAGCTCGAGGCGGCCCGGGGTCCGGAATTCGACCGGATGTGGCTGACCATGATGATCGCCCACCACGAGGGCGCGGTCCAGATGGCCGGTACCGAACTGGCCGAGGGTGCCTACCCCGACGCCAAGGCGCTGGCGCAGCAGATCATCGATGCCCAGCAGGCCGAGATCCGGCAGATGCAGGCACTGCTGAACGGCTGATTCCGGGCGGTCCGGCGGGTGCGTCCACGCGCGCGCCGGACCCTCGGTCCCACGGGGACTCACGGCGCCCCTGGCGAGCACGCCGGGCAGCGTGACCGGAGGGCGGCCGTTCGGGGCGGATGCTGCCGGCGGCTGGACTCGTTGTTGCCGCCGCGCTGTGTGCCGAGCCGTCGGCTATACCGTGTGCGTCGCGCTCCCAGGGCGTCACCGGTCCACGGCGCCCCCGACGCCGTACGGAACTGCGGACTGTACGGAACTGCGAGCTGCGGAACCTCGAGTCGTACGCAACGTGCGCTGTACGGAACCCCGAGCCGCGCGCGGATCAGTGAGCGGTCTCCGGGGAGAGTCCGGTGAGTGCGGCGATCGGCGCGGTGAGCGCGGCGGCATCCACGGCCGCTTCGGCCGTCAGCGCGTGTAGCAGAGCGCCGTCGAGGTAGATCGCGACGGCACGAGCGGCGACGAGCCCGGTATGGGGGGTGAGGATATCGACGAGGCCGTCGAACCAGACCCGCGCCAGCGGACGTAGTTCGGGGAGCCGGGCCGCGGCGAGGTAGAGCTCGTTCACAGTGAGCAGCTGCTCGGGCCGGGCCAGATAGTCCGCGGTGAGCGCGGCCAGGGTCGCGGGCAGGTCTTCGCTGCCGTCGAGCGCCGCCGACCAACCCCGGAGTGCCTCGCGGGTGGCCGCCGCGGTATCCGCGAGCGCGGCCTCGGTGAGGTCGGCCAGATCGGCGAAGTAGTAGGTCGTCGAGCCGACCGGCACCCCCGCCTCCGCGGCGACCAGGCGGTGGGTGAGGCCGGCGATCCCGTGTACCGGTATCAGGGCACGGGCGGCGTCGAGGATGCGCTGGCGGCGATGCGGGTCGCGGGGGGTCAATGGGCGCCCGCGAGATTGAGGGTGACCACTCCGGCGACTACCAGGGCGACCCCGGCGATCTTGGCGGCACTGAGCGATTCACCGAGGAACAGCGCACCGATGATGACGATCAGGGTGGTGCCCAGGCCGGACCACACCGCGTAGGCGAAGCCCACGTTCATCCCGCGCGCAATGGCCTGGGCGAGCAGGACGAAGGCGAGCGCGTAGGCGGACAGCGAGGCGACCGTGGGCCACAGCCTGGTGAAGCCCTCCGTGGCCTTGAGCAGGCTGGTGCCCACGAGTTCCGCGACGATGGCCGCCCCGAGCAGTGCCAGCGACATGACCGATCCCTCCATTTGTGTACGTTTGTACATGGACAAAGGTACACAAATGCCGAGTTCGATGGATCGGTAGTTGTTTCGGCCACCCGCGGCCGCCCACGCCGGCTGGCCGGGTCTCGCCGGGCCGGGTCTCGCCGGGCCGGGTCTCGCCGGTGGCGAGCTCACGCCATCGTCCTGGCCGCGCCGGAGCGGCCGGACCACACTTATCGGCCCCGCGACCTCATGCGGGGCGGCGGCGCCGGACGAGCAGCAGCAGGAGGACCACCACCGCCGCGCCCAGGCCCAGTAGCAGTTGCCGCTCGGCGGTGACCCCGGCGGCGGCCATCAGATCGATGGGTTCGGCGGACCGGCGGGGCGCGATGCGGGTGACCGGCGCGGGCCCCGGCTCCGGTGCGGCTTCTTCGGATGTCGCGGGGGTGGACGCCGCGGCCTGCCCGTTGCCCGGCGCGGCGGCGGTGATCTCGGCGGCGAGATTGTCGGCGAAGGTACCGATGAGGCTGCCCGCCACATCGGCGAGGGCACCGCGACCGAACTGGGCCGGTTTACCGGTGATCGCCAGATCGGTATCGACGAATACGTCGGTGATCCCGTCCGATTCGACCAGCCGGCAGGTGATCACGGCCTTGGCGGTGCCGTTGCCGCGGGTCTCGCGGCCGCCGCCCTCGAGTATCGCGACCTTGGCGGATTCGTCCTGGGAGACCACCTTGATGACGCCGTTGTAGGTGAGCCCCACCGGACCCAGTTTGACCTTGATCTTGCCGTGGAAATCGTCGCCGTCGCGGGAGGTGAGGACGGCGCCGGGTACACAGGGGGCGATCCGCTCCAGATCCAGTAGTACGGGCCAGGCATCCGCGGCAGGGACGGGGATCTGGAAGGTGTTCTCGAGTTTCATACGCGGTCCTTGGCGTCGGTGCCGGCTCTGGTCTGCAGGGTCGCGGGTGCTTCGGTACCGAGGGCGGTGGCGGCGTCGCGTACGGCGCGGATGATGCCCTGGTATCCGGTGCAGCGACAGATGTTGCCGGACAGTGCTTCCCGGATCTCGTCATCGCCTGGATCGGGTGTCTCCCGCAGGAATGCGGTCGCGGAGACGACGAAACCGGGTGTGCAGAAACCGCACTGGAGGCCGTGGTGGTCGCGGAAGGCCTGCTGGACGGGGGAGAGGGCGCCGTCGGGATCGGCCAGGCCCTCCACGGTGGTCACCTCGGCCCCGTCGGCCTGGACCGCGAAGACCAGGCACGCGCGCACCGCCGCCCCGTCGAGCAGTACCGAACAGGCGCCGCAGACACCGTGTTCGCAACCCAGGTGGGTGCCGGTGAGGCCGCAGGTCTCCCGGAGATAGTCGGCCAGGGTGCGGCGCGGGGGTATCCGGTCGCGGCGCTTCGCCCCGTTCACGACCACCGAGATCTCGATATCAGTCATTGCTCGCCTCCTCTACCGCGCGGTGCCAGGCCCGCGCGACCATGACCGCCCCGATCCGGCGCCGATAGTCGGCGGAGCCGTGGATATCGGCCGGTACCGAATTCAGCCCCGCGGTCACCGCACGTCCGAGTTCGGCGGCGTCGACCGCGGCGGCCGGGCGGCCGATCAACTCGGCCTCGGCCGCGGTGGCCCGCAGCGGAGTGGGCGCCAGGCCGATGAGTCCCAGGGCGGCTTGTTCGATCCGGGAATCGGCGTCGAGCCGCACCGCGACCACCGCCCCCGCCATGGCGAAATCTCCCGCGCGGCGCGTGAACTCCTCGATCGCGAAACCGGTCCGTCCCCGCCACACCGGGAAGGTGACCCCGGTGAGCAGTTCGTCGGCTTCCATGGCTGTGCTCCACATACCGGTGAAATACTTCGCGGCCGGAATCGTGCGCTGCCCGCGTGGGGACAGGGTGTGCATCCGCGCGTCGAGAGTGAGCGCCACGGCCGGGTACTCGCCGGCGGCGTCGGCGTGTGCGATCGCCCCGCCGATAGTGCCGCGATTGCGGATCTGGAAATGGCCGATCAGCGGAGTCGCCCGGTGCAGCAGTGGCACGTCGCTGCGGATCCCGGCGTCGCGGCCGACCGCGGCGTGCGTGGTCCCCGCCCCGATCCACACCGTGTCACCGCGGGTTTCGACGCCCCGTAACTCCTCCAGTTTCCGCAGGTCGACCAGATGGTCGAAAACGGCGAGCCGCAGCGCCAGCATCGGCACCAGGCTCTGACCGCCCGCGATGATCTTGGCTTCGTCTCCGAGAGCGGCGAGCAGAGCCACGGCCTCGTCCGAGGTGGCGGGCGCGTGGTATTCGAAGGCGGCGGGTTTCATGCGGTGACCTCCGGTGTGCCGCTCGCCTCGATCATCGCGACGATGCGGGCGGGGGAGAGGGGAAGCCGGTCGATCTCGACACCGAACGGTGCCAGCGCGTCGGCGACGGCATTGAGTACCGCGGGCGTCGCCCCGATGGCACCACCCTCGCCGACACCCTTGAACCCGCCCGGCCCGGTGCTCGGGGTCTCGATGTGCCCGAGTTCGATCTCGGGTACCTCGGTGGCGGTGGGCAGCAGGTAGTCCAGGAACGTGGTGGTCACAGGATTGCCGTCGTCGTCGTAGGCGAGGTGCTCGTAGAGTGCGCCGCCGATGCCCTGGACGGTGCCACCGTAGATCTGGCCCTCCACGACATTCGGGTTGATCATCGGCCCGACGTCCTCGCTGACCACGAAGCGCAACAGGGTGACGTGCCCGGTCTCGATATCGACCTCGCAGGTGCACACATGGGTGGCGTTGGCCCAGATCATCAGCTGGTCGGCGCGGTGGCGGCCGGTGGCCTCCAGTCCCGGTGGTACGCCGGGCGGCAGCAACTCGGTCTGGTAGTAGGCGATCTGCGCGATATCGGCCAGCGACAGGGACTTCTCCGTATCCGGCACCCCGGCCCGGCCGTGGGCGAATTCCACCTCCTCGACGGCGACGCCGAGCTGTTTCGCCGCGATCGCGATGATCCGTTCGCGCAGCACCTGCGCGGTCTGCCGGATGGCGCCCGCCGCCATCGAGCCCGAGCGGCTGCCGTTGGTTCCGCCGCCCTGCGGGGCGACGGCGGTATCGCCCTGGATGGTCTGCACCTCGGCGATATCGATACCGAGCGCGTCCGCGGTGAGCTGGATAGCGGTGGTCTCCAGGCTGTTGCCGGCCGACCCGCCCGACAGGTACACGTTCACCTTGCCGGTCGGTGCGATCCGGATTGTGGCGCCCTCGGTGCTCAGGAACGGGGTGGCGCCGGTGGTGGGTTCCACATAGGTGCAGGTGCCGACGCCGAGATAACGGCCTTCGGCGCGGGCGGCGGCCTGTTCGGCCCGGAAGGCGTCGTAGTCGAGGATCTGCAGCGCCTGCTCGAAGGTCTCGCGCGGTGAGGCGTCGGAGTAGGGCATCCCGTTCGGGTTGGCCACCGGCATCTCGCTGTGGCCGAGCATATTCCGGCGCCGCAGCTCGACCGGGTCCAGGCCGAGGCGGCGGGCGGCGGTGTCCAGCAGGAGTTCCCGGGAGACCGATTCGAACTGCCAGGGACCGCGATAGGCCACCCGGCCCACCGTGTTCGAGTAGTAGGAGGCGGTACTGAAACCGGCTTCCGGTACCCGGTAGGGCCCGGGGAAGAGCATGCCGACCGCGATCGAGGAGGTGAGCGGGGACGGAATCGGATAGGCCCCCACATTCTGGACGTGTTCGATGGTGGCGGCGAGGATACGGCCCTCCTCGTCGAAGGCCATGGCCACCTCGCCGTGTTCGTGGCGGGCCATACCGGCCGCCATCAGGCTCTCCTGCCGGTCCTCGATCCATTTCACCGCGTGCCGGACGGTGCGGGCGGCCAGCATCACGCAGGTCTCCTCGCGCTGCGGCGCCACCTTTTGGCCGAAACCACCACCGGTGTCGCGCACGATGACCCGGACCCGGTGCTCGTCGATCCCGAGCAGCCGGGAGCAGAAGCCGCGCACCTCATGCGGTGACTGGGTGGAGGTCCAGATCGTCATCTCGCCGGTGGGGGCGGTCCATTCCGCCACCACGCCGCGGGTTTCCAGCGGCACCGGCGCGTAGGCCTGCTGATGGATGGTCTGGCGGACCACGTGCGGGGCGGCGTCCATGACTGCGGCCAGGTCGGCGGGGGCACGCCCGGCCAGGCCGCCGGCCGAGTTACCGGCGTGCTCGGCATGCACGAGTTCGCCGGCGTTGGCGGCGGTTTCGTAGTCGACCACGGGTTCGAGCGGGTCGTAGTCGACGATCACCAGTTCGGCGGCGTCCTCGGCGATGTACCGGTCGGCCGCCAGGACCAGCACCACCGGATCGCCGACGAAGCGCACCTCGCCCTCGGCCAGTGGCGGGCGGGGCACCTCCGGGAAGCCGGGAGTGTCCAGAGCGTAGGAGATCTCGCCGACCCGCGGGTTGAGATCCGCCGCCGTGTAGACGGCGACGACCCCTTCGAGCGCGGCGGCCTCGGCGGTGTCGATCGCGGTGATCCGGGCCCGGGGCAGTGGGCTGCGGACGAAGCAGGCGTGCACCATGCCGGGACGGGTGATGTCGTCGACGAACGTTCCGGCGCCGGTCAGCAGCCGCAGATCTTCGATCCGGGGTACCCGGGCGCCGACGGCCGTCGTTTTCTCGGTGGTGCTCATCGTCGGCTCCGTCGCGTCGGAATGTGGTGTGGGGCGCTGCGGGGCAGCCTGATTCGACCCATCCGGCCGTTCCTCCGTTCGCGGGATGTCACGGGCACCGGCGGCGGGGCGCCCGAGTTTCGGCACGCCGATGCTGAGCACTTGTTTAGCATCGCCGTTCCGGCAGTGTCAATACAGGATATGTCGTCTTCAAGAATTGCAATATCGATTTGCGGAAGTGATATTCTCGCATGTTGTTCCTGATTTTACGGCAACGTTGCGGTGCGGAGGTGAAGCGATGCGCGACCTGGCCGCAGACCTGGTCCGATGGCACGCCGAGGGGGTCGCCTACGCGGTGGCGACCGTGGTGGCGGTCCGGGGGAGCGCGCCGCTGCCGCTGGGGGCGGCGATGGCGGTGGACGCGACAGGCGGGGTGCGCGGCAGTCTTTCGGGCGGCTGTGTCGAAGGCGCGGTGTACGAATTGTGCGCACAGGTTCTGGCCACGGGAGAGCCGGCGCGACAGACCTTCGGCTACAGCGACTCCGACGCGTTCGCGGTCGGTCTGACCTGCGGGGGCGAACTCGATGTCTTCGTGCAGCGGATCACGCCCCCGCAGTATCGGGTCGTCGAGGCCGCGCTCGACCCGTCCCGGCCGGTGGCGGTGGTCCGCGACCTGACCACCGCGGCACTGGCGGCGGTGACCGCCGAGGCGGTGATCACCGACGGCGAGGACTGGCCCGATCCGGTGGTGGAGCAGGCCCGCGCGCTACTCCATCAGGGCACGAGCGATGTGCGGACGATCGGTTGCGGCCCGGCCGCCCGGGAAATCTTCGTCGCCGCGTTCACCACACCCCCGCGGATGATCGTCTTCGGCGCGAATATCTTCGCGGCCGCGCTCTGCCGGGTCGGGAAACTGCTGGGCTATCACGTCACGGTCTGCGAGGGACGGGCCGCCTTCGCCGACCGCGCCCGGCTACCGGAGGCCGACGAGGTGGTCGCCGACTGGCCGCATCGCTATCTCCGTGCCACCGCGGCGGATTCCCGGACCGTTCTGTGCGTGCTCACCCACGACCCGAAGTTCGATATTCCAGTGCTGGTCGAGGCGCTACGGCGACCGGTCGCCTATATCGGCGCCATGGGTTCGCGCCGCGCCGACGCCGAGCGGCGCACCCGGCTGCGCGAGGCCGGCGTCACCGAGGAGCAGCTCGCGCGGCTGCGGTCCCCGATCGGGCTACAACTCGGCGGCCGGACTCCGGAGGAGACCGCCCTGGCCATCGGCGCGGAGATCGTCGCGCTGCGCCACGGCGGGTCGGCGCGTTCGCTGTCGGGCACCCGGCGACCGATCCACACCGCCCCGCCGGAACCGCGGGAATCCGACGCGGTGCCCGCCGCCGATCACCGTGTCAGATCCTCCGGCGTGTCGACGTCGTCGGGCGAGCCGGTTCCGTCGCACGGCACCTGCTGAACCAGCTCGGAATTGGCGGCCAGGAATCTTCGCGCGCCGATATCGCCGACCGCTTCGGCCGCCACCGCCGCGAAGTATTCGGCACCGAGCAGCACCGGATGTCCGGGGCGGCCGTCGTAGGTGGCGGTCGCCAGGCGGGCGCCGCAGGCGAGCAGCCGGCGGACGGCTTCGGCGCCGAGCCACGGCATATCGACGGGGACGACCACGGCGGCAGTTTCGTGGACTGCCACCAGGCCGGTGGTCAGCGAGGAACCCATCCCGCTCGCCCACCGCGGATTGTGCACCACCGTCGCCCCGCGCACCCGCAGCTCCATCGCGCCGGATACCACGACCACCCGAGCGCAACCCCCGTCGCGCAACAGGCGCACGGCCCGGTCGACCAGCCGTTCGCCGTCGAACAGCACCTCGGCCTTGGGTTTTCCGAAACGCCGGCCGGCGCCCGCGGCGAGTACCAGTCCCGCGGCGTCGAGTGGCGCGGCTCCGTGATCCATGCCGTGATCCTCGCCGGTGATCAGTTGCCGGGTGGATCGATGCCCAGCAGAGCCGTCTGCACCTGGTGCAGCCGGTCCACATCACCGCGCAGCCCGGTCACATTGTCCTGGTAGAGGAATGCCTCGCCCAGGCGCACCAGGGAGTAGGCGAGCAGCGACCGTTCCAGCTGGGGTGTGTAGCCGTCCTGTTCCTCGGCCCGGGTGATGAGTTGCTCCACCGCGACGAGGATGCGCGGCTGGACCGGGCCGTCGCTCGCGGTGAGGATGCGCAGACCCGCCAGCGGCTCGTTCTCGAAGTACTGGCGAAACGGCTCGTTACCCGCCATCCAGCGGTTGACCCGGTCGAGCACGCTCAGGATGCGCCGGGCGCCCGATTCGCGCCGGCGGGCGTCCGCGCGTTCGATGAGGGATTCGAATTCCCCGGCCAGCACGGCGCCGAGGACGCCGTCGCGGGAACCGAACCAGCGGTAGATGGAGGCGCGGCTCAGCTTGAGCTGGGCGGCGATCGCCTGGATATCGACCCGTTCCCCGGCCAGGAAAGCCTGCCGGGCCAGTGCTACTACTTCTTCGCGGGTGGCCGAGGCCGGGCGGCCGGGCGGTCTGGAGGTGCGGCTCGCGGTGGTCACCACGTTATGGTACACACATTGTTTCGTGTATCTAACACAGGCGGAGAGCCTGGTCGTGGGCTATGAGTGTAGAGCGGGTGGGGCCGGCCGGGCCAGCGGGGACCGCGCCGACCACCGGCCGCCCTCCCGGGTGACCCGCACCGGATGATCGAATGCCGCGGAAATGTATGCGGTGGTAATCGTTTCGGCCGCCGGGCCCGCCGCGACCGTCCGCCCGTTCGCGATCAGCAGCGCATGGCCGGTCGTCGTCGGCAACTCCTCGAGATGGTGGGTCACCAGGACCGAGGCGAGTTCTGGGTAGGTCCGGTCCAGCGCGTCGATCGTATGCAGCAACTGTTCCCGGGCGGCCACATCCAGTCCGGTGGTCGGTTCGTCGAGCAGCAGCAGGCGCGGTGCGGTGATCAGCGCGCGGGCGATGAGGGTTCGTCCGCGTTCCCCTTGGGACAGGGTGAACCAGGAGCGTTCGGCTTTCGCGGCCATTCCCACCGTGTCGAGCGCCTCTGTCGCCGCCGCGATCTGGGCGGCGGTCGGTGTCCAGCGCGGCGGGATGTCCACCGTCCCGGTGAGTCCGGTCAGCGCCACATCGCGCACCGGAAGAGGTGAGCGCAGTGGGTGCCGCGGGTCGACATGCCCGATCGAGCGCCGCAGTCGCTGCAGTTCGACGCGGCCGAGTTGCTCGCCGAGCACTCGGACGATGCCGGTGGTCGGGTGGGTCACCGCGCCACAGAAACCCAGCAGCGTGCTCTTGCCCGCGCCGTTGGGGCCGAGCAGGGCCCAGTGTTCACCGGCGCGCACGGTCAGCGAGATGCCGTCGATGATCTGGTTACCGTCGCGCTGGAAGGTGACATCGGTCAGCTCGAGCACCGGTGTGCTCACGAGAAGGCCTCCTTGATGGCGCGCAGATGGTCCCGGCTGAGTGCGGCCGCGGTGTCCGGGTCGCGGGCGGCGATGGCGGCGGCGAGTTGCTCGTGCGCCGCGTGGTCGGCGGGCGGGGAGGGCAGCGGGCGGATGTGCAGCATATCGATCATCGCGATCCGCAGCCGGGGCAGGAAGGTGTCGAACAGCTGGATCAGTATGTCGTTGTGCGCGGCCACGATCACGGCGCGGTGGAAGGCCGTATCGGCATCGACGTACTCGGAGACCGAGAGGCCCGGGGCCGCGCGGCCGGCCAGGGTGCGGCGGATCGTCCGCAGATCTGCGGGGGTGCGCCGGTGGGCGGCCAGGGCGGCGGCCTCGGTTTCGATGGCCATCCGGGCTTCCACCACCGCGGCGATGGTCGCGCGCCGCACGACGATATCCCAGTCTTCGGCGATATCCAGGGCCGTGACGAACACGCCGGCGCCCTGCCGGCTGGTGAGCACTCCGCGTCCCGCGAGTTCCCGAATCGCCTCGCGCAGCGTCGAACGTCCGACTCCCAGCTGGGCCGCGAGGGTGGTCTCGCCGGGTAGCCGGTGGCCGAGCGGCCACTCGCCGGCCCGGATGCGTGCCAGCAGCAGATCGGCCGTCTGTTCGGCCAGCGGGTGCCGTCGTACCTGGGAGACCATATCGAACCTCGCTACTTGTCTGAGGAGTCGTGTACAGTCTGCCACATGTCGCACCCGGAGCTTCTCCTCGACCGCCACGGCGGGGCCTGAACGATCGGCCACCCCGCCGTGGGGTTGTCGTCGGCCGGTCACCGTCACCGAACGGCCGTACGCACAGGAAGACCGGGGAACACCCCATGACCACACAGACCCACCCCACCATCGACACCCCCGCCGGAGCGGTTCCCGGCGACGCGCCGGAGTGGTACCGGCAGCGGCACTCCCAGTTGCCCTCGTATCGATACCGCGACATCTACGACCGGGTGGACGTACCCGTCACCGAACGCCGCTGGCCGCAGGCCCGGATCGAGCGCGCGCCGCTGTGGGTCCCGGTGGACCTGCGCGACGGTAATCAGGCTCTGGCCGAGCCGATGGACCCGGACCGCAAGATGCGGTTCTTCACCATGCTCGTCGCCATGGGCTACAAGGAGATCGAGGTCGGCTACCCATCGGCCTCCAAGGCCGATTTCGATTTCGTCCGGATGCTCGCCGATACCGGCGCGGTGCCGCCGGATGTGACGCCGGTGGTGTTCACCCCCGCCCGGCGCGATCTCATCGCGCGCACCGTGGACTCGGTACGCGGGATGGACAACGAGGTGGTGATCCACCTGTACACCGCCACCGCGCCGATGTGGCGTGACACCGTGCTCGGCAAGAACGCTCACGCCGTCCGCGAGCTGATCCTGGCCGGTGCGCGGGATGTGCTGGAATTCGCCGCCGACCTGCCCCGCGTGCGGTTCCAGTTCTCCCCGGAGGTGTTCAACCAGACCGAACCCGGATATGTGCTGGAGATCTGCGACAGCGTCACCGACCTGTGGCAGGCCACCCCACAGCGGCCGGTGACCCTGAACCTGCCGGCCACCGTGGAGATCGCGACACCCAATGTGTACGCCGATCAGATCGAGTACATGCACCGCTCGCTCGCCCGCCGCGACAGCGTGATCCTGTCGGTGCACCCGCACAACGATCGCGGTACCGGTGTCGCCTGTGCCGAACTGGCGGTACTGGCCGGCGCGCAGCGGGTGGAAGGGTGTGTATTCGGCAACGGCGAGCGCACCGGCAATGTCGATATCGCCACGCTCGCGTTGAATCTGCACGCCCAGGGCGTGGACCCCATGATCGATTTCTCCGATATCGACGAGATCCGCCGCACGGTCGAGTACTGCACCCGGCTGCCGGTCCACCCGCGCCATCCCTATGTGGGCGATCTGGTGCACACCGCGTTCTCCGGTACTCACCAGGACGCCATCAAGAAGGGTTTCGCCGAGCACCGGGCCCGGGCGGCCGCTACCGGACGCCCCGAACGTGAGATCGAATGGCGGATACCGTATCTGCCCATCGATCCGGCCGATATCGGCCGTAGTTACGACGCTGTGGTCCGGGTCAACTCGCAGTCCGGTAAGGGCGGTATCGCCTATCTGCTCGCCACCGAACACGGGCTGGACCTGCCGCGCCGGCTGCAGATCGATTTCGCCGGCCGGGTACAGGGCCATACCGACGGCACCGGGGGCGAAGTGAGTGCCGCCGAGCTGCGCGCCCTGTTCGACGAGTCCTATATCGATGCCGCCGAGCCGCCGGATGTGCAACTGAAGGATCTGCGGGTGGCGGGTGCGTCCGGTGCGCAGGTCGTCACGGTCGGTCTGGTGGTCGGCGGGCGGGCCCACGACAGCGAGCACGCGGGTGCCGACCGGTTGGCCGCGGTGCTCGCGGCCCTCGCGGCGGCCGGGCGGGAGATCGAAGTATTGAGCCTGACCGGGCACCCCGTCGCCGGTCATACGATCGCCTACCTCGAGTACCGGCGCGGCGGGCGGACCGGATGGTCCTGTGCGCACGGCGATTCGGTGGAATCGGCCGGGATCGCGGCGGCGCTGCGCGCGGCCGGAAGCCTCGCCTGACACCGGCCGGGCTCAGTCCCCGGTACGCCCGTCGATCCGTTCGCGGAGCAGGTCCGCGTGCCCGTTGTGGCGGGCGTATTCCTCGATGAGATGCAGATATACCCAGCGCAGGCTGTATTCGGTCCCGTTGGGGTGGCGACAGCGGTGGTCGAGCCCGAGCTCGGCCACCGCCGCATCCGCCAACCGTATCTCGCGCCGGTACACGGCGAAATCGGTGGCCGGATCGGCGGATCCGGCATTGTCGATATCGCCGTCGGGGTCGGCGGCCGAACAGTAGAGGTAGTCCAGCTGCTCACCGGCGGCGGCCATCCGCAACCAGCCGCGTTCCACCTCGGCCAGATGCCGCACCAGGCCGAGCAGGGACAGCGCGGAGGGGGGCGCGCTGCGGTAGGCGAGCCGGGCGGCGTCCAGGCCGGCGCATTTCCCGAGCAGTGTCTGCCGATGGCGGTCCAGCCAGGATTGCAGCATCGGGCGTTCCGGACCGGTGGACACGGTATCGGCGAGGTGTACGGCGGGTGCGATCCAGCTCATGTGGCCACCGTATCGGCGGGCGCCACTGCTTTTCCGGGGCCGCGGGGCCGTCAGAACCAGTTCTCGCGCATATCGAGGGTGGTGGTGTCGAGGTCGGTGAGGAGGTCCAGCTGCGGGCCGGTGCGGGGCAGTTCGTGGCGGAAGAAGTAGCGGGCGGCGTGCCGTTTACCGTCGTAGAAGTCGCCGTCGCGGCCGTGTGCGGCGACCGTCTGCGCCAGCCAGATCCAGGCCACCACGTGATGGCCGAACGCCTCCAGATAGACCGAGCTGTTGGCCAGCGCGACCTCGATATCGCCGGCCGCGAACAGACCGCCGGTGACCGTGACCAGCCGGCTCCAGGATTTGTCGAGCCGGTCGGCGAGGTCGGCGGGTTCGCCGCCGAGTTCCCGGGCGGCCGAGAGGGTTTCCCGGATCCTGGTGTCGAGTTCACGCAGACTCGCGCCCGACTGCTGGGTCACCTTGCGGCCCAGCAGGTCCAGGCCCTGGATGCCGTGGGTGCCCTCGTGGATCGGGTTGAGCCGGTTGTCGCGATAGTGCTGTTCGACGTTGTACTCACGGGTGTATCCGTAACCACCGAGGACCTGGATGGCGAGATCGTTGGCGGCCAGGCACCACTGGGAGGGCCAGCTCTTGGCGATGGGGGTGAGGATGTCGAGCAGCAGAGTGAGCGCGCGGCGTTCGTCGTCGGAATCGGCGGTCCGCTGTTCATCGATGAGCCGTGCGCAGTACAGCACCAGCGCCAGACCGCCCTCGGCGTAACTCTTCTGCGCCAGCAGCATCCGTTTCACATCGGCGTGTTCGATGATCGGGCGCTGCGGGGAGGCCGGGTCGGCGGCGCCCTTGGTGCGGCCCTGGGGGCGGTCGCGGGCGTACTCGAGCGATTCGAGGTAGCCGGTGTAGCCGAGCGCCGCGGCGACCAGTCCGACTCCGCTGCGGGCCTCGTTCATCATGTGGAACATGTACTTCAGTCCCTGGTGCGGCGCACCGACCAGATAGCCGACCGCGCCGGGGGAGCCGTCGGGCGTCCAGCGGCCCTCGCCGAAGTTGAGCACCGTGTTGACGGTGCCCCGGAAACCCATCTTGTGGTTGAGCCCGGCCAGTGCCACATCGTTGCGTTCGCCGCGGGAACCGTCTTCGTTCACGAGGTAGCGGGGCACCACGAACAGCGAGATGCCCTTCGTGCCCACCGGCCCGCCAGGGATCTTGGCCAGCACCAGGTGCACGATATTGTCGCCGAGTTCGTGGTCGCCACCGGAGATCCACATCTTGGTGCCGAAGACCCGGTAGGTGCCGTCGTCGCGCGGTTCGGCCCGGGTGACGATATCGGCGAGCGAGGACCCGGCCTGGGGTTCGGACAGGCACATGGTGCCGAAGTAGCGGCCTTCCAGCATCGGCTGGACGAACCGCCGCACCAGTTCTTCGTCGGCGTGCGCGATGAGCAGATTGGCGTTGCCGATGGTGAGCAACGGGTAGGCGCTGGTACCGGGGTTGGCGGCGTGGAACCAGGCGAAGGCCGCCTGGGCCACCGCGGCCGGGAGTTGCGCGCCGCCCAGATCCGTGTCCATGGTGGCCCCGACCATCCCCGCGTCGGCGAACGCCGTCAGCGCGGTGCGCACTTCCGGGATGATGGTGACCGTCTCGCCGTCGAAAGTGGGTTCGTGGGTGTCGTTGAGCTTGTTGTGGGTGGCGAAGTATTTGGTCGCCAGCTGCTCGCTCAGCTCGAGCACGGCGTCGAAGGTCTGACGCGAATGGTCGGAGAAGCGCGGCCGCCGGGTCAGGTCCTCGACCGCGAGCCATTCGTAGAGCAGGAACTCGAGGTCGCGCCGGGACAGCAGAGTAGACCGCATAACCACCCTTTCGGTACAGATTCTCGTCAGAGTATCAAATACCGGCGGAAGTCACCGTCGGCGGATCTGCGCCTCGGCAGTGCCGCCGGATGGGGTCGAGGGTAGTGACCCCGGCCGGGTGAGAGCTCGGAAACCGTGGGTCTGCCCGTTTCCCCGGTCTCCGCCCCGGGCCGGCCCGGAGCAATGGCGGCACGCTCGGAAATCGACCGGCCGCGCCGCCGTCCCGGCCGGTGCGGGGTGATGAGGTCACCCCGCACCGGGACCACCGAGTCGGCTCGAGGGGACTCGGGGCCGGGCGCGCTGGGGTTCCGGTAACGGACCCGGCCGCCGGGTTCTTGCTACGTGGCGAGATGACGCCGCGGTGCGCTCAGGCGGTGCCCAGCGCGTCGCGCAGGACCGAGACGGCCTGGGCGACCGCGGCACGGGCGGCCTGGGTCCCGTGCATCGAGTTGACCATGACGAAGTCGTGCACGATGCCGCCGTAGCGGGTCTGGGTCACCGGAACCCCGGCGTCCCGCAGTTTGCCCGCGAAGGCCTCGCCCTCATCGCGCAGCACATCGGCCTCGGCGGTGATCACCAGGGCGGGCGGCAGTCCGGTGAGCTGCTCGCGGGTGGCGCGCAGCGGGGAGGCGGTGATCTGCGCCCGGTCGGCCTCGCTGGTGGTGTACTGGTCCCAGAACCACTTCATGCCCTCGCGGGTGAGGAAGTAGCCCTCGGCGAACTGCCGGTAGGAACCGGTATCGAACGCGGCATCGGTGACGGGATAGAACAGCACCTGCTGGACGAAGGAGATATCCCCCCGCTCCTTGGCCATCAGGGTCAGTGCGATGGCCATGTTGCCGCCGACCGAATCGCCCGCGATCGCGATCCGCGCCGGGTCGAGGCCCTTCTCGGCGCCGTGTGTGCTCACCCACTGGGCGACCCGGTAGGACTGCTCGTTGGCGACCGGATAGCGCACATCGGGGGAGCGGTCGTATTCGGGGAAGACGACGGCCGCGCCCACCCCGACGGCGAGATCCCGGACGAGGCGGTCATGGGTGTGGGCGTTGCCGAAGACCCACCCGGCGCCGTGCGTGTAGACGATCACGGGCAGGGGCCCGGTGGCGCCGGGCGGGGTGACGATCCGGGCGCGCACCGAACCGGTCGGCCCGCCCTCGACGGTGATCCACTCCTCGCCGACCTCGGGTTTGTCGATCGGCGAATCCTGTACCGAATCGACGGCCTTACGTCCCTCCTCCGGCGGCAACTGGTAGAGGAACGGCGGCTCCGAGGTTGCGTCGACGAACTCCTGCGCGGCCTGTTCGAGGGAGATGTTCAGCGGGTTTCCGGCCATGGTGGGTATACCTTTCGATCGATGGAGCGGTGCGGCAATCAGGACAGTTCGGCGAGCGCGCCGGTGAGGACGGCGGCCACCTCGGCGGGATGGGTGTGCGTGACCAGATGCGGTGCGTCGATCTCCACGATCGAGCGCAGCGCGGCGCGACGGTAGCCGAATCGTTCGACCTCGGGATTAAGCCGCGGACCGCGTCCGCGTCGGCGGCCAGGCTGCGTCCGGCCACCGGGGGCGCAGACCCGGTGACCGTCGGCGAGCAATCGCTCGATGACCGGGTGCCAGCTGGACGCGTCGGCGAAGGCGCCGTGCACGAGGACGATGGTCGGTGCGAGGGACATCGGGGTTCTCTCTGTCGCGGTGACAGCGCCGGGGGCGTGCGCCGTATCGAGCTTCGACCGGACGACCCGGTCCGCGCCCCTCGCTACCGGCCGTGAAACCCCCCGATCAGGACGCGGCGGCGGTGAGTTCGGGCGCCACGGGCGCGATCGCGCCCGTGGACCGGAACTGTTGCTGGTATTTGCGCGGCGAGATGCCGAGGCGGGCGATGAACGCGCGCCGTAGGGCCTCGCTGCTGCCGTAACCCGCCGTCATGGCGGCCTCGGTGACCGTATGACCGGCATGCAACATATCGCGCGCCACCCCGAAACGGATGAAGGCCACGTATTCGGCGGGGGAGTGCTCGAGTTCGGCGCGGAAGAGCCGGGTCAGGTGGCGGACGCTGACCCGGGCGTGGTCGGCGAGGCTGCTTACGGTGTGCGGGAAGGCTGGATCCGCGCAGATCAGGTCGACGACGCTGCGCACCAGCGGACTCCGGGGCAGTGGCCCGCTCAGTGAGGCCGAGAACTGCGATTGGCCGCCCGCGCGCTGCATCGGTACCACCATGAGTTGCGCGATCCGGCGGGCGATATCCGCGCCGTAATCCTCCTCCACGATCGCCAGCGCCAGATCGATACCCGCCGCTACGCCCGCCGAGCTGTACATATTTCCGTCGCGGACGAAGATCGCGTCCGGTTCCACCCTGGCCGCGGGATACCGCCGGGCCAGATCGGCCGCGTACTTCCAGTGGGTGGTGGCCCGGCGGCCGTCGAGGGCCCCGAGTTCGGCCAGCACGAACGCACCGCTGCAGATGGACGCCAGGCGCCGGGTCTGCCAGGACAGCCGGCGGGCCGCCGCCAGCATCTCGGGTGTGACGAATTTCGAGGGCGGCAGTTCGCTGCCGGGAATGACCACGGTGTCGAAACGGCCGGCGTCGGCGGCCGCGGCGCTCACCTCGATCCGTGCGCCGAGCGAGGTCTGCACGCTGTTGCCATCCGGCGAGACCAGCACCACCTCGTATCCGGGCACGGCCTGGTTGGCTTCGACGAACACCTCCGCCGGACCGACGAAGTCGAGGGCTTTCACCCCGTCGAAGACCAGGATGCCCATCCGCCGTCGAGCGGAGTCGGCCACGTCACAAACCATGGGCGTGAGTATTCTGGAGCCACGCCTCCAGAACAAGGGATGTGGGCGATATCGCAGCACGATTGGTACGGTGAGCGCATGGGACGGCCGCGACAGTTCGACGAGCCGCGCCTCCTGGAAGCGGCCACGGAACTGTTCTGGTCGCGGGGGTTCGACGACACTTCGGTAGGGGATGTCTCGGCGGCGACCGGTGTCGGCAACGGGAGCATATACGCGGCCTACGGCAGCAAACGCGGGCTGTTCCTCGCGGCGTTCGAGCAGTACTGCGACCGGCGGGCCCGGTTCGTCCGCGATGCGATCGTCGCCGCCCCCGGTTCCGCCCGCGACGCGGTCCGCGCCCTGCTGCGCGCGGTGATCGACGACTGCGCGGGGCAACCGGACCGGCGCGGTTGCCTGATGCTCAACAGCGTCGCGCAATTAGGCCTGCGGATGCCGGAGGTCGTCGCCATCGGCAGTCGCACGACCGCGGCCATGGAGGCCGGCGTCGCCGAAGGGCTCGCGACGCGTCCGGGGATCGATATCGACGCGGCGACCCTCTCCGCGCACTGTGCCGGTGTCGTGGTGATGGCCCAGGGGCTCATCCAGCTCAGCCGATTGGGTACCCCCGCGGAACGGCTCCGGGAGATCGCCGATATCGCGGGCCCGACGCTGCTGGTGGCCGTCCCGGTCGAATGATCACCCGCGGGCCGCAGCGACCGCCTGCCGTGATCGGTGAATGACCGGCGAGAGCCGCCGACGGAACCGGGCCGCCGGCGACACTCGCCGGTTCTCATGCGGTGTGGATCAGCCGTTCTCCTCGCGGGCGAGCAGGGCCAGGATCGCGGCGGCCATCGCGGCCGGATCGCCGTCCTCCGGGCGCAACACCAGCGCCGGTGCTGTGGGCGCCTCGTAGGGGTCGTCGATTCCGGTGAAACCGCGGACTTCCCCGGCCCGGGCCTTCGCGTAGAGGCCCTTGGGATCACGGGCCTCGCACACCTCGAGCGGGGTGTCCACGAAAACCTCGACGAACGGAATTCCCGCGGTGGCGTGGGTGTCCCGCGCCCGGTCGCGATCGGCCCGGTAGGGGCTGATGAGAGAGACGATGGCGATGGTCCCGGATTCGGCGAACAGCCGGGCGACCTCGCCCACCCGGCGGATGTTCTCGGTGCGATCGGCCGCGCTGAAACCCAGATCCGCGTTCAAGCCGTGGCGCAGATTGTCGCCGTCGAGCAGGAACGCCGGCCGCCCCGCGGCCACCAGGCGGCGCTCGAGTTCCACGGCCACCGAGGATTTCCCGGACCCCGACAGCCCGGTCAGCCAGACGGTCAGTCCCCGGGTCGCGCGCTCGGACCGCTCCACCGCGCTCGCGTGCCAGACCACCCGGGACGAGGGCAGGCTCGGCCCGGTGATCATGCCGGCGCCCACGGTATCGCCGGTGATGTCGTCGACCAGCAGGAAACTGCCCGTGGTGCGATTGCGGCGATACGGGTCGAACTGCAGCGGCTGCCGGGTGCGCAACTGCACCCGGCCGATCTCGTTGAGCGACAGCGCGGCCGCGTCCTCGTCCCGGTGCAACGTGTTCACGTCGAGGCGGTAATCCAGCGTGCGGATCTGCGCGGGCACACTGCGGGTGGTGTGGCGGACGGTATAGGACGCGCCGGGGCGCAACCGCGCCTCGTCGCTGAACCAGCACACCATGGTGTCCAGATCACGGCCGACCTGCGGGCGGTTGGCGGGCCGGCAGAGCATATCGCCGCGGCCGATATCGAGCTGGTCGGCGAGGGCGACCGTCACCGCCTGCGGCGGGAATGCCTGCTCGAGCGGTACCCCGCCCGGACCCCAGATCCCGGTGACCGTGGTCGTGAGACCCGAGGGCAGTACGGTGATCTCGTCGCCGGCCGACCAGACGCCACTGGCGACGGTGCCCGCGTACCCGCGGAAATCCGGGGTGTGGCTGCGGATCACGTACTGCACCGGTAGCCGCGCGTCGATGAGGTTGCGGTCGGAGGCGATATGCACCTCTTCGAGGTGGTGCAGCAGCGGGGTGCCCTCGTACCAGTCCATGGTGGCGCTGCGGTGCACGATATTGTCGCCGTGCAGCGCCGACATCGGGATGAAGGTCAGGTCCGCGATCTGCAACCGGGAGGCGAAACCGGCGAATTCCTCCCGGATCTCGGCGAACCGCTGCGCCGAATAGTCCACCAGATCCATCTTGTTCACACACAGCACCAGGTGCGGGACGCCCAGCAGCGAGGCCAGGAACGCGTGCCGCCGGGTCTGCTCGACCACCCCGTGCCGGGCGTCGACCAGGATGAGCGCGAGGTCGGCGGTGGAGGCGCCGGTGACCATATTGCGGGTGTACTGCACATGCCCCGGGGTGTCGGCGATGATGAATTTGCGCCGGGGCGTCGCGAAATAGCGGTGCGCGACATCGATGGTGATGCCCTGTTCGCGTTCGGCGCGCAGTCCGTCGGTGAGCAGCGCGAGATCGGGGTAGTCCTGGCCGCGCTCACGGCTGGTGCGTTCCACCGCGTCGAGCTGGTCGGTGAACAGGGTCTTGGAATCGAAGAGGAGCCGTCCGATCAGTGTGGACTTACCGTCGTCGACGCTGCCCGCGGTGGCCAGGCGCAGCAGGGTGCTCATCAGAAGTAGCCCTCTCGTTTACGGTCTTCCATCCCGGCCTCGGAGATCCGGTCGTCGGCGCGGGTCGCGCCGCGTTCGGTGACCCGCGCGGTCGCCACTTCCTCGACGACCTCGGCGGGAGTGGCGGCGGTCGATTCCACGCAGCCGGTGCAGGTGGCATCGCCCACGGTGCGGAAGCGCACCAGCGCCTCCTGGGGTTCCTCGCCGTCGAGCAGGGTCAGGAACCTGGTGTGCGCCAGCAACATGCCGTCGCGCTGCACCACCGGGCGGCGGTGCGCGTAGTACAGCGACGGCAGTTCGATACCTTCGCTCGCGATATAGGTCCAGATATCGAGTTCGGTCCAGTTGGACAGCGGGAACACCCGGATGTGCTCGCCGGGACGGTGTTTGCCGTTGTAGAGGTTCCACAGTTCGGGGCGCTGCCGGCGCGGGTCCCACTGGCCGTACTCGTCGCGGAAACTGAAGACCCGTTCCTTGGCACGCGCCTTCTCCTCGTCGCGCCGGGCGCCGCCGAAGACCGCGTCGAACCTGCCCTCGCGCAGGGTGCGCAGCAGAGTGGCGGTCTGCAACCGGTTGCGACTGGACCGGGGGCCGGTGTCCTCGGTGACCCGTCCGGCGTCGATATCATCCTGGACCCGGCCGACGAGCAGGCGTAGCCCGTATTTCGTGACGGCCGCGTCGCGGTAGGCGATCACCTCGTCGAAATTGTGCCCGGTGTCGATGTGCAGGATCGGGAACGGGACCGGGGCCGGCCAGAACGCCTTGGTGGCCAGATGCAGCATCACCACCGAGTCCTTTCCGCCGGAGAACAGCAGGACGGGACGTTCGAAGGTGGCGGCCACCTCCCGGAGGATATGGACCGATTCGGCCTCGAGTGCGGCCTGATGCGAGAGCTCGTACGTACTCGCCGCCGACTTCGTGTGCTGGCTCACGCCTAAAAACTAGAACACGTTTCTATGCGCGGTCAACGTCTTGCCGGCGGCCGGCCACCCGCCGCGGCGGTAACCGCATCGGCGGCGGCCACGAGCGCGGCGCCCCGGCGGGCGATTTCCGCGCCGGTGATCGGTTTCCCGACGTACATGGTGAGCACCAGTTGCTGGCGGCCATCCGCGTCGTAGGTCGGCGCGGCGAGCAGGCTCACCGGGTGTTCTTTGCGGGGCCGCAGGTCGGAGCCAAGATAGACCCGTTCGCCGAGGGTGCTGACCAGCTCGGCGACCGCGGTGCGCAGCTCCTCGGGCAGATCCTGCCCGGCCACTCCGGCGAGCAGTGAATACAACCGGCGGCCGGCGCCGGTCATGCTCTCCACCAGGTAGCCGCGCTCGCGGCATTCGGCCACGATATGGCGCAGCAGGGTCTCGTCCTGGTGTAGGGGGACGGTCGGCGCGGTGCCACGCCAGGCGTCGAAAGCGGCCTCGGTGTCCCAGAGCACGTACATGAGCCCGACCGGTGGGGCGAATCGATAGGTGGCCCCGACCTGGACCATTGCCGGGCCGGCGCTGTCCAGGACGCTGATCCGTTCGCCCACGACCGCGGAGGCGGTGCAGGTGGTGCCGTAGGCCGCGCTGAGTCGTTCCAGTTCGGGATGGGCGAGCGCGGCGATGGAGAAACTCTCCTGGGCGACCCGGCCCGCGGCGATCAGGGCCGGGCCCGGACCGTATTCGCGGGTGCGCGGATCGCGGGTGAGATAGCCGGCCGCGGTGAGTTCGGTGAGGATCCCCAGGCACGTGGGTTTGGCCAAGCCCAGGTCGCGGGCCATTTCGGAGAGTCCGGTCCGGCGGCCGCGCCGGGCGACGACATAGTCGATCACCTGGATTACCCGCTGCGTCGGAGCGGACCGGCGACCGACTTCGCGCACCTCCGAAACCTCTGCCGTCATTGACCACTCCTAGAACAGGTTCTAATCTTCTCGGTATCGCAATGTACCAGGGCGGTACATATATGGAACACCGGGAGTATCGTGCTGACCCAGCCGTTCGCGGAATCGATCGCCGCCGCCGAGGAAATCATCAAAAACGCCCCGCACATCCGCACCGCGCAGGATCTCGCCGAGGGTTACGACTACCTCGCGGGCAGTATCCGCGCCGCCATCCAGATGTCGTGGGCCTTCGAGCGGGACTTCCCCTTCTTCGTCCAGTCGACCGGGCCCTACACCAAGATGGGCCTGGACAACCCGGACACCCTCTACTGGCACGCCAACCTGCGGCCCGACGCCGAATACGTGGTCACCGGCACCCGCGGTAGCACCCGTGACCTGAGCTTCCAGGTACTCAACGGCAACTACTCACCCACCGAGGTCCCCGGCGGGGAGACCGCCTTCGACGACCGCTCCATCGATATCGCCGCCGACGGCAGCTACGAACTGACCCTGGGCCCCGGCCCGGGCGGCCGCAACCATATCCGGCTCGCCGCGGATTCCACCATGCTCGCGGTCCGCGAGGTCTACGGCGACTGGGCGAAGGAGAAGGCCGGTACCGTCCGGATCAGCCGGGTCGACACCGTGGGCTCCGCCCCGCCGGCCCTCACCTCCGACCTGATGGCCAAACGCTACGAGGTCGCGGGCAAGATGCTGGTGTCACGGCTGAAGACTTTCCTGGCCTTCCCCGAATGGTTCTATCTCAACCTGCCGGTGAATACCATGACCGAACCGCGGCGCACCCCGGGCGGGCTGTCCACCCAGTTCTCCTCGGTCGGTCACTACGACCTCGCCGACGACCAGGTGATGATCCTGACCGTGCCGAAGTCCGACGCGCCCTACCAGGGCTTCCAGCTCGGCAGTATGTGGTACCTGTCGCTGGACTACATCAACCACCAGACCAGCCTCAACGCCGACCAGGCCAATGTCGATCCCGATGGGATGATCCGGCTGGTGATCAGTGAACGCGATCCGGGCCTGATCAATTGGATCGAACGCACCGGCCACGATCGCGCCTATCTGCAGTTCCGCTGGCAGCGGCTGTCCCGCGACATGACACCCGAGGACGGGCCGACCGTGGAACTGGTGTCGTTCGACGAACTGCCGGACAAGCTGCCCTACTACAAGGAATCGCGCATCACCCCGCAGGACTGGAAGGCCCGGATCGCCGGCCGCCAGGCCGCGGTGGCGGAGAGGATGCTCGGCTGATGCTGTTGCAGGACAAGGTCGTCGTCGTCTCCGGGATCGGTCCCGGCCTCGGGCAGGCGATTGCGCTGCAGAGCGCGAGGGCCGGTGCCGATGTGGTGCTGGTATCGCGCACCGAGAAGCGGCTGCGCAAAGTCGCGGCCCAGGTCGAGGAACTCGGCCGGCGCGCGCTGGTGGTGCCCACCGATATCACCGACGACACCGCCGCACAGAATCTGGTCACCGCCGTCCACACGGAGTTCGGCCGGGTCGACGCGCTGGTGAACAATGCCTTCACCATGCCGCCGATGGTCGACCTCGCCGAAGTGGCCTTCGACGATCTGCGGACCAACCTGGAGACCAATGTCTTCGCCGCGCTGCGGCTGACCCGCCTGTTCGCCCCCGCCCTCGCCGAGAGCAAGGGATCGGTGGTGATGATCAATTCGGCGGTACTGCGGCACTCCCGGCAGCCCTACGGTCCCTACAAGATGGCCAAGACCACGCTGCTGGCGCTCGCGCAGAGCCTGGCCACCGAACTGGGTCCGCGCGGTATCCGGGTCAATTCCGTGGCCCCCGGCTGGATCTGGGCCGACACGCTGAAATGGTACTTCGACTACCTGGCCCAGGAACGCGGGGTGAGCGCGGACGATATCTACACCGAGACCGCCGCCGATATCGACCTGCGCCGGCTGCCCGAACCAGACGAGATCGCCGACGCGGTCGTCTTCTTCGCCTCCGCGATGTCGCGGGCGATCACCGGCACCTGTCTCGACGTGAACTGCGGCGAATTCCACCACTGAGGAGTTAGAAGAGATGATCGGCAGGGATGACGTCGGGACCATCGACGATCTGCACGCCTCCGCCACCAAGGTGGTCGGACTCGACGATTTCGGCGACGCCGACTACCGCACCGGCCTGTCGGTGCTGTTGGAGTCCTATGAGCACGAAGCCGAACTCACCCCCTTCGGCAACAAGGTCAATCGCGCGATGCTGCGCGGCGCCCTGATCGCCCGGGCACTGAGTGAAGCAGGGTGGAAGCAGTACCCGCAGCACGCCGAGATCGCGATCGAACGACCGATCTTCGTGACCGGGCTACCGCGCTCGGGTACCACGGCGGTGCATCGCCTGCTCACCGCCGACCCCGGCCACCAGGGTTTGGAGATGTGGCTCACCGAGATGCCGCAGCCCCGCCCGCCGCGGGAGACCTGGGAACAGAACCCGGTGTTCGCGCGCCTGCAGGCCGGTTACGAGAAGCACCATGTGGAGCATCCCGAATTCATGGGTGTGCACCATATCTCCGCCGATCAGGTGGAGGAGTGCTGGCAGTTGTTGCGGCAGTCGGCGATGTCGGTGTCCTACGAGTGTCTGGGCTATCTGCCCCGCTACTCGGAATGGCTGCGCGAGCAGGACTGGACACCGGCCTATGCCCGGCATCGCCGGAATCTGCAACTGATCGGCCTCAATGACCCCGGCCGGCGGTGGGTGTTGAAGAATCCCAGCCATCTGTTCGCCCTCGACGCGCTGCTGGCGGTCTACCCGGACGCCTTGGTGATCCAGATGCACCGGGTACCGCGCACCATTGTCGCCTCGGTGTGCAGCCTGAACGAACAGGCGACGGCGGGCTGGTCGGAGAAGTTCCGCGGACCCGTGGTGGGCGCCGCGCAGCTGGAACTGTGGTCGCGGGGCGCGAAAACGTTCCTCGAAGACCGCAAGAAACATCCGGCGGCGCAGTTCTGCGATGTGTACTACGAGGATTTCGTGGCCGATCCGATCGGCACCGTCGAGAAGATCTACACGCAGTTCGGGATCGAGTTCACCGATGCGGCCCGGGAGCAGATGACTGCTCTGCACGGCGAATCCACCTCGGGGGCGGCGCGGCCCGCCCACAAGTATTCGCTGGACGATTTCGGGCTGACGCCGGAGGAAGTGGACGCCGCGTTCGCGCCCTACCTCGACGTGCACTATCCGGGTGGCAACCGGGTCTGAGAGGTACCCGGCGGGCGGTGGAGCCGGAAATCGTAGGTGCCGCCCGCCCGGTCACCGTGGTCGGCGCGGCATCCGGCCGGACCGCTACCGGTTTCTGTGGTGGTGGCCCCACTGCCCGGGAATCAGGGCTGACCGGGCTTCAATACGATGAACAGGCCGTGGGCCTCGGCGCAGAGCCTGTCCCCATCGTGCAGGGTGGCCTTGATCCAGACCTTGCGGCCCTCCTGGCGTTCGGCCCAGGCGCGGAGTGCCAGTTCCTTGTTCAACGGTGTGATCGACCGGTAGTCCACCGTGAGTGACGCCGTCCGGGTCACCGCACCGGAATGTGCCGACCCGGCCAGCCCCATCAGATCGTCGAAGCCCAGCGAGATGTACCCGCCGTGGGCGGCGGCGTTACCGCCGAGGTGGAAGGTGCGATAGGTGATCCGGGCGTCCACGCCGTCGCGGTTCACCCGATCCACCTGGTACGGCGGCAGGGTCACGTTTCCGCGAGAGGGCAGGTCGAACCTGGTCCAGCCCGGCGCGTCCCATTCCTCGCCGACATAGGCGCCCAGCCGGTCGTTCAGCTTCTCCAGGATGCCGGCCGCTTCCTGCACCAGATCGTCCGGTGGCACCGCCAGCCGGGCACGGTCCATGAGCGTGCGTACCTGTTCCACGAAGTCGCCGTAGTGCGGGCCGCCGCGGCTGGTGTCGACAGTGCGTACCGCCGCCATCAACTCCGACATCGGCCGGAAGCCGCCCTCGTGATGCTCGGCATCGGGCAGGACGTTCCCGGCCTCGTTTTCGCTCATGAGAACACGTTATCGTCACGGGTCCGGCTCGGTGGTGGCCGGGGCCGCCGCACGGGGTGCGCCACCGCGCTGCTCGGCGCAGCCGCGGCCGCGTAGGCTGCCGGATATCGGCGGTCGGGGGTGCGCCTTTCTCCCGGCGGCCGAAGCCCGTTCGTGCGAGGATTCCGGACGGGGCCGGTACGCACGCGGGGCGGTCCGGGTTCGGGCCACGGGAGGACGACCATGCCGACGACGCCACTGACGCAGCAGAATTTCCAGACAGTGGTATCCACCAACCACATAGTGCTGGTGGACTTCTGGGCGACATGGTGTGGCTGGTGCACCCGGTTCGCTCCGGTTTTCGAGGAGTCCTCGCAGTGGCACCGCGATATCGTGCACGCCACTGTGGACGCCGAGGCCGAACCCGCCCTCGCGGCCGTCGGGCAGGTGGATCGGTACCCGTGGCTCATGGCCTTCCGCGAGGGCACGCGGGTGTACTCGAAGGCCGGATTCCTGCCCGGCGACCAACTCGAGGAACTCGTCCAGCAGGTGCGCTGGATGGATATCGACGAGTTCCGCCGCGAACACGACATCGGGCAGCACACGGCCGCCGCGCCCTCGGCCCCGGCGCCCACCACGGCCGGCCGGGCGGGCCCTGCGCCCGGACCGCAGGCCTATGGGTGGCCCGGTCTGCGCAGCGCGTGAAAAGCGGCCTCGAACCGGGACAGATCTTCGCCGGTTACCGAATCGACCGCCTGCTGGGCGCCGGCGGAATGGGCGAGGTCTATCTCGCCCATGACCGGGACCTGCCGCGGCCCGTGGCCCTGAAGTTGCTGACCCCCATCGCAGGCGACGACCGCGGCGTCCGGGCCCGGTTCCTGCGCGAGGCCGATACCGCGGCACGGCTGTCACATCCCAATATCGTCGCCGTGTACGCCCGCGGCGAGGAACAGGGCCGGCTGTGGATGGCGATCCAGTACATCGAGGGCACCGATGTGGCGGCGGTACTGCGGCGCGGGCCGGTACGGCCCGACCACGCGGTGCGGATCACCGAGGAGACCGCGCGCGCCCTCGATCACGCCCACGCGGCGGGTGTACTGCACCGGGATGTGAAACCCGCGAACATCCTGCTGGCCTGGGGCGAACAGCAGCAGGTGTACCTCTCCGATTTCGGTATCGCCAAAGCGCTGGACCGCACCGACGGACTCACCCGCACCGGAGAGTTGTACGCCAGTTTCCACTACGCCGCGCCCGAACAGTTCGAGATGCGCCCCGATATCGACCGCCGCGCCGACGTGTACTCGCTCGGCTGCACCCTCTACTACCTGCTGACCGGGCGCTTGCCGTATCCGGCCGCGACCACCGGGGCCCTCGTCAACGCCCATCTCAACGCTCCGGTGCCACGGCCCTCGGCGGTGGATCCGCGGCTGCCGTCCGGGTTCGACGGCGTCATCGCCCGCGCCATGGCCAAGAACCGGGACGAACGGTTTTCCGGCTGCGGTGAATTGGCCTTGGCCGCGCGTCGCGCGCTCACCGAGCCCGCGGTGACCGTGCCGGCCGTGCGCACCGTGCCGGTTCCGGCGCCGCCCGCCGCGGTCGGGCAGGCCGAGCCGCCGCGTGCGCGGCGCCGTTTGCTCGCGGTGCTCGCGGCCCTCGCCGTGGTCGCGGCGTTCGGTGCGACTGTCTGGCTCACCGGCCTCCTGCGCGGTGGGGGCGGTGAAGCGGCCGCGCCGCCTCCCGCCGATGCGAAATCCGCCGCCGAACAGGCTGCCTGCGCGTACACCGCGCTGGTGGCCAGTTACGACTACGACGACCCGGCGGGCTGGGAGCAGGAGGTACAGGCCGGCGCCACGGGGCAGTGGAAGAACCAGGCCGCGACCGTGCTGCCGATGGCCCGGGTACTGATCTCCGCGGACCCCGAGCGCTCCCGGGCCGGGGCCGCCGACTGTACGGCGACCATGGGTGACGGTGACACCCGCGCCGAGGTCCAGGTACAGATCACCACCCTCAACCAGGTTCCGGGTGAAGCGGAGACGACCCGGGAGCTGTCGGTGTCCACGGTGATGGAACTGGTGGACGGACGGTGGCTGTGCAGTGTTTTAAACGCACCCTTCTTGCCGAGTTGAGCGGCCTGTGATGGTTTGCACGGGTACGGAAAGGGGCATGGTCGGTACCGTGCGGTTCGCTGCGCATATGCTGGCCGGGCTGCACGATGGAGGTAAGTCTTGACGGTCGAGGTGCTGGCCGACCCGGAGCCGGGCGAGTCGTGGCGGGGTGCGCAATCCCCGGCCCGGCCCGCGCCCCCGGTGTCGATGATCGAGCGGATGACATTGATCCTGGACGCTTTCGAGCCGGGCACGCCCGTGCTCACGCTGCAGGATCTGGTGGAACGCACCGGGTTGCCGCGTTCCACGGTCCATCGCATCCTGGACCAGATGATCCGGTTGCGCTGGCTCGCGCACTATCCGGGCGGTTACCGGCTGGGCCTGCGCACCCTGGAACTGGGTGGGCTGGCCGCGGGCCACAACGAATTGCGGGCCGTGATAGGCCCGTTGCTGCACGAGCTGTGCCAGCGCACCCTGTCGGTCGGGCATCTGGGGGTGCTCGACGGCCGCGATGTCGTCTACCTGGACAAGACCGGCGGCCGGCAGAGTGCGGCCGTGCCGACCCGGGTCGGCGGTAGATTGCCGGCACACAGCACCGCGCTGGGTAAAGCGCTGCTGGCGAGCCTGGATCCCGGTGTGGTGGAAACTTCGCTGCGCGAACAGCTTCCCCGGCTGACTCCCCGCACCATCGGTGATCGGCTGGAACTGCACCGGGAGCTGGCGCGCATCCGCAGCAGGCAGGGTATTGCCGTCGACAACGAGGAAGCGGTCACCGGTATCGGCTGTGTGGCGGTACCGGTACGCCGCCGCGGGGTCACGGTGGCGGCGTTGTCGCTGGCCACCCGGATCGGTTCCGGTCGTCCGGCGATCGATACCGGACGGCAGGCCCGGCAGCTGTCGGCGCTGGCCGCCGAGGCGGGACGGCTGCTCTCACAGGACTAGATCGGTCCGGCCGTGGCAGGCCGGACCGGCTGTTCAGGCGCGGTCCAGCACGGTGGCGAGCGCGCGCCCGGCGGTCCGGCCGGAGAAAATGCAGCCGCCCAGGAACGTACCTTCCAGGGCGTTGTATCCGTGCACGCCGCCACCACCGAATCCGGCGACCTCACCGGCGGCGTAGAGGCCGGGCAGCGGAGTGCCGTCGGGTCGCATCACCCGGGAATGGAGATCGGTCTGCAGTCCGCCGAGGGTTTTGCGGGTCAGGATATTGAGCCGGACCGCGATGAGCGGGCCGGCGGCCGGATCGAGGATCCGATGCGGTTTGGCGACCCGGGCGGTGCGGTCCCCGAAGAAGGTGCGCGCGTTGTGGATCGCGGTCACCTGCGCGTCCTTGCTGAACTTGTTGGTGATCTCGCGATCGCGGGCCACGATCTGCCGCTCCATCGCGTCGTAGTCCAGTTGCGGGCCGCGGGCGAGGCCGTTCATACCGTCGACGAGTTCGCGTAGCGTATCGGCCACCACGAAATCGACCCCGTGCTCCTTGAACGCCTCCACCGGCTGCGGGGCGCCCTTGGTGAAACGGCTGCGGACCGTGGTGAGCCGGTCCTTGCTGGTGATATCCGGGTTCTGCTCGGACCCCGAGAGTGCGAACTCCTTCTCGATGATCGACTGGGTCAGCACGAACCACGAATAGTCGTAGCCGGTCGCCAGAATCGCCTTCATGGTCGAATTGGTATCGAAACCCGGGAAGCACGGCGCCGGCAGTCGTCTACCGTTCGCGTCGAACCACAGCGACGACGGGCCGGGAATGATCCGGATGGCGTGATCGGGCCAGATCGGGTCCCAGTTGTTGATGCCCTCGGTGTAGTGCCACATCCGGTCCCGGTTCACCAGGGCCGCGCCGGCCGATTCGGAGATACCGAGCATCCGCCCGTCCACATGGGCGGGCACCCCCGAGATCATGGTGCGCGGTGCGGGCCCGAGCCGGTCCGCCGGCCAGTTCTGCCGGATGAGGTCGTGATTGTGGCCGATGCCGCCGGAGGTGACCAGCACGGCCCGGGCGTGGAACTCGAAGTCGCCGACCATCGTGCGCGAGGACGCGACGCCACGGGCGAGTTCGGTCGGCTCGAGCACGCTGCCGCGCACGCCGGTGACCGCACCGTCGTGCACGAGCAGTTCGTCCACCCGATGGCGGAACGCGAAGCGCACCAGGCCTTTGCGCTCGGCTTCCAATACGGGATTCAGGAACACCTCGAGCACGCCCGGTCCGGTTCCCCAGGAGATATGGAATCGCGGCACCGAGTTGCCGTGTCCGTCGGCGAGGGCGCCGCCACGTTCGGCCCAGCCCACCAGCGGGGTCACCCGCAGGCCGAGGTCGTAGAGATAGTCCCGCTTCTCGGTGGCGGCGAACCGGACGTAGGCCTGCGCCCACTGCCGGGCCCAATGATCCTCGTCGTCGCGGTCGAACCCCGCCGAACCCAGCCAGTCCTGCAGCGCCAGCTCGTAGGAGTCCTTGATACCGAGGCGCCGCTGCTCCGGGCTGTCCACGAAGAACAGGCCGCCCAGCGACCAGAACGCCTGGCCGCCCAGATTGTTGCGGTTCTCCTGATCGAGCACGAGCACCCGGTGTCCGGCCTTGGTCAGCTCATAGGTGGCGACGAGACCGGCCAGCCCGGCCCCGACGACGATCACGGGGTACTCGTCGGCCGGTACCGGGTCGGCGGCAGAGGTTTCGGACACGGTTCACCCTTCGCTCACGGTGGCTACGGGCCGGAATGTATCAGACGACCAGGTCGGCCGGTCGGCGATCAGGAAGGGCGCCGGGCCGGGAATTCGGCGGCCAGTTCGGTGAAAACCGCGCGGTTGAGTACGAAGGCCCGTTTGCCCTCGTCGATGATGCGGCGCTGCTCGAGTTCGTCCACACCGATCCGGTCGAGCAGCGCCCGGTACTCGCGTTTGAACGCGGCGGGATTTCCGATCTGCTCGAAGACGTAGAACCGCACCCCGTCGCCGCGACGGGGCAGGTCCCACAGCTTCTCCGCATTGCCGCGGATCACCTGGCCGCCGGAGAGGTCACCGAGATAGCGGGTGTAGTGGTGGGCGATATAGCCGCCAGGCCAGGTCCGGGCGCATTCATCGATCCGCGCGGCGTAGGCGGCGGTGGCGGGCAGCGGCGTGAGGTCTTCGCGCCAGTCCGGTCCGGCGAGATGGGCCAGATCCCGTTCCAGCTCGGCGGTGCGGGCCAGTTCCGGTTTGATGAACGGGCCGGCCACCGGATCGGTGGCGAGCGAGTCGGCATGCGCCTCCAGGGCCCGGTAGATGAACCAGAGCTGACCGGTGTAGCGGCGATACGACTCGATCCCCAGCGACCCGTCCAGCATCTCGGTGATGAAGGTCGAGTTCTCCGCCTCCTCGTGTTCCCGGGCGGTGGCCTCCCGGATCCGGGTGGAGAACGAGGACACGGCCGGTTCGGCGGTTTCGGGGGCGTCCGGCATCGAGTGAACCTTCCTGCGGATGCGGTCGGGCACCTCGCCCGGACCGATTGCGCCGGTCGCTCGGTATGCCGGGCACACCGCGCGACCGGGCGGTCGACACCCTGACGATACCGGCTCCGGCGCCCGGTCAGGGTTTCTCCGTCAGCGGCCGTCGGGGCGCAGCGCGGCCGGTAGCGGTTCGGTCGGCGCAAGCCGCGCGTCCGCCGCGCCGGCACCCACACCGACTCCCACCGTTTCCGCGAGACCGGCCGGTTCGGCGGGCACGAGGGCCGGCATCGCCTCGGTGGGCAAGATGTCCTCGATAACGCCGAGAGGTTCGGCGGGCAGTCCCACCAGATCCGCCGGCAGCCGAGGCATTTCCAGCATTTCGGTGGGCACGGCCGCCGACCCCGTCTCGGGCGGCGTCGGAGCCGGGCCCAGCGGCGCCGCGTCCAGGTCGTGGGTCCAGGCCCCGCGCTCGAACTCCGGTACCGGTGCCGTGCCACGCCCGGCCGGTCCGGGGACCTGCGCGGCGGGTGTCCGGGGGGCCGACCCCGGGGCGGGCGTGGGCAGCTGGGGAGCCGCGAGTTTCGGCACCTGCGGCAGCTGGCCCGCGGCGGGGAAACCCACAGGCAGATCCACCGGGGTTTCCGTGTGGGTCGAATGCTGCACCGGAACGCGGAGGGGGTGGCGTCCGGGCGGCACCGCCCGCCGCTTGCCCAGGTTCACTGTCGGGCGCCGTTTGCCGAGGTTCACGGTGGGCCGCTTCCTGCGCTTGACCACCGGGCGGCGCAGGTTGCCGAATTTGCGCAGGATCGGCGGGCGCCGCACCGTCCGGTCGAACCATTCACCGAGCGTCACACCGCCGGCCAGTGCGCAGCCGATACCGAACGCCGCCAGCAGCTGATTCGCGCCGCGCGCCAGTTCGTCGTTGAGCAGGCCGTACAGCCCCCGGTAGATGCTGAGGCCGGGCAGCAGCGGGGTGATACCCGCCAGCGCCACGACCAGCGGCGGAGT
This sequence comes from Nocardia sienata NBRC 100364, assembly GCF_001613205.1. GTDB lineage: Bacteria > Actinomycetota > Actinomycetes > Mycobacteriales > Mycobacteriaceae > Nocardia > Nocardia sienata. The sequence continues at coordinate 254,736 of NZ_BDBX01000004.1, read as the reverse complement.
CAGCGCGCGCCGGGCGAGCAGACCACCGACGAGGCCGATCACGATGGCGGCCGCACCCGCGGCGACGACCGGCCCGAATCCCGCGGTGATCACCATCAGGTAGCAGATGGTGCCCATGGCCCCGCTGCCCGCGGCCGCGGCCAGCGCCCGTCGCTCCGCGTAACAGGCCAGCGCGAACGCCAGCGCCGCGGCGGCACCGGCCACGACCTGCACGGGCAGGTTCGACAGTCCGTGCCCGGGGCTGAGATCCAAGGGCACCGTCGCGTCGAACATTTCACCGATGCGCAGGGTCAGTGCGATACCGGCGATGATCCCGCCGGTCATCATCAGCAGTTCGAGCATGCGGGCGGCCGCGGTGATCGGCGCACCGGTGATCGCGTCCTGCACCGAACCCACCAGGCTCAAACCACTGAGCAGTACCGTGATCCCGGCCGCGATGATCAGCGTGGGACTCACCGAGATTCCCAGCGGCCCGGCGAGGGCGGCGAGCACGACCGCGGGAGTGGCCGCGATCGCGCCGCCCACCAGATGCTGGAAGAAGAACGGCAGACCGCGCCGGTTGAGCGCGCGGTTGGTCCGGTCGATCACCGCCGTGGTGACGAAGCTCAGCGCCGCGACCAGGAACCCGCCGCCGAGCAGCAGCGAGATCGCGGCGGCCATGAGCGACCAGCCGAAGGTGGCCGTCCACCGTTTGTACGGGTGGGGCGCGGAGGTGATGGCATCCAGCGCCCGGCGCGCTTCGTCGGGCGGCACGACATCGCGGCGGATCCGGCGGGTGAGCCGGTCCACCGCGGCGAGCCGGGTGAAGTCGAGGGAGCGGTACTGCACGACGCGCATGGAGCTCGCCGAGGGCAGCCGCGCGCCGCGATGCGCGTAGATGCGGATGGCGTTGTAGGTGACCTCGACGTCACAGGCCGACAGACCGTAGGTGGCGGCGATGAACCGCACGGTGGTCTCGGTATCGGTGACGGCCGAACCCGAAGCCAGCACGACCTCACCCATGCGCACCGCCAGATCCAGCACCTCGGCGACCGCGGCGTCATCGGAGAGATCGATGGGCTGCAACGGCGCCGGCGCGGACACGATCGTGTCGGCGGTGGCGGGACGATCGGCGACCAGCTTGCTGATGGCGCCGGTGAGTACGGGCAGGCGCAGCGGGTTACGCCGAGGATTGGCATAGCCGGTGGGGTCCGGTGAGATCGGTGGTTGGGAAGTTGCTCCTTCCAGGATTCCTTGCGCAGCCATAGCCGCGAAGGTAGTGGCCGAAGCCCCCTCTTGCCCACCGCAAACCGGCTCTCGAAAATGTGACGTTTGTTACGTACCGGTTTATTTGACACGCCGAATGGAGAAAACGGTCCGATCGCCCTGCTGACCTGGGCCGTTCTCACCGGCGCCATACCCGCTTCCGGGGGCGTTACACCCCGCGTGTTCTGCGTTACACCGCCGCGTGTCCGTCGACCCCACCCCGCGCACACCCCCGCTAGGGTCGGAAGTATGAGCACCGGCAGCACTTCGACAGCGCAACGTTTACGTGAGGCACTGGACGGGCCGTGGGGCGAGGTCCGGGAGCAGGCTCGCACTCAGCTCGCGGGCCCTGAGTACACCGGCGATCCCGATTTGGATCTGCCCGAGGCGCGGGCCCGGGTGCTGGAGCAGATGCGGTCGCTGGCGAAACTCGATTACGCCGAGCGGGGTTTCCGGCGGGAGAACGGGGGCACCGGGGAACCCGGCGCGGCGGTCGTCGGCCTCGAGATGCTCGCCTACGCCGATCTGTCGCTGTGGGTGAAGTCCGGTGTGCAATGGGGGCTGTTCGGGGGGGCGGTGGAGAACCTGGGCACCGAACGGCACCGTGAGTACATCCGGCGGCTCATCTCGCTGGATCTGCTCGGCTGTTTCGCGATGACCGAATCCGGGCACGGGAGCGATGTCGCGAACCTGGAGACCACCGCGACCTACGATCCGGCCACCGAAGAATTCGTGATCCACACGCCGACCCCCTCCGCGCGTAAGGACTACATCGGCGGCGCCGCCGAACACGCGCGGATGGCCGCCGTTTTCGCACAGCTGCGGACCCCGGCGGGCGAACACGGGGTGCACTGCCTGCTGGTCCCGATCCGGGACGAGCAGGGCAACGATCTGCCCGGTGTGACGACCTCCGACTGCGGGCGCAAGGGCGGACTGCCCGGTGTGGACAACGGCCGCATCGTCTTCGACCAGGTGCGGATCCCGCGGGAGAATCTGCTCAACCGCTATGCCGATGTGGAACCGGACGGAACCTACCGCTCCGATATCGACAACCCCAGCCGGCGCTTCTTCACCACCCTGGGCACCCTGGTCCGTGGACGGGTCAGTGTCGGTGGCGCCGCGGCGGCGGGTGCCCGGGTCGCGCTGAGCATCGCGCTGCGGTATGCGCTGAAGCGCCGCCAGTTCGGCGATCCGGACAACGGCAACGAGACCTTGCTGCTCGACTACCGGATGCATCAGCGCCGGTTGCTGCCGCTGCTCGCGCATTCCTACGCGCTGGCGTTCGCGCAGAACGATCTCGTCCGCCGGATGCACCTGGTGCAGACCGGTCAGGACCTGGCGCCCGGGGCGCAGCGAGCGCTGGAGAAGCGGGCCGCCGGCCTGAAGGTGGCGCAGACCCGCCACGCCACCCGCGCCATCCAGGAGTGCCGGGAGGCATGCGGCGGTGCCGGCTACCTGACGGAGAACCGCCTGGTGACCCTGAAGGCCGATACCGATGTGTTCACCACCTTCGAGGGTGACAATGTGGTGCTCACCCAGCTCGTCGCCAAGGAGATCCTGACCGCCTACGCCGACGAGATCCGCGATCTGGACGCGCTGGGCTGGGTACGTTTCGCCGCGACCATGGCCGGCGATGTGGTGCGTAAACGGTCCGGGGTGCGTCAGCTCATCCAGACCCTGCGCGACCGCGGCGGCGAAACGGTCGACGAGGGCGATCTCGGGCGCCGCGATACGCAACTGGCGTTGTTCGCCGACCGCGAGGACTATCTGACCCGCACGGCAGCGCACCGGTTGCGGGCACGCGCCGAGGAGACCGAACCGTTCGAGGCGTTCAACAACGCCCAGGACCATATTCTCGCCGCGGGCGCCGCCCATATCGACCGGTTGATCCTCGAGGCCTTCATCGAGGGCATCGCCGATATCGAGGAGGAGGAGCCCCGTCGGCTGGCCGAGACCGTCTGCGATCTGTACGTGTACTCGATCCTCGAAGAGAACTCGGCCTGGTACATCATGCACCGGTTCATGTCGGTGGAACGGGCCAAAGCGATCCGGCGCGGGGTGAACGAACTCGTCGACCGGCTCCGCCCGGACGCGCTCACGCTCGTCGAGGGGCTGGGTGTGCCGGAGTCCATGCTGGGTGCCGCGATGCTGGACGACGCGAGCGTGTACCAGCGGCAGTAGGAGGACGAGTGGGCAGGCCCGGGCCGGTCTAGCCGGAACGGGCCCCCGCGAGGCGGGCGAGGTACACCGCCACCCAGTACAGGCCGATGGCCAGCGCGATACCGGCCGCGGCGCCGCCGAGGACATCGGTGGCGAGGTGATAGTCCAGCGCGACCATCCCGATGCCCGCCCCGAACCAGGCGGCAGCCGTGAGCGCGATGATCACCGCGCGGGCGCGCGCCGAGCGCAGCAGCAGTACCAGGGTGGTCACCACCGCCACCAGGTGCACGGTATGGCCACTGGGGTAGGCGAGATAGTCGTGCAGGGGGCGTGACCAGAACGGTTTCAACACCCAGGCGTTGATCGCGACGGCGGTCTCCGGTACCAGCACCATGGTCGTGGTCTCCCACCATCTGCGCTGCCAGGCGAACCAGGCGGCACCACCGCACAGGACGGCCAGGACCACCCCGGTATTGGTCGCGAGTGTGAGTACCTCGGCGATCCAAGGCCGCGGATCCAGTCGTGGATCGACCCGCTCGTTCACCGCGAGATCGAAGGTCGTCTCTCCGCCGCCCGGCGGGAACGACCACGGGAGGGCGACCGCGACGGTCGCCCCGGCGGCCGCGGTCGCCGCCGTGGTGAGCGGGTTCGCAGTGCCGCCGGGACCGCGTGCCCGGCGGGGTTCGGCGGTACCTGCCGTTTCGTCGGTGCCGGCGGGGGACGGGTGCGCGTCGGCGGCGTCCGGTGTTCCCGGACGGTCCGCGCCCGTGCGCCGGATACGGCCGGTGGGCCGGTCGGTGCCGAACGGCTCCGGCGCGCCGGATGCTGTGCTCACGGTCCGACCCTAGTGGGCGCCGCCGGTCCAAGCCCATCCGCGATTCCGGCACGGCCGCAGCGGACGCGGAGGTACGCAGGAACGTGCACGGCCGGAGCGGGCGCCCGGGGCACGCAGAACGCGCATGGCCGGAGCAGAGAACGAGCCACACAGGGCGCGTACGGCCGGAGCGGGCACGGGGCACGCAGGGCCGGAGCGAAGGCGGAGGTGCGCCTGAGGCGCGCAGGGCGCTAGTGAAGGCGTGGGCACGCCCAGGTTGCTGCCGTCCGGCCCGCGATACTCCGCTGCCGCCTCACCCTGGGCCGTAGGTGAGGAAGGCGGTGATCAGGAACCACAGGATCCAGGCGATCGCGACGAACATCCCGAGTGCGAAGCCCACGCGCATGGCGGCGCGGCCGAAATCGATATCACCGACCTCCCGTGGATACAGCCGCCACGGGCTGTACCAGGGGGAGCGGAATCGTCGCGCGCCGGCCGCGCGTTCGTACTCGGCGAGATCCTCGGCGTACTGCTCGGCCTCGGCCTGGGCCGGTCCGCCGTGCCATAGGGTGACATCGATGGGGCCGAGGAATCCTTCTTCGAGCAGGCGCTGCGGCGCGGGGAGATACGGCAGCATGCCCATCCCGCGGAACGACACCGCCACATCGTTGGCGGTCCAGCGGTGCGATTCGCGTTCGGCGAGAACGCCGAAATAGTGCCGCAGCCGGTCGCCGTCGTCACCGAGGATCACATCGAAACTCGGGTCGTGCACCTTCTGCTCGATCTGCACGGGCGCGTTCTGCAGGGGCACGATCAGCGCGACGCCGTGCACCGCGCGCTGTCCCAGTCCCCGCGCGGCCAGCCAGGTCTGCAGGGCGAAGGTGTTTTCGCGGGAGCGGTCCAGCGGTGAACGGTCGTCGCTGGTCTCGAGTTCGGCGAGAACTCCGTTGAGGGTCCAGTCGCCGGTCAGCGGGACCTGCAGGGTGCCACCGTGGGGCGAACGCAGGCCTGCGACATCGATGACCACACAGCTGGTGGGCGTCCACACCACGGCGTCGAAATGGTAGGCCTCTCCCTGATGGACGAGACCGCAGTTCACTGTCGCGACTCCGTGCGGGCTGCCCGCACCGTCCCAGCCGCTGAGCCAATCGACCAGGGCCCGTTCGGCAACGCTGTCGGTGCTGTTCTGTACCTGCACGAGCATGGTGACCGCCCTTCGCGTCCGAGCCGAGGCAATGGTGTCCGAGCCGAGGCTGTGGCGGCGCCGACTGCGCGGCGCACCCCATCGAAACTACCGGTCCGGCTCCTGCGCGGGAAGTTTACCGGCGCGAACCGCCGCGACGAGTTCGGCGTGATCGGCCTCGGCGCGGTCGGCGTAACGCACCGCGAACGCGGCGATCGCGGTGTCGAAATCCTCGTTGTCGCCCAGATAACCGCTGATCAGCCGGGGATCCAAGGACCGGGCGTGGGCGCGGGCGAGCAGTGCTCCGGCCAGCCGGCCGTAGTCGTCGAGGTCGTGGGGTTCGAGTTCTTCGGGGGCGATTCCGCCCTTGAGATTGCGGAACTGGCGGACGATGAACGGCAGCTCGCGGGTGCCGGCGGCGGTGGGCACGGACATGGTGGTCCAGCCGAGGAGAATATCGGTTTCGGTCTGGACCTGCCTGGCGCCCTGCACTATTCGCTTACCCTCGTGTTTCGGTGCGGCGATGCCCAGGACGGGCGCCAACGCCGAGGGTGCCGCCTGTTTGAGCTGCAGGACCAGCACCTCACCCGAATTGCCGTGCAGCAGTGCGACATAGCTGTGCAGGCCGACACTGCCCGTACCGACGATGCGGAACGCGATATCGGCCACCGCGAACCGGGCCAGCAGTTCCTGCCGTGATTCCCGCAGCGACGTACCGTAGCGCTCCAGTGCATCGATGGCCGCGTCCTCGACCTCCTGGCTGACGGTCGTGAGAAGTGGGGGATCGGCGATGAACCGGTGACTGTCGATACCGGTTTCGTGATCGTCGATATGGGTCCACTTCCGCACGACCTTGTCGCTGTTGTTCTTCCGTGCCTTCTTGGCCGCCTTCTTGAAGTTGTCCAGCAGATCCTCGGCCTCGACGCGGTCGAGGACCGATTCGTCGGCGAGCGCGGACCAGGTCGTGAGGAACGGCCGTGCGGCGAGGACGGCCGCGACCCGGCGGTAGCTGCGCGCGGCGTCCGCGGCGGCGGTCCGGCATTCCTCCTCGCTTGCGCCGCCGACCCGCCCGGCCAGGACCAGGCTGGCCGCGAGCCGCTCCAGGTCCCATTCCCACGGGCCCGGCGCGGTGTCGTCGAAATCGTTGATATCCATGACGATCTCGCCGCGTGAGGTGCCGTAGAGGCCGAAGTTGCCGGCGTGGGCGTCCCCGCAGAGCTGGGCGGCGAAGCCGGTATCGGGACCGCCCGCCAGATCGGTGGCCATCAGTCCGGCGGAGCCCCGGTAGAACGCGAACGGAGAGGCGATCATCCGGCCGATGCGCAGCGGGATCAGCTCCTCGATACGACCGGCGTTGCTCGCCTCGACGAATTCCACCACCGACGGCCGCCCGCCGGTGCGCACGGCGCGATCCCGGGCCGTGGTCGGCACCCGGTCGCGGACGGCCCGGCCGCGGGCGAGTACGTCCTCGGCGGGAGTGTAGGAGCGCAGCGGGATACGACCGGTGGACACGCGGTAACGGTACCGATTCAGCGGTTCCGCCGGGCCCCGGGTGCTCGCGCGGACCGAGGCCGGGCCGGCTCAGCTTCCCCGCAGCGGCGTGAGGGGCAGGCGCAGCGCCCCGGGCGCCGCGGCCGGAACCGCCGGCCGTCCCGGCGCCACGGGCGCGATCCGCTGATACGGGGTGCCGAGTCCGGGCCGGGTGTCCTCCTGGTTCTTGTTCGGCCAGAAGGCCATCGCGCGTTCGGCCTGGGCGGTGATGGTGAGCGAGGGGTTCACCCCGAGGTTGGCGGTGACCGCGGACCCGTCGGCGATATGCAGGCCCGGATGTCCGTAGACCCGCTGATAGGGGTCCACCACGCCCGTCTCGGGCCGGTCGCCGATCACGCAGCCGCCGATGTAGTGCGCGGTGGCCGGAATATCGAGGACGTCGGTGTAGAGCCCGTGGGTGTCCCCGTCGATCTTGGCCGCGAACCGCCGGCCGACCTCGTGTGCCAGCGGGATCCAGGTCGGGTTGGGTTCACCCGTGCCCTGTTTCGTCGTCAGCGCGCCCCGCCGCAGGAACGAGGTGAGCGAATTGTCCAGCGACTGCATGACCAGCAGGATCACCGATCGCTCCGAGGCGTGCCGGGCGTTGAAACTGCGCAGGAACACCACCGGGTGCGCGACCGCGGCGAGCAGGAAGCGCAGGAACCGGAACGCCCCGCCGTCGACCACCGGCGCCGAGAGCGGGAACAGCGCGTTCTGCCCTTTGCCGTAGTGGCACACCTCGATATGGGTGTTCGCCTCGGGATGTATCGAGGAGGTGATGGCGACACCGGCGGCGAAGTCGCGGCGTGACCGGCTCACCACCGCCAGGATCGCCTCGGAGTTGCTGCGGGTGAGCTCACCCAGGCGCGGGGACAGTTGCGGCAGTACGCCCCGATCCCGCATCCGGTGCAGCAGTTCCTGGGTGCCCAGCGCCGCGCCCGCGAACACCACCTGTTCGGCGGTGAACGTGCGTGTGTGCTTGCGGATCCACCGGTCGGGCCGGACAGTGTCGACGGCGTAGCCGCCGTCGGGCAGCGGACGCACCGCGGTGGCGGCGGTGAGCGGGTGCACGATGGCACCGGCCTGCTCGGCCAGGAACAGGTAGTTGGTGGTGGTCGTGTTCTTGGCGTTGTGTGGGCAACCGGTCAGGCAACGCGCGCAGTGCACACAGCCGCTCCGGCGCGGGCCGGCACCGCCGAAATAGGGATCGTCGACCTCGGTGCCGGGGTCGTCCTCGTTGAAGAACACTCCGACGTCGGTGGGGTGGAAGGTCTCGCCCACACCCATATCCGTGGCGACGTCGCGGATCACCTCGTCTGCGGGGGTGGTCCGCGGGTTGGTCGTCACGCCGAGCATGCGGCGCGCCTGGTCGTAGTAGGGCGCGAGTTCGGCCTGCCAGTCGGTGATGTGCGCCCATTGCCGGTCGGTGAAGAAGTCGGTGAGCGGTTCGTAGAGGGTGTTGCCGTAGATGAGCGAGCCGCCGCCCACGCCGGCGCCGGAGAACACCGCGCATTTGCCGAGCAGGCTGATCCGCTGGGGCCCGGTGAACCCGAGTTTCGGTGCCCAGAGGGATTTGCGGAGGTTCCAGTTGCTGCGCGGCAGCGTCTCGGCGTCCCAGCGCCGCCCGGCTTCGAGGACCCCGACCCGGTAGCCTTTCTCGGTGAGTCGCAGGGCGCTCACGCTCCCGCCGAACCCCGATCCGATGACCACGACGTCGTAGTCGAACTCTGGCATGATCTTCCTCTCACCCGACTCGATGATGAGATGGTTTCATACTCATTCTTTCATCGAATGACGCGGCGGGGTGTGCTGGCGTGGGTGGGCGCCATGCGGTATGCACACCCATGTGAAGAGCGATTCGGGAACCGGCGGATCCGAGACCGCGGATCGGAGTCCCGGCGGCGCGCTCGCCGCGGTCCTGTCCGACCGGCTGCTCACCGTCCCCAACGTCCTCAGCGTGCTGCGGTTGATCGGCGTACCACTGTTCCTGTGGTTGCTGCTGGTGGAGCATGCCGACGGCTGGGCGTTCGTCCTGTTGATCCTGAGCGGGCTCACCGACTTCCTGGATGGCAAACTCGCCCGGCTGCTGGACCAGTCCTCGCGGCTCGGCGCCCTGCTGGACCCCTTCGTCGACCGGCTCTACCTGGTGACCACGCTCGTCGCCTTCGTCGTCCGCGGGCTGATCCCCTGGTGGGTGGCCGCCCTGCTGATCGGGCGCGACGCGGTGCTGACCCTGACCCTGACGGTCTACCGCCGCCGTGACCTGGACCCGCCCGAGGTCATCTATCTGGGCAAGGCGGCCACCTTCGCGCTCATGTCGGCACTGCCGTGGCTGCTGGCCGGGCAGATGGACTGGGTCGGCGATGGTTTCGGCGCCGCGTTCGGTGGGGCACTACTGATCTGGGGTACGGCCGTCTATGTGTGGACCGGACTGCTCTACCTGGGCCGCGCCGTCGCCGTGGCGCGCCGGATTCCGCCGGCGCCCGCCGGAGGCCGTGCCACACATGGCGGGGATACCGGCGCGGCAGAGGGCGGCGGGCTCGCATAGAGTTGCGGGCATCGTGCACGACGACACGAGGAGAGGACATCACGTGAACCGGGTTCCGGAGGATCTGCGTTACACCGCGGAACATGAATGGGTACGTCGGATCGAGCCCACCCGTGTCCTGGTGGGGATCACCGATTACGCCCAGTCGCAACTCGGTGACGTCGTGTTCGTGCAGTTGCCCGAATCCGGCGCCGATGTTGCCGCCGGGGACGGTATCGGCGAGGTCGAATCGACCAAGAGCGTTTCCGATATCTACGCTCCACTGAGCGCGAAAGTCGTTGCGGTGAACCAGGAACTGGAGGCGAATCCGGAAACGCTGAATACCGATCCCTACGGTGACGGGTGGTTGTTCGAACTCGAGGTGGCCGATGCGACCGCATTGGACTCGAGCCTCGGTGAACTGCTCGATGCCGCGGGTTATCAAGGAGTTATCGGGGGCTGATCCAGCCTTCCCGGTTCTACCTGCACGGGTACGGCCCGGCAGGGTACGGTCAATGCCAACGGATGTGCCGCCCGGAGTCGGGGCCGCCCAGCCACGTCTTATCGCGGCATCTGCCTGCATGGTTTATGAGGTTCGAGGAGGAGAGAAACGGTGAGCGAGAACAAAGACCCGGGTTACGGGGAGACCGCGGCCGAGACGACGTCGGTCTTCCGCGCGGATTTCCTGAACGAGGTCGACGCATCGCGCTCCGGCGAGCCGACCGGTGAACAGCCGGTGCAGGGTGTCGAGGGTCTTCCGGTCGGGGCGGCGCTGCTCGTCGTCAAACGTGGCCCGAACGCGGGTTCGCGTTTTCTGCTGGACCAGCCCACCACCTCGGCCGGCCGGCATCCCGACAGCGATATCTTTCTCGACGATGTCACCGTCAGTCGTCGGCATGCCGAGTTCCGGCAGGACGAGGATTCCTTCCAGGTGGTCGATGTGGGCAGCCTGAACGGCACCTACGTCAATCGCGAGCCGGTGGATTCGTCGGAGCTGCAGAACGGTGACGAGGTACAGATCGGCAAGTTCCGGCTGGTTTTCCTCACGGGTCCGCGGACCCAGGAGACCGGTTCGGCGGCCGGTGCGGGAAGTCTGTGAACAGCTGACGATCGGTGCGCCGGTCCGGGTGATCGGCGCCTCGGCATGAAAGACTCGAGATCATGACAGGCGCGGCGCAGCAGTGGGCGCACGGAGGGATGTCCATCGGCTCCGTGCTCGATCTGCTGCGACCGGATTTTCCGGATATCACCATTTCCAAGATTCGCTTCCTGGAAGCGGAGGGCCTGATCCGGCCGGAGCGGACGCCGTCGGGCTACCGCCGGTTTTCGGTCGCAGACTGCGAGCGGTTGCGTTTCGTCCTGACGGCGCAGCGTGACCAGTACCTGCCGTTGAAGGTGATCAAGGAACAACTCGAGGCGATCGACAGCGGTGCCGCGACGCTCGGGGTGCGGGAAGCCCGCGCCCGGGCACGGACGGCTCGCCCGGATGCGGGGCATCCGGTGCCGGACGACAGTACCGGCGCGCTGCCGCGCCCGCCGCGCCGGCTGGGTGTGCCACCGGGTCGCGTCACGCCCGACGATTTCGAGTTCGATCAGCAGATCCGGGTGACCCGGGCAGATCTGCTGGAGCGGGCGGGGATCGACGAGACGTTCCTCAACGATCTGATCCGGGCGAATCTGATCACCCCCGGCCCGGCCGGGTTCTTCGACGCCGATGCGGTCACCCTCGCGACCACCGCCAAGGCGATGGCCGAATTCGGTTTGGAGGCGCGGCATCTGCGTGCGTTCAAGCTCGCCGCGGACCGGGAGGCGGCGCTGGTGGCGCAGATCGCGGCGCCGATCGCCAAGAGCCGCGACGCAGGTGCCCGGGCACGGGCCGAGGAGACGGTCCGCGAGCTTGCCGCGCTGTCGCTGACACTGCACGCGAGCCTGGTGAAGGCGTCGGTGCGTAACTCGCTCGGCGGATGAGCCGAGCGTCCGATTCCCGCCGTCATCGGCGGAATCCGGTCTGACCTGCGGCCGAGCGGCCGGTGGGTAGGCCGGTGACAACACACCGATTCCGGTGTCCATCAGCGATCGCGGCGCCGCGCCGAATTCGCCTAGACTCGTGAGTACGGCGAGCCCTGCATCGGCGAGGGCGGGCGGCCGGGGAGTATGGGAGGCAGTGCGATGAGCGAAATGCGCGTGATCGGCATCCGGGTCGAGCAGCCACAGAACCAGCCCGTCCTGCTGCTGCGGGAGGCGGAGGGGGAGCGGTATCTGCCGATCTGGATAGGACAGGCGGAGGCCACGGCCATTGTGCTCGAACAGGAGGGTGTCACACCGATCCGGCCGCTCACCCACGATCTGATCAAGGTCTTGATCGCGGATCTCGGGCACACCCTCGAGGAGGTTCATATCGTGGACCTGAAGGAAGGCACGTTCTACGCCGATCTCGTCTTCGACAACGAAGTGCGGATCTCGGCGCGGCCGTCGGATTCGGTGGCGATAGCCCTGCGCGTCGGCTGCCCTATCTACGCGGCGGAATCGGTGCTCGAGGAAGCCGGTCTGGTGATGCCGGACGAACGCGAGGACGAGGTCGAAAAGTTCAAGGAGTTCCTCGAGTCGGTATCGCCCGACGATTTCAAAGCGACCGATAGTTGAGCACTCGCCTTATTTTCTAGACCTCAACTACAGGTCGAGACTGTTACCGCGCGTCGCGTTTGGTTCGGCACTGCTGCGGCCGAGAGAATGGGGAGAGTAGCCTCATACTCGACGCCGGGCCGTCGGCTATGGGCACTGATCGGCGGAGCAAGGGAGTAGTTCAGTGGCAGAGAATATGCGGGATATGCGATCGGAAGAGGGCCCGCCTCGGCGCTACGAAATACAACCCGGATTGTTCCCCGACGATTCGGTTCCCGACGACCTGGTGGGATACCGGGTCCCGACAGCCTGTCAGGTCGCCGGTATCAGTTACCGGCAACTGGACTACTGGGCGCGAACGGGCCTGGTGGTGCCATCCATTCGCGGGGCGGCGGGCTCGGGCAGCCAACGGCTGTATTCGTTCAAGGACATCCTGGTCCTGAAAATCGTCAAGCGACTCCTCGACGCCGGTATTTCGCTGCAGAACATCCGTATCGCCGTCGAACACCTGCGTAGTCGCGGAGTCGAGGATCTGGCGAATATCACCCTGTTCTCCGATGGAACTTCGGTATACGAGTGCACCTCACCGGAAGAAGTCGTCGATTTACTGCAGGGCGGCCAAGGGGTATTCGGTATCGCGGTGAACAGCGCCATGCGCGAGCTCACCGGCGCCATCGCCGCATTCCCCGCCGAACGCGCCTCGGAGACCAGCGAACGTCCCGAGGACGAATTGTCCTACCGCCGCAAGGCGCGACTGACCCGGAAAACCGGCTGACCGCGCTCGTCGACGATCAACAGGCCGGGCCACATGAGGGGAACGACACATACCGGCAGGTGAGTCCCGGCCGTTACGGCAACCCGGGCTAGAATTACCGGGCGCCGTAGCCGTGCGGGAGAGTCCCGGATCCTCGCCGGATCCGGGCGCCGAAGGAGCAGCACCTCCCCGTCAATCTCTCAGGCACCAGGACCGTGCGGGAACCGGCGCCTCTGGAAAGTGGTGGCTGCGGGCCACCCGCCCAAGGTGAAAGGTGGACCGGAGCGAGATCCGGCCGCCGAAGCTCTCAGGCGCCGCGACAGAGGGGGAGGGCCCCGAGCCGACCGTGCCGGTCGGCCGCCCCACCCAGCAGGGAGCCGCGGTGACCCAGACCTTCGCAGATCGTCATATCGGACCGGATGACCACGAGTTCGCGCGGATACTCGCCGCGATCGGCGTCGGCTCGGCCGAGGAGCTGGCCGCTGCCGCATTGCCCGCCGGGATCCGCGACGACGATCCGCTGGCCGGGCTGCCGGCGCCGGGCACCGAACACGAGGTGCTCGCCGAACTCGCGGCGCTCGCCGAATCCGATCACATCGCCACATCGATGATCGGCCTGGGCTACTACGACACCCTGACTCCGCCGGTGCTGGTGCGTAATCTGCTGGAGAATCCGGCCTGGTACACCGCGTACACGCCTTATCAGCCGGAGATCAGCCAGGGCCGGCTGGAGGCGCTGCTGAACTTTCAGACCATGGTGACCGATCTGACCGGCACCGATGTGGCCAATGCGTCCATGCTCGATGAGGCCACAGCAGCCGCCGAAGCGATGACACTGTTGCGCCGGGTCAATCGCCGGGCTCCGGCCCGGTTGGTGATCGACCGCGATCTGTTCCCGCAGACCCGCACGGTGCTGGCCACCCGGGCGCAACCGCTGGGTATCGAGATCGTGGAAGCCGACCTGGCCGGGGCCGGTCTGCCCGACGGCGAGTTCTTCGGCGTGATCGTGCAGGTCCCCGGCGCCTCGGGCCGGATCGTGGACTGGACGGCGACGATCGCCGCTGCCCACGAGCGCGGCGCGCTGGTGGCCGCCGGGGCGGATCTGCTCGCGCTGACCCTGGTCACTCCGCCGGGCGAGCAGGGCGCGGACGTATGTTTCGGGACGACCCAGCGCTTCGGGGTGCCGATGGGGTTCGGCGGCCCGCACGCCGGATACCTGGCGGTGCGCGCCGACTACGCGCGCCAGCTGCCGGGCCGGCTGGTCGGAGTGTCCAAGGACGCGGACGGCGCCCCCGCCTACCGGCTCGCCCTGCAGACCCGCGAACAGCATATTCGCCGGGAAAAGGCCACTTCCAACATCTGTACGGCCCAGGTATTGCTCGCCATCGTGGCCGGTATGTACGCCTGCTACCACGGTGCGGAGGGGTTGCGGGCCATCGCCCGCCGGGTTCACGGGCACGCCGCGCGGCTGGCCGCGTCGCTCGGTGCGGCCCTGGTGCACGACCGCTACTTCGATACCGTGCTGGCCCGGGTGCCGGGGCAGGCGGAGACGGTGGTGGCCAAGGCTGCCGCACGCGGAGTCAATCTGCGCTGGGTGGACGACGACCATGTGGCCGTGGCCTGTGACGAGGCCACCACCGTCGACCACCTAGCGATCGTGCTGGACGCTTTCGGTATCGCCCCCGCCGAGCCGGCCGCTACCGCGATCGAGGACCGTACCTCGGATTTCCTGACCCATCCGGCGTTCACCCGGTACCACACAGAAACGGCGATGTTGCGATACCTGCGTGCGCTGTCGGATAAGGACATCGCCCTGGACCGCAGCATGATCCCGCTCGGCTCGTGCACCATGAAACTCAACGCCACCGCCGAAATGGAACCGATCACCTGGCCCGGGTTCGCGCGGTTGCACCCCTATGCCCCGGCCGCCGATACGCCGGGTCTGCGGCGGGTGATCCATGATCTGGAGCGCTGGCTGGCCGAGATCACCGGGTACGACGCGGTGAGCCTGCAACCGAACGCCGGTAGCCAGGGCGAATACGCGGGACTGCTGGCCATTCGCCGCTATCACCTGGACCGAGGCGATACCCGCCGCGACACCTGCCTCATCCCGTCCAGCGCACACGGCACCAACGCCGCATCCGCCGCCATGGCGGGCCTGCGGGTCGAGGTGGTGAAGTGCCGGGACAACGGCGATGTGGACCTCGACGATCTGCGGGCCAAGATCGCCGACCACGCCGAACGACTGGCCTGCATCATGATCACCTACCCGTCCACGCACGGCGTATACGAGAACGAGGTCGCCGAGCTGTGTGCGCTGGTGCACGATGCCGGCGGCCAGGTCTATGTCGACGGCGCGAATCTGAACGCACTGGTCGGCCTGGCCCGGCCGGGTCGGTTCGGCGGCGACGTCAGCCACCTGAATCTGCACAAGACGTTCTGCATCCCCCACGGCGGCGGCGGCCCGGGCGTCGGTCCGGTCGCGGTCCGCTCCCACCTGGCGCCCTACCTGCCCGGCGATCCACTGGTCGCCGGGTCGCACGCGGTGTCGGCGGCGGAGTACGGGTCGGCATCGATCCTGCCGATCACCTGGGCCTACATCCGGATGATGGGAGCCGAGGGACTGCGCCGGGCCACTCTCACCGCGATCGCGTCGGCCAACTATCTGGCACGCCGCCTCGGTGAGTACTACCCCGTCCTCTACACGGGCGACAACGAGATGGTCGCCCACGAATGCATCCTGGATCTGCGCGAGATCACCAAGACCACCGGTGTCACCGTCGACGATGTGGCCAAACGGCTCGCCGACTACGGGTTCCACGCGCCGACCATGAGCTTCCCGGTGGCGGGCACCCTGATGGTGGAACCGACCGAGAGCGAGAACCTGGCCGAGCTCGACGCATTCGCCGAGGCCATGATCGCCATCCGGCGCGAGATCGATCGGGTGGGCACGGGGGAGTGGCCGGCCGAGGACAATCCGCTGCGCAATGCCCCGCACACCGCGGCGAGCCTGGTCCGCGACTGGGATCATCCGTACAGCCGGGAGGTCGCGGCGTACCCGCTCGGTCTCACCCACGATCGGCCCAAGGTGTGGCCGGCCGTGCGCCGGATCGATGGCGCGTTCGGTGACCGCAATCTGATCTGCACCTGCCCACCGCCGGAGGCCTACGCGGACTGACGCGCAGCCGATGCCGGACCGGAGTTCGGTACACCCGCCCGGTCGGCGCCTTCGCGTGACGACCGGCGGGCGTGGGTGTGTCCGGCCGGTCCGGAAATCGGTGGTCCCCTGAGGTCGGGAACGGACTTCGCCCGGCCGGGTCCCGTTCCGGAGAACGACACCTCGACCGGGGCACGACGGACCGGGCGGCCCATCGATCGGCGTCAGGCCGGAACGAGGACCTTTGTGCTGTCCTCCTCGGCCGGCCGCGAGTCGTGGTCGTCCACCATGGTCTGCTCGTCGAACGGCACCTTCCGGTCCAGGACGTCGCGCATCTGCTCGGGGTCCACGGTCTTGGTCCAGGTGCCGACCAGCAGGGTGGCGACGGCGTTACCGGAGAAATTGGTGAGCGCGCGGGCCTCGGACATGAAGCGATCGATGCCGACGATCAAACCGACGCCGTCGAGGAGTTCGGGCCGATGACTCTGCAGCCCGCCGGCCAGGGTGGCCAGGCCCGCACCGGTGACACCGGCCGCGCCCTTGGACGCCACGATCATGAACACCAGCAGACCGAGTTGTTCGCCCAGGTTCAACGGCTGTCCCATCGCGTCGGCGATGAAGATCGAGGCCATGGTCAGATAGATGGCGGTGCCGTCCAGATTGAACGAATAGCCGGTCGGTACCACCACGCCCACGGTGGTGCGCTGCACCCCCATATGTTCCATTTTCGCGATCAGCCGCGGCAGTGCCGATTCCGAGGAGGAGGTGGCCACGATGAGCAGGTATTCGCGAGCGAGGTAACGGCACAGTTTGAAGATCGACACCCTCGCGACCAGCCGCAGCAGGACACCGAGTACGCCGAAGACGAACAGCAGGCAGGTCAGATAGAAGGCGATCATCAGGGTGGCCAGCTGGACCACGGCTTCCAAACCGGTCCGGCCCACCACATTGGCGATCGCGCCGAACGCGCCGATCGGGGCCAGCCAGAGGATCATCGACAGGATTCGGAAGACCAGCTTCTGGATGAGTGCGACGCCGCGCAGGATCGGCTCACCGGCCGAACCCATGGCCTGCACCGCGAACCCGACCAGTAGCGCGACGAACAGCGCCTGCAGCACACTGCCCGCCGTCAGCGAGGAGACCAGGGTCGTGGGGATGATGCTGTGCAGGAATTCCACGGTGCCGCCGGCTCCGTGTGCCTCTTCGGCGTACTTGGCGCCCTGGCCCGCGGACTCGGTGATGTTCAGCCCGGTGCCCGGATCGAGCAGATTTCCGACCAGCAGTCCGATACCCAGGGCCACCGTGGACATGGCCAGGAAGTACCCGAGGGCCAGGCCGCCGACCTTACCGACGGTGGTGGCCGCGCGCACCGAACCGATCCCCAGGACGATGGTGCAGAAGATGACCGGTGCGATCATCATCTTGATCAGGTCGACGAACATCGTGCCCAGCGGTGCCAGCGCGCGCCCGGTGTCGGGCGCGAGCCAACCGACCAGTATGCCCGCCAGGACGGCGACGATAACCGCCAGATAGAGCCAGTGGGTGCGATCCCGCCGTGTTCGAGTCCGGTCCTCCATGACCTGGTCTCCTCCCGAGTCGTAGTGCGCGGGCGCGGTGAACCCGGCCACCACGCCCTGTGCCATGGTGGACCGATACGTGACGTCCGTCACGCTTTTGTGCATTTCGTTCAGCGGAGGAGCTTGTGCGAACCGGTCGATGGTCCCTGGCGGGACAGGTGTTCGTCCTGCAATTGGTGCTGTTGTCGCTGGTCACAGTCCTCTGGGCCGGGTACGCGGTACTGGATGCCCGGCGCGAGGGCGACCGGACCGCCACCCGCGAGGTCACCGATATCGCGGTGAGCGTCGCGGCGGCGCCGTCCACCGCGGCCGCGGTGCGATCCCCGGACCCGACCGCGTTGCTGCAGCCGGTGACCGAACAGATCCGGCGGGCGACCGGGGTGGATTTCATCGTGGTGATGGCTCCCGACCGCACCCGGTTCACCCACACCGATCCGGCGCGGATCGGTAGACCGTTCAGCGGGAACATCGACCGCGCCCTGGCGGGTGCCACCTTCACCGAGACCTACACCGGTAGCCTGGGCCCCTCCATCCGCGCGGTGACCCCGGTCAACGCCGACGGGCGCGTGGTCGCGCTGGTCTCCGCGGGTGTGACCCGGGCCGTGATCGGGGAACGCCTCACCGCGCAGTTACCCGTCATCGTGGGTGTGACCGCCGCGGGTCTTCTGGTCGCCGCCGCCGGGTCCCTGCTGCTGAACCGCCGATTGCGCAGGCAGACCCAGGGGCTGGCACCCGCGCAACTATGGGCGATGTACGAACATCACGACGCGGTTCTGCATGCGGTCCACGAGGGGCTGCTGGTCTTCGGGCCGACCGGCGAGCGGGCGGAAGTGGTCAACGACGAGGCCCGCCGGTTGCTCGAGCTGCCCGAGGGGCCGGTGACCCGGGCCGACCTGCCCGCCTCACTCCGTGACCTGGACCGCCGGACCGTCCGCGACGAAACCCATGTGACCGCCGACCGGGTGCTCCTGGTCAATCAGGACGTCGTCGATCTGGGGCGCCGCGCGCAGGGCACTGTGACCACCATTCGTGACCACACGGAATTGCGTACGGTACTGGGCGAACTCGATACCGTCCGCGGGTTCGCCGAATCCCTGCGGGCCCAGGCGCACGAATCGGCCAATCGGCTGCACACCGTCGTCACCATGGTGGAGCTGGGCCGCTACGACGAGGCGGTGCAATTCGCGACCGCGGAGCTCGAGCTGTCCCAGGCCCTGATCGATCGGCTGCTGGCCGAGGTGGGCGATCCGGTGCTGGCGGCCCTGCTGCTGGGCAAGGTGAACCAGGCGGCCGAGCGCGATGTCGAACTGACCGTGACCGCCGATACCGCCATGGATTCGGCGGCGCCGCTGTCCACCCGGGAGGCGGTAACCCTGATGGGGAACCTGATCGACAATGCGATCGATGCCGTGGCCGGCAGCCCCGATGCCTGGGTCGAGGTGACCGCGCGCGCGGACGCGACGGCGCTGACGGTCCGGGTGGCCGACAGCGGCCCCGGTATCCCGCCGCAGAGTTTCGTCCGGGCCGCGGAACGCGGATACTCCACCAAGGCCGGGCACCACGGTCTGGGCCTGGCGCTGGTGCTCGGGCTGGTCACCCGCCACGGTGGCACCATCGGTACCGAGACCGCTCCGGAGAGTGCGGTCACGGTGCGTATTCCACGGGAGGAACGCGGATGATCCGGGTGCTCATCGTCGACGACGAACCGCTGATCGCCGACGCCCACGCGGCCTACCTCGGCCGGCTCTCCGGATTCCGCGTGGTGGGCCGCGCGCGCACCGGCCGCGACGCGCTGCGGTCCGTGGCGGCCGCGGCGACCGCCGGTGCGCCCATCGATCTGGTGTTGCTGGATATCGGTCTGCCCGATATGAGCGGCCTCGAGGTGGCGGCGACTCTCGTCGGGCAGCGGCCGCGACCGGACGTCATCGCGATCACCTCGGCCCGGGACCTGGCCATGGTCCGCGCGGCCGTGGCCCACGGTGTGGTGCTCTACCTGTTGAAACCGTTCACCTTCGCGGCGTTTCAGGACAAACTCGAACGGTACCGGGAGTTCCACGGCGCCCTGCCCACCGGCGAAGCCGCCGCCACCCAGGACGATATCGACAAGGCCCTGGCGGTGCTGCGCACTCCCGCGCGACAGGCCGGCACACCGAAAGGAGTCGCGCCGAACACGCTGGCGGAGATCACCCGCGCGGTCCGCGCCGCTCCGGACGGGCTCACCGCCGCCGACGCGGCAACCTCGATCGGGGTTTCACGGATCACCGCCTGGCGTTATCTGGAGCGGCTGACCGAGGACGGTGTGCTGGACCGCCGCTCCGAATACGGCCGAACCGGCCGGCCCCGGACCCGCTATCACTGGCGGGAATCCCGGGCCGGGCGGTCCGGATGACCGCCGGTCAGGGTGTGGTGAGCGCCCCGACCACGGCGGTGCCGAACTCGAGGTCGTTACTGCTCGGCAGTAGGGCATAGCTGCCGCCGGTGCGCTGGGTCAGCGTGCGCAATGTATCGGTGCCCTGGCCGCCCCCGACGACTATGACGTCCACCCGGATGGGTGTCGCGGGATCGCCCGCGTCCTGGATGGCGGACAGGAGGTCTTCTCCGCTGAGCGTGGACTCGTCTTCGGGTCCGTCGGTGACGAGCAGGATCGAATTGGTGCGGTCGGCGGCGTAGGTCTCTATCGCGCCGCGATACGCCGCCAGCAATGCCGGATAGCATTCGTCGGCGCTCTCGGTGCTCGCCTGGATCTTCCCGAGCGATCCCATCAGGGTGCCGCGGTGTTCGTCGTCGAGGCGGGCGGTGCCGGCGATGACCCGGTACGGGTTGTCGCCGTCGACGTTCTTGCCGAATGTCCAGATGCCCAGACCGAAATCGGGCGGCATCACATTCAAGGTGGAGGCCAGCGCGCCGACGGTGTTGGTCAGGCGGGTGAGGTCGCCTTCGGTGGTGCCCATGGAGGACGAGACGTCCAGCAGCGCGGTGGCCTGCACCCCGAGCACCGGGTTGGTGAGCGCCTTGCGGAGCCGGTCCAGCGCGGCGCGCGGCGGCGAGACGACCTGCTGGGCCGGCGGCGCGGCGAATCCGGCGGCGATCAGGTCCCGCTGCTGTTCGGGCCTGCGCAGGTAGTCGGCGAACAGACCGGCGATGAGATTCTGTGTCTCGTCCACCCAGGGGCCGGACATGATCGCGGCCGGATAGTCGGCCACCGGCGCCGCCCCGACAGGGACATAGGCGGTCGCGCTGCCATCGGCCGCCAGTTGCCGCTGGGTCACGGGTACGGCGTGCACCGCGGCCTCGGCCGGAGCGGCGGCCGACAGGGTGGTCAGCGCTGCGGAGACATCGGCGGCCTCGGGTGCGGCGGCGGCCAGCCCCGATACCGCGGAGATCGCCTGGCCGGATTTCGCGGCCTCCTCGGTGAGCGGTTCGGTGCCGGAGATCGCACCGGCCACGGCGGCGGCGACGGCGAGCGTGCTGTCACCCGCAGGGAGCGCCAACTCCAACCCCGCCCAGCCCGGGAGGCCGATCTGATCGAGTGAACCCTGTTGCAGCCGTGGCAGATCCGCCCACGAGGTCTGGGTGGCGGCCAGCGCGTGCCGCAGGATCTCGGGCACGGCGAGCACGATGGGGCTGGACGCGATCGACTGCGGGGTGCCCTCGATGAGGCCGGGCACCCGCATGGACTCGATATCGCGGCTGGACACCGGTATCCACAGCCCCGGCCGGGGGCCGAGGACGGGATTCCAGGTGGCGTTCGAGGTGAAGGCGGCCACCATATCGGCGGACGGCCGCTCGGTGACGACGACCTTCGCGCAGTGGTCGCGGACCACCGGCCGGGTCTCGTTGTAGCGTGCCGCAATGGTGCGGACCGGGTCTGCGACGTCCGGATCGGCCGTCACGTCGAGGACGGCCTCACCTTCCACGCACGTTCCCGCGGCCGCCGATCGGTCCGCGGAATCCGTGCTCAGTCGAGAACATCCGAAAACCAGTGCGACCAGGACCACCACGATAACCGCCGCGATCACCGGTCCCTTGCTCGATCTCCGGGAAGAACCGGTGCTGCGATGGGTACCCACGGGCAGTCAGTCTATGGTCCTGAACCGCCCCGTGACGCACCACGGTCACGACTGTGGGGCCGTGCTCGCCGCACGGCCCCACAGTGCCTCCGACCAGCTTCGATCCGGCTACTCCCGGATCATCGTGCCTCGGTCGAATTCCTGCCCGCCCCACACGCCGGATTGTCCGGTGCGCTCGGCGAACCTCCGGCATTCGGGCCGGATCGGGCAGCGCCCGCACACTTCCCGCGCATAGGCGAAGTCCTGGGACGGGTAGGGAAACCACGCCTCGTGGTTCGGGTCGCCACGGCAGGCGGCCCGCTGCCATTCGCGGCTGTCGGAGACGGGCAGCAGGTCTGCCAGAATCTCGACGGTCATCTCGATCCCCTCCTCTCGTGGATCGCCTCGGTGGTGGTTGTCGTCGTGAGTTGCCGCCAGACCCGCCGCTGCGCCCGGGCGAGCGGATCCGGCGGCCGGGGCTGCCAGAGCAGCCGCATACCGGCCTCTTCGGGGGTGCGGTCGGCTTTACCGGTATTGCAGGGGGCGCAGCACGCGATGAGGTTCTCCCAGGTATTGGGCCCGCCTCGGCTGCGCGGCCGGATGTGGTCGACGGTGTGCGCCCCGGCTCCGCAGTATCCGCACCGGTTCCCGTCCCGCCGCAGGATCGCGGCATGGGTGGCACGGCCCTCGGGCCGGCGGACCGCGAGATGGGCCAGGTATCGGTAGCGGACCAAGCGGATCGTCTCCGGCAGCATGATCTCGGTGTGCTGGGACCGGATCGGGAAATTCGGCTGCCGGATGACGACGGATTCGGCGATTCCGCTGGTCAGCAATACCACTGCCCGGTCGGCCGGAATCCGGGCCAACGCCTCGTAGCTGGCATTGAGCACCAGGACGCGGCTGTGTATCCAATTGTCCGGAGTGAGCTTCGCCGGTTCGGCGACAGCAGTTGTCGGCATGGGAACCACCAGATTTCGTCGGCCCGGGACAGCCGGGACTACAACGGACGCGGGAGAAGGCGGGCGGTCAGCGCCGCTGCGGGAGGAGCCGGTCGATCGCGAGATCGCCGCCGGCGGGTTTCGGCTGCCGCAGCGGTTCGCCGCGGACGCCCATCGGCCGGTTCGGCGCGCTGGTGCGCGCTGCGGAATCGGCGTTCGACCGGGTGTCACCGGCCGGTGCGACTGGATACAAGACCACTCCTCCCTTCTCTGTGTCGTAGCCCTGCCGGGTGGCGGGCCGGGTGGAATACATGGTGGCACAGGGCGGTAACGGTTGTCGGCTCATTTTTTCCGGCACCGGATCGGTGCGCCGGCAACCGGCGGTCGTAGCCAAGGGATGGACCGCCGCGACGCCGGCGGCGGAGCCCCCGTGGCCGCGACGGTCCGGAGTAGAGTCCGGGACCGGGACGACTGCGCCCCGTCCACGTGATCACCCGGCGATCGGAGCGCCGCTACCGGTCGGTAACATAAACATCGACTTTCCACCCGGTATTTCGCGGAAGTGAGGCACGTAGATGACAGAGCGGAAAAAGGTCGGCGGGCTCGAGGTTGCCACCGTTCTCCACGACTTCGTAGAGAACGAGGCGCTCCCCGGTACCGGCGTCGATTCCGCCGCGTTCTGGGCCGGCGCCGAGCGGATCATCACCGAGTTCGCCCCGCGCAACCGGGCCCTGCTGGCCGAACGCGACGAGATCCAGGGCAAGCTCGACGCCTGGCACAGCGAACACCCGGGCGCCAACTACGACAAGTCGGCGTATAAGCAGTTCCTGGTCGAGATCGGCTACCTACAGCCCGAGCCCGCCGATTTCACCATCGGCACCGCCGGCGTCGACGAGGAGATCAGCAGCACCGCCGGCCCGCAGCTGGTGGTCCCGGTGAGCAACGCGCGGTTCGCCATCAACGCCGCCAATGCCCGCTGGGGATCGCTGTACGACGCGCTCTACGGCACCGACGCCATCCCGGAGACCGGCGGCGCCGAGAAGGGCACCGGCTACAACCGGGTGCGCGGCGACAAGGTCATCGAATGGGCCCGCAACTTCCTCGACGACGCGGTCACCCTGATCACCGGTTCGCATATCGGCTCCACCTCCTACGCCATCGTCGACGGTGAGCTAGAGGTGGGCCTGGAGGACGGCACCACCATCGGTCTGGCCGATGCCGGTCAGCTGGTCGGCTATATCGGCGACCCGGCCGCGCCGCGATCGATCCTGCTGAAGAACAACGGTCTGCACATCGAGATCCAGATCGATCCCGAGTCGCCGATCGGCAGCACCGATACCGCCGGTATCAAGGACGTGGTCCTCGAATCCGCGGTCACCACGATCATGGACTTCGAGGACTCCGTGGCCGCGGTGGACGCCGAGGACAAGACCCTCTGCTACCGCAACTGGCTGGGCCTGATGAAGGGCGATCTCGCCGAAGAGGTCACCAAGAACGGCAAAACCTTCACCCGGACCATGAACCCGGATCGGGTCTACACCGCCCTGGACGGCTCCGAACTGACGGTGCACGGCCGGTCGCTGCTGTTCGTGCGCAATGTGGGCCATCTGATGACCAGTGACGCGATCCTGGACGCCGAGGGCAACGAGGTGCCCGAGGGCATCCTGGACGGCATCATCACCTCGCTGATCGCCAAGCATTCGCTGCGCGACGATGTGGCGCTCACCAACAGCCGCACGGGTTCGGTCTACATCGTGAAGCCGAAGATGCACGGCCCGGACGAGGTGGCGTTCACCAACGACCTGTTCGCCGCGGTCGAGGATGTGCTGGACCTGCCGCGCAATACGCTCAAGGTCGGCATCATGGACGAGGAGCGCCGCACCACGGTGAACCTGAAGGCGTGCATCAACGCCGCCGCCGACCGCGTGGTGTTCATCAACACCGGCTTCCTGGATCGCACCGGCGACGAGATCCACACCTCCATGGAGGCGGGTCCGATGATCCGCAAGGCGGAGATGAAGACCCAGCGCTGGATCCTGGCCTACGAGGACTGGAACGTCGATACCGGTATCACGGCCGGTCTGCCGCACAAGGCGCAGATCGGCAAGGGGATGTGGGCGATGCCGGATCTGATGGCTGGCATGCTCGAGCAGAAGATCGGCCACCCCAGGGCCGGCGCCACCACCGCGTGGGTGCCCTCGCCGACGGCGGCCACCCTGCACGCCACCCACTACCACTTGGTGGATGTGTTCAAACGGCAGGCCGAGATCGCCAAGGGCGGGGCACGCGCGAGTGTCGACGACATCCTGCAGATCCCATTGGCCGCGGACACCAACTGGTCGGAGGCCGACAAGCAGGAGGAACTGGACAACAACTCGCAGTCCATCCTCGGTTACGTGGTGCGCTGGATCGACCAGGGTGTGGGTTGTTCCAAGGTGCCCGACATCTCCGATATCGCGCTGATGGAGGATCGCGCCACCCTGCGGATCTCGAGCCAGCTGATGGCCAACTGGCTGCGTCACGGTGTGGTCACCACCGATGAGGTGGTGGCGAGCCTGGAGCGGATGGCGCCGGTGGTGGACCGGCAGAACGCCGGCGATCCCGGCTACCGTCCGATGGCGCCCGATTTCGCGGGCAGTGTGGCGTTCCAGGCCGCGAAGGATCTCATCCTCGAGGGCACCGCGCAGCCCAACGGGTACACCGAGCCGATCCTGCACCGCCGCCGCCGTGAGGCCAAGGCGCTGGCGGGTAAGAACGAGGCGTAACCGGTCCGATACGACAGCACGCAGTCCCCGGTCCCGCGAGCGGCCGGGGACTGCGTGTGCGCCTGCCCGGTATGCCCGCGCGGGGCCGGGCAGGAATGTCGACGCCGGGTCGCGGTGTTGCCCGAGACATGAAGGTTTTGATCGTCTACGCGCACCCGGAACCCGATTCGCTCACCGCGGCCCTGAAAGATGTGGCCCTCGAACAGTTGCGGGACGACGGCCACGAAGTGCGGGTGAGCGACCTCTACGCCATGGGCTGGAAGGCTCATGCCGATGCCGCCGATTTCGGCGCGGTCGAGGAGACGAACTTCATGCTGGCCTCGGGCGAGGCCTTCGCGAACGGCACACTGAGCGACGACATCCGGACCGAGCAGGAGAAACTGCTGTGGGCCGATGCCGTGCTGCTGCACTTCCCGCTGTGGTGGTTCGCCATGCCCGCCATCCTCAAGGGCTGGGTGGACCGGGTCTTCACCTGCGGGTTCGCCTACGGCGCGGGCGGTACCGCCGTTCCGCGCTACGGAGACGGCGTACTCGCCGGCCGGCGGGCGATGCTGGTGGTGGCCGTCGGTGGCCGTGAACCCGCGTACTCCGATCGCGGAATCAACGGCCCGATAGCGGACCTGCTGTTCCCCATCCACCACGGCATCCTCTACTACCCCGGTATGGATGTGCTGCCGCCGTTCGTCGTACACGGCGCGATCCGGGTGGACGACGAACGCTTCGAGCAACTCGCGTCCGATCTGCGCAAGCGGCTGGCGGAGTTGGACAGTGCGGAGCCGATCCGGTATCGCCGTCAGGCCAGCGGTGACTACGACCGCGGGCTCCGGCTCGAACCAGGACGCGAGGAGCCGGGAGCCACCGGATTCGGGTTGCACATCGCCTCCTGAGGGGTCGCGGCGGGATCCGGGGCGGAGCCGCCTTCCGTCGCGAACCCGTTCGGGCAGTGGGCCGAGAGGGCTGGGGCTGCGGACGTTCCGGCGTAGGACTAGCTTGGTCGAGTCGAGACCGTATCCGGGGAACGAGTGGATCGGCTCCCTGTGCGATGGAGGAGAATTTTGCGAGTCCTGCTGGTCGCGAGTGCTTTCAACAGCCTCACACAGCGTGTGCACACCGAACTGCGTTATCGCGGGCACGAGGTCGCGGTCGAATTGGCGCTCGGCGACGATCTGCTGCGGGCCCGGGTCGCGGCGTTCCGGCCCGACCTCATCGTGGCGCCGATGCTGACGACCGCTGTCCCGGAGGACATCTGGACCGAGCACACCGTGCTGATCGTGCATCCCGGTCCCAAGGGCGATCGCGGCCCCTCCTCGCTCGACTGGGCGATCAGCGAGGGTGCGACCGAGTGGGGTGTCACGGTGCTCCAGGCGGTCGAGGAGATGGATGCCGGGCCGATCTGGGCCTCGGTGCCCTTCCCGGTCCCCACGTGCGGAAAGAGTGAGCTGTACCGCAACGAGATGTCGGATGCCGCGGTGGCGGCGGTGCTGCTGGCCGTCGAACGTTTCGGCTCCGGGGATTACGTACCCGAGCCGCTGGATTACGACCGGCCCGATGTCCGGGGCCGGTTGCGGCCCTATCATTCCCAGCAGTACCGCCGGATCGACTGGACGACCGACAGCACCGCCGATGTGCTGCGCAAACTGCGCGCCGCCGATTCGCAGCCCGGCGTGCTCGACGAGCTCTACGGCCGTGAGTATTTCGTGCACGGCGGCCACAACGAGGACCGGCTGCGCGGTGAGCCGGGCGCGGTGATCGCCACCCGCGACGGCGCGATCTGCCGCGCCACCGTCGACGGCGCGGTGTGGTTGCCGCAGCTGCGACGCCGCCGGACACCGGGCGGACCGGCGACGTTCAAACGACCCGCGGTCGCGGCGCTGGGCGCCGACCTGCCCGCTGCCACACCGGAGGTGCCGGTGACGGCGGCCGAGGCGGCCGTTCGCGACACCTGGTCGGAGGTGCGCTACCGAGAGGAAGGGTCGGTGGGCTACCTCGAATTCGCCTATGCCGGTGGGGCGATGAGTACCGCGCAGTGCCGCCGGTTGCTCGCCGCCTACCGGGAGGCCTGCGCGCGGCCGACCCGGGCCCTGGTCTTCGGTCCGGCCCGGGACTTCTTCTCCAATGGCATCCACCTGCACGTCATCGAATCGGCCGAGGATCCGGCCCAGGAGTCCTGGCACAACATCAATGCGATGAACGATCTCGTGGAGGCGATCCTCACCACCACGGACAAACTCGTCATCTCGACGCTGCCCGGTAATGCGGCAGCGGGCGGGGTGATGCTGGCGCTGGCCGCCGACGAAGTATGGGCCCGCGAGGCCGCGGTGCTCAATCCGCACTACCGCCTGATGGGCCTGTACGGCTCGGAGTACTGGACCTATTCGCTGCCGCGGCGCGTCGGTGCGGCCGAGGCCGCCCGGCTCACCCGGGAGACCTTGCCGGTGGGCGCGAAGGCGGCCGCGGACCTCGGTCTGGTGGACCGGGTGAGTTCCGGGGGCACCGCCGAGTTCGCCGCCTGGGTGCGCCGGGAGGCGGAAGCGCTGGCCGATTCACCCGAGCTGGAGAACCGCCTGACCGCCAAGAAACAGCTGCGGGAGGCCGACGAGGCCGCCAAGCCGCTGGCGGAGTACCGCGCCGAGGAACTGGCGCAGATGCGCCGGAACTTCTTCGAGGAGTGCGAGCCGTACCACGAACTGCGGCGGAACTTCGTGTACAACGTCGTGCCGCCTGCCACTCCGGCGTACCTGCGGAGCTGATCCGCCCTCCCGCTTTAGCTCAGTTGTGACATCAAGTGGCGAATACACACACCTGTAGGGTGAAATTTTTACTCTGCAGGCCCCCTCGGGGTGTGTCGAACTGCTGTCCAGGTGGCCGCGGTTCGGAAATCGACTAGTACATCGGAGTTACACGTGCAGCTCGAGCACTTCAGCAATGGGTGGGTGACGCCTGTCCTCGCCTATTTCATGTCGTTCATCGGGTCGGTGCTCGGTCTTCGGTGCGCGGTCCGCGCGCGGTCGTCGGAGCAGGCCGGCGGCTGGCTGATCGCGGCGGCCATCGCACTCGGCGGCGCCGGTATCTGGGTCATGCACTTCACCGCCATGCTCGGTTTCTCCATCAACGGTATGAGCATCCGTTACGACATGCCGATGACGCTGCTCAGCGCCGGTATCGCGATCGTGGTCGTCCTGATCGGGCTGGCGATCGTGGTGCGCGGTCATCGCGAGGTGATCGCACTGCCACTGGGTGGAGCGATCACCGGGATCGGGGTCGTGGGAATGCACTACCTGGGCATGGCCGCGATGAACTCCGGTGCGGATATGGAATACAGCACCGGACTGGTCTTGCTGTCCATACTGATCGCGGTGGTCGCCGCGACCGCCGCGCTGTGGTTCATGCTGCACGTGAAGGGCTGGGGCAACACCATCGGCGCGGCCCTGATCATGGGTGTCGCGGTGTGTGGTATGCACTACACCGGTATGGCCGCCATGAGTGCCCAGCACGGTGACCACACCGCGGTGCCGGAGGGTGTCGCGCCGGTGGAATTGCTCACTCCACTGCTCACCACCGTCGCGCTGGTGGTGGTGGGCCTCGTCGTGCTGGTCGGCGTGGCCGAGCTCGAGGTGCGGTCCACGGCCGCGGCGAAATCGGAGTACGAATCCGACGAGGTCGCGACCCTCACCACCGATCCCGCGACCCTCGTGATCAGCGGGCGGGAGTGGCCGCGGATGCCGGTGGACCGCTAGTCTGCCGCCTGTCGCAGTGGTGACATCGGGGTGGGGCCCCGGTTGTCGTCCGCGACCGGGCGGCCTACCCTGGGCCGCCGTATCTGCAAACTGAAGTGAGGATTGTTCGAATGGGTAGTACCGTCATCGATATCTTCGCGTTGATCATCACGCGAATCGGGGACTTCTGGACCTGGGCGTCCACCGGCTCGGCGGGCTTCCCGCCGCTGTGACCCGGTAGCGATCGCCGATACGGAGCCCGGACGCTGTGCGCGTCCGGGCTCCGTTCGCGTCGGCTCTCAGAAGCGGATGGTCATCGCGGGAGCCGACCAAAGCGCGCGTAGCAGCAACAGCTACCAGGTAGACGCTCAGAGAAGGACTCATGAGACGGACCTACCGACAGTTACCGACACTGCGTGTGTCGCTCCGGCCGGGCTGTCACGACCCCACTACCGACTGCTGGTCCGCGGGTGGCGAATACACCGATTCATCCACGCGCAGCACCATGAAACCGTTGTCCGAGCAGGTGACGTACAGGTCGTTGCCGCGCCACTCCGGCGGCGACAGGCACCAGTCGGTGGAGACGTCGCCGAAGGCGAGTTTCCCGGTCCGTGAACTCAGCGCCTGTGCGGGATCGAACTGGCCCTCGAGGACTGCGCGGGCCGCGCTGGGCGCGGTCATCGCCGGGATGCCCAGCAGCGATGCCAGCGCGTGAGGCGAATTGACGAGTTCGAGATTGCGACCGGTGCGGGCGGGCGGATTGAAATAGGCGATCTCCCGGATGGCCTGCGGGTCCCGGATATCGAAAACCCTTATGCCGGAGGAGATCCAGCCGCAGGCGAGGGCGGTCGGATCCACCGGTCGGTCGGCCGCGCAGTAATGCGATTCGTAGGCGAAGATCGAACCGCCCATGGACGAGGCGATATTGCTGTCCAGATTCTGTGGCAGATTGATCTCGAGTTTGATCTTCGCCACCACCCGCGGATCGGCGTCGTCGGAGATATCGATGAGTTTCACACCGCCGGAACCCCCCTCATCCACGGTGTAGACATGCGGTGTGCCGCCATAGGTGACCGGAATGCTGTGCTGGGTGGCCCACCCGTCCGACCAGAACATCCGCCCGAGGTGATGTACCTGCGGATTCGGATCGCGCCGCTGGACCGCACTGATATCGAGCACGGTGATACCGCTGAGCGCCGAGAGGTACATGCGATTACCGTCCGGGCTCACCCCGAAACCGTGCGCGGTGAGTCCGGTGAGCCCCTGCCATACGACGCGCGGATTCGCCGGATCGGTGAGATCGACGGCGCTGAGGAATCCGGGTGTTATCCCGGAGGCCCAGTAGGTGCGGCCGTCCGGGGAGAAGCCGCCCTCGTGTGTGGTGATCGGCAGCGGCATACCCAGATTCGTGCCGGGACCGGGATTGAGCAAGCGCGGATGCGCGCAATCGGAGATATCGTAGACCGACAGATATCCGGCGCCGACCAGCAGCGGAACACCGGTGCCCACCAGGAGCTTCCGCTCCCTGTTGACCTTGAGGCTTTCCCAGGTGCCGGCCACCATGGCGGGTTCGTGCAGAGTCGTCGCCGGCCGCGGATGCGCCGGATCGGAGACATCGAGCACCTGCACTCCGCCGTCCTGGTGCAGGAGGTTTCCGGGGAAGAAGGTCCCCATATAGGCGCAGTGCTCGAAGCTGGTCGAGGTGATCCCGGCGCCGCGCCCGGCGAACTGGCCGACCATCGACATATTGCACCGGTAGCCCTGCGTGCTGCGGCCACTGTTGCGGTCGGCTGCCGGTACATCGCCCTGGAAACCCGGTTCGGGCATCGACCCCGGCCCGCACTCGGCCCGAGGCACCGAGGTCCGGCCGACATCGAGGAATTCTCGCACCTGATTCTGGATATCGGCTTGCAGATCCGCCGACGCGCTACCCGGCAGCATGACCGCGGCGACCACACCCACCGCCCCCAGGACCAGCGCTCTGGTCCGGCGGAGTTTTCCGAAGGGATGCCCCATTGCATCCTCACGCTTCCCGAGCAACAGTGCCCGACCCGGTCATCCGGGAGGGTTCGGTACACAACCCGGATTTTGTTCAGTGATGGTAGCCATCGGGGGGTGAGGGGATGTGGGTTTTCACGGAATGCGCGAGCAGGCGGAAAGCTGTTGCCGACGGTGCATTCGGGACCGGTTGCTCCCGATGCACCGCCGTGTGGCCGGCAACGCCCTCCTGAACAGCGAGAGCTGCGGTAGGAGGCGTTCGTGGGCCATGGGTACACCGGCCGAACGTGCCCGTCTTCACGAACTTTGGAACGGTACCCACTCGATAGGGGTGAAGACGAGCGCGGGCCGGCCTTGCGTCACTGCGTCCACACAGGAGCGCTGCCGCTCCACGCCAGAGGGCCGAACTCCCCGGATCTCCTGAACGGTTCTGGCCCACCCGAAGTGTGCACCGGAGGGCTCGGTCCCCGCCGCACGGCCGTCGGCGGTGCAGGCCCGAGCCGGCCGGACACTTCGGCGGGCGTAGTTCCTCGGTGCCCGTACCGATCGGGCCGGGCGGTCGTCGTGGACACTCCGATTCGACCGAGCCGGTGAAGGCAGCCGTACGGACTGTCGGTATCGCGCACTATTGTTCGGTTCCGGTGGCTGCCTACCACGGCGGACTGTGGTAGGCCGGGCCCGGCGGGCCTGCCGCCCGGATCGCCGGAGCCCGGCCGGGTGTTTCTCGCGACCCGGAAGGGCACGTGGCACTACCCGTAGACACGACGAGAGTGAGGACCACAGCCATGCCGACCCCGCCCGAGGTGCGCCCGGCGCGCCGTGACGAGATCGGCGCGCTGGCACGCACTCTGGCCGCCGCCTTCCAGGACGATCCGGTGATGGAATGGTTGTGGCCCGACGTACGCCGTCGGGCGCTCGGGCTGCCCCGCTTGTTCGCCGCCCAGACCCGGCATCAACACATCATCACCGGCGCGGTCGACCTCGCGCCGGCCCCTTCCGGTGCGATCGGTGGGGCCGCCCTGTGGGATGCGCCCGGGGCGTGGAAGCCGTCCCGGTGGCGCGGACTACGAATGTTCCCCCAACTCGCCCGGGCGTTCGGCGAGCGGCTGCGCCTGGGGAAGGAATTGGTGGACCTCATGGCCGAGGCGCATCCCGACGAACCGCACTGGTATCTCGCGACCATCGGCACGGACCCGGCGTGGCGCGGCTACGGTTTCGGGCAGGCACTGCTGTGGTCCCGGCTGGAGCGGTGCGATCGCGAGGGCATCCCGGCCTATCTCGAATCCAGCAAGAAGGCGAATATCGCCTACTACGAACGCTTCGGTTTCGAAGTGACCGCGACCATCACGATCCCTGGCGGCGGACCGGACCTGTGGCCCATGTGGCGCGCCCCGCGGCCGCGCGGTTGACCTGCGCTCCGCCCGGTGCCCCGGCTCCGGCTGCGCGTATCGGCCTTCTCGGCTCCGGCTGTCCTCGTAGTCGAGAGGAGGTGAGCGCCGGCGCTCGGCCCCGGACATTCAGCGGCAGCAGTTGGGGTCGAGGACCGTGCACAGTGCGGTCAGGGCCTCACGGCGGGCCTGATGGACGACGCTCATACCGTGGCGCTCGGAGTCGATGAACCCGGCTTTTCGGAGCTGCGTGAGGTGGTGGCCGACGGTCGATTCGGACAACCCGACCGCGGCGGCGAGGTCGCCGCCGGTGCGTCCGGTGTCCGGTTCGGCGAGCAGTAGCGAGATGAGTCGCACGCGTACCGGGTCGGCGAGCGCCTTCAACCGGAGCGCGACGTGCAGGGCCGCGTCGTCGTCGACCGGGCGGGGCCCCGGTCGCCCCGGATACACCTCGGCCGGAATCCCACCACATCGTCCACTCGGCGCCCGCCGCGGCGAGAACTCCCGCACCTGCGCCCGCGGTCCGCGTACCGGTCCGTTCTTCACGGTGACAGGCCTTCGCTGCTGCAGTCATGGTCGTCGTGATGGGAGGCGGAATCTGGTCGATACAGCAGCAGGACAACAAGGACGCCGCTGTCAGCGACCAGAAAACCGTCCAGCCTGCACCAGCGGACCCTGAGACAGCGCACGTAATGCCCGTGGCGCCTCCCGCGCCAGCACCAACCGATTACCCGGCCCGCTGAACGTGATCGTCTACACCGCCGAAGCGGCCAGGCTGTGGCGGCAGCACCAAGTGGTCTACCGGGTACACCCCGGGTCAGCGGACGCACTGACCGCGACCGAGACCAGTGCCGCGGTGCCGTGCGAGGTGCTCGCTCGGCTGCCACACCCGAACCCGTTCGTGGTCTTTCCCACCCCGTTACTCGCGCCGGCCGCGGTCGATCCGCCGACTGCGATCGCCGTCTCGCCGGTGTTGCACGACCTCGCCCAGTCGTCGAGAGGGCAGAAGACCCGCCGCCAAGGGTCTCGAGCGATCGTTGTCGGGAACCTTCGGCCCAGGGCGGAAGCGGCGGGCGGTGGCTATCGGTGGTCAGGAGTCCTCGGCTGCCGGTTACTCGATGAGGTCGGCGTTCCTATGCTGGCGGGGTGATACGCAGCGATTGGGAAGCTGTCCTCGACCACAACCGCGCGGCTTTGGTCCGAGCGGTGCGGCCGCTTACCGATGAGCAGAGCCGACGGCGTCTAGTTCCGTCGCTGACCACGCCGATCGCGTTGATCAAGCATTGCGCGGCCGCGGAGCGTGTTTGGTTTCAGCGCACGATCGGTGGGGTCGAGGAATCCCGGTGTGACGGGTATGCCCGGGGCGATGACCAGAGTTGGGTGGTCCCGCCAGAGCAGACTCTGGAGGAAGTGATCGCGGAGTACGAAACCGCTGCCGCACGCTCACGAGCGATCGCGCGCACCGCGGTCGAGGGCGATGTGTTCGTTCACTACCGGCGCGGCGCGGTCAGTTTTTCCTGGATCTGCGCGCACATGATCGAAGAACTCGCCCGCCACGCTGGCCATGCCGACATCCTCGTCGAACAGATCCTCGCCGCCGACCACGGCCGATTTCCATAATTCGATGAGTTTGTGAACGCTTGCTGGTCTTCGTTGCGCGCCGGTGAGTCCACCGCGAACGCAGCGCCTCGACGCCGCGGGAACGCAGGCCATTCGGCTGCAGCCCGCGAACTTGCGACCGAAAAATTCTGTACCAGGTTTTATTTCATACCGAGTCTGATTACCATGCTCTCGTGGCAGAGCTTCGTGAACGCAAGAAGGAACAGACGAGGCGGCGGATCGCCGCAGTGGCGTTGAAGTTGTTCACCGAGCGTGGCTTCGACGCGGTAACCGTCAACGAGATCGCAGAGGCCGCGGAGGTCGCCAAAGCCACTCTGTTCTCGTACTTCCCCAGTAAGGAGTCGCTCGTACTGGAGGGTGTGGGTGAGGACGATCTGGCCGGCGTCGTGGCTGGGCGCCGATCGGATGAGTCACCTCTCCACGCGCTGCGGGCCCACTACCGCACGTTGGCGGCCGAGCAGGCGACCGTGGTGGATCGGGACGAAGTGATCGCCCGGATGCGGGTGATCTTCGACAGCCCCGCGCTCAGTGGAGCCGCCAATGCGCTTCTCTACCACCAGCGAAGTGAACTGGCCCGGGTACTCACCCAGGATTACGGGCAGCGGTTTGCCGCGCTGGTAGCAGCTCAGACCGCCGCGATACTGCTGGCACTCCAGGAATCGTTCTTCCACCACCTTGTCGGGGGCATGCCACCGCAGGAGGCGGCCCTCATCCTTGCCGAGGACACCGAACTGGCTTTCGACCTGCTGGAACACGGCATCCACCATCTGGAAGGACGCTGACGTGCGCGCACGCGGGATCAACTACGACACCGGATTCCTACCTGGAGAAGAACTCTCTCGCCGGTCGTTCACCTCCGATGCGGTCCGGCGTGACATGGCAGTGATCGCCGGTGAGTTGCACTGCGATGCGGTCCGCATTTCAGGACGCGACCCGAGGCGTCTGAGCATCGCTGCACGACATGCCGCCGATGCCGGTCTCGAGATCTGGTTCAGCCCCTTCCCGGTAGACTTCCCCGCCGACCAGGCGCTCTCGTTCTTCGCCGACTGCGCCCGGCGCGCCGAGGAACTGCGGCAAGCGGGCGCCGAGGTGGTATTCGTAGCCGGCTGCGAGATCAGCGCCTTCTGTGGCGGCTTCATCCCGGGGGAGGCCTATGGCGATCGCCTGCGGACCATGGCTACCGCGGACTTGGAGTGGTGGACGTCCCTGGGTCCTGTGCAGGAACGTCTGAATCATTTCCTGGCACAGGTTGTCGTAACCGTCCGAGCCCACTTCGGCGGACGGCTCACCTACGCCAGTGCGCCGTGGGAGTCCGTCGACTGGAAGCCGTTCGATATCGTGGGCATCGACGCCTACCGGGCCGCATACAACACCAACACCTTCCGGACGGAGATCCGCGGACACCTTGCGCACGGCAAGCCCGTCGCGGTGACCGAGTTCGGGACCTGCGCCTACCAGGGCGCGGCCGAGCGCGGCGGCTCGGCCTGGGAGGTGCCGCCTGGTGCGGTACGCGACGAGGACGAGCAGGTGCGCTACCTCGAGGATCTGCTGGCCGTCTTCGAGGAGGAAGGCGTGGACACAGCGCTCTGGTTCACCTTCGCCGGCTACAACCGACCAGGAGAACACGACCTCGGCTCCTATGGGGTGGTCCGGATCCTCGACGAAAGCCACTGGGAGCCGAAGAAGGCGTTCCACGCAATGACGGCCCAATACGGGCGGGACCGACAATATCGGGACGCGCAATAACCGGGGAGCCGAGCGGCACCTCCACATCTGCCGACACCTGAGAAGAGGCGGGCGCCGAACGCGCCCGCACCAAGGAGATGCGGCGCCGTGACCTGGGGTGGCCACACACGGCTGACACGGTCCTCGTCGGCGAACCACTCCTGGAGCGCATACGGGCCAATGTTCATCAATCGATCTTGGGCTCAACCGGTGAACGCATCACCGCGTGGATGATCATGTCGGCGTGGAAGGTTCGGGAAGGGGTGGACTGGTTCAGGCGAAACCCACGCAGCCGCTCTTTGATACGGCAAGGATCGTCACTACGACTGCGAGGCCGACCAGGACCAGCGTCAGCCGAGTGCGGCGTAGCACGGCGGCGACGATGAAGGGGGCAACCCAGACAAGTCCGATGACGATGACCCCGGTGGCATGGTCGGCCGTTTTGGGGCTGGTCCATGTCGCCCTGACGTCGCAGCCGGCGGAAAGCGCGTTGATCGTGACGAGGATCAGGCCGGCAAAGCCCCACAGGGTGGTAATCGCGACGGTGGCAATCGCTTTCAGGGCCCGTTTCCAGCCGAGCCTCCACCGAGGTGGTCGAGTAGTTGTCATATGCCGATCATCGCCGAGGGCGGCGGCCATCTCGTCATCGGCGCCAGCCGACCGCGCGAGAACACCGCCACTTCCCACCGCGGGTCACAGCCCAGGTCGGCCGAAAACGAAGAACTGACCGCGACCAACCGCGGCACCGCGCCGCGGATCCCGGGCCGATCCCCACCATGTCGCCGACCTGGGGTTCGCTTACCCCGGGACTCGCGTAAACCCCTCCGGTGTCAATTATGTGATTCGTGCATAACTGCTGTGTGGCGTGGTCTAGGCTGCTGTCCGCTCGACGGATCTGTCCGACCACCTACCGACATCGAAAGGCACAATAGTGGTTCGTGGAAGACTTTTCGCCTCGATACTCGCGTTGACCGCCGCTGCACTGGTCAATGTGGCCGGGCCGGCCAGCGCAACGACCAGCATAT
Source organism: Nocardia sienata NBRC 100364 (assembly GCF_001613205.1). Lineage (GTDB taxonomy): Bacteria > Actinomycetota > Actinomycetes > Mycobacteriales > Mycobacteriaceae > Nocardia > Nocardia sienata. The sequence continues at coordinate 217,943 of NZ_BDBX01000004.1, read as the reverse complement.
GGATCGGGAGAGCGTTCCCAGACGCACACGGCGACTACAGCTGGTGGGTCGTCGCCGAGATCACCTACGTTTGCGAACCCGGCCAGGCCAACGCCCTGTGGGTCAAGGTCGAGTCCGAACGGTTCGAAAGCCCGGAAGGCCAACCCGTCCGTATGAAAGACGAGGGGCTGGATCGGGTGACCTGTGACGGCGAATCTCGGCAGACGAAGGTCAGGGTGCCATTGGGCTACGACTACGGCGAGGGCCCGAATCTCGCAGATGCTCACGACGGCGACGGCAATGAACTCATGACGTATTACTACGATGACCGTGCGGTCGAGATCACCGCCGCGTTCGCCTACCTGCCGCCGGATGCCGAGGACATGAGCCAGGTCGAGATCCATGAGGACACCACCGAGAACCGGACCCTGACTCTGACTCGGGAATAGTCCTCGGCCCGCCCCGGTCCGTATGGGACTGCTGCGCAGCGTGCGATCCTGGAACGCGAGAACCGGCCAGATATCCGCTGGCCGGTTCTCGTTGTGTTCGGGGGCCTCGGGCGTTGAGCTACCAGAACCAATGTGCTTCTTCGCGCCGGAGTGCGTCGCGCGGTCGCCCGCTGTCCACCAGGATCTTGTCGACCCGGCGGCTCACGTCGAGTTATCCGCTTCGGACCATATGGCGAGCGGTTCGACCGTGAACCGGCATGTGGGGTCCAAACGGCCGGAATCCGGGGTCACCGTAGTATCGGCCGAATTCCGGGCGGATATGGGTAGCGGCTGGTCAGTGGGTGCGGGATGTGCCGGGGCCGATGGGGCTCGTGAGTTCGCGCATGGCCTGGGGGAGGGTTTGAAGTAGCGGCGCAGGTTCTCGGCGTTTTTCGCGCCGTTGCTACCGGCACCCCTATCCGGCATGGTCGCGGATGCTCCGGGGGCCGGGGCGGGTGTGCGGTGAGGACCGAGTAGCCGCCCGGTCGCACGCCACCCATGAAGGAACCGATTCGGTCGGCCTCGCCGGGTCAGCGGCCGCTGCGCGGTTGACTCAACAGCGCGCGACCGCGTTCCGAGGTGAGGCTGTACGCCAGCACCGGGTCTGCGAGCAACGCGACCGGGGCGATGTGATCTGACGTACGGGGCTGCCAATGCGCCATCGCGGCCTCGAGCGCATGCCACAGCGCCGCCGGGTCGGAGTGGTGTTGCGCGAGCGCCTTTCGTACCGCGGCGTCGAATGCGTGGTTGCCGTAGGAGAGCTGGTAACCGGGCCGCTCTACCCGGGCCCGGTGCCCGTCGATGGCACGTTTGATCTCGGCCCCGGGGTCGTCGACAATCTGGGCGATGTCGAGCGCGGAGGCATACCAGGGTTCTTTGTGTGCGTGTTGCAGGAACATGCACGGCACGAACTCGTCGGTGAACAGTGGACCGGTGAAAAATCCCTCCGGAACGGGCGCTGGAGGTAGCAGACGCGAAAGGATCCGGGAGGCGTCGTAGGGGGAAGAGGTGCTGAGGAACATCTGGAGCTGGGTTTGTAGGACCGTGGCGCGTGACTGGCCGAAATGCTGGGCTTTCTCCAGGGCCGCCGTGGCTGTGTCGATGTCCCCGGAAAGGGCTTCGCCTCGTGCCTGTTCGGCCACAAGATCCCAGTTGTCACGGGTTTTGCCCGCCGGCTGACGTATGTGATGGAAGCTTTGGTACGCCGATTCCATGAGGGCAGTGAACGAGGGATACCGCTGCGGGAACTCCCCCCCAGGAAAACACGCTGTAGGCGGCCCATTCGCCGTTCTCGTCGCGGTCGGCCGGGTCGAGGAACAGGACTCCGACGTCGGCGTGCAGCGAGATCAGTAGTCCGCGGCTGAACGGGTTACCCGGCGCGTCGACTGGTGGCTCGGTGATCAGGTCGGCCCAGGACTCCCAGGTTGGTTCGAGGTCACGCAGCCATCCCAGATTGGTGGTGTCCCGCATCTTCCGCACGAATTCCCCGGCATGGCGCCATCCATCGGTGGTCAGCAGGAAGCTGCGATAGGAGGGTGGCAACCGCAGGCCGAGGCGCTGCTCGACCGCGGCGATGTCGGCCTCGGTGGCCGGGGCGTACCCGAGCCAGCGCTGCCGCACCACCTCGGGATCCAACTCATCAGGATCTCTGCTGGCGATCCATTCCTCGCTCCACAGCTCCAACCACGGTCTCCAGTTCACTGCATGAACGCTACGACCAGCCGCCGACAAGTTCGGCATGGGTGCAGGCCGAGATCGTGGTGAGGAGAGGTACTGGCCCCTCTTCGACATATCCGCAAATAGCCGCATACCGCGTGTTCGACAGCTTTGCCCGAACGCCGCCCCTACGAATGCGCGACACACTGTTCTGATATCCCGATGGGGTCACGGCGCCCGCTCGGCATCAAGCTGTGGCCGTTTCGAACCGCGCGATATATCGGCAATCGGGGGCGGAGACTCAGGTCGCGATGCGATAGCGGAGATACACAACGCCGTTTTCGAATCGGCGCTCATCGAGGAGTTCCAGTGCGGCGCGAGTGTCACTCGGCAGCGCTGGCTTGCCTCCACCGATGATCCAGGGCCAGACGAACAGCCGGCACTCATCAACCAGCCCGGCCGTGAACGCCTGCGCCGCCAGGTGTGCGCCACCCACGGTGAGATCGCTGGGTGCCGAGGCCTTCATGTCGCGTATCGAAGCTGCATCGAAGCGTTTTTCGAGCCGGGTATTGACGGTTGACACCGCAGCCAGGGTTGTGGAGTAGACGACCTTGTTCGCCGCCTGCCAGGCGGTCGCGAAGTCGGCTGTCAGGTTGGACTGCGCGGCGAGGGCGGCGTTGGTTTCCCACGGGGCCATCGTTTCGTACAGGCGCCGCCCGTAGAGGAACGTGCCCACAGAACGTATGAGGTCGGTGTAGGCCGCGAACACGTCGTCGTTGTGCGGATACAGGTTGAAGGAGCCCTGTTTGTCCTCGATGTACCCATCGAGAGATACGTTAGTCACGTAGATCAGCTTGGCCATGTCACTACACCTCGACGCTCGACGGCCGGGTCTGGCTACCGATCGGCGTGACTTCCAGCTTGGCCAATGCTTCGAGCCAACCCTGCTCGGCATTGCCCGTCGGATGCTTGGGGAGCCACCGGCGGATCTCGAGCCGCGTCCGCCCGTCGGCCTCGTCGTAGAACTTGATTCGGACTTTCGTCTCGAACGGCTCGACGCCGTCCGGGAGTTGGCCGGCGACGTGCACGAGGCCGTGCCGGTTGTCGGTGATCGCGCCGCCGGACAGCATGCCGGGCGCTGGAATGTGCCGGCTCCGTCGGTGCCGCCGACGGCGCCCCGGTCGTTGGTTCAGCAACCGCGGTTGCCTGCCTCGCCGGTGCGCCGGGGGCCGAACGGCACCGGGCAGGAGGATGATTCGCTACAGGCCATCAGGTTGTCGCATCCGGCGGCCAGTGCGGCGCGCAGGGCGTCGCGCACCCTGGTCGATTCCGCGATCTCGGCATCGATCTCGGTCAGTTTCGCCGTGGCGCGGGCCCGCAGACCGGCGTCGGCGCGGTGGCCGCCGAGCTGGGCGGCCGCGAGGAGATCGGCCACTTCGTCGAGGGTGAAGCCGAGACGCTGGGCGGCCTTGATCACCCGGAGTACCGTGACCGCCTGTTCGGGGTATCGGCGGTGTCCGCCGAGTGTGCGGTCCGGTCCGGTCAGCAGGCCGCGGCGTTCGTAGTAGCGCAGGGTCTGGGGGTTCACCCCGGCCGCGGCCGCGAGCTCGCTGGTGCGCAGTGCGCTCACCGCGCACCGCCGACCGCGGCCTGCGCCCGGGCGGCAAAGGCGTCGAGGGCCTCGATGTAGGCGGCGGGGAAGCCCACGCCCATCACCGCGCCTTCGGCGGTGGTGATGAAGTCGAAGGCGAAGAACGAGCAGCAGCTCGACTCTCGCGCCGCCAACTCCTGGGCCGCCGGTTCGGTGCCGCCGGTGAGCACGAGTTCCAATCGCGCCGGGCCCGGTCGGCGGACGCTGCGGACCGCCTCGGTGAAGAACCGGTCGAACTCGGCAGTGCGGATCGGTTGTTCGACGGTGGGCAGGGTGCAGGCATCCGGAACCCAATCGCCGGGATCTGGTGAGAACGTCATACCTCGACGGTAAGCCTGTACCCCGGTACAGGATGCAACTTTTGTGGTCGGGCCCGGAATCCACGGTTACCGCAATGCTGCAGCCCGGTGCCGACGTCGGGGGGCCCTTGGCTGCCTGCGGCAGGGCGCTCGTCGCCGGGTTCGGTCTCGCATGGTCGCACCGTCCGGGACCGCTCCTTCGATACCGATCCGAGTACTGATACAAATGCCCCGCCGACTGTCGGCCACCACCCGCCGGGGTCGCGTGCCAGATGTCGGGTAGCCCCGTAGGGGGCTCGCCGAACAGCTGCCGAGTGCGGGCTCGGGGGTCGCGAGTGGCCTACTCTCTGGCCTCAGCAGTGGATCGGCCCGGACCGGGTTGCCACGGGTTCGCGACGAGCGAGGTGGCGGGACCCTTTGTTCGCCCGCGGCCATCCGAGCTGAGCAGGAATCCGCACTCACAGCGAGCCGGCGGGTTCGGGCGCCGACGACTGTTGAACGGAAAGGAAGAGCACCCGCTCATGTCCATTACCGGATCTCGGATCACCCGGCTGTCCTCGACCTCCGCACCCGCGGCGGTGGTGTTGATCCGCTTCTACCTCGGCGTGATTTTTCTGTGCGAGGGCATTCAGAAGTTCCTCAATCCCGACCAGCTGGGCGCCGGCCGTTTCGACAAGGCGGGCATTCCGGCCCCCGGCTTCTTCGCCTCGTTGGACAGCATCTTCGAAATCGGCTGCGGTGCACTGATTCTCGCCGGACTGTTCACCCGGGTGGCGGCCGTCCCGATGATCGTGAACATGGCCGGCGCTCTGCTGATCACCAAACTGCCCATCCTGTCCGGTGACGCGCCGCTGTTCACCACCGAAGCCGGGTGGTGGGACTTCATCCACGAATCCCGTGTCGACCTGGCCATGCTGTGCGGCAGTGTCTTCCTGCTCATCGTCGGTGCCGGGATCTGGTCGCTCGACGCCCGTCTGCGCCCGGCTGCCGCCGCGACACCATCACGCTGACCGGTCCGCAGCACTCACATCGCCGGGCGGTGACCGATTCCGCGCCGGGCCTATCGAACGACCGACCGGTGGATTCGGGATTTCAGCATGACCCATGCGACTGTCAGGAGAGCGCCCGCGCCGAGGGCGGCGAAGAGCAAGGGCAGGTAGGTGAGACGGACGAAGAGGAAGGCTTCGTCTACCACGGCGTGGTCGGGGTAATCAGGGTCGTAGCGGACCGGAACACGGTCACCCAGCTCGGTATAGAGCGAGGAGGCCGCCGCGCCGCCGTCGAATCGGATTGTTCGCCCGGCTGCGGTGGTGAACTCGATGACAGTGGAGGTGCCCGCCGGCCGGCTGCCCTTGGTGTTGTCGGTGAGTTCCCGGCCGAACTCGACCGCAGTGCCCTGGACACGGTGGGAATTCGCCAGGAACAACGCGTGGTAACCGATCGGAACCGCGGCGAACAGGATCACCACCACCCCCATCAGTGCGATGGCGAGCCGGTTGGAGTCGACGCCTGCGGCGAGACAACGTTGCACGACAGTCCTTCCTGGGAGCCCTGCGCCGCCAATGCTACGGGGGAGAACGATCGAGACCGTCCGATCCCTGAGCTCGTTGCTGTGCCGAGAGGTGCCCCGGCCCCGCCACAGCGGCACGGTGAGAAGGCCTTGCCTACCCGGCCCCGGCCGCGGCGAAAGAACTATCGCCGCGACCGACGATCGGTGGCACGGCTGCCGGTACCCCCGTACCCGTGGTGCCGGTGTGGAGCCGGCCGGGCGCAATCGCAGTCGTTCCGGTATCCGGTGCAAGCGCCGATTCGGGGGTTTCCCTGATGCGCCGGCGTGGCCGGGCTGGTTTCCTGAGTTGTATGTCCGGCAAAACGACCCGCGGTGAACTGGATCGCGTGGAACAGATCTTCGACCGTATCGCCGACGGGTACGACCGCCAGTTCGGATGGTCCGAGCGGGTACTGCTCGGTGATGCGCGCCGATGGGCGATCGAACGGGCCCGCGGGACGGTGGTGGAGATCGGGGTGGGCAGCGGGTTGAATCTGCCGCTCTATGGTGCCGGGGTCGAGCGGGTCGTCGGGGTGGACCTGTCCGAGCGGATGCTCGACCTCGCGCGCGCCCGTTCGGCGCCGGTGCCGGTGGAGTTGCGGCACGGAGACGTCCAGCAGCTGGATCTGCCCGCCGGATCGGCGGATACGGTGGTTTCCACCTATACCTTCTGCACGATTCCCGACCCGGGGGCGGCCGCGGCGGCGGCGTGGCGAGTGCTGCGCCCGGGCGGGGTGTTCGTCGCGGTCGAGCACGGCCCGGCCCGCGCGCGACCGGTGGCGGCACTGATGCGCCTGGTCGAACCGCTGGCCGTGCGGTTCGCGGCGGACCATCTCACCCGGGAGCCGGTCGGTTACCTCACCGAGGCCGGGTTCACCCTCGAGCACTTCGCCCGCACCGGTCGCGGTGGGGTGGTGTTCCGGGTGCTGGCCCGGAAACCGGAGCAGGATCGCTGAACGCGTCACGGATCCGGCAGGTTTTCGAGGAGGCGCCCTGCGCGGGATGGGCTCGGCCGAGGAGCAGGACGTAGATCGGAACGAGCAGTATCCGGCCGCGCACGGAGCGGACCGCTGTCGACCGACCCGGTGTCGGACAGGCCTCCTACTCGCACACCCGCTCGAGTAGGGAATCCAAGTCCGCGAGCAACCGCTTCCGCAGCAGACCCGACCGGTTCGCGATCTCGGCTTGGCGGCGCACATATTCGGCCCGACCGGCCGGGGTTTCGATCCGCACCGGCTCGTATCCGTGTTCGCGCAGGTCGTACGGGCTCGCCTGCATATCGAGAGTCCGAGCGTCCAGCGCCAGCGCGAAACAGTCGAGGAGCAGATCCGAGGCGAGCAGCGGAGTCGCTTTGAATCCCCACTTGTACAGATCCATGTTGGCGTGCAGGCAACCCGGCTGCTCGGCGTGGATCTGGTCGTCGCGGCTCAGCTGCCGGTTGTTGCGGGGGACAGCGGCCGGAGTGAAGAACCGGAACGCGTCGAAATGGGTGCAGCGCACCGGCATCGAATCGACCACCGCGTCGGTACCGGCCGCGCCGAGCCGCAGTGGTACCGAATCGTGGCGGACCTCCCCGGTGCGGTACACCATCGCCCATTCGTGCAGGCCGAAACAGGACAGCTGAGCAGGCCGGGCCGCGGTCGCGCGCAGCAGGTCCGCGATATAGGTGAGAGTATCGGCGCGGGACCGCAGGAAGTCCGGGGCGGCGGTCACCACCGGCCCGGTTCCGGTCTCGGGCTCGCCGATTCGCCGATAGCCGCGCAGGCCGAGGTACTCGGCCGCACCGGCCAGCGCCACCCCGAATCCGGGATGCCAGCGGCGCAGCTGGGCCGGTTTGTGGCCGTAGTAGGTGAACAGGAAATCGAGCACCGGATGCTTCGCCCCGGCGGCCCGTGCCCGCAGGTACGGACCGGCCAGGGCGTCGAGACGATCGCGGTGCGCCGCGGCACGCGCACGCCACTCGGCCGCGTCGAGCACCGATTTGAAGGCCGCAGCCGTCATTCGGCGATCCGGTGCGTGGTGTCGCGGACAGTACCGACGAACTCCTCGACGAGGTCCTCGAGCGCGACGATGCCGACCGTATTGCCCCGCGCATCCACCACTCGGCCCAGATGGCTGCTGGTGCGGCGCAGGCGGGCCAGTGCCTCGTAGAGGGTGGTGCCCATCAGCACGGTGGGCAGCGGCCTGATATCGGTGCGCGGGATCTCGGTGCCGGGACCCGCGGTCTCATCGGATACCTTGTCCAGCACGTCCTTGACGTGCAGGTACCCGACCAACGAACCGTCGGTGGCGCGCACCGGGTACCGGGAGAAGCCGGTTTCGGCGACCGCGTTCTCGATATCGCCGAGGGTGGTGCCCTGGGCGCGCAGCGGGATCGTGCGCACCTGCGTCAGCGGCACCATGACCTCGGCGACGAACCGCTCCCCGGTGCCCAGCGCCTGGGTGAGGCGGCGGTGCTCCTCCTCGTCCAGCAGGCCCTCGGAGCGGGATTCGCCGATCATCTCGGCCAGTTCGTCGCTCGAGACCGTGGCCTCGAGTTCGTCCTTGGGTTCGATGCGCAGCATCCGCAGCGACAGGTTGGCGGCGAAGTTGTAGACCGCGATGAGCGGCCGGGCGATCCGTAACCACGCCAGATGCAGCGGCACCAGCAGCAGCGCACTGCGTTCGGGCCCGGCGAGCGCGATGTTCTTCGGGATCATCTCGCCCAGCAGAATGTGCAGGATCACCACGATGGCGAGTGCCAGCACGAACGACACCGGATGCAGTAGGGCCTCGGGCAGCCCGGCCAGCTCGAACGGACGTTCCAGCAGATGGGCCACCGCCGGCTCGCCGACCCGGCCCAGCAGGATCGAGCAGATCGTGATGCCCAGCTGCGCGGCGGCCAGCATCATCGACAGATTCTGTCCGGCCCGGATCACGGTGTCGGCGTTGCGTTTACCCTGCGCGGCCAGCGCCTCGAGTCGGTCGCGGCGGGCCGAGATGAGCGCGAACTCCGCGCCGACGAAGAAGGCGTTACCCGCCAGCAGGACCACGGTCAGCGCCACTCCGAAGAGGTCACCCATGACGGACCTCCCGGCCGGTGGGCTGCTGTTCGCGCTGGGCGATCGCCTCGGCGTCGGCGGGAACCAGGCGGATCCGATCGATGCGGCGCCCGTCCATCCGCTCCACCCGGGCCAGCCAGCCGCCCTGACCGTCACCGTGGCGGTGCTCGTGACCACGCTGCGGCAATACGACGGTGTCGCCGGCCACCGGAATCCGGCCCAGTCGGGTCAGTACCAGACCACCCAGGGTTTCGTACTCGCCCTCGGGCGCGATGTATCCGGTCGCCCGGGTCACCTCGTCGATGCGCAGCAGGCCCGAACAGTCCCAGCCGTCGGAGACCCGGCGCACCTCGCGTTCCTCCTCGTCGTGCTCGTCGCGCACATCACCCAGGATCTCCTCGATGATGTCCTCCATGGTCACCAGGCCCGCGGTGCCGCCGTACTCGTCGACGACCAGCGCGACCTGCATACCGTCGGCGCGCACCCGTTCCAGCACCTCGTCGCCGTCGAGGCTGGCGGGGAGTACCTGAACCGGTTGCGCGATCTGTGCGAGACCTACCCCGGCACGAGTGCGCGCGGGATGAGTGAACGCCTGTTTGACGTGTACGACACCCAGGGTGTTGTCCAGGTCGCCGTCGATCACCGGGAATCGCGAGTAGCCGGTGCGGGCGGCCGCGGCGAGTAGATCGCCGATGGTGTCGGTGCGGTCCAGGGCTTCGATCTTCACGCGCGGGGTCATCAGCTCCTCGGCGCTGCGTTCGCCGAACTGCAGGGAGCGATCCAGCAGTTGCGCGGTGCGCTGATCGAGAGCGCCGTGCTGGGCCGAGGTGCGCACCAGCGAACCGAGTTCCTGCGGTGACCGCGCCGAGCGCAGTTCCTCCGCCGGTTCCACCCCGAAGCGGCGGACCGCCCAGTTGGCGGTGCCGTTGAGGAATTGGATCATCGGTTTGAACACCGCCGAGAACGCCACCATCGGTCCGGCGGTGGCCCGTGCGGTGGCCATGGGTGCGGCGATGGCGATGTTCTTGGGGACCAGTTCGCCGTAGATCATCGACAGCGAGGTCGCCAGGATCAGTGCCAGGACCAGAGCGATACCGGTGGCGGCGGAATCCGGCACGCCGAACACGGTGAACAGCGGTTCGAGCAACCGCGCCAGCACGGGTTCGGCGATATAACCGGTGATCAGAGTGGTGATGGTGATACCGAGCTGGGCACCGGACAGCTGGAAGGAGAGGGTGCGGTGCGCCTGCCGGACTGCCCGCGCCCGCACATCGCCGTCGCGCGCATGCGCTTCGACGGTGCTGCGCTCGAGGGCGGTCAGGGAGAATTCGGCGGCCACGAACAAGGCGGTGCCGGCGGTGAGCGCCACGAACCCGATAAGACTGAGGACGGTGAGTGCGACGGCCATTTCACCACCCCCCGGCGGGCATCGGTATCAGCGATGGGCAATGGGCCGGAGAGAGGAGGGTCGTGCAGCGGAGGACGCCGGGTCTGTCACCCGGCTCGATAGATGAGCCCTCCTGAGTGGCGCCCTCGGACGCGGGTGACAACTGGATCCTTTCGTCCTGATGATTGCGGCCGACGGTCGCCGGCGGTTCTCATGCTACCGCGACCGTGCGCGCGGGCGCACGGTCGCGTGGGCGGCGACGCGCGGCGGTGTGGCCGGGGTCACCACCCGCCCGGCAGCGGCCGGCCTTCGGCGAATCCCGCGGACGACTGCACTCCGACCACCGCGCGCTCACGGAATTCCGCGAGATCACGCGCGCCGGCGTAGGTGCAGGCGCTGCGCACCCCGGAGCAGATGTGATCGATGAGATCCTCGACGCCGGGACGCTCGGGATCCAGCAGCATCCGGGAGCTGGAAATGCCCTCCTCGAACAGTGCCTTACGGGCCCGGTCGTAGCCGCGATCTGCGGCGGTCCGCGCGGCGACCGCGCGTTTGGAGGCCATCCCGAAGCTTTCCTTGTATGCCCTGCCGTCCCGATCGACGCGCAGGTCGCCGGGCGATTCGTAGGTGCCGGCGAACCAGGAGCCGATCATGACGTTCGACGCGCCCGCGGCGAGGGCCAGGGCGACATCGCGGGGATGGCGGACACCACCGTCGGCCCATACATGGGCGCCCAGGTCGGCGGCTGCCGCCGCGCATTCGGCGACTGCGGAGAACTGCGGCCGGCCCACTCCGGTCATCATCCGGGTGGTGCACATGGCGCCGGGTCCGACACCGACCTTGACGATATCCGCGCCGGCGGCGACGAGATCCCGGGTGCCCTCGGCCGAGACCGTGTTCCCGGCGACCAGCGGGACACCGAGGCCGAGGTCCCGGATCGCGCTCAGGGTCTCCAGCATCTTCACCTGGTGCCCGTGCGCGGTGTCCACCACCAGGACATCGGCGCCGGCGTCGACCAGTGCCTTGGCCTTCGCGGGCACATCCCCGTTGATCCCGACGGCGGCCGCGATCCGCAACCGGCCCTCGTCGTCGACGGCGGGAGTGTAGATGCCGTGCCGGACCGCGCCGGTGCGGGTGAGCACGCCGGCCAGTGTGCCGTCCGGAGCGAGGAGTACGGCGGGCCCGGAGTGCGCGGCCTCGAGGCGGTCGAAGATATAGGACGCCTCGGCGGTCGCCGGGACGGTGACGAAATCGGTGGTGGCGACCTCGTGCAGGCGGGCGAACCGATCGACATCGGCACAGGCTTCCTCGGTGACCAGCCCGACCGGCCGTCCGTTGTCGACGACCACGACCGCACCGTGGGCACGCTTGTGGATCAGCGCCAGCGCATCGGAGACGGAGTGGTCGGCGGTGAGGGTGACGGGGGTGTCGGCGATCAGCGAACGGCTTTTGACGAAGGCGATGGTCTCGGCGACGGCGCTGTTGGGCAGATCCTGCGGTAGCACCACGATTCCGCCGCGCCGGGCCACGGTCTCGGCCATGCGGCGGCCCGCGACCGCGGTCATATTGGCGACGACCAGCGGGATGGTGGTGCCCGAGCCGTCGGCCGTCGCGAGGTCGACGTCGAACCGTGACGCGATATCGGTGCGGTTCGGAACCAGGAAGACGTCGTTGTAGGTCAGGTCGTACGGCGGGTGTTGTCCGGGGAGAAACTGCACTGCGCCCATGGTAATCGGGACGGCTCTGCGGCGTGCGGACCCGCCGGATTCACTTGGACCGGCGGGGGCGATGCGGTCGGCGGCCCGGTGCCGGTTTCCCGGTGCCGCCCCGGCCCCTGGCGCCCTGCCCACGGAAGTGCCCGCGCGCGGCCGCCGGCGCTACCTCGGGAGCCCTCGCCGGCTCGGGGCCCGGCGGGGTGCGCGCGCCGGTGAGCCGGCGGACTTCCCGGTCGCCCGGTCCTACGGTGTGTTCCACCACGGGAACCTCCACCGCCCGAGTCAGCGCGGCCACCTCGGCGCGCTGGTCCGGGGTGACCACGGTGATCACCGTGCCGCTCGCACCCGCCCGGGCCGTCCGGCCGGCCCGGTGTATGTAGTCCTTTGCATCGGCGGGCGGGTCGGCGTGGACCACCAGTGAGACCGCGTCCACATGGATCCCGCGAGCGGCGATATCGGTGGCGACCAGGGCGGAGATACCGCCGTCGGCGAAGGCCGCCAGCGTCCGGATGCGGCGGTTCTGGGCCTTGCCTCCGTGCAGGGCCGCGACGCGGATGCCCTGGTCACGTAGCCGGCGGGTGAGCTTCTCCGCCCCGTACTGGGTACGGGCGAACAGCAGCGTGCGGCCGTCGCGGGCGGCGATCTCGGCGAGGACGGCCGGTTTGTCCGCGGGTTCGACGTAAAGGATGTGATGGGTCGCGGGGATGGTCTCCGGTTCGGGCGCCACTGTGTGGGTGACGGGGTCGCGCAGATACCGGCGGATCAGATCTCGTACGGATTCGTCGTCCAGGGTGGCGGAGAACAGCAACCGCTGTCCGTCGCCGGGCACCAGGTCGAGCAATCGCCGCACCTGCGGCAGGAACCCGAAATCGGCCATATGGTCGGCTTCGTCGACCGCGGTGACCCGGACCGCGTCGAGTACTGCCGCGCCCTGATCGACCAGATCGGCCAGACGGCCCGGGGTCGCGATCAGCAGATCCACCCCACGCTGCAGTCTTTCCGCCTGCCGGGACACGGGTATCCCGCCCACCGCGGTGCCGAGCCGCAGACCCAGTGCGAACGGTTCCAGCGCCTGTTCGATCTGCAGGGCCAGTTCGCGGGTAGGAGCCAGGATCAGACCGCGTGGGGCACGTGCGATGGCCGGCGCTCCGGCGAGGCGGGCGAGCATGGGCAGCCCGAAGGCCAGCGTCTTGCCGGACCCGGTGGGCGCCCGGCCGAGCACATCGCGACCGGCCAGCGCGTCGGGCACGGCCGCCGCCTGGATGGGCAGGGGATCGATCAGGCCCTCCCGGCGCAATGCCTGCACAGTGAGTACGGGCAGGCCCAGATCGGCGAAGGGCGGGGGAGTGCGGGCGGCGCCCGGGCGCGGATCGGCCGAGTTTCCGGTCTCCGGCGGACAGCGATCAGGCACGGAACAACCGGCTCAGCTCGACCAGCCAGGGAATCGCGACGGCCAGGGTCGGTACCACCAGGATGGCGATCGAGGCGAGATAGGCGGCACCGGCGATCCGGAAATCGCCCAGCGGGCCGGCCAGGCGCTGGATGCGGATCAGCGTGCTCGGCCCGCCCACCGCGAGCGCACCCTGCGGCGCGGTCGATTTCGAGCAGGCCACCAGGGCGCGGGCCAGCGGTTTGGGACCGGTGACCTTGACCGCGGAATCGTCGGCGAGCAGTTCGATGAGCAGTTTCACCGAATCCAGCGCGGATTTGCTCCGGACGAACCGGGGGAAGGCCTCGTGGGCGGCGGTGAACGCCTCCAGCACCAGATCGTGGCGGGCCCGCAGATGCGACCGCTCATGGCTGAGGATTGCGGTGAGCTCCTGCTCGGCGAGTTTGTCGAGTGTGCCGGCGCTGACCACCACGCGCCGGCGCAGCCCCGGCAGGCAGTAGGCGATCGGTTCGGTGGACGACAGGACCCGGATATCGGCGGCGCGCCGGAACGGGCCGCTCTGGTCGAGCAGATCGACCAGCATGCGGTGGTGGGCGCGGCGGCGCCGGGTGTGCACCCCCACCCGGATGGAGGCGTAGACGAGCCGGGCGCCGATCAGCAGCGTGAGCATGAACACCGACACATAGGCCAGCCACAGGGGCAGACCCAGCGCATCGATCTCATCGGTGGGTTTGGTGGTGGGCCGGCCGTCCGGACCCGGGACCAGCAGTTCCGCGGCGATGGCGAGCCCGGAACTGAACGCGCTGAGCACAGCGGCCAGCGCGATCGCCTGCCAGAGCACGAGGGCGGCGCGCGGGACGCGATATGTCCAGGTCGCCCGGCTGAGTGATTCCGGGACGGGACCGGCGAGAAGCAAGGCAAGTACGGCGAAGGCCGGTGCTGCTGCGTTCATCGACTCTGCTCACTGCGTTGTGGGGCCAGGGTCCGAGGTCGTGGCGGCGCGGCTATCTGTCCTCGGTTGCTTCGAGCTTAGCGAGTGCGTCCCGCAGAGCCGCGGCCTCGTCCTTGCCGACCTGCTCCACGAAGTGCACCAGGGCCGCTGCCCGGCTACCGGCCTCGTCGGCCTGCTGCAGCGCATCCATCATGAGACCGGCCACCAGCTCGTCGCGGGTGTGTACCGGAGCGTACCGGTGGGCGCGGTCGTCGCGCCGCTGTACCACCAGATTCTTCTTCGCGAGCCGCTGTAGCACGGTCATCACCGTGGTGTACGCGAGTTCGCGGCGCGCCGACAGGGCCTCGTGCACCTGCCGGACCGTTTGTGGTTCATCGGCCGACCACAGTTGGTCCATAACCGCTTTCTCGAGTTCACCAAGTCCAGCCATCTCTTGATTTTACGACGCCAACGACACTGTGGCGTACTACAGGGTGTCGTAACCGCGTGGGAATTGTCATAAGCCGCCGAACACCGGAAACGCCGGCGGTGTGGTGGATGGGACGGGGTCCTCGTGCGTGCCCGGCGCGCGCCGGGGTGTCACGGATCCGTTACTTCCTGCCCGAGGGAAATACTTGCTAGGTCTGGTAAGGCTAACCTATCTTTCGATCAAGTCGTTGCCGCGACGCCGATCTCGAGGAGGTTCGAATGTCCGAACTCGCCACTGTGCGCATCCCCCGCCCGTACGAGGCGGCATTCGAGTCGGCGTGTTCCCGGTTACGGTCCCTGCAGCCGGAGCATCCCCGGGTCTATGCCGCCGCGGCCATGTCCGAACAGGGCAAGCGGCGCTGGTGGGCCCTGTCCACGGGTCTGCGTGAGGGCCGGATCGACCTGATGTACCGACGGCACGCCGCGGAGATGATCAGTGCGACCGCCGCCTCGGAGGTGGTGGCCACCGCACTCATCCATGCCGTGCTCGGCCGGGTCGCCGCGTTATGGGTCGCCGACGGCCGGGCCTGGGATCCCGGGCTGGAGAATGTGTGGATCCACACCGACAACGACGGCGGTATCGACTGGGCGGGCCTTGCCGACACCACCATCCGGGTGGTGGCCGGCGATCCGTTGGAGGGCTCGCCCGGGGTGGTCTCCCTGCCGTGTGAGCGGGCGATGTGGGTGTGGCTGGCCTACCGTTGCGAACCCTCGCTGCTGCTCATCCAGGGAGCGCTGGCCCGGTCTGCGGGGCTGAGCCCGCGCCGGTTCTGGGCGCTGGTGGCCGAATCCGTTTCGGGGGCCACCACTTATGTTCCGGACCTGGCCCGCACCGACCCGGTGGCGGGAGCGCGCCGGGGGCAGGGCCTCCTGCGGGCACTCGAGGGTCGAGGTATGGCGGTCCGGCGCGCCCAGCGTGTTGCTTAGTTAGGTAAGCCTGCCCTATAGTTGAATCCGGCGTACGGATCGCGCGAGAGTCCCGAGGGCTGCGGTGACCCCCGATCCAATGCCTGCGGCGGGCTCCATCTCCCGAGGTGGGGTCCGCCGCTTTCTTTTCGCCGGTGACCACCGGCCCGTGCGCCCCGGCCGGGACCCGCATGCGATTGTGGAGCCATGACCGAACAGCAGACCCGCCCCCCGATGTCGATGGCCGATCTCAGCGCCGAACAACTCAACGAGATCAGCAGGGGGACCTTCGCGGATCTGATGGGCCTGCGCGTGACCGAGCTGGGACCCGACCGCGTCCGCGGTGAATGGACCGTCACACCGCAGTTGCACCAGCCGGCCGGGATCCAGAACGGCGGGGTCCTGTGCACCGTGGTGGAAACCCTGGCCAGCACCGGCGGCGCCGCCTGGTACGGCGAGCGCGGCGTGGTGGTCGGGGTCAACAACAACACCGATTTCCTGCGTGCGGTGCGCGACGGGAAACTGGCCGCCGAGGCCACCCCGCTGCACCGCGGCGGTCTGCAGCAGCTGTGGCAGGTGGTGATCACCGACGAGGACGGGCGGCTGGTCGCGCGCGGCCAGGTCCGGCTGCAGAATCTGCCTCATCGCTCCTGAACAAGGACCGGCCGAGGGGTCGGTGGAACACCGAGGGCCGGGGCAGTGTCCGCACTGCCCCGGCCCTCGTCGATCGATTCAGATACCGCCGGTCGACAGCAGCCCGCCGTCGACCCGCACCGTCTCGCCCGTGATCCAGGCCGCCTGATCGGAGGCCAGGAACGCGATCAGCCGCGCCACGTCCTCGGGCGAACCGAGCCGCTTCATCGGGTACACCTGCGCGGCGGCCTCTTCGTCCGCCGAGTACAGCGCGTCGGCGAAACTGGTCTTGACCACACCGGGCGCCACCGCGTTGACCCGGATCTTCGGGCCGAGCTGCCAGGCCAGCTCGTCGGTGAGCCGGATCAGCGCGGCCTTGGAGGCGCCGTAGGCCGCGATGACGCCGGTGGAGCGGATACCGGCCACACTGGCCACGTTCACCACGGCGCCGCCGTGCTCGCCCATCCACGCCTTGTACGCCTGCTGGATGTAGCCGAGCGCGGCCACGACGTTCACGTCGAAGATCTTGCGCACCGCGTCCAGATCGGCTTCCATCAGCGCGCCGTAGACCGGGTTGATCCCGGTGTTGTTGATCAGGATGTCCAGCGAACCGAACTCCGCGACCGCGCGCTGCACCGCGGCGGCCCGTGCCTCGTCGTCGCCGGAGTTACCGGCCAGGGCGACGACCTCGCCCTGGTGTCCCAGCGCCCGCAGTTCGGCGGCCGCCTTCTCCAGTGGTTCGGCCTTGCGCGCGGTGATCAGCACATTCGCGCCCCGGCTCAGCAGCTCGGCGGCCACCGCGTGGCCGATACCGCGGCTGGCTCCGGAGACCAGCGCGCTCTTGCCCAACAGATCGGTGCTCATATCCGGGCACGTTACCGTGCGCACCGGTGACCCCGGCGAGCGCGGATCACCCCGGCCGCCGGGGACGGGGCAGTGTCGTGGTCCGGGTAAAATCGGTGGTTCCGTGTCCGGAGACATCCGATGATCGGTGGATGGGCCCGCTATCGGGCGCCCCGGGCCGCTGCCCCCAACCCGTGTTTCCTAGGAGATATCTGTGATCACCGCGACCGACCTCGAGGTCCGGGCCGGCGTCCGCACCCTGCTGTCCGCGCCCGGACCGGCGCTGCGGGTACAGGCCGGCGACCGGATCGGCCTGGTCGGGCGTAACGGCGCCGGTAAGACCACCACGCTGCGCATCCTGGCCGGAGAAGGCGAACCGTATGCCGGGACGATCGTGCGGTCCAGCGATATCGGTTACCTCCCGCAGGATCCGCGCGAGGGAAATCTCGACGTCCTGGCCCGTGACCGGGTGCTCTCGGCGCGCGGATTGGATGCGCTGATCCGCGATATGGAGAAGCAGCAGGCGCTGATGGCCGAACTGGCCGACGAAAACGAACGCGAACGCGCCGTCCGCAAATACGGCCGGTTGGAGGACCGCTTCTCCGCGCTCGGCGGTTATGTGGCCGAGAGCGAGGCGGCGCGGATCTGCAACAGTCTCGGCTTACCGGACCGGGTGCTGGATCAGGCGCTGCGTACGCTCTCCGGCGGTCAGCGGCGGCGAATCGAACTGGCGCGCATCCTGTTCGCGGCCTCCGACGGCAGCGGCGGCCGTTCCGACACCACCCTGCTGCTCGACGAGCCCACCAACCACCTCGACGCCGATTCCATCACCTGGCTGCGCGGTTTCCTGCAGAACCACGACGGTGGCCTGATCGTGATCAGCCACGATGTCGATCTGCTCGCCGACGTGGTCAACAAGGTGTGGTTCCTGGACGCGGTGCGTGGCGAGGCCGATGTCTACAACATGGGCTGGCAGAAATATCTCGACGCCCGTGCGACCGACGAGCAGCGCCGCCGCCGCGAGCGGGCCAATGCCGAGAAGAAGGCGTCTGCGCTGCGTGCCCAGGCCGCCAAGCTGGGCGCCAAGGCCACCAAAGCCGTTGCCGCGCAGAACATGGCCAAACGCGCCGATCGGCTGATGGCCGAACTGGACGAGGTACGCGTGGCCGACAAGGTCGCCCGGATCAAGTTCCCCGAACCGGCCGCCTGCGGGAAGACGCCGCTCATGGCGGAGAACCTCACCAAGGTCTACGGCTCGCTGGAGATCTTCACCGGCGTGGATCTGGCAATCGACCGCGGCAGCCGCGTGGTGGTGCTCGGGCTCAACGGCGCGGGCAAGACCACACTGCTGCGACTGCTGGCCGGCGCCGAGGAACCCACCGCCGGGGGCCTCGTGCCCGGTCACGGCCTCAAGGTGGGGTACTTCGCGCAGGAACACGACACCCTCGACGATTCGGCCACGGTCTGGGAGAACATACGTCATGCCGCGCCGGACGCCGGCGAACAGGACCTACGCGGCCTGCTCGGCGCCTTCATGTTCACCGGGCCCCAACTGGAACAGCCCGCCGGGACACTGTCCGGCGGTGAGAAGACCCGGCTCGCGCTGGCCGGCCTGGTCTCCTCGGCGGCCAATGTGCTGTTGCTCGACGAGCCCACCAACAACCTCGACCCTGTCTCGCGCGAGCAGGTTCTCGACGCGCTGCGTACCTATGCGGGCGCGGTCGTCCTGGTGACCCACGATCCGGGCGCCGCCGAGGCCCTGAACCCGGAGCGGGTGATCTTGCTGCCGGACGGCACCGAGGACCACTGGTCGGCCGAGTACCTGGAATTGATTCAGCTCGCGTGAGTTTCATCACAAGAACTCATTGCCGGATGGTCGCCGAGTGCTTAGCCTGAGAGTGACGCTGCTCGGCGACTCGGAGGAAGCCATGGGCGACAGGCCGGTACAGAGCAAGAGCACATTGGGCAAGGGCACCCGGGTCACGGGTAAGTCACGGGATCGCCTACAGACCCAGTTGAAGAAGCAATACGAGGCGGGGGCGAGTATCCGGTCGCTGGCACGTGCGACCGGCCGCTCCTACGGGTTCATTCACAATGTGCTGACGGAGTCGCATGTGCAACTCCGCAGCCGCGGCGGCGCCAACCGCCGTAAATCCCGCTAGCCGCACCGTATCCGCAGGCTCCGCCGCCGGGACGGCGTACCCGGCGGCGAGTGGCCGCATGCGGATCGTTCGGCGGGGCCGTATTCACCAGCCGGGTACGGCGCCGTCCCCGTACACCAGGAGATTGGCGAGGCTGGTGAAGAGGGGTAGCCCGGTCTTGATCTCGAGATAGGCGAATTGCCCCTGCGGGTTGACCTCGAGGAAGTAGAACTCACCGTCGAGGCCGACCCGCAGATCCAGGACACCGAAACTCAGGCCCAGCGTGCCCATCAGCGTCGCCAGTGATTTGCTGACGGCGGCCGGTAGCAGGGTGGGGACGAAATCGACCGAGGTATCGAGCCGGGAGTCGATACGTCCGGCTCCGGTACGGGAATCGATGCGCACTGCCCACTCCTGCCCGTCCACCCACACCACCCGCAGATCGCATTCCGGATCGATATAGCGCTGGAAGGTGGTGGGCGCCCAGCGGATACTGCCGAGCCGGTCCAGATCGGCGGTCCCGAGCAGGCGGGTTTCGGAGAATTCGGCACGGGAGGTGCCGGTGCGCTTGAAAACGACGCGGCTGCCACAGGTTTCGATGAACTCGCGGGCCTCGTCCGGATCGTTGGTGACCAGTGTGTCCGGGACCGCGCAGCCGGCTCGTCGCGCGGTATCGAGTTGCACGATCTTGCGATGGGCGATCCGGTCGTTGCCGGGATCATTGACCCATTGGGCGCCCAGCGACCACAGCAGGCCCTGGACGAAAGCGTCGCATTCGGCCTGGCGGTAGGCGTTGTCGTCGGCGCGGACCCCGGCCGGTACCGAACTCGGGTGCGGGCGGCGCCACCAGACCGATCCGACCTCGTCCAGACCGGCCAGACCCGCCAGTGACCGTTCGACCCCGGCCGCCCCGAGCCGGAAAGTACCCGGCTCGCGCGGGAAATCACGCAGATCCAACCGGAGCGGCATCATTGCGTGCTGTTCGCGCAATGTCGCCACCATGGCCGCGGCGTGCAGATCGTCGGCTTCGGAGACGATGAGGACCCCGCGGGCCTCCAGGGTGCTCATCGCGCCCGCCGTTCAGTCGAAACTGTCGCTGTGGACGCCGTCGTCGCTGGTGTTGCGCGACCTGGTCTGGGCGCAGGTGAACGTCGCGGGGAACTCGGGTTCACCGGCGAGGTCGAGTCGCCGCGCCCAGGCTTCGGTGAGACGGCGCAGCTGCCGGTCGCCGAAGGCCTCCGACGGCGGCGCCGCCAGGGTCATCGGCCGCTCCGCGACCTCGATACGCAGGCGGCGGGTGAAATCGGCCGTGACGCCGGCTCGGATGTCGACGTGCACGCGCCGGCCGGTGGCGTGCTCCTCGGCGAACCGGATCGCCAGCACATCGCCGCGACAGAAGGTCCACGTGCCGTCTGCCACCCGGACTCGGATCTCGCGGTCGGACTCGCCGACCAGGACACCGGTGAGAGTGGCGACCGCACCGCGTTCGGAGGTGTGGAGGGCATCGGTCATCTGGATTCTCCGATCTTGCCGGCGGTGTGCCACGACCCGAGCGCGTCCGGATCATAACGCCGCGTGGCGGCTCCGGAAGCCGATATGGCCGGATTACCCCTGTTCGGAAACCCGACCTTGCTTTCGCGGAACCTCCTGCCGCGAAAGTTTTCCGGACGCCGGGTGTTCGCTGCCGCCTCGATTCGTTCCCCGTCGCGCTCTCCGGTCGGTCAGAGGCCGAGCATGTCCGGATGCGTGGCCAGTTCGCGGAACCGGCCGGGCGGATCGGCGACCAATCGGCGAGCGTCCAGATCCAGCAGGCCGCCGACCACCGATACCTCCGCCGAGAGAGTGCCGTCGGTGCGGATCATCTCCTGCCGGATGCGATAGGTCTTCCCGCTACCCCACTCGAAGGCGCAGGTGACCCGGAAGTCGTCGCCGCCGCGCAGCTCGCGCCGGTACTTGATGGTGCTCTCCAGAACCACCGGCCCCACTCGTGCCGCCACCAGTTTGTCTGCCTGCAGGCCCGCCGCGAGCAGGCACTCCCAGCGGGCGTGTTCGGCGTATTGCAGGTAGACCGCCTGATTGACATGGCCTTGGACATCGAGTTCGTAGCCGCGGACGGTTACGGGGACGGAGAAGGTCATAGCGGTGCGAACCCCTCGGGCAGCACCGTTGTTCCCGGTTCAGCTCCGCTGGGCATTGCGCTCCTGCCACCATCGGGGCGCATCGACGAAGTGGTTGTCGTATTCGTCCTGGGATGCGGCGAGTTCGTCCAGGGTGGCCTCTCCGCGCGCGATGCGTTCGAGCAGCCGGAAGTAACCGAAACGCTGGACGCCGGGCATGAGGGCGATCAGGATGCGAGCCCCGCTGTCGGGGGTGGCACCGAAGGCGTGCGTGGTCGTCTTCGGTACGAGGGCCGAGCCGCCCGCGCCGATGGTGAGGAAACGGTCCCCGGCCATCAGCTGCAGTTCGCCGTCGGCGACGTAGAAGAACTCGTCGGAGCGGGTGTGGAAATGCGGTGCCGCGCCGTCGGCGCCGCGGCCCATGGTGACCTCCAGGGTGCTCACCGCGCCGTGGGCTTCTTCGGCGTCGATGAGCAGCCGCATGGTGACCGATTCGGTGTGCAGCGTCTCGGCGTCACCGGGCTGCCGGACGGCGAGGGGATGGGGCGCGGTGTCCATGGTCGCTCCTTCAGTAATTCGCTCTCGTATAATTCGCCACCGAACTATATGCCGACGAATAGACTTGTGTCCATGTCCGAACTCGAATCAGACGCGATCGCTGCCATCGAACAGCAGTGGCGACGGGAACGTCCCGATCTGGACTTGGCGGCGATGGTGGTTTTCGGCCGGCTCGGCCGGCTGGCGGTCGTGGCCGAACGTGAGATCGAGGCGGTTTTCCTGCGTCACGGCCTACGCGGGGGAGAGTTCGATGTGCTGGCCGCATTGCGGCGGGCCGGTGACCCGTTCGAGCTCAATCCCTCCGCGCTCGCGGACACTCTGATGCTGTCGCGCGCGGGAATGACGGGGAGGCTGGACCGCTTGGAGGCGGCCGGCTACGTCCGGCGCGTCGCGGACGCGGAGGACCGGCGGGCCGTGCGGGTGGCTCTGACCGATGCGGGTCGGGAACTGGTCGACATCGTGGTCACCGAGCACACGGCCAACGAGACGCGTATGCTCGCGGCGCTGACCGCGGCCGAACGGCGGGAACTGGACCGGATCGCCAAGAAACTGCTCACCGCACTGGAATCCGGGAACTGACCGCGCATCTGGTCGCTCTGCGAAGCGCTCAGGGGCGGCGGCGCACCGAAGCCTCCACCAGATCCAATACGGCGGTGAGGTTTTCGTTGGTGTGCCCGGAGGCGATCCGGGCGATGAGACCGTCGAGTACCAGATCGAGATAGCCCAGCAGAACATCGGTGGGCACATCATCGCGCAGTGCCCCGGCCGCTTTACGGCGCTCGAGGCGGGCCAGGGTGGCCGCGGTGAGTTCGGCCGACCGCTGGGTCCAGCCGGCCCGGAACTCCGGATCGGTGCGCAGCCGCCGGGCGATCTCGAGCCGGGTGCCCAGCCAGTTGTACTCCTGCGGGTCGGCGAGCATATCCCGCATCACCTGCACCAGACCCTGATTGGCCGCCACCTCGGCCATGCGCTCGGCATCCTCCTGAGCGAGGGCGAAGAAGAGCGCGTCCTTGTCCCGGAAGTGATGGAAGATCGCGCCGCGGGACAGGCCGATGGCGTCTTCCAGACGCCGGACGGTGGCGCCGTCGTACCCGAACTCGGCGAAGCAGCGCCGGGCGCCGTCGAGTATCTGTGAACGCCGGGCAGCCAGATGATCGTCGCTGACCTTGGGCATCGTGCTCCTTCAACGGATATACGAACCCCGCGCGGCGGATTCACCGCGCGGGGCCATCAGATTACGAGCGAACGAACAAGTGACGTGCCGACGCCCTCGCCCCCGGCCGGGAGCGAGCCTTACGAGCGACGTTCGCGCCCGTCTCCTCGCCTGCGGACCCCGTAGCCTGTGCGCTGTAAACGCGAGTCTCGGGGTCGCGGGCGAGGAGAGCTCGGGGGGCGCGAACACGCGCCGCCGGAGGCGGCGCCATCGAGCACCGCGCGATCAGGACCGGATCATGTTCCGCAGGACATACTGCAGGATGCCGCCATTGCGGTAGTAATCGGCTTCACCGGGGGTGTCGATCCGGACCACCGCGTCGAACTCGATCTTCGAGCCGTCGTCCTTGGTCGCGGTGACGTGCACGGTGGACGGGGTGGTGCCCGCGTTGAGCTCCTCGATGCCCGCGATATCGAAGACCTCGGTGCCCGTGAGACCCAGCGACTTCGCCGATTCGCCCTCCGGGAACTGCAGCGGGATCACGCCCATACCGATCAGGTTCGAGCGGTGGATGCGCTCGAACGATTCCACGATCACGGCGCGCACGCCCAGCAGGCGGGTGCCCTTGGCGGCCCAGTCGCGGGAGGAGCCGGAACCGTACTCCTTACCGCCCAGCACGACCAGCGGGATACCGGCCTTCTGGTAGTTCTGCGAGGCATCGTAGATGAACGCCTGCGGCGCGCCCTCCTGGGTGAAGTCGCGGGTGTAACCGCCCGAGACGTCGTCGAGGAGCTGGTTGCGCAGCCGGATATTGGCGAAGGTGCCGCGGATCATCACCTCGTGGTTACCGCGCCGGGAGCCCAGGGAGTTGTAGTCCTTGCGCGCCACGCCGTGCGAGTCGAGGTAATCCGCGGCCGGGGTGCCCGGTTTGATGGCGCCGGCGGGGGAGATGTGGTCGGTGGTCACCGAATCGCCCAGCAGGGCCAGGACCCGCGCGCCCTTGATATCGGACACCGGTTCGGGCTCCAGGCCCATCCCGTCGAAATATGGAGCCTTGCGGACGTAGGTGGAGTCGTCCTTCCACTCGAAGGTGTTGCCCTCCGGGGTGGGCAGGCTGCGCCACCGCTCGTCGCCCTTGAAGACATCGGCGTAGGACTTGGTGAACATCTCCTGGTTGATCGCCGACTTGATGGTGTCGTCGATCTCCTGGGCCGAGGGCCAGATGTCCTTCAGGAACACCGGGTTGCCCTCGGTGTCCGTGCCCAGTGGGTCGGTCTCGAAATCGAAGTCCATGGTGCCCGCGAGCGCGTAGGCGATGACCAGCGGCGGCGAGGCCAGGTAGTTCATCTTCACGTCGGGGGAGATGCGGCCCTCGAAGTTGCGGTTACCCGACAGCACCGCGGTGACGGTGAGGTCGTTGTCGTTGACCGCCTTGGAGATCTCCTCCGGCAGCGGACCGGTGTTGCCGATGCAGGTGGTGCAGCCGTAACCGCCCAGGTAGAAGCCGAGCTTCTCCAGGTACGGCCACAGGCCCGCCTTCTCGTAGTAATCGGTGACGACCTGCGAACCGGGGGCCATGTTGGTCTTGACCCACGGCTTGCTGGACAGGCCCTTCTCGACCGCGTTGCGGGCCAGCAGGGCCGCGCCGATCATGACCGAGGGATTGGAGGTGTTGGTGCAGGAGGTGATACCCGCGACCGCGACGGCGCCGTGATCGAGGATGAACTCGCCGCGCTCCTCGGAGACGACCTTGATCGGCTTGGACGGCCGGCCGTCGGCGTTGTTCGCCGCGGACTGCACATTCACCGCGCCGTCGTCGGCGAAGGACAGGGTGGCCGGATCGGAGGCCGGGAAGGTCTCCTCCACCGCCTCGTCCAGCTTCGAATGCGGTGTCGGGTGCTGGTCCTCCACGTAGTTGTGGATGTCCTTGCGGAAAGCGATCTTGGACTCGCTGAGCAGGATGCGGTCCTGCGGGCGCTTCGGGCCGGCGATGGAGGGCACCACGGTGCCCAGATCGAGCTCCAGGTACTCGGAGTAGGCGGGTTCCGAGGCCGGGTCGTGCCACATGCCCTGTTCCTTGGCGTAGGCCTCGACGAGCGCCAGCTGCTCCTCGGTGCGGCCGGTCAGGCGCAGGTAGTTGATGGTTTCTTCGTCGATCGGGAAGATCGCGGCGGTGGAACCGAACTCGGGGCTCATATTGCCCAGGGTGGCGCGATTGGCCAGCGGGACCTCGGCCACGCCCTGGCCGTAGAACTCGACGAACTTGCCGACCACGCCGTGCTTGCGCAGCATATCGGTGACGGTGAGCACCACATCGGTGGCGGTGACGCCGGGCTGGATCTCACCGGTGAGCTTGAAGCCGACCACGCGCGGGATCAGCATGGAGACCGGCTGGCCCAGCATGGCGGCCTCGGCCTCGATACCGCCGACACCCCAGCCCAGCACGCCCAGTCCGTTGACCATGGTGGTGTGCGAGTCGGTACCGACGCAGGTGTCCGGGTAGGCCTGGCCGTTGCGGACCATGACGGTGCGGGCCAGGTACTCGATATTGACCTGGTGCACGATACCGGTGCCCGGGGGGACGACCTTGAAGTCGTCGAACGCGCCCTGGCCCCAGCGCAGGAACTGGTAGCGCTCGCCGTTGCGCTCGTATTCGAGCTCGACATTGCGCTCGAAGGCGTCGGCGCGGCCGAAGACGTCGAGGATGACCGAATGGTCGATGACCATCTCGGCGGGGGAGAGTGGATTGACCTTCTCCGGGTCGCCGCCGAGGGCCGCGACCGCCTCGCGCATGGTGGCGAGGTCGACCACGCAGGGCACGCCGGTGAAGTCCTGCATCACCACGCGGGCCGGGGTGAACTGGATCTCGATACTGGGCTGGGCGTTGGGGTCCCAGTCCGCCAGTGCGCGGATATGGTCGGCGGTGATGTTCGCGCCGTCCTCGGTGCGCAGCAGGTTCTCGGCGAGAACTTTCAGTGCGTACGGGAGTTTCTCGGTGCCGGGTACGGCCGAGAGCCGGAAGATCTCGTAGGAGTTGCTTCCGACCTCGAGGTTGCCCTTGGCGCCGAAAGTATCGATACTTTTCGTCACGTCAGCTCCACTTGTCGGGTGTGCGGACGCCGTCGGCGGGGCTGTGCCGGCGGCGGTACGTCTCTGGCATGAGGTGCCGGCCCGGGAAGGCGCCGGTTCCCCGCGGTTCCCAACCCTAACAGTACGCTTGTCCTATGAAAATCGCGGGGCGGTCTGTCGAGGCGGTCGGGCGGCGCGCCCGCGCTCGGGCGTGCCGGGTGTCGAGTAACCGCTCAGGCGTCGCGTAATCTGCTCTCGAGCTGGTCCGAGTTAGCCGGGCGGTACCACGGGTACCCCGGCAGTTCGTGCCAGTAGCGCAACCCCCGTCGCTTCGCCAGACGATGCGGCTCGACCAGACCGGATGGAAGATGACCGTCACCCACACCTCGGCCTTCTCCCTCAAGGCCACCAAGCTGCCGGATGGGTTCGATTCGAAAACCCTCGATGAGGTTCGGATCGATCTCGCCGACAACGGCGTGGCCACGCCCGAGGACGACGACCAGAGCGAACTGGCCGCCATCGTGGCCGATGCGCGGGCGCACGGCATCGATCTGAGCATCGTGGTGCTCGACGGCAATCCGGGGCACGACTCCGAACTGCGTGACCTCGCCACCGAGGTGGCCGGATTCCAGCACGGCACCGTCGCCGTCTTCAGCGACGACTGGATCGGCACCACCAGCGATTCGATCAGCCGTGTCCGGTTGGAGTGGGCCGAGGACAAATCCAAGTTCACCGGCGGAAAGACCGAACAAGCCGCCCAGACCCTGGTGCACCGCCTCGAGCAGACACCGACGGTGAGCTGGACCGAGATCACGATCGCGCTCCTGGCCGGTCTGGTGCTGACAGTGGGCGGTCTGTACTGGGTCAAGGCCCGCCGCGCGGGCGGGTCACCGCCCGTGGATGCCGTGCCGGGCCCGCGTACCCAGCGCACCGAAGATCCGGAGCTGGAACCGGCCGCACGATAACCGCGGCCGCTCGGCAGGTGATCGCCCGGGCCGTCACTCTCCCTGTCGTGCCCCGGCGGCCTCGGTCGCTGGGGTGCCCGTGTGCCGCCCGACGACGCGCGGTGCGTACCCCGGCTCGCGCCGGACAGGTTTCGGCAACCGCTACGGCGGGCGCCATGCCGTATCGGTACGTATGGTCGGACGGGAGTGGGTGACGGCGCCCGCTGTAGCACCGGAAGCCCTGCCTGCCCCACCGGGAAACCGGCCGCGAACGACGGCGAATTTCCCGACAGTGGAGCCGGTTGCGGCATCCGCGGCCATCACCTGGAATAGTTGTGACAGCACGCACAGGACCAAGGCGAAAGCGGGGATGTTGGTGACTTCGACGGACGGTGTCAGCGGGGCAGATTTGGCGAAACAACCGCCGACGCCTGCTTCGAGCACCCTCGAGCGTGACGTCCAGACTCTCGAGAAGGCGATCTACGAGGTCAAGCGGGTCATCGTCGGGCAGGACCGGCTGGTCGAGCGGTTGCTCGTCGGGGTGCTCGCCAAGGGGCACGTGCTGCTCGAGGGTGTCCCCGGTATCGCCAAGACGCTCGCGGTCGAGACCTTCGCCAAAGTGGTCGGCGGTTCGTTCTCCCGCGTCCAGTTCACCCCCGACCTGGTCCCGACCGACCTCGTGGGCACCCGCATCTACCGGCAGGGCCGCGAGGAGTTCGATACCGAACTCGGCCCCGTGGTCGCGAACTTCGTCCTCGCCGACGAGATCAACCGCGCCCCGGCCAAGGTGCAGTCGGCGCTGCTCGAGGTGATGGCCGAGCGGCACGTGTCGATCGGCGGCAAGACCTACCCGATGCCCGATCCGTTCCTGGTGATGGCCACCCAGAACCCGATCGAGAGCGAGGGCGTGTACCCGCTGCCGGAAGCGCAGCGCGACCGCTTCCTGTTCAAGGTCGTCGTCGACTACCCCTCGGTCGAGGAGGAGCGCGAGATCATCTACCGGATGGGTGTGACCCCGCCGGAACCGAACCGCATCCTGGAGCCGGCCGAACTCATCCGCCTCCAGAAACTGGCCGCGAACACCTTCGTGCACCACGCGCTGGTCGACTACGTGGTCCGGGTCATCTCCGCGACCCGCGCTCCGGCCGAATTCGGGATGCACGATGTGGCGAACTGGGTGGCCTACGGCGCCTCGCCGCGTGCAAGCCTCGGCATCATCGCCGCCGCCCGCGCCGTGGCGCTCATCCGCGGGCGCGACTACGTGGTCCCGCAGGACGTCATCGAGGTCGTCCCCGATGTGCTGCGGCACCGGCTGGTGCTGTCCTACGACGCGCTCGCCGACGAGATCAGCCCGGAGGACGTGATCGCGCGGGTCCTGCAGACCGTCGGACTTCCGCAGGTCGCGCCGCAGGCCGTGGCGCCGGGCGGCGCCCCGCCCGTCGCGGAGAACGGCAACCGGCCGCCCGCGCCGCCGCAGCAGTCACCGGCGCCGCAGGTGCCGCAGACCGCCGGCACGAACCAGCACCAGTGACCCGGCCGCCGGACCCCAGCGCCCGAGAAACCGTGCCCGACCCTCACGCCCCGCCGTCGTTCCGCTCGGGCGAGCTGACCGATCCGCATTTGACGGCCGCCCTGAAAACTCTGGAGCTCACGGTGCGCCGTCGCTTGGACGGCGTGCTGCACGGTGATCACCTCGGCCTCATCCCCGGCCCCGGTTCCGAACCGGGGGAGGCGCGGGCCTATCAGCCCGGTGACGATGTCCGGCAGATGGACTGGTCGGTGACCGCGCGGACCACCCACCCGCACGTCCGGCAGATGATCGCGGACCGGGAGCTGGAGACCTGGATGGTGGTGGATCTGTCCGCCAGCCTGGATTTCGGCACCGGCGCCTGTCAGAAACGCGATCTGGCGGTGGCCGCCGCGGCCGCGGTGACCCATCTGACGATGGGCGGCGGAAACCGGATCGGCGCCGTGGTCGCGACCGGTGAGCAGATGCAGCGGATCCCCGCCCGCAGCGGCCGGGTCCACGCGCAATCGCTGCTGCGCAGTATCGCCACCACCCCGCATCCACGTGACGGCGTGCGCGGTGACCTGCGCGGCGCCATCGAATCGTTGCGCCGGCCACAGCGCAAACGCGGCCTGGCGGTCGTGATCAGTGATTTCCTCGGGGATATCGACTGGCAGCGGTCGCTGCGGGCCATTTCCGCGCGCCACGATCTGCTGGCCGTGGAGGTCCTCGATCCGCGCGATACCGAGCTACCGGATATGGGTGACGTGGTGTTGCACGACCCGGAGACCGGGCGGACCCGCGAGTTCACCGTCACCCCGCAGCTGCGCGCCGATTACGCGGCCGCCGCCCAGCGGCACCGGGACGAGGTCGAGCAGACCCTGCGCAGCTGCGGCGCCCCGGTGCTCACCCTGCAGACCGACCGGGACTGGATCGCCGATGTGGTCCGGTTCGTCTCCACCCGGCGCCACAGCCTCGGCGCCTCGACCCCGCGGGTGCCACGCCAGTGAGTATTTCGAATTTCGCCGCACCGATCTGGCTCGGATTCCTTGCTGTCGTTCTCCTGCTCGCGCTCGGCTATCTGCTGGTGCAGCGCAGCAAGCATCGCCGGATGCTGCGGTTCAGCAATATGGAGCAGCTCGAGAAGGTCGCTCCCAACCGGCCCAGTTTCTGGCGCCACCTGCCCATCGTGCTCCTGATCGTCGGCATGGTGTTCGCCACAATCGGCGCGGCCGGACCGACCGCCGAAAAGAAGGTTCCCCGCAACCGGGCGACCGTGGTGCTGGTCATGGACGTTTCGCTGTCCATGGAGGCCACCGACGTCTCGCCGAACCGGCTGCAGGTCGCGCAGGAGGCGGCCAAGAACTTCGCCGACGGTCTCACCCCGGGGATCAACCTGGGGCTGGTGACCTACGCCGGCACCGCGTCGGTGCTCGTCTCACCGACCACGGACCGCGGGTCGGTGAAGGCCGCCATCGACAACATCAAACTCGCCGAGCGGACCGCCACCGGTGAGGGGATCTTCACCGCACTGCAGTCCATCGAGACCCTCGCCTCGGTCCTGGGAGGCTCCGAGACCCCGCCGCCGGCCCGCATCGTGCTGATGTCCGACGGTAAACAGACCGTGCCCGATTTCGAGGACGTGGACAATCCGCGGCACGAATTCGTCGCCGCGCGGCTCGCGAAGACCAAGAAGATCCCGGTCTCGACGATCTCGTTCGGCACCAAATGGGGCGTGGTCGAGATCCCGCGTGAGGAGGGCGGCACGGATCAGGTCGATGTGCCGGTGGACGACGAGGCGATGCAGGAGATCGCGCGATTGTCCGGCGGTGAGTTCTATACCGCCTCCAGCCTGCAGGAACTGTCCAGTGTCTACGACACCCTCGAGGAGCAGATCGGCTATGAGGTCACCCGGGGCGACGCCAGCCGTCCGTGGTGGCTGCTCGGTCTGCTGACCACGGTGGCCGGGGTGGTGGCGGCGCTGGTCCTGCGCCAGCGGTTGCCCTGACAGATCCGTGAGAAGTGCGGGCCCCGTGCGGTTCCCGCCGAGATATGCCCGGCCGGCGATGCGGACGGGGATAAGTCGATATCACACTGCGGGTCGGGTGAGAACCCGGCCCGCAGTGCTGTGTCCGCGTTGTACGACCTGCACAAGTTCGAGGCAGAAATCTCGGTGGACGTCCCATGAGAGCATCACCGAGGCAGCCAGGTAGGTTTGTCCCCATGTCGAACTTCACAGCACGCTCGGTCCTGGTGACCGGCGGTAACCGCGGAATCGGGCTCGCGGTGGCGCAGCGTCTGCACGCCGACGGTCACAAGGTGGCCGTCACCCATCGCGGTTCGGGCGCCCCTGAGGGCTTGCTCGGGGTGAAATGCGATGTGACCGACAGTGATTCGGTGGACCGGGCGTTCGCCGAGGTGGAGGCCGCGCAGGGGCCGGTCGAGGTGCTGGTCGCCAATGCCGGGATCACCGATGACACGCTGCTCATGCGGATGAGCGAAGAACAGTTCACCAAGGTGGTGGACGCCAACCTGGCCGGTGCCTTCCGGTGCGCCAAGCGGGCCAACCGCGCGATGCTGCGTGCGCGGTGGGGCCGGATGATCTTCCTCGGCTCGGTTGTCGGGTTCTCCGGTCAGGCCGGGCAGATCAACTACGCGGCCTCGAAGGCCGGTGTCGTGGGCCTGGCCCGGTCCATCACCCGCGAGCTCGGCTCCCGGTCCATCACTGCCAATGTCGTCGCGCCCGGGTTCATCGAAACCGATATGACCAAGGACCTCCCCGACGATATGCGGGATATGGCGAAGAAGTTCATTCCACTGCAGCGGCTCGGCGCGCCCGAGGACGTCGCGGCGGTGGTCAGCTTCCTCGCCTCCGAGGACTCCGCCTACGTTTCGGGTGCGGTGATCCCGGTGGACGGCGGTATGGGTATGGGGCACTGACGCCCCGCACTCCTTCAGAACAGATCGAAAGCCGCGCCGATACCGGACACCGGGCCGGCGCCTCGACCGGGCGCGGCGGGATACGACACCACATTCAGGAGAATCGACAACTCATGGGCGGATTGCTCGAAGGCAAGACGATCCTCGTCACCGGCATCATCACCGATGCCTCCATCGCGTTCCACGCGGCGGCCATCGCGCAGAAGGAAGGGGCCAAGGTGATCATCACCGGCCTCACCGAGCGGCTGCGGCTGATCGACCGGATCGCCAAGCGGCTGCCCGAGGAGGTGCCGCCGGCCATCGGTCTCGACGTCACCAACGACGAAGACCTGCGCAAACTGCCCGACGAGATCCGTCGCCTCGCGCCCGAGGGGATCGACGGGGTCCTGCACTCGATCGCTTTCGCCCCCAAGACCCTCATGGGCCCCGACGCCCTGCCGTTCCTGGACGGCCCGAGCGCGGACGCGGCGAAATCGTTCGAGATCTCGGCCTGGAGCTATGCGGCGCTGGCCCGCGCGGTTCTGCCGGTGATGAACGAGCGCGGCTCGATCGTCGGGATGGATTTCGACCCCCGCACCGCCATGCCGTTCTACAACTGGATGGGTGTGGCCAAGGCCGCGCTGGAGTCGGTGAACCGGTACGTGGCGCGCGAGGTCGGTTACGCGAAGAAGATCAGGTCCAACCTCATCGCGGCCGGCCCGGTCAAGACGCTGGCCGCCAAGGCGATCGCCGGTACCGCAACCGATGACGCGAAGCAGCTGAAGCAACTCGACACCTACTGGGACGGCGCCTCGCCGATCGGCTGGGACGGCGGCGCCGAAGTGGTCGGCAAATCGATCGTCGCGCTGCTGTCGGACTGGCTGCCCGCGACGACCGGATCGATCATCTACGTCGACGGCGGTGCCAGCCACAACACCTGGTTCCCCGAGAACATGCCGCAGGACTGACGAACCGAGAGGAGACACCGTGGCCCGGGCGGCCGACGCACTGCTGCTGCTGTCCTTCGGAGGCCCCGAAGGACCCGACGATGTGCTGCCGTTTCTGGAAAACGTGACCCGCGGTCGCGGTGTTCCCCCGGAACGGCTCGCCGAGGTCGCGCAACACTATCTGCACTTCGGTGGGGTGTCGCCGATCAACGCCCTCAACCGCGACCTCATCGCCGCGGTGGAACGCGAACTGGCCGCCACCGGACCGCGGCTACCGGTGTACTTCGGTAACCGCAACTGGCATCCGATGGTGGAGGACACGCTGGCGCGAATGAGCGCGGACGGCATCCGCTCGGCGCTGGTGTTCCCCACCTCCGCCTGGGGCGGCTACTCCGGTTGCCGGCAGTACGACGAGGACATCGTCCGGGCCCGCGCCGCGGTGGGCTCCGAGGCCCCGGAACTGGTGAAATTGCGCCAGTACTTCGATCATCCGCTGCTCGTGGCCGCCTTCGCCGATGCGATACGTACGGCGCGGGACACTCTGCCCGCCGAGCATCGAGAGGTCGCCCGACTGGTTTTCACCGCACATTCGGTACCGGTGAGTGCCGATGCCGCTGCCGGGCCGCCGTCCGATGGCGGGCGGCTCTACAGCCGGCAGGTCGCCGAGGCGGCCCGGCTGTGCGCCGCCGCAACGGGTTTCGACGAGTACGACGTGGTATGGCAATCACGTTCGGGTCCGCCGCATATCCCGTGGCTGGAGCCGGATATCGTCGATCATCTGGAAGCGCTGGCGGACAAGGGATTCGAGTCCGTGATCGTCTGTCCGGTCGGTTTCGTCTCCGACCACCTCGAGGTGATCTGGGACCTGGACAACGAGGCCGCCGAGAAAGCCGGCGAACTCGGTCTGTCCTTCGCGCGGGCCGCGACACCCGGGACCGATCCACGGTTCGCCGAGATGGTGGTGGAGCTGATCGGTGAACACGTCCGCGGCGTCCCGCCCCGCATGCTGGGCACGGTGCCGGGGTACGGGTGCACCACGGACGGCGCGCCCTGCGCGGTCGACTGCTGCGCGCCACAGCGCCGCCCTTCCGGTCGCTGAGCGGGTCGGCGCCCGTCCGGGGTGGGTTCGATGGGTGTGGTCCTACCGGACCGGAGCGGGTCGCCACAGCACCGGGCCCGTGGACCGACGGGAGCCCGCTGTCGTCGGCGCGCACGGACACGGCAGCGCCACCGGTCACGGGCTCGGGCAACCGTCACGCAGGCGGGACGGGACGATCCATCCCGACGCGCCCATCGACGGCGCGGGGGGCGTGCCGTTCGGCGGCCCCTTCAGCAGTCGAAGGCATGCTCCGGTTGGCAGACGAGCATAGGCGACGGCAGGTAGCGAACGATGGCGTCCGCAACCGCGGCGATATCGGCGCCGTGCCGTGCCGCGTCGCACAGCACCGGGACGACCTCACCGATGCGCGTGGCCGAGCGGATGCGGTCGTGCAATCGCTCGGGCGGGATCTTTCGCGGTCCGAGGCCGGCGTCCGGATCTTCGCCGTCCTGTTCGGTTACCGCGGCGACCAGGTCGCGGTACCAGTGCTCGGCGACTTGCCAACGGCTGCCGTAGAATTCGGCGGCCATCGGTTCGTGCGCCCACATCGGGACCAGGTCGATGACACCGTCGAACTCGGGGCCGGCGCCGAGCGGGAGATGCAGCGGCAGCGGCCGCGCCCCGCGCGTATCGGCGACCGCGCGCAGGCAGCGGTCGAAGTCGGCGGCGGGGTGATCGAGTCCGGTGACCAGACACAGCCGCGCGACCTGATGGTCGTCGGCCACCCGCAGGATCGTCTCGAGTCGCGAGGCGCTCGCCGCCGCGGCGTTCAGGACCACAACCGCTCCGTCGGCCACCCGCACGGACCTTTCCAGCTCCGCGATGGGCGCGTGGCTCGACAGCTCGGCGACGCGAATCGTGTGTTCGCCGCGGCCGGGCATCCGATGGACCACGGTGGCCGCGGGGGCCTGCGCGTGATGGCGGAGCAGGCGCCGGACCACCCGCGTCGTCTCGGCGGGTTCCCCGACGATCGTGACGTTGCGGATCGACTGCGGGTCGACGGCTCTGCTACCCATCGTGGTTCACGGTACCGCTGCCGATACCGCGGCGGAGGCGATTTCCGCGCAGAAATGGAACGTGTTCCTGTCCCGAAGTAGAACGTGTTCCTATAGTGTCGGATTGTGCAGAAGGAACAACGCCCGGCGGTACCGGACTGGTTCACCGCGGACGACGGCACGCCACGCCTGGTGGGAAGTCGCTGCGATATATGCGGCACGCCGTATTTCCCGCGGAACACACTGGCCTGCCGCAACCCGCAGTGCGCGAGTCCCAAGGACGGCTCGGAACTGTCCGAATACCTGTTCTCCACCCGGGGCCGGATCTGGTCCTACGCGGATGCCCGGTACAAACCGCCCCCGCCGTACGTCTCATCCGATCCGTTCGAGCCCTACGTCGTCGCGGCGGTGGAGCTCGAGGTCGAGCAGATGGTGGTTCTCGGGCAGGTCGTGCGTGGCCTCACGGTGGACGACCTGGCCGTCGGAATGCCGGTAGAACTCACCATCGGTGTGCTGTACACGGACGAGGAAGCCGATCACACGGTATGGATGTGGAGGCCGGTCGATGACCCACAGGAATGATCGCGATATCGCCGTCCTCGGCGCCGGTATGCACCAGTGGGGCAAATGGGGCCGCAATTTCGTCGAATACGGGCTGGTCGCGGCCCGCGCGGCACTGGCGGACGCGGGTGTCGACCACCGCGACGTCGGCTACATCGCCGGCGCGGACACCATTCGCAACGGATACCCCGGTTTCGTGTCCGGGGCGACGTTCGCCCAGGCGCTGGGCTGGTCGGGCGCGCGGATCTCGAGCAGCTACGCCGCCTGTGCCTCCGGTGCGCAGGCCATCGCCAACGCCCGCGCCCAGATCCTGGCCGGGCTGACCGATGTAGCGCTGGTGGTCGGTGCGGACGCCGCCCCCAAGGGCTTTTTCCAGCCGGTCGGTGGCGAACGCCGCGACGATCCGGACTGGTTGCGTTTCCACCTGCTCGGCGCCACCAACCCGATCTATTTCGCGCTCTACGCTCGCCGCCGGATGGCGCTGCACGGCGCCACGCTCGACGACTTCGCCGCGGTCAAGGTGAAGAACGCCAAGCACGGATTGAACAATCCGTACGCCCGCTATCGCAAAGAGGTCTCGGCCGAGGAGGTCGCGGCCTCGGCCATCGTCTCCGACCCGCTGCGCCTGCTCGACATCTGTGCGACCAGCGACGGCGGCGCGGCACTGGTCCTGACTTCGATGGACTACGCCCTTCGTCACGGAATCAGCGAGCCGGTGCGTATCCGGGCCTTGTCGACGGTCACGCCCACGTTCCCGAAAACCGTCCTCGACCTGCCGGATTTCGCGACGGACTCGGCCGTGGCCGTCGAACCCCCGCCGCATACGTTCCGCTCCGCCCTCGCGCAGGCCGCGTACGAGGAAGCCGGCCTCGGACCCGCCGACCTGTCCTTCGCGGAAGTCTACGACCTCTCGACCGCGCTGGAGCTGGACTGGTACGAGGAGATCGGACTCTGCGAGCCGGGCGGTGCCGAGGAACTGCTGCGCAGCGGCGCCACGACACTGGGTGGACGCGTGCCGGTGAACCCGAGCGGCGGGCTGGCCTGCTTCGGTGAGGCGATCCCCGCGCAGGCGATCGCTCAGGTCTGCGAGCTCACCTGGCAGCTGCGCGGGCAGGCCGACGACCGTCAGGTCGAGAACGCCCGGGCGGGTATCGCGGTGAATCAGGGACTGTTCGGCCACGGGTCGGCGATCATCGCTTCTCGCTGAACCTCGGCTCCGGCGGCCGGGGCGTGCGCGTCCTGGCCGAACCCGCGGTACGTGCCGAAGTGGCCGGGCTGCTCGAGCAGCCCGGCGGCGCCGAGCACGGTGAGTGCCGCGTGATCGGATGGGTTCGGAGAGCAGGTCGCGGCCGGGCCGGAACCTACGTCGTGATCTGCCTCCGGCCGCCGCGCGTGGGCCCGCGCAGTGATGGCCGAAGAGCCACCCCCGGCCGTTTCCGGCCACCGGCAGGAGCCCGCTGCTGCGGGCGTTCGGTATTCCGGCCGATGGGCCGTGCGAGGCGGCAGCTCCAAACCCCGGTTTCGGCCGTCATCGCGTGCAGGGACTCGCCGTGTGCGGCGGCGCTCCCGGCCCGGGATCAGCGCGATTGCGGCGCGGCGGTGTGCACCGCGACGAGGCGGGCCGCGCGGATGGCATCCCACAGCGGCCGCAACAGGGTCTCGTGCGCGATGGCGGCGCTGGCCGAGGTCGGTGCGGAGGCCGGTTCGCGTTGGGCCACCGTCAGGATCGCCGCCACATGGTCGGCCGAATCGAGGATTCGTTTGGCTCGCAACGGGACGCATTCGGGATAGGTGTGTCGCGAATAGTCGGCGAGTTCGGCCTCGATGAGTTCGCGCGGATCGGCGTCACCGGCGCCGAGGCCGGTGGTGTGCAGGCGCATCAGCGCGTCCGCCGCATCCCGGACGGCTTCGCGCATCGCGTATTCGGCTTCGCCGAGCGACATATCGGCTCCGGCGGCCCGCGGCATCGGCACGCTGTAGACGGTCCACTGCAGGGTGTTCTCGTCCACCGGGGAGGGGATGAGCCCGGTGCCCTCGGCGCCCGGGACGCCCAGCAGGAGGCCCTCCCCGGCTTCCACCGCGTCGGCGGCGAAGGCGGTCCCGGTCGGCAGGCCGCGGACATCGCCGGGCACCGGCAGGACCAGTCGCAGTTCCGCACGGGGGACGGCCAGCTCCTCGCGAATCAGTTTGAGCAGCGGCATGACTCCGGTGCCGTTCGGGTTCCCGTGCGCGGACCACGGCAGGTCGGTGCGCCCGCCGGTGACCGGGTCCCCGGCCGCGAGCGTGTGCCGCGGCGCCCAGGCGTGCAGCGCCTCGAGCACGTCGTCGGGCGCGCAGCGGCCCGCGAGCCACGATCCGGCCCACAGTGTGAGGGTGGCACTGGGAGAGCACATAATCATCGAGCATAAAGGGTGTCGGCTACCGGCGGGCAGCCTCTGCGCAGGCCGTTTCCGGAAGTTAGAATGGTTCGCCCGGCTCGGTCACGAAGTCGATCAGCCGTTCCACCGCGCCCAGAAGCGGAGCCTCCAGATCGCGGAACGAGTTCACCGCCGAATACACCCGCCGCCAACCCTCCTGCG
The DNA here is from genome assembly GCF_001613205.1 of Nocardia sienata NBRC 100364. GTDB lineage: Bacteria > Actinomycetota > Actinomycetes > Mycobacteriales > Mycobacteriaceae > Nocardia > Nocardia sienata. The sequence goes on along the minus strand of NZ_BDBX01000004.1, from coordinate 180,397 downwards.
GCGTGCCCCAGCCCAGCCGCCGGCACACGCCGGTTTTCCAGTCCTCGCCGCGCGGCACTGCCGGCCACTGCGAGATGCCCAGTACTGCTGGCTTCACCGCTTGCCAGACATCCACGTAGGGATGTCCGGTCACCAGCACGTGTTCGCCGAGCCCCGCGGTGAGCTGGGTCTCCTTGGACCCGGTGACCAGGTGGTCGACGAGTACGCCGACTCGTCTACCGGGACCGGGTCCGAAATCGGTGAGCCGGTCGCCGAGATTGTCCAGCCCGTCCAGATGTTGGACCACCACGCCCTCGACCCGCAGATCGTGCCCCCAGACCCGTTCCACCAGCGCCGCGTCGTGGACGCCCTCGACCCAGATCCGGCTGGCCGCGGCGACTTTCGCCCGCAGCCCCTCGACCCGGGTGGAACCCGACGCGGAGCGGGTCGGCCGGGTGGGCGCGGGAGCCTTCGGCCGGATCAGCGTGACCGGCTGCCCGTCGATCAGGAACGCGGCTTCCCGGAGCGCGAACAGGCGTACCGTGCCGCGGGCGTCCTCGAGCTTCACGAAATCACCGTCGTAGCTGCGGTCGAATCCGACCACCGCGCCGCAGAACCCGCTGGCCGCGTCCTCGACCACCAGATCGGGGTCGGCGTCCACCCGTGCGACGGTGCGCCGGGCGGTGCGCGGATGGCCGGAGAAGATGTCACCGTATCGATCGCTCACCGGCCCGAACGTAGCGCACTCGCCGCCGCCGCGGCGGTCTCCGGTCCGGGGGTGTCGCCGGTCCGGCCCCGGGGGCGCGGGTATCGCACTAAGGTGGGCGGTGTGGCCGCACTTGTCTGGTTGGTCGCCGGCATATTGCTGGCGGCCGCCGAGATGTTCGTCGGTGAACTGACTCTGCTGATGCTCGGTTCCGCCGCACTGCTCACCGCGGGGGTGAGTTTCCTCGCCGACACCGCGCCGGTGGTCGACGCGGTGGTGTTCGCCGTATCGGCAGTAGTGCTGCTGCTGGGGGTGCGGCCGGTTCTTTTGCGGCGCTTCGGTACTCCGCCGCCCACGCTGACCAACGCGGACGCGCTCCCCGGCAAGACGGCCCTGGTGCTGGAACCGGTGGGTGAGCACGCCGGTCTGGTCAAATTGGGCGGCGAGGTGTGGACCGCACGTTCTCTGGACCCCGGGGAACAGTATCCGGAGGGCGCCACCGTGTACGTGATGAAGATCGACGGCGCGACCGCCGTCGTCTGGAAAGGGCCGTGATGGCTGCACTGATAATCGTCCTGGCGCTGGTATTGCTGGCGGCGGTGGTCGTGTTCAAATCGATCGCGCTGGTGCCCCAGGCAGAGGCGGCGGTGATCGAACGGCTCGGCCGGTATTCCCGGACGGTCTCGGGACAGCTGGCCTTCCTGGTCCCCTTCGTCGACCGGATCCGTGCCAAGGTGGATCTGCGCGAGCGGGTGGTGTCCTTCCCGCCACAGCCGGTGATCACACAGGACAATCTGACCCTGCAGATCGACTCGGTCGTGTATTTCCAGGTCATGCAGCCGCAGGCCGCGGTCTACGAGATCTCCAACTACATCGCCGCCGTGGAACAGCTGACCGTCACCACCCTGCGCAATGTGGTCGGCGGGATGACGCTGGAGGAGACGCTGACCTCCCGCGACCAGATCAACAACCAGCTGCGCGGAGTGCTCGACGAAGCCACCGGACGCTGGGGCCTGCGAGTGGCGCGGGTCGAGCTCAAATCCATCGATCCGCCACCGTCGATCCAGGAGTCGATGGAGAAGCAGATGAAGGCGGACCGGGAGAAGCGGGCCATGATCCTCACTGCCGAGGGCACCCGGGAATCGCAGATCAAAACCGCCGAGGGCGCCAAACAGGCGCAGATCCTGTCGGCCGAGGGCGCGAAGCAGTCGGCGATCCTGTCGGCCGAGGGTGAGCGGCAGAGCCGCATCCTGCGCGCGCAGGGTGAACGGGCCGCCTCCTACCTGCAGGCGCAGGGGCAGGCCAAGGCCATCGAGAAGGTCTTCGCGGCGATCAAGTCCGGTAAACCGACACCCGAACTGCTGGCGTACCAGTACATGCAGACCCTGCCCATGGTGGCGCGCGGCGACGCGAACAAGGTCTGGCTCGTTCCCAGTGACTTCGGCAAGGCGCTGGAAGGTTTCGCGAAGAACTTCGCGACCCGAGGCGAGGACGGAGTATTCCGGTACGAGCCGCCCGCCGACGCGGAGGTCCCCGGGAAACCGGAAGACGATTCCGACGAGGTGGCCGACTGGTTCGATACCAGCACCGATCCGGCGGTGGAGCGGGCGGTCCGGGCCGCGGAGTCGGTCGCGCGTACTCCGGTCGATACCGCCGCGCCGGTGACGACTACCAAACCGGGTCAGCCCGCCGCACCGGCCGCTCTGCCGCAGCAGCCCGCGCAGCATCCCGGGAGCGCACTGCAGCAACCCGGCGTACCGCCGCAGCAGCAGCCGGACCGGTAGTCGCGCGGTCGGGACCGATCACTGCGGTGACTCCTCCCGGAGGTTCGCCGAACAGCACGCGCCGGACCGGCACCTGGGTAATAATCGGAACCCACTGCTGGACAAGCGCATCGGGGGATCGTGACAACACGTCGTGCCGTGCTCCGCACGGCTGCGCTGGCGCCGCTGCTGGTGGCCTGTTCACCGGATGTGCTGCTCGGCGACCGTGCGGTGGTACGGATCGCGGTCTCCTGGAGCGGTCTGGAGTTGACGGCCTTCCGGTCGGTGCTCGACGCTGCGGCCCTGCCGGAACCGGTCGAGGTGGTGCCGCTGGGCGACGAGATCGGCACCGCGCTCACCGCGCGCGGCCGGTCGGCCCCGGATATCGTCATGCTGCCGCAGGCCGGGCAGGTCCGGGATCTGGTCACCGCCGGGCGGTTGCGGGAGGTGCCGGCCGATCTGTGGTCCGGCCCGGACGGGCCACGCTATGCCGACCAGTGGCGACAGCTGTGCCACCATCAGGACCGGTTCTACGGGGTGCCGTTCAAGGCGAGTGGTAAATCACTGATCTGGTACGACCGGGACGGCTTCGCGGCGTCCGGGCTGGGCGATCCGGCCGGCTGGACGGTCGACGACTGGCTCGCCGGGGTGCGCGAAACCGCCGGTACATCACGGCGGCTACTCGCCCTGGGCGCCGCCGACGGCTGGGTGCTCACCGATCTGTTCGAGAACCTCCTGCTGTCCGAATCGCCGGCGGTGTACCGCGAACTGGGCACCGCGGTACGGAACTGGGACGCGGCGGCGGTACACAAGACCTTCACCCGGCTGGGTGGGTTGTGGGGTATCCGGGACGGGTTACCGGGCGGGGTGGGTACCGCGCTGACCCAACAGTTCGCCGACGCGGTACGCGATGTCTTCGAATATCGCCGGGCACTGGCGGTGGCGGCGCCGGATTTCGCCGAGCCGGTGGTGCGCGACGCGCTGCGGCGGTCCGGCCGGACCGCGGAAGCGGCCACGGTGGTGCCCTTCCCGAGCGTGCGGCCGGGTGACGAGAACCCGCGGATCATGGGCGGCGATGTGATGGTGCTGACACGGTCGGCCGATCCCCGCGCGGATGCGGTGGTGGCCGCGCTGGCGGCCGGCCGGGCGCCGGTGCCGTGGATCGAAGGGGTCGGTGGGTTCCTCGGGCCCAACCTGGACACCCGGGCTCGATATTCGCGCTGGTCGGCGCCCGCCGCCGCGACGCTGGGCGAGTGGCCGGATTTCGATCTGTCCGACCGTATCGGCGCAGTCGGCGGTCGTGACGGGCTGTGGCGGGTGCTCACCGAGTTCCTGATCACCGTCGGCGATACCGGCGGTGATGTCGGTGCCGCCGCCGAGACCGCGGTCGCGACCCTGGGGCGTTTCGAGAGAGGTTGGCGATGACCACGGCACCGCGATTCGAGGCCCACGGCCTGCGGGTGGAACTGCCACTGGGGCCCATGCACGGGCCGCTGGAACCAGGGCGGCCGCCGCAACGCGGTATCACCCTGGTCGCGTGCCTGCCCGCCGTGCTGCTCCTGGCGCTGCTGCTGGTGCCGGCCGCCGGAACCGCCGTATCGGCCATGCGCACCCGGGTATGGCCGGTGGTGGGTTGCGCGGTGGCGGCCGTCGCGTTCGTGGCCGCGGTCAAGGCGGCCCGCCGCGGCGCGAATCGGCGGCTGTGGGCGGTTCCGGCGCTGGTGGGAGCGGTGTCCATCGCCGTGCTGTACTGGTCGGACGAATCGTACGCGCGCAGTCTGTACTGGATGGCGTTCGCGGCCGCGCTGCTGGTCACGGCGATGCTGCTGGCCTGGTGGACCCGGCGCAGCCGGGGGCTGTGGCTGCCGCTCATCGTGCCGTTCGGTATCTCGGCGATCGTGTCGGGGGTCGCGTTCCGCCTGATCTTCCAGTACACCGGCGCGCGGCTGGGTTTCGACGGTTTCCCGGGATATCGCGCCTGGTTCGTGGTGATGTTGGGCTCGGCCTTTCTGTGGACCTGGCTCGGGTTCCTGGTCGGGGTGTTCCGGGCGGGGATCCGGGCCCTGGAGCGCGATCCGGTGCGCTGGACCAGACTGCAGGAGAAGGCAGGGCTCACACTGGCGTGGCGGTTGTTCGCCCTGCAGCGGCCGATCGTTCTGGTGGCCGGACTCGTGGTGGGGGTCGCCGCGGCGCGGGTGTTCGACGTAGTCCTCATCGGCGTACCGGGCTCGGTCCAATACCAGGTGGACAGTGCCACCGTGTCGTGGTGGCGGCTGGCCACCGACCCCGCCACCGCGGGCGAGGCGGCCGCCTACGCTCTCCCGCTGGCCGCACTGCTCGGCGCGGCGGCCTGGGCGCTGCAGACCGACCTCCGTGACCGGCGTGCCGGATTTCCGCCCGCCGTTCATCCCTCCGACGAGATACCCGCCGCGCCCACCGACACCACTGTCGCCGGCTCGGTCCGGGGCGTGATGATCGGCGCGGTATCGGTGGCCGCGATGATCCCGCTGGTGGTGCTCGCGGTGGTGGCGTTCCGCGCGCCGGACGGCTGGTCGGCGGCCGCGTTCACCGATGTCTGGCGCGACCGGTGGCTGCTGCATTCGGTCGAGGCGACCTTCTGGGTGGCGCTGCTCGCGACGATCATCGTGGTGGCGGCCGCCGCGCCGCTGGCCTACCGGCTCGCGGTGGCCCCCGCCGGGTGGGTGACCCGCACGATCGTCAGCGGGCTCGTGGTACTGGCGGTGCTGCCGGTCCAGGCGTATCTGGGTCCGCTGGACATCTTCATCGACGACCACGGCCTGTCCGGGACCCGGGTGCCGCTCGTGTTCGTGCACGCCGCGGCCGGGCTGCCGATCGCGGTGCTGATCCTGCGCGGCGCGGTCGCGGCACCGCCCGGTAGCCCGGCCGCGGACGCGTTACGCGGGCTGGCGGCCCCGGGCACGATAAGCCGCCGGCTGTTCGATTCGGCGGGCCCGGCGCTGGGCGCAGTGGCCGTACTCGAATTCGTCCAGGTCTGGAACGATTTCATCGTCGGGCTGCTGATCAGCGGTGCCGGGGCCTCACCCTGGTCGCTACTGCTGTGGGGGGAGGCGCGGCAGTTCGGTGAGAACGCCGCCCAGCTGGCGGCCGGTTCGCTGATCGCGGCCCTGCTGCCGGTGGCGCTGGTGCTGGCGACCTGGCGGCGCTGGATCGTACCCGGTCTGACCGGCGGGGTGTTGCGATGAGCGAACCGTTCCCGCGGACCCCGGTCGTCTCGGGGGTACTGAGCGGCCTGTCGGTGCTGGCCTCTGCGCTACTGCTGGAACTGGGCCGCAATCTGGTCATGAATTCGTTCGGCGAGAGCGCCGAAGTGCAACTGGTGGCTTCCGGGCTGCGCTGGCTGGCGGTGCTCCTCGTCGTTCTGGCCCTGCTCTACACCGGATTCCGGCTGACCGCGCAACGGCGGGGCCGGCGCCGGTTGCGGCGCCGCCGCGATCTGCTCGCGGACCTCGACGGGCCGCCGCTCACCGGCCTGTCGGCCGCGGATGACCTGTTGTCGTCCGACGAGGACGACGACGAACTCGACGACGAGTCCGAGGGCGAATACGGCGACGGGCCCGACCCGACCCTCGGCGACCACCCGGTCGCGGCCGCGCTGCGCGCACTGCCGGTCGCCGAGTACGACGCCGCCACCGTGCACGCGATTCTGACAGCGGTCGGAATGGAATTGGCGCTGCGCCCCGAGACCGGGAGCTCCTCGGCCGGGGAGCAGCCCAGCGCACTGGGCGAGCGATGGACCGCGACCGGTCTGCTGACGCAGCTGATCTCGGAGGGGGTGCTGGTCTGCCACGAAACCCAGCGCTACCGGCTCGCCCGTTATCCGGAGCTACCGGACCGGGCGACGGTGCTCGCCGGGGCGATCTGGCAGGCGGCCCTTTTCGCGCTGCTGTGCCACAGCGCCGACCGGGCCACCAGCTGGGCCATCGGGGTCACCACGGTGCCGTTCGGACCGCGGTCGCGCCGCTGGTTCGCCGCGGAAGCGCCGCGCCTGCGCAAGCTGGTGCGCCGATGCTGCCGCGGTGATCGCGCCGCGGCGATACCCCCGGCCACGGCCGCCCAGTTGGTTCGTATCTGTGATGCTCTCGATACCTGGTATGCCGTCCGTCCGGCCCCCGACAGCAGAACACGATCGTTGTCGGCGGCTCTCGTGCGACTGGGGCCGGCGCTACTGGGTGGCCACCACCGGGCGATCGCGCTGCGCGCGGAGCCCGCCGGACCACCGCCGTGGCGGTGGCGCCCGTGGTGGCGCCGGGCCACCGGAATCGGAGCCCGCGCCGAACATACCGCCGGTCTGGTATTGCTCGAATCGGCGGAAACCCCCGCGGCCCGGGCCGCCGCCGTGGACCGGTTGCGGGAAGCCTGGTGGCGGCTGCCGCGCGAAGATCTCGCGAACCAGGTACGGGTGCTGACCGACCTCGCCGTGGCGCATATCCATCAGGGCCGCCTCGATGCCGCGCAGGACCGGCTGGAGCTGGCGGCGTTGCGCGCCCGCGACGACGAGAACGCCGACGGCCTGGCCCGGGTGCACGAGATCGCGGGTACGGTCGCCTGGGCGCGCGGTGAACCGCGCGGCGCCCTGCGTTGCTGGCAGCGCGCTCTGACCGGCTATCGGGAACTGGCCGACAACAACGGTATCGGACGCTGTCTGCAGCATCTCGGCGCCGCGATGCTGGTCGCGCCGGAGCACGGCGATCTGGTCCTGGACGGCGACCCGGCGCACGATGTCGCCGAGGTGCGGCGCTACGCGCACAGCTGGTTGGCCGAGGCCGGCCGGCGCAATCCCCGCGCGGCCCATGTGGCCTATTACACCGGCCGTGCCGCGACGATCCGCGGCACGGCCGAACCGCCGGACTTCGAGCGCTGGCCGCTGCAGGCGCACGAGGAAACGATTTCCCCGCCGATCTCGTAGCGCGAAGGACAGCGCCACGATGATCCGATGGGGCGTGGTGCTGCCGGGTGTGAGCGGTCAGTCGAGGACGCTGACCGGACCCGCCACCGCCGGTTTCCACCGCTGATCGATCACCAGACCCAGCAGTCCGGCAGCGATGCAGGCGATCGAGACCACCACCATCACCGGATGGGTTCCTCCGGTGAGGGCGTCGGCCAGGATGACGGTGGCAGCGGTGCCGGGCAGGATGCCGATGACCGTCGCGCCCAGATACGGCCAGAACCGGATCGAGGACAGGGCGCAGGAATAGTTGACCACCGAGAACGGCGCGAAGGCGATCAACCGGAGCGCGCCCACGGCGAGCCAGCCCCGCCGGTGCAGGCGGTCGTCCACGATCCGCACGGTGGGATGGTCCAGGTACACACCCACCCGGTCGCGTCCGTAGGCGCGGGCCAGGAGGAAGGCGGCGGCGGCACTGAGCACGGTGGCGCCCACGGCCACCGCGAGCCCGATCGCGGGTCCGAACAGTAGGCCCGAGGCCACCGTGAACACGGTTCGTGGGACGGGAGCGATGGTGATCAGTGTGTGCGCCACGAAGAACAGCACCGGGAAGTAGGGGCCGGCTTCCCCGGCCCACTGCTGGATCCGCCCGGGGCTCGGTAGGGGGGTCAGCAGTGCCGCCGCGCAGATGAGGGCAGCGCAGCACAACAGCAGAACCAGCCGCCGGTCGCGGAGCATTCGGGACACCGGCCGAGGTTACCGGTCGGTCGCCGGGTACTCGCCGATCGGTCCGAGATCGCCTGATCCGTGCGACGGATCGTCCACGGCGGATCATGGAAGGCGAACCGGACCGCACCAGGTCATCTGCAAGGTCCGCCGCGCTGCCCGCGCATCGTTCGGGTTCGGACGGTCGCTGGCGCGCCGGACGGCACACCCCGGCGGCCGGGACTCCGATGCACAGGGGCTACCAGGTGCGCGGCGGCGAGGTTACTCGCTGGTAGTGGTGGCCACGGACGATGCCGTACGGCCATCCCGCTAGCATCGGAGGAGCGGGCTGAATGCTCGTTAACCAAAGTATTCGCTGAGCTGGGCGGATGCCAAGGTACCCGCGCACACCAGTGGTGCGCTTGTACTGGAACGACAATGAGGGAACAGGGTATGCCGATTGCTGCAGAGCCCGCGGCCGGAGCTGATCCGTCCTCGTCCGCGGTGCCCGAATATCCCGCCTGGCGCAAGGGTGTGGCGGGAGTGCTGGCCAAGACCCGCAAGGTCGACGCGGCCGAACTCGGTGCGGAACCCGAAAAGCTACTGAACCAGTCCACCTACGACGGGCTGAGTATCGCGCCGTTGTACACGCGCCGGGACGAACTGCCCGAGCAGCCGCTGCCCGGCGCCTACCCGTTCGTCCGCGGCGGCGATGCCACCCGCGATGTCCACCGCGGCTGGTTCGTCAGTGCCCGGATCGGTGCCGCCGATGCCGCGTCCGCCAACCGGGAGATCACCGGCGGACTGGAGAACGGCCTGAGCGCCGTGGAACTCGGAGTCGGTGCGCACGGTGTCCCCGTGACCGGTATCGCCGCCGCGCTCGACGGTCTGCTGTTCGAGCTGGCGCCGCTGGCCCTGCGCGCCGGGACCGAGACCGCGGCCGCGGCCGCGGCCGTCTACGAGGTGCTCGGCCGGTATTCGGCGCCCGATCGCGCCGCCATCCGGGTCTCTCTCGGTGCGGCACCCCTCACCAGCGCGTTCGCCGGAACCGAGGATATCGGCCTCGCCGAGACCACGGCCCTGGCCGTCGCCGCCGGGCAGCGGCCCGAAACCGTCCGGGCGATCACCGTGGACGGCACCGTCTTCCACGACGCCGGCGCCTCCGACGCCCAGGAACTGGGTGCGGCAGTCGCCGCCGGACTCGAATACCTGCGCGTGCTGGCCGGGGAGATGCCTGTCGCCGAAGCGCTACGGCAGCTGGAGTTCCGGTTCGCCGCCACCGACGACCAGTTCGCCACCATCGCCAAGTTCCGGGCCGCGCGGCGCCTGTGGGCGCGGGTCGCCCATGCGCTGGGCGCGCCGTCGGAGGGCGCGGCCCCGCAGCACGCGGTGACCTCGGCGGCCATGATGAGCCGGCGTGATCCCTGGGTGAACCTGCTGCGTACCACCCTCGCTGCCTTCGGCGCCGGGGTGGGCGGCGCCGATACCGTCACCGTCCTGCCGTTCGATTCCGCACTGCCCGCCGGTGAGCTCGGCGTCTCGGCGTCGTTCTCCGAACGGATGGCACGCAACACCCAGCTGCTGCTGCTCGAGGAATCCCATCTCGGCCACGTCCAGGATCCCGGCGCGGGTTCCTGGTACGTCGAGCGCTACACCGATGAATTGGCCACCGCCGCATGGGAGTTCATGCAGGAATTGGAAGCCGCCGGCGGCTACCGGGCCGCGCTGGATTCGGGTCTGGTGGCCACCCGGATCGCCGAGACGCGCACCCGCCGGGAAAGCGATATCGCCCATCGCCGTACCGCCGTCACCGGGGTGAACGAATTCCCCAATCTCGCCGAGGCGCCGCTGTCGGAGGCCGCCCGTACGGCCGGTCCCGGCCGGCGGTACGGCGCCGCATTCGACGCGCTGCGGGACCGCTCCGATGCCTACCTCGCGAGACACGGCCGCCGTCCGCAGGCGCTGCTGGTGCCGTTGGGCACGGTGGCCGAGCACAATGTGCGGGTCACCTTCATCGCCAACCTGCTGGCGTCCGGTGGTATCGAATCCATCAACCCCGGCCCGCTCGCCGAGAGCGATATCGCCGCGGCGGCGAAAGAATCCGGAGCCGCGATCGCGGTGCTCTGCGGTACCGACGCGCGTTACGGCACCGACGCGGCCGGTGCGGTGGAACAACTGCGTGGCGCCGGAGTCGGGACCGTGCTGCTGGCCGGCCCGGCGAAGGTGCTGAGCGGTATCGAGGAGGACCGGCGTCCGGACGGTTTCCTGGCGGCCCGGATCGACGCGGTCGCCGCCCTGACCGCCCTGCTGGAGAAGGTGGGAGCCTGATGACGACACAGCGAATCGAGCAGGAGGTCGGCAGTTTCGCCGACGTACCGCTCACCGAGCCGGGTTTCACCCCCGACAAGGCCGACCAGAGCGCCCGTGACTCCTTCGTGCGGGAGGCCGCCGCGGCGAACAACTACGCTCCCGAGCAGCTGGTGTGGTCGACCCCGGAGGGGATCGACGTCCCGCCGGTGTTCACCAAGGCCGATCGTGATGCCGTCGCCGAAGCCGGTTTCCCGCTCGACAGCGTGCCCGGTGTCGCGCCTTTCGTGCGCGGGCCGTACCCGACGATGTATGTGAACCAGCCGTGGACGATCCGCCAGTACGCGGGTTTCTCCACGGCCGCGGATTCCAATGCCTTCTACCGCCGTAATCTGCAGGCGGGACAGAAGGGTCTGTCGGTGGCGTTCGACCTGGCCACCCACCGTGGCTACGACTCCGACCATCCCCGGGTGCAGGGTGATGTCGGTATGGCCGGGGTGGCCATCGACTCCATCCTGGACATGCGCCAGCTGTTCGACCACATCCCGCTCGATCAGGTCAGCGTATCGATGACCATGAACGGCGCGGTGCTGCCGATCCTGGCGCTGTACGTGGTCGCCGCCGAAGAACAGGGCGTGGCGCCGGAACAGCTGGCCGGAACCATTCAGAACGATATTCTGAAAGAGTTCATGGTCCGCAACACCTACATCTATCCGCCGAAGCCCTCGATGCGGATCATCTCCGATATCTTCGCCTACACCAGCGCGAAGATGCCGAAGTTCAATTCCATCTCGATTTCCGGCTACCACATCCAGGAAGCCGGGGCCACCGCCGATCTCGAACTCGCCTACACCCTCGCCGACGGCGTGGAGTACCTGCGGGCCGGCATCGACGCGGGCATGGAGATCGACGAGTTCGCACCGCGGCTGTCGTTCTTCTGGGCCATCGGGATGAACTTCTTCATGGAGGTCGCCAAACTCCGGGCGGGCCGGTTGCTGTGGAGCGAACTGGTCGCGAAGTTCGGTCCGAAGAACCCGAAATCGCTGTCGCTGCGGACCCATTCGCAGACCTCTGGCTGGTCGCTGACCGCGCAGGACGCGTACAACAATGTGGCCCGCACCTGTATCGAGGCCATGGCCGCGACCCAGGGTCACACCCAGTCGTTGCACACCAACGCGCTCGACGAGGCGCTCGCACTGCCGACCGATTTCTCGGCCCGGATCGCGCGCAACACCCAGCTGCTGATCCAGCAAGAGTCCAACACCACGCGGCCGATCGACCCGTGGGGCGGTTCCTACTATGTCGAATGGCTGACCCATCAGCTCGCCGAACGGGCCCGGGCGCATATCGCCGAGGTCGAAGCGCACGGCGGGATGGCCCAGGCCATCGGCGAGGGCATCCCCAAGCTGCGCATCGAGGAGGCCGCGGCCCGGACCCAGGCGCGGATCGATACCGGTCAGCAGCCGGTGATCGGCGTCAACAAGTACCAGGTCGCCGAGGATCACCAGGTCGAGGTCCTCAAGGTCGAGAACTCCCGGGTGCGCGCCGAGCAGATCGAGAAGCTGCGGCAGTTGCGCGCCGACCGTGATCAGGACGCGGTGGACCGGGCGCTGGGCGAACTCTCCCGGGCCGCCGCCTCGTCCGAGGGCGGGATGGAGAACAACTTGCTGGCCCTGGCCATCGACGCGGCACGCGCGAAGGCCACCGTCGGCGAGATCTCCGACGCGCTGGAGCAGGTCTACGGCCGGCATCAGGCCGAGATCCGTACCCTGTCCGGTGTGTATCGGGACGAAGCCGGCAAGGTCACCAATATCACCACCGCCGGGGATCTGGTGGACGAGTTCGCCGAGGCCGAAGGGCGGCGTCCGCGCATCCTGGTCGCGAAGATGGGCCAGGACGGGCACGACCGCGGCCAGAAGGTGATCGCCACGGCCTTCGCCGATCTCGGGTTCGACGTCGATGTGGGCCCGCTGTTCCAGACCCCCGAAGAGGTGGCCCGCCAGGCGGCGGACAACGACGTGCACGTCGTCGGTGTGTCCTCGCTGGCCGCCGGTCACCTCACGCTGGTGCCCGCTCTGCGGCAGGCACTGGCCGATGTCGGCCGGCCCGACATCATGGTCATCGTCGGCGGGGTCATTCCGCCCGGTGACTTCGACGAGCTGTACGCGGCGGGCGCGGCGGCGATCTTCCCGCCGGGCACCGTGATCGCCGACGCGGCGATCGATCTGCTGCGCAAGCTCGGTGCCGCGCTCGGGCACGAACTCGGTTCCGGCGACTGTGGATCCGGGGTCGAAAGCCAGGGATGAGCACACGTGTCGTCGACGTGGAAGCACTCGCGCAGGCGGTCCGCTCCGGTGAGCGGGCCGCCCTCGCGCGGGCGATCACCCTGGTGGAGTCCACCCGGGCCGACCATCGGGACCAGGCGCAGCAGCTGCTGCTGCGGGTGACCCCGGAACCCGGTGCGGCGCTGTCGAACCGGGTGGGGATCACCGGGGTGCCCGGGGTGGGGAAGTCGACCTTCATCGACTCCCTCGGCATGCAGCTGATCGGGCAGGGGCACCGGGTCGCCGTGCTGGCGGTGGATCCGTCGTCCACCCGGACCGGCGGTTCGATCCTCGGTGACAAGACCCGGATGGCGCGGCTGTCGGTGGAGGAGAACGCCTTCATCCGGCCCTCCCCGACGGCGGGCACGCTCGGCGGGGTGGCGAAGGCGACCCGCGAGACGATCGTGCTGCTCGAGGCGGCCGGGTACGACGTCATCCTGGTCGAAACCGTCGGCGTGGGGCAGTCGGAGGTGACCGTGGCGAACATGGTCGACGTTTTCTGCTTCCTCACCCTCGCGCGTACCGGCGATCAGCTGCAGGGCATCAAGAAGGGTGTGCTGGAGCTGGCCGATCTGGTCGCGGTGAACAAGGCCGACGGTAAGCATGAGATCGAGGCGAAATCGGCGGCCCGGGAACTGTCCGGGGCGCTGCGGCTGATCCATCCGCACGATGCGCTGTGGCGGCCGCCGGTGCTGACCATGAGCGGTCTGGAAGGGGTCGGGCTGGAGAAGTTCTGGCAGACCGTGCTGGAACACCGCCGGGTGCTCACCGATGCGGGTGAGTTCACCGAGAAACGCCGCCGTCAGCAGGTCGACTGGACCTGGACCATGGTGCACGACCAGTTGCTCCGCCGGCTGGCGGACAACCCGAAGGTGAAGGCGCTGCGCGGCGAAGTGGAGCGCGAGGTCCGGGACGGGAGCCTGACCGCGGCGCTGGCCGCGCAGAAACTGCTGGACGCCTTCGACAGCTGAAAAGTTTCCGACTTGGAAATCTTTCCATTCTGGAAACATTCTGTACCGTGGTGGGCATGGACGATGCCGAACCCGGGTTACGGGAGCGCAAGAAACGTGAGACGCGCCTGGCGCTGAGTCTCGCCACCATCCGGCTGTCGATCGAGAAGGGCTGGGACGCGGTCACCGTCGAGGAGATCGCCGCCGCCGTCGGTGTCTCCGATCGGACCTTCCGCAACTACTTCGGCAGCAAGGCCGAAGCCGTGGCCTCGCGGCACCTGGACCGCATGTACGAGATCGGCCGGTTGCTGGGCGCCCGCCCGGTGACCGAACCGCTCTGGAGCGCGATCACCGCCGCGGTCCTGCACGGATTCGAAGTGGGCGAGGGCGATACGCAGGCGAACTGGTCGGGCGATACCCGCTGGGCCGAGGGCGTGGGGGAGATCCTCTCCCAGCCCGCGGTGCGGGGCGCCGTACTGGAGGCCGACGCGCTCGCGCAGCGGGAACTGGCCGCGGCCGTCGCCGGACGGGTCGGCGCCGATCCCGACCGGGACCTGTATCCGAAACTGGTGGCCGCGGTGGTGGGTTCGGCCTGTGCGGTCGCCACCGAGCACGCCCGGTCCACCCGGCCGCCCGAATCCCTCGCCACCGCATTGCGCGCGGCGCTGAGCCAGGTGGCCGCCGGGCTGCCCGAACCGAATGCCGGGAGTTGAGATGCGCTACGACGTGATCATCGCCGGGGCGGGCCCGGTCGGGCTGCTGCTGGCCTGCGAGCTGGGCCGGGCCGGGATACGGCCGCTCGTGGTCGAACGCCACACCGAGGCCGAGACCGAACCCCGGGCCAACGGCCTGGTGGGCCAGGTGGTGCCGCTGATGGATCGGCGCGGGCTGTACGAGCGGCTCAGCGGGACATCCGGTCCGCCCCGGCCCAACGACCGGTACTTCATGTTCGGCGGGTTGGCCCTCGATCTGAGTCTGCTCGACGACGGGCCGATCTACACCCTGCCGATCCCGCAGCGGGAACTGGTCGCCGCGCTGGGCGAATACGCCGCCGAACTCGGTATCGAGGTACGCCGCGGCGCGGCGATCGTGGCCATCGAGAACGACGGCGACGGGGTCGTGGTGGAGGTCTCGGGTCCGGGCGGCTCGGCGTATCTTCGTAGCCGCTACCTGGTCGGCGCCGACGGCGCCCACAGCATCGTCCGCAAACAGCGCGGGATCGGTTTCCCCGGTATCGGATACGACCGCACGACCGCCCGCACGGTCCACGCCTCGATCCCCGCCGAGTGGGTGGACCCGGCTTCCGGTGAGCTGCGGGTGCCCGGGTTCGGCCCGATCCGGCCGTTCTTGTCGCTGCGTACCGAACACGGCGGTTTCACCTACGCCCCGTTCGCCGGCCGGCCGCCGATGCTGTCCACTGTGGAATGGGACGAACCCCCGACCGACGAACCGATGACGCTGGCGGAGATGCGGGCCAGCATCTCCCGGGTCCTCGGCGCCGAGATCCCGCTCGGCGATCCCGTGGGGCCCGGACCGCATCTGCTGCGGCGGCTGCGCGGCGGTCACACCCGGGTGGCCGAACGGTTCCGCGACGGGCCGGTACTCCTGGCCGGCGACGCGGCGCACGTGTACACCGGCGGTGGCGGGCCGGGACTGAACGTAGGGCTGGCGGACGCGGTGGAACTGGGCTGGAAACTGGCCGCGGAGATCGACGGCTGGGCCCCGGCGGGTCTGCTCGACAGCTACGACCGGGAACGCCGGCAGGCGGCCACCCGGACGGAACTGGCCGCCCGGGCCCAATCGGCGCTGCTCGCACCGGGCGGGGACACCAGCGCCCTGCGTACGGTGTTCGCCGAACTGCTCACCGACGAGTCCGCGGTCGCGCGGGTGGCCGCGGTGATCGCCGGAACGGATGTGCGCTACGACATGGGCGCCGCGGACCCGCATCCGCTCGTCGGCTACAGCGCCCCGGACCTCACGCTGCGCGTCGACGGCGGTGTGGTGCGCCTGGCCGAACTGATCCGGGAATACCGCCCGCTACTGCTGGACCTCGGCGCCGAGGGGGAGTGGTCCTCGGCCCTCACCGGCCTGCCGAGCCGGGTCGGCGTGGTGCGCGCACGGACCGAGGACACCACGGCGACCGCACTGCTGCTGCGACCCGACGGCCGCGTGGCCTGGGCCACCGACGGCGCGCCCGCGCCGGGCGAGATCGCCGAATGCCGCGCGGCGCTGGCCCGCTGGGCGGGAGCGGGTACGCCGGATGAGCCGGTGGGGGTGGCGACCGAACGGCCGGCCTGACACCGGACCGCATCGGCGCCGGACGCTGCCGAGATCCTCGTCAGGCCAGGCCGAACCGGTCGGCGGCATTGCGGTAGCAGACCCGGCGCAACCAGTCGTCGCCCAGTTCGAGCCGCT
This sequence comes from Nocardia sienata NBRC 100364, assembly GCF_001613205.1. Taxonomy (GTDB): domain Bacteria; phylum Actinomycetota; class Actinomycetes; order Mycobacteriales; family Mycobacteriaceae; genus Nocardia; species Nocardia sienata. The sequence continues at coordinate 164,321 of NZ_BDBX01000004.1, read as the reverse complement.
CCAGGGCCTGGACGGCGTGCCGGTACGGGTGCGGGATATTCGGGAAATCGCTACCGAACATGATCCGGTCGCCGTGATCGAGTAATCGGTGCCGGTCGGCTACCGGGAACGGGACATCGGCCTCGGCGAAATCGGTGAACGCCATCGTTGTGTCCAGCGAAACACCGGAATACCGGTCGGCGAGGTAGAGGAAGTCGACGTATTCGGGCATGCCCATATGCGCCACGATCAGGGGCAGGCGCGGAAACCGCCGCAGCACCTCGGCGATCGGCTCGGGCCCGGTGAACGCGCCGGGCGCCGGGCCGGAACCGCAGTGGATGACGGTGGGTACGCCGGCGTCCTCGAGGAGGCCCCAGACCGGATCGAGCAGGGGGTCACGAGGATCGTAGGCGCCGACCTGGATATGTGACTTGAACACCCGCGCACCCTGGTCCACCGCCGCCGCCACGTATCCCGCCGCACTCGGCTCGGGGTAGAACGTGGCGGTGTGCAGGCATTCCGGCACCTCGGCGGCGAATTTCGCGGTCCATTCGTTCAGCCATGCCGCCATCTCCGGGCGATGCGGGTATACCAGTGCTGTGAACGCGCGGATTCCGAAGCGGCGCAGCGCCTCCAGCCGGACCGGTTCGTCGGCGCGATAGGTGATCGGCCAGGGACGCCCGGTGAGCGGACCGGCCTCGTCGAAGTACGCCCAGACCTTGCGCAGCACCCGGTGCGGCATGAAATGGGTGTGCACATCGATCATTCCCGGCAGTCCCAGCCGCTGTCGGAACTCCGCCAGATACGCCTCGTCGGCCGGAACCTCGTGTGCTCCGGAAGAGTTCACGTTCGTACCTCTCGATCGGATCGGGCAGCGGGCGGCCGGAATGTCATCGCCGCCGGCCTACGGGCTCGCCGACCGGACGGCCTGGATACAAGGTGCGTGCGTGATCGCCGATCCTGGCGATCATGCGGTCGAAGAAGCGCACGGGGTCGGTGCCGACGACAATATCGGCGTTGGGTGGCCGCCCCCACATCCCGGCCCGGTCTGCGATGGTCGCGCCCCGCGTGAGCGTGCCCGTGAGCTCGACGTCCACGGTGGCGGGCCGGGTGCGCGCCAGCGCCGGGTCCAGGGCCACCGCGGCAGCGAACGGGTCGTGCATATGGGCCAGATAGCCGAGGTCGTACCCGTGGTGGAAATCGAAGTAGAAGCGGACCGCGTCGGTCAGGTACCGGATGATCGGGTTGCTCGCCGCCGAACGTGCCGCGGGCGGATCGGTGGGCGATACCGTCTCGATCGGGTGGCTGCCGGCCTGCTCGGCCAGCCTGACCAGATGGGCGGGCCGCATCTCGATGGTTTCGGTGATATCGAGGGGGCAGATCAGCGGACGGCGGTCCGGCGGGGCGGCGGAGAAGGCGTCGAAGACGATTTTCGCGGCCTCGGGGTCGACGTGGATGTTCCACTCGTTGGTAGGTGTGGTGTTGCCGGGGTGGTCGAATGCCCCGCCCATGATCACGAGCCGGCGCAGCAACCGGGGCAGCTCGGGTTCCTCGCGCAGAGCCAGGGCGAGATTGGTGAGCGGCCCGGTGCACAGCCCGATGAGCTCCCCGGGATGGCGGCGTGCCAGATCCACCCACATCTGCGCCGCGCTGCGTTCGGAGATGCGCCGTGTGGGGGCGGGGAGTTCGGCGTAGCCGACGCCGTGCGGTCCATGGGTGTCCTCGGTGGTGCGCAAGGGAATCTCGAGCGGTTCGGCCGCCCCGAGGGTCACCTCGATCTCCGGGGCCCGGGCCAGCTCGAGCCATGCCAGATTGTTGATCGCGACCTGGGCCGCGGGCACATTCCCGGCGGTGGAGGCGATCCCCATGATCTCGGCCTCCGGGCTGGCGAGCAGATAGAGCAGGGCGAGGGAATCGTCCACGCCGGTGTCCACATCCAGGATGATCCGCTGCCGCACCCCATGACCCTATCGGGGGCACGGCAGCGGATCCGGCGCGGGTCGTGTCACAGTGACGCATTTCGGTCGGTGTGGCGCGAAATGCGTCGCGGCGTGGACGGCCCCGGTCAGTCGCGGGTGGGCCAGTAGTTGTCGGTGGCGGGGCGGCGGGTGAGGGCCGCGCTGCCGCTCACCTCGGTCAGGCCGAGGTGGAACAGCATGCCCACGGTCAGCAGGCTGACACCGACGATCAGCGGGGTCAGCAGTTGGGCCGCGCCGGCGCCGGAGGGCGTCATATGGTGTTGTTCGCCCAGGTGCATGGCGTACATACCGGTGTAGTGCATACCGGCCACGGCGACGCCCATCACCAGGGCGGCGCCCACGGTGGCCAGCGCGCCGCGCACATTGAGGGTGAACCAGAGCGCGGCGGTCGCGGCGATCACCGCGATCACCATGGACAACGCCACGGTCGACCACTCGTAGCCGATTTCGACATCGGTCTTCATGGCATACATACCGGCGTAGTGCATCGCACCCACCCCGATCCCGGTGACCACGCCGCCGACCAGCAGGCTCTGTCCGCCCAGCCGCCGCTGCTGGGCCAGGCACAGTCCCAGCCAGACCACGACCATGGCGATCACGGCGCTGACCAGCGTGACGGGTACGTCGTATCTGATGGCTGCGCCGTCGATCCGGAAACCCAGCATGGCGATGAAATGCATAACCCAGATGCCCGTGCCACCGAGGGCGACCGATGCCGCGATGAGCCAGCCGTCGAACGGTGATCGGCTGCGAACGCGGCTCATGCACCGTAGCGCGAGCAACGATCCGGTGAACGACATGACGTACGCGACCACGGGGGTGAGCCAGCCATGGCTGAAGTGGTCGATCTCCACCGGTGAACCTCCTCGCTGGGGTGGAATCCCGCCCCCGCAACAGCGGAACACGAGCATTCCGGATTGATGAACGTGCAGGAGGTGAATTTAGAGGAGTTGTGTCGTAAAAAACAAGGGCCGTAAAAAATGACATCGGCGCACCTGTGACATGGAATCGGCGCGACGTCGCCCCTGTGGTCGCGCTATGACGTAGGGCACATTACCCGATCATCTGCTATCGATCCCCGCAATCGTTCGGCATGTCGTTTCCGGTAGTCGATGCCGCACAACTCTTCTGGGTCCCGAGCTCCGGCAGTGCGGCCGTGCGACCGGCCGGTGTCCTGATCGGCACGGGTGACGCGGTTCGGGCGGGAATGCTCCAGCGGCCGACTCTAGTTTGCGGTTGTGCTGTGTGTCACCGGCCCTCGGCGTAGGCTTCGGACAACTCGAAGGAGACCCATGCCTGGCACATCCAGCCGTCCCACCGTTGTCGAACACGATTTTCCCGAGGCCGATCTGGCCGAATTCGCCGAAATCCGCAATGCCGAACGCGCCGAGGTCGCCCGCCGCAGCGCCGTCGCGGCCCGGATCGTGGCCGGCCACTCCACCGATGTCGCCGACTGCCGCAATCTGCTGGCCATGCTCGGTCTCGACGCGGAGGCCGGCAAACTCGCCGGCGTCCAGACCTAGCCGATCAATTCCGGCCCCGGGTGGGCGGGGCCGGACCGGCACGTACGCTCGGGGTATGCCCGAAACGGCGCTGCTCACCCCGCCGCACCCGGACTCCTGGTCCGATGCCCTCGACGATCTCGTCGAGCTGATCGGCGACCGGCCCACGGTCGTGCTCACCGGTGCGGGGATCTCCACCGACAGCGGTATCCCCGACTACCGCGGACCCGACGCCCCACCGCGAACTCCGATGACCTACCAGCAGTTCGTCGGCGATCCGGTGTTCCGGCAGCGCTATTGGGCGCGTAATCATGTGGGCTGGCGGTATATGGACGCCGCCCGTCCCAATGCGGGCCACCGGGCTCTGGCCGAATTGGAGCGCCGGGGCACGGTTACCGGCGTGATCACCCAGAACGTCGATCTGCTGCACACCAAGGCGGGCAGCCGCCGGGTGATCGACCTGCACGGCAGCTATGCCCAGGTGCGCTGCCTGGGCTGCGGAGCGCGTGTGTCCCGGATGGCGCTGGCCGAGCAGCTGGAACAGGCCAATCCGGGTTTCGCGACCGCTTCGGTGACCGGACTCGAAGTGGCTCCCGACGCCGACGCCGTGGTCGAGGACACCAGCGGTTTCCGCATGGTGGATTGTGCGCGGTGCGGCGGGATGTGGAAGCCCGATATCGTCTACTTCGGGGAGAGTGTGCCGCCCGAACGGGTCGCGGCCGCCTACGAACTGGTGGACGCGGCGGAGGTGATCGTGGTGGCCGGATCCAGCCTGACCGTGCTGTCGGGCCGTCGTTTCGTGCACCGGGTCGCCCGCAACGGCGGCACGGTGGTGATCGTGAATCGCGGCGCCACCCGCAGCGACGGCCTCGCCGACCGGCGGCTGGACGCCGGATGCTCAGCGGTCCTGTCCGGACTCGCGCAGCGGTACCGGATCCGTGGCGCGCGTCCCGCGACCGGCCCGGCCGGGCCCGCGTAGGCTGCCCGGATATGCGCAGCACAGTCATCGCGGTGCACACCGGCCGCAGCGAAGTGGTCCATGACATCACCCCGCAGTGCCGGGCGTTCGTGAACGACGCCGGCGGCGACGGGCTCCTGCACATCTTCGTACCGCACGCCACCGCCGGGATCGCGATCCTGGAACTGGGCGCCCACAGTGACGACGATCTGCTGGCCGCGCTGCGCGACCTGCTCCCGGCCGACGACCGGTGGCGGCACGCGCACGGATCGCCCGGACACGGCCGCTCCCACGTGATGCCGGCGCTCATCGCCCCGTACGCGACCGTGCCGGTCCTGGACGGCGAACCGGCACTGGGCACCTGGCAGTCCATCGCGCTGGTCGATATCAATATCGACAATCCGGATCGTGAGGTGCGCTTGTCGTTCCTGACCTCCGCGGGGTGAACGCGCCCGCCGGGTAACGTCGGCGGGTATGAGCAGTCTCGGAGTCGCCATCATCGGGTACGGGTTGGCCGGGGCGGTGTTCCACGCCCCGCTCGTCGCCGCCGAACCACGGCTCCGGCTGGCCGCGGTGGTGACCGGCTCGGCGCAGCGGGCGGAGCAGGCGCGACAGGAACATCCCGGGGTGCGCGTACTGCCCGATACCGACAGTCTTTTCGCCGATATGTCCGGGATCGATCTGGTCGTGGTCGCCGCACCCAACCGTGTGCATGCCGAACTGGCCCGGCAGGCGCTCGCGGCCGGGGCGGCGGTGGTGGTCGACAAACCCTTCGCGGTGACCGCCGCGGAAGCCGCGGATCTGCTGCGCTACGCCCGGGACGTCGGGGGAGTGCTGACCGTTTTCCAGAACCGGCGCTGGGACGGCGATTTCCGGACGGTGCGCCGGTTGGTGGCCGAGGACGCGCTGGGCCCGGTGCGCCGCTTCGAATCGCGGTTCGAGCGCTGGCGTCCGGTGCCCAAGGGCGGCTGGCGTGAGCTGGGCGGCCCGGGCGATGCCGCCGGGATCCTGTACGACCTGGGCAGTCACCTGGTCGACCAGGCGCTCACCCTGTTCGGTCCGGTCGCGAGCGTCTATTGCGAACTGGCCCGGCGTCGCCCCGGGGTCAGCACCGACGACGATATGTTCCTCGCCCTGACCCATACCGGCGGCGTGCACTCCCACTTGTGGGCGAGCGCGGTGGCCCCGCTGCTGGGCCCCCGCTTCCGGGTCCTCGGGGACCGCGCAGGCTATGAAGTGCACGGACTGGACCCCCAGGAGGCGGCCCTGCGCGCCGGACACCGCCCGGACGACGGGACACCGTGGGGAGAGGCCGACGAAGCGGACTTCGGTGTGCTGGGTGCCGCCGACCCGGCACCGTACCCCACGCTGCCCGGCGATTATCCCGCCTTCTACGCGGCCACGGCCGCCGCCGTCCTGGACGGTGCGCCGGTACCGGTGGACCCCGCCGAAGCCCTGGCGGGCCTGCGGGTCCTCGAGGCGGCCCGCGAATCGGCGGCGAAAGGTACCGTCGTGTCCCTCGCCGGCGCCTCCGGTTCGGCGGGCCCAGGGCTCTGGTGACCCGGGCTGCGCGTGCGATAGATCTATCCGAATTCTCTCAATACACCTTCTGTCCGGTGTCTCAAAGAGTGATGATGGTGGCATGGCCGCACCGAATCCCGCCGCACCCGATACCACCGTCCGGAACCTCCTGCGCACCTGCCCGCTGTGCGAGGCAGCCTGCGGCCTGGAGCTCACCGTCGATTCGCGGGATCGGGTGATCGGTGCGCGGGGTGACAAGCTGGATCCGTTCAGCAAGGGCTTTCTGTGCCCCAAGGGGGCGAGTTTCGGGCAGCTCGACGGCGATCCCGATCGTCTCACCGAACCCATGGTCCGGGACCGTGCCACCGGTTCGTGGCGGACGGTGGGCTGGGCGGAGGCATTCGACCTGATCGCCGCGCGTATCCCGGCGATCCGGGCCGAGCACGGCGCTCAGGCGATCGCGCTGTACCTGGGCAATCCCAATGCGCATACCGTCGCCGGAACCCTGTACGCGCCGACGCTGATCCGAGCGCTGGGGACGAAGAATGTGTTCTCCGCCAGCACCGCCGACCAGATGCCCAAGCAGGTGGCCTGCGGCCTGATGTTCGGGGATCCGCTTGCCGTCCCGGTCCCGGATCTGGACCGCTCCGATTACGTGTTGATGCTGGGCGCCAACCCCCTGGAGTCGAACGGTTCACTGTGCACCGCGCCGGACTTCCCGGGCCGGTTGCAGGCGCTGCGGGCGCGGGGTGGCCGCCTGGTCGTGGTGGATCCGCGCCGTACCCGCACGGCCGCCCGTGCCGACGAACACCTCTTCGTGCGGCCGGGCACCGACGCCTATCTGCTGTTCGGGATCGTGCACACCCTCTTCGCCGAGGGGCTGACCGATGTCGGTATCGAGGTCACGGGCTTGGACGAGGTGCGTTGCGCGGCCGCGGAATTCGATCCGGAGACCGTCGCCGCGCGCACCGGGGTGCCCGCCGAGACCGTGCGCCGGCTCGCGCGTGAGCTCGCGTCCGCTCCGACCTCGGTGGTCTACGCCCGGATCGGTACCTGTACCGCCGAATTCGGCACGGTGACCCAGTGGCTGGTCGACGTGATCAACGTGCTCACCGGCAACCTCGACACTCCCGGCGGTGCCATGTTCGCGACGGCGGCGGTCCGCGGAATCGTGCGCACCAAGCCCTTCCGCCCGGGCCGCTGGCGCAGCCGCGTCCGCGAGCTGCCCGAGTCGATGGGCGAACTGCCGGTGGCCACCCTGATCGACGAGATCACCACACCCGGTGACGGGCAGGTACGGGCGCTGATCACCGCGGCCGGTAACCCGGTGCTGTCGGCGCCCAGCGGCGCCCGGCTGGATGCCGCGTTCGCCGCGCTCGACTTCATGGTGAGCCTGGACTGCTATCTCAACGAGACCACCCGGCACGCCGATGTGATCCTGCCGCCGCCGCGTCCGGTGCAGTCCCCGCACTACGATTTCGCGCTGCTACAGTTCGCGGTCCGCAACTACGCCCGGTACTCACCGCCGCTGGTGCCGCTGGGGGACCGGCCGTCGGAGGCCGCGGTCTATGTCCGGCTGGCGGCGGCGGTGAGCGGCCAACCGCACAACCCGGCCGCGGGATACGATCCGCTGACCGCGTTCGACGACCTGGTGATCGGCACCACGCTGCGGCAGGCCGGTCTCGAACAGCGACGGCACGAGCTCACCGGCAGTACCAGTACCGAGCAGCGTCTGGACCTGATGTTGCGGCTGGGACCCTACGGCGAGTGGAACGGTGGGGACCTGAGTCTGTCCACCCTGCTGGACAACCCGCACGGTCTCGACCTCGGCCCGCTGCGGTCGCGCCTGGCCGAGGTGCTGCGGACCGCCTCGGGGACGGTGGAGCTGGCGCCGGCGGCACTACTGGCCGATCTCGACCGCCTGCGGGCCCGGTCTGCGGCAGCGCCGGCGGAGATGGTGCTGATCGGGCGCCGCCATCTGCGTTCCAACAACAGCTGGATGCACAACGCGCCCCGGCTGGTGGGCGGGACGAACCGCTGCACCCTGCAGATTCATCCCGACGATATCGCCCGGCTCGGACTGGGAGAGCAGGCGCTGGTGAAATCCGCGGCCGGTTCGGTCACGGTGCCGATCGAGGCCACCGATTCGATCATGCCGGGAGTGGTGAGCCTGCCGCACGGCTGGGGGCATGCGACCAGTTCGCAGCAGGTGGCGCGGCAGCACGCCGGTGTCAACGCCAATGTGCTGACCGATGATTCGGTGCTGGATGTTCCTTCCGGTAACGCCGTGTTCAACGGTGTACCGGTGTCGGTCACGCCCGCCTGATCCGTATTGCCGCGGCTGCGGATTGATAGGCCGACCGCTACCGGGTCGCCGACTCCGTTCCATCGATCGGATCTCGCTGATCTGCGTCGGTTCGACAGAACAATTGATAGTCTAATGCTTGATCCACTATCACTGTGGATTCCGGTTCGCCGTTGCGGTCCTCCTCGATGACGCGGGGCCGCCCGCGCTAGGAGTCGCCATGTCCCAGGCCCGTGTTGCCTCGGCCGGTGCGCCGGTATCAAGCGCGTTTCGTGGCCGCGGCGTCGAGGCCGTCCAGGACGGCCGGCGGCTCCGGTCGCTGCACGCTCCGCTGCGTATGAAGGGCAGCGAGGGCAAACAGATCGGCGCCCTGCATCCGGGTGCCTACCAGTGGGTGATCGCCACCGCCTACGTGACCACCGCGAAAGCCGGGCCGCTGCTGATGGGCCGGGAGTTCACCGACGACGAACTCGAGGAGTTGCTGCGCGACAACATCCGGATCGCCCGCATCCTGCAGGTGCCGATGAAAGGCTATCCGCAGACCCGCGCCGAGTTCGACGAGTACTACGAGCACATCGTGACCGAGGTCCTCTCCGCCGACGACGAGGTGCGCGAACAGTACCGTCAATTGCGGACCGGTGATCTGGACCAGTTCCGGGCCATGGGTTTTCCCGCCGGCCGCATCGCGCGGCTGCTCGGCTATCCGATGATCCGGTTCAACTACCTGTCCATCGTCGGGCTGCTCGACCCCCGCCTGCGCACGATGATCGGCGCCGAATGGACCGATGCGGACCAGCGGGCACTGGAACGCGCCTATGCGGTGATCCGGTTCGCCTACCGGGTGCTCCCGGACCGGCTGACCTATTTCCCGATCGCCTACCACGCCCGCAAACATCATCAGCAGATCCAGAAGATGAAGCAGCGGGAGCTGAAATCGGCCGCGTACAAGGTGCGCCCGCGGCAGGAGACCCCGCGCGAGCCGATCACGATCGTGCCCGGCGGCTGAGCCCCACCGGCCGGTACCGACACAGACCCGCCTCGCCCCGAAGGCCTCAGTTGCCGCCGGGATGGGGATACATCAGCGGTGCGAGGTAGCGGCGGGCGAAGGCCCGGGCCGCGTCGGTATCCCCGAGCGGCAGCACCCCGCGCGGATTGGAGATGAACGAGACGGTGAGCCGGACGAACAATTCGGCCACCACCTCCGGGTCGAAACTGCCGAGCTCACCGCGCTCCTGCCAGTAGATCAGGAACTGCGCCACCAGCCCGCGTCCCTGCTGGATGACATCGTCGTCGGTGAGGAATTCGGTGAGCTGGCCGGCCGCGCCGGAAACGCGCAGGCTGCGGGTCAGGAGTATGGGCGCGGTGGCCTCGCCGACGAACGCGGCGAACATATCGGCCAGCGCGCCGACCGGGCCCGCGGACCGGTGCATCGCGTCGGCGACGATCATTGCCAGACGCTGCGATTCGGCCATGAGCGCGTACCGCACGATCGCGGATTTCGTCCCGAAACGACGGTAGACGGTCGCCACGCCGACGCCCGCGACCTCGGCGATCCGCACCATGGTCGTCTCCTCGAACCCGTGCTCGGCGAAACATTCGCGCGCGGCGTCGACGATCGTGCGGGATCTGGTGTCCAACTGCTGCAGTTCGGTCCACTGCGCAGCGGTCGTTTCCATTCGGATCAGCCTACCGCCTTGCCGCCGCACCCGGCGTGGGCACCGGATCCGCGCGCCGGAGCGTGGTTTCCACGCCGTCCGAATGATAGACTTAAGGCGTCCGATCTATCATTTCTGTTCTTCTCCCCGCCCCGAGGTGACGAGATGGCGACCCACGCAACGGAGCGCACCGCCGAAGAGTCGACCGACCCCCGAGTCCGGCCCGAGGTCCTGCGTGAATTCCGCAAACATTCGGGCAGCGTCCTGGCCGGCGCCTTCGCCGGTGCCGCCTTCGACCAGGTAGCGCTGGTCCCGGTGGCCGCCGCGGTGGACCGGACCGGCCGGTTCGAGGAGAACTTCGCCGATCGCGGTGTCCGCAGCGGTGTCTCGGCGATGATCGCACTGTGGGGCGATTCCGACGACCGCCGCGCCGAAGCCGAATGGCTCAACCTGCGCCACCGTGACGTCCGCGGCGTCGGTAATGCGGCATTCGGTGAGGTCGCATACAGCGCGCTGAACCCGTTCACCTGGAAATGGATCGCGGTGAGCGGCATCTTCGTCGTTCTCAACACCTTCACCCACTGCACCGGCACCGAGCTGCGGCCGGAAGAGGAGGAGGCGGCCTACCAGCAGCTGCGCGCCGCCTTCGCCGATCTCGAACTGCCCAGCGCCGCCGGGAAACTACCCGCCGATCTCGCCGAGGCACGGGCCTACTACGACCAGATGGCATCCCAGGAACTGGCCGAGAATCCGTTCCTGGTACAGAAGTTCGCCGACCTGACGAAACTGCCGCTGCCCACTCTCGGACTACCGCCGCCGGCCCGGCGGGCGCTGACCCCGATGTGGCTGGTGCTGCGGCCGGTGGCCGGGCATGTGATCCAGGTGTGCTCGTCCAAGGCCATGCACCCGGCAGTGCAGCAGCTCACCGGCTTCGAGCTCAAACCACGCCACGATGCGGAGTTCGCGCTCTACGTGCGGCTGCTGCAGTTGGCCTGGCGGGTACTGCCGGACCGGTTGCTCATGCAACCTCTGGCCTACAACCGCTTCCGGTACGAGAAACTCGTGGCCGCCTGCCGCAGTTACGGCCTCGAATCCTTCGCGGTACCCGCCGATCGGCGCTGAACGTCGCCGACACCCGGGTCGCGGTGACCTACTCCGGTGGCTGCCCCCGGGTCGAGCGACCGCGAGCGACCGCGAAGGGCGGACGGTCCGCCCGGAACTATTTCAGCGCTTCCCGGCCCGCAGGAAGCGTCCGGTGCGAGCGCCGCCCAGAGCCGGATCGGCGGTGCCGTCACCGAACACGTATCGCCCGCCGATGTACACCGCCGAGACGGCGGCATCGTTGCGGTTGACCATCCGCTCCAGTCCGCCGTACTGGGCCACCGGGCTCTCGGCGTAGGCGTCGAGCGAATCGTCGAGGCCCGTCGGATCGATGACCACCAGATCCGCGCGGTCGCCCTCACGCAGGTGGCCCGCATCGATGTCGTACCAGTCGGCGAGCTCGCCGGTGAGCCGGTGCACCGCACGTTCGAGCGGGATCACCGGAGTGCCCGCCTGTTCGGCCCGGTACATCCGGCGCAGGAAGCGGAGCCCGAAATTGTAGAAGGCCATGTTGCGCAGGTGGGCGCCCGCGTCGGAGAACCCGAGCTGGATCCCGGGGTGGGCGGCGAAGCGGTCCAGAATCTCGGGGCGATGGTTGGAAATGGTGGTGCGCCAGCGCAGTTTGGTGCCGTGTTCGATGACCAGGTCCAGGAAGGCGTCCACCGGATGCAGCCCGCCCCGGTCCACGCCGACCTGCCCGAAGGTCTTACCCACGACCTCCTCGTCCGGGCAGCTCACGATCTCGGCGTCGAAGAAATCGCGGTGCCAGACCCGGAGCCCGAACTTCGCGTCGTAGTCCTTGCGGAAGCGGCGGCGGTAGGCCTCGTCGGCGAGCAGCGCGTCGCGCTCCACCCGGTCGGCCAGGTGCAGGGCCGCCGCGCCGGACCCGAACTCCTCGAAGATCACCAGATCGATACCGTCGGCGTACACCTCGAATGGCACGGGCAGATGCTGCCAGCGGAAATCCGCACCGAGCGCGTTCACCAGCCGCGCCAGTGCGCCGATGAGGACAACGGCGAGAGGGTTGGCCTTGATATCGGCGGCGGACAGCAGGCTGGTCTTGAGCTTGCGGCGCCCGATACCCAGGCTGCTGAAGATCATCGCCCCGAGACTGCGCGGTGACGTGATATCGGGTCCACCCTGCAGGACCCGGCCGCGCCGGCGCAGGATCGCATTGAGGCGGCGGCGCTCCTTCGCGCGCGCATAGGTGGACGGCAGCGTGCGCGACCGGCAGGTCTCGCCGTCGACCTTGTCGAACAGCAGCTGCTGCGCCGACATCCCGAGGAATCCGGCGTCGAGTGCCTCGTGCAGCGCCGCTTCCATATCCGCCAGCTCTGCGCGCGTAGGGCGAACCTTCTTGCGGGTGGCGCGGTCCAGGCCGAGGCGGGCGGTCCGGATATCCGAGTGACCCAGCATGGCAGCGATATTCGGGCCCAGCGGCAGCTGCTCGAGGGCGGCCACGTATTCGCGGGCGGAGGTCCAGGTCTTGGTCTCGTCGAGCGTATCGATCACATGACGGCGCGGAATGGCCTCCACGCGACCGAAGATATCGCCCGCGCCGGTGGGGTCGATATGCACAGTGGACAGTGAGCACGAGCCCAGCAGCACCGTGGTGATGCCGTGCCGGACCGATTCCGACAGCGCAGGGGACTTCAGGACCTCGATGTCGTAGTGGGTGTGGATATCGATCATTCCCGGCAGAACCCATTTGCCCGCGGCGTCCACCACATCCGGACAGTCGGTCTCGTCGAGCGGTTCCGCGGAGACGGCCACGACCCGGTCGCCGCGCAGTCCGAGATGGCGAATCGCGGAGGCCGCGCCGGTGCCGTCGAACCAGCGGCCACCCTTGATGATCGTGTCGTAGCTCACATCTCATTGCAACTGGTCGGATGACCCGGAGTCAAGAGGAAGTGTGTCGCCGGGCGGACCGCCCCGCCCGGCGACCGGGTGTTCAGCCCGCCGAGACCTCGGAACGGTCCTCGCTCCACAGCGTGTGGAACTTGCCCTCGGCGTCGACCCGCTCGTAGGTGTGCGCGCCGAAGAAATCGCGCTGGGCCTGGGTGAGCGCGGCGGGCAGCCGTTCGGCGCGCAGCGCGTCGTAGTAGGACAGCGAGGAGGCGAACGCCGGTACCGGGATACCCAGCAGCGTGGCGGTCGAGACCACCCGCCGCCAACTGTCGATCGCCGTCTCGATCGCGTTCCGGAAGTACGGTGCGAGGATCAGGCTCGGCAGCGTCGGATCGGTTTCGTAGGCCTCTTTGATGCGGTTCAAGAACCGGGCCCGGATGATGCAGCCGCCACGCCAGATGGTGGCCAGATCGCCGGGGGTGAGATCCCAGCCGTATTCGGCGCTGCCGGCGGCGATCTGATCGAAGCCCTGGGCGTAGGCCACGACCTTGGACGCGTACAGGGCCTGCCGGATGTCCTCGGTGAACTGCGCGATATCGGTGGGCTTGGCGGCGAGTTCGCCGGCGGCGAGCCCCACGGCCGCCGCGCGCTGCCCCCGCGACCCCGACAGCGCCCGGGCGAATACGGCCTCGGCGATACCGGTCACCGGAACACCCAGATCGAGGGCGGATTTCACGGTCCAGCGCCCGGTGCCCTTCTGCTCGGCCGCGTCCACGATCACATCGACCAGCGGCTTGCCGGTTTTCGCATCGACCTGGCTCAGCACCTCGGCGGTGATCTCCACCAGGTAGCTCTCCAGATCGCCGGAGTTCCACTGGGTGAAGATATCGGCGATCTGCTTCGGATCCAGGTCCAGTGCGGCCCGGAACAGGTGATACGCCTCACCGATGAGCTGCATATCGGCGTATTCGATACCGTTGTGCACCATCTTCACGAAATGGCCGGACCCGTCCGGGCCGATGTGGGTGCAGCACGGGGTGCCGTCCACCTGGGCGGCGATGGATTCCAGCAGCGGTCCCAGCGATTCATAGGATTCCGCGGGCCCGCCCGGCATGATCGACGGTCCGTTGAGCGCCCCCTCCTCGCCGCCGGAGATCCCGGCGCCGACGAAATTGAGGCCGCGGGCCCGCAGCGCGGCCTCGCGCCGGATGGTGTCGGTGTAGAGGGCATTGCCGCCGTCGATGATGATATCGCCGGTTTCCATGGCGTCCGCGAGTTCTTCGATCACCGCGTCGGTGGCGTCGCCGGCCTTCACCATGATGAGCACTCGGCGCGGCTTCTCCAGCGCGGCGACGAACTCGGCGATGGTCTCGGTGCGGACGAAATCACCGTCGTCGCCGTGCGCAGCGAGCAGCGCGTCGGTTTTGGCGACGCTGCGATTGTGCAGTGCCACGGTGTAGCCGTGCTTGGCGAAGTTGCGGGCGATATTGCTGCCCATCACCGCCAGGCCGGTGACCCCGATCTGTGCACGCGCTGCGGAGGAAGCCATGAACCAGCTCTTTCGTTCGACTGTTCCAACATTTCGGCGGGTTCCACCGGGCCGCGATGATCGTGGAGACCGGCCGCGCCCGGCGTGTGCCCTGTCTTCTTTCTACCGGGTGGCCCGGCCGGGCCGTGCGCAGACCCGCCGACAACCGCTCCGCGCGGCCGGACCGGGCCCGATGGCGGTGGGGGTCGCAGTACCTGAGCATCCCGGCCGCGCGGTCGGGCGTACTCGTACCGCGCGGTTCCGCAGGTACCCGGACCGAGCAGCGGCTTCTCGCAATCGACTGCGAGACCTACTGGCGCACAACGGATGAACCGTAGAAGTCCGGCGGCGATCCGGCGCGCGAATGGGTACACCGCAGGGGTGCGGTACAAATTCTTGCTCACGATGCCGGCCGCGGTACTGGCTGTCGCGGCGTCCCTGTTCACTGTCCAACCCGCCGTCGCCGCCCCGGGGCCGCGGGTCGACGCGGAGAAACCGATCGACGGTCGCGCGATCCTGCTCGAGGTGTACTCACCCGCCATGGACACCGTGGTGACCAATCGGGTCATCCCCGCGCCGGGTGGGGGACCGGCGCCCACGGTGTACCTGCTGACCGGAATCGGTGGGGGTGCCGACGGTATCTCCTGGTGGGACGATACCGATGTCCGGCAGTTCTTCGGGGACAAGAACGTGAACGTGGTGATGCCGATCGGCGGTGCGTACTCGATGTACACCGACTGGCACACCGACGATCCGGTGGTCGGCCGCGCCCGCTGGCAGACCTACCTCACTCAGGAGCTGCCGTCGGTCGTGGACGCCCGGTTCGGCACCACCGGACGCAATGCGATCGCCGGGGTATCGATGAGTGGCGGATCGGCCGTGGACCTCGCCATCCAGGCGCCGGACCGCTATGCGGCGGTCGCGTCCTACAGCGGATGCCCGTGGTCTGCCGACGCCGCGGGGATCGCGATGGTCAGCGCGCAGGTGGTGCGGGGCGGCGCCGACCCGGGCAAGATGTGGGGTCCGCCGGGGTCCGCGGGCTGGCAGGCCCACGACGCGTTCGCGCACGCCTCCCGGCTGGCCGGAAAGACCGTCTACCTGTCCGCCGCGTCGGGTATGCCCGGCGAGATCGATCGGGGCTGGGGCTTCCCGCCGGTCGAAGCCATTGCCGCCGCCTGCACCTCGGCCTTCGCCGGCCGCCTGGGGCAACTCGGCATCGGCGCGGTGCACATCGACCGACCGGCCGGCGCGCATACCTGGGGTCAGTTCGAATACGACCTGCACGATTCGTGGCCGCATCTGGCGCGGGCCATCGGCGCCTGACCGCCGAGCCGCCCGGCGGTTCCCTCAGTTGCCGGGCGGGTCGGGGTCGGCGGCCGGGGGTCGCGGCGCTGCCGCTCCGGCCGGCCATCCGAAAGCCCGACCGGGCGGCTCCCAGTACGAGAACGGCCGAGAGCAGGCCGATGAGGAGCCGGACGGCATGGCGACGTGACTGGTCGTCCGTCCAGGTGGAAGACTGGCCGGGTACCGCCCGAGGCGGCACGGCACCGGTGGGTGATCCGGCGAAAGGAAGAGCATGCGGAAATTCGGTACGGCCGCGGTCACCGCGCTGCTGGCGGCGGCGATCGCCGGGCTGCCCGGCGGGCACGCGGTAGCGGCACCGAGCACCGGCGTCGTCGAATCCGTCGAACCGGCGGCCGCCCCGGCCGTGCTGCCCGGCTCGGTGGGTTCCCAGCGCATGCTCTACACGACGACCACTGTCGGCGGAGCGCCGACCGTGGCCGGTGCCGCCGTGTACTTCCCGCCCGGCGCGCCCCCGGTCGGCGGTTGGCCGGTGATCGCCTGGGCGCACGGCACGGTCGGGCTCGGCGATTCCTGCGCCTACAGCGTGGCCGGTCCGGGGGCGGTGGCCCGGGACTGGGCATACCTGGGTAGATGGCTCGAGCAGGGTTATGCCATCGTCGCCGCCGACTACGCCGGGCTGGGCACACCCGGCGAGCATCCGTATCTGAACGGCTCAGTGGAGGCACACAATGTCGTCGACGCGGTACGGGCCGCGTCAGGGCACTACTCCACGCTGTCGAACAAATGGGTCGTGGTCGGGCAGTCGCAGGGCGGGGGAGCCGCGGTCACCACCGCCCGCTACGCCACCGAATTCGGCGGCCCCGAACTGGATTACCGCGGCGCGGTGGCCACCGGCGTCCCCGCCTATATCGAGAACGTCCTCGCTCTCATGGGTCCGGGTGTACCGCCGGTGAAACTGGGCGCGCACACCACGGGGTATGCGCTCTACCTGCTCAACGGCCTGCGCACCACCTACCCCGAGCTGGGTATCGAATCCTTCCTCACCGACTCCGGCCGGTACTGGCTGGAACGCGCGCGTACCGAATGCCTGTCCCCGTTCGGTGACGAACTGGTGGCCCACGGTGTGGTGATCGGAGACCTGTTCACCCGGCCGCTGGCCGATATCCCGGATCTGCGCGGGCTGCTCACCCGCTATCTCGGCCTGCCGGAATCCGGCTACGACAAACCGCTCTTCCTCGGGCAAGGGCTGTTCGACACCGATGTGATCACCCCGGAGACGCTGCGATTCGCGGCGGTTCTCGGAGCGAACCGGCAGCCGGTGACGCTGAAGGTGTACCCCACCGATCACAATGGCGCCGTGAACGATTCGCTACCCGACTCGGTGCCGTTCGTCCGCGACCTGTTCGCCTGAGTTCCGGCCGTCCGAGTCCCCGGGTCCATCCCGCCGGTGAATCGGACTGGCGGCCATGGCCTTCCCTTGTTTGACATCCTCGTCGCCGGGAATAGCGGGAGCATAGTGTTCCTCGACCCTTGGGAATTGCCATGATCATTGTTCTCGGGCTCGTGATCGCCGTCGCGGCGGTTGCCGCCGGTGTCGCCGGCGTCGCGGCCAATACCAGTGATGTCAATCGGCTGACCAGCGACTTCTCGGTCTTCGATTACCACTTCGCCGGTACCACCGGTGAACTGTTCCTCATCGGCATCATCGTCGGTGTGGTCGGCGGACTAGGAGTGGGTCTCGTCTCCGCCGGTGCGTGGCGATCCACCCGCCGGGGGCTGGAGACCCGCCGTGAACTGCGGCAGTCGCGCAAGGAGGTCGCGGCCGCCCAGCGGGATCTCGCCAAGACCAAGGAACCGGCGACGAAGCCCGCGCCCGCCGCCGCGGCGGCTCCGGCCTGGTCGATGAGCAAACTTCTGCGCAAGCCGGGAAAGAGCGCGGCGACCGCCGAGTGACCCCTGTCCCCCGCCCGGATATCGAATATCGAATCAGAAAGTCAGCGTCATGATCGTTCTCGGACTTGTTCTGCTCATCGTCGGTTACCTGCTCGGTATCGGCGTGCTCACCACCATCGGCCTCGTTCTGCTCGTGGTCGGCGCGGTCCTGGCCATCGCCGGGTCGGTGGGCCGGCCCATCGGTGGCC
Source organism: Nocardia sienata NBRC 100364 (assembly GCF_001613205.1). Classification (GTDB taxonomy): domain Bacteria; phylum Actinomycetota; class Actinomycetes; order Mycobacteriales; family Mycobacteriaceae; genus Nocardia; species Nocardia sienata. The sequence continues at coordinate 146,499 of NZ_BDBX01000004.1, read as the reverse complement.
GGCGGCACTATTACTGACGTCGTTCACGACTCCATCCGACGGCCGCGGCGGTGCGAGTGATCCACATGGATCAGCCGCACCGCCGCGGCCATTTCCCGGGCCGAAACCGCAACCTTGCGGGATCGGCTCGCTCAGCGTGCCGGCCGCCGCTCGCTCGGCCGGGGGTCCGCCGCAGCCTGGGCCGCGGGTCCATGGGGATTGGTCAGCGCCATGCTCACGCCGATGAGCAGTACGACGGTGACCACACTGATCACGCCGAGCAGCGGCCCCAGAATCTGCAGTGGCTCGGCACCTTCGGGCGCCGCGGCACCGGGGATCTCGTGCGCGTGCATCGCGGACATACCGGTGTAGTGCATCGTCGCCACCGCCGCGGCCAGGATCAGCGCCGCGCCCAGGGTGGACGGTATTCCCCACGACCGCATGCCGAACCAGAGCGTCGCGGTGGCCACGACCGTGGCGATGACCAGTGACAGCGCTATACGGGCGGGGTCGTATTCGATATGCGCGTCCGTGCGCATCGCGGCCATGCCGGTGTAGTGCATGGCCGCGATGCCGAGGCCGGTGACGGCACCCCCGGTGAGCAGCGCCGGGAGACCCGAGCCCGGTGTGGTCACCAGATACAGGCCGATGGCGACCACGCCGATCGAGATCGCCGCGCTCAGCAAGGTGAGTGGGACATCGAAGCGTATCTGTGCGCCGTCTATGGAAAAGCCCAGCATCGCAACGAAATGCATGACCCAGATACCGGTCCCGCCGATGGTGATCGCGGCGAGCACGAGCCAGAGCAACCGGCGCCGTCCGTGGCGGGCCTGCCTGGTGCACTGCAATCCGATGGCGCATCCGATGGCCGAGAGGAAGTACGCGAGGGCGGGCGTCAGCCAGCCGAACGCGAAGTGTTCGAGGTGAAGCATGTCCATCCAACGTTCCGCCGGGGAAGCCCGGAGTTTCTGTGTAGGGCTGAACAGTACGACGCTCGTCGGGATGGTGTGCTGATCATTTGCCGAAAATGCTGTGGTATCAATCACATTCGAGTTCTGCGCTGTTTTGATTCCGCAATATTGCATTGCCTATCTTGCGGACGCATTCCTGGGCCGGATCCGCGGCGAAGTGGGGACCGGGCATCGAAAGTCCGATGTCGCCACATTGTTGGCAGATGCCCACTGCGGATCCGAGCGAAACGCCTTCTTTGGAAAGGATACGGTTCGGATTTCGGGCTCGCGCGACTACGTCATTTTCCACAGTCGATAACTACTATATAACTGATCCATAACTTCTCGGCGTCGATTCCGTAGTCGATGAAACGTTCCCGCCGGATCCGGCCGCCGGACACGGCGGCCGGATCCCGGCTTCTACGGTCTCGGGCACAGTCGTCACCGCTGCGGCGTGCCCTCGCATTTCATCAGTTCCGACGCGGACGTGACCCGGGAGTCGAACACCGTCCACAGCGATCCGTCCGTCAACCGCCGCAGGACGAACCGGTACTTGCCGTAGCACGCCCGCGAGGCCGTCGTCAGACGAGTTTTTCCCACCACCCGGTAGGGATAGCCGTCGATGCGCACTGTCGGGTTCATGATCTGTTCTCCCTTTCGCCGTTGTCGGTCATCGGCGGCCACTGTGGCAGGGAGGTGCTGAAGCCACGCTGAAGCGGCCTGAAGGCCGCTTCAGGAAGCAGCGAAGATGCCGGCTGGAAGCGTTGTCGAGGTCAGCGGTGTGCCCGAAGCCAGTCCCGGTAGTGCGTGGGAGCCAGGTGTGCGTCCGGTCCGGCGAGCAGTTCGTCGCCGGTGATCGCGGCGAACATACCGGCCGTCTCGTCGGTGACGACGATACGGTCGTCGTGCCGCGCGAGCAGGGTCATCCGGCCGATCTCGTCGAGCGGGAGCACATCGGGTCCGGCGACATTGCGGATACCCTGCAGCGGGGAGCCCAGCGCGACGCCCACCACCGCGTCGACGACATCCGCGGCCGCCATGGGCTGTAGCCGGGTCTCCGGCAGCCGGACGACGCTGTCATCGGCGGACCAGGACATCACCGCGTCCATGAACTCGAAGAACTGGGTGGCCCGCACGATCGAATACGGTGTGGGGCCTTTCCGGAGCAACTCCTCCTGCAGTGTCTTGGCCCGGTAGTAGTCCAGCTGCGGTACCCGGTCCACGCCGACGATCGACAGCACGACCTGGTGTTTCACCCCGGCACGGTCGCCGGCGCCGAGCAGGTTGTCCATCGCGGTGCGGAAGAAATCCGGGGTGGCGTCGTCGAAGGTCGGGGAGTTGGCCAGCCCGACCACCACGTCGGCGCCCGCCACCGCCTGGTCCAGACCCTCGCCGCTGATCAGGTCCACGCCGGTGGACGGCGCGGCGGGTACGGCGTCGTGGCCGGCCGCCCGTAGCTTCCGAACGACCTGCGAGCCGATCCGACCGGTACCGCCGATGACTGTCAGCTTCATGTTGCTCACCTTTCACCGCCTGCCACCGGGCAGGCCGGAGTTCAGAGAGTTCGATGTGCACTGAAACGTCGAGAGGTGCTCTACTGCGGCGGTCCGGGCCGGCCGGGGAGTAACCGGCCGCGCGAACCGGGTGATCACTGTGCTGCTGTTCCAGGATCGCATCTGCGATTCCCGCGACCCCGGCCCGGCCACCGGAATAGACGATTTCGAGACCTGCGCGGACCGCCCGGGTCAGGTGGTGAGCCGCGCCTCCGGCATCAGGCGGGTGATCGAGAGATCCCGATGGGCTATCCCGGGAGCGTGCTCGTGCACCGGGCGCAGCGCCTCGATGACGTTCACACAGGTCAGATGGTCGGCCGGATGAAGCCCGTCGGTGAAGCGGAAGCGGACGTTGGCGGTGCCCCGCGCAGTATCGGTAGTGGTGACCAGCTGATAGCGCAGCGGCGCCCGATCCTCGGTGGTGGTGGCCCAGATGGAGCGATAACTCAGCCCCGGCCCCAGCCCACGGTCGACGATCACCTTCTGGACGGTCCCGGAACCGTCGGTGACCACCTCCACGGTGCTGTTCGGGGTATCGGCCGCGCCGGCGGCGCTGTGGAACACGGCGTCGTCGAGAACGCGCAGTCCCGCCGTGTAGTAGCCGTCGACCGCGGCGGCGCCGGCGACGGCGGCCTCGGACCCGGTGGCCCCGATACCGATATCGTGCCGGTCGCCCCACGGGTACACCCCGGCCTCGGGAAAATCGAGCTCCTCGACGAGTTCCACCCGCCGGATCCCTCGGGTCACCTCGGTCAGCGACCGGATGAGCCGGGCGGGAATGGTGGCCTGGAATGCCCCGGTGGCGTGGAAGGTGGACTGTCCGGTGCGGCAGGCATCCAGCAGTTCGGGCGGCGGAATGTAGCAGTCCAGCGGTGCTGTGGATATCACGTCGTAGCCGTCGCTCAGGAGCTCCGGTAGCACGCTGCCCGGTGTGTCCGCCGCTATCTCGGCGAACGTCGGCACGTAGACGACGCACGCCGTGCCCTCCGGCGGGGACTGCAGGGTTTCGATCCGCGCGGATACCCTGAGGTGTGCTCGCGCACGGATCCGGTCGGCGATCCGGTCGGCGAAGGGGCCCGCGCCGAGCACCGCGACCGCGAGCGTGGGTGAACTCATGACGACTCCAGAAGGTAGTGAGGACGCAGGTCCGGCGCGACCACACCGGGAGGTGCGGCACGCAACTCGGGAACCACGCCCAGCATTGCGGCGACCGAGATATCGGTAACAGCGGACCAATCTCCGCTATAGGCCTCGTCGTCCATTTCGTTACGCATCTCGATGGCACCGGGGTTGCCGTCGAGAGTGATCACATGGCCGCCGGCCGGGCTGCACGGATGATCCTGCCCCAGATGGGCATTGCCGGCCCCGACGTGCCAGCACTCCTCGTTGGTCATGAAGAGATCGTCGCCGGCGCATTGCGCCGGCGCGGGCGGTCGATCGTCAGCACGACGACCCCGGAGGACAGGTATTCGGTGGACAGTGCGGACACGGGAACTCCTTCGGATGGGTTTTCAGCGGGCGACGGTACCGCCATCGACGAGGAAGGTCTGGCCGGTGACGAAACTGCCGGCGTCCGAACACAACAGCAGAGCGGTGCCGACCATCTCGTCGGGGTCGGCGATCCGGCCCAGCAGCGTGGCTCCGGCCATGGCCGCCACGAATTCCGGTGGATTCTTGCGGACCATATCGGTGTCGACCGCACCGGGAGCCATGGCGTTCACCCGGATGCCGTCGGCGGCGAATTCTGCGGCCATGGAACGGGTGAACGACAGCAGGGCCGCCTTGCCCGCGGCGTACATCGACAGGGCGGGCGCGAACTGCAGGGCCGCCACCGAGCCGAGATTCAATACCGCGGCGTGTTCGCTGGCCCGCAGATACGGCAGGGCCGCCTGAACCAGGAACAGCGGTCCCTGCACATTGACGCCGAAGGATTTCTCGACCGCCCCGGGTTCCATGGTCGCCAGCGGTTGGGCGAGGGCGTTTGCCGCGTTGTTGACGACGATATCGATACCACCGAAGGTGTCGGCGGCGGTCTGCACCAGCGCGCGCAGTGCTTCCAACTCACCCAGATGGGTCGGTACACCGATCGCTTCCGCGCCGAGCTCCCGCAGCCGGGCCGCCGCCTGCTCGCACGCCTGCGGTTTACGGCTGGCCACCACGAGCCGCGCGCCTGCGCAGGCGAATCCCTCGGCGATGGCGAGCCCGATACCCCGGGTGCCTCCGGTGACGATCGCGGTCCGTCCACTCAGGTCGAACAACTTCTGAAAGGAGTTGCTATCCATTGGAATCCAACCTTTCGATCGCCGGGCCGTGGCCCGCTCTACGGTCATAGAGTGCGCTACGGCCGCCGGTATTTGTATCAGTACTCGGATCGGTATCGAAGGAGCGGTCCCGGACGGTGCGACCATGCGAGGGCCGGGTTTCGGCACGGTCCCGCGGTGCTGTATCCGGCTCACCACACGAGCCGCGCGAGATAGCGGCGGGAGTACTCACGTACCGCGTCCGGATTCGAAATATCGAGCTGTCCTTCGGGGTTCAGCAGCAGCGACAACGTGAGCCGGACCAGCAGTTCGGAGACCGCCCGCAGGTCCGTCTCCGGCATCGTCACACCGCTGCGGCGCAGCGTCCCCGCGACCCGGTCGCCCGCCTCCGCGATGGGCAGACCCCGTGGCCGCCCGGCGGGACCCAGGAGCAGTTCCGGTTCGCTGGTCACGATGCGCCGGGCCAGCGGCGATCGTTCCAGGAGTTCGAAGAAGAGGGTGAAACATTCGGTCACCGCCTCGCCGGGTTCGCGGCCCGCGGCCGCGCGGGCCAATTGCTCGAGCAGCGTATCGGTTTCACGGAGGACGAGGAGCTCGAACAGCGCATCCTTGGTGGGGAACCGCCGGTAGAGCGTCCGGCGGCTGATACCGGCGCGCACGGCGATATCGTCCATGGTGGAACGCCGGACGCCGTACTGCTCGAACTCCGATCGGGCCGCGGCCAGGATTCGCTGGACCTGTGGATCGGTCCGGCACTCGGTGGCGGTTTCGGGGGTCATCGGACTCCGCCGCGAGAACCGGCGGCCGGTCGACGCGTACCGGACTCGTGTCCCGGGTTCACCGTCTCGGCTTTCCGTTGTGGATCCGGCGTGGATCGACTCCGGTGCGTTCCCATGCCCGCGCCGCCCAGGGTGTGTACAGCACCCGGACCGGCAGGCGGTTGAACAGTGGATTCGCCGCCCGTACGAGGGCCGCGAAACGCTGGAACCGTCTCTCCGCCAAGTCGTTCCAGGCAAGATCGCACACCTCGCGCATCTCCTGGGGCAGGGTTCCGATCAGGACCGTCCGCAGCGCGGCATCGACCGGTGCGGCGATTATCCGCCACAACGGCCGGGGTAGCCATCCGGGACCCGGAATCCCTGTGCGGAGATAACCGGTCGCATACCAGATGGTGCGGGTGCGGACGAACTGGCCCAGCATCCGCGCCCAATACTGCTGGAACTCTTCGTAGGTCTGGGGTTGATTACGTGCGCTCACCCCGTAGAGCTGATACCAGAGCTTGCTCTCCTCGAAGATCTGGGTCTTCTCCTCGTAGGACAGCCGCCGGATGAAGGTATCGGTGATATAGAGGACCTGGTCGACGAATGTGGCGTGGGCCCAGTAGAACAGCTCCGGGTTGAGCGCGTGATAGCGCGAACCGTCGCTGATGGTGCCCTTGATGGACCCGTGGAAGTCCCGCACCCGGCGGCCCCAGTCGTGCGGGTCCTCGCTGTAGACGGTCTGCATAATGGGCGGGGCGCTGCGCCGGGCGCGGCCGAGGAAATCGCTGAAGATCACGGAATGGTCCTCGACGCCCTGCGCGAGTTGTTCGATGCAGTTCTCGGTACCCGCGAGCCGCTGGAAGCCGAGCAGATTGCGGATGTCTCCGTGGAACTTCCACACCAGCGAATCGGGCCCCAGCCGCAGTCGCGGGTCGGAGATCTCATGGACCGGCATCGGCAGGCCCTCGCGGATTCCCGCGTCGGATTCCGTGGTCACCGCGCACCTCCGTGGCGCTTGTGCCACGGATCATTGGCACAGATCCATGACATTGTGCCACCCACCGTAGAACCCCGGCCCGTGCGACACAAGAGCTGTTCTTGCGGTCGGGATGACTGCGTGATGACGAAGGGGGGCGCCCTGCTGTAGGACGCCGGTCCTACCGGAGCTCAGTCCGCGCGGGAGAACACCGCGACCAGGAATTCCGAGGAGTCGGTGAACGGCCGCAGATCCCAGGTCGACAGCAACAGATCGGCGGTGAGACCCTGCGCGGCGGCGTCTGTGCGGAATTCCGCGAAATCGTAGCCGCGCCCGGCGCCGAAACCGGTGACGACGCGGCCCTGGGGTGCCAGATGCCGGGCGAAACCGGCCAGCACCGCGGGCCGGGTAGACGGTGCGAGGAATGTCATCACATTGCCCGCGCAGACGATCACATCGAAATCGGCGGTGACACCCCGGGCAGGCAGATCCAGTTCGGCGAGATCGCCGACCAGCCACGTGGGGCCGGGGTAGTCGGCCTCGGCGGCGGCGATCAGTACCGGATCGACATCGACACCGATCACCGTGTGGCCGGCATTGTGCAGATGGCCACCCAGGCGGCCGGGTCCGCAACCCGCATCGAGTACGCGGCCGCGCCGGCCCAGCATCGCGTCGATCAACCGCGCCTCGCCGAATATGTCGTGACCTTCCGCCACCAGCGTCCGGAACCGCTGCACATACCACTCGGAATGCGCGGGGTCGGCCGCGGTGAGTTCCTCCCAGCGGCTCCGTATGCGGTCCGACGGGGTGTTCGCGCTCATCCAGTTCCTCTCGCATCGGCTCACCCGGGTCGGTGGCACCGGGTCGAACCTTACGTGCCGTCAGCTCGCCAGCCGGCTCTCGTAGACCGTCGCGAGGTCGCGCAGGGCGGCAGATCCGTCACCGGTGAAGCTGGAACCGTGCATCACCGCCAGTGTGGTCGGCCGCAACCCGGCCAGCCGGCGCAGTGTCGCGGGTACGGCCGGACCCAGCGATGTGGCGTGAAAAACGTCCTCGGCCACCTCGGCCGGCCCCACCAGATCGGTGCCGGTGAGCGCCGGTCCGTTGCCGAGCTGGGTCATCAGATCACCGCAGAACAAGACACCGGTCGACTCCTCGTAGAGCACCCGCGCCTCCCAATTGTGCGGCGCGTGCGGTGTATCGAAGTGCTGGATCCGGCGGTCACCGAGATCGATGATCTCGCCGTCGGCCAGGCGCCGCGGTAGCCGATCGGCCAGATCGTCCAGCGAGACCTGGCAGCCCACGGCGCCGTGGGCCACCTGGGCGTACGGCGCCGCGTTCAGAAACAGATTCATCGCCCCGCTCTCGTCGGCCTCCACATGGCCGAAAGTGATCCAGCGGAGGTCGGCCACGGGTCGTATTCGTGCGATCGCCGCCGAAACCGAAGGGAACAGCGCCCGCATACCGGTGTGGAACAGCAGCGGCTCCGCGGCGTCGACGAAGAACTGATTGAACGTGAAACCGGTGGGGCCCACCTCGGGGACGAAGGTGGAGAAGCGGTAGACACCGTCGGCGATCTCGTCTGTTCGGATATCCATCACAGCAGTCCTGGTAGCGCCATTCCCCCACCGAGCATCGGACAGAACGCGAAATTCGAGCAGCGGATCCCAGTGTATCTCCGCTGGTCGGCGCCGAACAGCGCCGTGAGATCCGGTCCGACGATGGGCAGGGCGCGCGTGGCCTCACACCCCGAGGTGAGGCCACGCATGCCGGTAGCCGGACGTGGTGCCGCTACACCTCGGCGACGCAGGTGACGAGCCGGCGCTCGTCGTAGGTGTAGTAGCTGGTGGTTTCCGCGGGGCACCCGGATTCGTCGGTGGTACCGGTCAGGATCTTCAGCACGTGGACGGTATCGGGCTTGCCCGGCGTGCACGGGCTGTGGGTCGGGCTGTCGCTACCGGACGGAACCGTCATGCACTGACCTTCGACCCAGTCGATGTCCAGGCACAGCGCGCCCTGTTCCTGGCCGGCCAGGGTCACGTAGTAGGTCTGGTCGACGTCGGACGCGCAGCCGTCCTGGGTGGGGGCCTTGGCGACCACCTTGTAGTTCGAATTCTCCGAACCACACTCGGCGTGGTCGATCTCCGCGTCCATCATCGTTCCCGACAGCGTGACACAGTTGCCGATGGCGGCGTCGAAATCGACATCCCCGCCCTCGTCGGTTCCGTTCTGTCCGGGCACCGTGGATACCGCGCTCGCCGACGAGCTCTGCGCCGAGTCGTTTCCGCTGGTACACGCCGACAAGGTCAGCACGGCACAGCCGAGTACAACGAGGCCTGCCAGCACACCGGGGATCCGGAACACGGGCGAACGTCTGGACATGAGAACTCCTTCATGGAAACAGATGATGCTGAACAAACTTCGGACAGAACATGATTCGGGCGGATACACGGGAAATACGGCGTCTGCGGAACAAGGCCGGACGGGACCGGCCCGGTGCTCGCCGCCGAAATACCGGCCGCGCAGTGTTGCCCGGACATCGCGACTCGCCCCCGCGCTACCGATGGCGGTCGCGCGGGGGTCGATTACTTCGGTGACGCACCGCCGGACGACGGCGGTGTGGATGATGCCCGGCCGGTACGGCCGAACGCGGCGGCGACGAGATCGACGGTGGCGGTGCCCGGTTGTCCCGGTGGGCCGGCCACATGCGAATGCTCGCGTGAGCTTACCGGTCGACCCCCCGACCCGCGGTGATTTCGGGAACGGTCACCCGTGCCCCGGACCCCCGCCGCGCCCGTGACCTACGGCCGTAGCTTCCCACGTCGGTACCTACTCCTCCTCGCTGGTGCCCGGCGCAGATCTTAACCGGTCGCGCCGACAATGGGGATCCCTTACAGAAGTTCGGCTGCGGGCGGTCGGAGCGGAGATCGGCCGCTCGTCAGATCGATCCGGCGGCGGCCGAGATCCGCGCCGCCAGCGCGCGGATCATCTCCGTCGCGACGACCGCGTGTCCGCTGGTCGTGAAATGGATGAGGTCCGCGCTCATGAGATCCGGGCGCAACCGCAGCGGATGGTCCCAGAAGTCGACCAGTACCGCGTCGTAGCGGACGGCCACGTCCCGGACGATCTCGTTGAGCTCGGCCATTCGCGGCCGCATCGGCCGCATCGGCGCCATACGTTCGGTCTCCCAGACATCGGCGACGGTGAACGCGCACAGCTGGGCGCCGGTATCGGCCAGTGCGGAAAAGAGTGACTCGAGGTTCGCGTGCAGCCGATCGGTATCGCCGCCGGGATGGAACAGGTCGTTGCCGCCGCACGATATGTGCACAAGGTCGGGCCGGAACTGCAACGCCGACGCCAGCTGTTCGGCGAGCACCTGATCCGAGGTGGCGCCGATCCGCCCGGTGTTCAGGTATGCCGCTTCGGGGTTCACCGCGGTGAGGACCTCCGCGACACGGTCGGCCCAGCCGATTTCGCGGTAACCCGCAGACGCCTCACCCACGCCCTGGGCGATGGAGTCGCCGAGTACGGCGTAGCGCCGCCAGGGCGCCTCGCGCAGGAGGGTGCGGGCAGCGGCGGGGGAGATCAGCATCGGGTCGTCGGATTCGGTACGGCCGTGGTGGTCTGTCATATCGACTCCTGTCGGGACGGAACGGCGATCAGGCAGGCCGATACGGCGGCGAAGCCCGCGCACAGCAGGAAAAGGGTGTGGTACCCGGCGAGCGGGTCGCCGGGGTGGGCGGCCAGTACCGCCGCCAGTACAGCGATACCGAGCGCGCCGCCGAGCTGGCGCGCCGTAAGGTTCATCCCGATGCCGGCCGCGAAACGGTGTGGCGGTAACGCGTTCGCCGCGGTGGCGCCCAGTACGGTCACCACGATTCCGACACCGCCGCCGCCGAGTATCCCGGCCGGTATCCATGCCGACCACAGCGCCGGAGTGGAGCCGAACGCCCCGGTGCTCATCCAGGTGAGCGTGGTGAGGAACATCAGTGCACCGAGTACTCCGGCCCGGCGCCGGTGGCCGGGCGAGGTGAGACGGCCGGTGAGCGTCGCGGTCACCATCGAGGCCACCGCGCCTACGCTCAGCGCCGCGGCCGACCCCAGCACGGAATATCCCCACATCGCGTCGAGGAACATCGGCCCGGCCAGCAGCCACGCGAACATGGCGGCGCCGAACGCGAACGAGGCGGCATTGGTCAACGCGAACGAACGGTTCCGCCAGAGCTCCACGGCGAGCGCGGGATTCGGGTGCCGGAAGGATCGGCGCAGGGCGGCGAGTGTGAGCAGAGCGCCCAGGCCGAGGGCCCCGAGTGTGCCGGGCGCGGTCCAGCCCCAGCGCTGCCCCTCGGTGAGTCCCGCGACGAGCCCGCCCAGACCCACGGCGACCATGATCGTGCCCGCCGGGTCCGGCAGGGCACCGCGCGTCTGCTCGGTATCCGGTGCCAGGATGCGAAAGGCCAGGCCGGCCAGGGCGAGCGCGATCGGCACATTGATCACGAAAATGGAGCGCCAGCCGAATAGTTCGACCAGCGCGCCGCCGAGCGCGGGTCCCACGACCGCGGCCAGACCCCCGGCCGCCGACCAGGCCGCGATGGCGCCGCCGATACGTGCGCGCGGGGTGACGGCGAGCAGAGCGCCGAGGGCCGCGGGCACCATGAGCGCGGCCGTCGCCCCCTGGGCCGCGCGTGCGGCGATGAGCAGGCTCGCGTTCGGCGCCAGCCCACACAGCAGGGAAGTGAGCGCGAAACCCACCAGGGCGATGAGGAAGATCGCGCGCCGTCCCATTGCGTCGGCGAGCCGGCCGGCCGGGGTGAGCAGCGCCGCGAACGCGACCGCGTAGCCGCTGACCACCCAGGTAAGGGTGGTCGGCGAGGTGGCCGGATGGTCGCGGGCGAGGGAGGGGAAGGCGATATTGACGACCGACAGGTCGAGGAAGGCGAGGAAGGCCGCGCCACTGGCGAGGAGAAGTGCGCCGGCACCGCTTGCGGTGGTGGGCTGCGGGCCGGGGGCCCGCACGGACGGTTTGGTCATGAGAATCCTGGAAGCCTAGGGAACAAAACGTACGAACGTTCGTAAAGAAAATACGACCGATCGTTCGTATTGACAAGACGGAAGTGCCAGAATGGGACGTATGACGGAGGCGATCACGGATCAACGGCTGGTCAAAGGGGCCCGATCCCGGGCGGCGATCGCACGGCGCGCCGCCGACGTGGCGTCGGTCGAAGGGCTCGCGGGCGTCAGCCTGGGCAGACTGGCAACCGATCTGGGCATCAGCAAGAGCGGGATCGCCACCCTGTTCAAAACGAAAGAGGCGCTTCAGCTGGCAGCGATCCGGGCCGGTCGCGACGTTTTCGTCGAACAGATCATCACGCCCGCCCTGCGCGTACCGCGCGGTCTACCCAGAGTGCGCATGCTGGTCGAACGCTGGCTCGGCTACATCACCGACCCGGTGTTTCCCGGCGGTTGCTTCCGGGCCGCGGTGCTCGCCGAATTCGACAGCCGGCCGGGACCGGTCCGCGATGCCGTCGCCGCAGACCACGAGGACTGGATGGTGTTCCTGACCGGGGAGATCCGTAAGGCTCAGGAACTGGGCGAGCTGACCGGCCGGAACGCGGACGCGCTGGCCTTCGAAATCGACGCGATCGTCGCCGCCACGAATACCGCCCACCAGCTCGGCGACCACGAACGGGTCTCGACCGCGCGCCGGATCCTGGCGGATCTGCTGCGCTGACCGGGCGGGTAAGGGCCGGTCGCGTATTCCTGGCGCATTTCCCTAATCGCGGAGACCGCCCCGCTCCAGGCCCAGGTAACCGGTGAGTTCCGTCGCGGCCGCCCGCCCGGCCCTGTTCGCGCCGATGGTACTGGCCGACGGCCCGTATCCGATCAGGTGGATCCGCGGATCCACCGCGACCCGGGTGGCGAGCGCGCCGTTCATCGTGATCCCGCCGCCCGGACCACGCAGTCGCAGAGGGGCCAGATGGTCCAGCGCACTGCGAAAACCTGTGGCCCACAGGATGACCTGCGCGGCCTGGAAACTGCCGTCGGCCCAGCGCACGCCGTCGGGCTCGATATGGTCGAACATCGGCCGCCGCCGCAGGACGCCGCGGTCCCGGGCGGCCCGGAGCCGGTCGTCCAGCGGGAGGCCGGTCACCGAGACCACCGAACCGGGCGGAAGCCCCCGGCGCACCCGATCCTCTACGATCGCCACCGCCCGTCGGCCCGCGTCCACGCCGAACGGGGTCTCCCGGAAGGTGGGTTCCGAACGTGTCACCCAGGTGGTGCCGGTGACCCGGGAGATCTCGTCGAGCAGCTGGACTGCGGATATTCCGCCACCGACAACCACCACGTGCTGTCCCGCGAACTCCGCCGGGCCACGGTAATCGCGGGTGTGCAGCTGCCGGCCGGTGAAAGTTTCCGCGCCGCGATAGTGCGGTACGAAGGGATGTTCCCAGGTTCCGGTGCCGTTGATCAGGCCGCGGACCCGGAGCGTACCCGCCCGGTCGGTCTCGGCGTGCAGCAGACCGTCTTCTCCGGATCGATCGCACACCACCCGCACGCTCACCGGCCGGCGCACCCGGAGCTCGAAATGCTCCTCGTAGCGCTGGTAGTAGCGCGGCACCGCGGTCGCCGCCGGAACCTCGGACCCGGCGCTACCCGGATCGATGTTCTCGGCGAAAGGCATTCCGGGCAGGTCGTGTATCCGGTTCACGGTACTGAGAGTCAGGGATGGCCAGCGGAACTGCCAGGCGCCGCCGGGGCCGGGCGCATGGTCGACGATGAGGAAATCCTGCCCGGGCACGAGCCCGTGCCGCCGCAGGTGGTACCCGGCCGACAGACCGGACTGCCCGGCCCCGATCACCAGTATCGGGAAATCCGGATCCGCCGGGTGCACTGCCTGCTGCGCCATGGTCGCCGATGCTAGTGCGCACGCGACACCGGCAACGGCCGGCCACGCACCAGGCGGCCCGTGCCTGTCCGAGCGGATCGCTCGTTCGCCGCCGCGGCGGGCACCCAGGCCCTCAGCGGGCTATCGGAAGTTCCACCACGAATCGCGCCCCGCCGGAATCCGCGGGCTCGACCCGGATCGTTCCCTCGTGCCGTCCGACCACATCGCGCACGATCGCCAGGCCCAGGCCCGCACCTCCTTCGTCTCGGCTGCGGGCGTCGTCGAGGCGCACGAAACGCTGGAAGATCCGCTCTCGGTCGGCCTCGGGCACCCCGGGGCCGTCGTCGGCCACCGCGAGCACTGCCCGGTCACCCCGCCGCTCCAGCGTCACCCGTACCGTCGTCGCGGCATGCCGTTGCGCGTTGTCCACCAGATTGCCCAGGACACGGGCCAGCTGGGTCCGGCTGCCGGTGACGGCCAGCTGGTCCACGCCGAGACCGGAGCCGACCGGCAGGCGATCGCCGGCCCGGTGGGCCAGTTCCTGCTGGATCAGTCCCGTGAGCTCGATCCGGTCGGCCCGGGGCTGTTCGCCCGCGTCGAGCCGGGCCAGCAGCAGCAGATCGGCCGCGAGGTGTTCCAGCCGCACGGTGTCGCCGAGCAAGCCGTCGAGCTCGAGTAACCCCGGATGCGCCTGTGCCACTTCGAGTTGGGTGCGCAGACTGGCGATCGGACTGCGCAGTTCGTGTGCTGCGTCGGCGATGAACCGGCGCTGACGTTCCGCGGACTGCTCCAGCGCCGCCAGCGTGTCGTTGGTGGTGACCGCCAGCCGGGCGATCTCGTCGCGGGCGGCGGGTTCGGGGACCCGGCGCGACAGGTCGCCGTGCATGATCTCGGCGAGTTCGGACCGGATGGACTCCACCGGCCGCAACGCCCACCGGGTGACCAGCCAGGTCATTGCGGCGACCACAGCGAGCAGCACCGGCAGGCCGATCAGCATCGCCCGCCGCACATCGGCGACCGCGCTGTCGGCGGTATCCAGGGACGCGCCGGCGTAGACGGTGACCGGTTGCCCGTCAGAGGCGGTGGTACCGAGTGCGGCGACGCGATAGCTGTCGGGCCCGGAATCACCCACTGCCAGTTCGGTCTGCCCGAACACCGGTTCGGTGGCCGCGGGAGCACCGACGGCCCGTGTGGTTCCCGTCTCGCCGGAGCCGGCCGCGCCAACGGTGCCGAGGCCGGACGCGGTGTCCCCGGGGCGGGGTGACTCGTCCTCGTCCTCGTCCTCGTCCTCGTCCTCGGATTCCGATTCGGATTCGTCGTCGTCTTCGTCCGCTGCCTCGTCGGATTCGTCGTCCGCGGAATCCTCGCCGTCTCGGGACCGTGCCTCCGTATTCGGCCCGAAGCCGGCCATCGGGGCCCGGCCCTGCAGTTCCTCGTCGGCGGCCAGTACCCGCCCGTCCGCCGAGACAACCTGCACCGGTTCGTCGTCGGGATCCGGCAGTCGAAGTTGCGCGAGCGGCGTTCCCGCCTCGAGCTGGCCGGCGATATCACGCGCGGTGTTCGCGGCCTGCAGATCCGCGCTCTCGACCAGATTGCCGCGCAGGGCCGCGAGCAGGATGAGCCCGGTGGCGGTCAGGGCGATCGCGACCACCACGGTGGCCGCGGTCGTGGTCCGCGCCCGGACCGAATTCCACCAGGCGCCGCGGCGGCGCGCTCGCTCACCCACGCTCGGCCGCCAAGCGGTATCCCGCGCCGCGTACCGTCAGAATGGTCCGGCAGCCGAAGGGTGTATCGATCTTGCGGCGCAGGGTGCTGATGTAGACCTCGACGATATTCGGGTCGCCGTCGTAGGCGAAGTCCCAGACATGTTGCAGGATATCGGCTTTGGACACGACCTCCCCGGCGCGTACGGCCAGGTGTTCCAGTACCGCGAATTCTTTGGCGGTCAGGGCTATCTCGCGGTCTCCGCGCCGGCAGCCGTGAGTGGTGGGATCGACCACCAGATCGCCGACCCGTAGAGCGCGCGCACCGCCGCGGGTGCGACGGCGCAGCAGCGCCCGGATCCGGGCCACCAGCACCACATAGGAGAACGGTTTGCTGAGGTAGTCGTCGGCGCCGGTGTCCAGACCCTCGGCCTCGTCGTACTCACCGTCCTTGGCGGTGAGCATCAGCACCGGTGTTTCGTGACCCGCGGCGCGCAGTGTCGCGCACACCCGATAGCCGTTCATACCGGGCAGCATGATGTCCAGGATGATCAGGTCGTACTCGGTGGTGGTGGCGCGGTGCAGTCCCTCGGCCCCGTCGTGCACGACGTCGACCGCGAAACCCTCGGCCGACAATCCTTTCGCCAGTGCGAGGGCGAGCCGTTTCTCGTCCTCCACGATCAGCAGACGCATCCACCCAGGGTGTCAGACGCTCCCTGAAATATTCTTCAGGTGACTTCAGGTCACCTTCAGTATCGGCTTGCCACAGTGATGACCACATTCGGGACGTACACCCACTCAGGAGGTTTCACCATGGCAAGCGTTATTCGTCACGCGGTCGCCGGTCTGCGCTGGATTCTCATCGGCGCCGCGGTCGTGGCCGTGGTCGCCGGTGCCGCCGTCGGCGTCGCCACCGTTGCCCTCGGGCACACCCCGCCGCACGGCACCGTCGCCCTCG
The DNA here is from genome assembly GCF_001613205.1 of Nocardia sienata NBRC 100364. Taxonomy (GTDB): domain Bacteria; phylum Actinomycetota; class Actinomycetes; order Mycobacteriales; family Mycobacteriaceae; genus Nocardia; species Nocardia sienata. The sequence continues at coordinate 130,472 of NZ_BDBX01000004.1, read as the reverse complement.
ATCGCCCGATAGCGGAGTGGTCTCTGGTCGCCGACCCCGGGATCGATCGCATCCAGGCCATGGACGCCGCGGTGGCCGCGGTCCCGGACAGTAGGGCGGTGGCGGCCGAGTTCGAGACCGAGCACCGCGGACCGGTGTGGGAGGTGGAAGTCGTGACCTCGGCGGGCGTCGAGTACGAGGTGACAGTGGACGCGAACACCGGTGAGATCGTCGGTGCGGCCGAACACGATTGATCCGCCCCGTGCGTGTCCGGGCGCCGGGTACGGGCCGACTGCCGTCTCGGGGCGGCAGCCGGCCCCGCCGCACAGGCGAGGTCCGCGAGCATGCGACACGGTGATGCGACACTGGACTCGCTGTCGCTGTTGTCTGCGAGAGTTCCGGATCGAACAGAAGGTGACCGCCGATGACGATGATCGAGGTGCCCGCACCCGACGGCGATATCGACGCCGTATGGGAGACGCCCGAGGGTCCGGGGCCGTGGCCCGCGGTGGTGCTGCTGCACGATGCGGTGGGGCTGACCGCCGACCTGCGTCGCAATGCCCGCATGCTGGCCGACGGAGGCTATCTGGTGATTGCGCCGGACCTGTTCTCCCGTGGGCCGCGCTGTGTGCCCGGCGTATTCCGCGATCTGCTGTTCACCGGTGAGGGCAGGGCGGTGCGCGATATCCTCGCCGCGCTGCGGCGGATACGCGACGATTCCTCGTGCACCGGCCGGGTCGCAGTGGCCGGTTTCTGTATGGGTGGTGGTTTCGCCTTGCTCACCGCGCCCCGCGGCTTCGACGCCGCCGCTCCCTTCTATCCGACCAGCCGGGGCAACTACGCGGAGATGTTGCGGGGCAGCTGCCCGATCGTCGCCAGCTACGGCCGGTTGGATCCGATCAATATCGGCCGCGCACACCGGCTGGAACGGATACTCGACGACTACGGCGTCGCCCATGACGTCAAGACCTATTCCGGGGTCACCCACGCGTTCGCCAACCGGCTTCCCGCCGAGCCCGTACTGCGGGTCGCGGGTCTCGGTTACCACGAGGAGGCCACCGCGGACGCCTGGCGACGCGTTTTCGCCTTTTTCGACGCGCACCTGAAGAGCCCTTCGCCGCACTGACTGCCGCCGCCGCGGTCGACGCGGAACCGATGCCGCGCAGCCGGTTTCGTGTTCCCGGCAACGGGAAGCCGTCGGCCCGAAATTTAAGCCGTTGAATATCGTACCGTTCAACAACGGCATGCATGCCGCTGCTGCGTCCGGCGTCGTGTCCGGGCGGTTCGGTTCGACGGAAGCAGGTTCGAGATGTCCAACAACTTCTTTATGACCTTCATGATGATGATGATCATGATGATGATGTTCTGAGGTTCTCGCGTGGCCGACCGGGCTCGACGCCGGTCGATCGGCCGGGATGCCCGAGAGCTTTCGCCTCGGCGCCATATCGGCCCAACGGCGGGCGAGACGGCCCGCTGAAACGGATGAGCAGGTCACCCGGGGCGGGCGACCTGCTCATCCCGGCGCACGCTCCTCGACGAGCAACGTGCGCTCTTCCAGTTGGCTCGATATTCGGGTATAGGGCGATCCACCAGAACCGTGCCCGCCCGCGCCGCGGCACGATATCCACGCCGAGGCACCGTTTCCCGTGAGTGGATGTGCTCCGAAATCGCGGGAGCTCAAATACAGACTGTGGCGCTTCCCAGGGGGACACAGATCCCGATGACGACGGAACCCTCGATCGGAGTGGCAGCCGGGGTGGCGGACGCGATGGGAGCCGCGAAGGCGCCGAGGGACAGGACCATCGCGGTCGCGGCGAAGATCTTGGTGACTCTGTTTGACATTGCACATCCTTCGGTCGGGGTGGAACCACGGATATCAATTCGCACAGCATTATCAGTTTTCGCCGCTCGCAAGGTCGGCGCCAGACAAGAAACCATCAACTTTCCCGACCGAAGTCACGGTAGGGTCACCAATACACTGCGCCGGTCGCGTCGAGATCGGGGTGTGAACGGGAGCGGTCGGAAACGCCCGGCGTCGGATTCTTTCCGGCTGCGCACGATATCCGTGTTGCCCGGGCGGCCGTGGCGTTCAGCAGGACCGCCGGACTTTCACCCCGCGCCGACAGCGCGGACGCGACCTGTGGCGGCGCGGTCGGATCCACCCGGCGGCCGATCAATCCATCGCGCAGACGGTTTCGGGTGTCGACGGTGGGAATGCGCTGGAAGAGACCGGGAATCGCCCGCTGTCACTCGCTGAAACCTCGTGGCACGGAATGCGGTGCGACCACTGGCGAGCACAGCCATGATCGAGAGCCGGCCGCGGCCGAAGGGCTTGTCGGAGAGGGGACGACAAGCCCTTCGGGGTACGCGGCGGGTTACTCCTGCCCGTCGGTTCCGTACCCGAGTTCGACGTCGTAGCCGACCTCTTCGCCGGAAACGCTGATCTGCCCGGTGACCGGCGGATAGCCGCGGGCCACGACCGTGTACCGGCCCTCGGGGAGATCGGGCACGGTGTAGCGGCCCTGCTCGTCGGTTCGCGCGGTGGCGGCCACATCCCCGGTGGCATCGAGGACGGTGATCTGGATATCGGTCACCGGCCGACCGCCGTCGGCCCGGGCCGAACCGCTCAGTACCGCCATCGGCGCGAGCTCGATATCGTGCCGCATCCGGCCGCTGTCGGGCACGGTGAGCGCGGTCGCGCTCGGGCGCATGTGCTCGGCGACCGCCACCAGTGTGTAGGTGCCGGGAACCACGCCGTGGCAGAAATATGCGCCGTCCTCGCCGGAGGCGGCCGATGCGACGACCTCGCCGTACTGGTCGGTCACCGTTACCGTCGCACCGGCCAGTGGCGCACCACCGCGGGTCGAGCGGACGGTGCCCGACAGCTCGCCGAGCCCGGACAGAGTCAAGTCCATGCGCTGTGGCTGCGCGGCATGCGCGACATTGACCGCGGTCGGCCGGTGACCGGGCGCCGAGACGATCAGCACATAACTGCCCGGCCCGGGGGCGGTGACGGTATACCCGCCGTCGCCGGCCCCGCTCGCCCGCGCGACCTGGTGTCCGCGCTGGTCGATCAGGGTCAGTGCCGCACCAGGCACGGGGCGTCCGTCCTCGCGGGTGATGTGCCCGTGGAAGGCACCGCTCTCGTCACCGGTCCCCGGGTACCGGGCGGTCGGCAGCGAGATCTGTGCGCTGACGGCCGGGCCGTACACACCGTGACCGTTCTGTCCGGCCGGCGCCTGCGCGGTCAGCGCGCCGACGGGTACCGGGGACGCTTCGGTCCGCGGATCGTCGGCATCCTCGGCGACGGCGGCATGGTGCCTGCCCACGGGATCGGCTGCCGCGGGTGTGCGTTCGAGGTCGGCCAGATCGTCGGGCACCCGATCCTCGGTCCCCATATCGGTGGCGGCCGCGGGATCGGCGGTCGGCTCGATATCGATCGTGCGCCGCAGTGGGCGGTTCGGCAGCAGCGCCGCGGCGATGAGCGCCACGACACAGGTCACGGCGGCGATCAGGAAGATCCGGCCGGTGGCGTCACCGTAGGAGAAGCGGACGATCTCGGCGATGGGAGCCGGCAGCGCCGCCAGGTCGAGGTTGCCGCTGCCCGACGACGTGGTGTGGATGCCGAGTTCGGCGAAGCGGGCGGTGGACAGTTCGCTCACCCTGGTCGCCAGCACCGAACCCAGGACCGAGACGCCGATGGCGCCGCCGAAGGTACGGAAGAAGGCGACGCTGCTGGACGCCGCGCCGATGTTCTGCACGCTCACGGTGTTCTGGACCGCCAGCACCAGGTTCTGCATCATCATGCCGACACCTGCGCCGGTCACGGTGATGAAGGCGCCGATCAGCCAGATGTTCGTGGCATGGTCGACGGTGGACAGCAGGGCGAATCCGACCACCAGCAGGGCCGCGCCGGTGACGACGAAGCTCTTCCACTTGCCGAATCGGGTGATCAGCTGACCAGAGATCACCGAGGCGACGAGCATCCCGGCCACCATCGGCGAGGACAGCAGACCCGCCGCGGTGGGGGAGTAGCCGCGGGCGGTCTGCAGGTACTGGCCGAGGAACGTGGTGGCGCCGAACATACCGACGCCCACGGCGACCGAAGCGAGGATGGCCAGCGCGGTGGTGCGCTCGGTGACGATCTTCAGCGGGATGACCGGATCCTTCACCCGCGATTCGACGAGCACCGTCAACGCCAACAGCAGTACACCGCCGCCGACGTAGAGCGCCGATTCGACGGACCACCACTCGTAGTACCCGGCCTTACCGGCGAAGGAGACCCAGATCAACAGCACCGAGACGCCCGCGGTGAGCAGGGTGGCGCCGAGCCAGTCGATGCTGACGCCCTCTTTGCGGGTCGTCGGCAGCCGCAGCGTGCGCTGCAGGAGGAGCAGCGCTATCACGGCGAGCGGGATGCAGATGAAGAAGCACCAGCGCCAGCCGAGCGGGCTGTCCACGATGACGCCGCCCAGGATCGGTCCGCCGGTCATGGAGACCGCCATGACCGCGCCCATGTAACCGGAATACCGCCCGCGTTCGCGCGGCGGAATGATGCTGCCGATGATGGCGACGACCAGCGCGGTCAGCCCGCCCATGCCGACACCCTGCAACGCGCGAGCGGCCAGGAGCAGCCCCACATCGTGGGCGAAACCGGCGATCACCGAGCCGACCACGAAGATGATGATGCCCAGCTGCACCAGCGTCTTCTTGTTGAACAGGTCGGCCAGCTTCCCCCAGATCGGCGTCGAGGCCGCGTTGGTGAGCAGAGCGGTGGTGATGACCCAGGCATAGGCGGTCTGCGAAGCCTGCAGATCACCGATGATGGTCGGCAGGGCGTTGGCGACGATGGTCGTGCTGAGCAGCGCGGTGAACAGCGCCGCCAGCAGACCGGTCATCGCTTCGAGGATTTCGCGATGGCTCATGGCGAGCGGATCGCGAGAGGCTGGCGCCTCGGTGTCAGACATCGGCTCTCTCTTTCGAAACCTGCGGGTTCTCGTCCGCCGTGCCACAGCGGTCCCGGGAGTTGAGTGAATTCCGGAGGCGGCGCATCACCTGATAGGCCTGTTCCACGTCGTCCTCGGTCCAATCGCCGAGGGTTTCCTGGAGGTGCCGGGTGTGCAACGCCCGGACGCGGTGCAGCAGATCCTGGCCCTCGGGGGTCAGCCGGACCAGGCTGGCGCGGCCGTCGCTGGGATCGGCCTCGCGGCTGATGTAACCGGCGGCGGCCAGTTCGGTGATGTGCCGGCTCATTGCCGACGGGGTGATACGGAGGTCGGCCGCGAGGCCCACCTGCCGGCAGGGTCCCGCCGTCTCGAGGGTGGACAGGACGCCGAGCCCGCCGGGGAGCAGCCGGCCCGCGTCGGAATGGGCCAGTGTGCTCCGGAGGGCACGGCCGATGAGGAACATCTCACCGAGAAGGTTCTGTGTGGTATCGGCTGAGACTGGCACGGTGGCTCCAAACAGTGGTTAGTTCACTACGCTAACTAAAAATAGATCAGTTGCTTGCGGTAATCAACTATCGCAAATCGGGCATCGATGCTTCGGTGCGGGCGCGGCTCTCGGGTCAGCCGACTCGATTAGCCTCGAGGCGGAACCGACTCCGAGCCGGGTGCTGTATCCGGTCCGATCGAAAGGGTAATTGTGCCGATAGAGCTGGACCTGTCGACCGATGAACTGCTGTCCACTACCCGGGCTGTGCGCAAGCGCCTCGACCTCGAGCGTGAGGTCCCGCTCGAGGTCGTGCGGGAGTGTATCGAACTGGCGGTCCAGGCGCCGAGCGGTTCGAACCGGCAGGGCTGGCACTGGGTCGTGGTCACCGATGCCGAACGCAAGCGCGGGCTGGGGGAGCTGTACCGGAAATCTTTCGAACGCTATGCGGCGTCGAAGTACTTCCCCGGAAACCAGACCGGTTCGGGCTCCCCGGAGGACGCCGGCCGGCAGCGTATCGCGAGTTCGGCGACCTACCTGGCGGAGAAGATGGGCGAGGTGCCCACTCTGCTCGTGCCCTGCATCGAGGGGCGGGTGGACGGGGCCTCGGGTGCGCAGAGCGCCTCCCACTGGTCGTCGCTGTTCCCGGCGGTGTGGAGCTTCTGCCTGGCCGCGCGTTCCCGCGGACTCGGTACGGCCTGGACCACTTTGCATCTGAGCTACGAGCGCGAGGCCGCCGACATCCTGGGAATCCCGTACGACACGGTGTCCCAGGGGGCGCTGCTACCGGTCGCCTACACGAAGGGGACCGATTTCAAGCCGGCCGCGCGCACTGATCTGGACCGGATCATACACATCGGAGGCTGGTAGGCCGTCGGCCCGCGAACGCGCCCGGTTTCGACCCGGGTAGCTGCTCCGGCGTCGGCGGGTGGCTCCCCTCTCGCCGAATTCGGTCCGGCTGGGGTCGCATATCTTCGCACCCGCCGGGAGGTGACCGGATCGCCTCCCGGCGGGTGTTTTGTGTACGGCACGACCGGCGGGGCATGCCGCCGGGGGCTACGCCCCGGCGAGGACGGCAATGTGTCACGGCACCGAGGACCCCCACCTCCGACGCCGCGGCACTGGTCGTCACCCGGTCCGGCGCTGACCTGGCGACAGCGGACTCTTGACAGGGGGCGTGTCAGCAATCACACTTGCCACGGAAGTTGACATGACTGTCACGTCATTATCAGTGAGTCAGGAGGCATCGGTGCCTGCAGTTCCCGATATGCGCGCGCTCGGGCGAGAAGTGAGCAACTGGGGTCGCTGGGGGAGCGACGACGAGCGGGGGACCACGAATCTCATCACGCCGCAGCGGGTTGCCGCCGCGGCCGGCCTGATCCGGACCGGCGAGGTCTTCCCTCTGGGGATCCCCCTCGACGGTGACGGTCCGCAGCCGGGCGGCCTGCGTATCAACCCCATCCGGCTCATGTCCGAGAACGGTCAGGAGCAGGTGCTTCCCGGCGGATTCAAATGGGCCGACGATTACGTCTTCATGCCGCTGCAGGCAGGCTCGCAATACGATTCGCTCGCCCACGTGCACTACGACGACCAGCTCTACAACGGCTTCGCCGGGGACGGCGTCTCGGTCAAAGGCGCCGCCAAATGCGGTATCCACACCCAGGCGGGCGGCATCGCCGGGCGCGGTGTCCTGCTCGATATCGCGAAGGCCTGCGGCGTGGACTGGCTCGAGGCGGGCACCGCGATCGGCCCCGACGAACTCGACGAGGTCGCCGCGGCCCAGGGGGTCACGATCGGCGCGGGCGATATCCTGCTGATCCGGACGGGCTGGCGCAAGAAGTTCCTGTCCGACGGCGATGCCGCCGGGTTCATGGCGGGAGAGCCGGGACTGAGTCTGAACTGTGCGACCTGGCTGCGGGAGCGCGATGTGGCAGTGGTCGGGTCGGACAACTGGGCCGTCGAGGTGATGCCCGGCGAGAATCCGGGGTCGGCGTTCGAACTGCATATGGTGCTCATCCGGGATATGGGCCTGACCCTCGCCGAGATGCTCGACTTCGAGGACCTGTCCGAGGCGTGTGCCGCCGACGGCCGCTACGACTTCTTCTATGCCGGCCCACCCTTGCAGTTCACACGTGGCATCGGCTCGCCGATCAATCCGCTGGCGATCAGATGAGGACGGGTATGGACACGATCGCGATGCCGCGGTGGGAAGGGAGCAGCACCCGTGCTGGTCGGTGACATCGTCGAATACGGCGCACGTAAACATCCGGACCGTATCGCGTTGCGGTTCGAAGACCAACAGATCGACTACCGGGACCTGCGCGATCGCAGCCGCAGGCTCGCCAACGCCCTGCTGGGTGTGGCCGCGCCCGGTGACCGGGTCGCCATCCTCTCCGCCAACTGCACGGAGTACTTCGACTGCTACTACGGCGTGCCGATGGCCGGTATGGCGCTGACCATTCTGAACTTCCGGTCCCATCCGGATCAGGTGGCGGCACTGCTGCGGCACTCGGGCGCCACGGTGCTGATCGTCGCCGCGGAATTCGCCGACCTGGTGGCCCGGATCCGGGAAGAGATCCCCAGCGTGCACACCGTCGTCTCGATCGGCGGTCCCGTCGAAACGGCCACGCCGTGGGAGGAATTCGTGGGCGGGGCGGCGGCCGTGGAGCCGCCGGTACGTCCGGCGGCCGACGATACCGCCTGGCTGGTGTACACCAGCGGGACCACCGGCACCCCGAAGGGCGTGATGCTCAGTCATCGCAACCTGCTCGCCGGGGTCACTTCGTCGGCCCTGCAGTGGGACCTGCCCGAGGACACGGTGTTCCTGTTCTGCTTCCCGCTGTGCCATGTCGGCGGATACGTCACGCTGGTCAACCATCTGCTGGGCGCCACCGTCGGGTTCCTCCGGACCTACGACAACGCCACCTTCCTCCGGTTGGTGGACGAATGGCAGGTCACCCAAACCGGTTTGGCACCGACGATGATCAGCTTCCTGCTCCGCGACCCCGCGCTGGACACCAGCGCGCTGACCACATTGCAGGCGGTCGGTTACGGCTCCGCGGCGATTCCGGCCGCGGTGCTGCGGGAGGGGTTGCAGCGGTTCGGCTGCGACTTCTACCAGGGCATGGGTATGACCGAACTCGCGGGCAATGTGCTGCATCTGGATGCCGCGGCGCATCGCCGGGCGGCCGCCGGCGAAACGGGCCTGCTGATGTCGGCGGGTAAACCGATGCGGCTGGCCGATATCCGGGTCGTCGACGACGAATTCGCCGATGTCGCGCGCGGCGAGATCGGTGAGATGGTCGTGCGGGCCGATCAGGTGACGGTCGGTTACTGGAACGATCCGCAGGCGACGGAGGCCGCGTTCACCGACGGCTGGTTCCGCACCGGGGATCTGGTCCGCCAGGACGACGAGGGTTTCGTCTACATCGTCGACCGGAAGAAGGACCTCATCATCAGCGGTGGCGAGAACGTCGCCTCGCTCACCGTGGAGCAGGCACTCTACCGGCATTCCGCGGTCGCCGAGGCCGCCGCGATCGGGGTACCCGACGAGACGTGGGGCGAGGTGGTCTGCGCGGTCGTGGTGCCGCGGGCCGGAGTGACCGTGGCGGCCGCCGACATCATCGCCGGCTGCCGGGAGCACCTCGCCGGTTTCCAGGTGCCGCGGCGCGTCGAGTTCGTGGACGCGCTTCCGAAGAATGTGACCGGCAAGATCCTCAAACGAGAGCTGCGCGAGCGGTTCTCACCCGAGGGATGAGGGAACGGGGCCGGCCGGGTGGACACACCGCCCGGCCGGCCTCGCTGCACGGGTGATCCGGTGCACGGGACAGACGAAGGACCCGATGACGGCTGTACAGCCGTCACCGGGTCCTTCGACGTGAGATGCGCGATGTGCCGGTACGACAATGCGCCGCCGGGGGCCCCTGGTATCGGGCTCCCGGCGGCGTGAGCGGGGTCGGGTCAGCCGAGCCGGCGCGGGTTCGACACCCGCAGCCTCGCCTCGACCGCGGCGTTCACGGTGTCGCGGACCCGTGGGTCCGCCACCGTGAGAGCGCCCGAACGGAGCCGTTCGGCCAGCACCGCCTCGGAGGGACAGTCCAGGGTGCGCAGCATCTCGTGCACCCGATCCGTGGGCCCGGCACCGGCTCGTAGTTCCCGGCCGCCGATCTGCAGCAGCGAAGCGCAGATACGCAGCAGATAGCGTTGGGCGGTGGCGTCCTCCGGCAGGGCCGGGCCGATCTCCCCGGTGAGTGTTTCCGTAACGAGATCGAGGATCTCGGTGAGATCCGGTCGATCGTGAGCCGTGGGCGCCGGGGCCTGCGGTGCGCTGTCGCCGGGGACGGCGTCGAGCAGGCCGAGAACGTCGAGCAGATCGTACTCCGATTCGCAGACCCGGCGCCCGATGGCGGCCAGTTCGAGCGAATGTTCGGCGCCGCCGAGATGGCGTTCGGCCTGGAACCGGCTCAACACCAGCCATTTCAGTGTGCCGAAAACTTCCCACCAGTGCAGTTCGGCCATCGACGGCCGGTCACCGGTGGCGCGCTGATAGCCGTCCAGGAGCTGATCTCTGGTGCCGAGCCCGCCCACCGGTGCCGCCGCACCGAAACGCCAGGCGCGAACGCAGAGCCAGCCCAGATCCTCGATCGGGTTGCCGAGATGGGCCAATTCCCAGTCGAGTACGCCCCGGATACCGTCGCCGTCGATCAGCAGGTTGCCGAGCCGGAAATCGCCGTGCACGAGCCCGGCCGCCCGATCGGGTGGCCGGTTGTCCCGCAGCCAGCGCAGGCCGATCTCCACCACGGGCCGGGGTTCGGCCAGGTCGCGATAGGTTTTTTCGATGGCGTCGAGCGGGTCGCGGTCGTCCAGCATGGTGAGTGCCGTCACCGGTGTGCGATGGACCAGCCCCAGGACGTAACCGAAATCCTCGGCGAGATGCATACGGACAGCGGCGAAGTCGGGATCACGCTGCAGCTTGCGCGGGATCGACTCGCCGGGGACGGTGTTCATCACCAGATACGGGACGTCGATACCGGGCGCGGTGTCCCCGGAGGCGAGTACCTCGGGGACCGGCACCCCGGCCGCCGCCGCGGCGCGCAGACACGCCACTTCGGCGCGCATCCGGTCGGCCTGACCCCGGCCGGGCGGATCCCGGCGCAGCACCGCGGTGGTCTCGTGGCCGGTGTGGTCGGTGGCGCGCACCGCATAGATCTCGCGGCTGGCGCCACCGGTGAGCCGGCGCACCTCGGTGGCGGTGAGTTCGGTGCCGGTGGCGGCGGCGAGGACGGCACGTAGCCCCTCGGCGAGGGTGGCCGGTGGCGTCGTCACAGCCACGGTGCGGCCCCGGGGTCGCGCAGCAGGCGCCGCGCGGTGGACATCCGGTGGACCTCGTCGGGGCCGTCGTAGACGCGCGCGTACCGCGCCTGCCGGTACATCCGCTCCAGCGGAGTATCGGCGGTGAGGCCGAGCGCGCCGTGTACCTGGATGGCGCGATCGATGACATCGTGCAGCATCCGGGCGCCCCAGAACTTCACCAGTCCGACACGTACGCGATGGTCCTCGCCGGCATCCATCGCCCGCGCGGCGTCGAGGGTCATGAGTCGCGCGGCGTGGATCTGGGCGGCGGATTCGGCGATATAGCGGTGGATCTCGCCCTTCTCCGCGAGCAGCGACCCGTGCGCGAAGCGGGTGTTGGCCCGGGCGCACATCAGTTCGTAGGCGCGCTGGGCCTGGCCGAGCCAGCGCATACCGTGGAAGATCCGGCCGGCACCGAGCCGGTCCTGGGCCACCGCGAAGCCCTTACCGCGCTCGCCCAGCAGATTTTCCAGGGGGACGCGGACGTCGGTGAGACGGACCTCGTAGTGATCGCTGGGGTCGTGCCCCATCGTCGGGATCGAGCGTACGATCTCGAAACCCGGCGTATCGATCGGCACGATGATCGCGCTGATCCGGGCGTGCCGGGGCTCGCTGTCGGGTTCGGTGCGGGCGAACACGGTGCAGAACGCCGCCTGCTCCGCGCCGGTGGTGAACCATTTGTGCCCGTTGATCACCCAGCTGTCGCCGTCGGCTACGGCGCGGGTCTCGATCAGCGTCGGGTCCGAGCCCGCGACCTCGGGCTCGGTGAGCCCGACCGAGGGCAGGATATCCCCGGACACCAGTCCGGGGATCCAGCGCCGGCGCTGCTTCTCGGTGCCGTGCAGATGGAGCATGATCGTGTCCTGCATCGTGACCGAGCCGACCGCCAGCTGCCCGAACTCGGAGCGGCCGATGATCTCGTTGAGGTAGACGAAATCGAGGAACGGCAGACCGCCGCCGCCCACCTCGGCGGGATGGCCGAGTGCCCAGATACCGAGTTCCTTCGCTCGTGCGCGCAGACCGGCGAGCGCCTGCCCGGCGCTGTCGTCGTCGCGGGCGAGTACCGGTTCCCGGGGGATGACCTCGTCGTCGATGAATCCGCGCATCCGCGCGGTGAGTTCGGTGAGCCGGGTGTCCATCGTCGTCATCCCTTCCGGCCGGTGGTGAACTCGCGCAGCGGCAGGGTCGCCGCCGAATCGACGTATTCGTCGATGCGGGCGATGCGCCCGTCACGGACCTCGACGAACAGGCATGCCGCCACCTCGAGCGGACCGTGTCCGGGGAGTTCGCCGCGCAGCACGTGTTGCTGGGCGAAGCCGGTGGGCAGCGGGTACCGGCGGATGTCCTCGTAGCGCATATGCACGAGGGTGCGCGAGAGCCAGCGCAGGACCCGCAGATTCTCGGTGACGGTCTCCTCGGTGCCCTTGTCGTTGTGCCAGATCCGGGCGTCGGGAGTGTACAGCTCGGTCAGGGTCGCTTCATCGCCCGCGCTGACGGCGGCGAAGAAACGGTCGGCCAGGTCGTTCATCGGATGTCCTCTTCTTTCGGCACGGCCGGTGGCACGGCCTCCGGCGATGTTCGGCGTCCGGGCGTGGACGAGGGGTGCAGGCGCCCACCGGCGCGGAGCAGATTGCTGTCGGCGGCCCGGCCGAGCAGTTCGGCGGCCAGGGCCGCGGCGGCGAGGGTCGCGGGCAGGTCGATGCCGGTGGCGATTCCGCTGTCCTCGAACAGGTAGACCAGTTCCTCGGTGGCGATATTGCCGCCGGCGCCCGGCGCGAAGGGACAACCGCCGAAACCGCCTGCCGCGGCGTCGAATCGGCGGACACCGTGCAGATAACCCGACCACGCGTTCGCCAGGCCCTGCCCCCGGGTGTTGTGCAGATGCAGTCCGATCTCCACGCCGGGGACCGCGGCGTGGACGAGGTCGACGATCTCGGCGGTCCGGCGCGGGGTGGCCGTGCCGACGGTGTCGGCGACGGAGAGACTGTCGGCGCCGGCCGCCCGGGCGCGCGCCGCGATCTCGGCGACCCGGTGCGGCGGGGTGGGTCCGTCGAAGGGGCAGTCGAAGGCGATCGCGATGATCACCTCCAGCTCGCCGCCCGCGCGGTGGACCATCTCGGCGACGGGGCCGATCAGTGCGATCGACTCCTCGCTGGTCCGGCCGACATTGGCGACACTGTGACCGTCGGAGGCCGAGACCACGTACTCGAGCCGGGTCACGCCCGCGGCGAGCGCCCGCCGGACCCCGCCGAGTCCGGCGACCAGAGCCGAGAACGTCACGTCCGGCCAGCGGTGCAGCTGCGCGGCGACCAGTTCGGCGTCGGCGAGCGCCGGTATGGCGCGCGGGGATACGAACGAGGTGACCTCGATCCGGCCGACCCCGGTGGCCGCCAGGGCCGCGATCAGTCCGAGTTTGGCCTCGGTGGTGATGGGAGCCTCGATCTGCAGGCCGTCGCGCGGCCCGACCTCGCGGATATCGACCTGGGCCGGGGCGGTCATGCGATCGTTCCCTGTGCGCGCAGTTCGCCGAGCCGGTCCGCGGCGTAGCCGAGGATTTCGCCCAGGACCTCATCGGTGTGGGTACCCGGGCGGCCGGGCCCGCCCCAGCGCACACCGCCCGGTGTCTCGCTCAATTTGGGTACCACGCCGACACCTTTCACCGGTACCGGGTCGTATCCGGGGTCGGCGGGCTCGACCGAGGGATCACGGTGATCGACGAACAGGTCGCGGGCGAGGAACTGCGGGTCTGCCATCACCTCGGCGACGGTGTTGACCGGTCCGGCCACGACACCGGCCGCGGCGAGCAGGTCGATGAGTTCGGCGGCGGTGTACTCCACCGCCCACGCGGCGATGATCTCGTCCAGTTCGTCCTGATTGCGGCCGCGCGCGGTGTGGTCGACATAGCGCGGGTCGGTCGCGAGTTCGGGCCGGCCCATGGCTGCCGCCAGCCGCCCGAACACGGTGTCCTGGTTGGCCGCGATGATGACCCACAGACCGTCTTTGGCGCGGTACAGATTCGACGGCGCGATCCGGTCCAGCCGGGTCCCCGACGGCTGCCTGATATGCCCGGTCTTGTGGTAATCGGGCACCGTGGATTCCTGGATCGCGAGGGATGCCTCGGTGAGGGCCGCGTCGACGATCTGCCCGCGACCGGTGCGTTCCCGCACCAGCAGGGCGGCCAGGACGCCCTGGAAGGCGAACATTCCGGCGAGGCTGTCGCCCAGCGACAGGGCGATGCGGGGCGGGGCCTGGCCGGGAAACCCGTTGAGATGCCGCAGACCGCTGACGCCCTCGGCGACCGAGGCGTAGCCCGGCCGGGAGGCATAGGGTCCGGTCTGGCCGTAGCCCGACACCCGGGCGAGTACCAGTCCGGGGGAGACCGCGGCCAGTACGTCGTAGCCGAGTCCCCAGCGCTCCAAGGTCCCCGGCCGGAAGCTTTCCACCACCACATCGGCGGTGCGAACCAGGTCGAGGAAGATCTCGCGGCCCGCGTCGGTCCGCAGGTCGATACCTACACAACGCTTGTTGCGGGCGTGGACCGTCCAGAAATACTGGTGGCCGCCCTCGGCCTGACCCCATTCGCGCAGCGGGTCGGGCCGATCCGGCGCTTCGATCTTGATGACGTCCGCGCCGAGGTCACCGAGCAGCCGGCCGCAGTAGGGCCCCGCGATGAGCGTGCCCAGTTCCAGGACACGATAGCCCTCGAGCGGGCCGCGCGGCGGCGCGTCCGTGCCGGGTCGCGAATCCGTTGTCATCGAAAGAGCTCCGAGGAAACCCCTGGCTTCAGCCGTGGGGAGGATTCGGAGTTGAGCGTTCTTCTGGTTCTCGACATAGCGTTTCACTACCTCCGAGGTCGCGCCGCCGGCAGTGGCGACGAAGTACGAGTTGGTCCACCGGGTGGGTAAGCGAGACTCGAGGGTGGGGGACTCGGCTCGCAGGGTGCGGGAAGAGCGGCCCTTGATCTGTTTGACCAGGCGGTGGATCCCGAACTGCGGCTCGTATGGGACGAGTGGGTGCATGTGGTCGGCATGGTTTCCGGCTTGATGACGTGTGTATCTCGTTCGTCGCAGGCTTCGCGAATGTGCTGCTCGGGGTGTTGTTCAATGCGTCCGCCGATGACGGGTCGCTGGTATTTCGGGCACGACACGACGTGGTGGTTGTCGCGGGGGACGATGGTGGTGTTCGACGCCGATGACGTTGGCACTCGAATGGGATACGTCCATGCTGTATTTTGCCGGTCATGGGGGAAGTTGTTCGCTATACCTATCGGCTGCGTCCCGGCGTGGTCGCGGAGCGGACGCTCATCGATGAGTGGCATCGCTGCCGGTTCCTGTGGAACGAAGCGGTGCACCAACAGCGCGCCGGGAGTAAACCGACCTTCTCTCGGTTGTCGAAAATGCTCACTGAAGCACGCGGCCGTAATGCCTGGTTGCGGTCGGGTTCGCAGGTGGTTCAGCAGCAAATGCTGCGCACCTATGCGCAGGCGCTCGCTCACTCGTTCCGGGTGAAAGGCCGTGGTAGGCCGGTGGTCAAGACCCGGAAGAAGGCGTTGCCGTCGCTGGAATACACCACCCGGGGTTTCTCGATCAAAGAGGGGCGGTTGTGTCTGGCGGGTAAGGTCTCGATCCCGGTGGTGTGGTCTCGTGAGTTGCCGTCGGCACCGAGTTCGGTGCGGGTGTATCGGGACAGTCTCGGATATTGGTATTGCTCGTTCGTGGTGCGCCGCGAGAGTGAACCGCTGCCGGAAGTGGTCGGGGTGATCGGTATCGACTGGGGTGTGAGCACGACCGCGACCACCACCGATTCCACCTATGATCTGCCCTACCTCGGGCACCGACGTCGATGTGCGGCTGAGCTGGCTACCGCGCAGCGGAAGATGGCCCGGCGGCGGCGTCCACGTGGACAGGCCCCGTCGAAGGGCTACCAGCGGGCGAAACTCCAGGCCGCCCGGCTGCACAAGAAAGCCGCTCGGCAGAACACGCATGAGGCCCGGCAGTGGGCGCGGCGTGTGGTTGCCGGCCATCAGACCATCGCAGTCGAGGACTTCGAGCCGAAGTTCCTCGCCCGTTCCACGATGGCACGGAAAGCAGCCGACGCTGCGATCGGTGCCGCGAAACGAGAGCTGATCGAACGTGCCACGCGGGCGGGGCGGAAGGTGGTGAAGGTTCCGCCCGCGTACACGACCATGACCTGCGCAGGCTGCGGAGCGAGAGCCAAGCAGCGGCTTGCCTTGCAGGTAAGGATTTTCAGTTGCGAAGACTGTGGGCACACCGCAGACCGCGACCGGAACGCCGCCGCTGTCATTCTGGCGGCCACGGTAGAACTCGACCGTGCCAGTGCTGACGACATAAGACATTGCGGGCCTCCCTCCTGGGCGGTCAGTGGTGCGGTCCGAGCTGGAAATCCCCCGGCTTCAGCCGTGGGGAAGAGTTAATACTTGCCTCCTCGAAACGGCAGGGAGTGGGAGCTGTCGTAGCGAACGAGGTGTCGGGTCGGACGGGGAGATCCCACCAGGAGGCCGGGTTCGTGCGGTACGACGCGTCTGCGCCCGTCAGGGCGCGCGATCGAGCTGGAGGGCGCCGACGCACATCTGGTCGAGGGTCGCGAGCAGCGCCTCCTCGTCGGCGTCCTCGCCCTGGATCAGCCACAGGTACAGGGTGTGGTCCACCATGGCGGACATGGCGCGGGCGGCCAGTTCGGGGTCGAGGCCGGCGGGGACCAGGCCGTCGGACTGCCAGCGGGCGATCGCGCGGGCCGTGCGGTCGATCAGTTGGCGGCGGTGCTCGTGCCGGAGCCGGCGGAACTCCTCGTTGAAGGTCGCGACCTGTTCGATGATCGCCATCATGGGCGCGTTGCGCCGATAGGCCTGGTAGTAGGACCGGTTCGAGGCGATCAGCCGTTCGGCGGGGGAGAGATCGGCCGCCGCGGGCTCGCGCCGGTGCATATCCTCGAAGAGCCGGTTGCTCAGTTCTCCGAAGACATCGTCCTTCGATTCGAAGTACCGGTAGAAGGTGCCGTAGGAGACCCCGGCCTCCTGGGCGATCAGTTCCACCCGTGCGTCCAGGAATCCCACCGTCTCGAAGACGCGGCGGGCCGCGTCCAGCAGAGCGTCACGCGTCTTGCGTCCCCGCGGGGTCAAGGTGTCGACCGAGGCGGGGGAACTGTTGACAGATGACTTCGCCACGGGACAGACTATTCCCGAAGCTGACATGACTGTCAAGTCATGTTTTGCTCCTGCGGCGACCGCGCAACGGCCGCTCACGCGACATTGTCGCCCATAGGAAGGATTGCGATGAACGACACCGACCCGAGGTACGAACTACGCGGGATCAACCATCTGGCGCTGGTGTGCTCCGATATGCGCCGAACCATCGATTTCTATACGGGTGTACTCGGTATGCCGCTGATCAAGACCATCGAACTGCCCGGGGATCTGGGGCAGCACTTCTTCTTCGACTGCGGCAACGGCAATACGCTCGCCTTCTTCTGGCTCGCCGACGCACCCGACGCCGCGCCGGGCGTGGCGGCGCCCAAGGGCCTGCCCGACGCCGGCGAACTCGTGAGCGCGGTGGGTTCGATGAACCACGTCGCCTTCGCCGTACCCCCGGAGAAGTTCGACGAGTACTACGAACGGTTGCGGGCGGAAGGCATCGAGGTCAGTCGCGTGCTCAATCACGACGACAGCCGCGCGGGGGTCTCCCGAGAGGTGCACCCGGGCACCTTCGTGCGCTCGTTCTACTTCCAGGACCCCGACGGCGTACTGCTTGAATTCGCCTGCTGGACACGGACCTTCACCGAGGCCGATGTCTCGCACGAACCGAAGACCGCCGCCGACCGCCGCGTCCCCGCGTCGCACTGAGCCGAAAGGAGCGCCACCGTGCCCAGGTTGCGTGAAGTACCCCGTGCCGAAGTCACCGACGAGCGGATCCTGTTCTATTACGACCGGCTCTTCGGGCCGGACAAGGATCCGGCCGTCGACCACGGCACCGTCCATGCCACCCCCGGTGACTGGTGGACCGTGTTCGCCCAGTCACCCGACGTGTTCCGGCACGCGGTCCGGGGTTTCGCCGTCTACCGCAACGCGACGCTGGACCCGGCCCTGCGCGAACTCGGTCAGAGCCGGGCCGGTTTCGCCCGCGGCAGTCAGTTCGTGTTCTCCCAGCACTGTAAGCAGATGCGCTCGCTGGGGGTGCCCGAGGAGAAGATCACGGCCATACCGCATTGGCAGATCAGCGATGTCTTCTCCCCGCTCGAACGGGCGGTGCTGGCCTACACCGACGGGCTGGTCTACGACGGCGGCCGGGTCCCCGACGAGGTATTCGAGGTGCTGCGCGGGGCGCTGAGCGATCAGGAGATCCTCGAACTCACCTACATCACCGCGCTCTACGACATGCACGCGACGATCTGCCGGGCCCTGCGGCTCGAGTACGACGATCGGCCGGAGTTGATCGAAGAGGTGCAGCTGCCGGAGGGTGTCGAGGCCAGGGACCTCTCCGCGGATCTGTCCGGGGCCTGAGCGACGGGTGCACGGGTGCGGCCGGGTTTTCGGCTCGAGCTGCGGCCAACCGCTGACCGGGCGCGCCCCGGCGGCGACGATGGCAGCATGACCCAGACCGCACCGTCTCCGGACCAGGTGGTGGCACAACGCTACCGTGATCCCGCACCGGCGGCCCCGGCCGAGTGGAATCCGGTACTGCAGGTGCTGCACGAACACCGATCGGTACGCCGCTATCTGCCCGATCCGCTGCCGGACGGCGTGCTGGAGCTGCTGATCTCGGCCGCCCAGTCCGCCCCCACCTCCTCCAATCTGCAGGTGTGGAGTGTGGTCGCGGTCCGCGATCCGCAGCGCAAAGCCCGCCTTGCCGCGCTCGCCGGTGACCAGGAGCAGATCCGGCAGGCCCCGTTGCTGCTGGTGTGGACCGCCGACCTGGCCCGGCTGCGCGGTCTGGCCGCCGAGCGCGGCGCGTCACTGGACGGGGCCGACTACCTGGAATCCAGTTATGTCGCGTTCCTGGACGCGGCGCTGGCAGCACAGAACGCGCTGGTCGCGGCGGAATCGCTGGGGCTGGGCACCGTCTACATCGGCGCGATCCGCAACAATCCGGAGCAGGTGGCCGCGGAACTGGAACTGCCGTCCGGGGTGTTCGCGGTGGTCGGTCTGGTGGTGGGCCGGCCCGATCCGGCGGAGAACGCCCGGGTCAAACCGCGCCTGCCGCAGGCCGCGGTACTGCACGAGGAGACCTACACGCCCGCCCGGCTCGTCGATATCGACGACTACGAGCAGCGCATCGCGCAGTTCTACGCCGAACAGGACCTGGCGCATTCGTGGATCGATCGGGTCCTGGCCCGGCTGGGGTCGGCGAAAGCGCTCAATGGTCGCGACCGGCTGCGCGAATCGCTGGCGGCACAGGGCTTCCCGCTGCACTGACTCGACACAGCCGTAGCGGAGTTCCGCGAACGGAAACCCGGGACCGGTTCGCGGGCCGGCGCTGCGGCCTTCTCCCATGGGCGTCGCACAGTGACGATGAGCGAAGGTCGCGGGCCGGCCCGGACAAGGCCTCGGTGCCCGGTGTGCACCCGTGGTCCGTACCCGGCCACGATGGCGGATACGGGCCACGCCCGCGCACGCTTCGGACGTCACCGGCGCCTGCCTGCGTGTCGCGGCCCGCTCGCGATGACCGGTGCGAAGATCGACAAGGGAATTCGTGCGGGGCCGCCGGGGCGCCGCCGGTGTCGCTCCAGGAGGTCCGGGTGGCCGCGTCGTCCGATCGCATCGCTCTGGTCACCGGGGGTTCCGGTGGTATCGGACGGGCCGTGGGCGAGCGCCTCGCCGCCGCCGGGATGACAGTGGTGGTGCACTACGCCGGAAACGCCGGCCGGGCCGAGGACGTCGTCTCCGCCATCACCGGCCGCGGCGGAAACGCGGTCGCGCTGGGCGGAGATGTGGCCGATCCCGACCGGATGGCGGAGCTGTTCACCGAGATCACCGAACGGTTCGGTGGGCTCGACGTGGTGGTCAATACCGCGGGCATCATGCTGCTCGGCCCGGTGACCGAATTCGAGCTCGACGCGTTCGACCGGATGCACCGCACCAATGTCCGCGGCACCTTCGTCGTGTCGCAGTTGGCCGCTCGCACACTGAACCCCGGTGGCGCGCTGATCAATTTCTCGACCTCGGTACTTCGGCTCCAGCAGCCGGGCTATGCCGCCTATGCGGCCACCAAGGGCGCGGTCGAGGCGATGACGCTCATTCTGGCGCGCGAGCTGCGGGGGCGCGAGGTGACTGTGAACGTGGTCGCCCCGGGCCCGACCGCGACGCCGCTGTTCCTCGACGGCAAGGACGCGGACACCGTCGACCGGCTCGCCCGGATGTCTCCGCTGGAACGACTGGGCGAACCGGCCGATATCGCCGAAATGGTGGCCTTCCTGGCCGGACCGGCCCGCTGGGTGAACGGGCAGGTCCTGTATGTGAACGGCGGGGTCGCCTGAACCTGCCGGCGCGGTGCGCGAAGCCCGGCGAGGTGCGCTGACCGGACCGGGGAGGCGCGTCCGGGCTTCCCGTTCGCTACCTCGGTGACGAGCCGCCGGGAGACCGGCGGTCCGGGTGTTCCGGCGCACGATTTCGATCAGGCCGAGCGGACCCGTCGCACCCGGTGCCGCGCGGATGGTCAACTGTCCGGATGAGCTATGGCCCCTACGACCTGACCTACACCGCCGCCGAGCAGCGTTACGAGAAAGTCCCGTACCGGCGCAGCGGCAACTCCGGCCTCGACCTGCCCGCGTTCTCGTTCGGACTGTGGCAGAAATTCGGTACCGACTACCCCTTCGCGACCCAGCGTGAGATCGTCCTGCACGCCTTCGACCTGGGTATCACCCATTTCGACAATGCCGATCGCTACGGTCCGCCGCATCGGGCGGCGCAGAAGAACTTCGGCCGGGTGCTCGCCAAGGATCTCGCGCCCTACCGGGACGAGCTCATCCTGTCGACCAAAGCCGGAAACCCGATCGGCCCGAGCCCGTATCTGAAGGGCGGCTCCCGGAAATCGCTGCTCACCTCGCTGGACCACAGTCTGCGTGATCTGGGCACCGATTACGTCGATATCTTCTACCACCACAGCCCCGACCTCGGGACTCCGCTGGAGGAAACGGTGGGTGCGCTGGTCAGCGCGGTCCAGCAGGGTAAAGCGCTGTATGTCGGCATCTCCAACTATCTGCCCGACCGCGCCCACGCGGCCGCCGAACTGCTCCGGGCCGCGGGCGTGCCCTTGCTCATCCATCAGGCCCGGTATTCGATCTACGACCGCCGTCCCGAACAGAACGGGCTGCTGGACACCGCGCGGCGCGACGGGTTCGGCGCCATCGTCTATTCGCCGCTCGCGCAGGGGTTGCTGACCGACAAGTACCTCGAGCGCATCCCCGAGGGCACCCGGGCGGCCGACAGCACCTTCCTGTCGCCGGATGCCATCGACGAAACCTATCGGCGGCGTACCGCCGAACTCAACAAGATCGCCGCGGCCCGGGGACAGTCGCTGGCCCAGCTCGCGCTGCAGTGGGTGCTGCGGCGGCCCGAGGTCACCTCGGCGCTGATCGGGGCGAGCAGCACGGCCCAGCTCGACCACAATCTCGCGGCGCTCGAGTTCCCGGAACTCACCGACGACGAGCTCGCCCTCATCGACGAGCACGGCATCCACGGAACCGGGCTGAATCTCTGATCCGGTGCGCCCGGCTCAGTCGCGGAGCAGCGGCAGGAGCTGGGCGCCCTGGCGCCGGATCTCGGGCAGGTAGGGGGTATCGGACAGCACGAAATGGGTGATGCCGAGATCCTGGTACCGGCGCAGTGATTTCGCGACGTCCTCGGCGGAACCCACCAGCCACGTGGTACCCGCACCACCGCCGCCGACGGTGCCCGGGGTGGTGTAGAGGTTGTCGTCGAGCACTTCGCCGCGCGCCGCCAGGTCGAGCAGGCGCTGCTGCCCGACCGCCGCACGCCGGGGTGCGCTCCGATCGTGTGTTTTCGCCATCTCGGCGACCTTGGCCTCGGCGTCGGCCCACGCCTGTTCGGTGGTATCGCGGACGAAGGTGGTGATCCGCAGGCCGAATTGCAGCGGCGGTAGGGCCCGGCCGAGTTCGTCACCGAGCGCGCGCAATCGTTCGATGCGTTCCCGCACGCCCGCCAGCGGCTCACCCCAGAAGAGCTGGACATCGGCTTCGGTCGCGGCGACTCGTTCGGCGGCCGCGGACGCGCCACCGAAGTAGAGCAGCGGGTGGGTGCGGCCCTCGCGCACGGCGATCCGCGGCGTGACGGTGGAATTGGTGACCCGGTAGTGCTCGCCCAGGTAGGTGACGTTTTCCTCGGTCCAGAGCCGGCGGACCAGCCGGAGGAACTCCCGGGTGCGGGCGTACCGTTCGGTCTGGTCCTCTTCGGCCTCGCCGTATGCCGCGACGTCGTCCTTGCCGGAGACGATATTGATCCGCAGCCGGCCGCCGGTCAGGTGGTCCAGGCCGGCCGCCGCGGAGGCGAAATGGGCGGGCCGCCAATAGCCGGGCCGGATCGCCACCAGCGGTTCGAACGTGTTCGTCCGCGCCGCGAGGGCGGTCGCGACGGTGAAGGTATCCGGCCGTCCCCAGCCGGTGCCGAGCAGCGCGCCCCGCCAGCCGTATTCCTCGAGCGCTTGCGCCTGAGCGGTCAGCGTCTCCAGACTGTTGTGATCGGCGGTCACGGCATCACCGCGATGCCCGGGATTCACCTGATTCGGGATGTACCAGAGATATTCGGCCGTCGGGGTGGCGGCTCCTGTTCGGTCGGGCATCGAAGGTCTCCGTTCGGGCCGCGTGGATCGGGGTAGGCGCGCACCGGGTCTGCCGAGGTGATCGCCCGGACAGACACCTTGCGCCGCTATCGGTTCGCGGGCCATGGACCGGATCACGATGATTCGAAACCACTGCCCCCAGTAGCCTTTCGATACGGGATCAGGGTAAGCGCAGCCGGTCTACCCGGCCGTGCACGGCAGGCGGTTTCCGGGAGCAGCGCAGATGTGCCGAATCCGCCGGAAGCGGATCCGGAGGGGGCGAGTTGACAAGCCGATGGTCGTCTGCCACCCTCGCACCAGGTCATGAGTGTCAGCGCGCAGCCCCGGCTTGCTGGCCGGCAACCCTCCTCCGCGGTGGGGTGCCCCGGGTGACGACCCGGCCGTCGCTCGATCGAGCGCGGCAAGCGCGGACTCCGTCGAATCGAAACCCGGAGTCCCTCGATCGAAGGGATTGCGTGATGACCGCTGTACTCGACCCCGACTGTGCCCCCGCCCGGATCTCCGGCGGCGATCTGCGGGTGCCGCTGGTACAGGGCGGTACCTGCACCTACGCCAATTTCGACTACGCGGCCAGCGCCCCGGCCCTCGTGCAGGTCGCCGCGCGGGTGGCCGAGCTGCTGCCCTACTACGCGAGCGTGCACCGCGGCGCCGGGTACGCCTCGCGTATCTCCACCCACTGCTACGAGGCGGCCCGCGAATCGGTACGCGATTTTTTGCGCTGCGCCGCCGACCAGGAGGTGGTGTTCACCCGGAACACCACCGACGCGCTCAACCTGCTCGCTACCTGCGTCCCCGGCGACACCGTGGTCCTCGATATCGAACACCACGCGAACTTCCTGCCCTGGTCCGGACGCGGCCGCCGGGTGGTGCCGACCGCCCGCACGCTCACCGAGACCGTCGACCGTCTCGCCGCCGAACTGGCCGCGAAACCCGCGGCTTTGCTTGCGATCACAGGCGCGTCCAATGTCACCGGCGAGGTGCTGCCGCTGACAGAGCTGGCCGCACTCGCCCATCGTCACGGTGCACGGATTCTGGTGGACGCGGCCCAACTGGCGCCACACCGCCGTATCGACCTGTGCGCTACCGGTATCGACTATGTGGTCTTCTCCGGGCACAAGTTGTACGCACCGTACGGCGCCGGAGTGCTGGCCGGGCGCCGTGACTGGCTCGACGCCGCGCCGCCGTACCTGGCCGGCGGGGGCGCGGTCACCGAGGTCACCTCGGAAACCGCGGCCTGGGCGGCGGCACCGCATCGGCACGAAGCCGGTTCACCCAATGTGCTGGGCGCCGTGGCGTTGGCGGCCGCCTGCGAGGCTCTCACCGAACTCGTCATTCCCGCCGAGGTGCACGAACGGGAGCTCACCGACCGGTTGCGCACCGGCCTGGAGGGGGTCACCGGTGTCCGCTGCCTCCGGATCTGGGCCGACAGCGCCGACTGCGTGGGCATCGTCGCCTTCACCGTGGACGGTTTCGAACCGGGCCGGGTCGCGGCGTATCTGTCCGCCGAGCACGCGATCGGCGTACGTGACGGCCGCTTCTGCGCCCATCCGCTGCTGGACCGGTTCGGGCTCGACGCCGCCCTGCGCGCCAGTATCGGGCTCGGTACCACCGCCGGTGACGTGGATCGACTGCTCGATGCTGTACGGACCCTGGTGGTGGCCGGAGCGCAGTGGGAGTATGCCTGCTCGAACGGCCGTTGGGACCCGGTACCGGAGACCCGCCCCGGCCTGATCGCCGGGCCGGACACCGGGGCCGCACTGTGCACGGTGTGACGTAGCGTGCGTCATATGAGAGAAATTATTCGTATCCCGTGACGCCGTGCGGCTTCGCCGGACCCCCGCACCGATCCCGAACCTCCGGAGTGAGCCGAGATGACCGTCGAAATCGACATTCTGACCGACGCGGCAGATGCGCGCGCCGCGCAGCAGGTGTTCCGTACCGCGATGGTCGGAGGCCCGCCGATCTCGGCCGAAGCCGCGGACGGGTTGAACGAACCCGGACGCACACTCGGTGCCCGTATCGGCGGTGAGCTGGTCGGGACAGTGAATTCCTACACCAGCTGGCTGATCGCCCCGGGCGGCGCTCGCCTGCCGCACGCCGCGGTGACGCATGTCGGTGTCCTGCCCACCCACGCGCGTCGGGGGATCGCGGCCGCGCTGCTGCGCCGGCAGCTCACCGATATCGCCGCACGCGGGGAGGTCGTCGCGTCGCTGCGCGCAACCCAGGGTGGTGTCTATGAGCGTTTCGGGTACGGCGTCGCCGGTTCGTCGGCGCGCTGCGAGATCGATGTGCATCGGGCCCGCTTCCGCGAAACCGTACCGGCCGCGGGTCCGGTCCGGCTGCTGCCGCCCGCGGACGGCTGGGAGGTGCCCGCCAAGATCTACGCGACAGCGGATGTGACGTGGACCGCGGCGGTCGATCGCCCCTCGTACTGGTGGCGGTTGCAGGGGTTGTTGCGGGCCCAGGGCCATGTCGCCGTGCACGGGGAGCCCGGCGCGGAGGACGGGTTCGTGCGCTACCACGCCGCCGAATCCCTGGAATGGGTGCGCGGTCCGCGCCGGACCGTGGTGGTCGACGATCTCGTCGCCACGACTCCCGCCGCCTTCGTGGGTCTCGTCCGCCATCTGCTCAGCGCCGATATCGTCGATGTGGTCGTACTGTCCGCGATCTCGCCCGACAGCCCGCTACGGCATCTGCTGGCCGACGAGCGAGCGGCGCGGGTCACCGATGTTCACGACGAGACCTGGTTGCGGCTCATCGATGTTCCCGCAGCGTTGGCCCGGCGCGCCTATCGACCCGGCCGGCCGCTGGTACTCGCCGTCACCGACCCGATCCTGTCCGCCAACACCGGCAATTATCGGATCGAGGACGGCGGGGTCACCCGGGTGGACGAGCCGGCGGACCTCGGCACCGACGTCGCAGCCCTGGCGGCCGCCTACCTCGGCGGCACCCGCTGGCGCCACCTGGTGCTCGCGGGCCGGGCCACCGAGTACCGGCCCGGCGCCGCGGCGACGGCGGACGCGCTGTTCGAGGTGGACGAGTACCCGTTCAGCGGAACGTACTTCTGACCGCCTCTCCGGTTCGGGTGCCCGCGTAGTGCGCCGCGATCTCGTCGCTGGTGGTGACCCATACGCCGGGATGCTCGACGATGTATGCCAGTGCCTCGTCTAGGTAGCGGGCCCGGAACGCCTGCCCAGTGACGAAGGGATGCAGGGCCAGAGCGAGGACGCGGCCGCTCGTTTCGGAGTCCGCCCACAGCCGGTCGAGCTGGTCCCGCACGAGCTGCACGAAATCCGGGCCGGTGAGCCCGGTGCCGAGGAACAGGGTGTTGTCGTTCAACTCCACCGAGTACGGCACGCTGAACAGGCCGGGCACGCGCAGCGGATAGGGCTGGTCGTCATTGGTCCAGTCCAGGACATAGTCGACGCCGAGTTCGCGCAACAGCCGCGGGGTGCGGAAACTTTCGGAAAGAGCGGGGCCCATCCATCCGCGCGGTCTTTTCCCGGTGCCGCGTTCGATGGTGGTGAGCACGTCCGCGAGGTAGGCGCGCTCGTCCGCCGCGGCGATCTCGGCCTGCAGGACGGAATTGTTCCGGCCGTGGGCCAGCCAGGCCCAGTCGCGTTCCCGGCCCGCGGCGACGATGCGCGGGTAACGTTCGACCACATCGGAGTTGAGCAGTGCGCTGGCCCGGATGCCGTGGCGGTCCAGCGATTCCAGGATCCGCCAGAACCCCACCCGGGGACCGTAATCGCGCCAGCCGTAGTTGAGCGGATCCGGGACCTGCCCGGCGGTCCCGGCGAAGATACTGGTGGAGGGCCGGTCCACGCGGTAGTGCTCGATATTGAGCCCTACGTAGAAAGCGACGCGCGCACCGCCGGGCCACCGGATCGGGTCGCGGTCGACGATGGCACTGTAGTCGATCAGTTCATTGTCCATTCGGCTATGGTCGAAGCTTCACACAGATGTGAAGGTCAAATCGTTCTGGCGAGGTCGGTGGAATGCGAATCGGGGAATTGTCACGGCGCACCGGCACCTCACGCCGGTTGCTGCGCTATTACGAGGAGCAGGGCCTGATCACCGCCCAGCGGTGCGCGAACGGCTACCGCGACTACGACCCGCGCTTCGTCGATCGCGTACTGCAGATCCGGGGACTGCTCGACGCCGGGTTGCCGACTCGGATCATCAAACAAATTCTCCCGTGCCTGGACAAGCCGAGGTCCATCTACTTCCCGGACGCCACGCCCGAGATGCTCGCGACCCTCGAGGGCGAACGGGACCGGATGAACGAGCGGATCCGCTGCCTGGAGCGCAACCGGGACGCCATCACCGAATACCTCTGCGCGGTACGGGAATACGGTGAGCGGGGAGCATGACAGCTGCGCGGTGCCCCTTCGATCGGTCGAGGATTGTCGTGTGCGCGTATCGCACAGCGCCTGCCGCGCGTACGGGTACGCTCCGATGCTTGTGCGGACGTCACGGATACTGCTCGTCGCCGGCGTGGCCGTGCTGGCGTGGGGCGAGTGGGTGAACTGGCGGTCGTCGCGGCGGCTCGTCGGGTCGGTGACCGGCGCGAGCGAAGTGGTCGTCGTACTCGGGTTCGGTAATCCGGCGCCGTCGGCCAACGCGCTCAACAGGTGGCGGGTGCGCGCCGGACTGCGTTCCTGCGATCCCCGGCTCGACACCCGGATGATCTTCTGCGGCGGCGCGGTCCGGGGTTCACGGCCCGAAGCCGAATTGATGGCCGCCTATGCGCGGGAACGCGGCTGGTCCGGTCCGGTCGCGCTGGATACCGCCTCGCGGAGCACCTGGGAGAACGTCGAGAACGCCATCGCGCTGATGGGAACCGCCGACCGGATCAAGATCGTATCCAACCCGCTGCATGCGGAGCAGGCCCGCCGCTACCTGGCGGTCATGCGCCCCGACCTCGCGGCCCGGCTGGTGCGCGGCGCGGAGTACCGATTCGGCGAGTGGACCTTGGTCAAGCCGCTGTTCGCTGTCCTCGGGTACAGGCAGCGGGGCAGGGCGCCGGTGTCGCCGGCGCGGTGACTCCGGGTCGAGTTCACTCGGCGAGGCGTCGTTCGAGCGATTCGATCTCGGTGTTCAGCGTATTCGTCCGACCGGGCCGGATATCGGCCTTGAGGACGATGCTGCACCGATCGGATTCGGTCAAAACCGCATCGGTCGCAGCCTTGATGACACCCATGACCTGGTCCCACTCGCCCTCGATCTCGGTGAAGCTGGCGCCGGTCCGGTACGTGATGCCGCTGTCCCGGATGACCCGCACCGCGGTGGCGACCTGATCTCCGACGCTCTCGCCGGTACCGATGGGAGTGATCGAAAAGGCTGCGAGCATAGGGCACTCTCCTTGTTCGTCTCGGAGGATGGCTGAGCTGATCTCCTTCACCGTACGCAGGTCTGCGCGAACTACCCCGCTATTCTGTGGCGGGTCGGCCCGCCGGCCGGCACGACGCGGCGAATCGGCCTGCGACATATCGACCTCATACCGGATCGGCCTCGAGGTCGCCGCCGGGGCGCGCGGCCGGGCCTCGGCATGCGCGCGTTCGCCATCGGGTGATCGCTACTCCCGCCAGGCACAGCACGCCGCCGGCCAGCGCCGTCGGGCCGGGCACTTCGCCGAGGAAGAGCCAGGACATCACGACCACGAGTGCCGGTACCGCGTAGGTGGTGGCGCCCACCTGCCCCGCGGTCATCCGGGCCAGGGCATAGGCCCAGGTGGTGAAGGCGATGGCGGTCGGAAATACGCCGAGGTAGACCAGGCCGAGGGTGGCGGGCAGCGGTGCCGCGGCCGCCTCACCGATCAGCTGCCCGGCGAACGGCAGGCACGCGATCGTGCCCACCACGCATCCGCCGGTGGTCACCTGCAGGGCCGAGGCATGGGCCAGCGCCGGTTTCTGAACGAGCACGGCCACCGCCCAGGCGGCGGCCGCCACCACACACAGCACGACTCCGGCTACGGTGGCCGGGCCCTCGGAACTGGACAACCCCACCACGGCCGCTCCGGTGAATGCCACCGCGATACCGGCCATGAGCCGTTTCGGGAAACCTTCGCCGAGGAAGAGCCCGCCGAGCAGTGCGATCAGGACCGGTCCGGTGTTGATCACCAGCGCCGCGGTGCCCGCGTCGACGTACTGCTCGGCCCAGTTCAAGGCCACCATGTAGAGCCCGAACCACAGCACTCCGGATACGATGATCCCGCGCAGTACCGATCGTGGGGGCAGGCCGGTACCGGTCGACAGCAGCAGCGCCACCAATACCACCGAGCCCGAGGCCAATCGGCCCAGCGCCAGCGCTCCCGGCGAGAAATCCGTTCCGGCGGTGCGGATGACAACGAACGCCGACGCCCACAGTACGACGGTGACGGCCGCGGCGAGCAGTGCACGCCCCCGTCCGGGAGACAACTCGGTCATGTGTCGAACGTAGTTCGCCCGACCTCGTTCGATCCAGACAGTTTCCCGCGTGCGAGCGCAAGTTTGAGAAAACATCGGTCGGCGGGCACCGGCCCGGGCCCAGGCTGCCAACTGTGCTGCCGCGCTGCGTTTTTCGTATACGGTCGCGGAATCGTTTCGGCCTCCGGCCACCCGGGTAACCGACCAGGTCATGCGTTCAGTCGGCAGCGAACGCCTTGTATGTGTAGTGTCTCCAGAGATCTGAAACACGCATGAACGGGCAGGGCGCATGAGCGGAATCGATGGATGTCTGGAACGAATCATGGACATCCCCGGTGCGCGCAGCGTGACACTGGTGGACGGGGCGAGTGGGCTGGCGGTGGCCGCGGCGGGTCGCCACGATGTGGTCGATCAGCACGAGGACGCGGCGACCACCACCGATGTGGTACGCGCGGTGCTCGACTGCCCGGCGCTGACCACGGGTCCGACCGGGGACGACGTCGACGAGATCATCGTCTGCGGAACCGGGGGATACCACCTGCTCAATCTGGTGGACGGTGATTTCGGCGGCCGCCTCTTCGTCCATGTCCTGTTCGACGAGGAGTCCGGGAATCTGGCGATGGCCCGATTCCGGCTACGCGGCATCCTCGCCGAACTGGCCGAGGACGGTCATGCGCGTTGAACTCGCCGACGAACTGCAGCGATTGGAAGACGAAGGCCGGACCGGCGTCCTGCGCGTAGGTGACGGGGAGTTCCATCTCGCCGACGGCGCCATCGCCTCCGCCACCTGCTCGCGCACCACCGGGCTGGATCGGCTGGTGGTCGAGGCCGGGGTGGCCAGTGCCGAGGACTGGGAGCGAGCGGGTACCGGTGACCCGGGTCCGCTGCTGGGCCGGCCCCTGCTGGAAAGCCTGGCGTTGCTCGCCGTTTTCGATGCTGCCTATTTTCTGCTGCCCATGCCGGCGGAACCGGAGTTCAGGCCGGCCCCGGCACACTGGCTGTCGGCCGTTTGCACTATCCGGCCGCGGGCACTGGTCCGCGAATGCGCGCGTCGCGGTGACCCGGACGCGGGGCCGTGGCCGGCGGAACTGGTCGACCGCGCCGCGGTGGTCCCGGTGCGCCGGATCCGGCGGCGACGGGTGCTGCTCACCGGCAGTCAAGCCGAGGTGCTGGCCGCCGCCGACAACCGTCGCAGCATCACCGGAATCGCCCGGGACCTGGGCCGCACCGCCTACGGCTGTCTGGAGGCCGTGCGGGATCTGACCGTGGCCGGGTTGATCGAACCACCCGAGGGCGCCTCGGCTTCGGAATCCCGTTGGCCTGCCGCCGAGCCGGACACCGGCACGGAGCCGCCGCTGCGTCGCCGCGTCCGCAACGCCACACCGGTGCCCGACGGAGACGAGTGGGAACCGGTGGACCACGAACTGCTCACCCGACTTCGAGCGGCTCTGGAGGACCTCGCGTGACGGCGCGTAAGAATCTGCTCGGTGAACTGATGGGAAGGCTTACCAAGGTGCCGATGACCGTTTCCGATCCCCACGCCGCGGTGACAGCGGAACTCCGGGCGCTGCGCGAACGCGTACCCCGGTTGACCGGGGCGCTCGTGGCATCCAGCGACGGCCTGCTGGTGACCCACGATCTACCCGCGCATATCGAACCGACCGGGATGGCCGCGCTGGCGGCGGCTCAGCTGTCGCTGTCGGATCGGCTCGCCCACACGGCGCAGGGCGGCGGTTTCCAAGAAGTCGTGGTGGACGGCACCGGGGGACACGTGGTGATCTACGCGGCCGGCTGGGCATCGTTGACCGTACTCGCGGCTCCCGAGGTCAATATCGGCCGGCTGCACCTGGAGTCCCGTCCGGTGGCACGCCGGATCGCCGAACATCTGTCCGCCGTGGCGAAGAACCCCGGCGGGAACGGAAGAACGCAGTAAACGAAAACCACCGAGAGGAACGACCTGTGTCCGATATGGATTTGGCACTCGAGGACATGATGTCGATCGACGGCGCCCTCGGCGCGGCCGTCGTGGATTACAACAGCGGTATGGCCCTGGGCACGCTCGGGAGCTCGAAGGCGCTGGACCTGAACGTGGCCGCCGCCGGCAACACCGAGGTGGTGCGCGCAAAACTGCGTACCATCGAACAGCTCGGCCTGCAGGAGGACATCGAGGATGTCCTGATCTCCCTCAGCAGCCAATATCACCTGATCCGGCCCATGACCGGCCGCAAGTCGAGGGGGCTGTTCCTGTACCTGGCCCTCGACCGCGGCCGGGCGAACCTTGCGCTGGCCCGGCACCGGCTGCGGGGGATCGAGGAGGAGCTCGAAGTCTGAGCCGGGCCGGACGCCCGCGTCAGGTAGCCGCGGCGAGCTGCGGCCCCTCGGCGGGTTCGTGGATATCGCCGGCCGGCGGATCCCGATAGAGGTCGGCGATCCGCGCCGCGTACTTCTCCGCGACGACCTTGCGCTTGAGTTTCATGGTGAGCGTGACCTCGTCGCCGCCGGCCTCCCAGAAAACCGGCAGTACGAGAAAGCGTTTCACTTGTTCCACGCGGGCCAGGTGAGCGTTACCGGCGGCCACGCCGGTCCGGATCGCGGCGATCACGGACGGATCGGCGGCCAGGGTGGCGGCCGAATCGTCGGCCAGTCCGTGCTGTTTCGCATAGGGGCCGGCGGTCTCGGCGTCGAGCACGATGAGTGCGGTGTTGTACGGGCGGCCGTCCCCGATCACCGACATGGCGCCGATCAGCGGGGTCGCCGCCTTGATGGTGTTCTCGATATGCGTCGGCGACATGTTCTTGCCGGAGGCATTGATGATGATCTCTTTCTTGCGGTCGACGACCCTGAGATAGCCGTCCTCGTCGACCGTCACGATATCGCCGGTGTGCAGCCAGCCCTCGGCGTCGATGGCCTCGGCGGTCTTGTCCGGCTGCCCCCGGTAACTCTTCATCACCAGCGGACCCCGGACCAGGAACTCACCGTCGGGTGCGGTCCGGTACTCCATTCCCGGCAGCAGCTTCCCGACCGTGCCCAGCCGCACCTCGGCCGGCGGGCTGACGCTGCAGATACACGACAGTTCCGACATCCCCCAGATCTCGGTGATCGGGACACCGAGTCCGGCGAAGAACGCAAGGGTCGCGGGGGGTATGGGGGCGGCGCCCGAGAGCGCCCAGCGCATCCGGTCGAACCCCAGCGCCGCGCGCAGACCGCCCAGCACCAGTTCGTCGGCGCGCTGCCATTCGGCGGCGAGGTCGCCGGGCAGTGGGGTACCGGCCAGTTCGTGTTCGCCCCGGGCGGTGGCGACCGACAGCGCCCACTGCAACGCCGCCCGCCGCTGCGCGTCGGGTTCCGCGGCGATCTTGTACTCGATGGCGGCACGCAATTTCTCCCAGACCCGGGGTACCGCACCCCACAGGGTCGGTCGCAGATCCGCCAGCGCCGGCGCGATGAGCTTGGGATCGGCGACACAGGTGACCTGGGTGCCGAGAACTTCCTGCACGTAGAGGGCGGTCAGCCGGTCGGCGATATGGGCACTGGGCATGAACGAGGTGATGGTGTCGCCGAATTCGATACCCAGCACCTCGGCGATCCCGTAGACCTGGAACAGCAGGTTGGCGTGGGTGGTCTCCACACCTTTGGGGCTGCCGGTGGTGCCGGAGGTGTAGATGAGTGTGGCCACATCGTCGCCGCGCACCCCACGCCAGGCGGCATCGAAGTCGAAACCGGTTCGCGCCGCTGCGATCACGTCGGATACCGAGAGGGCTCCCGTGGGGGCCTCGTCCAGACAGACGATATGGTCGAGTTCCACCCCGCAGGAGCGCAACCGGGCCACGTACTGCGGTTCGCAGATCACCACCCGGGCTCCGGCATTACCGAGTACATGGTTCAGCTGATCGGCGGGCAGGGTGTTGTAGACCGAGAACGAGGTCGCACCGAGATGCTGGGCGGCGACCTCGAGCGGGTAGAACTCGATCCGGTTGCCCATCATCAAGGCCACGGTGTCGCCTCGGCGCACACCCAGTCCGTCGAGGCCCGCGGCGAACGCACGGACCTGGGCGGCATAATCGGACCAGGTCAGGGTCTGCGCGTCACCCGGGGTCCGCAGCGCGACAGCGGCGGGTTCCACAGCGGCGATGTGCTGGAACGCGGCAGGGAGGGTGGGGAAGCGTGCTGTGCTCACAGCTGGGCCTTTCCGGATCAGACCGCGGCGGCGGTGGTGTCGAGGACCGAGGAGACGAAGCGGGCCGCCGCCCGATAGGCGAGGCGCGATTCGGGGACGAGGGCGGGCAGCACCTGGAAGGCGTGCATCTGGTCGCGCCATACCTGCAGTTCGCAGCCGGCGCCGGCGTCGGTCCAACGTTCGGCGAGGCTGACGCCGTCGCCGCCGAAGAATTCGGAATCGCTGGTGTGGATCAGCGCCGGAGGCAGCGGCATTCCGCGCACGGGGCGCAGATCGTAGGGAGCCGGAGTGAAATGCGCGACCGCACGTCGCGACAGCTCCGGAGACAACAGCCCCTCGGCCGCCGCCCCCGCGAATCCGGCCGCGAGCGCGAGACTCAGATCCGTCATCGGCGAGAAGAGAACCAGGCCCGCGGGCGGGGCGGACCCCTCGCGCGCGTGGGAGATGGCGAAATCGGCGGCGAGGAAGCCGCCGGCCGAATCGCCCGCGACCACGATCCGGCCGGGACGGTGCCCCCGCGACACCAGCCACCGGAAGGCGGCGGCGACGTCTTCGGGCGCCGCCGGATACGGATGTTCGGGCGCGAGCCGGTAATCGAGGGTGAACACCGGAAACCGGGTCGCGGTGGACAGCCGCGCCGCCACCCCGCGATACCCGGCGGCGGATCCGGCCACGAATCCGCCGCCGTGGACGTAGAGGATCACGGCATCGGTCCGGACCGCCCGCGGACCACGGACCCATTCGCCGGCGATCGTGCCGTGCCGCACCCGATCGACCGCGGTGCCGCGCAGCGTGGGTGCGGCCGCGCGCAGGGTCTGGTCGATCAGGGCCCGGGCGGCGGGCAGGGTGTAGGCGTTCACCGGTGTGAACTGCGCCAGGCGGCGCGCGGTGAGCGCGGACAGTTGCCGGACGTACCGGGCCCGCAGCGATCCGCGCGCCGGTTCGCTCATCGGCGCCGCTCGATCGCGCGGACCAGTTCGTGCACTGTGGAATCGGCGGCGAGCCGCCGGTCGAGCACGGTGTTGATCGCTCCGCGCAGCAATGCGTAGGGCTGCCAGCCGCTGGGCGCGATGGTGCGCGCGGCGCGGCGCGCGATACCGTCGGCGATGGTCCGGGCGGCCTCTTCGGCGGTGATCCGCACATTCAGCGGCCACGGCAGCAGATCGTTGATCCGGCGGCCGAGATCGTCGGCGTCGAGCATGTCATGGGTCATCGCGGTCTCCACGACCCCGAAGTAGGCGATGCCGGCGGTGGCGCCGGAGGCGCCGAGCTCCACCCGCAGTGCCCGGCCGAGCTGTTCCACCGCGGCCTTGCTGACCATATAGGGCGAGCCGCCCATACCCGGTGCGAAAGCCGCACAGGAAGAGACGACGACCACGTGACCCCGGGACCGCACGATATGGTCGAGTGCCGGGTGCACGGTGTTGAACACCCCGGTCAGGTTGATGCTCATGACCCGATCGAAATCGGCCGGATCCATGCTCCGGATGGTCGCGGGTACCGGGGTGACCCCGGCATTGGCCACTACCACATCGAGACCACCGAACCGCTCGGCGACCTCGGTGATCACCTCTTCCATCCGGCTGCGGTCGGCGACATCCCCGGGGAAACCGTAGGCGCGCGAACCCAGGTCGCGCGCCGTACGCTCGGCGGCCGCCTCGTCGATATCGACCACGACCACCACCGCGCCGCGCCGGTGCAGGAGGGTGACCAGTTCGAGCCCGATGCCCTGGCCCGCACCGGTGACCAGCACCGTTTTACCTTTCACGTCGAAGGTCGTGGAGCGCGAAAGCCAGCCCAGCGGGTCGGGGAGCATGGGTTTCACCGGGTCACCTCATAGGATTCGACGTCGAACTGTTTGGTGCGCCACCGGTATTCGAAACTCCAGTTCGGGTAGAGACCCGCATTGCCGCCGTCGGGAGTGGTGTAGTAGCTCTGGCAGCCGCCGGTCAGCCAGACCGTGTCGGCGCTGCGCCGGGCCATCTCCTCGACGAAGGCATCCTGGGTTTCCTGTCGCACCTCCACCCGGCGGGCGCCGCGGGCGCGCAGGGTCTGCAGCGCGTCGACGATGTAGGCGATCTGCGATTCGAGCATGAAGATGGCGGATTGGTTACCGGCGGCGCCGAAGGGGCCGAGCGTGCAGAAGAAATTCGGAAAGCCGGCCATCGCCGCACCCAGATAGGTCTGCGGCCGCTTGTGGTACAGGTCGGCGATCGAGACATCGTCGCGGCCGACGATCCGCTCGAAAGCGGTCGGGATGGGAGTGAACCCGGTGCCGTAGATGAGGGTGTCGACCGGGATCTCCACACCCGCGCGGGTCAGGATGGAGTGCGGGCGCACCTCGGCGATACCGTCGGTGACCACTTCGACGTTCGCCCGGTCCAGCGCCGGCAGGTAGGCGTCGGAGAAGATCGCGCGTTTACAGCCGATGACGTAATCGGGGGTGGCCTTGCGGCGCAGCTCGGGATCGCGGATCTGGCGCAGCAACTGGAGCCGGCCGAGCATCTCGTACGGATGACGGAAGCGATTGTCGACGAAACCCACCAGGCCGAACCCTTCGATCAGGGTGTACCAGGTACCGCGGATCGCCTTCTGCGCGAGCGGGAGACGGCGCAGCAGGGTGCGCTCGACATTCGACGTCGGGCGATCCATTCGCGGCACGATCCACGGCGCGGACCGCTGGAACACCGTCAGCGCGGCCACCCGCGGCGCGATCTCGGGTATGAATTGCACCGCGGAGGCGCCGGTGCCGATGACCGCCACCCGCTTACCGGTGAGGTCGTGCTCGTGGTCCCAGTGCAGCGAATGGAACGCGGTGCCCTCGAAGGTGTCGATACCAGGGAGTTCGGGGTATTTGGCTTCGGCGAAGACACCGGCGGCCGAGATGAAGAAATCGGCCGTGAGCGGACCGCGCGAGGTCTGGATCCGCCACAGCTGGGCGCCTTCGTCCCAGCGGGCCTCGGTCAGTTCGGTGCCCAGCCGGATATGCCGCACCACATCGTGGTCGATGGCGACCCGGCGCAGGTACTCCAGGATTTCGCGCTGTTTACCGTAGGTGCGTGACCAGTCCGGGTTCGGCGCGAACGAGTAGCTGTAGAGCTGGGACGGGACATCGCAGGCGCAGCCGGGATAGGTGTTGGCCTGCCAGGTGCCGCCGAGATCGTCGGCGCGTTCGATCAGTACCAGATCGTCGAAACCGGCCTCGCGCAATTTGATCGCCAGCCCGATCCCGCCGAATCCGGCGCCGAGTACGACGATGCTGTGGTGTTCCGGTGTGCGGTCGTTCATCGCGCCCCCACTGTCTCGATACGGACCCGGCGGCCGGTGCCGGCGGCGATGGTCTTGGTGACAAAACGGTTCACCGGGCTCGCCGCGGCCAGCAGCGGGCGCAGTACCGCGCTGCCCTCGAGGGCGAAGGTCCAGACGAGCCGGGTACCGGTGGCCAGCGGGAGCAAGGTGATGTCCTCGGCGAAGCGGTTCAGCCCGGGCACCGAGGCGGCGTCCACGGTGAACGTCATCCGGGAACCCTCGTCCCAGCGGTAGAAACGTTCCGCCAGCCGGATCAGGCCACCGAGGGTGACATCGCGGGTGGTGCCGACACCGAACGGACGTGGTGAGGTCCACCTCGCCGCCGTGACGACCGGCGACCACGACACCAGCGCGTCGTCGGCGACCAGCGTGTCCCACACCTGCTGCGCCGGGGCCGGGATGTCGACGATATGGGTGTAGCGGTGCGGGGCGGTGTCCAGGAAGGCGTCGTCGGAGGGGGACAGCGCGAATCGTGGGCTCATGAGGCTGAGGGCCTTTCGGGATCAGAGATCGAGTACCAGCGGTCCGCCGGCCGACCGGGAGACACAGGTGAGCATGTGGCCGGCGCGTTCGCTGTCGCTCAGCAGGTGGTCGCGGTGGTCGACCGAACCGGCCGCGACGCCGATCTTGCAGGTGCCGCAGAAACCCTGGCGGCAGGAGTAGACGACACCGGGCTCGACCCGGCGGATGGCGTCGAGGGTCGTTTCGGTGGCGCCGACCCGGACCTGACGCCCGGATCTGGCAAGGGTGAGGTCGAATTCGCGTCCGTCGCGCACCGGCGGCGCCGAGAACCGTTCGGTGTGCAGCGATCCGCTCGGGTTAAGCGCGAACAGGGAACGCTGGGCGGCCTCGAGGACCGGCGGCGGTCCGCAGACGTACACCGCCGCGCCGGGCCGGGCAGTCGCCAGGAGTGCCGGGATATCGGGTGGGCCGGCCTCGTCGTCGGGGCGGATATCGGTGCCGGGGGGCAGTTCACCGAGGAACGGCATGGTCTCCCGGGAGCGGCCGAGATAGATCAGTCGCCCGCGGTCCCCGGCCGCCCGCGCCATCGGCAGGATGGGGGTGATGCCGATACCGGCGGCCAGGAACAGGTAGGACGGTGCGGAATCGACGTAGGTGAAGGCGTTGCGCGGTCCGCGGATCCGCAGGGTGTCACCGGGTCGCAGGTCGTGGACCTCGAGCGAGCCACCGCCGCCGTCCGGTATCCGGCGGACCGCGATCCGGTAGCGGTCGCGGTCGGCGGGGTCGCCGCACAACGAGTACTGGCGTTGCCGCCCCGACGGCAGGAAGACGTCGATGTGGGAGCCGGGCCGCCACGACGGCAACTGCTCACCGTCTGTCCGGGCCAGGGTCAGCGACGCCACATCGAACGCCTCCTCCCGGATCCCATCCACGACGACGTCGAGGTCGAAGCCGCTGCGGCGCACCGGGTTCGGCGGCGAGAGCGCGGGATTGGTGAACACCTTTTTGTACACGTCCACCGCCAGGCCGATCATCCGCAGACCCGGGGGCGCGGGGTGCGCGGTGGTCATGAGCGCGCCGCGGGGGAGTGCGCCAGATAGCGCAGGGCGTTGTCCATGGACCCGAGCTGGGAGGGATGGAAACTCGGCCGCAGGTAGCGCGGCATCTCGGTGAAGAAGGTGGTGAAACTGGGAATCACGCCGCGCAGCGTGGCGCTGATGAACTGCTGACCCCAGAACCGGCCCTTGGCCGGGCTCGGATCCTTGCGGTACAGGTAGGCGGTGGAGATCACGAACAGGGGCAGCAGCAGTCCGCTGGCGAGCAGACCGGTGCGTACGCGCCGGGCGTACCCGCCGTCGACGTGCATATAGGCGTCGAAGACCACGCTGCGATGCTCGACCTCTTCCGCGCCGTGCCACCGCACCAGATCGAGCATCGTCGGATGCATACCGAGTTCCTCGAGCACCTTCGATTCGAGCAGCCACTCGCCGATCACCGCGGTGAAATGTTCCATTCCCGCGAACAGCCCCAGGCGTTCCTTGAGCCATTCCTCTTCGGCGCGGCCGCTCAGTCCGTGCTCGCCCAGTACCCGGTCGACCAACCAGGCGATCTTCTCGACATAGGAGTCGACATCGAGCCCTATCGACTGCAGGTGTTGGCGGGCGCCCTCGTGGCTACTGGCGTGCATCGACTCCTGGCCGATGAACCCGATCACCTCTTCGCGCAGGCGTTCGTCGTCGATCGCGGGTAGCGCTTCGGCCAGGCACGCGGCCATGGCCCGCTCTCCTTCCGGCAGTACCAGGTGCATCACATTGGTCACATGGGTCGCCAGCACTTCCCCGGGGATGTAGTGCATGGGGACCGTCGAGAAGTCGAAGCTCACATCGCGGGCATGGATCGCGTGGGCTTCTTCCCGGTAGGTGCTCGTGGTGGCACTGTCGTCAGCCATACGACGACCGTACAATGCAACAGATTGCCTTGCAATGTTGTCGCAACAAATTCTTTGAGATTGTTGCAGAATTACTGATCGCTGCTAGCGTGGTCCTGTGTCCGCCCCTGCCGCTACCTCGCAAGACCGGTCCACCGCCGACGGTATCGAAACCCGCATACTCGACGCCGCGCGTGCGCAGTTCGAGACGTACGGGGTGAAGAAGACGACCATCGGGGATGTCGCGCGACAGGCGGAGGTCGATCGCGGCACCATCTATCGGAGGATCGGTTCCCGCGACGAGCTCGTCCGCGCGGTGAGCGCGCGGGAGGTGGGCACACTGCTCGCGGAACTCGAGGGCATTCCCGCACGCCACGAAGGACTCGAGGCCATCGTCGCAGATATCTTCGTCACGGTGATCACCCGCTGGCGAACCCACGGCATGATCAAGCGGGTGCTGGCCCTCGAGCCCGGCCGGCTGCTGCCCCAGGTGACCACCGAGGGGGGCGCCTTCTTCACCATGGCCGTGAGTGTGGCCACCACCCTCCTCGCCGAGGCGATGCGGCAGCGGGGACTCCCCGAGGTTCCCGACCTCACCACACGGGTCGAGATCGCGAGCCGGGTGGTCCACTCCCTGGTCCTGCAACCCGTCAGCGCGCTGGACCTCGGATCCGAGGAACAACTCACCGCATTCGCGCACTCCTACATCGCGCCGCTGATCGTCGGCTGAGGATCCACCGCGGTCGGGAACCCGGCGCATCGTGGTGACTGCAGCGGACGCAGGTGGCTGCGCCGGGTCAATGGTTGTGCGCCGTGTCCCGGAACAGTGTGGCGGCGATCGCGGTGGCGGTGACGCGCCCGAGATCGGCGAGGAATGGGATCCGCTCGGGGATCATGAGCTGGGTGGTTCCCCGGATGCCGAGGGCGAACCGCGCATGACCGTTTCGGTCCAGAACCGGGACCCCGATGATGCGGTAGCCCCATTCGGTCTGCTCGTCGTTGATCGTGTATCCGGCTTTGCGGGCGAGCTCGAGTTCGGCGGTGAGCGACTCTGCGTCCGCGGGTGTGCGGTCGGTGCCGTGATGGTAGGGGAGCGCCTCGAGTTCCTCCCGTGTCACCGGCGACCAGGCGAGCAGCGCCTTGCCGATCGCGCTGGCGTGCAGCGGGAAGCGGACCTCGGAAAGATTGTGCCCGTGGGCCTCACGCCAGCGGGTGAACACGAGGTTGACGGCGTCGCCCCCGTGCCGGGTCGCCAGCGAGACGGCGGTGCCGGTCTCGGCAGCGAGTTGCTCGATATGGGGTTCGGCGAGATAGACCAGATGGCGCCGATAGGAGAGCTGGCCGTACTCGGCCAGCGCGACGCCGAGCCGATAGCGGCCCGTCCGCTCGTCCTGTTCGACGAACCCGGATTCGAGTAGCGCCTGCAGCAGCCGGTGGGTGGTGCTCATCGGCAGGTTCTGCGCCCGGGCTATCTCGGTGACGCCCAGCTCGACATCTCCTTGGAAACATCGCAGTACCGCGAGTGCGCGCGAGACCGTCTGCAGCCCGGACTGATTGACCGCCACGTGGTGTCCTTTCCGGCCGGCTGCCCTGGAATGGGAGGGGCCCAGATTCCGATAGCCGGAATACTAGCCGCTGTCGACAGGGGGCGACTGGGAGTGAAATCGAATCCTTGGCGCTTCTACCTGCATAATCACGAATTTCTGTCTCCGTCAATTATTCCGCTTTGTGGAACGAGATGTGTTGCTCGAAGTTGTCTGCGCTCTTAGCGTGACGGTGTTCGAAAAGTCAGTTCCGGGACAGTTCGCGGGCCGCCGGGCCCCGTGCTCCGGATCGTGGGAAAGAAGACCATGACCACAGCCGTCACCAGTACCTCCCTGCCCGGCGCCCCGGTGCGCAGTGCGCTGCCGGAGGGTTTCCGCAGCGTCGGCCGTTCGGGACTGGTGGTGTCGGAAGTCGGGATCGGGGCCAGTACCTTCGGCCGGACCGGGATGATCGCCGATACACAGGAGGCGGTCGACCGGATCGTCGGGCGGGCACTCGATCTCGGGATCACCTATTTCGATGTCGCCGATGTCTACGGCGACCGGCCGGGGCAGAGCGAGACCATGCTGGGCGCGGCGCTGGGCAACCGGCGCGACCGGGTCGTCATCGGTACGAAGTTCGGTATCGGGCTCGCGGGACTCAACGGCCCCGACTGGGGAGTGCGCGGTTCGCGCCGCTACATCCGTCTCGCGGTGGAGGCGTCGCTGCGCCGGCTGCGGACCGACTGGATCGACCTCTACCAGATCCACACGCCCGACCCGGTCACCCCCATCGAGGAGACCCTGTCGGTGCTCGACGACCTGGTCCGTGAGGGAAAGGTCCGCTACCTCGGCACGTCGAATTTCGCCGGCTGGCAGGTGGCCGACGCCGAACACCTCGCCCGGATCAACGGGCACACTCGGTTCATCTCGGCGACCAACGAGTACAACCTGCTGTGGCGGGAGCCGGCCAAGGAACTGCTCCCCGCGCTCGCCGCCTACGGGCTGGGCTTCTTCCCGTACTTCCCGCTGCAGAACGGACTGCTCACCGGAAAGTACCGGCGCGATGCCGTACCGGCCGGCCGCAAGATCACCAACCTCAAGAAACATCTGCTCGACGCCGCGCCGTGGGAGGCGCTGGAGCGATACGCCGAGTTCGCCCGGGCCCGCGAGGTCACGCCGACCGCGCTGGCCTTCGGCTGGTTGCTCGCCCACGACCCGGTATCCAGCGTGATCGCCGGGGTGACCGAGCCGGACCAGCTCGACGACAATCTCGCGGCCTCCCGCTGGCGGCCCACCCCGGCCGAATTCGCCGAACTCACGGCGTTGTTCGCCGGCGACCTCAGCGGAGCGCCCGGACAGGTCACCGGTACCGCGACCCGGCCCTGAGCACCATCCCTTCGATCCACGCAGAGGCGGATATGTCCGATGAATCCGGCGCCGAC
Organism: Nocardia sienata NBRC 100364; assembly: GCF_001613205.1. Classification (GTDB taxonomy): domain Bacteria; phylum Actinomycetota; class Actinomycetes; order Mycobacteriales; family Mycobacteriaceae; genus Nocardia; species Nocardia sienata. Next base: position 88,651 of record NZ_BDBX01000004.1, on the reverse strand, counting down.
CGGCAGCTGCACCTCGGTTACATGTACTGGTCCAATGGCACCCATCCGGCGGGCTGGCGCCTGCCCGAGGCCGTGCACGACCGGGGTTTCGACGGGGGATACCTCGTCGAACTGGCGCAGCTCGCGGAATCCGCGAAGTTCGATTTCTTCTTCTTCGGTGACCGGCTCGCCACCGGGCCGGAGTATCAGTACACCAACACCTCGGTGCTGGCGCGGATCGAACCGTTCACGGCGGCTGGCTATATCGCCACGGCGACCAGCCGGATCGGGATCGTGGTCACCGCGAATCCGACCTACTACGAACCGTTCAATCTGGCCCGGCTCACCGCCTCGCTCGATCACATCTCGGCGGGGCGGGCCTCGTGGAATATCGTGACCGGCGCCGATCACCGGGCCGCGGCCAACTACACCCGCACCGAACACGGCGACGCGTCGGCCCGGTACGACCGGGCCGACGAATTCGTCGGCGTGGTCCGCGATCTGTGGGACAGCTGGGAGGACGACGCCTTCGTCCGTAACAAGGAAACCGGCGAGTTCGTGGTCGCCGACCGTATCCATCCGGTGAACCACCGCGGGCGTTCCTTCCGGATCCGGGGCCCGCTGAACATGGCCCGGCCGCCGCAGGGCCAGCCGGTGATCCTGCACGCGGGTACCTCCGACCGCTCCCGCGATCTCGGCGCGCGCGAGGCGGATGTCATCTTCGCCGCCGCCGCCACGATCGAGCAGGGCAAGGCCTACGCCGAGGAGATCCGGCGGCGCGCGGCCGGTTTCGGCCGGGCGCGGTCGTCGATCGCGATCTTGCCCGGCCTCACTCCCATCGTGGCCGAGACGCGGCAGGCCGCCCGCGCTCTTTACGACCGGCTCAACGACCTGCTCGTGCTCGACGACGATATCCGTTACGGGGGCCGCGAGCCCGAACAGTGGGGTGTGGGCAGCGCCGCGCCGCGCGAGGCGCAGGGGCCGGGTCTGCGGAACCTCGGGGCGCTGTCGCAGCGTGTGGGTGTCGATCTCACCGCCCGCGATCTGACCGATCCGCTGGACGACGCGACCGCCGCGCGGTTCACCCCGGCAGGCCGGGCCCTGGTGCGCACCGCCGCGGCCCGGACCGGCCGTGGGGTGGGCGGCGACGATCCGCTGACCGTTCGCGATCTGCTCAACACTCATATCGTGGGCGGTCACGTGGTGGTGGGCGGCCCGGCCGATATCGCCGACTACATCCAGGCGTGGTTCGAATCGGGCGCTTCCGACGGCTTCAATATCCAGTCCGCCTACCTCACCGAACAGTTCGAGACCTTCGTCCGTCTCGTCGTCCCCGAACTGCGTCGGCGCGGACTGTTCCGTACCGACTACACCGGCCGGACCCTGCGCGAACACCTCGGCCTGAACCGGCCTGATAACCGCTGGGCCCACGAGAACACCCGAGCGGGAGGGCAGTGACCATGTCCGGTACACGCAGAGAACTGCATCTGGGGCTCATGTTCTGGGCCACCGGCACCCATACCGCCGGATGGCGGTATCCCGGCGCTCGCGCCGACGGCGCCTTCGATATCGAGTTCATCCAGCAGGTGACCCGGCTGGTGGAAGCGGCGAAATTCGATTTCCTGTTCCTCGGGGACCGGCTGGCCACCGATCCGGCGCTGGCCAAGACCAACCCGGCCCAGATGTCGCGGATGGAACCGTTCACCGTCGCCTCCGCCATCGCGGCCGCGACCTCGCATATCGGGATCGCGGTCACCGCGAACCCGACCTACTACGACCCCTACACCGTCGCCCGGCTCACCGCCTCGCTGGACCATCTCAGCCGGGGCCGGGCGGCGTGGAACCTGGTCACCGGCGCCGACGGCGCCGCGGCGTACAACTTCGGCCGCGACGGTCATTGGGATACCGAGAAGCGCTACGACTGGGCCGACGAGTTCGTGGCGGTGGTACGCGCGCTGTGGGACAGCTGGGAGGACGACGCGTTCACCCGGGACAAGGCCGGTGGGCGCTATATCGACGAGACCAAACTGCACACCATCGACCATGTGGGAGAACACTTCTCGGTCAAGGGACCGCTGAATGTGGCGCGGCCGCCGCAGGGGCAGGTGATCCTGTTGCACGCGGGCACGTCGGACCGGTCGCGGGAACTGGGCGCCCGGGAAGCCGATGTGATCTTCGCCGGCCAGCCCGATCTGGAGTCGGCCAAGGAGTACTACGCCGATGTGAAGGCGCGCGCGGCCCGATACGGCCGCAGCGCCGACGAGATCCAGATTCTGCCCGGGCTGAGCGTGGTGGTGGCCCCCACCACCGCGCAGGCCGTGCGGATCTACGACCGGCTGAATTCGCTGGTGCCGCTGGATCCCGCACACGAAACCGTCGATTCGGTGCGTTTCGGCGGTCTCGGGCAGGGCTTGAAACGCAACCTCGCCTCGGTCTCCCAGGTGCTCGAGGTGGATGTGACCGGATACGGCATCGACGACCCGGTGTCTCGGGAGGTGTTCGACTCCTCGGCTCCGGCGGGCCGCAAGGTCTTCGCGGGTATCACCGAGACGACCCGGCGCACCGTCGAGGGCGCGGCGCCGATCACCTATTTCGACCTGATCAACGGCATCACCGTCGGCTCCCGGACCGTGGTCGGGAACCCCGTCGAGGTGGCCGACCACATCCAGCGCTGGTTCGAGGAAGGCGCGGCCGACGGGTTCAATATCTTCCCCGATTTCGTGCCGGGCTCGGTGCAGGCGTTCACCGAACTGGTGGTACCCGAACTGCAGCGGCGCGGCCTGTTCCGTACCGAATACGCGGGCACGACATTCCGCGATCACCTGAGCCTCGAACGTCCCGGCAACCGGCACGTCGACCGGCGCCCGCTGCTGTCGGAACCGAACTGAAAGGACCATGACGGTGGCTCTCGACCAAGCCGAGGCAGTAGTCGTACGCCCGGCCGCAGTGCGGCCCCGGAAGCAGTCGGCGGGCCGGCGACTGCGTGCGGCAATGTCCCCGAGGAATCTCGCCGTCGCCGCCGGCCAGCTCGCGGTCGTCGCCGTGGTGCTGGCGATCCTGCAGTGGCTGGTGGATTCGGGGCGGGTGGAATCGATCTATCTGGCCTCGCCGACCCAGGTGCTCGGTGTGTTCCCGCGGCTCATCACCGAGGAGCACCTCTTCGGTAATCTGCTGATCACCTTGTACGAGGCGGTCGTCGGGACGGCGCTGGCGTTCGTGTTCGGGGTGGCGACCGGTATCTATATGGGGCTGTCGCGTATCGCCGAGCGGTTCCTCAACCCGTTCATCGGCGGCGCCATGGCCGTCCCGAAGGTCACCATCATCCCGCTGCTCACCCTGTACCTGGGGGTGGGCGTCAACCACAAGATCGTGATCGTCTTCCTCTTCGGCTACTTCCTGTTCGTGTTCAACACGATCGCCGGGATCAAACAGGTCCAGGAGAGCCATCTCAAGGTCGCCCGGGCGAACGGGGCCTCCCGGTGGCAGACGATCGTCAAGGTGATCCTGCCGTCCGCGTCGCCGAGCATCGTCGCCGCGCTGCGGATCGAGGCGGGCACCGCACTGGTGGCGGCCCTGTTCGCGGAGATCATCGCCTCCAAGGCGGGATTGGGCAATATGCTCAACCGCGCTATCGGCGTCTACGACACCGCGACCCTGTTCGCGCTGGTCCTGTCCATCACGGTGTTCTCGGTTCTCATCATCGCGGCCGTGAATCTGCTCGAGAAGAAAGTCCTTCTCCGCTGGAAGTACGCCTGACCTCCGGCAATCGCCGACTCGCATATCGAAGGACCTTGCAGTTCGAGCCCGTGGACAACCCCGCCGTCAGATCCCTGACCAGCGACGACCGCAACAAGCTCTCAATCAGCAGCCGGAGCGTCCAGCGCGGCGGGGCAGCCAGTCCTTCGGAGCCTCGACAGAGGCAAACAACTATCAGCTACACCCCACCGCCCTGGGCATCCAGGGCACCAACCCCAGACACCTACAAACTTAGGGAACAACTGTGTTCAAGAAGAGATCTCTGGCCGTTCTCGCCGGCGTGGTGGCGCTGGTCCTGGCGGCGACCGGCTGCTCCGGTACCGTCGAATCGCTCGCGGGGGAGGGAGGTTCCGCCGCCGACGGCCGCAGCGTGCTGACCCTGCAGGACAGCACCTCCTATACGCAGTTGCCGATCCGCTTCGGTGTCGAGAAGGGTTTCTTCGACGCCGAGAACCTCGAGGTGAAATTCACCCAGGTCCAGGATGCGGTGACCGGTGTCGCGACCGGGGAGCTGACCTTCGCCTTCGGCCCGACCAGCAACTATCTGCGGGCGGCCGAGAAGGGCGCACCGATCAAGATCATCAGCTCGGCCTTCCGGAGCAAGGGGCCGTTCTTCCTCATCGCGCGCCCCGAGATCAAATCCTTCGCCGATCTGCGCGGCAAAACCATCGGGATCGCCACGGCCGGTAGCAGTATGGAGACCTACACGCGCAAGATCCTCACCGCCAACGGTGTCGATCCCGACGAGGTGAGCTTCATCGCCAACGGCGTGAACGAGCAGGCCTACGGCACCCTCACCAGCGGTCAGGTGGACGCGACCGTCATCCACCAGCCGTTCCCCGCGCTGGGCGAACTCCAGGGCAAATCGGTAACACTGGCCCGCGGCTGGGACTATCTGCCGACCTATCACACCGGCGTGCTGATCGCCGGAAACGAAGTGATCAATAACGATCCGGACCTGTTGCGCCGGAGCCTGCGTGCCTACTTCAAGGCCTACACCTACGCGAAAGAGCACTACGACGAGTACCTGCCGTGGCTGAAAGCCAAGCTCGGCACCATCGATCCGAAGGCGGTGGAACTCGCCCTGCGGCAGGAGGACGACATCTGGGACAACAACCCGGCCGTCGATCCGGTGGCCATCCGCGACACCCAGGACATCGAAATCGAAATGGGCCTGCAGGATGTGCGCTACGACGCCGACAAGTACATCGATACGCAGTTCATCCCGCAGGAGTACGTGAAGGATTTCACCTACCCGCGGCCCGCGCGCTGACCCCGCGACGGCACGACACGATCAGCGAGGTATGTCCGTGGCAACCTTCGAAGTACGCGGTGTGGGCAGAGAATTTCCCACCGACCCGCCGGTGCGGGCGCTCGATGGAATCGACCTGACCATCGGCGAAGGAGAATTCGTCGTCCTCCTGGGCCCCAGCGGCTGCGGCAAGAGCACACTGCTCGACATCCTGTCCGGGCTCCAGGACACGACCGAGGGCGAGGTGCTGTTCGAGGGCGAACCGGTCGCCGGGACGAACAGCCGGATCGGCGTGGTGTTCCAGGATGCCTCGCTGTATCCGTGGCGCACCGTGGCCCGCAATGTCGAGCTGGGCCTGGAGTTCCGCGGGGTGCCCCGCGCGCAGCGGCGCGCGGCCGCGGCGGAATACCTGGCCCAGGTCGGATTGGCCGGTTTCGAACGGAAGTATCCGCACCAACTCTCCGGGGGTATGCGGCAGCGGGCCGGAATCGCCCGGACCCTGGCGACCGAACCCGCGGTTCTGCTCATGGACGAACCGTTCGGCGCCGTCGACCACCTGACCCGGATCCAGCTGCAACGGGATCTGCTGGCGCTGTGGGAGAGCCGCCGCCGGACGGTCGTCTTCGTCACCCACGATGTGGGTGAGGCGGTGTACCTGGCCGACCGCGTGATCCTGTTGTCGCCGCGGCCGGGCCGGGTGTACCGCGAGTTCTCCATCGATGTGCCGCGGCCGCGCCGTAAGGGCGATATCGAACTACTCGCGCTGGAGAGCGAGATCTATCAGGCGCTGAGCCGGATCGAGGAGCAGGCGGCGGCGGGGTGGTGAACTCTAGGCGTTGGCGCCGCCGTCGACCGTGAGGGTGCTGCCGGTGACGAAGGCGCCCCCTTCGCCCGCCAGATAGGCGACGGCGGCGGCGATCTCGGTGGCCGCCGCGTACCGGCCGAGCGCGGTGGCCGCCCGCTGGGCGTCGGCGGGCGCACTGTCGGCGGGATTCATCTCGGTATCGGTCGAACCCGGCTGCACCACATTGACCGTGATACCGCGCGGGCCCAGATCGCGGGCGAGTCCTTTGGTGAAACCGATCAGCGCGGCCTTGCTCATCGAGTACAGGCTCAGACCCGGGCGGGTGGCCCGTTCGGCGAGATTGCTTCCGATACTGATGATGCGACCGCCTTCGCCGAGATGCGGGCTCGCCGCCCGCGCGGCCGCGAACGCGGCGCGGACGTGCAGGTTCATGGTCTCGTCGAACTGTTCCATGGTCAGTTCGTCGATGGTGCCGTAGGGGAAGATGCCCGCGTTGTTGACCACGATGTCGAGTCTGCCGAACTCGGCCACGGTCCGGTCCACCGCCGCGGGGACCGCCTCCGGGTCCGTGGCGGGCGCGGGCACGGCCAGCGCGCGCCGGCCGGTATCGCGGATCCGCGCGACCACCTCGTCGGCGGGGCCGGCCGCGGTGTTGTAGGTGAGCACGATATCCGCGCCGTCGGCGGCCAGTCGCTGCGCGATCGCGGCGCCGATACCCCGGCTCCCGCCCGTCACCAGTGCCACTTTTCCGTTTAGACCCATTTCAAGCTCCTGATATTTGTGCAGTGATCGTTGCACAAATAGGTACCGTGGATAGCATGGGCATGTCAACAACGCAGAGTGGAGGTGTGATGCCGGGTCCTGGCCGCCCGCGTGGCTTCGATCGGGACGCCGCGCTGCGCGCCGCCATGTACCTGTTCTGGGAACACGGGTACGAGGGCGTCTCGATCAGCGATCTCACCGCCGCGATGGGTATCGGTGCGCGCAGCCTGTACACCGCCTTCGGCTCGAAAGAGGAGCTGTTCCGTGCAGCCGTCGAGCTCTACGGGAGCGCGACCCCTCGCCCGATGGACCGGCTGCGCACCGCGCGGGAAGCGGTCGAGGCGATGCTGCGGCAGCGGGTGGACGCCAACCTCGACCCGGCGACGCCGCTGGGCTGCATGGTGGTACTGGCGGCGACCAATGTCACCCCGGACAACACCCATGTCCGAGACCTGCTGGCGGAACTGCGGGCCCGCGACCGTGCCGAACTCCTCGCCCGGCTCGAGCGCGGGCGCGCCGACGGTGACATACCGGCCGGTGCGGATATCGAAGCCATGGCTTCGTTCTATCTGACCGTCCTGCACGGCCTGGCGATCCGCACCCGCGACGGCTGTTCGCGTGCGGACGCCCAGCGGGTGGTGGACCATGCGATGCACGCCTGGGACAGTGTCGCCGCCCCGGCTCCCGGCCGATCTATCGTGGAGAAATGAGTACCGATGACCGGCCGCGGCCCGCGGCCGCTCGTGATCGGCGGCGAGCGGAACTCCGTGAGTTCCTGCGCAGCCGCCGGGAACGGCTTACCCCCGCGGCGGTCGGGCTGCTCGATACCGGCCGGCGCCGGACGCCCGGGTTGCGCCGCGAAGAGGTCGCGGTGCTGGCCGGGGTGGGGGTGTCCTGGTACACATGGCTGGAACAGGGTCGCGATATCAAGGTGTCCGACGACGTACTGAACGCGGTGGCGCGAGCGTTGCGCCTCGACGAGGTGGAGCGCGCCCATCTGTACCGGCTGGCGGGGCTCGAGCCGCCGCAGCGGCAGGCCGCCGCCTCGATCCCGGCCTCGCCACAGCTGCGGCGGTTGCTGGCGACCTGGGCGCCCCGGCCGGCGTATATCCGGGACCGGCACTGGAATTTCACCGCGGTCAACGATGCGGCGCGCGTGGTGTTCGGCTACGGCGACACCGACCACAACTGTCTGGTCTCCTACTTCACCAATGCGCGATTCCGGGCGCTGAACCAGCACTGGGAGCGCATCGCGCCCGAAACCGTCGCGGGTTTCCGGGCCGACTCGGCGCGCTATCCCGAAGACCCGGAGTTCGACCGCCTCGCCGGGGACCTGGCGCTGGTCAGCCCGGAGTTCGCCGAACTGTGGGCACGCCACGACGCGGCCGAGCACACCACCGCGATCAAGGCCGTCGCACACCCTGAGGCCGGCCCGTTGACCTTCGAGGCCACCCTCTTCCCGCTGCCCGAGTTTCCCGGCCACCACCTGATCCTGCACAACCCGGTCGCCGGGACCGGCACCGGCGATCGGCTCGACGAGTTGATGCGCGCTCGGCCTGGTGGTGCCACACCCCCCATGAACTGACACTGCCTCCCGGTTCCGGATGCCCGCAGGATCGTTGTCATGAGCAACGAGCAGATGAGCGCAATGGTCATTCCCGAATTCGGCCCGGCCGAGGTGCTTCGGCCGACGACCGTCGCCGTCCCCGAGCCCGGACCAGGACAGATCGCCATCGATGTGGCCTACGCGGGCGCGAATTTCGCCGAGATCCTGTACCGGCAGGGCGTGGTGGACGTCGCGCTGCCCTTCGTCCCGGGGATCGAGGTATCCGGCCGGGTCCGCGCGCTGGGAGCGGGAGTCGAGGGGCCGGCGGTGGGCGACCCCGTCGCCGCCCTGACCATCGTCGACAGTGGCGGATACGCCGAGGTGGTGGTCACCGCCGCCGACCTGGTGGTCCCGTTCGACGAGACGCGCCTGAGCCCGGCCGTGGCCGCGGCGGTGCCGTCCAACAGCACGACCGCGTTCCTGGTGCTGGACCGGGTCGCCCGGATCGAGCCGGGCGAGAGCGTGCTGGTGCACGCGGCTGCCGGGGGAGTGGGTAGCCAGCTCGGCCGGGCCGCCCGGCTCCTGGGTGCGGGCCGGGTGGTCGGCACGGTCGGCAGTCCCGCCAAGAAGGAGATCGCCCGGCAGTTCGGTTACGACGAGGTGATCCTGCGTGAGGAGCTCGCCGCCGCGGGCGAGTTCGATATCGTCGTCGATATGGTCGGCGGCCCCACCCGCCGCGCGAGCCTGGACCGGCTGGCGCCGATGGGCCGGATGGTGGTGATGGGCAATGCGTCCGGCGCCGCCGATGTGGGTCTGTCCGCCAATGAGCTGTGGTTCACCAATAGGACGGTCTCCGGTTTCAATCTGGCCGCCTTCGCCGCCGCCCACCCCGTGGAAACCGGCGCCGCGATGCGGCGGGCGGTCGGCGCGGTGACCGCGGGGGAACTGATCGTTCAGGTGGCCACACTGGCCCTGGACCGGGCGGCGGAGGCGCACCGGCGTATCGAATCGGGTGCCACCACAGGAAAACTGGTCTTGGAGGTCGCGCCCTCCCGGTCCGGGTCGCGCGGGCCCGGGCCGGGACGGGGCGCGCGGGCCGATCAGTCCGCCATGGCCGCGAACATGCCGGCCTCGTAGGAACCGCCCTTCTGATGCAGGATCACACCGAGCCGGTTGGCCGCGTTGATCATGGCGACCAAGTACACCAGGGCAGCGATCTGGTCGTCGTCGTAGTGCTCGCGCACCCGGGCCCAGGTCTCGTCGCAGACCCCCGGCTGCGCGTCGGCGATCCGGGTGCCCTCTTCGGCGAGCGCCAGGGCGGCCCGCTCGGCCGCGGTGAACACCGTGGACTCGCGCCACGCGGCGACGAGGTTGATCCGGACAGCGGCTTCTCCCGCCGCCGCCAGCTCCTTGGCGTGGGCGTCGACGCAGAAACCGCAGCCGTTGATCTGACTGGCACGCAGTTCCACCAACTCGAGGGTCGCCTTCGGGAGCCCGGACTGCATGATCGCCAGGCTGGTGGCGGCGAATCGCCGGCCGATCTTGGCGGCGAGTTCGTTGGAGTTCAGGTCGAAACGGGGTTCCATCATCGGGTCCTCACTGGTCGAGTGCATTCGAACGACCATGAGACGGTGGGCTCCGGGCCCGCGTAACAACCCGGTGGCGTGGCATGGATCACTGCCGACCGGTGTTACGGCCCAGCTGCGAGCGGCGTCTGTTGATGAGACTGTCGAGAGGAAGCAGGAGCACCCATGGACGGTTCAGCACAGATCACGCCCGCCGACGATTCGGCCGCCGCCGACGGGCCCGACCCCGCCACCGAACTCTTCGTGGCCCACCGCAACCTACTCTTCACCGTCGCCTACGAAATGCTCGGCTCGGCCGCCGACGCCGAGGACGTGCTCCAGGAGACCTGGTTGCGGTGGGTCGGCGTCGACCTCGGCGCGATCCGGGATCACCGTGCCTACCTGGTGCGGATCACCACGCGGCGGGCGCTCGACCGTCTGCGGGCGCTCGGCCGTCGCCGGGAGTCCTATGTCGGCCCATGGCTACCCGAGCCGCTGCTGACCACACCCGATGTGGCCGAGGATGTCGAACTGGCCGACAGCGTGTCGATGGCGATGCTGCTGGTGCTGGAGACGCTCGCCCCCGTGGAGCGGGCGGTGTTCGTACTGCACGAAGTGTTCGGACTGGACCACGCGGAGATCGCCGAGGCTGTCGACAAGACCCCGGCGGCGGTCCGCCAGATCGCCTACCGAGCCCGCTCCCATATCGCGGCGCGACGTCCCCGCGGCGCGGTTTCGGCGGCCGAGACCCGCGCCGCCCTCACGGCTTTCCAGCGGGCGGTCGATACGGGCGATCTGCGGAATCTGCTCGATATCCTGGCCCCCGATGTAGTACTTCTGACCGATGGAGGCGGTGTCGTGCGGGCGGCGTCGACGCCGGTGGTGGGCTCCGGGCCGGTCGCCGAGGTGCTGGGCCGGATCGCGGGTGCCGCGGTCCTGCGCCCGGCCGGAATCAACGGCCATCCGGCGCTGATCATCGAACTCGACGGTAAGGCCGACACCGTCGTGGCGATCCGTCTCGACGAGGGACTGATCACGGGGCTGTACGCGGTCCGGAGCCCGGTCAAGCTCGCGCGCCTGGATCGCGAGACCTCCCTGCGTCGCTGACAGCCGGTCGCTTTCCCGGCCCCGGCGCGGTGGTTCAGCGGCGAAGCAGGTGGGTCAGCAACTGCCCGGTTTCCTCGAGCGACAGATGCGGTAGATACGCCCGGCCGACGGCGATCCCGATGGCCGGCAGAGCCGCGGCATCGGGGAACACCATGTACACGGGCCGGTGCCGCGGCTGGAATTTCGCCTTGAAGGCGAGCAGCGACCGGAAGCCGTAGACCGGTTCCAGGGTGCGGCCCAGCAGATCGAGCAGACCGTCGAGGGCACTCCGGTCGAGGCCGGGTTCGGTGCTGTCGGCGCCGGCCAGCGGGGCCCCGGACAGACTGAGGAACTCGAGCCCCTGCTCCTGGGCCGACAATGCCGCCGAGGCGATGAGGAACTCCATCGCCACCCGGAATCCGTCGGCGCGGCGCCGCATGAAATCCAGGGTGAGGCCCACGAGGGCGCCGTTCCGGTACACCGGCATCCAGGAGGTGACGGCGTGGACGTGGTCGTCGCGGTCGACGGCCAGCAGCAGCCGGACCTCGGGGTCCTGCAGTTCGGCCAGACCCCCGAGGGTGAAACCCATCTCTGGCAATCCCTTGTCCGCGACCCACTCCTCGGAAATCTCGACGATCTGCTCGATCACCGCCAGCGGCGCCTCGGCGAACGTTGTCCACCTCGCCTCGATTCCCTCCTTACCCGCCCGATTCAGGGCGGTCCGCACATCCTGGAATTTCTTGCCTTTGAACGCGAGACCGGCCAGTTCGACGATCGTCTCCTCGGCGACCTGCAGGCAGCTCCAGCCGTGTTCCCGGGCGAGGGCCGCGGTATCGGGACCGACGGAGTAGAAGCACGGAGTCCACCCGTTGCCCAGACACCAGGCCGCGAACTCGTCGGCCGCCGCGGCCAGACCGCGGCGCTCACCGATCGGGTCCGTCGTGGTCAGCGCGACACCGGAGTGCACCCGATAAGCCACCGCGTGCCGGTCGTCGCCGCTGAACCAGTACCTGTTGCCGGCCCAGGTGGTCATCCACGACAGGGAACCGCCGCCGGGGTTGTGCAGCAGCTCCCGCACGCGGCGCTCACCGCCGAGGTCGTACCCGGCCGGCGGGGTGAAGAAACTGCGCAGCATCAACAGGCACAACGTCCCCCAGACGAGCACGCCGACCCACTCGAACAGCAGGGTCGCCGCCGGGGTCAGCGGCAGGACCGGCGGTTCGAAGAGCTGGAGGTACACCGGCGGTAGCAACCGCAACGGGGCATCGCGCAGCAGAGTGCCGGCCCCGGGGTCGCGATCGAAACCGCCGGCGAGCAGTGTCCCGGCCACCACATAGATCGCGAGCGCGGCCACCGCCGCCGCGAGCGTACCCAGCCAGACCCGGCGATACGTCCCGCCCGCGGCGCGCACATCGAAGAGCCGCCGGGCGGCCAGTAACAGCACGAGGACCGCGATCAGGGCGAGCAGCGGAGCGAAATCCCGGTACACCGTGCTGTGCCGGTGGATGCCGTAGAGCACCCAGCGCGCCTCGTCCTGTTCGATAGTCCGCACGATCACACTGATGCCGGCGAGGGCGAGGAGCACGATATGCCCGCCGACCGAGAGCAGCCAGGCCGCGCGCCGGCCGCGACGCAGTCCCTCGGCTCCGACGAGCAGCAGCATCGACGGCAGGATGTTCATGGTCAGCGGTCCGATACCGGACAGGCGCAGTGCCTGCTGCCCTTTGCGGCACTCGTCGCGCAGGGCCGGATCGGCGCAGATGTCGACCAGCTCGCGCGCACTGTAGGGCACCTGATCGAACAGTTCACGCAGGGACGACAGGGGGCCGATGGCATGCGGGGAGAACGTGGCGAAGATCGGGCCGAGGACACTGGCCGCGACGACGAGAGCGACGAGTGTGCGCCGCTCCCGTATCGTTCCGCCGAGCACCGGGCCGCGCGCGGAACGCCCGAACAGCAGTGGTCCGATGAACAGACCCGCCAGCGCGACACATAATCGCGTCACATCCGACAGATGTCCGGCGAACAGGGCCGTGGTCACCAGGATCACCAGTAGCAGCGCGCGGATACGCCGGCGCCACAGGGTGTGCATCGCCGCGCTGGCGGCGAGCAGTGCCCCGAAGACCCACGGCAGCGGATCCGCCGTCAGGTGGCCGTGCAGTTCCAGACCCCAGGAGTTCGGCACCGTCGACGCGAGCCTCGCCGCGGCGAGCGCCAGCGCGGCGCCCGCGCCCTGGGCGGCGAATACCGCGATCGCGAAACGCCGGCTGCCGATGCGCTGTTCCACCGGCACCGCGACAGCGAGCACGAATACAGTCGCCACCAGATAGCCACCCGTCCCGGAGGCGAACAGTCCCGAGGTCCACAGGGTCCAGACGTACCCTGTGTCCAGGGTCGGGAGCCCGAGGGAAACGCGCGCAGCCAACTCGTGCGACGAGCCCTTCGCCCACGCCCCGGTGATCACCGCGAGAATCCAGATCACCGCCAGTAAACCGAGAGATACGGGCGCGCGGGAGAGGCCCGCCAGGACGCGGGTCGTCACGACGCGTCCAGACCGAGACGGTGTCCGAGCCATGGCAGCTCCTTCTCCAGACCGGCGGACCACACGGCGAAGCTGTGCCCGCCGGGCAGTTCGGTGAGGTGGACATCCATTCCGGCTGCGCGCGCGGCGTCGGCCAGCCGTTCGATCGCGGCGCGGTATCCGGTGTCGCCGAGACCCACGACGAACGCTCCGGCCGAATCGGGGTAGCGATGGCGAGCCAGCAGATCGGCGGGATTGTTCCGGGCGAAGGCATCGGCGTCGCCGCCGAAGACCTCCCGGATCGTGGTCGTGCGGTCGCCGAGGGTCGGTTCGGCCTGCCCGGACAGATCGAGGAAGGTGGGATAGACCTCGGGCCGGGTGGTGGCGAGTTGTAGCGCGCAGGTGCCGCCGTAGGACAGCCCACCCACCGCCCAGCCGCGCGGATCCGGGTTCACCTGCAGATGGATGCGTATCCAATTCGGTACGTCCACGGCCAGGTAGGTCGCGGCGTTACCGAGCCGCGAGTCCACACACAGTGGGTTGGCCAGCCGGCCGCCGGTTCCGTCGGCGAGCACCACGACCGGCGCGAGCCCTCGGTGCTCGGCGGCGTAGGCATCCATGATGCCGGCGAGTCGGCCGCCGACGAGCCAGTCCTCGGTGGTGCCCGGCTGCCCGGCGAGCAGAACCAGCACCGGGAGAGCGGGCCGCGGCTCGGTGAAGTACGCCGGAGGCAGATAGATCCGCGCGTCACGGGCGGGGAACCCGGACACGGCACCGGGAACGGCGGCCCGGGTCACCGCGCCGGTCTGGGGCATATCGGCGGGCGGGGCCCAGTTCGCCGGTGACGGAGATCCGCCGGGCACCGAAGGTGCCAGCGCGGTATCGAACGGCACGGTCCGGTAGTCGGTCATGCCGAGCGCGGTCCGCACCGTCGGGTATGCGTCGAACCCCGCGTTGATCCCGCCGGCGGCACAGAGCACGACCGCGACGGCCGCCGCGACGAGTCCGGTCGCCACCAGCGGCCGCGACCGGTCCCGGCGCCGGACGAACCCGCGGCCGACGGTCAGAGCCACCGCCAGAATCGCCAGCCCCGACCAGACGTAGACCGACAGGGGCAGGGGATCGGGAAAGGGCCGCCAGACCTTCTCGATGAGGACCGCGGCGAGTATCACCGACAGCACGGCCGCCGCCACCACGACGGCGACCCCGGTGCGCAACCAGCGACGGTGCAGGCGGACCACCAGCGTCGCCAGGCACACCGCCGTGACGGCGGCGAATACGAAAGTCGCCGCGGTCGTCGTGACATGCAGGTCGAGCACAGTTTCGACGAGCCCGGACCACGGCATGACGTCCAGTATGCAGGCCTTCTGGGCCGGTGAGGGGGACGCGCGCCCGCCCCGGACACCGGAGGTGACAGGCGTCGGGGCCGTGGCCGCGGGGCGTACCCGCGAGGTCGGGCCGTGGGGAGGTGGGCGGACCGATCGCTCGCGGCTGCGCGCACCACATCCGGGCTATCGGTGTGGCGTTCGGGCCGGAGTGCTCACCGCACCCGGCTTCGCCGGGGGTGCCTTGGGCTCTGCGACCGCGGCCGCAGAGCCCGGCCTGCCGGTCTACCGGCTCGCGTACACGACGAGAAGGTCGCGCATGGCGCGGATCTCCCGGTTGGCCTCGTTCAACGCGGTGCGTAACCGGTGGTTCTCGTCGAGCAGGTCGTCGAGTTCGTGTGCGGAATCCACGGCAGTTTCCGCAGGGCGCACCCGGACGAGTTCGGCCGTGGGCTCGGCGGTGGTCTCCGGTGCCGGTTCAGTGGTTTCGGCGGTGATTTCCGGTGCGGGTCCGGCCGTTTCCGGTGCCGCTTCGGCGGGCTCGGCCGCCACGGCCTCGGCGATGCTCTCCGCCGGGTCCGCAGTGGCCTGTGCCTCCTCGGCCTCGGTGGTGGCAACCGGTTTCGCGGTCGCTGTGCCGCTACCGCGGGTACGGCGCCGGGGTTTCGGGGGCGCGGGAGTGTCCGCGACCGGTGTGGTGTCGGCGCTTTCGGGAAGTCCCGCGGCGCGGACCCAATTGGCGAGTGTGTTCGTCGCGGGAAGCCCGCCTTCGCGCTCGGAGACCTGCGTGCACGCGGCATTGAGCGATTTGCCCTGAGCGAGGAGTTTTTTCACTCTGTTGACGAGTTTGGTCTGTTCTCTTTTCGAGTAACGCACTGCCATTCGATTTCCTCCTGCACTCCGGGTCGTACGCCGGGAATTGAACCATTGCCCGGCCGTTCTGTCCTCATCGGGTGCGCCGGCCGGAACCGCAATTCCCGCATCGAATCCGAAAGGAAACACCGAACATGTTTCGCGCCAACGAATTCAGGGCGTCGGACCGCTGGGCCGGAAACTCGGCGGGGTGATCGCGCCGCACCGACCGGACGGGGCGGCGCGCTCGGGACCGAACCAGGGTCGCTGTGGTGGCCCGAGCAGCTGCGGACCTGTCCGGCCGGGGGCCGGACCGGAAAAATCCGTCACGTCCGGCGCCCGGGCCGTACGGTATTTCGGACCGATTCTGTCCGCCCGTCCTGCCAGACTGGGCCCATGGTGCACACTCATATCTCTGCGAACGGAGAAGTCCGATGAGCCGCGGTGTCCAGGTCACTTTCGATGCCCACGACCCGCAGGCGCTGTCGTCGTTCTGGCGTGCGGTTCTGGGCTACATCCACCCCGGTCCGCCGGGGGCCGAGTTGCCGGCGGGCGCCGATCCGATTGCCGCGTGGGACGACTTTCTCGCCGGAATCGGCGTCCCGGAGCAGCAGCGCAATTCGATGTCGGCCCTCGAGGACCCGGACGGGAACGGCCCACGATTGTTTTTCCAGCGGGTGCCCGAGGGCAAGGTCGTCAAGAACCGCGTCCATCTCGATGTCCGGGTGGCGCCGGGGCTCGAGGGGCCGGAACGCATGGCCGCGCTCGAGGCCGAATGCGACCGGCTCCTGGCGCTGGGCGGAACCCGGATCCGTCGCCACGAGCCCGCGCCCCCGTTGGAGACCGGCTTCATCGTGATGGCAGACCCCGAAGGCAATGAGTTCTGCCTGGATTGACCGGCCGCGTGCTCAGAGTAGGGACCGTCGCGGCTCGTCGGGACCGCATGCCTCCCGGCCGCGGTCCCGCACGGTCACCGGACCTGCTGTTACGTTGAAACCGATGGAACCTCCGATCAGTCTCTCCGAACGCGACCTGCGCGATCGCAAGGTCGATGTGCCGCGGTCGGTGCGTTCCCTGGCCGATGCCGATATACCGTTGCGCATCAGGCGGGGACGGTACTGCGCGGGAACCGTCGGGCAGCGGGCGGTGCCGTCCTGTGTAGACGAAGCCGGGGTGGAGCCGCAGCGGCGGATCGAAATTTTCGCCGAGATCGAATCGGCCCTCGGCAACTGGCGATGGCCGGGTGCCTCGTTCGTATTGCGCAGCGGTAGTTGGGCGCGCGACCTCGTTCCGCTGGAACAGTACCCGGCGGTTTCGCTCGGGCCGCCCGGGATCGACAGGGATCGATGACGGTCGTGGAATCGACACAACTGCCCATTTCCCACGCCCCGTGCGTCGTGGTGATGGGGGTTTCGGGGACCGGAAAGACCACCACGGCCCGGCTGTTGGCCCGGCGACTCGCAGTGCCCTTCGCCGACGCGGATGATCTGCACCCCCGGGCCAACATCGACAAGATGGCGTCCGGGCTCCCGCTCGACGACAGCGACCGGGAGCCGTGGCTCGCCGCGGTCGCCGACTGGTTGCGGGCACGCGCCGCCGAGGGGACCGGCGGCGTAATGGCCTGCTCGGCCCTCAAACGCCGCTATCGCGACCTGCTGAGGACAGGGGCGCCCGGTGCATACTTCCTGCTCCTGACCGCGGACCGCGAGGAGCTACTGGCACGGATAACGGGTCGGACCGGACATTTCATGCCTGCGGCGCTGCTGGATTCCCAGCTCGCCACTCTCGAACCCTTGCAGCCGGGGGAACAGGGTGTCGCCCTGCACGGCAGCCGCAATGCTCAGCACGCGGTGGAGGTGGTGATGCGGTCGCTGCGGGAGCACGCCGCGCGGCACCGTCCGGACCGATGAGCCGCGGTTCCACTCGAGCCGGTCGCCGGCCGGGCAGGACAACGCAACGGCGGCTCGGGACACAGTATGCGATTCGCCGATCACCCCGACCCGTCCACGGCTGGTGGAACGCGGACGGCTGCACCGGCGGCATCCGAATCGCTGCCTGCCGGCCCCCGTACCGGTGCGGCCCGTCCGGTGGGCTCACCGGACGGGCCGCATATCACCGGCGTGGTCGCTGGTCAGCAGCCCTTGGCCATCGGTTCACCACGAAACCTGGCCTCTACGAAATTCCAGGCGTCGGCGAACCCCGCGGCGGCGGCGGTCATATGTTCGGCGATGTCGTAGGTGGTCAGTTTCACCGGCGCGCCCGCGCGGCAGTAACGATCGGCGAACTCGGCCACCCCGTCATAGGGGGTGAGCTCGTCGAAGCGGCCGTGCCACAGGTAGGTCGGCGCGGTCGGCACCCCGTCGAAGTAGCGCAGGCTGTTCTCCCGCAGGACCTGGTGCGCTTCGGGGCTGTCCATCAGGCTCTTGGACGCGGCCATCTGTTCCGCGCTGCGGAAAGCGCCGTGGAATAGCAAGAACCGTCGGCAGGCGTCATGGGTGAACTCCCGGAACCACAGACCGTTCTCGTTGAGCTGGTCGGAGATCGGCAGCCGGTCCGGGTACTCCCGCTCGAGGCCCATGGCCGCGGCGAAGGCCAGGCCGAAACCCGGGTGCGGGGCGAAACCGAGGCCCAGCGCCATCTGTTCCAGATCGGCCGGGATACCGCCCGCGGCGATACCGGCGATCTTCAGCTCGGGCGCGTAGGAAGGTTGCAGGGCCGCGGCCCATCCGGTGGCCAGCCCACCCCCGGAATAACCGGCCAGGGCGACAGGGGAGGCCGCGAGGCCGAGTTCGGTGACCCGCTGTACGGCGCGGACACTGTCGAGGGTGACCATTCCACTGAGCCGCCCGGCGGCATAGGCGACATTCGGTCCCAGATAGTCGGGCACCGAGATGGCCCAGCCGCGTCCGATCGGCAGCATCGCGCCGACCGCGTCCTGCAGTTCACCGTTGAACAGCGATCGCGACGGATTGCATCGGGTGCCGAGCGAATTGATCAGAGCCTGATAGGAGACCAGCGGCGGGTTCTTCACGCCGGCGGGCAGCAGCACCGTGGTCACACCCATGATCGGGTTACCGAGGGAGTTGGTGGAGCGGAAGGCTACCTGCCAGCCTTCGGTGCCCACGTACATTCCGGTATCGATCTTGCGGGTGCGCACCACCTCGCCCGGCTGCAGCTCGGCGAGTTCTGGGGGCGCGGTGTAGAAGGGGTCCGGATCCGGTTGCGGGTAGAGCGGTTCGGCGTTGGCGCCACCGCCGAGAATCCCGACCGATACGAGGGTCAACAGCAGGACCAGGACGCGGGTGGAAACTCTGGACACGTTCTTCTTTCGGACAGCGGGAATCAACCGGCGCCCGGCCCGGCATTGGTGATGCCGCGGCGGCCGTCGCCGTGTGGAGGGTGCGCGGTGTGGCAGCGAACGGCTCCGGTCGCTGTCGTACAGGTGTACCGCGGCGACGACCCGCGCGGGCGGATCGATCGCTCGAACGAACGTCTGCTCCGGCTTGTGACCGCATCCGAGTTCGGCTCGACGAGCAACAATACGACGTCCGCGGGCGAAAAGTGTGATCTCGTGCAATGAACACGCGAGATTCTGCGTGAACTCATAACGAATGCCGGCTGCTACTGGAGCCGTCACAGCGGCCGGGCTGATGATTCGCGGTGTTCACGATCGAGGCATGTGGTAGGAATCGGCGGCCCGTGGCTGCTCGGGCGTGCGCGTGCGCACAGTGCGGATCGCGGCGCGTCCCACCGCGCAATCGTCGTGGTTCAGGCTGTGTGGCCGTAACGGTAGTCGTCGAGCGGGAATCGCACCGCCTCGCGGTGCGCGTTGACCGTACTGGTCGGGCGCAGTAGCGCGGCCTCGCCGTGCTGGTTGAAGTAGTAACTGCGTGCGGTGGCGCAGTCGCCGCCGTAGAACACCGATGATCCGAGTTTGCCGGTTACCCGGTCGAGGAATTCGGCGTTGGCGCGTTCGGTGACCTCGAAGGTGGTCTCGCCGCGGCGGGCCAGCTCCCCGAAGAGCCTGGCCATATGTTTCATCTGTGCCTCGATGGTGGTGAAGTAGGACAGGCCGCTGTAGGAGTAGGGGCTGTTGAGGCTGAGGAAATTCGGGAACTTCGGCACGGTGATGCCCTCGTAGGCCTGGAACCGGTTGTCCCGCCAGAATTTACCGAGGTCGACCCCGTCGCGGCCGATGATCTCGATGGCCGGGAAGTTCACATCCCAGAGGTTGAATCCGGTGGCCAGCACTAGGGTGTCGATCTCGGTTCTCGTGCCCGCGGCGGTGACGATCCCGTCCGGTTCGATTCGTTCTATACCGCTGGTCTCCAGCCGGACGTGCGGTTCGTTGAAGGTGGCGAAGTAGCGGTTGGAAAAGGTCGGACGTTTACAGCCGAAATCGTAGTCGGGGGTGAGCTGATCCCGTGTCCGCTTGTCGTGGACCTGGGCGCGCAGATGTGCCTTGGCCAGCAGGGCCGCCGCCTTGTTGAGGGGTTTGGCCTGCTTGTAGTGCAGGACTCCGATCACCATCAGCGCTTCCAGCGCGGTGGTATTGGCCAGCCGCGCGACCTTCTGGGTGGCCGGGACCCGGGCGAACAGGCGCTGTACCGCGGACGGGATCGGCATATCGACCTTGGGCACCACCCAGATCGGGGTGCGCTGGAACACGGTGAGTTCGCGCGCCCGGTCCGCGACCTCGGGGACGAGTTGCACGCTGGTGGCGCCGGTGCCCACGATCGCGACCCGGCGGTCGGTGAGGTCGTAGGTATCGTCCCAGGCCGTCGTGTGGATGACCTTGCCGGCGAAGGTGTCGATACCCGGGAACGGCGGGGTGTAGGGCTGGGACAGGAAACCGGTGGCGGTCAGCAGGTAGCGCGCGGTCAGTGTTTCGCCACCGGCGACGGTGACCACCCAGAACTGGTGCTCGGCGTCCCAGCGGGCGCTGTCGACGGAGGTACCGAAACGCATCCGCTGGCGCAGGCCGTATTTGTCGGCGACGTGTTCGGCGTACTTCTTCAGTTCCGTGCCCGGTGCGAACAGGCGCGACCAGTTCGGGTTGGGTTCGAAGGAGTAGGAGTAGGTCACCGAGGCGATATCGACGGCCAGACCGGGGTACCGGTTGACGTGCCAGGTGCCACCGAGATCGGACTCCCGTTCGAGGATCACGTAATTGTGCAGGCCGAGGCGGTCGAGCTGGATTCCGGCCCCCATACCACCGAACCCCGCGCCGACCACCACGGCGTCGTATCGAGGTGCCACGCCGAACCTCCTGCTGCTCTGCTGAACGGTCTATCACAGAATGACGCATCATTCCGCTTGTGATGACAGTATCATCGGGAGCGTGACGAAGCCATCCACGAGGGCAGAACGCCGCAAGGCCGAGCTGCGCCAGGAGATCATCGATACCGCCTTCGTCTGTTTCGCCGAGAAGGGCTACCACGCGACCGGGATCGCCGATATCGCGACCGCGCTGGGTATCGGCCACGGCACCTTCTACCGCTACTTCAGCAACAAGCGCGACATCATCGACCATGTGATCGATGATCTGGCGGCCCGGATCATCGACGCGCTGGGGACCGACAACGCGCCCGACGCCGCGGCCACCCTGGATCAGTACCGGGAGCAGATCGACCGGATCGGTGCCGCGCTGAGCCGCATCCTCCTGGAGGATCGGCGCGTCGCACAGCTGCTGCTGTTCCACGCCACCGGCATCGACGACGAACTCACCCAGCGTCTCTACGGGTTGCTCGACACCGCCGACACGCTGACCGCCGGATATCTCGACCACGGCGTCGAACTGGGCTATCTGCGCGCGGATCTCGACACGGTCAATACCGCCCGGGCGGTGACGGGGATGCTGCTCGCCGGGGTGGTGCACGGGCTGCGCGATCCGGACGAGGCGGCCATCGCCGCGTTGACCCGGGCGATCCGGCGACTGCTGGTCGACGGTGTCCGCAAGGACTGATATCGCGGCGGTGCGGTGATTCTCACCGCGGCGCCGCCCGGAGAGCCGGCGCGCGGGCACATACAGTGGAAACATGTCGCCGTTGGACGAATGGCATCCGTCCACCGTCGCGGACTGGAGTGACGAACGTCGCCGGGCCAGATTGCGCGAGACACGGCCGGGTCACGGATGGAAGACGTTGCGCCGCACCAGACTGGCGTTGTTTCGGGTAGCCGCACTGCTGATGATCGTCGGGGTCGTGTTCGCGCAGTACTGGGAGCACGATATCGAGCCGGAGCGCATGCGTCTCGCGCTGACCGAACCCGCACTGTTACCGATCGCCGAACCGGCGGACCCGGGCAAACGCGATACCGCCGTGGTGGATCTCGTGGGACTCGGCAATCTCAATGCCAGCGATACGGCCGCCGCGCTGCCCGCGCTACGCGCGATGGGGGCGGTCTGGGCGATCCGCTACGACAACCGCGGTATCGACACGGAAGTGATCGCCGATTTGATCATCCGGGCCGCGGTCATGTCGGGAGTGCGCAATATCGTGCTGACCGGGCACAGTATGGGTGGGGTGATCGCACTCGAGGTCGCCGAGCACATCCATCTCGGTAGCGACCGGAGATTGGTGGGTGTACTGCTGGACTGCACACCGCTGGACCTCGACGCGGTCCGCCCGGAGAGCCGCGGCCTGGGTGAGGACATGGTGCGCTGGATGGGCTGGCTCCCCGGCGCCCGGGAGAGCCGGGGATTGCGCACCGCGGTGGAAACCTATGCGCGCCGGGAGAGTTTCCTCGACCACGGTGGTGTCCCGGGCATCCGCTTCGCAGAGTTCCGGAAAGCGGTGGGACAGGTGCTGCGGGATAAGATATTCAACGCCGACGCCGCCAGCAACGGCCTGATCGAGGCCCAGTTCCTGGCAATCGTGGCCGGTGGCGCGACCGACGATCTGCGCGCGGTGTCGAAGCCGGCGCACGGCAAACCGCGGCCGGCCATCGTTTTCATCCGCCCGCACGACGGGAGCCGGGATCGAGTGGTGGATGTCGCGCGCACCCAGCAGGTCCTGATCGACAAGGTCGGGGGAGTGGACGGGAACTTGCTGGTGGTCAAACCGCGGGGCACCGGGCACGCGAATCCGCGGCAGCGCCCCGCCGAATACAACAAGGTGATCGCGCAGCAGGTGCTGCCGTTTGTGGAGCGATACCAGGCGCAGATCAACAGTGTCGCCGGTGCGGTACCGGCCTGGCACCGGTAACGCTCGGGCGGTACCGGTCACTCGTCCGGACGCGACCGGTGCTCACCGCACCGGCACGGTTTCCGGGACCGGCCCGGTCAGGTAACGCTGGATCGTCGGACCCAGCCATGCGGTGACCTCCCGTTCGGTCATGGCGGCCACCGGCGGAAACGCGAGGACGAAACGGCACAGTGCCATGCCGAGGATCTGGGACGCCGCCAGACCCGCGCGGGTGGGTGCCTCTTGGGGGTCGTCGCCTGCTTTCGCGATCACCGGACCCAGCTGCGTCGCGAAGATCGAGCGCATCCGGTCGGCCGCTGCCGGATTGGTGACTCCGGCCCGTAACAGGATCAGCAGGGTTTCGTCACGCTCCCAGCGGTCCAGGAAGTGGGCCACCAGGGCGGGGCCGATCCGCTCGCGTGGCACATCTGTCAGATTCGGTAGTTCCAGGTCGAATTCGGCCGCCGCCGCGAACAGTCGTTCCTTGTTGCCGAAGTACCGCATCACCATGGCCGGGTCGATTCCGGCGTCGGCGGCGATCGCCCGGATCGTCGCCCGGTCGTACCCGTCGGCGGCGAAGCGTTCGCGGGCCGCGGTGAGGATGACCGCTTTCGTCTCTTCCGAGGACCTCTTCATGTCAACAAGTGTAGGCCAACGGTTGTTGACAAGGGTGTGGCCCGGGCATAGTCTCGATGCCAACAAGTGTTGACCTACCGAGAGCAGGTAGAACGATGACCACCGAAATCGCAGATGTCCTGATTGTCGGCGCGGGCCCGGTCGGTCTGACCGCCGCCGTCGTACTGACCCGGCTCGGGCACGAGGTGGTGATCGTCGACAGCCAGGCCGAAGGCGCGAACACCTCCCGGGCGGCGGTGGTCCACTCCCGCACCCTCGAGCTGCTGGAGCCCTACGGGGTGACGCGGCCGTTGGTCGATCGCGGTCTGCACACCCCCGACTTCACCATCCGGGACCGGGACCAGGTGCTTATCGCTGTACCCTTCGACGGACTCCCCACCGCCTATCCCTACACGCTGATGATCTCCCAGGCCGATACCGAGGAATTCATCCTGCAACGGCTGACCGCGCTCGGCGTACCGGTGCGGCGCCCCGTCGAGGTGACCACGGTGGTACAGGACACCGACCTGGTGACGGCCACCCTCTCCGGCGGAGAGCAGATCCGCGCCCGCTACCTGATCGGCGCCGACGGAATGCACAGCACGGTGCGCGAACAGGCCGGTATCGGATTCACCGGCGGCAGTTACGCCGAATCGTTCAGTCTGGCAGATGTGCGGGCCTCCGGTGGGGTCCCCAAGGACGAGGTGATCCTGTACTTCTCCCCGGCCGGGCTGGTCGTCGTGGCACCGCTGCCGGACGATATGTACCGGATCGTGGCCACCGTGGACGAGGCCCCGCACGAGCCCGATGTCGCCTTCGTGCAACGACTACTGGACGAACGCGGCCCGAAGGCGCAACCGGCGGTGGTCGAGGAAGTGGTCTGGGGCTCACGCTTCCGCGTGCACCACCGTATAGCCGATCGTTTCCGCGACGGTCGCATTCTGCTGGCGGGCGACGCCGCCCATGTGCACTCGCCGGCCGGTGGACAGGGGATGAATCTGGGGATCGAGGACGCGGTCACCGCCGCGACGACCCTCTCCCGGGTACTGCGCGGCGAGTCACCGCAACTGCTCGACGAGCACGCCGCGAAGCGGCGGCGCAATACGGAGTCGGTGGTCGCGATCGCCGGCCGGCTCACCTCGCTGGCGACGCTGCCGGCCGCGGTGCGCCCGATCCGCAATATCGCCATGCGCCTCGCGGGCCGGACGGCGCTGGTGCGTAACAAGCTGGCCTGGCGGTTGTCCGGTCTCGACCGTCGCTGACCCGCGGGCTCTTTCGGCCAGACATCCGTCCGCCGGGCGCACCGAACGGCCCGGCGGACCGCTCATGGACAGAACACGGCGTCGGCGTAACGACCGAAGTCCCCGCACCGCGACCGGCGACCGGACTTCGGTGCCGACCACGAGCCACGGGCCGTGGGTTCATTCGCCGTCCGGGTCGGCGGTCTCCGAGGACTCGTCCTCGGCGCGGGTGAGCGGAAGCCACACCGTGAAACGGGTATCGCCGGGCCGCGAATCGACCCGGATGTCTCCGTCGTGCTTGTCGACGACGATGCGGAACGAGATATCGAGGCCGAGCCCGGTGCCCTCACCGACCGGTTTGGTGGTGAAGAACGGTTCGAAGATGCGACTTTGCACCTCGGCCGGAATACCGGGCCCGGTATCGGCGACCACGACGACCGCGCAGTCGTTCTCGAGGCGGGTGCTCAGGGTCAACCTCCCGCGGCCCGCCATCGCGTACACCGCGTTGTCGATCAGGTTCGTCCACACCTGATTGAGTTCGGCGGCGTAGCAGGGTACCTGGGGCAGGGTGCGGTCGTAGTCCTTGACCACCTCGATCGAGTCACCGATCTTGCGGCTGAGCATCACCAGCGTGCTGTCGAGGAGTTCGTGCAGGTCCACCACCTGGAACGGGGCCCGGTCCATCTGGGAGTACTGTTTGGCCGCGTCCACCAAGGTCGAGATACGCGTGGTGGAATCGGCGATCTCGTTCATCAGTAGTTCGGTCTCGATGGTGTAGTTCAGCCAGCGGAACGCCCCCTCGAGGACCGGGGGCGGACAGCCCTCGAGGGTGGCGGCCACCCGCTCGAGCCAATCCGTGTCGAAGCCGGCCTGGACATAGTTAGGCGCCAGTTCCCAGCCGTCGCGGATTCCGTGGTCCTCGAGCCATTCGCCGAGCAGGTCCTCCCGGTCGGCGGCCTCGAGCGCCGACAGTTCAGGTGCCTTGGCGACCTGGGCGGCCGCCTCCTCCTGCAGTCGGACCAGGGTTTCCAGGACCGCGGTATCGAATTTGCCCTGCGCCATCATGGCGAGTTTGTGCCGCATCCCCGCGATCCGGTCGCGCAGGCCCGACGTCGCCCGGACCGCGGCCGCGGCCGGATTGTTCAGTTCGTGGGTCAGCCCCGCAGACAGCGAGCCGAGGGCGAGCAGTCGCTCCCGCTGGGCTATCCGCGCGTTGGTGTTGCGGTTACCGAAGAACGCGCCCTCGAGCAGATGGACCGCCATCGGGAACCAGGTATGCATCATCCGGGCGAAGATTTGCGCGTCCAGCACATAGAACCGCGACGTACGGGTCACATAGAGCGAGCTGCTGTAATGGGTGTCGGCCCGCTCGCCGAGATACGCCGTCCACGCTCCCGCGTAGGAGCCGCGATGGTCGGTGTGCACCATCTCGATCTCCCGGCCCCCGGACAGTTTGGTGAGCCGCACCTCACCGTCCATGAGCACATAGAAGCAGGTCGCCGGATCGCCTTCCTGGTACACCGGGCCCGGCTCGACGGTTTCGATGCGGCCGTCGGCGCACAACCAGTCGAGCTGCCGATCGTCGAGTTTCTCGAACAGGAACAGCGACCGCAGTTCGGCGGGATCGCAGATGCTCATTCTCGGTCTCCTCTATGCCAGGTAACGGTGCACGAGCATGACGGCCATGGCACCCTCGCCGACCGCGGAGGCCACCCGCTTGGCGGATTCGGCGTGGACGTCCCCGGCTACGAAAACTCCCGGCACGCTGGTCTCCAGATGGTGCGGCGGCCGTGAGAGTTCCCATCCCTTGGGCCGGTCACCGTCGACCAGCAGATCCGGGCCCGCCAGGACGTAGCCCGCGGCGTCGCGGTGCACCACGCCGTCGAGCCAATCGGTTTGCGGGGCGGCGCCGATGAACAGGAACAGCCGTTCGGCGGGCACTTTCTCCTCGGCGCCGGATCGGTTGTCGCGCAGGACCAGCGTGTCCAGATGGTCGTCGCCGTCCACCGCGACGACCTCGGTCTCGGTGTGCACCCGGATATTGGGAACCTGGGCGATCTGCTGAATCAAATAGTGCGACATGGACTTCTCCAGCGCGTCTGCGCGCACCACCAGGTGCACCGTGCGCGCGTTGCGGGACAGGAACATCGCCGCCTGACCGGCCGAATTCGCGCCGCCGACGATATAGACGTCGTGTCCGGCGCATTCGGCGGCCTCGGTCATGGCCGATCCGTAATAGACCCCCCGTCCGGTGTACTCGTCGACACCGGTCGCCGGATGGCGCCGGTAGTCCACGCCGGTCGCGATGAGGACCGTATGAGCGGACAGGGCGCCGCCGTCGGCGAACCGCACGGTCCTGGCCGACCCGTTCACCTCCAGCCCGACGACCTCGCGCGTGGTGACGACCTCGGCCCCGAATTTCGCCGCCTGGCGGCGCGCCCGGTCGGCCAGCTGGGCCCCGGACAATCCGTCCGGGAATCCCAGGTAGTTCTCGATACGCGAGCTCTGTCCCGCCTGGCCGCCGGTGGCCGTGCGTTCGACCAGTACGGTGCGCAGCCCTTCGGAGGCGCCGTACACTGCGGCGCCGAGGCCGGCCGGCCCGCCGCCGACGACGATGAGATCGTAGAAGTCGCCGGCCGGTTCTGTGCTCAGCCCCACACCCGCGGCCAGCTCCCCGTCGCTGGGCTGGACCAGCGCCTGCCCGCCCTCGGTGATCACCACCGGGCAGCGCCGCGGGTCGGCACCGGCGGCCTCGAGCAGGCGCGCGCCTTCCGGTTCGTCGGCCAGGAACCAGCGGTAGGGCAGCTGGTTGCGAGCCAGAAACTCCCTGACCTGCGACGATCGCGGTGACCACCGGTTGCCGACGACCTTGGTACCGTGCACCGGCCGGTGCTCGCTGCTGCGCCAGGCATCCAGCAGGCCGTCCAGCACCGGGTACAGCTTCTCTTCCGGCGGGTCCCACGGTTTGAGCAGGTAGTGATCGAGATCGACGACATTGATCGCATCGATGGCGGCGTTGGTATCGGCGTAGGCGGTGAGCAACACCCGGCGGGCATAGGGGTCGAGGTCCATCGCCTGTTCGAGGAACTCGATACCGTCCATACCCGGCATCCGGAAATCGGCGATGAGTATGGCGACGGGCTGGCCGCGCAGTTTCATCTCGCGCAGCACCTCGAGCGCCTGCGGACCGGACTCGGCGCGCAAGATCCGGTACTCGGCGCCGTACCGGCGCCGCAGATCACGGACGACGGCCCGGGACACCCCGGGGTCGTCGTCGACACTGAGGATGGCGGGCTTGCTGACAGCGGGGGAGCTCACCTGACGAGTATGCCGGGTCGGCGCGCGGCCGTCGTCGGCGCGCGGTCGATGGCCGGCAACAACCATCCGGGTCCGGCGCCACGAGACCTCAGGCGTACTGGGGTGTCCGCGCGCCCGTCGGAGACTTCTCGAGCTCGCGGGGAGCCGGGAGCGCGTCGGCCTGCCCGTTCTGTTCCACCCCGGGCAGCAGTCGCGGCAGTACCGTCGCTCCCGCGGTCGCGGCCAGCGCCGAGGTGTTCGCGATCGTCCACCCGACCGGCCCCAGCGGAGTGCAGCCGAAGTACGTGCCCAGACCGGGTGTCATCACGATCACCCCCAGCACCCCGCCACTGGCGGCGGTGGTGAGCCAGACCAGCGGGCTGCGGTAGCCCGCCACCAGTGTCTGACCGAGCTGGGTGCCGATCAACGCCACCAGACCGATGGTGTCCGCGCGGCGCTGGGTACCGGTGTAGCGACCGGCCATCCAGGCGACCGAGGCACCGGTGGCCGTGGCGATACCGCGGACCCCGATGGTGCGCAGCAGGTCGGCGCCGAGACTGGCCGGGGGTATCGCGGCGAGCTGATCCGCGCGCTGCTCGACCCAGTGTGGGTCGTTGTCGGGCTCTGGGGTTTCCTGGTCGCCGGCCAGTGCGAGGGCGAGCGCGGGGAACATATCGGTGAGCAGGTTCACCAGCAGGAACTGGCGGGTCCCCAGCGGGGCTCGGCCGCCGACAGCGGTACCGAACAGCGTGAACGCGACCTCTCCCGCGTTACCGCCCACGAGGACGGCCACCGCGTCGGCCACCCGCTGCCACATACTCCGGCCCTCGACCAGCGCGTGCAGCAGGGCCCGCGGGTCGGGTTCGGTGAGGACCAGATCCGCGGCGTTGCGTGCGGCGGCCGAACCGTGTGCGGCGATCCCGATCCCGATATCGGCGGTGCGGATGGCCGCGGCGTCGTTGCTGCCGTCGCCGGTCATACCCACGACATGTCCGGTCCGGCGCAGCGCGGACACGATACGTACCTTCTGCTCGGGATCGACACGGGCGAACACGGTGCTGCGTTCGATGAGTTCGGTCTGCGCGGTGTCGTCGAGTTCGTCGAGGTCGGCCCCTGTGGTGACGGTGTCGACGGTGATGCCCAGCCGGCGCGCGACGGCCGCCGCCGTGACCGGGTGGTCGCCGGTGATCATCCGGACCCCGACACCGTTGTCCTCGAGCGCGCGCACCAGATACGGAGTCTGCGGTCGGGGCGTATCGGCGATACCGAGGAATCCCATCAGGGTCAGCCCCTCGACCACGTCCTCGACATCGTCGGGCGGATCGGACAGGTCGCGCCGGGCGACCACCAGCACCCGAAGACCCTGTTCTGCGAGATCGTGCACGGCGGCCTCGGCCCGTTCACGCCGGCCGTCGGTGAACCCCTGGTCCGTTTTACCGGACGCGCCGCCGCGGACCCGGGTGCACCGGGGCAGTACGACCTCGGGCGCACCCTTGACCACCAGGCGAAGTTTGTGCGATGTCCGGCCGAATGCCGCCGCGTACCCGCGGTTGGATTCGAACGGTATCTCCTCGATCGGGTCCCATCGGTGCGCGTCCTCGCCCAGGATCTCGGCGGCAGCGTCCAGCACGGCCCGGTCCGTGGCGTGCAGGACCGGCCCGTTGTCCGGGTCGGGGCAGGCCCGGGCAGCGGCCCGCAGCAGCCGCCGGGCGGCATCGCTGTCGCTGCCGGGCTCCCACTGCTCGTCCAGATCGGCGAGCGCGGTCAGCCGCAACCGGCCCTCGGTGAGGGTGCCGGTTTTGTCGAAGCACAGAGTGTCCACCCGGCCCAGGGCCTCGACCGCTCGGTTGGCGCGGACCAGAACGCCGTAGCGGGACAGCCGCCGTGCCGCGGCGAGCTGCGCCACGGTGGCGACCAGGGGCAACCCTTCGGGTACCGCTGCGACCGCGACACCGACCCCGTCGGCGATCGCCGCTCGCAGCGTGCGGCCGCGGAGACCGCCGAGCGCGGTCACGATCGCGCCGCCGGAGAGGGTGAGCGGCAGCGCGCGATCGGTCAGGGCACGCAGTTGCGCCTGGACGCCGCCTTTCTCCGGCGGCACCGCGCCCGCGGTGGCGCGCCCGGCCTGGGTATCGGCGCCGACCGCGACGACCACGGCCACCGCGGACCCGCTCACCACCGTGGTGCCCTCGAATACAAGGCAGGCGCGATCGCCGAGCGCCGCACCCGGCGTCGCCTCGACCTGTTTGGGTACCGTCACCGACTCCCCGGTGAGCCCGGACTCGTCCATTTCCAGGTCCTCGGCGCTGAGCAGGCGGGCGTCGGCGGGGACCACCTCACCGGCCCGGATCGCGAACACATCGCCGACCTGTAGGCAGTCGGCCGGGACCTCCTCGGTGGCGGGATCCTCGGCGTCGATATCGGCGCGAGCGATCACCCGACCGGCCAATCGTTCGCCCTCGATGAGGTCGAACAACTCGTTCTCGGCGGCCTGGCGCTGGCGCGCGGAGATCATCGCGTTGACGGTGAGCACCGAGGACAGCAGTACCGCGTCCGAGGGAGAGCCGAGGATCGCCGTCGCCGCGGCGCCGACACCGAGTATCGGAGTCAGCGGATCGGCCAGCTCCCGGCGCATATGACCGAGAAAATCTGTCAGCGACGAGATCCGGGCCGCGACTGCGCCGCGGTCCGCGGGTTCGTCGGTGCTGCGTTCGGCCGCCGGTACCGGCTCGGGTAGCCGGGCCAGCACCTCGTCCGGTTCCAATGCGTGCCAGGGCAGCTGGGGTGCGTGCTCGACGGACGGTCGCCCTCGGACCGCCCGCGCACCGGCCACCGCGCCGTTGAGCAGGCCGGCGAAATTCGCGGCGATCATGGGCGCGGTCCTGGAGCGGGAGGCGGGCGAGGCCGCGAGCAGCAACCCGGTCAGGCTGCACGCCGACAGTGCCAGAGTGCGGCCGCGTTCGCTGACCTGCCGGGCGGGCCCCACCACGGCGAGCGTGCGCTGCACCTGCCCCAGGTCCCGGCACAGCAGATCGGCCGACCAGGGCACATGGATGGCGCCGCCTTCACAGCCGACGATGCCGACCGCGACATCGGCGTGGTCCAGTGCCTTGTGCGCGCGGGTGGCCAGCACCGCGACCACATGCCCCTGCTTCTGGAGACGGTGCACATGGGAGCTGATCGAGCCCTGGGCGTTCACGAATTCGTCGGCGAGACTGCGGAGTTCGCCGGCGTCGCGGTGGCCGGCGAGCACCACCCGCAGCCCGGCGCGCCGCGCTGTGCCGAGCACATCGTGCGCCCGGGGGTCGAGCTCCCGCCCGATCAGCACACGGCCGAGTATTCGCTCACCCTCGCGCAGTTCGCGCCATACCGGGCGGGTGGTGGTGCCGCGGTCGGGAGCTCCCGACTCGGGGCGTACCAGCCGCACCGCTTTCTTCCCCGCCGGAGCCACCTCGTCGGTGGCGGTCCACAATAGCCGTTGCGCGGTGCTCCAGACCCGCGCCGCCGGCCAGCCCTCATCGGTCGTCTCCACCTCGAGTACCACCCGCCCGGACGTGGCCAGCGCTTCGCCGTCGATGACCAGGGCGGTGAGTCTGTCGAGCCGCCGCCACACCGCCGGATGCAGAGTGAGCACACCGGCGCCGGCGAGCGCGGTGGACACTGTCGCGGCGAACACTTCACGTCCGGCGCGCGCCGTTTTCGGTGCGCCCAGCATCAAGGCGTCCGGAACATCACCGATACGTCCCAGACCTGCCAGGGTGGCGGCACCTGCCAGCGAGGCGGCCGCCGTCTCGTCGGCGACCCGTTCCACCGGTCCCCGCGGCATATCGGCGGGCCGGGTATAGGGCGGTAGCGGCTCGGCAACCCCGAAATGTTCGGCGTCGACGATATCGGTCTCCCATTCCTGCCACTGTCCGCGCCGGGCCAGTGCTTCGGTGAGGATGAATCCGCGCTGGACGGTATCGGCCAGCAGGTTGGTGACTCCGCCGGCCGCGCCCTCACCCAGTGCGGCCCCCGCGGCGTTGGCGATGGCGAGGACCATATCGGTGCGGGCGCTACCCAGCCGCTGCTCCAGATGCGCGCGCAGCCGGGGTTGGGCGTCGGTGAACGCCGCCACCGCGCGCACGCTACGCATCAGGCCGCGTAGCGGCGGCACCGCGCCCGCGGCCGACACCGCGATGGCGCACACATCACCGGCCACTTCGATGGCCGCGGCCAGGACCGGTTCCCGGTCGGCCGGGAACTCGGCGGCGCGGCTCCAGCCGGTATCGGCGACATCGGACTCTTCTTCGACCTCTTCCACCGCCGCCAGCAGCTTCTCCAGATCGGCGCCGCTGGACAGCGCGGTCACGATCCTGCCGGTGACCGCGTTGACCCGCCACCATTCCACTCCACGCAGCCGGCCGAGGTGCTGTTCGAGCGAGCGGGTAACCGCCGATCCCTGGCCGTTGTCCAGGCCGCGCACCTCGATGGTCGCGTGATCCTCGCTCACCTCGATCCGGCGCTGGGCACGGCGGTCACGCGGGTCGATCAGTGCCGCCAGATCGTCGCGCAGACTCGCCGTCTCGTCTGATTCGAGCGTCGACAGGCCGGAGGCGACGGTCGTGACGACTTTCTCCGCCGCCCGCCATGGTGCCTCGACCGCCCGGACGCCGGTGTCGACGGCACGGCCGGTTCCGGTACGCACCACCGCTGCCACAGTGGAGACCGGAGCGGTCAGCAAGCGGGGAGACAGCATGCTTCGTGCAGAGGGGCCCATAGGGTGGCGCCTACCCGGCGCAGGCCCGGTCAAACGCTGTCGGCCCGGCATATCCGCCGCTCGGAGCGTCGTCGCGGCGGCAGGTATCGAGTACGAGTCGGTGTCCGGGTGCTGCGGTGTCGGCAGTGTCCGCTGAGCTGCCCCGGGCTAGCCTGCAAGGGTGTGGTGGGCAGGACTCCCGTACTCGGCAGGGCACGGCGCGGGCCGCGAGCCGGCGGTCGCGGTGAGCGTCCAGTAGCGGTTCTCACCGGGCCGCGGTCACGGGCAACATCGACGGAGGAGCCCCATGCGCTGCGTGGTGTTCGGGGCCACCGGTTACCTCGGTGGCCGCCTGGTACCGGAACTCCTGCGTGCCGGTCATACCGTGCGGGTGCTGGCGCGGACCCCCGGCAAACTCACCGACGCGCCGTGGCGTGACCGGGTGGAGATCGTAGGGGGTGATGTCACAGTCGCCACGGATGTGCGCACGGCGTTGGCGGATCAGGAAGTCCTGTACTACCTGGTCCATTCGCTGACCCGCTCGGATTTCGACACCGTGGACCGCGAGGCGGCGACGATCGTCGCCCGGGAGGCCGCGGCAGCCGGGCTGGGCCGGATCGTATACCTCGGTGGGATAGCGCCCGCCGGACAGGACCTGTCCCGGCATCTGTCCTCGCGTGCCGATGTCGGCCGGATCCTGCTCGACGGCGCCGTCCCCGCGCTGGTGTTCCGGGCGGCGGTGGTGATCGGTTCGGGTTCGGCCAGTTTCGAGATGCTGCGCTACCTCACCGAACGCCTGCCCGCGATGGTCACCCCGCGCTGGGTACGGTCGCGGATCCAGCCGATCTCGGTACGGGATGTGCTGTACTACCTCACCCGAGCGGCGGAATTGCCGGCCGCCGTGACCGGCACTTTCGATATCGGAGGGCCGGACGTCCTCACCTACGAGCAGATGATGCGGGTGTACGCGGAGGTCGCCGGGCTGCCGCGGCGGGTGATCGTGCCGGTGCCGGTGCTGACGCCGTGGCTGTCGGCACAGTGGGTGAACCTGGTGACGCCGGTGCCCCGGGCGATCGCGGTTCCCCTGATGGAATCCCTGGTCAACGATGTCGTATGCGCCGAGCACGGGATCGCCGCACATATCCCCGACCCCGACGGAGGTCTCACCGGTGTCCGGCGCGCCGTGGAACTGGCGTTGACCCGGATCCGGGATCTGGATGTGCCGACCCGTTGGTCGGATGCGGGCCCCGAGCCCTCCGAGCCGTTGCCCACCGATCCGGTGTGGTCGGGTGGGTCCCTTTATCAGGACCTCCGCGAACGTCCGACGACCGCGGATCCGGCCGCGCTGTGGACGGTGATCGAGTCGATCGGCGGCGAGCACGGCTGGTATTCCTTTCCGCTGGCCTGGTCGCTACGCGGCTGGCTGGACCGCCTCGCCGGCGGGGTCGGACTGCTCCGGGGCCGGCGCGACCCGCATCGGCTCCATGAGGGGGAGGCGCTGGACTGGTGGCGGGTGGAGCGGATCGAACGGCCCACTCTGCTGCGCCTTCGCGCGGAAATGCGGGTTCCGGGCCGGGCCTGGCTCGAGCTGGAAGTGCGTCCCGGCAACGGGGATGCCGGCGCGATCTACCGGCAGCGCGCCGTGTTCGAGCCGCACGGGCTGGCCGGGCATCTGTACTGGAAGGCGATCGTGCCTTTCCATGCCCTGGTATTCGGTGGAATGACCCGGAACATCACCGGCGCGGCCGAGAAGGCCGATGATGGTCGCGGCGGGTCCGCCCGCACCGGTGCGCCGGGCCTGCCGCGTCTTCGGGGCCGGGAGGCGCGCTGAATCCTGCCTGTTCACCGCCTTTTCCGGGTGGCTGTGCGCGGGCGGCGCCGGCACGGTGTCGGAGGGCACGGATACCCTCGGGCCCATGTCGCTGGCATGGTTGCGTTCCCACGCCGTCGCCTGGTCACTGCCGCGCAGTCCGGGCTCACTCGCCGAGGCTCTGGCCGAACTGGAGTTCGTGCAGGCCGATCCCATCCGTTCGCCCGCCCGGGCGCAGGACCTGATTCTGCGGCACCGGGTGCGCGGCTACCGGGCCGGCGATCTCGACCGTGACTACCGGGCACTCGGAATCGACGAGGATCTCCTCTACGCCTACGGCTACACCGTCCCCCGGCTGCGCCCCTACCTACATCCCCGCCACCACCCGCGGGGTACCGACGGCGAGTTCCCGCACAACGGGCAGTCGGCGGCGGTACTGGATTTCGTCCGGGAACGCGGCGTGGTGCACCCGCGTGAGCTGCAAGCGCATTTCGGGCACCGCGGCGTGGTCAACGCATGGGGTGGCACCTCGGCGGCCACCACCGTCGCGCTGGAGGAACTTCACCGTTACGGGCTGCTACGGGTGGCCGACCGCGTTTCCGGCATCCGCCGCTACGAGATCGCCGAGCTCCCCGACGTCGCCCTGGACCCCGCCGAGCGCCGGCGGGCCCTGGCGCTGCGGGTGGCGCGCACGCTCGCGCCCGCCACCGAATCCACTCTGGCCGCCACGGTGACGCGCATCGTCCGGCCCATCGGCGGCGCGACCGGCTCGGCCACCATCCGCGAACTCCTGGCCACCGGCGAGCTGTCCGCCCTGACCGTCGACGGAGTCCGCTACCTGTGGCCGTCGGATCTGGAGCCCACCGACCGCGCGCCGCAGGCACGGGTCCGCTTCCTGGCGCCCTTCGATCCCCTCGTCTGGGACCGCAAACGTTTCGGCCGGATCTGGGGCTGGGATTATCGTTTCGAGGCATACACCCCGGTCGCCCAGCGGGTCCGCGGCTATTACGCGATGCCCATGCTGTGGCGCGACCGCGTGATCGGCTGGGCGAACTGCGCCGGTCCGGGCAGCCCCGTCGAGGTCGGATACGTGGACGGCGCCCCGAAGGGCCGGGCCTTCGCCACCGCCTTGGACGCGGAAATCCAACGCCTGCACACCTTCCTGCGCCCGAACTGATCCCCCGCGCATGCCGTGTCCGACTGTCTCCACGTGTATTGCGCGGAAATGTATGTGCAACCGCACTTTTCGGACAGATTTGCCGTAACGGCGCTACTGCCCGCCTCGATCTGTGAGTGACACACAACACGTTTGAATCGGATCGAGGTGGGGTCGTGACGTCTCCGTTGCTGTCCAAGGGACAGAACCTGCAACTGCCAGGTGATGTGGTGCAGGTGGATGTGGTGCTCGGCTGGACGGAATCGGAAGTGGAAGTCGATGCGTCCGCACTGCTGCTCGACCCGGCCGGAAAGGTCCGGTCGGATGCGGACTTCGTGTTCTACAACCAGCCGGAATCCCCGGACGGATCGGTCCGCTTCCTGGGCGCCAGCGCGACCGAGGAAGGGGCGCAGGCCCGGCTCGCGCTCGATCTCTCGGCTGTGCCCGCCGAGGTGCAGACGGTTGCGCTTGCCGGCAGTCTCGCCACGGGCACCTTCGGGGATCTCGGCAAACTGGCATTCCGGGTGGTCGACGCCGCGGGGCACCTGCTTGCCGAATATGTGACCGCCGACGCGGTGAACGAATCCGCGTTCGTCTTCGGCGAGGTGTACCGCCGTGGCGGCGCATGGAAGGTCCGTGCGGTCGGGCAGGGCTGGGATTCGGGATTGGCCGGTCTGGCCGCGGATTTCGGGGTGTTCGTCGATGACGACGCCGCGGCGGAGCCGAGCACACCGGCGGAGCCGGAGTCGGTTGTGCCGGCAGTTTCCGACGCCTTCGTGGAAGATGCGGTGGCCGCCGCAGCTACGGATACTCCGCCGTCGCAGTCGAAGCCCCGCGGTGTGCGCACCGTGAAGCGCGCGGTGCGGACCAGCAAGCCGATCGAGTTCGTGCTGGCCGAGAACGAGGCATGGCAGCCGGCGCGCTTGTTCTCGGTGGCCGGAGTCGGCGCCGGCGAGGAGCAGGAACGTCGGTCCACGTCTGCGCTGGTCGCCACCATGCAGGCAGTTCGCCCGTTCGCGCGAGCGTTGTGCGCCCGGGTGGGGGCACCGGCGGGAGCATTCGAGGGATATTTCGAGGTCCAGTACGACCGCGGTGACGGAAGGGTGATCCCGGACGCCGTGTTCCGGGTAGCTCGTGGTGGTCGCCTGTGGACCGGCCTGCTGGAGGTCAAGACCGGGAGCGGGAAACTGCGGCGGGAGCAGCTGGAGAGCTATCTCGACGTGGCGCGCAAGAAAAAGTACGACGCGGTGATCAGCCTGTCCAACGATATTCCCGCTGCTGCCGGCGAACTGCCGGTGCAGGTCGATCGCCGTAAACTCACCAAGGTCGCCCTGCGTCATCTGTCCTGGTCCGAGGTCTCCCACGAAGCGCGTCGCCTGCTGGCACACGGTGGGGTCGAGGACCCGCTCCAGGCCTGGCTGCTCGGGGAATTCCTGCGTTATCTGGACCACCCCCGATCCGGGGCAACGGAATTCGTGGATATGGGTAGGCACTGGGTCGCGGTGCGCGATGCAGTCACGTCGGGCACCGTTCGGGGTGGTGACCCGAAGGCGGCGGCGGTGGCCGAGCGGTGGGTGTCGTTATCGCGCCATCTGGCGCTGCGCCTGACCGCCGAACTCGGTGTCGCCGTGAAACACGTGCTGCCGCGTCGGCACACCGCCGATCCGGCCGCACGGAACGCCGCGGTGGCCGAGCGGCTGGCCGCAGAGGGTGTGTTCGAGGCGGTGCTGCGGATACCGGAGACAGCCGGTGATCTCGTGGTCGTCGCCGATATCCGGACGAATAGGATCCGTTCTCGCATATCGGTCGCGGCACCCGGCGAGGGGACGTCGTCGCGACGGCTGTCGTGGCTGCTCAAACAGCTCGCGGAAGCACCGGGGGCGGTGCAGGTCGAGGCGGTGTTCTCCGAACGCGGCCACACCACCTGTGAACACCTCGACACCGTGCGCGCCGACCCCAAAGTGCTGCTCCCCGGCCGGGCCGGTGAGATCGTCTCCTTCACGCTCGAACAGAGTTTTCCGATGGGCAACCGGCGCTCCGGAACGGCGGCGAGTTTCATCACCAGCGTGACCTCCTCGGTCGACGACTTCTACGGAAAGGTCGTACAGCCACTCCGGGAGTGGACCCCGGCCGCCCCGAAACAGGCCGACCCGCTGCTGCCCGTGGCGGCCGGCCCCTGAGGCGTTGTGGGTTTGTCCCGGGAGGTCGCGGGTAGCCGCTGACAGATCGGCCCCGGCCGCCGCGGCCCACCGGGGACCGCGGCACATTCGTCCTGCCGGGGCGGCGGTATTCGAGTCCGGAGGTGGCGGAGATGAAGGCGGTGACCTGGCAGGGTAAGCGGGACGTATCGGTCGAGGAGGTGCCGGATCCGGGGATACGGGAGCCGGGCGATGCGATCGTCCGGGTGACCTCCACGGCGATCTGTGGCTCGGATCTGCACCTGTACGAACTCCTCGGCGCCTATATGACCCCCGGCGATGTGCTGGGCCACGAGCCGATCGGCGTCGTGGAAGAGGTGGGGCCCGATGTGCGGAACCTGTCGGTGGGCGACCGGGTGGTGGTGCCTTTCCAGATCAGCTGCGGCCGCTGCGAGATGTGCCGACAGGGTCTGATGACGCAGTGCGAGACCACTCAGGTCCGGGAGCAGGGCTGCGGGGCGGCACTGTTCGGCTACTCGAAACTGTACGGTCAGGTGCCGGGCGGCCAGGCCGAATATCTGCGGGTACCCCACGCGGATTTCACCCATATCCGGGTGCCGTCCGAGGCGGACGATACGCGCTACCTGTTCCTGTCCGATGTGTTGCCGACCGCCTGGCAGGCCGTGGAGTACGCGGCCGTCCCGGAAGGCGGGTCGGTAACGGTGCTCGGACTGGGGCCGATCGGTGATATGGCCGCTCGGATCGCTCACCATCGCGGGCTGCGCGTGATCGGGGTGGATCTGGTTCCCGAGCGGCTGGAACGCGTCGCCGCACGCGGTATCGAAACCATCGACCTGCGGGCGGTCGGTGACGGACTGGCCGATGTCATCCGCGACCGTACACAAGGCCGGGGTACCGATTCGGTGATCGAGGCAGTCGGGATGGAGGCGCACGGGTCGCCACTGGCGGCCACGGCGCAGCGGGCTGTGTCGTATCTGCCGTCGCGGGTGGCGCGGCCCGCGATGGACACCATGAGTGTGGACCGGCTGGCGGCGCTGCACACCGCGATAGATATCGTCCGGCGTGGGGGCACCATCTCGATCATCGGCGTCTACGGCGGAACGGTGGATCCGATGCCGATGCGCACTCTGTTCGACAAACAGATCCAGTTGCGGATGGGCCAGGCGAATGTGAAGCGCTGGGTCGACGACATCATGCCGCTGCTCGACGACAGTGACCCGCTGGGGGTGGATTCGTTCACCACCCACCGGATGCCGTTGTCCTCGGCGCCGGAGGCCTATCAGATGTTTCAGGCCAAACGGGACGGCGCGATCAAGGTGGTGCTCGACCCCGCCGCGTGAGCCGGGCCCGGCCGGGTCAGCCGAGTGCGAGATAGCCGGCGAGTCCGAATCCGGACAGGGCGACACCGATGCGCATGGCGGTCGGCGGCAGACGGGCCACCAGCGGTGGCCCGTACCATCCGCCGGCGAACGCGCCCAGGCCCATGGCCACCGCGGCGAGCCAGTGCACCGGCCCGAAGACGGCGAATCCCACCGCCGCGACGAGGTTGGCGACACCGGTCAGCACGCTCTTGAGCACACTGGCCCGCCAGATGGTCTCCGAGGTGCACACGAGGATCAGGGCGAGGAACATGACGCCCACCCCGGCGCCGAAGTAGCCGCCGTACAGGGCGACGACGGCGGTGGCGAGCGGATAGAGCCGCGGGAAGGTCCGGCCGCCGGCGAGTTCGCGCAGTTTGGGCTGGAGCAGCAGACTCGCCGAGGCCATGGCGATGAGGAAGGGTACGACGGCGGCGAAGATTTCCGGCGAAGTGGTGAGCAGCAGGGCGGCGCCGCCGAGCCCGCCGAGGGCGGCACATGCGGCGTGGACCAGCAGCGCGCGGGAGTTGTCGCTGACCGCCGCACCCGCCTTCGCGGTCGAGCCGGCTCCGACGGCGACCATGGCGACGGTATTGGTCACATTGGCCGAGACCGGCGAGAGTCCGGCGGCGAGCAGAGCCGGATACGAGATCAGCGAGGCGATACCGGTCACGTAGCCGACCAGCCCGGCGAAGAATCCGGCGACCGTGACGAGGCAGAAGGTGAGCACGGTCAAGAGTGGATCTCCTCCTGGAACGGATGCCGGCGGGCGGCGCCGCCGAGGCCGGGCGGCCGGGGACATTTCTCGGTGGGTCGGTCGTCGCGGCGCCGTCGCCGGATCGTGCCGGGGACGACCTGCCGCAGCATAACGGTCGTACGGATTACCGTTTCGAGGGGCTGTGCCTGCTCGATGATGGCTGGGTGATCGGGGCGGCACGTCAGCATTTGCGACGAATCCAGAAAATGTCTCTTAAAGGGTTGAACTCGTCGCCGAAGTGCGGAATACCTATAAGGGAACAGGTGATGTCGCGACGGCGCGGCACGGACCCGAGGAGACAGACTGTGCGCACATTCACCGGTAAGGACGAGGTTCTCGCCGCGGTGGGGGAGACCCTGGGCACGAGCGACTGGGTGGAGGTCACCCAGCGGATGGTCGACCAGTTCGCCGAGGCCACCGGAGACCATCAGTGGATCCATGTCGATCCCGAGCGGGCGAAACGGGAGAGCCCGTTCGGCGGGCCCATCGCGCACGGCTACCTGACGCTGTCGTTGCTGCCGCTGCTCGGCTCACAGATCTTCGGTTTCGCGAACGCCAAGCTGGGCATCAACTACGGCTCGA
Source organism: Nocardia sienata NBRC 100364 (assembly GCF_001613205.1). Taxonomy (GTDB): domain Bacteria; phylum Actinomycetota; class Actinomycetes; order Mycobacteriales; family Mycobacteriaceae; genus Nocardia; species Nocardia sienata. The sequence goes on along the minus strand of NZ_BDBX01000004.1, from coordinate 48,305 downwards.
ACAAGGTCCGGTTCCCGAGCCCGGTGCCGGTGGGCGCGAAGGTGCGGTCCACGGCCGTGCTGGCCGATGCGACCGAGGTGTCCGGCGGGGCGCTGCAGCTGGTTGTACAGCACACGGTGGAGATCGAGGGTGGGTCGAAGCCGGCGTTGATCGCGGAGGCGGTGAGCCGGGTGGTGTTCTGACCCGGCCCCGCCGATCAGCGATCCGCGTCGGTGAAGCGGATGACCCCCCGGATATTGCGGCCCTCGAGCATATCGGCTACTCCCTCGTTGATCTGCTCGAGGCGGTATTCGCGGGTGATCATATCGCCGAGTCCCAGGTCGCCCAGTTTGTAGAGTGCCAGCACCTCGGGGATGAGGAGCTGTGGGTTTCCGCCGCCGAAGAGCGTGCCGCACAGGCTCTTCTGCTGGAAGGTGAGCGCCGAGAGGTTCATGCGCGGATTGGTCTCCGCGGCGTCGCCGGTGGCGGCGAGAACGCAACTGCCGCCCTTGGCGGTGATCCGCATCCATTTCGCCAGATCGTGACCGTCGCACCGCCCGACCGCGACGATCACCGTACGGCACATCTGGCCGCCGGTGACCTCCTCGATACCGCCGATCGCGCTGTCGATCGTCGGATGGATATGGGTCGCACCGAATTTCGCGGCCTGGGTCCGCTTGGATTCGATCGGGTCCACCGCGAAGATGCGACGAGCGCCGGAGATGACCGCCGCCTGGATCGCCGCGGTGCCGACCGCGCCCGCACCGACCACCGCGACGTCCTCGCCTGGGCGGACCGTCGCCGTATTGACCACCGCTCCGTATCCGGTGGTCACACTGCAGCTGGCGAGGCAGGCGATATCGAAGGGAATCGACGGGTCGATCTTGACGACCGAACTCTTGTGCACGACGGCATAGGGCGCGAACGCGCCGATCAGCGAGGTGGGGTGCACATTGCGGTCGCGGGCGCGGATGCGGAAGGTGCCGTCGGACACCGCGCCCCGGGTGAGCAGGTCCTGACCTCGATCGCACAGATTGTGATGGCCGGATAGGCAGGACTGGCACATTCCGCAGGCCGGGATGAAGGAGAACACCACATGATCACCCACGGCGAGCTGCTCCACCCCCGCGCCGACCTCGATGATCACCCCCGCGCCCTCGTGCCCGCCGAGGATCGGGAACTCGGCGGTGGGCACGTCGCCGCTGGCCAGACGTTGATCGAACTGGCACAACCCGGCCGTCTCGACCCGGACCTTCACCTCGCCGTACTGGGGGTCACCGATCTCGATCTCCTCGACCGACCACGGCTGCGCGTAATCCCAGATCAATGCACCCTTGGATTTCATCGGCTTCCCTTACTGTCGTGGCGGTGTCGCATGCCGGTTCGCGGCAGTACCCAGGTTGCCCGATAATGACGTTCTCGGAAAGTGTTATATCAAATTTTCCTGTCCGGTTTCCGCCGGGTCGGCGGTCGCGGCCGCACCGCACACGCGCCATGAGAGCCCGTGGGTGGTGTGCCGCGAACCGGCGACTCAGTACTGGGCCGCGCCCAGATCCACCGAAATGCTGCCGGCGGTGACGAACCGCGATTCGTCGCTCGCCAGCCAGCACACCGCATCGGAGATGTCCTCGGGTTGCGCGATTCCTTCCGGCAGCAGCGGGGTGTTCATCCGCGCCAGGAGATCGTTGGTCTCCGCTGCCCGGATGAGCGCGCCGACCATGTCTCCGGAACCCATCGGAGTGGCGACCGGGCCGGGTGCGACACTGTTGACCCGGATCGAATGTTTGCCGAGCTCGGCCGCCAGGGCGCGGGCCATCCCGGTGACGGCGTGTTTGCTCGCGGTGTAGTGGACCATGAACGGCTGCATGGCCACACCCGCGGCGGAACTGATCAGAATGATCGAACCGCCCCGCCCGCCCTCGATGATCCGATGCGCACCGGCCGCCACGGTATTCCAGGTGCCGGTGACATTGGTGTCGAGAACCGCCTGGAACGACTCCGGGGTGATGGCGTCCCACGGCTCGGGAATACAGATCCCGGCATTGGCGACGATCACATCGAGCCGGCCGAACGCGGCCATCCCGGCGTCGACGGCGGCCCGCAGCGCGGCCGGGTCGCGGGTATCGGCCGCATCGGCGACGATCTTGCGTCCGGTCTCCTCTACCAGACGGACCGTCTCGTCGAGGTCGCCGGGCGTCGCGGCGTCGTAGGGGACCGGGGAGGGAAGTGGACCGCACAGGTCCACCGCGATGATATCGGCGCCCTCGGCCGCGAGCCGGACCGCGTGGGCCCGGCCCTGGCCGCGCGCCGCGCCGGTGACGAAAGCTACTCTGCCGGATAGTCGACCGCTCACTTGCCGTTCTCCTGTCGTTGCGAACACATCCGACCATTGTGGGCCGACCCGGGCGCGGTGCGCACGCACCGGAACCGCGAGCCGGACGGACCGGCCGAGATGCCCCGGTGCGGCACGGGCCGTCGGGTGCGCTACTCCGACAGCGCCTTCAGGGCCAGTTCGGCCAGCTCCGGGCGGCAGATCAGCAGATCGGGGAGATAGGGGTCGGGGCGGTTGTAGATCAGCGGGCTTCCGTCCAGGCGGGAGACGCGCAATCCCGCCGCGGCCGCCACCGCGACCGGTGCGCAGGAATCCCATTCGTACTGTCCGCCCGAATGGGCGTAGATATCGGCGTTTCCGCGGACCACCGCCATCGCCTTGGCGCCGGCCGAGCCCATCGGGACCTCGGCCGCCCCCAGCCGGGCCACCAATCGCCGGACCTCGAACGACGGCCGGCTGCGCGAAAGCGCCACCCGCACGCTCCCGGGCGGTGGTGGCGGCGGAAGAACCGGGGGCCGGCCGGTGTGCAGCACCAAACCCTCGGCCGGGAGCGCGACCGCTCCCGCGGCGGGCTTTCCGTCCACCGCGAGCGCCACGTGTACCGCCCAGTCCTTGCGCGCGGCTTCACCGTATTCCCGGGTCCCGTCGAGCGGGTCGACGATCCACACCCGGGACTGCCGGACGCGGTCGCCGTCGTCGGGTGATTCCTCCGAGAGCACCGCGTCCGCCGGGCGTTCGGCGGCCAGCCGCCCGAGCAGGAAACTGTCGGACCGCCGGTCGCCGACAGCGCCACCGAATTCCCGGATGCCGAGCAGCAGTTCCCCGGCTTCGCCGGCCAATGTCGCGGCGAGTGTGTGGTCGTCCATGAGGATCCTTCCCGGCGAGCGGTGCCGCCCAGATCCATATACCACGGTGCGCCCGGTGCCCTCCTCACGCGGTTCCGCGGAGCGGACCGCGGATCACCGGCCAGGACGGGGCCGGTGCGGCGGGTCAGTAGGCGATGAACAGGATCTCGTCACGTGAGTAATCGTGGCCCGGATGGTTCTCGGTGAGATGTTTGCGGACGACATCGACCAGTTCGTCCTCGGTGGTGCCGGTCAGATGTTCACCACAGGGGCAGTTGAGCCTAGTCTTCACGGGAATTCCTCTCTTCGCGTTGAACGATCGGGAACAGCGTACGTCTCCGGTGGCCGGCGCGACGGTTGTGGGAGGCTGCCGCGAGACGCCTGGATGGTCACGAGGCCGCTCGACGGGCCGCGCCGCCGCGGCGGCGGGCTCGGGGCTGCGGATGTGTGCCGTTGGCAGTCGGCGCGGCACGGTGATCCTCGAGGTCTGCTCAGGCGCGTCGCACCGGCATTCGTTTGATGCCGTGGACGAAATCGCTGTGGACGTATTCCGGGTCGCCGAGCACCACCTCGGGGATCCGGGGCAGCAGTTCGTGGAAGAGCAACCGCAGTTGCATCCGGGCCAGCCATGCGCCCAGGCAGAAGTGGGCTCCGCCGCCGCCGAACCCCGAATGCGGATTGGGGTCGCGGGTGAGGTCGAAGATATGGGGCGCGTCGAGTGCGGCCTCGTCGCGATTGGCCGAGCAGTAGAACAGCACCAGTTTCTCGCCCGCGCGCACGCGGGTACCCGCGACCTCGGTATCGGTCACCGCATGTCGGGCGAAATGAACGACCGGTGTCGCCCAGCGGATGAACTCCTCGACCGCGCCGCCGAGCCGCGCCGCCGGATCCTCGAGCAACCATTCGCGCTGCGCCGGATGGTCGACCAGCGCTTTGAAGCCATGGGAAGTGGTTTGTTTGGTGGTGTCGTTGCCCGCGGACGCGAGCAGGACCATGAACGCGCCGATCTCCTCGTCGGTGAGCCGGTGGCCGTCCACCTCCGCGGCCACGATCGCGGACATCAGGTCCTCGCGTGGCGCGCGGCGGCGGCGCGCGGCGAGTTCGGTGCCGGCTCTGTGCAGGATGGTGAACTGGGACATGAAGAAAGCGGCCCGCTCCTCGAGGCTCGCGTATTCCTCGTCGGTGGAGCCGAACATCGCCTCGGCCGCATACGCGACGGTCTCCCGGTCGGCGCGGTCGATACCGATCATGTCCGAGACGGTACGCATGGGAAGTTTGCGGGAGAGGCTGTCCACGAGGTCCACCGGTCGCTCGCCGCGCAGGTCGGCGAGGAACTCGTCGACGATCTCGGTGGCGTTGGCGCGGATCTGGGATTCGATGCGGTGCACCTGTTTCGGGGTGAACGCGGCGCTGATGAGGCGTCGGTACCGGGTGTGCTGTGGTGGGTCCATGGTGAGGAAGAAGGTCGTCGGTCGCTGCAACTCCACCGGCATCGGGTCCATGCTGATACCCAGGCCCGAGGTGAACAGGTCCGGGTGGCGGCTGATGTAGGCGATATCGCGCCGGCGGGTCACCGCCCAGAACCCGGGCTCGGAGTGGGGGAAGACAGCGGGTGCGGGTGAATGCCAGGTGAGTCCGGGTTCGGCGCGCAACTGAGCGAACACTTCGTCGCGGGTGGCGAAGTCACGGGCCCAGAACTCCGGTCCGGAGATATCGAGCCGGTGGAAGCGGCGGGTGGTGGCCGGGGCGCTGTCGGCGGGGTTCATGAGCGGCTCCGAACTCGGCAGACCATGGGTACCGCACGCGGTGCAGGCCGGGAACGAGCGCGCGCCGGTAGGAATACTGTAGTGCGCCTACCGGCCCCCGGCGGGTGCTTCCGGCGAACCGAGAGGCGGCCGGCGAACTCGCTGCAGGAGGGTGTCGAGCGGTGCAGCGTCGTATGCGTCCGGCGGTGCCGAGGCCGCTCGGCCGGAGTACGGATACTCGGCGTGACCGGACCGGTTGCCCGGACACGATTCGATATGCGTCGCGCATGGCGTGGCCGTGGTCCTCGGTTCGTGCCGTTCGAATCGGGGTCGCGGCGGATCCAGGGAGCGCAGGGGTGGGTCCCGGCCTGAAAATATCATTCTCGTCTAGAGAGAACTATCTTATACTTCGCTGGACCGGCTGCCCCGGCAGGTGACAATCCAGGTCGAGAGGCGGCGCGAATCATGCTGGGACTGGATAGATGCCGTGATCTCTTCGAACGAACCCTGGACAGTGGCCGACGCACCCGGCCAGTCGGGCCGTACCGCCGTGGTGACCGGTGCGAACACCGGCATCGGACTCGAAATCGCCCGCGGCCTGGCCCGCCGGGGCGCAACGGTCGTGCTCGCGTGTCGCAACGATATCGCCGCCGCGAAGGCGAAAGTCGATATCGAGGACTCGGTACCGGGCGCCGATATCCGGACCGCGCGCGTGGATATCGGCGATCTGAGCTCGGTCGCCGCCTGCGCGCGACGATTGCACGGCGAACTCCCCGGGATAGACCTGCTGATCAACAACGCGGGGGTGGTCGCCGGTACCTGGACGCCGACCGCCGACGGATTCGAAAGCGATTTCGGGATCAACTTCCTCGGGCATTTCGCGCTGACCGCGCAACTGGTCGATATGATCACCGCCGCCCCGGCCGGTCGGATCGTCAGTGTGGGCAGCCTGAGCCACGGACGCCGCGACGCGGCACTGGATTTCGAGGATCTGCAGTCCGAGCGCAGCTTTGGCCGGCTGGTGACCTACTCGCGCTCGAAAATGGCCTCTATGACATTCATGGTCGAATTGCAGCGCCGGCTGGCAGCCGCGGGTTCGCGCGCGTTATCGGTCGGCGCCCACCCCGGCGGCGTGCGGTCGACCATTCTTCGTGATAAGAGCCTGCTGGTCCGGATCGCATACAGCGACGTGGTGATGACACTGGCGCGTCTTGTCACCCAGACGCCCGAGGCGGGCGCCCGGTCCGTGCTCCGGGCCGCCCTCGACCCGGAGGTGCCCGGTGCCGGGTTCTACGGTCCGGTGCAACGGTGGGGACTGGTCGGCCCGCCGGTGCGGTTGCCCACGCCGGCCGGCGCGGCGGACCCCGCGGCCGGTCGCCGGCTGTGGGCGGTCGCCGAAGAGTTGACCGGCGTGGAATTCGTGCTCGAGTCGCCGAGCCACCCGGCCGTCGGCGATGTCCCGGTGACCGGCGCTGCGGCGGCCCCGCAGGCGGAAGCCGCCGGCGAGAGCGCCTAGCCGGGCGAGCGGGACACCGGAGTCAGCGAGGCGTACGGAGGCGGATCAGTCCCTCCTGCATCGTGGTCGCGCACAAGCGGCCCGTCCGGTCCAGGATCTCGCCGTGCGCGAGCCCGCGTCCACCACCGGCCCAGCGCCCGTATTGATCGTGCAGGAACCACTCGTCGACCCGCAGAGGCGCGTGGAACCAGATCGAATGGTTGACCGTGGCCACCTGGAGCTCACGGTCGCGCAGCGCCTCGCCGTGTGGTCCGGTGGTCGCCGAGAGCAGCAGTAGATCGCTCAGATACATCAGGCACGCGGCCTGCTCCAGACCTGTATCGGGCACCGGCACCCGGGTGCGCAGCCACACCCGCTGCCGTGGTCCGGAGGCGGCTCCACGCATGGCGTGCGCGCGGGCGGGCGGATCGGGGAACCGGGCGTCCACGCCGAGCGCGTCGAGGAAAGTGGTGGTCCAGCGCAGGGCTTCGGGATGCTCGCCGAAGGCCTCCGCGAGATCGGGCACCTCGCCGGGGCCGGGGGTGTCGAGTGCGGCGACCTGATGGGCCAGACCGTCCTCGGGGCGATGAAACGATGCGAGCATCGTGAAGATCACGCGGCCGTCCTGGACCGCCTCGACTCGCCGGGTGGAGAACGAGCCGCCGTCCCGCACCGGCTCCACCACGAATTCGGTGGGCACGGTGGTGTCGCCAGGGAGCAGGAAATAGGTCTGCGCCGAATGGATGGGCCGGTCGGCCGGCGCGGTCGACCCCGCCGCCAGAACCGCCTGACCAGCGACTTCGCCGCCGTAGCTGCGGCGTGCGGGTCCGTCGTGGGCGCGCCCGCGGAAGCGATGGTCCCCGACGCGTTCGACAGCGAGCCGGTCGGCCACCGATTCCGCGGGCCGCACGCTCTCCAGGGTCATGGCCACCTCCGTGGGGCGCGATACGGCCATGTGCCGCGGTGTAGGACAAGGTCGGATCCCATTATGGTGCGGGCGCCCGGCGCGGTCGGATGCCGGCTCCCCGCACGACTCCGGGGCACTGCCGGGCCGCCCGGCCGGTAGTGCCCCGGTTCGTGGCGATTCACTTGGGCGCGAAGCGCATTCCGGCGTCCAGGCGCAGACACTGGCCGTTGAGCATGCCGTTCTCGACAATGGCGGCGGCCAGCTTCGCGTACTCTTCCGGGCGTCCCATCCGCTTGGGGAAGGCATTGCCGGCGACCAGCGGGGTGACCATTTCCTCGGGCACTCCGGCGAGGATGCCGGTATCGAAGAGTGACGGCGCGATGGCCAGCACCCGGACACCGACCGAGCCGAGGTCGCGCGCCATGGTCAACGCCATGCCGGCGATACCGGCCTTGGCGGCGGTGTAGGCCACCTGCCCGATCTGGCCCTCGAAGGCGGCAATGGAGGCGGTGTTGACGATGACACCGCGTTCGCCGTCGGCGTTCGGCTCGCCCTGGCTCATATGCCAGGCCTGCAACCGGTTGAGGTTGAAGGTGGCGATCAGGTTCAGATTGATGATCTGGGTGAACGACTCCAGATCGTGCGGGCCCGTTTTCGACAGGGTGCGTTTGGCGATCCCGCCGCCGGCGGTGTTGACGGCGATATCGAGGCCGCCCAGTTCGGCCACCGCGTCGGCCAGCACGGATTCGACTCCCGCGTGGTCGGTGACATCGGCCTCGAAGAAGGAACCACCGAGATCGGCCGCGACCTTGTTGCCCTCACTGGCGGTCCGGTCGACGATCACGACCTTCGCCCCGCGCGCGGCCAGCAGCTCGGCGCTGGCCCGTCCCATCCCGGAGGCGCCTCCGACGACGACTGCACGTGTTCCCTGAATCTCCATTGTTCCTGTCTTTCTCGGTGTGATGCCCGGTCGTCGCACGCCGAACGTATACCGGCCTACGTTATAGCGGCGGGGCGCGACCGGACCACGGTTTTCGTAGAAGTCTCGGTGATACTGCTGGTCAGATGCTCAGAGTGGTTCGGCCGGATCGAGCGGATAGCGTGGACCGGTCCGATTCCGGCTGCCGTAGTGGAAGCTCACCACGAGATCGTCGGCCACCTGGATCAGCGCATCGCGGCCCTCCACTGTCCGCACCCATTCCGTCGGGAGCGCGGAAAGCCCGTACCGGGCCCCGAGGAGGTTGCCGGCCACGGCTCCGGTGGAATCGGAGTCCCCGGAATGGTTCACCGCCAGCAGCAGTGCGCCGCGCAGATCGCCGGTCTGCTCGGCGTGTAGCGCGCAGTACGCCGCGATCGCGAGACATTCCTCGGCGACCCAGCCCTGGCCGATCCGTTCGACTCCCTCGGGTGTCGCACGCTCGGCGGCGAGGGATACAGCGTGGGAGAGCGCCGCGATCGTTTCGTCCGCCCGGGCGTGTGTTGTCAGGAGCGCCAGAACTTCGTCGAGCGCCGCGGGAAACGCCGCCCCGGCGACGAGCCGGTCGATCAGGGCGGCGAACGCGCCGGCCGCCGCACAGCCGGTCGGATGACCGTGGGTGAGCTGGGCGCAGCGTGCCGCGGTTGTGCAGGCGGTTCCGGCCCCCGCGCCGGTGAGGCCGAAGGGCGCCGACCGCATCACCGTTCCGCACCCTTTGGAGTCCGGGTTCACGGGCCCGGGTTCGCCGGACGGTCCCGGGGCCAGATAGCCTGCTGTCTGGCGTCGTAATCCACTCATACAGGCGTTGCCCGGCGCGCGGACCGCGTAGAGGAAGGGCAGTCCGGCCAGCCAACCGTCCGGCCTGCTCTCCGGGCCCGGCTCCTGCTGCGTCCGCAGCCAGCGGAGGTAGGCCCGGCGCAGGGACGGTGCCGGATCCCCGCCGGGCGGGCAGCGCAGTAGCCCCTCGGCGGTGAACAGCGTCATCTGGGTGTCGTCGGTGATCGCCTGTGGTGCATCGGGATCCGGGCCGGGCAGGAAGCCGGTGACCCCGCCCGGTCCGTAGCGGGCGCGGATGTTGGGCAGGGACAGGAATTCGATCGGCCAGCCGAGCGCATCACCGATCGCACCGCCCACCAGCGTCCCGCGGATCCGGTCGACGAGGGTTTCGTATTCGCGCACGATCAGCGATCCTCGCAGCACGGTCCGTTCCGGCACAACATATTCGGCCTCAGCCCGGCAAGCACTCGGCCCGGCCGGATCCGCGCGGCACCAGGCTCGTGCGGTAGCGCCCCCGGGTCGCCGACATCCACACCTGTTCGGTCACACCCTGATAGTGGCCCAGCGGGGTTTTGAGCGGCGCCGGTGGACCCCAGTCGCCGGGCCGCCGGCCGTGCCACCGGGCGAGGAATTGGCCAGGCGAATCGGCCGGTCGGCCACGGGTACATCTCCTCGTGCACCGACGAGTCTGCTGTGTGAGGGCCGACGTCGTCATATCGGGGCCGGTGTTGTCGCTCTCCGGCCACGGCGCCGGATACCGCCCGGAAATGAGCGCGACCGGTGCGCCGCCGCGCGCTCTCAGGCGCCGGCTTGGAGGTTCTGTGCGGAGAGCCCCACGGTCGCGGACCCGGAGCCGACCAGCATCCGCTGGAAGGCTTCCTGTTCCCGCATGCCCCGTGCTTCTGCACGCGCCCGCGCACCCGGGCTGATCCGCGTGGCCGCGCTGCGGGCGAGATTGACCGGCAATCGCAGCATCGGGTACCACGGCGGCATATACGGCCACAGGCCGAGCTTGCGCATGGCGCCGGGCCCCAGGTACATGGTGGCGATCGAAAGGTGCTGGGCGCGGGCGATTCTGCCGCGCAGCCACGGCAGGTTGGGATAATGCCAGGTGAGTGGGTCGTTCGCCATCGGCAGCGCGAGCTGGCGGGTGGTCTCGTCCGGGTTGGTGATGGCGGTCATGCAGTGGTACAGAATTCGCACGCTGTCGCGGAATCCGGTGGGCAGCCATTCGTCGGCCACACCCATGAGCCACCCCACGTAGCGCGCGAGATGGGCGGCCGCTTCCCGATCCGCCCGCGAGGGCAGGATTCCCATCGCCATTCCGCCGATGAACGGTGCGATAAGGGCGCCGACCAGCGTCGCCGCCATATCCGTCTGGTTGATCGGCAGCCCCCAGGCGTCACCGTCCCAGTCCGGCATGGCGACCACGTGCCGGCGGACCAGCGAGTGGACGAATCGCACGTGCAGGGTCGAACGGTACCCGGGGCCGAACTTCTCCATTCCGTTCTGGACGTCCAGCGCCCACTGCATGGTTTCGGCGAACCGCTGCGCCGGCCCTTTCTCCAGGGCGCCGGTACGCAGCAGCGTCTTGTTGAAACCCGAGGCGAGATAACCGCCGAGGAAAGAGACATCCCGCGCCAGGTACAGCCCGTCGAATCCGCCGCGGCGCAGGACCTGTTCGCCGCGGCGCAGCGCCTGCTCGTCGAGCCAGGCCGGTGGCGCCTCCACGGCGGTGAAGAAATCGCGCAGCGGGGTCGGCGCATCCGGGACCGAATCGATCCCGGCGCGCAGGGCCTGTTCGAATTGCGGCCGGGTGGTGCCCATCCCGGTCGTGATCATCCAGTCGACCAGCGAATCCATCGGCTCGTCCCCGACCAGCAGGGAGGCGCCCATGGCGTCCCACTGCTCGGCATCGGGCGCGCCTATGCCCATCAGCAGGGCGAACGGTCGCAGTCCGGGAACCCGGACCGGAGCAGCGGGATGACGGGTGGGAATCGCTGCACCTGTGTTGTCGGAACCCATGAAACGAATGTATGGACTGCGTTACATTGTGTCAATCATGGGGTTCGCGAGGTCCGGGAGAAGCAGATGAACGATGCCCGTCGATATGTCGTGATCGGGGGCGGGCTCGCCGGCCTGGCCGCGGCGGTATGGCTGGCCGAGGCCGGGAAGCAGGTGACCCTGCTCGAGCGGCGGGCCCGGCTGGGCGGGCGTACGCAGGCGATGGAGGTACCCGAGGTCGGCGACACCCCGGACAACGGTCAGCATGTGGTGGCCAGCGGCTACCGCAGCCTGTTCCGCTACCTCGAGAGCGTGGGGACCCGCGAGCACCTGGAATTCCCGGGCGCGGGTACGTTGCGCTGGCCGGGGGGACGCGCGGTCCTGTTGTACACCAGGGGGTTCCGTGCGGTACGCACATTGCTCGGCGCCCACCCCGACGCGGGGGTGCTCGACCGGCTCCGGGCGCTGCGCGCGACGATCCGGCTCGGGCGCCAAGCCCTGTACCAGCCCGCGGATCTGGCCGATATCACCACCGAGCAGTGGTTCGAGCGGGTGGGCATGCCCGCGACAGCGCGGGAGGCGCTGTGGGACTGGCTGGCGCTCGGCATCGCGGCCGAACCGGTCCAGCGGGAATCGGCGAAGGTGTTCGCCGACGTACTGGCGACCGGTATCCGTATCGGGGCGCAGGACCGGGTCGGCGTCACCATCGGCTATCCGACTGTGGACCTGGACACCCTGTACATCACCGGTGCCGAGCGGGCCTTCGCCCGATACGGTGTCGATGTCCGGTTCCGGGCGGTGGCCCGACGGATCCTGATCACCGACGGCCTGGTGACCGGGGTGCAACTGGCCGACGGAACCGAGGTCCCGGCCGACGCGGTGGTGTGCGCGGTCCCCAATTCGCGCATCCACGGTCTGCTCGACGAATTGCCCGAACACGCCGAGATCTATGCGGCCGCGGACAAGCTGGGCGTTACCCCGATCGTCAGCACCAACCTGTATCTGGACCGGCCGCTGCGGACGAAATCCGCCATGGAAGCGCTGATCGGCGGGACCGGCGTGATCGACGAGGTCTTCGATCGGCAGCGTATGCACGGCCGGACCCCCGACGGTGCCTGGCTCTACTGCCTCACCACCAGCGGCGCCTACGAACAGATCCACAAGAGCAACGACGAGATCGTCGAGGAGCAGCTCGCGCTGATCCGTCGCTACTATCCGGAAGCCGAGGCGGCACGGCTGGTGCACGCCCAGGTCGTGAAAATGCCGAAGGCCACCTTCTCGCAGGTGCTGGGCACCACGGGGCTGCGCCCGGACCAGCGGACCTCGGTGCCGAATCTCGTGCTGGCCGGCGATTGGACCCGCACCGACTGGTCGGCCACGATGGAAAGTGCCGCCCAGAGCGCGGAGCGGGCAGTGGCGGCACTGCTCGAACATGCCGGCGGGGCGGGCCGCGACCGGCGATGACACGGGGACCGGCGCCCTCCGGCCGAGCTACCGGCAGTTGTCCGTGCGGCGCATTCCCCGTGACCGCCCCGGGCTGCTGCCGGTGTCGACTCCGGCAGAGCGGGATTGCGCCCGCGCGTTGATCCGCACGCCGAGTGTGCCGCCGTCGAGGACGGGTCCGGATCCGTGTCGGCGAGGTGGTGAGGCCGGCAGTCCGCCGATCTCGCGGCGGCCGCCGCGGTGCCTACGATCGACGAGTAATACGGGGCCGACAAGGAGTTACGACCGTGGTGAGAATTTCCCGGACCACCCAGGTGTCCGACAGCATCGTGGTGGACATCGATCCGGAGACTGCCTACGACGCAGTGACCGATGTGACGCAGATGGGCAGGTGGAGTCCGGAGAACACCGGGGCCGTCGTCCCGGAGCCGGGCCGCCCCGTCTACCCCGGAATGGAATTCGTGGGTGCCAACCGGCGCGGCGCCATGCGCTGGCACACCGGATGCACGGTGGTGGTGGCCGAGCGGCCGAGCCGGTTCGTCTTCGAGGTCCGCCGGTGGGGAGTGTGGAAGCCGTTGCTGCCGGTGGCCGTGGCCACCTGGGAGTATCGGTTCGAGGACGTGGCCGGCGGCACTCGGATCACCGAGACCTGGTACGACGATCGCGCCGGCTGGCCGGACACGCCCGCACTGTGGTTCGACCGGATCGCCACCGGAAAACGAGGCTTCGCCGAATTCCAGAAGGACAATATCCGGCAAACCCTGGAGCGGATGAAGGCCGAACTGGAGACTGTTCGCGAAATCTGAACCGGCTCCACCTGCGGTGAACAGCGGTCCAGGTCGCACTACCCCGGCTCCGAGTAGGTCGCTGAACCAGCGCGATAGGCCGAACCGCGACGAGGAAGGCCTCCTACACCAACGACGCCGGCGCGTTCGGGGGTGCACAACGGCGGTAAGCATTCGGTGGACGTCACCTATGTGGCCGAGGCCACCGGCCTGGTCGTTGTGCAGGTCACGCACAACATCACCGATGCGGCACGCGGTCCGGATGGCCGCTGGATCCTCCCTGTGGATCGGACCGACGAGGCCGCGCGGGTGCTGGAGAAGAAGATCCTCACCGCCAAGGCGATCATCATGGCCGCCGGCAGTCTCCCACCACCGACCTGCTCGTGCGCGCCTGCGCCAAGGGGCTGGTACCGGATCTGCCCGACGAACTCGGCGCGGGCTGGGGAACCAACCCCGACCGGATCTACACCTGGACCAACCTGGCCGAGGACTTCGGTCCCGAACAGGGCGGACCTCGTCTACGGCAGCCTCAACTGGCGCGATCCGGCGACGGCGCACACCGTCATCCAGGCCTCGATTCCGCCGCTGGGTATGGATCCACACTTCGATGACCATCGCCGCAGTGGCCGAACGAGCCATGGACAACCTGGTCGCTCAGGAGGTGGGGTCGGTCATCTGACGGCCGCCGGGCCCGGGACGGCCGGGCCCACCCGGGTCCGGGGTTGTGCGAATCGCCCCGCCGCGAGTAGAACAGGTTCTAATCTGAATTCCCGTACCCGATCGGGAAGAGACCGTGCCCCTCGACCGGAATGAGAACCGTGCCTGTAGCGCTGACCGCCGACCAGGCGGCACTGGCCGAAACCGTGACCGGATTCGCCGACCGCCGTGCCGGTCGCGGATATCTCCGCGGGAACACCGAAGCCCTGAAGGCGGGCGTGCGGCCGGTTTTCTGGCCCGACCTGGTGGCGCTCGGCCTGACCGGGGTCCATCTGCCGGAATCGATCGGCGGACAGGGCGGCACACTCGACGAGCTCGCGGTGGTGGTCGCCGAATTCGGGCGGGCGCTGCTGCCGGGCCCGCTGCTGCCCACCGTGGTCACCAGCGCGGTCCTCGCCGCAGCGGCGGGGGAGGACCGCGTCGACGCCCTGCTGCGGAAATTCGCCGACGGGGCGACCGGCGCGGTCGTCGTGCCCGAGCACGCGATCACGGTGGACGATGGCGGCGGCGAGACCGCCCGGCTCAGCGGCGCCACCGGACCGGTGCTGGGGGCCGCGTCGGCCGAACTGTTCGTGGTGGCCGCCGCATCCGGCGCCCGGACCCGGTGGTTCGTCGTCGACCGGACGGCCGCGGGAGTCGAGGTCGAGGTGCAGGACGGGGTCGACCTGGGCCGCGATATCGGGAAGATCCGGTTCACCTCGGTCGCCGTCGACGCGCCGGTCGCGCTCGATACCGAGCGGGCCGTCGCGGTCACCGTGGCGCTGTCGGCCGTCGAGGCCGCGGGGGTGATCCGCTGGTGTTCGGACACCGCGACCGCCTACGTCACCTCGCGCACCCAGTTCGGCCGGCCGATCGGCGCCTTCCAAGCGGTACAGCACCGCACCGCGCAACTACTGATCACCAGCGAACTCGCCACCGCGGCGGCCTGGGACGCGATTCGCGGCCTGGACGACGATGCGCGGCAGCGGACGCACGCGGTCGCCGGGGCGGCGCTCACCACCCTCGGCAACGCGGTACACGCGGCCGTGGAATGTCTGGGCCTGCACGGCGCGATCGGGTTCACCTGGGAGCACGATCTGCACCTCTACTGGCGGCGGGCCATCGCGCTGGCCGCGCTGGCCGGGCCGGTGGAATCGTGGGAACTGCGGCTGGGCGCGGCGGCGCTGCACGGGCCGCGTACCTTCGCCGTACCCCTGCCCGAGACCGATTCGTCCTTTCGCGAACAGGTTTCGGAGATCCTGGACCGCGCGGCGGAACTGGACAACCCGGGCCCGTCGAAAATCGGCGACACCGATGCGGTGAATCCGGGCCCGCGCCGGACGCTGCTGGCCGACAACGGCCTGGTCTCGCCGCCGATGCCGCGGCCCTACGGGATCGAGGCCGGACCGCTCGAACAGCTGATCCTGCAGGACGAATACGACCGGCACGGGATCGCCCAGCCCTCCATGGGAATCGGCCAGTGGGTGGTACCCATCGTGCTGCACCGCGGCACACCCGAACAATTGGCCCGGTTGGCGGCTCCCGCACTGCGCGGCGAAGAGATCTGGTGCCAGCTGTTCAGCGAACCGGAGGCCGGATCCGATGTCGCCTCCCTGAGCCTGCGGGCCACCCGGGTCGAGGGCGGATGGGAGTTGAACGGACAGAAGATCTGGACCACGCTCGCCCATCGCGCCGACTGGGGGTTGCTGCTGGGCCGCACCGATCCGGACGCCGAACGGCACCGCGGACTCACCATGTTCCTGGTCGATATGCACGGCGCCGGGGTGACGGTCCGCCCGATCACCCAGGCCAGCGGTGGTGCCGAGTTCAACGAGGTCTTCTTCGACAACGCTTTCGTCCCCGATTCGATGATCCTGGGCGAGCCGGGGCAGGGCTGGACGCTGACCCTGGAGACGCTGGCGCAGGAACGGCTGTTCATCGGTGGTGTCCGGGATCCCGGACACAACAAACGGATCAAGGAGATCATCGAGCGCGAGGAGTACGCCGGCAGCCGGGACGACGCGCTGCGCACACTCGGTCGTATCAGTGCTCGGGGCGCGGCCGTCTCGGCGTTGAATCTGCGCGAGACCATCCGGCGGCTGGACGGTCAGCCGGTCGGTCCGGCCACGAGTGTCGCGAAGGCGGCGGCCTCCATGCTGCACACCGACGCCGCGGCGGCCGCCCTGAACTTGATCGGCCCGGCCGGGGCCCTCGGCGAAGCGGTCTCCGAACCGGTACACCACGAACTCGATATCCCCACCTGGATCATCGGCGGTGGGACGCTGGAGATCCAGCTCAACACGATCGCGACGCTGGTGCTCGGGCTGCCCCGAAAATAACGCGCGGACCGCCCGGGCCGGTGTGCCCGGGACCACGGCCCGACCCGCAACTGAGGGCGGGTGCCCCTGTTACCGTCGGTGGGGTGACCGAGCGACTACCCGCGATCCTGCGCGCCGACCTGCGCCTACCCGTTATCGCCGCCCCCATGTTCATCGTCTCCGGCCCCGAACTGGTCCTCGCCCAGTCGAAGGCGGGGATCATCGGCTCCTTCCCGGCGCTCAATGCGCGCAGCACCGACAAGCTGCGGGAATGGCTCACTCGGATCACCGGGGAACTGGCCGCGACCCCGGGTGCGGCGCCGTACGCGGTGAACCTGATCGTGCACAAGAGCAATGCGCGCCTGCTCGAGGATCTGGCGATCCTGGAGGAGTTCCGGGTACCGATCGTGATCACCTCGCTGGGCGCGCGCGCCGATGTCAACGAACGGATCCACGCCTACGGCGGGGTGGTGCTGCATGATGTCATCAGCGATACCTTCGCCCGCAAGGCCGTGGCCAAGGGGGCCGATGGACTGGTCGCGGTGGCCGCCGGAGCGGGTGGCCACGGCGGGACGGTATCGCCGTTCGCGCTGATCCGGGAGATCCGGGAGTGGTTCGACGGCCCGCTGGCACTCTCGGGCGCCATCGCGCACGGCGACAGCGTGCTCGCGGCCCTCGCCGCGGGCGCCGATTTCGCCTATATGGGTTCGACCTTCATCGCGACCGACGAGGCCGCGGCGGTGCCCGAGTACAAGAAGATGATCGTCGCGGGCACCGCCGGGGATATCGTCTACACGGATTTCTTCACCGGCGTCAAGGGCAACTACCTGCGTCCGAGTATCGTCGCCGCCGGTATGGACCCCGACGCGCTGGGGGCACCGGGGGATGGCTCCGGCTCCCTGGAATTCCTGAACTCCGGTGAGGCCAAGGCATGGCGCGATATCTGGGGCGCGGGCCACGGTATCGGCGCGGTGACCGGGATCGGTCCCACCGCGGCCGTGGTCGACCGGCTCGCCGCGGAGTACGAGCGGGCGCGGGAGCGGCTGGCCGCGCTGGGTTGAGCGATATCAGTTCAGCGCGTGTGCGCGGAAGAAGTCCCAGATGAGCGCGGTGGCGCTGATGGACTGCGTATCGGTGCCGACCAGGTCCACCGGGAAGATCTCCGACGGGGTGCCGAACCAGAGATGACCGCCCCCGATCACCGACCACAGCTGCACCTCGGCCCCTGCCGGGCACGGATAGGCCGACAGGACCGCATCGCCGGTGACCTGCTGCTCGACGGGTTCGCTCGCACATCCGTTGCGCCGGGCCCAGACGGCGGCATTCTCCGGAATCGATTGCGGGCCCGGACCTTCCACATCAGGTCCCCGATGGGCGGGGTCGGCCGAACCGGATCCGTCCGGCGAAGGGAGCAGCCGCGCGTTCGGACCGGTGCCGCCCTCGTAGGCGACGATGGGGTCCGCGGTGCCGTGCAGGGCGATCACCGGCATCGGCCGGGCCGGCGTACACCAGGCGAAATCGGCCAGGCCCGCGACCGGCGCGATGGCGGCGATCCGATCGGCCAGCTGGCAGCCCAGTGACGACGTGGTGAAGCCGCCCATGGACAGCCCGGTGGCGTAGATCCGCCGGGTGTCCACGCACAGTGTGGATTCCACCTCGGTGAGCAGATCCGCCAGGTAGCCGATATCGGCCGAACCGGGGCCGAAGTCCCAGCGGGGCAGGCCGGGCCGCAACAGTTGCGGAGTGACGGTGACGAAGCCGTGCGTCCGTCCGTAGGCGCCGAGCCCGGTGCTCATGTACTGGATCAACGCGGGTTCGAGATATCCGTGCAGGTCCAGCACCACCGGCAGCGGCCGGCCCGTGCTCGCGGGAATGTCTCGGCCGTAGACACCCGAGACGCCGCGGGAGCTGAACAGTACCGCCTCGGTGCCGGGTGGCGGTTGCGGTGCCGCACAGCCGGCCGAGGGGAGCGCAGGCGCGGTCGCGGGTTCGGCGTGGGCGGGGCTCGTTGTCAGGCCGAGGGATACGACGACCGCGAAGACGGTCGGCACTGCCCACGCTCCGGCGAAGCGCCGAAGTCGCTCGCGCGCGGTGGAAATAGCGTTTCTGTTCATGCGAAAGATCATGGCAACTCGGAGTAATCCACTTGCCGTAATCCTGCATTCACACAGTTCGGGCCCTGGACATGTCCGAGGCACGCACTCCGACGGGCAGCGGGCGCGCCTCGAATCCCGGCCTCTTGTTTCAGCCGTTCGCTCGGGCCAGCAGATCGTCGAGTTCCTCGGCGGTCATCAGCCCACCGAGGTTCAGCGCGATTCGGCCGATGGGGATGGACCCGATCATGCGCGCCATATCCACCCCGAGATCGGTACCCGCCGAACGACCGGGCTCACCGATCAGCGGCCCGAGTATCGCGCCGAGTTCCGGCCCCGCCACCGGATTCGCCATGACCTCGGCGAACGCCGACTCCCGGGTGAGCGGCATCCGAACCTCGTCGCCGTCGACCCGGACGGTCGCGCGCACCGGCAGATCCCGGCTGGAGCGACCGATGGACATGATGTATTCGCCGCCTTCGACGATCCAACGACCAGCGGGTTCGTGCCAGCGGGCGAATTCCCGCCGGGGTATCCGGATGGTGACCTCGTCGGCCGCACCGGGTGCCAGCTCCACCGTCGCGAAACCGCCGAGCTCCCGCGGCGGGCGCAGTATCGCCGAGGTCACCGGGCTCGTATAGACCTGCACGACCTCCCGGCCCGCCCGTGTGCCGGTGTTGGTCACCCGCACCGTCACCGTGACGCCGTCGGCGTCGGCGACCGCGTGTGGCTCGGCGTAGGCGAAGGTCGTATAGGTCAATCCGTGCCCGAACGGGAAGCTCACCTCGAGTTCACGACGGTCGTACCAGCGGTAGCCGACGAAAATACCTTCCCCGTACCGGACATGGCCCTGCTCACCCGGGAAATTGTCGTAGGCGGGGACATCGGTGAGCCGTAGCGGGATCGTTTCGGTCAACCGGCCCGCCGGTGCGGTGATACCGAACAGCAGATCGGCGACGGCGCCGCCGGCCGCCTGGCCCAGCAGAGCGGCGTCCAGGATCGCGTCCGCGGCACCGACGACGGGCGCCGACCGCACGACACCGCCGTGCGCCAGGACCACGACGACCCGGTCCTGCACCGCGCGAACGGCGTGCAGCAGCTCGAGCTGGTCCGTGGGCAGTTCGATATGGTCGCGATCGAAACCCTCGGATTCCTGTGCGGCCGCAAGCCCCAGGAAGAGTACGGCGACATCGGCCTGTGCGGCCGCCTCGACGGCCTCCGCGCGCAGATCAGCTGTCGCGGTAGCGGATCCGGTATCGAACCCGCGGGCGTAGGTGACCGTCGCCGATCCGGCGTGGGCGCGGATCTCGTCCAGCGCGATATCGACCCGGGTGGCGTTGACATGAGACGATCCGCCGCCCTGGTAGCGCGGTTCGGTCGCGAATTCGCCGAGCACCGCGATATGCCCGCCGGGGGAAAGAGGCAGGACATCGTGGTCGTTCTTCAACAGCACCGCGCAGCGGCTCGCGACCGTACGGGCGAGGCCATGGTGCTCGTCGGCATCCCAGCCGGTCGCCGGATCGGCGCTGCCTGTGGCACGGATGGCCAGGGCGGCGATCCGACGTGCGGAAGCTTCCAGGACCTCCGGGGCCAGCGAGCCGTCGGCGACCGCGGCGACCACACGCCGATCACCGGCCTCGTCGGCACCGGGCATCGCCAGATCCAGTCCGGCGGCGACCGCGGCGACCCGGTCGTCGACCGCACCCCAGTCGCTCACCACCACACCCGTGAAACCCCACTCCTCGCGCAGGACCTCGGTGAGCAGCCAGTGGTTCTGCGCCGCGTACACGCCGTTGATCTTGTTGTACGAACACATCACCGTCCAGGGGGCGGCCTCCCGTACCACGTGCCCGAACGCGTGCAGATAGATCTCGCGCAGCGGGCGCGGATCGACATCCGAACTCGACGTCATCCGTTCGTGTTCGGTGTTGTTCGCCGCGAAGTGCTTCAGCGACGCACCCACACCTTGTTCCTGGAGTCCGCGGACCCAGCCGGTGGCGAGCGCGGCGGTCAGCCGGGGATCCTCGGAGTAGTACTCGAAATTGCGGCCGCAACGCGGATCCCGCTTGATGTTGATACCGGGACCCAGCACGATGTGCACACCCGCGGCCCGGGCCTCCCGGCCGATCGCCGCCCCCACCTGCGCCGCGAGCTCCGGATCCCAGCTCTGTCCCAGACCCACCGCGGGCGGAAAACAAGTGGCCGGAATACTCGGGCCGATGCCCAGCGCGTCACCGGCGTGGTCCGGATCCTGATAGCGCAGGCCGTGCGGGCCGTCGGAGACGGTGATCGACGGGATATCCCCGATCGGCTCGGTCGACCAGAAGTCGCGGCCACTGCCCAGCCGGGCGCGCTGCTCGACCGACAGGGAGGCGACGAGGTCGTCCGGGGTGGACGCGATCGGGTCCGGCATACGACTCCTCCTGATGGTTCGGCACTGCTGTCGAACCTAGCCGCTGGGAGCGGTGCGGTGGTGGATACGACCAGCGTTGCGTGCAGCCGGCGGCACCGCCGGTACCGGCCACCGTGTCAGGATCCGGCCGGTCCGTAGTCCAGGTGCACCACACCGTTGGCGTATACGTCGTGGCCTTTGAGGACGAACTTCGTGGTGTCGACCCCGTCGGTGAACAGTTTTTCCCCTTTGCCCAGGGCGATCGGATACACGAACAGGTGCAGATCGTCGACCAGGCCGTCGGCGAGCAACGCCCGGACCAGGGTGCCGCTACCGCTGATATAGATGGTGCCGTCGATCTCGTCCTTCAGCGTGCGGATCTTATCGGGATCGTAGGCGCCGAGGGAGGTGCTGTTGGCCCATTCGGCCTGCGGCTGCTGCGCGCCCACCACGTATTTCGCGGTGTCGTTGAAGAACGGCGCGCCCGGATCGTCCTCGACGGTACGGGTAGACCACGCCGGTGCGAACATCTCGAAAGTGTTGCGACCGAGCAGGATCGCCTTCGCCTCGCCGGTGATGGCGGCGAGGGTTTGCCCCATCTGCGGATCGAACCCGAACTCGAAGGTGAACGACGGGTCCTCGTACGATCCGTCGAGGGAGACGAACTCGTGTACGGCGATGGTTCCCATGATGATGTCCTCTCTGGCGGCGGCTCGGTTGTAATACCGGTCTGCGGTGAGCCGCCGGGGCTTGTCGGTCTTGTCCGGGTAGACGTGACAGGACCGGATTTCTCATCGGTGCCCGGTGACCTGGCTCCGGCGTGCATTCTCAGCACGGGGAGGGTGCCGCCGAGTCGCGAGATGGAATTCTGTTATGCAGGTGTCGTATCGGGTCGAGGAAGGTGGACGATGGCTCCGACGAAGGATTGGACGCTACATCGTCCGGACAATGCTCCGATTCTCAATCCCTATATCACCTACATCGAGAAGGTGCTGAAAGCACTGGAAGACGGGCTGGGAGACAAGAACGCATCAACGCTGAACGCCGGGAAGCTGGCGAAGAAAGCGGCCGAGCGTCCCGGCGAGAGCGCGTTGCGGCAACAGTACGACCTCAACATGAAGCAGGTCGAGGGCTACCAGAATGACTGGGAGTCCCTCGACGACCAGATCGGTTTCATCGCCGGCTTCGCGGCCGAAGACGCCAACACAGTGAGCCGGGAGTTCGAAGACCTTCGCGACAGCGCCGTCGAGATCACCGCGGCGGTGCCGGACGACCCCTCCCCGGTCCGTCAGCTCGACGCCGTGAACGCGCTGGACAACGCGGTCGGCGTCGCCTATGAAGCGATCCTGCGCGCCAATGCGAAGCTGGTAGGCAAGTCCGCCGAGGTCCCCGCGCAGAACTGGTCGAGTAACGGTGGGGCCGCGCCGTATGTTCCCGGCATCACCGACACCAGTACTGCCTATAGCGGGGTCTCAGCGCAGCCCATCGGCGAGGGCGTGATGGCGAAACTCGAGGATCTGTACAAGTACCTGCTCGAGAAGGGCTTCAGTCCGGCGCAGGCGGCCGGTATCCTCGGCAACTTCCAGGTGGAGGCCCCCGGCTTCAACACCGGCGCATACAACCCGGGCGAGGCCGCTATCGGCCTGGCCCAGTGGCAGGGCGGTCGCCGGGCGAACCTGGAGGCGTTCGCGGCAGCGCAGGGCAAGTCGGTGACGGATTGGAAGACGCAGATCGACTTCATGGTGCACGAAATGCGGGGAACCCCGGGGATCTCGGGAATGGGTGCCCGCAGCGAATCGGCGGCCTACAACAGCCTGATGGGAGCGGGTAGCGCCAGCGCCGCAGCGCAAGTCTTCGATGGAGAATACGAACGAAGCTCCGGCGATGCGCGCGGGCAGCGGGTTGCCAATGCCGAGAGCATTGCGATCAGTATGAGGAACGTCAAGGCTTCCACCGACTCCTCGGTGCTGGCGTGATTCGGCGAGAATGCGCCTGGATAGACCGGGTCGGCTCCTGTACAGGACGATAGGAAGCGGAACTTCCGGTGCTGGCTCGTTCGCCCCGCGCCGAATTCTCGCCGGTGGCTTCGGAGAGTTTTCGCCGCGGCACCGCCGAGGGCAGGGCGGAAGCTTCTCACCAGCGGGGATGTTCGGCTATGCGCCGGATGGAACTCTGCTGAGAAAGTGGTGGTGTACTGGGCGCGGGACGGAGGGCGATGGTCGTCGCAAAGAGCTGGACACTCCGTCGTCCCTTGAACGCTCCGCTGCTGAATCCCTATATCGACTATGCCGAGAAGGTCCTCGAGAAACTGCAGAACGGCCTGGGTGACCGTACCGCGACGACCCTCACCGCCCAGCAGTTCGCCCACCTGGCCGGCGAGCGGCCCGGCGACGGTGAGCTCGCGGACAAGTACGAACTGTTGGATCAGCAGGTCGCGGCATACATAGAGGACTGGAATACGCTCGACAACCAGATCGCCGAACTCGCCGCCCTGGCCGCCGACGACGCCAACGGTGTCACCGGGCATTTCGAGGATCTGCGCGACGCGGTCGTCGAGATCACCAACGGCGTCCCGGACAACCCCACTTCGCGGCAGCAGTTCGACGCGGTCGTCGCGATCGACAACGCCATCGGCGCCACTGTGGGCAAGGTGCAGTCCACGCACAACGAACTGGAGAACAAGTCCCTGCAGGTGCCGCAGGAGCGGTCGGGAGGTACCACCGCGTCCCCGGCAAGCAGCGGCTCCCCGATGAGTCCGCTGATGGGTGGCCAATCCGCGAGCGGTGGAGACTCGGGGTCCGACGACGATTCCGGGTCCGGCGGCGAGGTCACCGGTACCTCCGGCATGCCGACCAAGATGCCCACCGGCGACGTGGCGCAGTGGATCGATCAGGCGATCGACGTGCTCCGCGAGAACGGCTACAACGTCAAGGACTCCGACGCGGCCATTATCGCGACGATGATCGAAAAGGAATCCAGCGGAAACCCGCACGCGATCAATCTGTGGGACGAGAATGCCACCGAGCGGGGTACTCCGTCGAAGGGGCTGATGCAGACGATCGACCCGACGTTCAACGCCTATGCTCTGCCCGGGCACACCGATATCTGGAATCCGGTCGACAACATCTGTGCGGGTACCGCCTACGCCCTCGAACGGTACGGGTCGCTGGAGAATGTCCCCGGTATCAAAAACATGTCCCAAGGCGCCGGGTACGTCGGGTACTGATCGTATCCGCAGCGGGCGAATGCAATCCGGCCGACAGCGTTGTCCGGGGTCGATGTTAACGCCACGTCGTCGTGGGGGAATTAGAGTTCGGACGCGGCGCCACTCCGGTGACGCGCAGGAGAGCAAGGATCACAGGACTTCCGTATGGGTCATCCGCAACAGCCCAATCCGTACCGGCATCAGCAGCCGTATCCAGGACAACCCGTGCCCGGACAGCAGCCTTACCCGGGGCAGTACGGTCAGCCCTACCCGCCCGGCCCGCCGCAGTACGGTGCCCCCGGAGGGTACGGCGCCCCACCCCCGCGCTCCGGTGGGAACGGCGGCCGGATCGCGCTCGTCGTCGGCGGTGTCGCCGTGGTGCTGATCGCCGTCGCGGTGGGTGCCTTCTTTCTGTTCAGCGGCGGCGGTGGTTCGGTCGTGGGCGGCGGCTACGACGACCCCCGTGAGGTCGCCCAGGCCTGGGTAGATCACGAGGGGGACCCGGAGGATCTGGTCTGCGCGGCCGATCTGGACGAGATCTCGCAGTACGAGCAGCAGAACCCGGCGAAACCGACGGACGTACCCGATATCGACCTTCCCGAGTCGACGACCACGCTGAAGAGTGTCGACGTCCCCGCGGGCAGTGATAAGGGAACGTTCACCATGGAGATGTCCATGGAGGTGATGGGCACCTCGACCACGACCACCATGACCTACGACCTGGTCGAGGAGGACGGCGGCTGGAAGGTATGCGGCATCCTCGATCCGGATATCGAAATGGACGACTCCGGCTTCGGTCTGGGCGGCCGCTAGGTTCGCGCCCGCGATACTCCCGGGCCGACTCGGCGACGCGCGGCGGTTCCGACGCCGTGTTCGGCCGTGCCGTGTGGCTCGTCTCCGCGGGTCAGCTTTCTCTGCGGCAGCGACGGCCGCGAACATCACAGCAGGCGTATGCGAATGGAAGGCTGCGGCGCACCCCGCAGCACCGCAGCCATGCATTCCCACACGCGGGGTCGGTCCCGGGCCACTGTCACGCGGTGGCGTCGCCGTCTGCGGCGGAGACCGGTCCCGGTGGGGGCCGGCGATATCCATACCGCGCCGGCACCGCACCGGCGCTCCCGCCCAGCGTCGAGTTCGTCGGCCACTGCAACGACAACGCGGCCCGAAGGAGCCGCGGTCAGCGGTGCGTTCGGTGACAACACGCGAACGGTGCCGGCCGCACGAAGGCGACCGGCACCGTTCTGTGGCTTCGACCCTACGGGCTCCGGCAGGCGCGGTAAGAGGGGCGGACGCGACAGGAAACGCTCTGTTTGCGACACACTGTAGGTGATCGAGGCGAGGGCCTCCCCAATTTCTCCGGCCATAGAGACCATCCGGTTTTCGATCGGTGGGCCAGAACCGTATCCTCCGGGCGTGGATGTCGGAATTTTCGTCGTGGACGGTGTGGCCGATTTCGGTCTGGGCGCACTGCTCGGCGCGTTCAGCACAGCCAACGCGCTGCGCAGGGAGCTGCGGAACCCGCCACCGCCCTGGAATATCCGCACGGTATCGCTGGGTTCCTCGGTGCGCTCGGGTAGCGGAAACCTGGTGCCGACCACCCCGCTGGAGGAGATTTCGGCACCGCTGGACGCGCTCGCGGTGGCAGCGGTGAATATTCTGGAACCCGAGCCTCTGGTCGAGCTGGTCACCGATGCGGCGCACTCGCGGGTTCTCGAGCACATCCGGGAGGCGCGGGCGGCCGGCGTGCATCTGGCCGCCGCCTGCACCGCGACATTCTTTCTGGCCGAATCCGGGGTGCTCGACGACTCCCCGGCGACGACCAGCTGGTGGCTGGGCACCTGTTTCCGCGGGCGCTATCCCCGTGTTCGGCTGGACGAGAGCTGCATCGTATGCCACGCGGACGGGATCACCACCGCGGGCGCGTCGCTCTCACATATGGATATGGCGCTGTCGCTGATCTACCGGACCAGCCCGGAGTTGTCGGAACGCGCCATGCGCTACCTCGCTGTGGGGTCGCGGGCCAGCCAAGCGCCCTATGCGATACCCGAGGTGGTGGCCCGCGGTAGTTCGCTGATCGCCGGCTACGAGCGCTGGGTGCGCGACCATCTTTCCGAACAGTTCCTGATAGCTACCGCCGCGCGGGAGCTCGGCGTCACCGAACGCAGTCTGCAACGGGCGACCCGCGCTGCGCTCGGCATGTCACCGAAGGATTTCGCCGACGATATCCGGCTCGATCGGGCCACTCAGCTGCTACGGTCCGGTGGGCTCACAGTGGGGTCGATCGCCCGCGAGGTCGGCTACGTGAACGCCAGCGCCTTGCGTGCCCTCGCCCGCCGCCGGCGCGGCCTGTCTCTGGCCGAGATTCGCGCCCACCGCTCTCCATGGTGAGGCGGTTGGTTTGCTTCCGGTGGCGGGGAGCGGGGTGATCCCTACACTGTCCGCATGTCTGTTCGACGGCTGATCGCTGCCCTCCTGTTCGTTACCGCCGCGTCGCTGGGGGTCTCGGCCTGCACCGCGACGGGTCCGGGGGCGCGAAGTGAATGCGAGGTCAGCGGCTGCACGGTGACATTCGAGCGCGGTGTGCAGGCAAAGGTCGGCGTGCTGGGCGTGGACATCGAGCTCACCTCGGTGCAGGGCGAGCTCGTCACCCTGTCGGTGGCAGGTCAGCCGGTCACCGTACCTATGGGGCAATCCGGTTCGGTGCAGGGACTGAACCTGACGGTGCAGGAGGTCACCCAGGACACGGTCGTGGTGCGGCTCGCCACCGGTCTGTGAGCGCTCGCCCGTCGTGCGAGTTCAGTGATGCTCGGGTACCCGCTGTTCGGCCCAGCGGGGCTCGGCGCGACCATAACCGGGTGCCGGGAACGGGTAGTCCGGGAATTCGGCCAGGGCCGGCGCCGCGCTGACAACCTGTCCGTGGGTCACAGTGGTGCCCGGGCCGGGTACCGCAGGCGCCGCATGGTCGGGGGTGCGGCCTCGTTCGGAGAGCAACCAGCTCGCGGTCCGGGCCAGCGACACTCGCACATCCCGGCCGCGGCCGTCGCCCCCACGGGCGGTGAGCGCATCGACGATTCCGGCCGCGAGCAGATAGCCGGAGGCGTGGTCGAGTGCTTGCGCGGGCAGCGCGCCGGGCACCGCGGATGCTCCCTCGATCACCGCGATCCCGGTCGCGGCCTGGACGATGCTGTCGAAACCACGCCGACCCGCCCACGGCCCGGTGAAACCCCAAGCGCTCACCCGGGCGTGCACGAGCCCGGGCCGCCCGGTGAGCCCGAGTCCTTCCAGCGCGCCGGGGCGGTATCCGGTCACCAGCACGTCGGCGGAGTCCAGCAGTGACTCCCAGGCGGCGGATGCCGGCCGCAGGTCCAGCAGGGCGGAGTATTTGCCCTGGCAGGTATCGGTGTACTGCCAGGAGATCTCGGGCAGTGCAGGCGGGTCGATACGCAGCACTTCGGCCCCGAGCAGCGCCAGCGCCCGGGTGGCCACCGGACCGGCGATCACCCGGGTCAGATCCAGTATTCGCACGCCCTGCAGTGGCTGGTACGGGGTCCCCGATTTCGGCAGCGTGTAGCGGCGCCGGTCGCCGCGTTCCACGAGCGCGACCAACGGGCCCGCCCCGGCCGCCCCTGCCTGTGGCTCCGCCCGCCACTGCGTTTCGTCGCGCACCCGGGCCACGATCGCGCCCCGGGCCGCGGCCAGCTCCTCCAGATCGGCGGCGCGGATCATCGCCATCTGGGCTTCGGCCAGTTCGTGCGGCGCGTCCGCGGGGAGTTCGAGGGCGGCGAGCAGCCGGGAGCGGTGATGTGGATAGTTGGCGTGAGTGCGCACCCAGCCGTCGAATGTGGGAAAGAATCCGGACAGGTCGGCGAAACCCTCGACGGGGGCACCGTCGATACGCAGCAACCGGTCACTGGAGAAGGACGCCGCAATGCGTTCGGGGTCCAGCCGGTGTCGGATCGGGGTGGTGCCGGTGGCCCGCCGGTACCGATCGGCGGCCCCGGCGAACGCCTGGACCGATCCCGCGGCCAGCCCCCACACCGGGAGGGTGGCGGCGAGGTAGTGCCCGGGGTCGGGCCAGTCCACCGGCGTCGACTGGGGGACGCCTGCCCCGTCTTCGTAATCACGGACCAGCCGTGCGCCCACGTCCACCGCACCGAGAGTACTGGGCCACGGGTACGGCGAACGCTCGGTCATCCGATGGCACAGCAATTTTCATCACACCGTCACCGGCTGACGCCGATCAGCCGACGACCCGCTCGCCCGGGCCGTGCGGATGGCGGGCGCGCCACCACAGACCCGCCCACGACACCAGGACACAAGCCGCCACCAGCAGCTGTACCTCGGTGCGCATGCTCTCCGGGTAGATCACTCCGGTCAGGTAGTGGTCGATGAAGCCCTCCGGCGGCAATCCCGAAATTCCCGCCCGGTGCCGGGCCCAGTTCTCCGCGTAGGTGAGCGGGCAGTCGTAGCCCACCAGCACCGTACCGAAACCCCAGGCCGCGGCGGCCCCGTGCAACCAGATCGTGCGCGGGAAACGCCACGCCAAAAAGCCACCCGCCAGCACATAGCCGATGAACAGCAGATGCAGGGTGGCGATCAGATCCGCGACCAGCCGGTACCACACCCTTCCAGGGTATGTCCTCGGATGCGCTAGGGCACCGGGTTTACCACGGGGAGGGGCGATAGTCCTTCAGGAAACAGCCGTAGAGGTCCTCGCCGGCTTCCCCGCGCACGATGGGATCGTAGACCCGGGCCGCGCCGTCCACCAGGTCCAGCGGGGCGTGGAACCCCTCGTCGGCGAGCCTGATCTTGGTGTAGTGCGGTCGCTCGTCGGTGATCCAGCCGGTGTCCACCGCGGTCATCAGGATGCCATCGGTTTCGAGCATTTCCTTCGCGCTGGTCCGGGTCAGCATGTTCAGTGCCGCCTTGGCCATATTGGTGTGCGGATGCCCGGGCCCCTTGTAGCCCCGGGAGAACTGGCCTTCCATCGCCGAGACGTTCACCACGTATTTCCGGCGCGCGGGCGACGCGGCCAGCGCGGGCCGCAACCGGGAGACGAGGATGAACGGGGCGACCGAATTACAGAGCTGGACTTCGAGCAGTTCGGTGGGGTCCACTTCGCCCACGGTGTGCACCCAGCTGTTGGTGTGGGCGAGATCGGGCACCAGGCCTCCGGCATCGATCGCCACTCCGCGGGCGATGCGGTCGGGTGTGGCAGACCCCGCCACCAGCGCCAGTTCGGCCACGTCGGCGGCGGCCAAGGTGGGGGTCAGCGAGGCGGTCAGCGCGGTCGGATGGGCGCGGGTGGTCTGCCCGAAGGTCACCTTCTCGGGCAACTGGCCCGCCGGCAGCGGCCCGTCCTCGGCCGCGGCCAGGGCGCTGTATGCGCCGGGAGAGCGGCGCACGGTCTGCGCGGCATTGTTGATGAGGACATCGAGCGGGCCCTGGGCCGCGACATCGTCGGCGAGCGCTACCACCTGGGCCGGATCCCGCAGGTCGATACCGACGATGCGCAGCCGGTGCAGCCAGTCGGCGCTGTCGGGCCGGGCGGCGAACCGGCGGATCGCGTCGTTGGGAAAGCGGGTGGTGATGGTCGTGTGGGCGCCATCGCGCAACAGCCGCAGCGCGATGTACATCCCGATCTTGGCGCGCCCGCCGGTGAGTAGCGCGCGACGGCCGGTCAGGTCGGTGCGGGCCTCGCGGCGGCCGTGGCTCATGGCCGCGCAGTCCGGGCACAACTGGTGATAGAAGGCGTCGACGCGGGTGTACTTCTCCTTGCAGATATAGCAGCCGCGGGGGCGCAGCAGGGTCCCGGCCGAGGCGCCGGTGGTGCGGGAGCTGATCGGGATCCCGGCGGTCTCGTCATCGATCCGGTTCGGTGAACCGGTGGCCGTGGCAGCGACCACCGCACGGTCCGCGGCGAGTTTCGCCTGCCGGGCGGCGGTCCGGCGCTGCCGTTTGAGTTCTTTGAACATCCGGCCGACCGCGCGCTGCACCGTGGTCGAATCCGGGTCGCCGGGGTCCAGTTGTCCTGCCTGGTCGAGAACGCGCAAACAGGTGGCGAGGTCGTTCGGGTCGATACTGGGGGCGGCCATCGGTGCGGAAGAATTCCTTTGTGAGCTGGGAAAGCGTGCGCTCCATTGTGGCAAAACCGCGAGAGCGCGATCCGAACCGGGCCGCCGGACGTCCGGGTACCGGCGTTCGCCGCGTCGTCACGAGTGGGAACCTACCTCGTTGACATCACGCCAATAGTGCGGGACAGTCGTTGCCGGACGATCCGGTGCGTCGGCGCCGGGCTGGGTGATCACGAACAGAGGACGCGGATATGGCACGCCCCGCATGGAGCGACGACGAAGTCGAGGCGGTACGGGAACTCGCGCGCAACTACTTCGAGAAGGAAGTGGTCCCGCACGAGGAGAAGTTCATCGAGCAGGGTCATCCGGACAAGGCGCTCTACCGGCGCGCCGGAGAACTCGGCCTGCTGTGCCCCGCGGTTCCGGAGGAATTCGGCGGTGGGGGCGGCAGCTTCGCCCATGAGGCCGCGATCATCGAGGAGCAGGTGCGTGCCGGGGACGGGGCCCTCGGTATCCCGGTGCACAGTTCGATCATCGCGCCCTACCTGGCCGAATTCGGCTCCGAGGAGCTGAAGAAGCGGATTCTGCCCAGGGCGAGCAGTGGCGAGATGGTGCTGTCCATCGGGATGACCGAACCGGGCACCGGATCGGATCTGCAGGCGATCAAGACCCGTGCCGTCCGCGAGGGTGACGAGTATGTGATCACCGGTTCGAAGATCTTCATCTCCAACGGCTGGCTCTGCGACGGCATCATCATCGCCGCGAAAACCGACCCGGAAAAGGGCGCCGCCGGCGTCTCGCTGCTCTTCGCCGAGGTCGGCGACGACACCCCCGGCTTCACTCGGGGCCGGATCCTGTCCAAGATCGGCGGCAAGGGTCAGGACACCGCCGAACTGTTCTTCGACGGACTGCGGGTGCCCGCCGCGAACCTGCTCGGCGGCGCCGAGGGCCAGGGCTTCTACCAGATGATGCAACTGTTGGCCCAGGAGCGGCTGGTCACCGCCATCATGGCGGTGGCGATGATGGAGCGCGCGGTCGAACTGACCGTCGAATACACCAAGGGCCGCGAGGCCTTCGGCAAACCGCTGTTCGCCATGCAGAACACCAAGTTCGAACTGGCCGAATGCGCGACCATCGCCCGGACCAACCGGGTCTTCCTCGACGACTGCATCAGCCGGCACCTGCGCGGAGAACTCGATATCCAGTCGGCCGCCATGTCCAAGTACTGGTCCACCGATCAGCTCGGCGTTGTCGTGGACCGCTGCCTGCAGCTCTTCGGCGGCTACGGTTATATGACCGAATACCCGATCTCCCAGCTGTACACGGGTGCCCGGGTGCTGCGCATCCTCGCCGGCAGCAACGAGGTGATGAAGGATCTCATCGCACGTGGGCTCTGACCTCGAACTTCCACCCACCTCCGGCACCGACCTTCCCGCCGGCCCCGGCTCGTCCGGGACCGGCACGGACGAGCAGCCGCGGCGCCGTCGGCTCGAACCCGACGAGCGCCGCGCCCAGATCCTCGCCCAAGCCATCGAGATGTTCGGCGAACGTCCGTACGCGGCGGTGTCCACGGCCGAATTGGCGCAGCGTGCCGGTGTGGCCCGCGGCCTGATCAACCACTATTTCGGCAATAAGCGCGACCTCTATCTCGCAGTGGTCCGCCGGATGGTGACCTTGCCGCGCGCCGACGAGTTGGCCGTGCCCACGGGCACCACCCGGGAACGGGTCGAGGCCAGTGTGCGGTGGTTGCTGGACACGATCTCCGAGCACGGCAACACCTGGGTAAAGGTGACCAGTCACGAGGGAGTCGGCGACGACCCGGAGGTGCAGCAGATCCTCGACGCGGCCGACGACGCGGCCGCACAGCGGCTACTGGTCATGATCGGTCTCGCCGACGGCGCGGACTCGGAAGAGCCGCGACGAGCGATGGTCCGCGCCTACGGTGGCCTGGTGAAGGTCGCCGGCCGGGAGTGGCTGACCCGCGGCACCATGACCCGCGATCAGGTCCATGCGCTGCTGGTCGACATGCTGAGCACGCTGGTCACCGAATCGCTGCCGCGGGTGCGCCGCGGGAACTGAGGCCCTGTGGCGCGGCGCAGTGGACGGGCCGGGTGTTTCGGGCGGTGACCAGCCGTACCCCGGCCAGGGGGATTTACCGGAACAGCCGGCCGGTCCCGGCTTATTCTTTCGGATGCCGGGCACAGTCCACTGCTCCAGGACTGCGCCTACAGCGGCTCGAAGGGATCGGTCATGGCATATACGCAGCGCTGGGCGGGTGAGCGCTGGCCGGAAGTTCCGCCGGACCGGGACGAGGAACCGTCGCGCACCGTTCGGCGGCGCGACGACTACGACGACTGGTCCGCGGAGCCCCCGGTCCACGACGAACGCCCGATCGTCAATCCCTACGCGATGGTCGCACTGGTGGCCGCGCTCATCCTGGTTTTCCCGGTGGCGATCGTTTTCGGGCTGATCGCGTTCGGCCATCCCCGTGGTCGTTTCATGGCCTGTACCGCACTACTGCTCGGGGTCGGCGAAGTGGCCCTGCTGGCGGCGCTGATCCTGGCGCCACGGGAGACGCCCGATGGGGTGTTCTCCCGAGTCGGCGACGCGGTGGGCGAGATCACCGGTGGACAGCGGGCGACCGAGTCCCCGGCCTCGGCTGCCGCCGGCACCTCCGAGAGCGCGCAGACCTCGCCGCCCGGCCCGAGCGCGACGGCCGAACCGCCGGTGCCGTCGAGCGCGGCCGCCGCGGCCCAGCCGGCCGCCGAGGTCGACACCGCCTGTCCCGAACCGGCACTACTCGGTGTCGCCGCGGACGGCGGCACCCTGCTGTGCCTCACCGATTCGGCGTCGGTCACCGGCTATCAGTGGTCGGGCCCCTATCGGGTGGCCGAGACCGTCCGGGCGGAAGACGGGAACTGTGCGGGGCCGGCCACTGCCCGCACCGCCGCGGGGTACGCCCTGGTCTGCGAAAACGGGGCCTGGACGCTCTGGACCTCCTGAACCGGTTCGGTGGGTGGGGTATTCAGCCGTCCGTTGCGGTTTTGCGGGCGCGGCTGGGCTGCACCCGCGGCGGTTCGTTCGGCATCTTCGGGTATTGCGGCGGCCACGGCGCATCCATGAGACCGGAGGCCAGGTCGCGTTCGGACATCCGCAGCAGCGGCTCGATACTCTGCGGTTCGCGGTGCTCCC
Source organism: Nocardia sienata NBRC 100364 (assembly GCF_001613205.1). Taxonomy (GTDB): domain Bacteria; phylum Actinomycetota; class Actinomycetes; order Mycobacteriales; family Mycobacteriaceae; genus Nocardia; species Nocardia sienata. Next base: position 15,047 of record NZ_BDBX01000004.1, on the reverse strand, counting down.
AGGGATCGCCGTACTCGGCCAGACGGGCCGGTACCGTCGCGATCGTCAAATCCTCGGGAACCACGGTCTCGAGGTCATCCCAGGTGAGCGGAGTGGAAACCTGCGCACCGACCTTGGGGCGTACACACCAGGCACCGAATACGGTTTTGTGCGGAGCGTTCTGGTTGTAGTCGACGAAAACCCGCCGGCCGCGTTCCTCCTTCCACCAGTGCGCCGTGATGTCGTCGGGGTGCCGGCGTTCCAGTTCCCGCGCCAGGGCCACGGCCGCGGCGCGGACCTCGTACCCGTCCCAGTGCGGCTCCAGCGCGATATAGAGGTGCAGGCCGCGCGATCCGGAGGTTTTCACCCACGTCTCGATACCGAGCTCACCGCACAGTTCCCGGGTCCGCAGGGCCGCGGTGCGCAGTTCGTCGAAACCGATACCGGGTGAGGGATCGAGGTCTATCCGGAGCTGATCGGCGATCCGAAGATCAGGCACGGTATTGGGCCAGACATGGAAGCCGAGACAACCCTGGTTCACCGCCCACAGCACATGCGCCAGATCGTGCGCCACCAGTGCGTCGCTGGTGGTTCCGTTCGGTGTGGTGACCTCCACGGTGTGCAACCAGTCCGGGGCGGACTTCGGTACCCGCTTCTGGAACCAGGACTTACCGGACGCGCCGTCCGGGTAACGCTCCAGCAGCAGCGGCCGCCCGCCGTTGACCCGGAAGAACGGTTCGGCGACGCTCTGGTAGTAGCGCACCAGGTCCATTTTGGTCTCGCCCCGGCGGGAGAAGTACACCTTCGCGGGGTTGGTGATGGTGAGCACCCGGCCGGCGGCCTCGATCTCCACCGATTCGCTCATTTCGCCACCGCCGTCCCGAAGATTTCGCGCAACTCGGTGGGTGCGGCCTCTTCGAGCTGGGCGTAGGTGCACGACTCGGGGGTGCGGTCGGCGCGGAACCGGACGAGCCGTCCACCGTGCCGGAATCTACCGGACTGGAGATGTTCGTACCTGACCTCGGCCACCAGTTCGGCCCGCAGCGCCTCCCAGGACAAATCCTTGCCACCGCTCCAGCGACTGATCCCGCCGGGCATGGAGCCCCCGGACTCGGCCTGGGCCACGGCATCGGCCCATTCCCGCCACGGATGGTCCACCAGGGCGTTCTCCCGATACGGGGCGAGTTCGCCGATCAATTCGGTGCGCCGCGCGGCGGTGAAACTGCTCGCCACCCCCACATGGTGGAGCCGGCCCTCGTCGTCGTACAGGCCCAGCAGCAGGGAACCCACACCCTGGCCGTCCTTGTGCCAGCGGAAACCCGCCACCACACAGTCGGCGGTGCGCTCGTGTTTGACCTTGAGCATCACGCGCTTGTTCTGCTGATACGGCTGATCGTCGGCCTTGACCATCACCCCGTCGAAGCCCGCGCCCTCGAATCGGGTGAACCAGTCGCGAGCGAGGGCCGGATCCCCGGTGAGCGGGGTCAGCTGCACCCGACCGGGCTCGGTCCGCAGGATGGTTTCGAGCAACCGGCGGCGTTCGGCGAACGGCGCCTCGGTCAGATCGCGGTCGCCGAGGGCGAGTAGGTCGAAGGCCACGAAACTCGCTGGGGTCTCCACGGAGAGTTTGGCCACCCGTGACGCCGCCGGATGCAGCCGCTGCTGCAGGACATCGAAGTCGAGTCCCTGTTCGGTGACCACGACGATCTCCCCGTCCACTACGCATCGATCCGGTAGCGCGCCGCGCAGCAGATCGGCGACCTCGGGAAAATACCTGGTGAGTGGCCGATCGTTGCGCGAGCCCAGCTCCACTTCCGTGCCGTCGCGGAACACCACACAGCGGAACCCGTCCCATTTGGGTTCGTAGCTCAGGCCCGGCCCCGGCGGTATGTCGGGGGCGGACTTGGCCAGCATGGGCCGGACGGGTGGCATCACCGGTAGATCCACGCGATCCTCCTCGGGTCGATCCTCACCCGTATCGACGCCGCGGCCGGCGCCGAATCATCGCCCCCGATGATAGGAGTTGTCACCGACAGATCGCCGGATCCGGCCGTCAGCCGTCCACCCAGCCCTGCTCGACCGCGAAATCGGTGAGTCGCTCCCGGATGGCCACGATCTCCCCGGCGGTCAGCGCCGGGGAGGCGTCCAGGAGAAGTTCGGTGACCAGCCGGGTGTGCTCCTCGGCGGTCAATCGGGCCCCGTCGGCGACCGGCTTGGGCCGCACCTGCCGGCCGCGCGGGGACCGGAGGTTGATCGCCTTGGGGCCCCGATCGCCCTCGGTGACATCGAATTCGAACACCCGGCCCTGCCGGAGTTCGTCCTCGCCCAGGCCGATATCGTTGACGTGGACGAACACGTCGGGTCCACCGTCCTCGGGCCGGATGAAACCGAAACCCCGCGATCCGTCGAACGACACCAATTTCCCGCTGGCCACCACACCGCTCCTCGCCGCAGTTCTGCCGGTCACTCTATATCCGGTTTTTCCTCATCGGTGGTCGAAAGCGCCTTTTGCAGCGAGTTGAACACGGTGAGTCCCTGCCCGACCATGCCGTTGAGCAGTTCACCCACCCCGTCCGGCCCGTTCAGCACGGTCAGATTGGCGTTGGACAGCCCGCGCGCCGCCTGCTCCACGATGAGGGGCAACTGCTCGATGAGCATCTGATCGAGCGCGATGCGATTGTGGGAGGCCGCGGCCTCGGCCTGGATCCGGGTGCGGTCGGCCTCGGCCTCGGCGAGGATGCGCACCCGCTCGGCCTCGGCCTGCGCCGGTTTCACCACCTCGGCCTGCAACTGCTGTTCGCGCAATTCGGCTTCCTTACGGGCCTGGGCGGCCTGGGCCCCGAGCACTTCCTGCTGGGCGAGCGCGGCGGCGAGCGGTCCGGCGGCCGCCGCCTCGGCCTGGGCCTTGTCGATATCGCGCTGATAACCGGCCTTGAGGATCGCCGTCTCCCGCGCGTATTCGGCCTGTTTGCGCAGAGATTCTTGTTCGGCCTCGGCGGAGCGCTGCGCGGCCTGCGATTCGGCGATCTGAGCGTCCCGGTGGACAGCGGCGTTGTGCGGGGCGGCCAGAGCCGAGATATAGCCGAGGTTGCCGTCGTCGATGGACTGGATCTGGAACGAGTCGACCCACAGGCCGATATTGCTCATCTCCACCTTCGACGCGACCAGGACCTCGTCGGCCAGCCGCTGGCGCTCCCGGATGATCTCCTCCACCGTCATGGACCCGACGATGGACCGCAGATGACCGGAGAAGATCCGGCCGGTCAGCACCGACATCTCCTGCTCCTGTTCGGAGAGGAAACGCTGGGCCGCGTTCACGATCGAGGCGGTGTCGTTGGCGACCTTGAAGGCGATGACCGCCCGCACCTGCAGCACGATGGCCTGTTTGGTGACGCAGCGTTCGCTGATCTCGGCCTCGAACATCGCCAGCGACAGGTACCGGACCTTGCGGAAGAACGGCATCACCCACGTACCGCGGCCGATGATCACCCGGAAGGGTGTGGCGTCGCTGCTCTTGGCGCCGCTGACCAGCATCGCCTCGTCGGGATCGGGCACGTGATAACCCAGCACGTATGACTCCTCGCGTCGTGTTGCTACGGCGCCGGGTCCGGTGTGAGGGGTATCCAGGGCACGACATCGGCGATACGACCGGAATCGACAGCCACGACCAGCACGGTGCTCCCGGCCGGGATCGCTTCGGTGGCGCGCGCGATATACCCTTCGGTCCCCCCACGTACGGCTACCAGGATCTCACCCAGCATCCCGGGGCCTCGGATCGGCGAGATCAGCTTACCGGTCGATCCGACGACTTCGTCGTGCAATTCTCTCGAACCTCCTTCCCCGGCGGTGATTTCCGGAGTCCGACCGTCTCGCCGTCAAACCCGGGTCTACCGATAGAGCCGGCGGTAGGCGCCCAGCATGGCGACGAGGTGATCGACGATCTCTGCGCGGGTGGCGCGCAAGGACCCGTTCAGCCAGGCCGAGAACATGCCCGCGTTCCCGCTCGCCATGGTGACGGCCGCGAGGCGGCGGCGGACCGGATCGTCGATCTGAGAGAAAAGATGGTCCTGGATGAGCCGCGTGAAAGCGGGCATGACGGCGATGGTGGTCTGGCCGAGACCGGTGCTGGAGTACGGCTCCACCAGGAACAGGCGCGATTTGCGGGGATCCTCGAGCACCTTGTCCACCAGCGCCTCGGACAGGGCGCGGTCACGCGAGGCGTCGTCGGCGACGGCGAAGGCGGTCATCGGATCGAGGAAGTCGTCGGCGATCTGCCGGTACAGGACATCGAGCAGTTCGTCGCGGCTGGCGAAACTCTCGTAGAAGTATCGATCGGTGAGATTGGCTCGGCGGCACACTGCCCGCATGGTGACGCCTGCGGCGCCGGATTCACCGATCAGATCCAGTGCGGCTTCGAGCAGTGCGCTGCGCCGTGCCTGCTTCCGCTCGGAAAGCGTGGTACCACCCCAGATCCGGGGTCCGCTGTCGTCCGATCGCTGATCTGAATGCACCCGTCCACAGTAGTGGGCTCGCGCCGTGGGCCGCGCCGGGTGGTCACGGCCCCGCACCGTGCGTGCCGCAGGTCAACTCCGGGCGTCGCCGCGCGGGAGGCGGGCTACGAGCACCGCCCGGCCGGCCGCGAGATCGATCCGGTCCCGGGGTGGCGCCCCGGCGGATTCCTCGTCGCGCAACATGGTTTGCGCGGCGCGATGGTCGAGCTGGTCGCGTTTGCTCCCGTACCAGAAGGCGGTGATCTCCTCCACCCCCGCGGCCGCGAGCCGCGTGGAGGTGTGGTCGCCGGTCGAGTGTCCGGTCTTCGGGAAGCGGGTGTACACCCACCGCAGTGCGGCGACGGCCCCCAGCAGCAGCATGGCGACAGGCGCGCCGAGGAAGAGGACATCCATGGTTTTCAGGGTAGCGGCGGAGCCTGCGACGCCCGCCGGTTCCGGGCGACGCCGAGCCGGAGTGGGCAACCGGTGCGCGATTAGGCTGAACGCGTGGTCGTGCTCGCTGTGCTGCTGTTCGCCGTGCTCGCCGCGACGACCGGTTACGTCGTCGCGGGCGATGCCACGCCCCAGGTGGACTGCCCGTTGCACGAGTGGGTACTCACCCTGCGCACCGATCCACTGACCACGGCCGCCACGGTGATCACCCATCTCGGCGGTTCGGTGGCCATGTGGACGCTGGCGCTGCTGGCCTGCGCAGTGCTGCTGCGGCGCGGCGCGTACGCGGATCTGCTGCTGGTGGCCGGGGTGGGCGCGGCCTCGGCGGTTCTGGTGCCCGTATCGAAACAGCTGATCGGCCGGTCGCGGCCGCCGGTGGCCGGGCAATTGGTGGAGGTGAGCAATCCGGCCTTCCCTTCAGGGCACAGTGTGGGTTCCGCCGCGGTGGTGGGCGTGCTCGCCGTACTGTTCTGTATGCGGACCGCGCATCGCGTCGCCGGGGTGATCGTCGCGGCCTCGGCGGTCGTCTTCGTATTGCTGGTGGGACTTTCGCGCATCTATCTCGGAGTGCACTGGCCCACGGATGTCCTCGCCGGCTGGGCACTCGGTGGCCTGCTGATCGCGGTCGGGGTGGCGGTGCGGGCCTGGGCCGAGGGCGCGGCCGGGTGCCCGGACCGTCCCGGAACTGCCGCCGGCTCCGGGATCCAGGACTGCTCGGTGCGGAACACCCGTCGCTGACCGGGGCGTTCAGCCGCCACGTTCCAGATCCAGGCCTGCGGCCCGCCAGCCCGCGATTCCACCGTCGAGGCTGTAGGCGGTGTGGCCCGTCCGGCATGCGGTCGCGGCGAACCGCCGGGAGATATCGCCGGTGGGGCAGGTGAAGATCACCGGTTGGGCCCGGGAGAACGGCGTCCCGTGCGCGAACAGGTCGGCGAGCCGGTCGTCGGGGATATTGATCGCGCCCGGGATATGGGCGACCCGGTACGCCATGGCGCCCCGGGTATCGACGATCACCGGTCGCGCGGTGCGGAGCAGTCCGGCCATTTCGGCAGGGGTGAGCAGCGGTGCGGCGGCGACCTCGGCGGCGCTCGGCGGACGTGGCCCGGCGTCGCGGCCGAACAGATCCGGCCGGCGCTGTTCGATGTAGGACAGATACGGCTCGAGCCGGTCGCAGACGATGATCACCCCGACGGTGTGCGCCGCGCCGCGCTCGCCACGCCCGAGTACCTCGCGCGCGGCGGCGTAGGCGGCGCCGCTGGTGGGTCCGGCCAGTACGCCGTATCCGGTGGCGAGTTCGAGGGTGGCCTCGATCGCCGGGCCCGACCCCACGGTGAGTATCTCGTCGTAGAAATCGGGCTGGAACAGGCCGACCTCCCACATCTCCCGTTCCGACCGGATCCCGGGGATGAAATCCTCGCGTTCGGAGACCACCGCGACCGTCCGCAGCTCCGGATGGAACTTCCGCAGATAGCTGCCTGCCCCGCGGCTCGACCCGGTGGTGCCCAGTCCGCCGAACAGATAATCGATCCGCTCGACCCCGGCGGCGGTGAGGTCCTCATGGATCTCCCGGCCGGTGCCGTCGTGATGGGCGGCGATGTTCTTCTCGCTGGTGTACTGGGACAGATGCCGGAACCTGCCGGGTTCGGCGGCCATGGCCGCGTCGATCGCCGAGTACACATCGTTGGGCGTGGTGGGATCCGGGCATTCGGACAGGCCGGGCAGCTCGACGATCTCGGTGCCGATCAACTGGAGCAGATCGCGCACCTCGCCGACCTTGATCCGGTTGGTCATGGCCCGCACCCCGATACCGTGGATCGCGCCGAGGACACGCAGCGCCTTGGCGGTATTGCCGCTGGATGCCTCGATCAGGGTCCGGCGCTGCGCGCGCAGCGTATCGAGTTCGTCGCGCAGCATCGCCCAGGCGACCCGGTCCTTGACCGAACCGAAGGGATTGTGCGATTCGAGTTTGGCGTACAGCTCCACCCCCTCCAGGCCGTGCACGGCCGGGTCGAGGCGGAGCAGGGGAGTGTCACCGATCAGCTCGGTGATGTGCTGGTGGATGGTCACGGAACCTCGGGTGCGTCGAAATTGGCGGCGGGGGAGGATGGTGGCCGGTAGTCCGCGTCGGGCGTCGCGAGGAAGCGCCCGTCGTGGCCGGTCACCGCCACTTTCTCCACCGGGGGATGCATGGCGGCCGCGGCCGCCGACAGATCCATGTGGTAACCCGCCGTATTCGGGAATACGATCAGGTCTCCCGGCCGGGGCAACCACGGCAGCCGGACCGTGTGCGTGGTGACGAGATCTCGTTCGAGGCAGAGTCTTCCGGCCAGGAAGACACCGACCGGATGCCGGGCCGGTTCGATCCCGTCCCCCGGCAGCAGGAGGGGATCGACCATCACCTCCTGATCGGCCGGTGTCACCGTGTCCCGGCTGATATCCAGGTGGACGAGCACACTGCCGTCGGAGGCCTCCTTCACGAATTCGACCCGGGCCACGGTGATCCCGGCGTGGTCGGCGAGCGCTTTACCAGGCTCCAACCAGAGGTCCAGGAGATTGTCGGCGGCCACCTGGGCGACACTGCGGCCGTCGTGGCGGGCGAGCGGGGCGGCCAGGAAACCGGCCAGCATTTCGGCGGCGGACACGGTGTTGGCATATTTGTGGAAAACCGGTGTCCCGCGAACCGCGCCGCCGTCGACCTGATAACCGAACGTGTTGTTCCCCCAACTCATCGCGGTGCCGTGACCGGCGAGCGCGGCGCGCAACCGGTGCACGTAATCGTCGAACCGGGCGCCGTCGGCGGTGAACACCTGGCGCAGTCCGCCACCGATATCGAGGACCGATGGTACGAGCCCGGCCGAGTACGCCTGTTCCAGTAGCGCGAAACAGGTGTCGGCGGCGCGTACCCGCTCGGCCGTATCGCCGGTATCGAGGTGAAATGCCATCCCGCGGAACAGGAGCCGATCCCGGTGCTGCGCCGACACCTCGAGCGCGCGATCCACCCGATGGACCGGAATCCCGAAGCGGCTCACCTGTGACCCCGCGAACCCACTGACGCGCAGCAGTACGGGAACCGGCGCGGCCGGATCGGCCAGATCGGCGAGCGTGCCCAGTTCCCATTCGTTGTCGACATTCACGGTCACCCCGGTGCCCACCAGTTCCCGGAGCAGCGCTTCGCCTTTGGGCCCGGTCGCCTCGATCCGGCCGGCGTCGAATCCGGCCGTCAGCGCCGATTCGAGTTCACCGGCCGAGGCCACGTCCACGCCGATCCCGTGCGCAGCGGCCGTGCGTACGAAGGCCCGGGAACGGTTCACTTTGTGCGCGTAGAAGATGCGGTAGCCGGTATGCGCCTCGTCGAGAACGGCGGCGAGTCGATCGATATTGCGCGCGAACACCTGCGGGAAAAGCAGATGCAGCGGTGTCCCGAAGCGGCGCAGCACCTCGTCCAACGCGCGACGATCGGCGAGAAAGGCCGCGACGAGGCTATCCCAGTGTGCCGGTAGGGCGGGTGGTTCAGCGTGCCCGGCGGGGTCCGGGCGCAGCCGCACGGTCATCCGAGGGGCCCCGGGCGCATCGGTTCGGGCCGCTCGCCGACCGGGTTGTACCCGCCGTCGCGCAATGCCTCGAAGGCACGGGCCCGGTTACGCGGGCTGCGGAACTCCGCCACGACTCGCTTGCTGTCGAGGTCGATGTCCACGACCCGGATGTCCATCGATTCCAGCACCCCGCCGATCGTGCGGACACAGTGTTTGCAGGTCATATCGGGTACATAGAAGATCCGGTCCTCCACCGCCGCCGGGCCGGTGCCGAGGTCCTCCCGAGCCGCCACCGCCGCCGGTTCGCATTGCCGGGCGAAGTCGGTGAACACCTCGACGAAGCGGCCGACCACCTCGGCGAGCACGCTGAAATTCCCACTACTGTCGCGGTGCACGACCGCGGCCGGGCAGGAGGGCTGCTCCCCGGGTGGTAACAGGGCGTACTGCCGGGAGATGAGGTCCAGATCATCGTGGTACCGGGCGATTGCCGCGGGTACGGTCAGCCCCTCCTCGGTGGTCGCCCGGTCCATCACCCGGTGCGCGTCGGCGATGGTCGCGTCCTTCATCGACCGCAGCGTGGCGATCGACTCGGCGGTGTAGCGCACCGGCCCGCCGGGTTCGGCGCGCAGGCTCACCGGGATCATGCCCCGTCGATAGGTCGATGCCTGCAGTTCCCAGAACCACCGGGTGGCGACCGCGGTGAAAATCCCGGAATCGTGCAGGCCGCGGGCGAACTCATCCGCAGTTCGATACGGCGTCTGCCCCGCGATGAGCGCATGCTGGGCCAGTGCCCGGCCGGCGGACTCCACTCCTACCCGGAAGATATCGACGGGTTCGTGATCGGTGGTGGTCGCGGCCAGTACCGCGTGCTCCGCCGCGTCGAGACGTGCTATCCGATCGGCGAGACCGGGGTTGTCGTCGATCGAACGCCACAGTGCGAGAACGGCTTCCCGGGTGGCGATCGGCACGAGCGGACCCAGTCCGTCGTCCCGGTAGAACCCGGTATTGGGTACCCCGGCGCTGTCCACCCAGGTCATCCGGTGGGAGGCAGAGGTGACCGCGTCCGCCGCACAGGGTCGCATGAACCGCTCCAGGTACAACCGTTGCGAGAAAGTGAGATGACCGCCGGGTTCGGGGCGGAGTTCGGTCGCGGTGTACTCGATCCGGACCGCTGCGGCCGGCCGGTGGGCGGCGAACAGTCCCGGCCGGGCGAGTTCGGCCAGTATCCGTGCGGTTGCCCGCCGGTCGTAATGGATGGAGGGGTCGGTGGGTGCGCTGATCTCTGTGCTCATGGCAGCTCCTCGGCGAGGGTCCGGACGCAGTCGACGAAGCGGTCGATATCGTCGAGGCAGGTGTAGACGTGGGTGCTGACCCGCACCGATTCGGGATCGCCCCCGGTGTCGGGCATACAGTGGGCGCCGGTGCGCACGAAAAAGCCGTATTCGGCGAGGACGAAACCCAGGTCGGCCGGCGATATCCCGCCGAGGGTGAAGGAGACGATCCCGTATCCGCCGTCGTCCGGGGTGTGGGCTGGCCCCGGCAGGAACGTCAGTCCCGGCACCGCCCGTAACCCATGGATCAGCCGCCGGGTCAGCGCCCGATTGTGCGCCGCGACGGCGGGCATACCGTATGTTTCGAGAACCTCCAGTGCGGTGCCCAGCGAAAGTATGCCGGGAATATTGGTGGTGCCGCCTTCGAGCAGGCCCGGCATGACGCCGCTGTCGAACCCTGTGGCGGTCAGTACCGCGTCGGTGCCGCCGCCGGGCAGGAACGGCCGCAGTTGCGCATGTGTCCGCTGGCGGCAGTACAGGATTCCGGTGCCCGGTGCCGCGAACATCTTGTGCGCCGCGAAGGCCGCGAAATCGGCCCCCAGCGCGGTGAGGTCCACCGGAATATGGCCGCCGCTCTGACTGCAGTCGAAGCAGAGGTGCACCCGTGGGGGAATCCGATCGCGCAGTTCGGTGAGGGTGGTGCAGGCCCCGAAGACGTGATGCAGGTGGGTGACGGTGAGCAGCCGGGTGCGTGGGCTCAGTTTCGCGGCGATATCGGCGGTATCGGCCTGTCCCGCCGCGGTGACCCGGTAGGGCACCAGTTCGATCCGTCGGCCGAAGCGCGCGAGGGTGTCCCGCAGCAGGAACCAGGGCGAGATATTGGCGGCATGGTCGCGCGGGCTGTAGAGGATCTCGTCCCCGTCCTCCAAGGCTGTGAGACCCCAGGACAGTGCGACGGCATTGAGTGCCGCAGTCGCGCCACCGGTGAAGACGATCTCGTCGGGCCGGGCGGCGCCCAGGAAGCGCGCGGTGGCGGCCCGGACCGCGGCGATGCGCTGAGTGAGCGCCGTGGCCCAGGGGTACGTGCCGCGGGCGGCGTTGGCGGTAGCGGTCGAATGGTAGTCGCGGACGGTGTCGATCACCGCCCGCGGCTTCTGCGTCGTGGCGGCACTGTCCAGATAGGTCTCGCGGCTGTCGGCCAGGGCCGGAAAGGACGCGCGGATCTCCGGCGGGAGTACTCCGGTGTCCGGGCGCCCCGGTGCGGGCGCCTCGTCGGAGAGGGGTGGACGATCCGGTCGGCGCAGGGATGATCCCAAGTGATCGCTCCTTCCGCCGATCCATCCGGACTGCGAACAACGATACTCATTGTCGGAAAGTTCGCCCAGTGCGCTTGGTGCGCAGACAGTTTCGCTGTGCTTGTCGCTACGGCGGCGAGGTGCCGTGAGATGTCGGTGGCCGGCGATATGGTGCGGGTATGCCACTCGCACTCCACGAACGCCGAGCATTCCTGGCCGAGCCACATATCGGCGCGCTATCGGTCTCGGCGGGGCCGGAGCGGGGTCCCCTCACCGTGCCCATCTGGTACCAGTACGAGCCGGGCGGTGATCTCTGGGTGCTCACCGGCCCGGAATCGGAGAAGATGCGCCGGATCCGGGCTGCGGGACGGTTCAGCTTGCTGGTCGAGCGGGTCGAGCCGACTGTCCGGTATGTCAGCGTGGAGGGCCCGGTGACCCGGGTCGAGCCGCTGACCGACGAGCGACATCGCGAGATGGTGGCGCGCTACCTGCCGCCGGAGCGAGTGCAGGAGTACCTCTCCTTCGCCGCGGCCGAACTGGGTGAGCACGTGGTCGTGTTCATGCGCCCGCAGCGATGGTTGTCCGCCGATCTCGGCTGAGCGATCAGTAGCCGCCCTGCAGATATTCGACGAGCTGCTCGCGTTCGGTGGCGAGTTCGGAGATGGCGCTCTTGACCACATCACCGATGCTCACGATGCCGACCAGTTCACCGTGGGAGACCACCGGCAGATGCCGGACCCGGTGATCGGTCATGATCCGGCGTAGCCCCTCGACATGGTCGTCAGGGGCGCAGGTCCGGACCTCGGTGGACATGATCCGTGACACCGGGGAATCCAGTAGTGCCGCGCCGTGCCGGTACAGGGCGCGGACGATATCGCGTTCGGAGACGATTCCGGCGATCCGGCTGCCGTCGGGGGAGACGACCACCGCTCCGATGTTGTGTTCGGCCAGCAGCGCGAGCAGCGCGCGGATATCCAGATCCGGACGCGCAGTCGTCACGGCGCTGCCCTTGTTGCGCAGTATCTCGGCGATTCGCATGGTCACCATCCACTCGAGCGCGGGATTCCAGAATCGCGCGCTCGACGCCCCGACGCCAGCACGAATCGGCATCGACCTCTTTTCGAAGCCGTGCGCCGGGCGGAGCCGTCGATCGGCTACTCGTCGTCGAGGCCCGCGGAAAGATAGGCGGCGGCAGCCAGCCACTGACGGCACTGCGGGCCGTGCACATCGTGGATGTGCAGAATCTCGCGTGCTTGCCGATAGGTGAGCACCGGTGGCTCGGAATTGCAGTCGGTACCGGTGTCGGGGGCGGCGTAGCGGCGTAGCGGTTCCGGGTGGTGCCCGAGCGAATGACCGCCGCCGGCGCTGCCCACGGCGGGCTGGTGGGGACTTCGGAATGGTTGGATCATTCGGTTGCCCCTCACATGCGACGTTGCGGGGCGACACTCCGGCCGGCGAATCAGCCGAGGAAAATGCTGTGTAACGCCCCTCCTGTGCGCCTGAGTCTAAGTCGCCGTCGCTTACAAATGCAAGTACATCTGCAAACAACAGAAGAAATTGCGCGAACCTCCTTACCGGTGCATCGGGCGGCCCTCGGCGCTGTGGCACTGCGCCTTGCGCTGCGGCATCGATCGCATCGCCTGTTCCGGGCGGACGGCCGGTCTCACGGTTTGCGGCCCACACCGCCGTATGCGGAGATCGCGGGCAGGGATTCGTCGGTGGGGGTGTCCGGGCGCCACCGGTCGATCGGGACGACGCCCGGTTCCACCAGGGTCAGTCCGTCGAACACGGCCCGGATCTCCGACTGCGGCCGGGGAGTGTAGGGCACACCCCCGGTATCGGTGTAGTTATGGCACAGTGTCACGTACGCCGCACTGTCGTCGGTACCATCCCATAGGACCAGATAGCTGCCCGACGGGGTGGCTTCGAGCACGGTGTGCACGATCCGCCGCATCTCCGCGAAGGATTCCGCGTGGCCGAGCACGCCCATGAACATCACCGCTACCGGTTCGGTGAAATCGAGGACGTGCCGTGCGTCGGAGACGATGAGCTCGGGCCGGTGATAGTCGGAGTCCAGATAGACGGTGACACCCGCGTCGGTGGTGTCGGCCAGCAGCGCGCGGGCGTGGGCCAGGACGAGCGGATCGTTGTCGACGTAGACGATCTTGGATTCGGGCGCGACGCGCTGGGCCACTTCGTGTGTGTTCTGCATGGTCGGCAGACCGGTGCCGATATCGAGGAATTGCCGAATCCCTTTCTCCGCGGCCAGGAATCGCACCGTCCGGATGAGGAACTGCCGTGACTGGACTGCCATGGTGGTGATCTGCGGGTCGACCGCGATTCCCGCGTCCCCGGCGATGCGATCGACCTCGTAGTAGTCCTTGCCGCCCATCCAATAGTTCCAGATTCGGGCGGAGTGCGGGATATCGGTGCGGATCGCGGGGCGGTGCTCTTCGGACATGGCGGACTCCTGGGCGGTCATGGTCGGAACGCGCCGGCACGGATACCGGCGGTGGGCCCGACGGCTGGTGAAACCGATGTCCACTGCGACAGTACAAGACTCGCCGCGGCCGATGCCGGTTGTCGGCACGGTCCGATACGACTCCTGCGGCTGCCTCCGAAGGCAGGTCTCGGGCGCGGTGACCTGCGCCCGCAGGACTGCTGACAAGCCCCGGGGGCCGGTGAACGCGATGTGGCGAACTTCGTGCTATCGTCCTGATGTCGGTGCAGATGCAAGAACACCTGCGTTTGCATCTGTAAGGACCGACGGTATGCGACAGTGGCGTCAGCGACCATGAGCAAGGAGTGGGTCCTATGTCGGAAGTAACGAACCAGGTGATCGGAGCCTGGCGGAAGAGCACCTTCAGTAACCCGAGCGGGAACTGTGTCGAGTTCGCGGAGGCGGCCAACAATCTGGTGGCCATGCGTAATTCGCGCTTCCCCGACGGCGGGGTGATCTTCTATACGCGCCCGGAGATCGAGGCGTTTCTGCAGGGCGCCAAAGCCGGAGAGTTCGACGATCTGGCGGGTTGAGAGGTAACATGGGCCGCGGCGTGGTGCGCCCGATCCGATGAGCGGCGCACCGTGGGTTAACCCGAAACCGGAGACGACTCCATGATCGCAGAGCCCGAGAACCGTGGTGGCGCGCAATCCGTCGAGGCGGAACGTGGCCCCACGGTTCTACGTATCGCTCTGGGCGGCCAGTTACGAAAACTGCGCGAGAGCAAGAAGATCACCCGAGAAGCCGCGGGCGATGCCATCCGCGGCTCCCATGCGAAGATCAGCCGACTCGAACTGGGCCGGACGAGTTTCAAAGAGCGGGATATCCGGGATCTGTTGACGCTGTACGGCGTCGACGATCCGGAAGAGCGGGAGAGCTTTCTCGAACTCGCGCGTAAAGCGAACGAACCAGGATGGTGGCACCGCTACGGCGATCTGCTGCCACCCTGGTTCGGGACGTATCTGGGTCTGGAGCAGGCCGCCAGTAAGATCCGTACCTACGAATCGCATCTGGTGCCCGGCCTGCTCCAGACACCGGATTACGCCCGGGCGGTGGTGACACTCGGTTACCAGGATTCCGAGACCGATCGCCGGGTGGCATTCCGCCAGCGCCGGCAGGAAATACTGCATCGTGCCGACCCCCCGGTCATCTGGGCGGTACTCGACGAAGCCGCACTGCACCGTCCGGTCGGTGGCCGGGATGTGCACCGGGCGCAGATGGAGCATCTGCTGGATCTGACCCGGCTGCCGAATGTGACGATCCAGGTGGTCCCGTTCTCCGCAGGTGAACACGCCGCTGCCGGAAGCTCTTTCACGATTCTGCGCTTCGCCGAGACCGAGCTGCCCGATATCGTGTACCTCGAGCAGCTGACCAGTGCGCTGTATTTGGACCGACGCGAGGATCTGGCGCTGTACCTGTCGGTGATGGACCGGTTGAGCGTACAAGCGGCACCACCGGAAGAGTCACGTAGGATTATCGCGGACTACACGAAAGGCCTGTGAGGTCGGGTCCAGCGGCGTAAGCCT
>NZ_BDBX01000003.1 GCF_001613205.1 Nocardia sienata NBRC 100364 | reverse complement strand
CCCGGATGAAGGTCGACGCGACGCGCCAGAAGGTATCCGGCCGCAATGACCGGAAATCCCAGTCGTCCGCCAATGCGTGAGCGGTGCTGACGATCTGATCGATATCGAAATCGTCACGAGTCGCCGCGCCGGTGGATTCGATTGCATCAATCACGAATTCCACGGCGGTTTCGCGCGTCGAATCGCCTAGCGGGTGGCCGCTGTGGAGGCCGAATGTTGTCATATCAATACCGTTCGCCGGCTTGCCGATCGGGGCGGGATCGATCCTTGCTGGAGTAGTTGCGAATCGGGTCGGATCCGTCGGACTCTTCCTCGGGCGCGGCAGTGAACCACTGGCGAATGGTGTCGTCGGCTCACTCACGCGGCCTCCCCTTGTTCTCCCCTGTATAGCGGTGTGGGAAGAGTCTAGGTCGCTGGTGCTTTCAAATGCAAGTACATCTGCACGATCGATTCTTGTGCGCACAAGGTTTTCGATACCGGATCAGCGTGCCAGCGCGGCAACAGCGGCCTCGATCGGTGTGCTGCCCGCGACCAGTTCCAAGGTGCGGCCGGCGGTATGGTCGGCTCCGAGTAGCGCGGCGAGTACCGCGGCCACATCCGCGCGCGAAATATCCCCACGGTCGAGCCGCGGTGGCGCCAGGGTGACCGCACCGGTGCCGGGGGAGTCGAGCAGCCGTCCGGGTCGCAGGATGGTCCAATCCAGGTCGCGGCCGCGCAGATCGTCCTCGGCCTGGGTTTTGGCGTCGATATAGGCGGCCCACACCTCGTCGGTGCCGGCGGCCGGGGCCAGACCCGCACCCATCGCCGAGATTTGCAGGAAGCGACGGGTCCGCATTCGTTCGGCGGCTTCGGCCAGCAGGACCGAGCCGTCGCGATCGACGGTGTACTTGCGGGCCACCCCGCTGCCCGGACCGGCGCCGGCCGCGAAAACGACCGCGTCCGCACCCTGGACGGTCGCCGCCAGGTCGGTCACCACCGCCTGCTCCAGATCCAGGACCACGGATTCGGCGCCGGTCGCGTACACCTCCGGCGCATGGGCGGAGTTGCGGATCAACGCGATGACGCTGTGGCCCCGGCCGGTGAGGAGTTCGGCGAGCAGGAGGGCGATCTTGCCGTGTCCACCGGCGATGACGATGCGCATACGGGTCCTTTCGTGGTCAGCGTTCGGGTCCGCCGGGATTGCAGGCGGCGTCGACGGTCGCGTCGTAACCCACCGGTGGCCGCCAGGGCTCGAGATTCCAGGTGGGTTTGTCCGGCGCGATCAGGCGTGCCCACTCCCAGTGGCAGCGGAACTGATCCCACATTCCCGGGCTGTCCGCGGCCGGATCGGCGGTACGGATCTCTCGCCAGGCACGGAGGTCGGAGCCGGGAAAGGTGGTGTCACGGCCCGCCTGTGTCGGGTGGACCCTCAGGCGTGGGCCGTCGGCGTTCTCGGTCCATTCCACATGGTCGATCAGGGCTTGCCCGGCGTACGGATCGATGGTGGGAGTGGGGCGGGGAGTGTGGGTGATGGCGGTCGCCGGGGCCGCGATCGTGGTAGTGGTGGCCGCGGGTGCGCGGTCGGACCCGGCATCGGAGTTCGAACTCACGCATCCGGTCGTGGCCAGGGCCGAGAGGATCGCCAATACGCCGGCCGCGCGGGCCGCGCATTCGATCGGCATACTCGCTCCTGCGCCTCGGAGCCGGCCCGCCCGTCGCGCCGGCTGTCTCCGAGCCTAGAGGGTCGCGCCGCCGTGGCGGGGATCCGCCGGCGAGTGTGGCGCGTGCGGGGATACGCCCCCCGCGCACGGCCGGCCGCTCAGCGCCAGAGGCTGTGGCACGGGAGCCGGCGTAGGCCGGGCCTGATCTTGTTGTCCACCGTCACGGTGAGTCCCGCGTGCCATGCGGCGGAGGTGAATTCCCAGGCTTCGGCATTGGTCGCCGCGTACTCCAGAACGAGGGCGTTACCCGCGGCGGTGCCGTCGAAGTAGACCGTGACCCGGCGGGTGAGGTGGTCGCGGGAGATGTCGTCGCGTTCGGCTGTGGCCGGTGTCGTGGCGTCCAAGATCCGCGTCTCCTTCCAGGCGTCCCCGTCGGCGCCGTTGTGTGCCACAGTAGGTCCGCACCATTGCTGAGAACATGTTCCGGGTTGCCGCTCTGGGGAATTCACAGCACGCAGCCCACGAAGGTCGGGGTGGTTCACCACCGGGACACGCTCGCGCAGTCGCGCCCCCGTAGCGGGGATCGCGTGTATGAGCCGCGCCGCAGCCGCCCGGCTCGGCGTAGCCGACCGTAGATCCCTCTCCGGCGAATGTCGTTCACGCCACGGCTGTTTCGTTTGGTCTCCGGTACCGCTCCCATGCGAAACTCGAATAATGGGTGCATCTGGAATGCGATCGGCAGTGGAGGCGGAGACCTCGGCCGCCCCGGGGTTCACGGCGCGAGCCGCGGCCGACGGCGGGCCGACAGTGCTGCGGATGGTGCTCGGTGGCCGGTTACGGCGGCTGCGTGAGGCCAGCGGGTTGTCCCGGGAACAGGCGGGTGACCATATCCGCGGTTCGGATTCGAAGATCAGCCGGCTCGAGCTCGGGCGCACCAGCATCCGCGAACGTGATCTGGTGGATCTGCTCGAGCTGTACGGGGTCACCGACACCGAGGAGCTCGACGCGTTCCAAGAACTCGCTCGCCAGGCCAATACCTCCGGGTGGTGGCACCGGGACAACGACTGGTTGCCCAAATGGTTCGATATGTACCTGGGGCTCGAGCAGGCCGCCCAGGTGATCCGTTGTTACGAACCGCGTACCGTGCCGGAGCTACTACAAACCCCGGACTATGCGCGCGCCCTGCTGACCCTGGCGCATCCGGGGGAGCCGGAGGACGCGATCGAACGCCGGGTCGCGCTGCGGATGCGCCGCCAGCACATTCTCGATCGACCGCATCCGCCGCATCTGTGGCTGATCGTGGAGGAAGCCGCCCTGACCCGACGTATCGGTGGCTCGAGGGTATGGGGCGCGCAGATCGACCGGCTGCTCGCCGCGGCCCGCCGGCCGCACATCACGGTGCAGATCCTGGCCGACCATGTGGGCGGTCCGGCGCTCGCCGACGGGGCGTTCACCTATCTCCGGTTCGCCGAGGCCGATCTACCCGATATCGTCTATCTGCAACAGCTCACGGGCGCTCTCTACCTCGACAAGCAAGCCGACCTGGACGCCTATCGCGCGGTCGCCAATCAGCTGTCGGTGCACGCGGCTCCACCCGAATACACGCCGGGCCTGTTGACGGCCCTGCGCCGGCGCCAGCCACGGATCATGGACCAGCCGGCGCGCCGGGAACAGGGTGGCGCTGATCGCTGACCGCTCCGGGGGCCGGAAGGGATCGCTGTGCCTTCGCGCCGAATTGCCCGAGCAGCGAACTGCCGAGAGGTACCTCGTTACCGTCTTGTGATCGAACCCAAACCGTTGGCCGGTCACTGATGAACTCTCCGGAGTCCCGGTAGAACATATCGATCGGCCGCAGAAGCAGGTTACTGTCCGGTAGTTATGGTGGGCAGTAGAGCCGATTCCAGGAGCGCGGACCTGGAAGCCGAACTCGTGGCGCATCTGCGGCGCCCCGATCGATTCGGCGCAACCGCGGATATGGTCACGACGGTGCGGCGGTGTCTCGCCGATATCGCCGAAGTCCTCGCCCCCGAACCCGCCGCTCCCGCCGCCGCGCCACCGGCGGTCGTGACAGCGGCGGTGCGCTGGGCGCGGGAAGGGGTGGCGCTGGAAACGGTGCTCACCGCCTGTCACGAATGTGCCCGGGACGCATTGGAATTCCTCGCCGAGCGGATCGCCACTGCAGCGCTGCGCGCCGAGGCGATGGTAGACGGTGCCCGTTTGCTGGTCCGGGTGGTGGAGGTGGCGACCACCGCCGCCGCGGCGGCGTATCTGGACGAGCACCGGGTCGTCGCCCGGGAACACCAGACCTCGGCGCAAACCATGGTGGCCGCCTTGCTGAGCGGGCACGGGGTGGCCGCGCTGGCGAAACGGTCCGGCTTCCGGGTGGCGCCGGCCTATCAGGTGGTGGCGCTGGCGCTTCCGCCGCACGCCGAGGAACGAGCGGGCGGCCCGGAGGCGGTCTCGGCGGCACGCCGGAAACTGCGCCGGGTGCAGGCCGCGCTGGGCACTCCGCTGGGGTCGCGTTCGCTGTCGCTGCTGCGTGCCGACGGTGGCACTGTGCTGATCCCGTTGGACACGTACCGATCCGGTCCGAGTGGCCGCACCGCGGCGGGCCTGATGAGCACAGAGGTGTTGCAGTTGGTGGCCGAGGCCGCGGAGGTGCGACCCACGGCGACGGTCGCCGCAGGCACCACCGCGGAGATCCCGGAACTGGCGGGACGCACCCATGACCTACTGGACCGGCTCCGTGCCGGCGGCCGGCCACCCGGTCTGTACCGGATAACCGACGACGCGGCCGCCGAACAGGACGGCACGGTGGCCGACGCCATGCGGGTACATCGGCTGCCACGTCCGGTCGCCGCGGCCGCCTCGCGCGCCCGTCCGGGCACACCAGGAGCCGCGTGATGGGTGACCCGGGTGTGGGAGCGTGACTGCGAGGTATGAGATGAGAGCACGGGTTTCGATCCTGGCCGCCCTGGCCGTGCTGAGTATGGTCGCCGCCGCGGTGGCACCTGCCGCTGCGGCCCCCTCGGGGGATTCACCGCCTCCGGCGCCCGCTCCGGTTCCGAGCGCACAGGAGTCCGGCGGCCGATTGCTGCGCGTGCAGGTGCTCGACGATCGGCGGATCCGGTTGCACATCCGCTCGGCGGCCATGGGCCGCGAGATCGCGATCGACACCTTGATCGGCTCCGGTCCGGCGCCCCGGCCCACGCTGTATCTGCTCGACGGTGTGGACGGAGGCCCGACCTCGGGCTGGCTGACCAAGGGCGGCGCGGCCGAGTTCTTCGCCGACAAACCGGTCGATGTGGTGCTGACCACCGGGGGCACGGCCAGTATGTATGCCGATTGGATCCGGGTGGACGCCGCGCTGGGCCTGAACCGCTGGGAGACCTTCCTCACCGAGGAACTACCACCCATCGTCGAAGAGTACTTGGGCTCGAGCAGAATCCGGGCGATCGCCGGCGTTTCCATGGGTGCGCAGGCGGCGATGATGCTGACCCAGCGCCACCAGGGTCTCTACCGGGGCGTCGCAGGGATGAGCGGCTGCTATTCCACCTCCGACCAGCTCGGCCGTGCGGTGACGACCATGACGGTGGCCTCGCGCGGCGGTAATCCGGAGAATTTGTTCGGACCGCCCACCTCGCCGGAGTGGCTCGCCCACGACAGTCTGCTCGGCGCGGACAAATTGCGGGGCACCCGGATCTATGTTTCGGTGGCCAGCGGTTCGCCCAGTAACGCCGCGCTCATGTCGATCGGTGACAGCCCGGAAATTCTGGCGGTTCTGCTCGGCGGCGGCTCGCTGCTGGAAGCGGGCGCCCATCTGTGTACGCAAAGATTTGCCACCCGTCTCTCCGAACTCGACATTCCAGCCGTGGTGGAGTATCTGCCCGAAGGGATGCATTCCTGGCCGGATTTCGAAGTGCAATTGCATCGCAGTTGGCCGACCTTGAGCGCCGCTCTCGAATTGCCGCAGGGTTCGTGAATCGCCGCGATCCGCGGAATTCCCGGGCAGACAGGCGGACCGGCTCTCGCGGTGGCCTCGGTGCTGCCGCCACCCGGGTACCGCCGGTGCCGATCGATTAAGACCGCGGTGCCGGTCGAGCGCATGAGCGCGGTCCCGGCACCGTGCGGCCGGGCGTACGCCGCCGAGCACCCGTACCCACTGGTCCGGTGGGTACGGCTGATTCGACGGCGGGCTGCTACCGGCCTGTTCACGGGAAGGCGGCGTTGACGGCCGCGGTGGCCGGTGATCTTTGGTCCCGGCGGCGCGGGTGCCGAGGCCGCGGGCTGGACGGCGATGACGCGCGGAGTCGGCGAGTGCGGCGGATGGGGAACGCTCCGGGCGAATCGAGCCGAGAGAATCGCTCGATCCGAATAAACGGATCCGCCGCGCGGTTCTTTGTTTGTTCGATAGGACAGTTCACAGTTCCGCACCGGTTTTTTCCGGACCGATTACGGCCGAGTCCGTCGATTCCCGGTCGTCGTAGGAGCATCTCGCCTGGAACCCGGAGCACTTGCTCTGTGACGGGCGCCAAATCCGCTCTCTGCGATTCGTGAGCTCCCCAGTTCCTGATTGCGCAGGGCCGCAAATGGATTCGGCGCCCGTACTGTCAGCGCAGCTCGCCTGCCGGGAAACAGGGCGTCAGGCGAATCGGACAGTAATGTGCTCCAGGAAGGTCCTCGATGACAAAACTGAACCCTGCCCGGCTGCGGTCGGCGGTGTTGCTGGCCGCCACAGTGCTCGTCTGCGGACTCGCCGGTACGGCCGCCCAGGCCGAGCCTGTGGTCGCGCCGACCGAACAGGATCTCGCCGCCTATATCGCGGCCGGCCGCACCGGTGCGCCGGTAGCCGGCTCCGGAAGCGCCAGCGGCTCGGCCTGTAACTCCGGCAGCGGGGCCGGATCCGGTAACGGGTCCGGCGACTGTTACGGCGGATCGGGCAGCAGCTCGGGCCTGTCGGGCGGATACGCCTCCGATACGGTCGGTTACGGACCGTCGCAGACCGCGTGGCTGGCCGCCTTCGGTTATGGGCTTGCCCATGGTGACGCGGCACCTCCGGGTGCCAACGACTGGAATTGCAAACCGACCGCCGAGCATCCGCATCCGGTCCTGCTCGTTCACGGCACCTGGATGAACGCCTACAACGGGTTCGCGTTCATGGGGCAGCCGCTGAAGGATGCGGGCTTGTGCACCTTCACCTTCAACTACGGTCGCTCGAACTTCATCCAGGGCGGCGGTGTCGGGTCGGTGCTGCCCGGCACCATGGGCACCGGTTACATCCAGGATTCGGCGAAACAGCTGGCCGTATTCGTGGACCGGGTCCTCGCGGCGACGGGGGCGCCGGAGGTCGATGTGATCGCCCATTCGCAAGGCGGCTCGATGGCCAACTGGTACACCAAGTTCGAGGGTGGGGCGGACAAGGTGGACAAGCTGATCACCTTCGGCGCCACCCATCACGGCACCACCCTCGACGGGATCGGGGCGCTGGGCCGGGCCATCAACAACTTCGGTATCGATATCCTCGGGTTCATCGAGATATTCGTCGGCCATTCCGGTATCCAGCAGACGGTCGGCTCGGATTTCGTGAACGAACTCAACGCCGGCGGCGATACGGTGCCGGGGGTGGACTACACCGTCGTGGGCACCCGCTACGACGAGGTGACCACCCCCTACGATCTGACCTTCCTGCGCGCGGGCCCCGGCGCGACAGTCCGAAACATCACTCTGCAGGACGGCTGCGAACAGGATCTCTCGGATCATCTGACGGTGATGTACTCCCCGCGGGCGCTGTCCATCGCGCTGCACGCACTCGACCCCGCCCGGTTCCCGGCGCTGCAATGCACATTCAATCCGTGGCTGATCGGTGGCGGCGGCAAGTTGTGACCGGGGGATAGACGGGTGTGCTCGCCAGTCCGGCCGGCCCGACTCCACCGGTCGGCTCGGAGCACACGCGGCCGCCGCGGATCAGCACGGGTCGTCCGCCTCACGGCCTGTGTCCCCTCATCCGCGCGCGGCGGCAGGACGCCCACCGGGTGGCCACCGCTCAGGTCACCCGGTGGGCCCGGGCGACCCGGTTGCCACCGGCCCCGTACCGCGTCCGGGCCGGTGGCACCGCGGTCTAGTCGCGGATGAGGAAGTCGGCCGCCTGGGCCCCGATGAACATACTGGGCGCGTGGGTGTGCCCCCGTATCAGCACCGGCATGATCGACGCGTCGGCGACCCGCAGACCCCGTACGCCGCGCACCCGCAGTTGCGGGTCCACCACACTGTTCGCGTCCGAGCCCATCCGGCAGGTGCCGGCCGGATGGTAGAGAGTGTGCGAATAGCGGTTGAGTGTGAGCGCGCGAGTGGCTTCCGACGCTCCGTCGGCAGGCGCATCCGGCGGATAGCAGAGCGGGCCCAGTACCTCCCGCATGGCGGCGGTATCGGCGATCTCGGCGCAGTACCGCAGGCCGGTCATCAACGCCGCCCGGTCGATGCCCTGTTCGTCGGAGAGGTACTTCGGATCGATCACCGGCTTGGCCAGCGGATCGCCGGAGGACAGTGTGATCGTGCCGCGACTGTGCGGGCGCACCAGGACGGTCGCCAGGATGACGCCGTGGGCGGTCGGCTCGATCAGGCCTTCGTGGTAGAACGGCGCGGGTGCGTAGACCAACTCGAGGTCGGGGTGTTCCAGCTCGGGCCGGCTGCGAACGAATCCGTACGCTTCACCGACGTTGGAGGTGAGCATGCCGCGATGGCGCAACAGGTAATTGATCAGCTGGGCCGGTTTCTCGGCGTCGAACAGCGAATCGGTGTCCACCCCGTAACCGAGTCCGGTGACGAGATGATCCTGCAGGTTGGCGCCGACCTCGGGCGCGTGGTGGCGGACGGTGATCCCGTGGCGTTCGAGTTCGGCGCGATCGCCGATACCCGAGAGCATGAGCAGTTGCGGGCTGTTGATCGCGCCGCCGCAGAGTACGACCTCGATACGGGCCGTCACCTTCTCGATCCGGCCGCCACGCGAGTACTCGACACCGACGGCCCGGTCGCCGTCGAACAATACCCGGGTGGCGGTGGCCTCCGGGTACACGTCGAGATTGCGTCGCTTCAGCGCCGGTCGCAGATACGCGTCGGCGGCGCTCCAGCGCCGTCCCTTGTGCTGGGTGACCATGGTCTGGGTGAAACCCTGCGGTTCGGACAGGTTCGGTTCCTCGACCGGGAAACCGCGTTCGGCCACGGCGCGCAGATAGGCGGCGGTCGACGGGCGCGGGCTGCGCTGGTGAGAGATGTGCAGGGGCCCGCCGGTGCCGTGGTCGGGGTCGGTCGCACCCTCGACGTTCTCGATCGAACGGAACTGCTCGACCGCCCGGTCGAAGCCCCACTCCGGACCTCCGGCGACCGACCACTCCTCGTAGTCGGCGCGGAAACCGCGCACCCACATCTGGGCGTTGAGTGAGGACGAGCCGCCGAAGGTCTTGCCGCGGGGCCAGTAGATCTGCCGATCGTCGAGCTGGGGCTGGGGTTCGGTGAGGTAGTCCCAGTCGTAGGGGGTACGGAACAGTTTGGCGAAGGCGGCCGGTATGTGGATGAATTTGTCCTTGTCGGCGGGGCCGGCCTCCAGCAGGATCACCGAGCGGCCCGGGTCCGCGCTGAGCCGGTTCGCGAGTACGGCTCCCGCCGATCCCGACCCGACGATCACATAGTCCGCACTGACTTCTGTCACCTTCGCACCTTCCGATCTCGTGTACCCGCAAACATACGAGAACGGAGCCGCACGCGAGGCGTCTTCGCCGCAGCGTACGAATCGATCGGAAAAGCTCGTTCGCGGGTGACTTCGCGCGCCACCGGGGTATAACCGGCGCATGAGTTACCCGGTGGATTTCGGGGTGCTGCAAGCCGGTTCGATCCTCGCGATCATCCTCGGTGTGGCCCTGCTGGTTTCGGCGTTGTTCGCATTGCGCAAGCGGGGGCCGCGGGCCCTGATCGCACGGGGCGCCGGTGGCGCGCTACTTCTGGCCGCCGCGGCGCTGGTGCTGTGGATCGCCACACTCGTCCAGACCTACCTCGGCCTGACCGGGGAGGTCCGGGCGGCGCACGTGGTGGTGGCCCCGGTCTCCGGCGCGGAGCATCAACTCGAGGTGCAACTGACACTGTTCGACACCGACGGCGGCACCACCGAGCGCAGTACACACCGGGTCGAGGGCGATATGTGGGTACTGCAAGCGCAGTTGGTGGAGCTGCAACCGTGGGTCAATGCCCTCGGTTTCCATTCCGGGTACAAGGTGTCGCGGCTGTACGGGCAGCGGCTCGACGGGGTGGCCACCACGCAGAACCACATCTTCCTCAACGGCGGGGACCGCGACTTCTTCGAGGATATGAGCGAAAACCGCTGGTTCACCTCGCCGTTCGTCCGGTCGGCCTACGGCAACGCGGTGATCGCGACGCCCGGCGAATACGACGTGTTCATCTCGCGCGACGCCATCAAGACCCGCGCGGTGGAGTGAACGCGCTACCGATCGCCGACCGCGGCCCGGCAGATCTCGCTCAACTCCTCGACCACCGTGTCCAGCGCGGCCGGACCGCGTTCGGTGCGGGCGATGATCAGCGCACCCTCCAGCGCGCTGATGACCAGTAGCGCGACGGAGCGGGCCCGCTCCGGCCGGGCCCCGTCCTCGACGAGCTTGGCGGCGACCAGTTCGCGCAACGTCTCGAATGCCGATCCGGCGGCGGCGACGGCGCCGGGTTCGTTGCCGAGTGCGGCGGCGGCGATCGGGCACCCGAGCGCGTAATCGTGCTTGTCCAGCCCGCGGGCCAGCATATCGGCGAGTGAGCGTAGGGCTGTCGCGGTCTGCGGCGCCGTCAGCGCTCGGGTGACCCCCTTGGTCACCCGGCTGCTCGCGGCCTCGGTGGCCTCGGTCATCAGCTGGGCCCGGCCGCCGGGGAAGTGGTGGTACACCGATCCGCGCGGTGCGCCACTGGCCTGGAGTACATCGGTGAACGACACGGCCGCGACTCCGCGCCGCCGGATCAGCGATATCGCGCTGTCGATCATGGCCGCCCGAGGCCCGTCGGGATCCTTCGGTCGTGGCATGCGCTGCTCCCTCTTGCCGCGTGATTGCTATGTATGTTGTCATACTTATTATCGTTATGCCGCGTCAGCGGCCCGATTCTTCTGGAGGATTCGTGACCGGGATCGACGCGCCGACCCATCCCTTCGATACGGCCATTGCCGTGGAATACACCGACGCGCACCAGCTGGCCGGTCACACCTGCCCCGATTACGCCAATATGGTCGGTCCGTTCGGCGGCGTCACCGCGGCGGCGCTTTTGCGCGCGGTCGAACGGCACCCCGAGCGGGTGGGTGATCCGCTGTCGCTGACAGTCAACTACGCGGGGCCGATAGCCGACGGGCCGTTCGAGATCACCGCGCGGCCGGTGCGCACCAATCGCACGAATCAGCACTGGCAGCTCGAACTCACCCAGGACGGCACGGTCACCACCACCGCGACCGCGGTATTCGGCATCCGTCGCGACACCTGGTCGGATCTCGAGCTGAGCATGCCGGCGGTGCCGGGGCCCGACGCCGAGGAAGTGGTGCCGCAGATCTTCCCGGATTTCATCGCCTGGGGTCGTAACTACGACCTACGGTTCGTCGCCGGCGCCATCCCCGATATCGAGCCGACCACCGAGATTCCGGAGAATCCGGATTCGGTGAGCACCCTGTGGCTACGTGATACACCGGCCCGACCGTTGGATTTCGCCTCGCTCACCGCCATGTCGGATGCGTTCTATCCCCGCGTTTTCCTGCGCCGCGGACGCTATCTCCCGGCCGGAACGATTTCGCTCACCGTGTACTTCCACGCCACCGCCGAAGAACTGGTCGCCCAGGGTACCGAATATCTGCTGGGCCGCGCCCGCGCGAACCGCTTCGGGCACGGCCACTTCGATCAGATCGCGCACCTGTGGGGTCACGACGGCACCCTGCTGGCGACCAGCCATCAGTTGGTCTACTTCAAAGGCTGAGGCGGCCCGCTCAGCTCGCGGCCGGATCGGTCACCGGTGTGATCGGCAACCGCAGCGCGCCCGGCGCGGATTCGGGGACCACCGGGGACTTCGGTGCCACCGGGGCGATCCGGCGGTACGGCGCGTCCTGTGGGGGCCGGGGATCCTGCTCACCCTTGTTCGGCCAATACGCGGCCGCGCGCTCGGCCTGCGCGGTGATGGTCAGCGACGGATTGACCCCGAGGTTCGCCGAGACCGCGGCTCCGTCCACCACGCTCAGTGTCGGATACCCGAAGACCCGGTGGTACGCGTCGATCACCCCGGTCTCACGGTCGGCCCCGATCGCGGCGCCGCCGAGGAAATGCGCGGTGAGCGGGATATTGAACACTTCGCCCCAGGTACCGCCCGCGGTCCCGCCGATATGCTCGGCGACCCGGCGGGTGGCCTCGTTGCCCGCCGGGATCCAGGTCGGGTTCGGCTCGCCGTGCCCCTGTTTGCTGGTCAGTTTGCGGCCGAAGAGTCCACGCGTGGTGTAGGTGGTGATGGAGTTGTCCAGGTGCTGCATCACCAGCGAGATGATGGTCCGTTCGCTCCAGTTGCGGACGCTCAGGAAGCTGATCAGCAGCAGAGGGTGACGCAGCGCGGTACCCAGGAACCGCAGCCACCGCGGAATCCGGCCGCCGCCGTCGACCATCAGCGTCTGCAGCAAGCCCATTGCGTTGGAACCCCGCCCGTATCGCACCGGCTCGATATGGGTGTCGGGGGTGGGGTGGATCGACGAGGTGATCGCGACGCCCCGGGTGAAGTCCTGCCCGGGCGCGAGCTTCTTGGTGGCGGCGCCGACGATCGATTCGGAGTTGGTGCGGGTGAGCAGGCCGAGCCGGTCGGACAGCTCCGGGAGTACCCGCCGGTCCCGCATCTCGTGCAGGAGGCGCTGAGTGCCGAGGGTGCCGGCGGCGACCACGACCTGGCGGGCGGTGTAGGTGGTGCGCTGTTTACGCACCCAGGCACCGGTGCGCTGCGCCGAGACCACCCAGCTCCCGTCGGGTTGCGGGCGCAGTTCGGTCACCGTTGTCATCGGCACCACCTGCGCTCCGGCCTGTTCGGCCAGGTACAGGTAGTTCTTGACGAGGGTGTTCTTCGCCCCGAACTTGCATCCGACCATGCAGTCGCCGCACTCCAGGCACCCGGTACGGGCCGGGCCGACGCCGCCGAAATAGGGGTCCTCCACGGTCTCGCCGGGCTCGCCGAAGAACACGCCGACGGGGGTCCGAACGAAGGTGTCGCCGACGCCCATATCCTCGGCAACCTGTTTGAAGACTTCGTCGGCCGGTGTCATATGAGGGTTCTGCACCACGCCGAGCATGCGCTTGGCCTGCTCGTAGTAGGGCGTGAGTTCGCCGCGCCAGTCGGTGATATCGCGCCACTGCGGATCCTGGAAGAACGGTTCCGGCGGTACATAGAGGGTGTTGGCGTAGTTGAGTGATCCACCGCCGACCCCGGCACCGCCGAGGATGAGCACATTACGCAGGGGATGGATGCGCTGGATGCCGTAACAACCGAGTTTCGGCGCCCACAGGAATTTGCGCAGATCCCAGCTGGTCTTGGGAAGTTCGTCGTCGGCGTAGCGGCGGCCTGCTTCCAGCACTCCGACCGTGTAACCCTTCTCGATCAGCCGCAGGGCGGTGACACTGCCACCGAACCCGGAACCGACGATGAGGACATCGAAATCCGTGGCCGCCTCGGACATAAGACTTCTCCTTGGATTCGGATGATCAGCAGTGACTTGCGGTAACATTAACACAGATGAACGGGAGCGATGCTCACTACTGTTGACAGTGCTCTCTTAATTGGACAGGGTGGTCCTATGACCACCCCCCGTGCCCGGGCCCGGGCCCAGACGATGATCGATATCAAGCGGATCGCGCGCGAACATCTTGCCACCGAGGGCGCGGCCGCCCTGTCCTTACGCGCGGTGGCACGCGACCTGGGAGTGGTCTCCTCCGCGGTCTACCGCTACGTCCGCAGCCGGGACGAACTGCTGACCCTGCTGGTGGTCGACGGATACGACGCGCTCGGCGATGCCGTGGACGCCGCGCTCGCCGTCGCGCCCGATGACCCGATCGAACGGTTCCGGGTCGCCGCGCGCGCCATCCGCGCCTGGGCGGTCGAGGAACCCGCCTGGTACGGCCTGCTGTTCGGCACTCCGGTCCCCGGATACGCGGCACCGGCGGAGCGCACGGTCGCCCCGGGCACCCGGGTGATCGTGACACTGATGGAGCTTTTCGCCGCGGCCCATCACCGCGGACTGCTCGTGCCCCCGGCCGCGGACCGGCCGCCGCTCACCGGACCACTCGCCGCCGACTTCGTCCGGATTCGGACCGAATTCGGGCTCGAGGTGCCGGACTGGGTGCTCGCGCGCGGGCTCACCGTCTGGTGTGCCCTGTTCGGCGCCGTGAGCTTCGATGTCTTCGATATGTATGGTGCGGACACCTTCGGTGACCGCACGCAGGTCTTCGAAACCCATATCGCCGGGCTGGAAACCCTGCTCGGCGTGGCCTGAACCGCAGTCCAGGACAGCTCGAGCCCGGCTGTTACCGTCCGGGTTCCGCCGACTTCTCGGTATCCACATCCGATTCCGCCGCGTCCTGGGCCGGGTTCGATTCGGCCACGGCGACATCGATCTGTTCACTGATGTAGCGGACCACGACCGCCACCACGGCGACCACCGGCACCGCCAGGAACGCCCCGGTGATGCCGTACAGGGTGCCACCCCCGGTGACCGCCAGCAGGACCACGACCGCATGCAGTTTCATGGTGCGGCTCTGCAGTACCGGTTGCAGCACATTGCCCTCGAGCTGCTGGACCGCGATGATGATGACCAGCACGATGAGGGCGGTGGTGAACCCGTTGCCGACCAGCGCCACCAGCACCGCCAGCGCGCCGGCCACGAACGCGCCCACCATGGGAATGAAGCCACCCAGGAACGTCAGTGCGGTGAGCACCCCCCACAGCGGCACACCGAGCAGCACCAGCCCGAGCCCGATGAAGAACGCGTCGATAAAACTGACCAGCGCCTGGGTGCGGATGAATCCGCCGAGCACATCCCAGACCCGCACCAGCACTTCCTCGAAGTGCCGGCCGCTGCGCCCGCCGGTGAACTTGTGCATCCACGGGACGAATTTCGGTCCGTCCTTGACGAAAAAGAAGCTGAGGATCAGCACCAGGAATATGGTGACCAGGACGGAGGTGGCGGTGCTGACTCCGGTGAAGACACCGGAGGCGATCTGTTCGGCACTGGACTGCACCCGCGACACCACCGCGTCGACGGCCGAGTTCAGCTGTTCGTCCCGGATGTTGAGCGGCGGGCCCTGTAGCCAGTCCCTGACCGTGTTGATACCCGTGGTGGCCTTGTCGGAGAGTTCGGGCACCTGATCCACCACCGAGGGCACGATCAACGCGATACCGCCCGCCAGCAGGCCGATGAAACCGATCAGCGTGAGCGAGGCCGCCGCGGCCGGCGGCAACCCGGCTTTCACCAGCAGGCGGGTGGGCGGCCAGAGCACCGTGGATACCACGATCGCCAGCAGCACCGGCAGCAGAACCACCCACAGCCTGGCCGCCAGGAACCCCAGGACCCAGGCGCCGGCCGCGATCGCGACCACGCATACCGCCCATTTGGCCAGCCACAATACGCCGGACCCGAACACGTCCCCCCGATCGGGAGGCCGCGTGGCGCCAGTGGAGCGAGTACGGTCGGTGCGGACTTCCTTCTCCCCGTTCACCCGGCCAGTCTCGCACGACCCGCCCACCCCGGCATCGCACCGGCCCGCGCCGAACGGGACACAGGACCACGTCGGGTTCAGGACTGCGGGGCAGCGACGGCGGCCGGGTCGACTCGGGACACCACCACGGTCGCGGCCGGGCGTGTGCCGGGACCGGGCGCCGGTGATCTCGGTGACCACACCCGGCGTCCCTTCCGGGTTTCTCCGCGCCGGCTCGGCTGCGCACGCGCCCGGGACGACAGAGTCGGCAGCGAAACCGGACGGAACACCGGGGCGGCCCGGAGCGTCCGGTTGTATCACCCGGCGACGCATACGCCTCCGCCGGCCAGAGCGCCGTATGCGGATCAGCGCGGCACAGTGACCGGATCGATGCAGCCGGCGGGTCCGTCCACGATCGAACAGGTGGCCGGGGCCCGGGTCGGCCGGTAATCGCCGGGGACTCCGCCGCGTCGGGTGATAGCCGAGTAGGCTGCCACGGCGTCTGTGGGCCGGCGGGTGAGGGCGGGGTCACCGAGCACGTCGACGGTGTACAGCCCGAACCTCGGCGTGTATGAACCCCATTCATAGTTGTCCGTGAGGCTCCAGTAGTTGTACCCCATTACATTCATGCCGTCCGCCACTGCGCGCTGTAGCCAGTAGGCGGTGTCGCGCAGGAGGTCGGCGCGGGTGTAGCCGTCCGCGCGCGGACGGCCGTTCTCGGTAGGCATCCCGTTCTCCACTATGTAGAGGGGTTTGCCCGGGAATCGCCGCGCATAGTGGTCGAGCGCGTAGTAGATACCCTCCGATTGCAGCGGCAGTGTCCACAGTTTGCTCGGGTCGGGGATCCGGGCGAGGATGTCGGCGGGGGAGAACCCGTAGTAGTAGTCGATCCCGATGTAGTCCAGTTTCGCGCCGACCCGATTGATGAACGCGCCGTTCACGGCATCCTCGGCGGTGGGGATATAGGCGACATTGCTGCTCACCATCGCCCCCGGCTGCGCTCGGTGGATGTGGTCGTAGATCGCATTGTGGGCGTCGGCCAATCGGTCCTGCATCGCCGGGATATCCGTGACACCGATCCCGCCGTGGCGTACCTCGTTCATGAGGTAGGCCGCCGGTTCGTTGAAGGTGATCCACAGCGGCTCGTACCGGGCGTAGCGGTCGACGACTCGGGCGGCGTTGGTCAGCCAGTCCTCGACCATCCCGGCGCGCCGCCACCCGCCTCGATCGACCTGCCAGCCGGGATAGACCCAATGGTCGAGGGTGAGCATGGGGCGCATACCCGCCGCGCGAATGGCGCTGATGACGGCATCGTAGTACCGGAAACCGTTCTCGTCCCATTCACCCGGACGCGGTTGTACCCGGGCCCATTCGATCCCGATCCGGTAGGCGCGCACTCCGAGCTGTTCGGCGAGGGCGATATCGGATCGGTAGCGCGAGTAGAAATCGACCGAGTCGCGATACGGGTCCTCGGTTTTCCCTGCCGCGATATAACGCGTCCAGTTGCTGTCCGGCGCATGCCCTTCGGACTGGAATCCCGAGGAGGCGACACCCCACAGGAAGTCGGCATCCAACGGGGCGACCTCGACCGGGGGAGCGGGGCGCGCACCGGCATGTCCCGTTCCCAGAAGGACGGCGCCGGCGGCTACCGCGCTGGTGGTCAGAAATCGACGACGGTTCACCGGGCCCATCGGATCGGTCTCCTGTCCTCTGTTGGTCTCCGTCTCGCGGCGCTCGCACCAGAGTAGCGACGCGGCACCGGATTCGGGCCGAACGATGCGTATCCGGTTGCCGGAGCGGCGGTCCGATTAGGAGGGGGAGCAGGCGACCCGGCCCTGCGGCCGCCGGAAAGACACGTGCTGTCGGCACCTCGGTGTTCTCGCGTGGTTTGTCGAGCACTCGAGCAGTCGTGCAGCCTAAACCCTACCGATATATAGATATGCGTATCTCGCTATGTCAGGCACAGCTTTGCGTCGGTGACTACCCGGCTGCTGGGAGCGGAGGTGCCGGCCGCCCTGCTTCGTGGTGGTCGGCAAGGCGGCCGACGTCGTGCCCTCCCGGTAACCCTCGGTCGGCGCCGCCCCGTGGAAGGTCCGGTGCAGATCGCTTTCCAGTGGTCGAGGATTGCGCAGTGACCAGGTGCGGGCGCCGGGTTCGTCCTCGACGTTCCGTGCGTTGCCATCGCCCGGAAAGTGCACGGCCGCGAGTTCCGCGACCGTGCATTGTCTTCCTTTCCGCGATGCCGGCACGCAGTCCGCAAGCGGCGGCCTTACCTGAATGCCGCGATATTGCGTTCCGCCCAGTCGGTGAAGGTGCGCGGCGGCCGTCCCAGCAGTCGTTCGATATCGGGGCTGACCCGCTGTTCGGCTTCCGTGGGCGTACCGAGTACTCCGAGTGTGGCTTCGACCACCGGCTCGGGCATGT
The DNA here is from genome assembly GCF_001613205.1 of Nocardia sienata NBRC 100364. Taxonomy (GTDB): domain Bacteria; phylum Actinomycetota; class Actinomycetes; order Mycobacteriales; family Mycobacteriaceae; genus Nocardia; species Nocardia sienata. The sequence goes on along the minus strand of NZ_BDBX01000003.1, from coordinate 422,401 downwards.
ACTGCACCATCTGTTCGTGGGCCCGGGCGCGGCTCAGCTCGGTGAACCGCACCGGCTCGCCCAGTAGGTCCGCGATCGCGTCGGCCTGCTGCCTGGGTGTGATCATCACGGGCCCGGTGAGCGTGTAGATCTTTCCTTCGTGTCCCGGTTCACGCAGAGCGAGGGCGGCCACCTGGGCGATATCGGTGGGATCGACGGCCGGTAGGCCGATATCGCCGAATGGCGCGGCAATCTCGCGGCGGGTACGGACACTGTGGGCCCACTGCAGCGCGTTGGAGTCGAAGTTTCCCGGCCGCAGTACGGTCCAGTCCAGGCCCGACTGCAGGATCGCACGCTCCAGATGAGGGGAGTGGCGTTCGGTACCGACCCCTTGGGAGGACAGTAGTACCACCCGCCGAATCCCCGCCCGGCGTACCACCTCGACGACGGCATCGATATCGCCGCCGGCCAGGAAATCCGCTGCGGTGAGCAAGAACAGCGAGTCCGCCCCACGCAACGTGTCCTCGATACTCTCCGGGTGGATCAGGTCGGCCTGCCGGAAATGAACTCCGGCCGGTACTTCCGCTTTCTTCCGCGAGACGGCGGTGACCTGTTCCCCGGCCGCGGCCAGCGCCTCCACCAGCGGCCGCCCCACATTCCCTGTTGCTCCTGTAACCACGATCATCTCGTCACTCCCGTTCTCGACTGGCCTTTCGGACAAGTCGACGGTACTTTCCTGTTGCTAGTAGGTACCTAGGGGAAAGTATGGGAAATGTGATCGAGAACATAAGCGGTGTGGATCCCGAACTGGCCTGCCCGATAGCGCCCGTGGTGGATATCGTGTTCAGTCGGTGGACCACGCCGATTCTCTGGACGCTCAACGAATTCGGCCGTCAGCGGTTCGTGGAACTCGAGCGGCGGATCACCACCATCACACCGAAGGTGATGACCCAGCGGCTGCGTCAGCTCGAACGCGACGGCCTCGTCGTGCGTACCTACTACCCCGGGGTCCCACCGCGGGTCGAATACGAGATCAGCGAACTGGGCCGGAGCCTGGCGCCGCTTTTCGCGACCCTGGCCGAGTGGTCGGTCAACCTGGACAAGGTCGAAGCGGCACGCCGGGCATACGACGCCCGGAAGGAAAGTGCGTAGCCCGGCGACGATCGGGAGGACCCGCTTCCCGAGGCGACCTGCCGCCGCTGCTGCCCTCGCCCACGATAACCGCTCTCACGCGGCCTGGACACGGTCGGGCGCGACCTGCGCGGTGGGGTAGGGGAGTCGGCCCGCAAGACCTCGTTGGGGCGACTCTACGTAGCGCAGAAGACATCGATCGGTACGTCGCGGGTTGCCCGACCGGCCCCGGGAGTCATCGGCATAGGCGTACCTCTCGGCCATTGTCGGACAAAGATAGATACGTAGATATGCGCATCTATACATGTAATTTACACTCCTCGATGAACTCGCCTCACAACTCGGACAAAACCAAAACCACACAGAAGTGGGGGTCCACCCGAGCGGACGACATGTTCGCTCGGGTGGACGGCCCCTCATCCCGGGCCGGCTCCGGTAGGCCCCGTACAGTTCAGCTCGCCGATTTGGCGAGGAGTTCCCCGATCCGGTTCTCGTCGGCCGGGCTCAGCTTTGTCAGTGCGAAGGCGGTCGGCCACAGGGCTCCGTCGTCCAGATTGGCCGAGTCGTTGAACCCGAGGGTGGCGTACCGGGCCTTGAATTTCGCCGCGCTCTGGAAGAAGCACACGACCTTGCCATCCTTGGCGTACGCCGGCATCCCGTACCAGAGCTTCGGGGACAGCGCCGGTGCGCTGGCTTTGACAAGGGCGTGGATCCGTTCGGCCATGGCGCGGTCGTCCTCGGACATCTCCGCGATCTTGGCGAGCACATCGCGCTCGCCGTCCGCCTTGGCGGCGCGGGCTCCGCGCCGCGCCGCGGTCTTCAGCTCCTGGGCGTGCTCCTTCATCGCGGCGCGCTCTTCGGCGGAGAACGCGACGGTCGCGGTGCGGGTGGTCTTCTTCTGCGTGGTCATTTCTGGTTGCTCCTCGGAGGTGTCGGGTGGGGCGGAATGAAGTAGTCGGTGGATGCGGGCCGGCGGTGGGTCAGCTGTCCTGGATCAGGCCCAGCACATTGCCGTCGAGATCGGTGACACTGGCGACCAGGCGGCCCGCACCGACATCGCGAACGGGCTCGCGGACAGTGGCGCCCGCGGTGGTGACCTCGGCGAGTTTGGCTTCGATATCGGGTACGTGCCAATACGCCACCGGGGCCGTCATACCCTGGGGTCCGCCACCGGGCACCAGTCCGATGTGCTGGCCGCCGGCGGTGTCGAAGCCGATGTAGTAGGTGCCCTTGGTCTGGGGCCGAATTCCGAGCAGTGCGGTGTAGACCGCTTCGGCTTTCTCGAGATCGGAAACGGGATGCAGTACGGTCTTGATCCCGAAGGTGGCTTCGGCGCTCATGGTTACTCCTGGTGAGTCGGGTCGGTGGATGTCGGCCGGGTGATCGAACGAGAGCCGGTGGTCGTCTCCGGCACTCGGTCGGCGATTTCTCGGCTGGACCGTTCGGGGCGCGTCCATGGCAATTACGTTATGGGCGGGTGGCAACCCGGCACATCCGTGCCGACCACGGAACGCACCACGGAGTCGGCACGTAACCATGCCCACGTAGCGGTGCGGAGTGAGTGCGCGAAGATGGGTGGCGTGTCGAAGCAGAAGGTCGCCGGCGGGATCTCGGACCGGGAGGCCGAAGTCCTGGCCCTGGTAGGGCAACATCGCAGCAATGCCGAGATAGCCGCGCAGCTGTTCATCTCGGTACGGACTGTGGAAACACATGTCTCTTCGCTCTTGCGCAAGGTCGGTGTCCCCGATCGGCGGGTCCTCGCCGACCGCGCGGCCGATTTCGCTTCGCCCGCACGTGCGAACGAGACCGCCTCGCTGCTGCCTTCGCCGTTGACCTCGTTCATAGGCCGTGCGCAGGAGCGCGCCGCGCTACGCGCGGCCGTGCTGGCGAATCGTGAGGTGACGGCACTCGGTCCCGGTGGGATCGGTAAGACCCGGTTGGCTCTGGCGGTCGCGGCGGAGCTGGCCGGTGAGTTCGCCGACGGTGTGTGGTTCGTGGACCTCGTCCCGGTCACCGATGCGGAGATGACGGGTGCGGCCGTGGCGCGGGCGCTGGGGTCGGGTGAGCAGCAGGGCCGGAGTCTCGACGATTCGGTGCTCACCGCACTCGCCGATCGGGAAGTGCTGCTCGTGCTCGACAATTGTGAGCATCTGCGGGAGGGCGTGGCGCCGTTTGTCGAACGGCTGCTGGCCCGGTGTCCACGTGTGACGGTGCTCGTCACCAGCCGGGCCCGGCTGCTGGTGCCGTTCGAGCAGGTGTACTTGGTGCCCCCGCTGTCGGTCGGGGCGCCGGCCGTGCCCGCGGCGGGCGGGTCGGACGCGGTGGCACTCTTCTCGGATAGGGCGTCCGCGCTGGGTTGGCCGGTGGATCCAGAACAGTTGGAGCGGGTCACTGAGATCTGCCGGCGGCTGGACGGTTCGGCGTTGGCGATCGAGCTCGCGGCCGCGCGGCTGCCCACGCTCGGTTTGGACGGGCTCACCGCGAGTCTGGCCGATCCGCTGCGGCTGCTGGTCGGTGGTCGCCGGGCCGATGAACGGCATCGGTCGATGCGGGCGATGCTGGATTGGAGTCAGGCGCTGCTGGAGGAGCCGGATCGTTGTCTGCTCCGGCGGGTCGCGGTATTCGTCGCACCGTTCACCGCGGCCGATGCCGCCCGGGTGGCCGGGTATCGGCCGTTGGAGCCGGCGGCGGTCGCGGATGGGCTGGCACGGCTCACCGAGCAGAGTCTGCTGACCGCTGTCATATCCGCGGCCGGTACCCGGTATCGCGTGTTGACCACGATCCGGCAGTACGCGACCGAGCAACTCGATGCGGCCGGTGAGCTCACCGAGGTGTCCGCGCGGCATCTGCGCTGGTGTACGGAGACCGGTGCGACGCTGGCGCGGGAGTTGCCGGATACCACGGGCGTGTGGCGAGCCGGATTCGATGCGGCAGCCGACGATATGCGCGCGGCTCTGGCCTGGGCGGAAGAGCAACCCGCGCACCGGCAGACCGCACATGAGCTGGCGTTGTCGCTGGCCGAGACGACTTTCGCCCGGAATCTGGTCGGTGAGTCCCAGCGCCGGTACGAGCAGGCTGCCGCGCTCGCCGCCGATCCGGCGGCGGCAGGCGCGGCGTTGCGGTCGGCCGCGGCGGTGGCCGGCTGCCGGATGGACGGCGCGGGCATGTTCCACCTGTACCGGTCGGCCGCGGAGGTCGCCTCGAACTCCGGCGATGTGGCCGGGGCAGCGGCAGATCTGGCGACGGCCGCGATCACGGTCTATCGGATGTCGGATACGTTCGCCGAGGCGCCGCCCACGGACGCGGCCGCGCAATTGCTGTCGCGGGCACGCGAGTTGGCCGGTGGGGACGCTGTCGCGGAGGCGGCGGTGGCGTTGGCCGAGTGCGGGGTGCTGGCCGATACCGGTGATCCGCGGCGCGCGGAGCCGGGGTCGGGTGCGGCCGAGCCGATGGGGCTGGCCGAGCGTGCGGTCGAGTTGGCGGCGCGGACCGGGGATCGGCTGGTGTGGAGTGCGGCGTTGGACGCACTCGCGGCGGCGCAGTTGTGGGCCGGTGATACGTTCGCGTCCGCTGCGACGACCAGACGTCGGGTGGAGTCGCTGGTGGGGGTGCCGGTGACGCCGGCGAGTGCGCTGGAGTGGGTGAGCGCGCTCGCGGAGGCGGCCGACTCGTGTCTCGGTGTCGGTGATCTGGTGGGCGCGCGACGGTGGGGTGGGCAGTTGCGTGAGTTGCCGTTGCTGGCGGAGCGAGGTGATTTCGCCACGTCGCGGCTGCTGGTCGCGGATGCGCTGGCGGGCCGGGTGGATGAGGTGCTCGCGGCAGCGGGCCGGTTCGGCGACGCGTGGACCCTGTCCGGGCGTACGCAGGCGCCGACGCTTGCTCCGGCGGCGGCCGCGGTAGCGATGGTCCACGGTCTGCGCGGCGATGGGCCGGCGCGGGGCGAGTGGCTGGCGGTCGCCGCCGATCTGGGGGTGACACGTGAGCAGCAGGTCGCCTACAGCGCGGTGTTCGATGCGGTGGTGTTGCTGCACGAGGGGCGTGCCGGCGAGGCGCTGTCACGGTTGGCGGCCGAGCCGGATGATATGGATCAGCGGGTCGTTTGGGTGTGGCGGCACTGGTATTTCGCGTTACGGGCCGAATCCGCGGTGCTGGCCGGTGTTCCGTCGGCGCGCGATCATCTGATGCGGGCTCGGACGGTGGTGTCCGGTGATCCGGTGGCCGGTGCGATCGTCGATCGTGCCGCTGCTCTCGCGGAGGGCAGTTCCGAGTTGTTGCCGGCGGTGGCGGCGGCTTTCGAGGCGGCGCAATGCCGGTATCAGCGGGCCCGGACCCTGCTGCTGGCGGGCGGGGGTTCTGCCGAGGCGGGTGCGGCCGAGCTGGTGGAACTCGGCTGCACGGTGCCCGGGAGTCGCTGATGTCGGCGGTGGGCCCGGGTTACCGCTTGTCACGGCGCGCTGTTGCCGCCCGCCATATCCGCGATTCGCGCCACGATATCCGGATAGCGTTTGGTGTGGGCGCCGCCGTTGAGATCGATGGCCGCGCCGGTCATCCAGCCGGCCGCGGTGGAGGTGAGAAACCCTATGGTCTGTGCGATTTCGCCGGGGGTGCCGGCCCGTCCTAGTGGGGTGTTGTCGATGTATTCCTCGACGAGGCCGGGGACGAGGGTGGCGCCGTGGGTGAGTGGTGTGTGCACGAATCCGGTGTTGACCGCGTTGACGCGGATACCGCGCGGCGCGAGTTCCATGGCGGCGACTTCGGTGAGCATGAGTACGCCGGCTTTGGCGGAGCAGTAGGCGCCCATACCGATTCCCGGCTGGCGGCCGTTGAGGGAGGCCACGAGTACCACTGATCCGCTGTCGCGCAGGGTGCGGGCGGCTTCGCGCACGGTGAGGAAGGCTCCGGTGAGGCATACGTCGACTGTGGCTTTCCAGTCGTCGAGGGAGAGGTCGGTGAGGGTGTCGGGCCGGGAGATTCCGGCGCAGTCGACGACGGTGTCGATGGGACCGTGTTGTGCGGTGACGGTGTCGAAGAGGGGGTTCCGGTTGCCGTGGTTGGGGTTCGTGCCTGATCGGGTGGTGACCGCCCCGCCGGTCGCGGTAGCCCGGTTGGCCGAGCAGCTGCGTGTCGACGGTACCGAGATCCGTTCCTACGGCCGCCGCGCCCAGACCCGCACCGACCATCTGCGCCTGGTCGCGCAGTACCTGGGGTGGCGGACCGCCGGTGCGCTCGAACTCAAGGAACTCGACGAGGCGCGGGCGATGGAGCACGATTCGCCGACCCTGTTGTTCCGGTTGGGGTGTGAGTATCTGATCTCGGCGCGGGTGATCCGCCCGGGCCCGGTGAACATGGTCGAACGCATCGCTCATGCCCGCGAGCAGGCCCAGCGCGAGACCTACGATCGCCTGGCGCATGAGTTCACTCCGGCGCGCTGTGCGGAGCTGGATGCGCTGCTGGTTACCGATGCCTCGCTGGGGGTTTCGCGGTTGCGGTGGCTGTCGACCGGGCCGGTGGAGGCGTCGGCGGCCGCGGTGCGCGCCGAGGTCGACAAGCTGGCGTTCTTGCGCGGCCTGGGCGCGGATCGCCTGGATATGTCGGTGCTGCCCGCCGAGCGGCGCCGGTTTCTGGCCACGATGGGCCGGCGATTGACCCCGCAGGCGCTGGAGCGCCGTGATCCGCAGCGCCGGTATCCGATCCTGCTGACAGTGTTGGCCCAGTCCGGCACCGATGTCCTCGATGAGGTCGTGGCGTTGTTCGATCAGGCGATCTCGGCGAAATTCGGGGCCGCCGAGCGCCGGATGCAGGCCGAGCTCGCCGAACGCGGCAAGACGGGCGAGGACCGCTAGGCGCTGTTGGATGATCTGCTGGCCATCCTCACCGATCCGGCGGTGGCCGATGAGGATATCGGCGCGCTGATCCGTGGGGAGAAGATCGGGTGGGAACGCCTGCGGGCGGCGATCGCGCAGGCCAAACCGCGCCTTCCGCGCGATCACGGGCATCTGGCCGCGCTGGACTCCTCCTACAACTACCTGCGTCAGTTCACCCCCGCGGTGCTGGCCACGGTGGGGTTCGCCGGCGGGACCGCCGCGTCCGAGCTGCTGATCGCAGTCGCGATGCTGCGCGAGCTCAACGCCACCGGCCGCCGAAAGGTCTTCGACGAGGCTCCGACCGGGTTCGTGCCCACGAAGTGGCGCGGCTACCTCGAACAGGCGCGCAAGTCCGGCAGCGCCACCGCCTATCGACACTACTGGGAGCTGTGTGTGCTGCTCGGGGTACGTGACGGGCTGCGCAGCGGAGACGTGTTCGTTCCCGGCTACGCCGCTATGCCGACCCGGCCGCCTACCTGCTCACGCCGCAGCAGTGGGAACCGCAGCGCACCGAGTTCTGTCGCCTGGTCGGTCGCTCGGCCGATCCCGGCGTCGCGCTGGCCGCCGTCGTTGACGAACTGCATACCGCGGTCGGTGAACTCGAGGCGGTGCTCGCCGACGGGGAGGGCCCGGTGCGGTTGGACGGGGAATCCGGGGGTCTGATCATCTCCCCGTTGACCGCGGAGGACGTGCCGGCCGAGGCGGTCACGCTGAAGGCCGAGCTGACCGAGATGCTGCCGTTCGCGCCGATCGTGTCGTTGTTGATCGAGCTGGACAAACGCACCGGCTATCTGGACTGTTTCACCCACGCCGGCGGGCAGGCGTCACGGACGCCGGAGTTGAAACGCAATCTGATCGCCGTGTTGCTCGCGCACTCGACGAACCTGGGTCTGACGCGGATGGCCGAGGCCTGCGGGATCCCCTACGACATCTTGTCCTGGACCGACGAATGGTATGTGCGTGAGGAGACCCTGCGCGCGGCCAACCTCGCGATCATCGACTACCACCAACGGCTCCCGCTCACCCCGGTGTTCGGCGCCGGCACCCTGTCCTCCAGCGATGGGCAGCGGTTCCCGACGCGCGGGAAATCCACGACTGCCCGCCCGTTGAGCCGCTACTTCGCGAACGAGGGGCTGTCGACCTACACCCATGTCACCGACTCCCACGCCACCTACGGCACGAAGGTGATCGTGGCGACCAAACGCGAAGCCCACTACGTGCTCGACGAGATCCTGGGCAATGCCACCGATCTGCCGATCACCGAACACGCCACCGACACCCACGGGGTCACGCTGGTGAACTTCGGCCTGTTCGACCTGCTCGGGATGCAGTTGTCCCCGCGGATCCGGGACCTGGGCCGCATCACCTTGTACCGGCCGGGCCCGCGCGCGGCCGCCGAGGATCAGTTCCCGCACGCGGGCCCGTTGATGACCCGTAAGGCCAACCTGGATTTGGTCGCCGAGCACTGGACGATCTGCTGCGGTTGGCCGGATCGTTGAAGTTCGGGCACGCCACCGCGTCCCTGCTGGTCGGCAAGCTCTCGGCGTCGGGTCGCCAGAACACCCTGGCCGCGGCGCTCAAGGAGTACGGGGCGTTGCGGCGCACCATCTACGCCGCGAAATACCTCTCCGATCCGGATTACCGGCGCAAGATATCCCGCCAGCTCAACAAGGGTGAATCCCTGCACGCCTTGCGCCGCGACCTGCTGTATGCCCACGAGGGCATGATCCGGGCCCGCCAGCTGCAAGACCAGACCGAACAAGCCTGGTGTTTGACCCTGGCCACCAACGCCGTGATCGCCTGGACCACCGAGTACTACGGGCTCGCCGTCGAGCAGATGCGGCGGGCCGGCCACCGCATCGACGACGAGGTCCTGGCCCACATCTCACCCGCGCACAGCGCCAACATCAACTTCTTCGGCGCGATCGAAGTCGACATCGACGCCGAACTCGCCGCGCTCGGCCCGACGGGCTACCGGCCGCTGCGGGTGCGCGACACCCTGTTCTGACCGGTCCCGGCGCTACCCCAGGGCCCGGTTCGTGTGCTCGCGGCCGAGCCATTCGGTGGTCGTCATATCCGGGATCAGGTCCGCGCAGGATCGTCCGTCCTGGGTCCAGTCGTGGTCCCAGGCTCGCGGGTAGTGCGGTCCGGCGACGTAGCCGAAGGAGTAGGGGCGCCCTCGACTCCGATCCGCAGCTTGTGGGCGGTGATGCCCGCCCACTGGCGTCCGGAGTGCCAGATGATCACCCGCCACACCCGGCCAGTGGCGAGCCCGACATATGCAGAGGTTAGGACTTACTGCGTGCGAAAAGAATCGCTTGCTGAGCTTTCGCATACGGGTCGAGCAGCATCTGGGCCTCGACCACGAATCCGGCATCGTGCAGCCAGGATGCCACCTGGTTCGGCTGACGGTGGTGGACATGGACCTTCATCGGGTGACCGCCGTAGCCCTCCGTCATCAACCGCGACTCGTCGCCGACATGGAACAGGAGTTGCAACGGTCCGCCGGGACGCAATGCTCGGTGGAAGCGCCCGAACACAGTCGGCACCTCGTCGTCGGGGATGTGGATCAACGACTGCCAGACGAGCAGGCCGGCCACCGAAGCGACGGGCAGGTTCAGCTCCGTCATCGAGCCCACCTCGAACCGCAGGCCGGGGTGGTCGCGCCGGGCCACGTCGATCATCGCCGGGGAGAGGTCGATACCGAAGGCGTCGACACCGAGCTCATGCAGGTGGGCGGTGACTTCACCGGGGCCGCAGCCGACGTCCGCGACCGGTCCGCCGCCAACAGTCCGCACGCTGTCGGCGAACAACGCCAGAGCCGCGCGAAGGTACTGGTGTCCGGCGAGGGCGCCGCGCACTTGGTCGGCATAGCTGACCGCGACCGTGTCATACGAGGTTCGGGTGTCGGCCAACCAGTCATCCGTGGTCATGACCGGCACGATATTCCATGATCGCGGCGGCGCCGCTACCCGGGAACGACGAAGGTGCCTCCATCCGGCCGGGTGGAGGCACCGGTAGGCAGGACGGCATTGCTCATTGCGCGGGCCCCGAGAGACTCTGGCCGACTCTGTCATCCGGTGGCGTGGGCATCGGTGACTGCGGCGAACGGCGGTACGCGTCTGGCTGTGACCGCTCAACGATAGCAGGGATAGCCCGGATAATGGCCTGTTATCCGGGGTATCGTGGAACCCGACCTGCGGCGGACCCGCTCCGCCGCGTACACGAAGCAGCCCCGTTATCCGGGGCAAGCCGGAAGGTGGACGTCGATGGCCGCGAAGGTGACCCGGCTGCGCACCGCCCCGCCGACACGCACCCTGCGCATCGCCACCGACACGTTCCTCGACACCATCGGCTCGGCCAACACCCGCCGCGCCTACGGCTTCGCGATCGTCAAGACCGTCGACCAACTCGACGGCCGCGGCCCCGATGGGCTTATCGGGCACAGCCGCGCCCTGGACTCGGTCACCGACGCCGAAATCGGCGCCGCGCTGGAAACCCTGTGGGGCAACTCGGCGGTCAACACCTGGAACGCGCGCCGCGCCGCGGTCGGTAAATGGCTGAGCTGGTGCGCCGAACAGGGCTGGACCGCACCGACGCTCCCGGCCTCGGCCGGGCGGTCGACACCACCGGACTCCGAGACCCCGGTCCGTTCGCGCACCGCGATCGACCGGCTCATCGCCCGCCGCGATATCCACCTGCGCGAGAAGACGCTGTGGCGGATGCTGTACGAAACCTGCGCCCGCGCCGAAGAACTACTCCAGGTCAACATCGAAGACCTCGACCTCGCCGGCCGCACCGCGGCGGTGAAGTCCAAGGGCGCCAAACCCCGCATCCGCCGACGCGGCGCCACCCACCACGAACACGTCCTCGAAAACGTGTACTGGGACGCCGGCACCGCCCGCCTGCTTCCCCGGCTCATCCGCGACCGCACCCGCGGCCCCGTGTTCGTGACCCACCGCCGACCGGGACCCGGCAAGTACCTCGCCGACCGCGACGTCTGCCCCGACACCGGCCTCGCCCGGCTGTCCTACGACCAGGCCCGCGACCTACTCGACGCCGCCACCGCCATCGACGGGCCCGGAACCGGCTGGGACCTTCACGAACTACGCCATTCCGGACTGACCCACCTCGGAGAATCCGGAGCCGGCCTGCTGGAACTGATGGCCAAGTCCCGGCACCGCACAGCCGAGAACCTGCGCCGCTACTTCAAACCGTCCCCACAGGCGATGCGCGAGCTGACCTCGATCCTGGGCCCGGGAGCCGACCGTCGACGCTGACCAGCAGCTACGCCGTATCCGTTGGTTTTTCGGCGGTTACTACCGGAACCCCGTGTTGTGCGGTGGCCCAGCCGATGCCGGAGGCTCCGCCGATGACGACCGCGACGGCGTGATCTGTGCTCATGAGGTGTTCCCTCCGTCGGTTCCCTGACGTCGGGGCGCGCGGGGCCGGTACCGGCCGCGTTCCACGGACAATGATTCATACAGGTGTCTAGCAGCCGTGATGGGATTTGGCCGGCATGCAGCGATGAGCACGGCTGAGCTGAGCTGCGGACGGTGCGCGTCGGCGAGCTGGATTTCGAGGTGTGGGTCAGGACTATGGTCTGTCGCAACTCCGTGCGGATGTGCTGGGCGTCTGTGACGCGTCGGCACTGGAACGTCCTCATCTGGTGAGCCACGACTGCGGTGCGATCGTGGCGTGGGATGTGGCTGCCCGCCAGCCGGATCGGATCGCCTCGTTGACGACGGTGTCGGTGCCGCATCCGGCGGCGTTCGCGTGGGCGCGCGATCACGATCCCGGACAGACGGAGAAAGCGGGAGGGGCCGGGCATTGGGTTCCCGAGCAGGCGCCGGATGAGCCGGCGCAGGTTGTGTTGGCTCGCGTAGCGGGGTCGTGAGCGCAGCGGCGGGTCCGGAATTTTCCCGTCCGGTTCGACGTTCATCGAACCATTCGCTCCGTGGGAAAGGTTCCGTAATGCCCGATGTGAACTCTCGTTTCGATGGTAGGACCGCGCTCGTCACCGGGGGCAGCAGCGGTATGGGTCTGGCCACCGCGCGCCGGCTACTCGACGAGGGCGCGCGAGTGATCATCACCGGCCGCACCGGGAGTGGACTCGATGCCGCCGCGGCGGAACTGGACGCCGGTGACCGTCTGGTCACGGTGCGGGGCGATGTCGCGGATACGGCCGATCTCGACGCGCTCGTGGACACGGCGCGTTCCCGTTTCGGCCGGCTCGATGTCGTATTCGCGAATGCCGGGACGGCCGCGTTCGGCCCGGCGCCCGGTATCACCGAGGAGTACTTCGACCGGGTTGTCGCCACGAACTTCAAGGGTGTTTTCTTCACCATCCAGAAAACTCTGCCGCTGGTCCCCGACCACGGTGCGATCGTGGTGAACTCGTCGTGGGCGGTGTACCGCGGTGTCCCGGCGGCGGCGCTGTACTCGGCGACCAAAGCGGCTGTCCGCAACCTGGCGCAGACGCTGGCCGCCGAGCTGGCTCCGCGGCGGATCCGGGTCAATTCGATCAGCCCGGGCTATATCGACACTCCCTCCTATCGGGCCGAGGTGTCGGCGGCGGCGCAGGCCACAGCGATCGCGTCGGTGGCGGCGGGCCGGTTGGGTTCCGCGACGGATATCGCCTCCGCGGTCGCTTTTCTGGCGTCGGAGGAGGCGTCCTATATCAACGGCCAGGATCTGCTGGTGGATGGTGGCCTGATCACCGCGGTCCCCGCGGTCATGGTCTGAATGACCGTATGCCGCAGCGCGGTCAGCAACGGTTCCGGGATGGCGTCGAACGAACTGCATCTTCCACAACCGGCGCTGCGACACGCCACGATTACCAAATTAGGAATTGTGACTTTCTCTGATTGCCGATTTCGGAATCCGAACAGTGCTGCGAGGCATGGCGAGCCGGCTCGTGGTAAGTACTCGCGAAGACGCTTTGAGACCGGCTGGAGTCAGCTCGGCCATCCTGCCGTTCCACAACAGGGTGCCGGCGCCGGCCGGGAACCACGGGCGGACCCGTAGCTCGGCCCAGGAGTCGTCGTACTCCATTACGGCAGCCACGAACGCGTCGGATGGTAGGTACTCGTGCTCGATCGCATACCGGGTCTCGGCGCTGCCGAGTTCGACCGCCGCCACAGCGAGCTTCCGCAAGCGCTCGTAGTACTCGTCGCACCGCCGACCACGGAACACGATGAGGCGCCGCACTCGGGTGGACCGCGATCCACTGTGCGACTCGGTCCGGAATCGGCCCTACGGGTGCATGCCGGACAGAGTGCGGGGTCCGGTGAACTGGTCTGTTCACCGGACCCCGTCTCCGCCTGCTCCGGATCCAGGACGAGTGTCCGGCCGGATTGCCCGGCTCTGTTAGAACTGGCGCATCTGCTGGCGAACCTGATGGAACTGCAGCTCCCACTGCATGGCGCGATCCTGGGAGCGGCTGGACTGATCCTCGGCCTGCTGCGCGAGCTGGGCGGCCTGGTCCGACTGGTCCTGGGCCGACTGACAGCGCTGGGCGGCCTGGTTGGCCTCGCTCTGGGCCTGCTGGGCCTGAGCCTGGGCCCGGTCGGCCTCGCTCAGGGCCTGCTGGGCCTGGTTCTGCGCCTGGATCGCCTGCTGGCGGGCCTGCTGGGCCTGGTTGTTGGCCTGCTGCGCCTGATTCTGCGCGATCTGGGACTGGTGCTGAACCTGGCGGGCCTGCTGCTGCACCTGCCGGGCGATGTTCTGTGCCTGCTGCGCGTACTGCCGCGCGTTCTGGCACTCCTGCCGGATTTCGTCCAGGCCCATGCGCAGCATGTCCAGGCTCTGGATTTCCTGCTGACTGCTTCCGTTGCTGGCACGGGTGGCAGTGCTGGTTTCTTGCGCCATCTGAGCATCCTTCCAAAGGGGGGTTTGAAACGGACTCACTCGTGGAGCGCTCATATCCTCGCACAGTCGGGCGCGGGTCCAGAGGTCACCTTCGGAGAAAAATCCGCGGAAAAGCGCAGCTCGGGCGGTATATCGCGGTTATCGGACGCGGCCCCCGCGTGACGCCGACCGATATACCCACCCGCGACATCAGTGGATGCCATACCGAGACCTCACCGTCATCGGCAGCGCCACCGGGTGCGTTGTCAGAGCCCGAGTTTGGTGACCGCGTTGTCGGCGAGCGGATCGGCCGTGCGGATATAGCGGTGGACGGTCCGTGGGTTGCTCCATCGGCCCTGCCGCATGATCTCGCGGTCGGCGGCGCCACCGAGGGCGGCCTGGGTGGCGAACCCGGCGCGTAAGGAGTGGCCGGAGAACAGCGCGGGATCCAGTCCGGCTCGTGCCGCGTAACGTTTGACGATCTCGGCGACCGCTCGCCCGGACAGAGCGGTGGCGCCGAGCCCGCCGTGCCGGTTGATCGCGGGGAACAGGGGCTGTTCCGGCCGTAGCCGGGGATCGGTTCGGTAGCCGTGGCAGCGGTGGATCCGGGGGTCCGCGGCGGGTAGTTGCTCGACCCAGGAACGCAGGCTCGCCGGGTTCTCGGTGTGCACGGCCGACATTCGCAGCCAGTCGGCGCAGGCGCAGACGGGACAGGTGTGTGGCTGCCGGCCGCGGGGGAGCGCGACGTGTTGTTCGGTGATGCCGGTGGGGTCGGTTTTGGTGGTGGGCAGATGGATCAGCAGCAGTGGTTCTCCGGTGCCGTGGTCGGTGCCGAAGTGGATGTCGGTGATCCGCAGCCCGGCGAGTTCGCTGCGGCGTAGGGCGCCGGCGAAGCCGAGGAGTAGCAGCAGAGTGTCCCGGCGGCGGGCGGGTTCGCCGGGCCAGCCGGGTTCGGGGAGGCCGTCGAGGAGTTCGCCGAGGGTGTGCAGCAGGATCGGTCGTTTCCGGTTGGGCCGGGTGCGGCGGGTGCGGCGGATTCCGCGCAGGGTGAGGCGGACGACGTCGCTGCGGGTGGGCGCGGCCAGCCCGTTGGCGGCGTGTACGGCGGCGATGGCTGCGGATTTTCGTTCCAGCGTGGCGGGACTGTATGCGTGGCGTCCGTCGGGTGTGCGGGCGTCCGCGGCGGCGGCGAGGTAGACGGCGATATCGAGAGGGTCGGCGGGCAGCGCGCACCGGTTCTCGGTGGCGCACCATGCGGCCCAGGCGATCCAGTCGGTGCGGTAGGCGCGCAACGTGTTGGGGGACTGCGAGGCAGTGAGGTAGCGGCCGAGCGCGGTGGCCTGTTCGCTGTCGAAGCGTTCCCGGACCTGTCGCAGGGCGGCGGTGTCGACGAGGACGCTGGTGACACCGCGCCGGAGTTCGGTGCGGACGGTGTCGGGTAGCGAGAGTTCGCTGTCGTAATCGGTCACTGTAATCCCCTCGGTAATTTCGTAACTTCTTTCGTTTGGTTTGACGCAACGAAACGAAACGCATTGTGCGCCGTATCGTCTCGCCGCAGTCTACAGTTCTGGCCTCCGATAATGTTCACTTATCGGAGGCCAGACACTTCAGGCCTCCAGGCACCCCGTCGACGACTCGCCCCGTTACGTTTCGTGTAAATACGTAGTCCGCCAACGAAACAACGCTACGATTCTCCGGTGCCCACCGTCTGCAACTATCCCGGCTGCTCCCGCCCTCTCGCCAAGCCCACCGGTCCCGGCAGGCCCTCGGAGTACTGCGATCTCCCCGACCACACTCGCTGGCGCGCATGGCGGGAACGTCAACGTCTCCAACAGGAAGCGGAGACCCCCACGGAAACCGTCACTGTGACACCCAGAGGTCCGGTGACCACCGCACGCCTCCGTGCCGACGAACTGCTCACCCAATTCCGGACTCTCGCCGACCAGCTCGGTGCGACCCTGACCGCCGCGGTCGCCGAAATGAACACCCTCGCCGACCCGGCCGCCGCCGAAGCGCAGGTCCAGGCGGTACAGGCCGACGCGGCCCGCCGCATCGCCGAAGCCGAAATATCCGCCGCCGCAGCCGAACAGTCCCGACGCGACGCCTACGACGCCCGAACGCGCGCCGAGGAAGCCGCCGAGGACGCGGCCCGCGCGGCCGAGGACGCGGAAGCGCGTATCGCCGAGGCGGATACGCGCACCGCCGAGGCCCTACGGGACCGCGACGAAGCCCTGCGCGAGGTCGAGAAGGTCGCCGCTCGCGCCGCCGACGATATCTTCGCGGCACGCCGCGCAGCCGAGGAGAAGATCCGCACCGCGCGCGCGGAATCCGAGCAGCAGCAGCAACATCTGCGCGACCGGTGCGATCAGGAGATGGCGCGAGCCCAGCGCGCCGCCGACACCGAGATCGAGCGGATGCGACGGGAATGCGCGCAGCGTGAATCCGCCGCGGCGGCCGAACGGGATCTGGCCGTCCAGCGCGCCGCCGATATCGAGCGCGCCCTGGAACGTGCGGAACAATCCGCCGCCGAACGGGCCCAGACCGCCCAGGAGATGCGGGTCGAACTGCAACGTCTGCGCGCGGACACCGACGCCCTGCGCGGCGAGCTCGCCGAGGTGCGCCGGAGCGCGGCCGCGGACCTCGCGGCCGCCCGCGCCGAAGCAGATGATCGGCTGGAGAAGTCGCGCGCGGAGGCCGCGCAGCGGATGGAGGCCTTGGAGCACGCCCGCACCCAGAGCCTGGCCCGTGCCGAACGCGCCGAACGTCAGCTCGACGATCTTCTCGCCGAACGCGGCCCCCGGCCGTCGACGACGCAGGTATCCGCCGGCGACGCCGTCTGACGTAGCACAATCTCCGGTATGGCTCTCATCCACCGCACGACCATGGCACCGTCGAAATTGGAGTTGCTCGGCCGTTGGCTCCCGAGCCGCCCGTGGTACTCGGGCCCCGGGAGAGCGGAGAGTTTGCAGCGCGTGGGCGGGTTCCGGCTCGACGACCCGGCCGGAGCGGTGGGTATCGAGTTCCTGGTGGTGACCGATAGCGGAAGCGCCGAGCCGATCACCTATTTCGTGCCCTTGAGTTATCGCGATGCGGCGTTCGACGCCGACGCGGATGCGCTGCTCGGTACGGCGGAGCACGGGGTGCTGGGCACCCGCTGGATCTATGACGGCACCCGGGATCCGGTGGCTGTCGACCGGATGGTCGCGTTACTGGCCGGCGGTGCGCGGGCCCAGCACAGCACCGACAGCGATACCCCCGACCTGAGTGTCCTGGTCGCCGCCGCCGACCTGCCCGCGGCAGGTTCGCGGCTGGTATCGGCCGCGGAGAACCCTGTAGGCACCGATATCACCGTCACCGACGGACAGGTACGGGTGCACCGCGTGCTGGGCCGTTCGGAGCCGGTCCTGCGGTCGGGGCAGGTGGTGGCGCCGTGGACCGCACCCGGGGGCAATCTCGTACGCAGTGTGGTCCTGTCGCGACTGCGCTGACCCGTGTCACCGAGCGGGCGGTGGTCACCCGGGACGCTCCACCCGCCTCGGCTCCCTTTCGCTGTCTGCTCACATGCGCAGCGGCAAACCGGCGTGTATCCGCGCCACCCGATCGGCGTGCACGATATGCGCGCGTTCGAGCAGCGCGATGAGTTCGGACTCGCCCTCCCGGATACGCCGCGTGTATTTGCGCGGCAGCGCGGCGATCGTGTGCTCTTCGGCCGTCATCTTCGCGTAGGTGCGTTCGCGTAGGGCCTGATCGGCTTCGTAGCCGAGGTCGAGGTAGCGGGTGGCGTGCCGGCGGGCGTTGGCCACCGCGGTCTGTGCGCGTCCGGCGGGGCTGAGCAGCGAGGCCGCCACGGTCACCAGGAGTACGACGACGATCACCCCGAGTGAGGCAGTAGTGGATATTTCGGTGACCGGCACCGGTTCACCGTGGTTGATGAACGGCACGTTGTTCTGGTGCAGCGCATGCAGCACGAGTTTGACCCCGATGAGGGCCAGGACGGCGGCCAGGCCGAAACCGAGGTAGATGAGCCGGTCCAGCAGCCCTTCGAGCAGGAAGAACAGTTGACGCAGCCCGAGTAGGGAGAAGGCGGTGGCGGTGAAAACGAGGAACACGTTCTGGGTGAGGCCGAAGATTGCGGGGATCGAGTCCAGCGCGAACAGGACGTCGGTGCCGCCGATGGCGATCATGGCCAGCAGCATCGGGGTGAGGCGGCGCCGGCCGTCGACGACAGTGACCAGTTTGTCACCGTCGTAGCTGTCGGTGGTGCGCAGGAGCCGGCGAGCCAGCCGCAGCACCACCGTGCCCCCGGAATGGCTGTCCTCGCTCTCCGGTTTCAGCATATTGCCGGCGGTGATCAGCAGCGCGGCGCCGAATACATAGAACACCCAGGCGAAGCGGTTGATGAGGGTGGCGCCGACGAAGATGAATCCGGTGCGGACCACCAGCGAGAACACGATCCCCACCAGCAGTACTTTCTGCTGGGCCGCGCCGGGTACCCGGAAGGTGGTCAAGATGATGAGGAACACGAACAGGTTGTCCACCGACAGGGCTTTTTCGGTGATGTATCCGGCGAAGTATTCGACGCCCATGGTCGAACCGCCGAATACCCACACCCCGAACCCGAACAGGACAGCGACACCGATGTAGGCGGCCGACCAGATCGCGGCCTCGGTCAGCGATGGTGTGTGCGCGGTGCGGACATGGAAGAAGAAGTCGAACAGCAACAGGCCCGCGATCAGTGCGAGTGCGCATGCCCATGCCAGCGCGGGAACGGTCACCTCGGCCTCCTGACGGGTCACGTGGGGCTGGGGCGACTGTAGCGCCGGATCCGCGTGCTACCGGGCCGGTGCAGGTGGCGTCGGGGAGGTCGGGCTACTCCGATGGAGTGTGGGTGTCGTCGGACCGAGGGTGACCCGGTGGCGACGGAGTCGAAGGCCGACAGCGGCGGCGCGCCGTCGAGTTCCTCGTCCCGGTGCCTCAGCGTGTGCTGCCGCTGTATGCGGGTTCCCCGGCGGTGCTGTGGCCCAGGCAGTGCCAGGGGACTGGACGGACACTCCCGGCAACCGTGCGGCAATCCGCGGTCCTGGGCCATATCATTTTGCTATGCCGACCTACGAGGAAGCGGACGCCGCTCCGGTGTTCGGTCGCGGTGTCCGCGAGACGGTACTGGCGATGGGGGTCTGTTCGGTGGTGATCGGGATGACCACGGTGATCTGGCCGGACAAATCCCTGGGCACGGTCGGCAACCTGTTCATGTTCTCGCTGCTGTGCAGTGCGGTGACCCTGGCCGCGGTGGCGTTCGGCAGCCGGTTGGGCCGGTTCCCGCGGGTACTGCTGCTGGTGGCAGCGCTGGCATCGCTGGTGACAGCGACCCTGTGTTTCCGGGCGGGCGATTGGACGCTGCTGCTGGCCATGTGGCTGGGCCTGGCGTGGGCGGTGCGCGGGATCGCCCACGCGGTGGCGGGGGTGTGGGACGACGACGAGATCACGGGCAGTGGAAAACAGGAAGTGTTCGGGCTGGTCACGCTCACCGCGGGTCTGGTGGTGGCGATCGCACCGTTCGACGATATCGCGACGCTGGCACTGGTCGCCGGATGCTGTATCACCGTCTTCGGTGTGCTGGAGGTGTGGACGGCGGTCCGTTCACCGGCGGCGGTGCGCGGCGCGGGAGCGGTTTCTCCGACCCCGGACGAGCATCTGACGACGGTGATCGCGAGTGCCGGAGGTTCCGGGGGACGCACCCGCGACTGAGACGCGCGACGGGCTCCGATTTCGATACCCTTCCTGGTATGGCGATCATTGCGAGCCATCGGATCATGCGCCTGCGGGCTCTCATCGAGCACCCCAATACCGGCGCCGACGAGCGCGCGACCGCGCAGCGCATGCTGGACCGGATACTGGACCGCTCCGGCTATTCGGCGACCGGTGACCGGACCTACGGTAATCGCCATCATCGGGTCGGTAAGCATGCCGATCTACGGTCGGTGGCCGAGATGATCCGTGCCGATATCGCATTGGGCCGCATCATGTTCGCCCCGCAGACCCGGTTCGGGGAACCGGCGGTCCGGGATCCGCTCGGTGACGCGCCGGTGCAGATCGTGATCACCGTGGATCTGCCCCACCACGGGTGCATCGACATCACCATCGACAACGTACCCCGGGACTGGGGTTGGGTGATCGAGGACGGCATCGAATGCGTGAGCCCGCAGTTGCAGGAGCTGGCGACCGAACTGGCCGACATCATGAACGGTTACAACTTCGACGGCAGTGATATCGCCAAACGCTTCTTCGGCCGGGTGCGCATCCCGGACTTCACCTTGGTCTGGTAGCGCCCGAGGGCGTCAGGAGACGCAGAATTCGTTGCCTTCGGGATCCAGCATGACCCACCAGTGGCCGGCGGGCCCCTGATCCACTTCCCGGACGCGGGTCGCTCCGAGCTGTTCGAGGCGGGCCACCAGTTCGTCGAGGCCGCCCGGGGTGCTGTGGATATCGATGTGCAGCCGGTTCTTCACGGTTTTGGCTTCGGGGACGTCCTGGAACAGCAGCCGGCGGCCCTGGCCGATACCGGTGAAGGGGTCGAACGGGTCGTCCGGGTGGCGGATCGCGGCGAGGCCGCGGAAGGTCTTGCGGCCGCCGTGTTCGGTGACGGCGCCGGGGTCGAGGTGGCCGGCGGCGAGTAGCTGGTCGATCAGCGTGGTCTGGTCTTCCGGTTCGTATTCCAGCGCCGCGGCCCAGAAGTCGGCGATGGCGAGTGCGTTCGTGCTGTCGATGACGAGTTTCCAACCCAAAGTCATGTAACCAGTTATAGTGGTTACATGACTGCAGGTGCAAACCCGGGCCTGACGCTGCGCTCCCGCACAGGCGTCGACTACCACTTCGATCCCGGTGCGCTGTGCTTGGAACTGCTGCCCACCGGAGGCCCCGGCCCGTACCGCGTCTACGAGATTCTGCACACCCCCGCCGACCTCATCACCTGGGCCGGCCGGTCCCGGCTCACCCCCACTCCCGAGCTCACGGTCACCGCGGCCGAGGTCACCGCCGCACGCCACCTCCGCGACACCCTGTTCGAGATCACCCGCGCCCGCTCCCAGGGCGAACCGTCCACCGCGCGCGACCTGGATGTGCTGAACGATTTCGCCACCGCGGCGCCGCTGATTCCCCGGATCACCGCCACCGGCGTCCGCGCCTGGGTCCCGGATACCGGCACCGCACTGCTGTCGACCGTGGCCCGCGACGCCATCGACCTGCTCACCGGACCGCACGCCGGCCGTATCCGGACCTGCTCGGCCGCCGACTGTCAACTCATCTACGTCGATACTTCGCGACCCGGCCGCCGCCGCTGGTGCTCGATGGAGCACTGCGGCAACCGCAACAAAGTACGCGCGCACCGCGCCCGCACCCCCGAGAAAGAAGGATGACCACCATGCCCACCGGACTCACCGCGGACGCCGGCTGGCAGATCGGCGTCTCCCGTACGCTGCCCCAGCCGCCGGATATCGTCTGGCACCACCTCATCGGCGCGGCGGGTACGGCCTGCTGGCTGGGTCCCGGCGCCGACCCCACCTTCACACCCGGTGCGCGATATCGCACCGACACCGGAGTGACCGGTGAAATACGCGGCTACCGCCCCGGTGAGCGCATCCGGCTCACCTACGGCCCCACCACCGTGCAGGTCACACTCACCCCCGCGACCGGGCACCGGACTCGCGTACGTTTCCATCAGGAACGGATGTCGAGCGCCGCGGAGCGCGAACAGCAGCGGGCGCACTGGCAGCGGGTCATGGACGAGCTGGCCGCGGCATTGGACATGTACCGCCCCGGGTCAGCCGGCGGCGACCTCGATACGCGGTGAATGGGTGACCGGGAAATTCACCGACGCCGCGATGAAGCATTTGGCATGGGCGTCGCGGTGCAGCTCCCGAGCCCGGTCTGCCATCTCCGCGGCTGCCACGGTGACCACCGGCCGAAGCTCCACCCCGGTGAAACGGCCACCGCCGTCACTGTCCTCGGCCATGGTCCCCACCGCGTCGTCGTGATAATCGAGCACAGTGACGCCGCCGGTCGCACAGAGGTGCAGATACCACAGCAGATGGCATTGACTCAGCGAGGCGAGCAACAACAGCTCCGGATTCCAGCGGCCCGCGTCGCCGCGGAAGGCGGGGTCGGCGGACCCGAGTAGCTCGGGGCGTCCCGGCACCCGGGAAACGTGGGTGCGGTCGTAGGACCGGTAATCGACCGTTCCGCGTTCACCCGCCCCGGTCCACTCGGTGCGGCATTCGTAACGGTGCGTCTTACCTGTCATGCCTGCGATCGTCGCGCGAGGCGGGGTCGTTTGTCGAATGACGACGTCGCGGCTCAATCGTCCGGTTCTTGCCTCAGATCCAACCCGATCGGGGTGACCGCCGGGATCTCCCCGGACGCCATGACAGCCCGCGCCAGCGGACGCAGCGTACGAAGCAGTTCCGCGCGTTCGCCGGAGGTCAGCCCCGTGTACGCCGTCGCGGCCGCGGCGTCGGTGCGTGTCTCGATCTCGGCTTTCAGCGCCCTCCCTTGTGCGGTGGGGCCGTCGTCGCCGGCCAGCCCTTTGCCGCGCAGCGTGTCCAGCCGGACCGCCCATTCCTCGTCACCGAAATCCCTGGATACCGTGTAGACCTCGCGCGGGACCCGGTTCGCCAGGGCCTGCAGCACATGCGATTCGCGCCCGTCGATTCCGGCGGCGACCAGCGCGGCGATATGCCCGTCACCGCGGTGTTCCCGCAACAGTGTCGCCGCATGCCACAACCGCGCCACCGGGTCCCGCGGTTCGGGCAGTGCCCGGTTGGCGGCGAACAGCGCCCGCCCTTCCGCCGGCGCCGCGGCCGCCGCCCGCGCCGCGAGTTCCGCCGCCGCCGCGACCTCGGGACCTTCGGCGAGCTCCCCGAACTGACGGCGCAGCGCCGCGGCGGCACCGTGCTGCCGGGCGGTCAGCGCGGCGTCCGGGGCCGCGAAATCCCATGCGGCGGGCAGGGCTGCGCGCACGCGCTCGATGGTGAAGTTGTAGAACAGTGCGTGCACCACTTCGGGTCCGGGGGCGCCGAGCGGGGCGGCGCGGCCGGCGAAGTAACCCATCCAGAAGCCGCGATACCCTGCCGTTCTCAGCGCCTGGAGCGGTTCGGGTGAGAAGTAGGTGACGGCGTGCAGCGGTTCGAGCAGCAGCCATGCCTGCCGCGCGAAGGCGGGGAGTTCGGTGCTCATGCCGCCACGCTACTGCGCCCGGCGCCGCGTGGGCCGGGCGTTCATGCGGGCCACTGGAACTCGGGGTCTCGGCTGTAGTCCAGGCGCCGCTGATCCAGTGCCATGGACACCATCTGCCGGGCTCCCGGCCCGATGATCGTGCGCAGCGGCGGGTCGGACAGGTCCACCAGTTCAAGGACGGCCGCGGCGGCCACTGCCGGGTCGGCGTCTGCCCATTCGGACTCTTCGGGTTCGGCCGACCCGGCGGGCCCGGCGTGCGGATCGGGGTAGTCGGGGGTGCCCAGTATCCCGGCGCGCAGGTCGGTGTAGGCGGGGTGCGCGGTGGCGAAACGCATACTGGAACCGGCCCAGTCGGTGGCGAACCCGCCCAGTTGCGCGATGGTGACGGCGACGCCGAACGGGCGGAGTTCGTCGGCGAGTGCCGCGCTGAATCCTTCCAGGGCCCATTTCCCGGCGTTGTACATGCTGAACAGCGGCATGCTACCGACCGCGCCGACGGTGGAGATCTGCACTATGTGGCCGGACCCCCGGGTCCGTAGGTGGGGGAGTGCTGCCTGGCAGACCCAGACGGAGCCGTAGAAATTGGTGTCCAGCTGGTCGCGGATCTCGGATTCGGTGAATTCCTCGACCGCACCGACGAGACCGTATCCGGCGTTGTTGACGATGATGTCGAGGCCTCCGGTGACCTCGACGGCCCGGTGCACGGTGGCCTGTACCTGGTCACGATCGCGGACGTCGAGCGGCAGCACCGTGAGCCGTTCCTGCGCGAGGTCCTGCAGTGCGTGCGGGTCCCGTGCGGTGCCGACCACGTGGTCACCGTTGGCGAGCGCGGCTTCGGTGAAGGCGCGTCCAAGGCCGCGACCGGCGCCGGTGACGAACCATGTTCTGGTCACTAGAACCCCTTTCGAAACGAGACGTTGCGTCTCGATGAGAATGTCAGACGCTCACTCCACTGTCAAGACGAGACGTTCCGTCTCAGAGGGCTGGGGTGGGACAGACGCCTCGGAGATCCGACGCCGAGGACCGAGCTCCAGGCGAGGTGGATCCCAAGCGATTTCAAGTCGGCGCCCACGATGAGGGCGGCTATGGACGTGTCGGGACGAATACGCGGCAGTACCTTCTACTTCGGTGCCCGGAAACCGCCGATCTTCTGCTCGAGCAGTTCGGCCAGCCGCAGCGGGGTGTGGTCCTCGAACATCGGACCGATGAGCTGCACTCCCACCGGCAGCCCCTCGGGCGACCGGCCCGCCGGTACGGCGGTGGCGGGCAGGCCGGGCATGGTGGCCACACCGGCCCAGACGAGCTGGTCGAAGTACGGGTACTCGACGCCGTCGATGTCGATATGGCGGTCCTCCAGACCTCCGTTGTGGTCGTGCGGGAAGGCGGGGGTGGGCGTGATGGGGCACACCACGGCATCGAACTCGGCGAAGAGTCGCCGCCAGCCGTGGCGGTGGAGTTCGCGACGGTTGTGTGCCTCGACCCAGTCACGGTGGCCGAGCACCATGCCGCGCAGCCGCGCCGCATCGAGACTCCGGTCGCCCGCGCTCAGCGCGGTGGCGCGGGTCCGCAGCTGTTCGTACACGTCGACGGGAAGGCCTGCGGCGGCGTTCGACAGCATCAGCAGCATGTAGAGCGTCGCCGCTTCGGTCAGGTCGGGCAGCAGCGGACTGCGCCGTTCGACGCGGGCGCCTTCGTCGACGAGCGCCTCGGCGACCCGGTTCACGCCCGCCCGCACCGCCGATCCGGTCGGGATGAGCGGATGATCCTCGATGATCAGGACACGGAAGTCCGACAGCCGCTCGTGGCGCGGGGGCGGCAGTGCGAGGTCGTAAGCGATGCCGTGGGTCAGCGGGTCCGGTCCGGCCATCACGTCGAGCAGCAGCGCGAGGTCGCGGGCGGTGCGCGCCATCGGGCCGACGACGGCGAGGTCGAGGTCGATCGGCAGGGCCGGCCCGGGCGGCGCGACCATGCCGCGGGCCGGGGCCAGCCCGAGCGTCGGCTTGTGCGCGTATACGCCGCAGAAATGCGCGGGGGTGCGCAGCGAACCGGCGAGGTCGGAACCGATGGACAGCGCGCCGAATCCGGACGCCAGCGCGGCCGCCGAACCGCCGGACGACCCACCCGGCGTGCGGCCGTGATCCCACGGATTGTTGGTGGTGCCGTAGACCTCGTTGAAGCTCTGGATATCTCGCAGCACCAACGGCACATTGGTCTTACCGAGCACCACCGCGCCGGCGGCCTTCAACCGCGACACCTGCACCGCGTCCTCGGTCGGTACATAGTTCGCGTGCTGCGGCAGGCCCCAGGTCGTCGGCAGCCCGGCGATGTCGTAGGACTCCTTGACCGTCACCGGAATACCGAGCAGCGGCCGATCCTCACCGCGGGCGCGCGCCTGGTCGGCGCGGCGTGCGGCGGCCCGCGCACGGTCGAAATCCGGCACACAGATCGCATTGATCGCTCGGTCGTCCCGCTCGATACGGGCGATCGCCTCATCGGTCAGCTCCACCGATGTCACTTCACCGGTACGCAAGGCGGCCGCGAGTTCTTCCGCCGAATGAAAACTCCAATTCATGAAATCCGACGCTATTGGCCTGCCGGAGAGGGCATAAAATGCCGCTTCGCACAACGGAAGGCGGCACCGACCACCTGCTCCGGTTGAAGTCACAGGCTCGTTTTGCCATCGACGAGGTCCCGCCCCAGGTCACAGCGTCGGCAGCGGGCCGGCTCCATGAGCACAGGGCACAAGAATGCCATGCCGTGCAACGGGACAGATGTCTCAATACCTATCCCCGGCGATCTCACGCTCTCACCGGCATCCGGGGCCAGTCTCTGAGTGAACCTGTCGATCACGAGTCGTATCGTGCCGGGCAACCACTTACACCCACGTAAGACATCTTCTCAACGCCGGATCCCGCTCGGATGCACCACCACCGCCTCGTCATGGCCGGCGGTCGAGCGAATGGTGTGTGAGGGAAAGAGATATCTGCCGCTATGGACGGCGATGACACCACATCGTGTCGAATCTGCAGGGAGTTCGCCCTGCGGATCCCGGGCTGGACTGCATACATTCCCAGCTATTGGCTGTTACGAGCCGCCTGGGATCCCGACCGCCGGTTCTTCGAAGGCCCGCTGCACTTCTCCTGCCTCGAGCAGTGGAAACATCGCGAAGCCTTCCAGCAGGAGTTGGCCGGGATCCTCACCGGTCGGGGCCGCGCCCTCACCTTGAGGGGACCGAGTTCACGATGAACCAGCCTGGCTACTACTTCGGTGAGCTGCTTCACCAGGACCCGGACTGCGCCATCCATCGCAACACCGCCAGAGACTGCATACAGGAAGCCTGCTGTGCCTGACCAGGCCGCCGCCCCATAGCTGGGCCAGCTCGATATCGGCTTACGCCTCCACGAGCACCGCATTGGCCGCGGCGAGTGTGTCGAACCGCAGATAGTGCTGGTCGACGTGGTGCAGCCGGTCCAGGGTCAGAGCCCCACCCCGGGCGAGACAACGGGTTTGAACCCGACGTTCATCGCATGCGCGCACAGCACCGCCGCAATCGACAGGGCGAGTTCCGCTACACGGGCGGGGTTCCCGGAGACGAGGGTGAATGCCTCGGTGAACTCGGGCAGCCATGACATCACCTCCAGCGCCAGCTCCGGCAGGTCCACCCGCGGCAACATCGCCTCCACCCGGTGCCGCAGGTCGGTCAGCGAAGGTGGATCCGGTACCGCGGTCAGCGCGGCAACGTGCAGGCGACCCTCGGCGTCCACGCTGGCCGGGGCGTCGTCGCCGAGCCGGCCGATCAGTTCCCTCCCTGAAGGGGTACCGGTAGTAACCGCCGAAAACCAACGGATATGGGTAGCCGTAGCTGATCGCTGGTGAGTTCGGGTTCGGCCTGCGGTGAGGGCTGGTTGCTGGGCAACTACCTGCGCCAGTTCACCCCCGCGGGGCTCGCGTCGGTGGGTTTCGCCGGCGGGGACGTGTACGTGCCGGGCTCACGCCGGTATGCCGACCCGGCCGCCTACCTGCTCACCAGCGAGCAGTGGGAACCGCAACGCACCGAGTTCTGCCGCCTGGTCGGTCGCTCGGCCGACCCTAGTGTCGCCCTGGCCGCAGTCGTCGAGGAACTGAACACCGCGGTCGGTGAACTCGAGACGGTGCTCGCCGAGCGCGAGGGCCCGGTGCGCCTGGACGGGGAATCCGGGGATCTGGTCATCTCCCCGTTGACCGCCGAGGACGTTCCGGCCGAGGCGATCGCGCTCAAGGCCGAGCCGACCGAGATGCTGCCGTTCGCGCCGATCGTGTCGTTGCTGATCGAGACTCCGCGCCAGGCGGCGAAGCCGCGCGGCGATTCGGTGGAGCGGGCTTCCTCATTGGCCAGCACGCGGATCGTGGATGTCTGACCACTCGGTATGCGACATAGGGCGCTCGGGGACATGACCGTGTTGTTCAGTGGCGGTGACAGACTGTGCTGATGACTGACTCGATGCGGCGCCGGGGTCGGCCGGCGAGACTGTCCCGCGAGGCGGTGGTCGCGGCTGCAGAACAGATTGTGGAGTCCGAGGGTATCGAAGCGTTGACCATGCGCCGCGTCGCAGATCGGCTGTCGAGTTCTCCCACGGCGATCTACCGGCATGTGCGTGACAAGGACGAGATGCTGCTGGCGCTGCTGGACGAGGTTGCGGGTGAGCTCGGTCGGCCGGATCTACCCGAAGATCCGCGGCAGCGACTGGTGGTGTTGTGGCGGCTGCTGTACGGCACTCTTGCCGCGCGCCCCTGGGTGGTGGGTGTCCTGGTCGGTAAGGATCTTGCCAGCCGGGCGATCTTGTGGGTGGTCGAGGAGATCTTGCAGGCATTTGTGGCCTGTGGCCTGGACCGTGAGCAGGCGGCGTCCGCATATCGCGCGGTGTGGCAGTTCACGGTCGGGGTCCTAACCATCCGGAGTGGGTCTGATCGAGCCCGCTCCGAGGCGGGTCGGTTCGGCCAGGCGAGCGTGGTCATAGAAGCCGATTCGGAACTGACCCCCACGATCGCCGCGCTGGCCGCTGATTGGCCGCATCCCTGGGAGAACTACGAGTACGGACTCACCGCGTTGCTCGATGGTCTGATCGCGCGGTCTTGACCCTCCACGTCTATTTGTTAACGTGTTAACAAATAGACGTGGAGGAACTCGTGGAAGACGTTGATGTTGTAGTGATCGGTTCGGGGGCGGCCGGCTTGGCTGCCGCGCTCGCGGCCGCGGACGGTGGGGCCGAGGTCGCGGTGCTGGAGGCCTCCTCGCGGTGGGGCGGCTCGACGGCGGTCTCGGGTGGACAGATCTGGGCGCCGGGCAATCATCGAATGCGTCAAGCCGGCTACCCCGACTCCGCCGAGAATGCCCTGGCCTATTGCCGCGCCGCAGCCCCCGGGCGTGAGGACGACCTGGTCGTGACATTCGTCCAGGCGACACCGGAGACCGTGCGATTCCTCGAGGAACGCACTCCAATCGAATTCTCGGTGGTAACGGCATATCCCGACACTTTCGTCGAGCTGCCGGGCGGCCATTCGTCGCGCCACCTCGAAGTCCGCCCGGTGGCCCTCGGGGATCTCGGCGCGGTCGAGGAACTGGTCTGGCCAGCGTCGCTTTTCGCACCAGTACTCACCAACCAAGAAGTGTGCGAACACAGTCTCTTCTCCGGTGGGCAAC
The DNA here is from genome assembly GCF_001613205.1 of Nocardia sienata NBRC 100364. Taxonomy (GTDB): domain Bacteria; phylum Actinomycetota; class Actinomycetes; order Mycobacteriales; family Mycobacteriaceae; genus Nocardia; species Nocardia sienata. Next base: position 393,667 of record NZ_BDBX01000003.1, on the reverse strand, counting down.
CACCACTGGAACTGATCGCACAACGCAGCGCGGACGATGTGGTAACCCTCGGAGCAGGCTTGGTCGCCGGACTGCTGCACGGCTGCCGCGCCCTGGGAGTCGGTTTGGTGCGCGGATGCCGGGTGGTCGAACTGCTCCGCGCCGACAACGGCCGGATCGCGGGTGTGCGGGCCGAACAGGACGGTGCCGCCCGCACGGTGCGTGCCCGGCGAGGCGTCATTCTGGCCACCGGGGGATTCGAACACGACGCCGAATTGCGTTCTCGATTGCTGTCCGGGCCGCTCACCCACCCGGTGACCCCGCCGGTGCAGAACGGAGACGGCTTGCGGTTGGCCGGACGGGTCGGCGCGGCGATGGCGTATCCGGGAGAGTACTGGTCCTGGCCCGCCTACCAGGCCCCCGGCACGGTCTGGCCCGACCTGCAAGCGACACCTCAGGCGCAACTGGTGCTGCCGGAACGGTCACTGCCACACGTGCTCTGGATCAACGCCGCCGGGCACCGGTTCGTCAACGAGTCCAGCCACAACTGCGCCGCTGCCTTCGCCGAACTCGACCCCAACACCCACCGGCCCAGAAACCTGCCGGCCTGGGCGATCGGCGACGCTCAATTCCGTGCCAAGTACTCGGTCGCAGGCATCCCCGCAGGCTCGCAGGCACCGGACTGGCTGATCCAAGCGGACAGCATCCACGATCTCGCCGCCCGTCTCGGCATCGACCCGGACGCTCTGGCGGCCACCGTCTCCCGATTCAACACCATGGCCGCGACCGGCCGCGACGAGGATTTCGGCCGCGGACGCTCCCGCTACGAGCATGCTTTCGGAGACCCGGCCGCAGCGCATCCGAACCTCGGTCCAGTGAGCGAGCCCCCGTTCTTCGCCCTCCCCGTACACCCGGGAGCAGTCGGTACCAAGGGCGGAGCCCGTATCGACCGGCAAGCCCGCGTTCTCGATTGGACAGGACACCCGATCCCCGGTCTCTACGCTGCGGGGAATGCAGCCGCGGCCGTCTTCGGGCCCGGCACCATCGCCGGGGGACTGACGATCGCTTCTGCCCTCACCTGGGGCCGCATCGCCGGCCGTGACGCGGCACGAACCCACTGAACTACTTTCCAACCGACAAGGAGTACACGCATGTTCTTGATCACGGCAGCTACCGGAAACGTAGGCCGAGCCCTCGTCGAGCGGCTCCGCGCCGCCGGCGCCGACGTCACAGCCCTCACTCGCAACCCCGCAGCCGCCGGCCTGCCTCCAGGAGTCGATACAGTACCGGCGCTGGATGGACGGTTCCCGCTCGACGGGGTCGACACGGTATTCCTCAACGCCGCCGCGGTACACGGGACCGCCGAGCAGTTCCTGTCTCAAGCGGTTACGCACGGTGTGCGCCGCATCGTGCTGCTGTCCTCCTCGTCGGTGCTCGACAACCATCCCGACAATCACACCGGTGTCGCACACCGCGAACTCGAACGCCGCATCGAACAGACCGGAATGGAATGGGTATTCCTACGCTCCGGCATGTTCGCCACCAACACCGTGTGGTGGGCACCCACGATTCGTGCACACGGCGTCGTTCGCGCCGCCCACGCGAAGGCTCGCATCGCTCCGATCCATGAGCAAGACCTGGCCGCCGCAGCGGCCGCCGCGATGCTGGAAGACAGTCTCGCCGGGACTGCGCCCGTGCTCACCGGCCCGGAGCTGATCACCCAAGCCGGACAAGCGGAGTTGATCGGCGAAGCCCTCGGCCGACCGGTCCGGTTCGAAGAAGTCTCCCCCGCCATCGGTCATCAACTGCTGACCAAGCAGCACACCCCTCCCCACATCGCCGACTCACTGCTGCGGTACTACCACCGCGCCATCCTGCACCCGATCGAACCAACCCCCATTTCGACGATCCTGCCCTCAGAGCAGCCACGCACCTATCGACAGTGGATTCACGACCACCGAGCGAACTTCGCTGCCCCGTAGCGGATGTCCACGGACCGGAATCAGGCCGTTGATTCGACCCGCTGGTCACTCGTCGTCCTCCGGGCCGTCCGGGTCGCGTAGCGGCCGGTGGGTGCCGCCGAGCTCGGGCAGGTTGAAATTGTAGGGGCCAGACGGAGGTGTTTGCGCATGAACGCCGACAGCCGGGTGGCGTCTTCGTCGCGGACCGGATAGTCCTGGGCGCGTAGCGGGTGTACCGCCCGGTCCAGGTACACCGAATTCCACAGCACGATGCAATTCAAGATCAGGCCGAGCGCGGACAGTTGATTCTCCATCCCGTCCAAGTAGGCACGGGTGACCTCACCCTTGTGGCCGTGGAACACCGTACGGCCCAGGTCGTGCCGCCCTTCCTGCAGGTTGGCCTGGGCTTTGGCTTCGCGGCGGTACCCGCTCGGATACACCACTACCCCCGACGACGCGCGAACGCCGACCCCGTAAACGACGGATCGCCCGGGAATCCGAAGACTCCCGGGCGATCCGCTACCGCGGTCCGGTCACACCGGACGGATCAGGCCAGATCGAACCGATCCGCGTTCATGACCTTGTTCCAGGCGGAGACGAAGTCGCGCACGAACTTCTCCTTCGCGTCGTCGGCCGCGTACACCTCGGCCACCGCGCGCAGTTCGGAGTTCGAGCCGAACACCAGGTCGTAGCGGGTACCGGTCCACTTGACCTCGCCGGTCGCGGTATCGCGGGCCTCGAAGGTCTCCTGGGATTCGTCGATCGACTTCCACTCGATTCCCATATCGAGCAGGTTCACGAAGAAGTCGTTGCTCAGCGTCCCGACGTTGTCGGTGAACACGCCCTGCTGCGACTGCTTGTAATTCGCGCCCAGTACCCGCAGACCACCGACCAGCACGGTCATCTCCGGCGCGGTCAGGTTCAGCAGGTTCGCGCGGTCGATCAGCAGGTGCTCCGACGGCAGCCGGTGGCCCTTGCCGATGTAGTTGCGGAACCCGTCGGCGCGCGGTTCGAGCACCCCGAAGGAGTCGACATCGGTCTGCTCCTGCAACGCGTCGTTACGACCGGGCGTCACCGGTACGGTGACCTGCACACCCGCCGCCTTCGCGGCCTGTTCCACACCGGCGGCGCCGGCGATCACAATCAGGTCGGCCAGCGATACCTTCTTGCCGCCGGTCTGGGCGCCGTTGAACGATTCCTGGATCTTCTCCAGCGCGCTCAGCACGGTCGCCAGCTGCTCGGGTTCGTTGATATCCCAGCTCTTCTGCGGTTCCAGGCGGATGCGGGCGCCGTTGGCGCCGCCGCGCTTGTCACTGGACCGGAACGTCGACGCCGACGCCCACGCCGTGGAGACCAGCTGCGGCACGGTCAGGCCCGCGGTCAGCACCTGCTCTTTGAGCGCGGCGATATCGGCCTCGTCGATCACCTCGAAATCCACGGGCGGGATCGGGTCCTGCCAGATCAGCACCTCGGAGGGCACCTCCGCGCCGAGATACCGCTCGATCGGGCCCATATCGCGGTGGGTCAGCTTGTACCAGGCGCGGGCGAAGGCGTCCGCGAACTGATCCGGGTTCTCCAGGAAGCGCCGCGAGATGACCTCGAACTCGGGATCGAAGCGCAAGGCGAGGTCGGTGGTCAGCATGGTCGGCTTCTTACGGGCATCCGAATGCGCGTCCGGGATGATCGCGTCGGCGTCCTTGGCCACCCACTGGTTGGCGCCGGCCGGGCTCTTGGTGAGCTCCCATTCGTAACCGAACAGGATCTCGAAGAAATCATTGGTCCACTGGGTCGGCTTGGTGGTCCAGGTGACCTCCAGACCGCTGGTGATCGCGTCGGCGCCCTTACCGGTGCCGTGTGTGCTCTTCCAGCCGAGACCCTGCTGCTCGATGAGCCCGCCCTCGGGTTCGGCGCCGACCAGCGCGGCATCGCCGGCGCCGTGGGTCTTGCCGAAGGTATGACCGCCGGCGATCAGCGCGACGGTCTCCTCGTGGTCCATCGCCATCCGGCCGAATGTTTCCTTGATGTCCACGGCCGAGGCCAGCGGGTCCGGATTACCGTTCGGCCCTTCGGGGTTGACATAGATCAGGCCCATCTGGACCGCACCCAGCGGGCTCTCCAGATCGCGGTCACCGGTGTAGCGCTCGTCTTCCAGCCATACCGACTCGGGGCCCCAGTAGACGTCCTCGTCCGGTTCCCACAGGTCGGCGCGGCCGCCGGCGAAGCCGAAGGTCTCGAATCCCATGGATTCCAGGGCGACATTACCGGCGAAGATCATGAGGTCGGCCCAGGACAGCTTCTTGCCGTACTTCTTCTTGACCGGCCACAGCAGTCGGCGGGCCTTGTCCAGGTTGCCGTTGTCGGGCCAGCTGTTCAGTGGCGCGAAACGCTGCATGCCGCCACCACCGCCGCCGCGGCCGTCGATGGTGCGGTAGGTGCCGGCGCTGTGCCAGGCCATCCGGACCATCAGCGGGCCGTAGTGACCGAAGTCGGCGGGCCACCAGTCCTGGGAGTTGGTCAGGATCTCGGTGATATCGCGACGGACCTCGTTCAGGTCGAGGGTCTTGAACTCCGTCGCGTAGTCGAAGTCGGGCTCCATCGGATCGGATGCGGGCGCGTTCTTGCGCAGGATCTTCAGGTTGAGCTGGTTGGGCCACCAGTCACGGTTGCCGGCACCCGTCGTGGGGTGTTTGGCCGCGAACGGGCACTGGCCTGTGGTGCTGTCGGACACTGCGTTCCTTCCGGTGAAACAGGGGTCGTTACGAATCGGTCGATACAGAACAGTCGGGGCACAGGCCCCAGTAGATGACCTCGGCTTCCTCGATGGTGAAACCGTGGTCGTCGGCGGCGGTCAGGCAGGGTGCGGAGCCGGTGGCGCAATCGACGTCGGCGATCGCGCCGCAGCCGCGGCACACGAGATGGTGGTGGTTGTCGGCGACCCGGGTCTCGTACCGGGCCACCGAACCGGTGGGCTGGATCCGGCGCAGCAGGCCGGCGGATGTGAGCGCGCGCAACACGTCGTACACCGCTTGATGCGATACCGCACCCAGGGAGTCGCGTACCCGGGCGATGATCGAGTCGGTATCGGCGTGCGGGCTCTGGTGTACCGCGCGCAGCACCGCCAGACGGGGTGCGGTCACACGGAGCGCGGCCCCGCGCAACATGTTCTCGAACTCCGCGGTCGTGGTCACGATTCGGAGCTTACCGGTTTTCTTGAATCAATCAAGTATTAGTTTGAATCAAGATCTTGGCGCCGGGCAAGCCCAGTTCTGTCCAGGTTTCCTGGGATGCGACCCCCACGCTTCACGAACGGGCCGGGCCGCCCGGGAGGAGCAGAATATATGCGGCGCGCGGCCCGCCGCAGGGTTATCACCGCAATCGCTACGGCCGTCTTCGGCTGCGCGGGCACGGCAGCGCCGGCCGCGAGAACGGCCGGCGCCCGCCGACCGGACCACACGGACCCCGCGCCGCACTCACCGGACAGATCGCGCCGTCACCTCGGTAATACCGAGGTATTATCGTGGCAGTCGTGGAGTACGAATGGCACGCATCCAGCGAACCGTTCCTTCGGCACTTCGAGGTCGCGGCCTGGGAAGTGGTGGAGGTGCTGTACTCGCCGCGGCGGTGGTCGCGTCCGGCGACCACCGCTCAGGGACTGGCGGTGCTCACCGTATGGGGCCGTACCGAGGACGGGCGGCCACTGGTGGTGGTCCTGCGACCGCGTTCGCACCCCGACCGGTGGCAGATCCTCATGGCCGCGCCCATGGGGGACCGTCAGCTCGCCGAATTCACCGCATGGGAGGCGACCCGAGATGAATAACGAACACGACCCCGGTTTCCCGCGCAGCGCCGCCGAAGCCGAACAGTTCCTCGATGGGCTGGCCTTCGACGACACCGCGCAGGTGCCGCCGCTCCCGCCGACCACCGACGAGGTCGAACGCGGAATGGTCACGACCTCGCTCAAGCTTCCGCAGGATATGCGTGAACGTATACGCGAGGTCGCCGCGGCGCACTGTCTCACACCATCGATGCTGATCCGCCAGTACATCGAACTGGGGCTGTCCAGCGAGCAGCCCGAGCGCATGATCCCGTTGTCGGACGCCATCCGGGTGCTGTCCAGCCTCCGGCCCACCGCCTGAGTCCTGCCGCCGCACCCATCGGGCGTGCGGCGCTCACGCGTGCCCTCCGCACGCCCCGCCGGACATCCGTACGCGATTGCGCCGCTTCCGCGCACGGCACCGCGCCCGGCCGCCCCTCCGGGCCGCCCTGCGGCCGCGCATTTCCCGGAACGGGCCCGCGCCGATCCGCACCGGCGGGACGATTTCGGAACCGGCTGCCGAATCATCTGATACGCCGAAGCATCAATTCCGCTCCCGCAGCCCCTTTCGGGCGGCCTTCAAGAGGCTCTGGGGCCTGGCGTTGCGGACCTCGCTCGAACTCGCTTATTATGGCGTTCCGAAGCTGGTCGTCGAGATTATCGAGAACCCACTTCGACGACTGCCGGTCCGATTGCTCGAATTACGGGCAGATCGGCACGACATGGATTCTCCCGATTGTCGGGGTCGCGGAGAATCCGCCGGGACAACAGGCGCAAAGGTAAGCCACGGCCAGAAGGCGATTTGGTGCAACCGATGACTACCGACATCGTTCGCTTCCCGCTCAGCGACCCCGACATAACTCCGAGCCACATTCGTGACCTGCATGTATCCCAAACCATGAAAGGTAACGATGCGTGCACACGCAGTTCGGACTCCGAAGACGGCAGGCACGCCGGGTGCCGGTTGCGCAGCCACCCGGCCCGCCGAAGAACGGCGGAATATCTCATGTCTTCCGGTGGCTTTCCGATAGATCCGGCCGGATGACAGGTTGAGTCCCGGTTTTTATGACACCGGGTATGGACCGACTCCAATTATTTCTTTTCGGATTCGAAGCGAGACAGGGTGGGCGCTACCGCCTGCCACCACCGATGGGCAAGTCTCGATTTGGCGACATAAATTGTTGTTCCACTGAAATCCCCTGCGCATTTCAGGAGAAATGACCGGCTTAATCGGCCGGTTTCCCCGATGCCGGGAAATGGAGGACAGGTGACCCAGTCCAAGCGCAATATCGACAGCGGTCCGAGCCGGTCGGATTCATCGGAGGTCGACTCCTCCGCAACAGACCACTCGGCTTCGGGTAACGGTTCGGGTGTCACATTCACCGGCCCGCCACGCCGCGACGTCCTCCGGTTGTCGGCCGCCCAGCGAGGGATCTGGTTCGCCCAGCACCTCGCGGGCTCGTCACCGATCTCGGTGGCCCAATACGTCGAGATCGTCGGTGAACTGCAACCCGACCTGCTCCTGGAGGCCTGCCAGGCCGCCGACCGCGAATTCGGTCCCGGGCACCTCCATCTGATCGAGGTCGACGGCGAACCGTGCCAGTACATCGACGAGACCGGATCACCGGCCTCGGTGGTGGACCTGCGCCGCCGTGCCGATCCGGTCGCGACCGCGCATCGCCTCATGGTCGAGGACTATTCGGCGCCACTGGACCTGCTCGGCGACTATCTCATGAAGTGCATCGTGTACCAGGTGGGCGACAACCACTACCTGTGGTATCAGCGCGCGCACCATATCGCCCTGGACGGGTTCGCCGCGGTGACGATGGTGCACCGCATCACCGAGTTGTACAACGCGTGGATACACGGAGACGACGCACCCCCGGCCACCGCGAAAGACCTGGGCGACATCATCGAACAGGATCTCGCGTACCGAGGATCGGAACGCTTCGACAACGACCGCAAGTACTGGACCGAACACCTCGCGGGCGCTCCGCCCGTGGTCAGCCTGGCCGGACGCGTCAGCAAACCCACCATCCACCCCGAACTCGTCAGCGCCCCCTTGCCGGAAGACACTGCGCGACTGCTGGACAGCGTGGTCACCGACCGCGGTACCAGCGTCACCCCGATCGTCGTCGGGGCGTTCGCCGCCTACCTGGCCCGGATGACCGGAAGCGACGAGGTGCTGCTGAGCCTGCCGGTATCGGGCCGGCATTCGGCGGTGCTGCGCCGTTCGGGTGGCATGGTCGCCAATGTGGTGCCGCTGCGCGTGCAGGTCACCGACCGCACCGTCGGGGAGCTGATCGACGCCACCCAGAGCGAACTGACCAGCGCGCTTCGCCGGCAGCGCTACCGCCAGGAAGACATCTTCCACGATATGGGGATCGCCCGGGACGAGGCGGCCTCGTTCGGTCCGGCCGTGAACCTCATGATGGTGGACAACGAAATCGTGCTGGGGGAGACGACCGGTCGTCTCCACGTGCTCACCTCCGGCCCGACCGCCGACCTGTTCGTCAACATCTATCCGGGCGCGGGCCGCGACAGCACCCACATCGATTTCCAGGGCAACCCGGACATCTACAGTGCCGCCGAACTCGCCGGGCATCACCGGCGATTCCTCATGTTCCTGCACGAGTTCCTCGCCGGCGGAACAGAGAACCGGGTCAGCGGGCTGCCGTTGCTCGAAGCACAGGAGCGGGCCGCACTGCTGCCCGTGCGCGGACCCCACGGCACCGGCACTCGGCTGCTGCCCGACATCCTCGCCGAGACCGCCCGCCGTCACCGTCGCGGCACCGCGATCGCCGCGCCCGGCCGCACCGTGACCTACGACGAACTGGACACCGAGTCCTCCCGGTTGGCCCGCCATCTCATCGCTGCGGGGGCCGGGCCGGAAACCGCGGTGGCGATCCTGTTGCGGCGCTCGGTGGAGTCGGTGGTCGCGGCGTGGGCGGTCGCCAAAACGGGGGCCGCCATCGTGCAGGTCGATCCGGAGTATCCGCCCGCCCGTATCGAGCACATGGTCGTCGACAGCGGTGCGGCGGTGGCGATCACCGTCGACGACCACCGGGAACGGCTGCCCCGGCAGGTGCGCCCGGTCGTGCTGGACGATCCCGGCGCCCGGCGGGCATACGAGCCCTACCCGGCCGATCCGATCACCGACGCCGACCGGATCCGCCCACTGCGGCCCGCCGACCTGGCCTATCTCACCTACACGTCGGGATCCACCGGGCTCCCGAAAGGGGTGCAGGTCACCCATACCGGACTGGCGAACCTCATCACCGACCGCGGCGACACCTACGGTATCGACGCGTCAGCCCGCGTATCCTATGCTCTCTCACCCAGTTTCGATGCCTCGCAGGAACAGTTCCTCACCTGCTTCGCCGCCGGCGCCACCCTGGTGATCGTGCCGCCGGAAGTGATCGGCGGCGAACCGCTGACCCGGCTGCTCGCCGAACAACGCGTCACACATCTGACACTGACCCCTGCCGTGCTGGCGACCGTCGACCCCGAGCCGCTCACCGATCTGCGTGTCGTGGTGGTCGGTGGAGACGTGTGCCCGCCACACGTCATCGAACGGTGGACCGGGTCCTGGACGATGTACAACGAATACGGTCCCACCGAGACCACCATCACCGCCGCCGGAGCCCCCATCGAACCCAACCGTGATCTCACCGTCGGCGGACCGATCCGCGGCGTCTCCGCCATGGTGCTGGACCGGGCCTTGCAACCGGTCCCCAAAGGCACCGCCGGCGAACTGTATCTGGCCGGGCCGGGCCTTGCGCGCGGCTACAGTCACCGTTTCGGCGAAACCGCGGCCCGCTTCGTCGCCGGCCCCTACGGCGACCCCGGGGACCGCATGTATCGCACCGGCGACCTCGCGCGCTGGTCCGGTGACGGCGACGAGATGACGCTGGAACTGATGGGACGCAGCGATTTCCAGGTCAAGATCCGCGGCTACCGGATCGAGCCGGGTGAGATCGACGCCGCTCTCACCGGGCATCCCGACGTGGACCTGTCGGTCACCGTGCCGGTGCGCAACAAGGCCGACGCGACTGTGCTCGCCACCTATGTCGTTCCCGTACACGGCCGCCGGATCGACACCGTCGACCTGCAGCGCTACGCCCGCGAAACCCTGCCCCCGCACATGGTTCCCGCGGTGATCCTGCCGCTGGACAGCCTGCCGGTGAACGCGTTCGGCAAACTGGACCGCAAAGCGCTCCCCGAACCCGATTTCGGGACCGCCCCGGCCGGGCGGGCACCGGCCACCCCCCGGGAGAACCTGGTGGCCGGTCTGTTCGCCGAGGTGCTGGGAGTCGCGCAGGCCGGGGCCGACGACAGTTTCTTCGCGCTCGGCGGCGACAGCATCCTGTCGATCCAGCTGGTGGCGCGCGCCAAGGCGGCCGGATTGAGCTTCTCCACCCAGGATGTGTTCGACGCCAAAACCGTCGCAGGGCTGGCCGCCGTGGCGACCGATGCCGCCGACGCGCCGCGGCTGGCCGAACTGCCCGGCGGCGGGGTCGGGCCGATGCCGCTGTCGCCGATCATGCACGCCATGCTCGCCCGCGGGCACTACAACCGGTTCGCGCAGGCCACCCTCGTGCAGCTCCCGGACGACGTCGACCACGCGGATCTGGTCCGCGCCCTACAGGCCGTGCTGGACCGGCACGACATGCTGCGTGCCGTCCTGCGCGGCGCCGAATCACTGGATCGGTTCGTCGACGTCCTCGACCGCGGGACGGTCGACGCCGACACCGCCCTGACAGCGGTGACACTGACCCGGCGCGACGCCGCCGAGGTCGACAGCCACCTGCAGGCGGCCGCGGACCGCCTGGACCCCGCCGACGGGGTACTGCTGCAGGCCGTCCGGCTGCAGGACCCCACCGGCCCCGACCTGCTGTGGCTGGTGATCCACCACCTCGCCGTCGACGCCGTGTCCTGGCGGATCCTGCTCACCGACCTCGCGCAGGCCTGGGCGCAGGTGTCCGAGGGCGGCGAACCACAGTTCCCCGCGCCCAGCACGTCGGTGCGGCGCTGGGCGCACGGCCTGGTCGAACAGGCGCCGGCCCGGCGCGCCACCGAACTCGGCCTGTGGCGCGGTATCCACGAACTGGGTGACCGGCTGCTCGGGCCACGCCGCCTGGACCCCCAACGCGATGTCGTGGCGACGGCGGGCCGCGTCCGGATCCGTATTCCCGCCGATATCACCGAGGCGGTGCTCACCACCGTCCCGGCCCGCTACCACGGCAACGCCAACGACCCGCTGCTGACGGCGCTCGCGCTGGCGCTGGGTGAGTGGCGACGCCGGCGCGGCATGGCCGCCGGCGCGGAACTGATCTCGCTGGAAGGGCACGGCCGCGAGGATCAGGCGGTGCCGGGCGCCGACCTCAGCGCCACGGTGGGCTGGTTCACCACCCGGTTCCCGATCCGGCTGGAACTCCACGATATCGACCCGGAGGAGGCGTTCGCCGGCGGAGCGGCCGCGGGACGCGCCGTCGAGCAGGTAAAAGAGCAGCTGCGGGCGGTGCCGGACAACGGCATCGGCTACGGCATGCTGCGCTGCCTCGACCCACAGGGCAGCACCGAGCTGGGCAGCTCACCGGAACCTCAGATCAGTTTCAACTATCTGGGGCGGGTGGGTGTCCGCGAACATTCGGGGGCGTGGACACCCACCCGTGAGTTCACCTCGTTGACCGCGACGAGCGATCCGCGGATGGCGCTGCCCGCGCTGCTCGATATCAACGCGATCGCCGAACCGGGACCCGACGGCCTCGAACTGGACGCGACCTGGGAATTCGCCGCACAAGTGCTCGACGCCGCCGAGGTCGACGAACTCGCCGGCCTGTGGGTGCGGGCGCTGCGGGCCCTGGCCGGCCATATCCGCTCCGAATCCGCGGGCGGCTTCACCCCTTCGGATTTCCCGCTGGTCACCGTGTCACAGGACGACATCGACCAGTGGCTGCGCGACTACCCGTCGCTGACCGACGTGTGGCCGCTGACCGCACTGCAGGCCGGGTTGCTGTTCCACGCCGTCTACGACCGCGACACCACCGACGGCTACACGGTGCAGGCGGCGCTCACCTTCGCCGGCGAGGTCGACACGGACCGGATGCACCGATCCGCCCAGACACTCGTCGACCGCCACGACAGCCTGCGCACCGCGTTCGTCGAGAGCACCGGCGGCCCCCGCCAGCTCGTGCTCGGCGACACCCGGGCCGACTGGCAGTACTCCGATCTGCGCGAGGCCCCCGACCCCGAGGCGCGCGACCGCGCCTTCCGCGAGCTCGCGGTCGCGGCCACCGCACCGTTCGACCCGGCTCGTCCGCCGCTGCTGCGTTTCCATCTCGTGCGCACCGGCACCGATGAGTACCGGCTGCTGGTCACCAACCATCATCTCGTACTCGACGGCTGGTCGATGCCGCTGCTGATCCACGAACTGCTCGTGCTGTACGCCTCCGGCGACCAGGCCGCCGCACTCGCCCCGCCGCGCTCCTACCGCGACTATCTGCAGTGGCTGCACGACCGGGACCGCGACGCGGCGACCGAGGCGTGGCAGCGGATGCTCGCCGGCGTCGAGAGCCCGACACGGGTCACCGCGCGCCCCGACCGTGCGGTCACCGCGCACAGCGGCGAAACCGGCCGCGCGCTCGACGCCGCGACCACCGCCGCGATACTCGGCCTGGGCCGCACCCACGGAGTCACCGCCAACACCGCCATCCAGGTCGCGTGGGCGCTGCTGCTCACGACACTCACCGGCCGCGCCGATGTGGTGTTCGGGAACACGGTCTCGGAGCGCCCGCCACATATCCAGGGCGTCGAGCACATGGTCGGACTGTTCATCAACACCCTGCCGGTGCGGGTCCGCACGGATCCCCACGAGACCGTCGCCGATCTGCTGACCCGCGTCCAATCCGAACAGGCTTCGATGCTGGCGCACCGGCACATCGGCCTGGCCGAACTCCAGCGGGCCACCGGCATCGCCGACATGTTCGACACGGTGACGGTGCTGGAGTCCTATCCGCTCGACCGCGAAGGACTGTCCCGTGATCTCGGTGCCGCCGGGCTGCGGCTCATCGAAATCGACGCCCAGGACGCCACCCCGTATCCGCTGAGCCTGCAGGTGACCCCGCCGGCGCGAGACGCCTCCGGCACCGAGGAGAACAGCACCTACACGGTGACGTTGCGTTTCGCCACCGACCACTTCGACACCGACACCGCCCGCACGCTGCTCGAACGATTCGAACTGCTGCTGACCCGGCTCGTCACCGACCCGGATCGCCGGATCGCCGCCGTGTCCGCCGCCCGCGACAGCGAACGCGCCGAACTGCGCTCGGTCCGTGGCGCGCCACCGGCCGGGGAACGCACCCTGCACGACATCCTGTCGGCCACCGCGCGCCGCTACCCGGACGCACCGGCCGTCCGTTCCGGTGACACCACCCTGACCTACCGCGAACTCGATCGGCGCGCCGACGCCTTGGCGCATCGGCTCATCGAACGCGGCGCCGCCCCGGAAACATTCGTGGCCCTGGCCCTGCCGCGCTCCGCCGAACTGGCCGTCGCGATCTGGGCGGTGGCCCGCACCGGTGCGGCGTTCGTGCCCCTCGATCCCGCCAACCCGCCCGAACGCCTCGCCGAACTACTGGCCGATTCCCGCAGCACGCTCGGCATCACCGCCGACACGGTCGCCCCGAATCTCCCGACCACGGTGGACTGGCTCATCGCCGACCTCACCGGGCCACCCGAGCCCGGCACCGAACCGGTCACTCCCGCACACCTGCACCCCGGCAACGCCGCCTACCTCATCTACACCTCCGGGTCGACAGGTAAACCGAAAGCGGTGCACATCACTCACCGCGGCCTGGCCGATGTCGTCGCCGCCCAAGCCGAGGCGTTCGCCGCGTCCACCGATTCGACGGTGCTCCAGGTCGCCTCGCCGGGCTTCGACGCCTGTGTCTCCGAACTGCTGCTGGCCCACAGCAGCGGCGCCTGCCTGCTGGTGGCACCGCCGCAGGTGTACGGCGGCAGCGATCTCGAAGAACTGCTGCGCGCCCAGCGCGTCACCCACGCCATCATCACCCCGTCGGTCCTGGGCACCATGGATCCGGCCGGACTGCCCGCACTGGGCACGGTCGCGGTCGTCGGCGAGGCCACCGGAACCGATCTGGTGAACCACTGGGCACCCGGCCGCCGGCTCATGAACCACTACGGGCCGACCGAATGCACCATCTGGGCAACCGGATCCGAGGTGCTGCATCCCGGTGAACCGGTCACCATCGGCGGCCCGATCCGCGGCGTGACGGCCGCGGTGCTCGACATGTGGCTGCGACCGGTACCGCCCGGGGTCGCCGGGGAACTGTATCTCGGCGGGCCCGGCCTGGCCCGCGGCTACTACGACCGCCCGGCCGTCACCGCCTCCCGGTTCGTCGCCGACCCGCACTCGGCTCACGGCGACCGCATGTACCGCACCGGTGACTCGGTGCGGTGGGTGCACGGCCGTACCGGCCCGGAACTGGAATACCTGGGCCGCAGCGACCAGCAGGTCAAGATCCACGGCCTGCGTATAGAACCGGGTGAGGTCGACGCCCACCTGGCCCGCCACCCGGCCGTCGCGCAGGTGGCCACCGTCGCCCAGGACGGCCCGGCCGGAGAACCGGTCCTGGTGTCCTATGTCGTCTCCGCTCCGGGGACCGCCCTCGATGTGGCGGCACTACACGACGACCTCGCCGAGTCGCTGGCCAGCTACATGAATCCCGCCGCGATCGTGGAACTCGACGCGATGCCGCTGACCCCGGTCGGCAAGATCGACCGCGCAGCGCTGCGCCGCCACGTGTTCCGCGCCGAGCAGGCACCCGGCCGGGCGCCGTCCACTCCCGCCGAGCGTGTTCTGGCGCAGCTGTTCACCGAAGTCCTGCATCTGGACACCGTCTCCGCCGACAGCAACTTCTTCGCCCTCGGCGGCGACAGCATCGTCTCGATGCGGCTGGTGGCGCTGGCGCGTTCGGCCGGGCTGACCCTCACTCCGCGCGATGTGTTCGAGGGTAAAACCGTCGCCGCTCTGGCCGCGATGGCCCGGCACGACTCCGACACCACGACCACCGCGGACCTACCGGGGCGCGCGCACCGTATCGAGGACCGCGCCTACCGGCCCGCGGACTTCCCGCTCGTCACCCTCACCCGAGCCGATATCGAGCAACTGGAACAGCGATACGACACCCTGGCCGATGTGTGGCCGCTGTCGCCCATGCAATCCGGCATCCACTTCCACTCCACCTTCGATCCCGCCGCCGCAGACACATACACCGTGCAGACGGTGATCGGCTTCACCGGCCGCGTCGACGGCGACCGCCTGCGGCAGGCCGCGCAGGCGGTGGTCGACCGGCACGACATCCTGCGTGCCGCGTTCGCGCAAACCCCCGCCGGACCGTGCCAGATCGTCCTCGACCACGCCGAAGTGCCGTACCGGGAAGTCGATCTCGCGGCCCGCGGCGACGACCTCACCGCCGAATGGGACCGCATCGCCACCGCCGACGCGGCCGCCGGGTTCGACCTGTCGGCCCCACCCCTGATCCGCTTCACCCTCATCCGCGCCGAATCCGGTGCGGCCCGGCTGCTGATCACCAACCACCATGTCATCCTGGACGGCTGGTCGATGCCGCTGCTGCTACGAGAACTACTCGACTACTACGGCGCGCCCGAACACATCGGCGCCGCCGGCGAAGCCCCCTCCTACCGCGACTACCTGACCTGGCTCACCCGCCAGGACCTCACCGCTTCCAAGGCCGCCTGGGCGCAGGAATACGCGGACGTGGATTCACCCACTCGCGTCGCCCGCGGCACCGGAACGGCCGACGCCGCGGCCGCCGAGGTCACCGCCGAACTACCGGCCGGCCATGTCGCACGCCTGCGGGCCGTGGCCGCCGACGCCGCCGTCACCGTCAACACGGCCGTCGCCGCCGCGTGGGCGCTGAACCTGCGCACCCTCACCGGCGAAACCGACGTGATCTTCGGTTCCGCGGTCTCCGGCCGCCCCCCGGAACTGTCCCGTGTCGATCAGACCCTCGGCATGTTCCTCAACACGATCCCGGTCCGAGTCCGGCTCGACCCGGCGGCATCACTGCGAGAGTTGCTCACACATCTGCAGGACCAGCACGCCCGCATGCTCGACCACCATTACGTCGGGCTCCCCGATATCCACCGCAGCGCCGGGACCACCGAACTGTTCGACACCGCGATCGCCTTCCAGTCCTTCCCCGTGGACCGGCCGGCCCTGCAGCAACTCGTCGAATCCGCGGGCCTGCGCGTGGACGAGATCACCGGCGTCGACGCCACCCCGTACCCGTTGAGTCTCGTCGTCGCACCGAAACAGGACGAGCACGAGACCGGGCAGGGCCTGCACATCACCCTGCGTTTCCTCGACCACTCCTTCGACACCGCGCAGGCGCACGCCATCCTCGACCGATTCGTCGAACTGCTGCATCGCATCGCCCACGACCCGGCCACCCGACTCGCCGAGCTCCCCTCGAACGACGGGCAGGACCCGGTCCTGCCCGCCCCCCGCACGCGGCACCTCCCCGCCACCACCCTCGGCGGGCTGTTCGCCGCCACCGTGGCCGCCGCCCCCGACGCCATCGCGGTCACCTTCGGTTCGCGCGCGCTGACCTACCGGCAGCTCGACGCCCACGCGAACCGCCTCGCCCGGCTGCTGCTGCGCCGCGGCGGCCGCCCCGGAACCCTGGTCGCCGCCGCATTGCCCCGGTCCCTCGACGCGATCGTTACCGCGTGGGCCGCCGCGAAAGCGGGCGCCACGTTCCTGCCGATGGACCCGAACCTGCCCGCCGACCGCATCGAATTCCTCCTGTCGGACTCCGGCGCCACCCTGGGAGTCACCGATGCCGCGTCCCGGCCGCGCCTGCCCGACAACGTCGACTGGCTCATCGTGGACACCGGAATGGAGACCGGCAGCGGCGATCCGGCCCTGTCCGCACCGATCACCGATGCCGAACGCGGCGGACCGATCCACCCGGACCATCCGGCGTATGTGATCTACACCTCCGGATCCACCGGCACCCCCAAGGGTGTTCTGGTGACCCACCGGGCACTCCCCGATGTAATGGCGGCGCAACGCCGGATACTCGGGGCCGGCCCCGCCGCAACCGTCCTGCAGGTCGCCTCACCCAACTTCGACGCCTCGGTGTTCGAACTGCTGATGGCGCACGGCTCCGGCGGCCGGCTGGTCATCGCGCCACCGGACGTGTACGGCGGCCCGGAACTGGCCGCCCTGATGCGGCGTGAGCGCATCACCCACACCCTTTTGACCCCCTCCGCGTTGGCGACCCTCCCACACGAGGGCCTCGGCGAACTCCGGGTGCTCTGCAGCGCCGGCGAACCGGTCGGCCCCGAACTCGTCGAGCGGTGGGCGCCCAACCGCGCCATGGTCAACCTCTACGGTCCCAGCGAAACCACGATTTGGGCCACCTCGAACGCCGCACTCACCCCGGGCGAACCGATCACCATCGGCGGACCGAGCGGACCGGTTTCGGCCGTGGTCCTCGACACCTGGCTGCGGCCGGTGCCGGCCGGGGTCGCGGGCGAACTGTACCTGTTCGGACCCGGCCTGGCCGACTCCTACATCGGCCGCGCCGGACTGAGCGCCGCCCGCTTCACGGCCTGCCCGTTCGACGAACCCGGTCACCGCATGTACCGCACCGGCGATATCGTGCGCCGCACCGACACCGATGACCTGGAATTCCTGGGACGCAACGATTTCCAGATAAAGATCCGCGGCAACCGGATCGAACTGGGGGAGATCGACGCCGTCCTCGGCGCGCGCCCGGATGTGGCGTTCGCGGTGACGGTGCCCCGCACCACCGAGGACCGGCCGGCAGTGCTCGTGTCCTATGTGGTGCCCACCGCCGGCCACACCGTGTCCGGCGAGGACCTGACCGCCGGCCTGGCCGAAGCCCTACCCGCCTACATGGTGCCCGCCGCGGTCCTCGTCCTCGACGAACTCCCACTGACCTCCAACGGAAAACTGGACCGCACCCGCCTACCGGACCCGGTCTTCGCCACCCAGGAATACCGCGCACCCTCGACACCGGCGGAAACGGTGGTCGCCGAAGCCTTCCACCATGTGCTCGGCATCGCCCGGGTGGGCGCCGACGACAACTTCTTCGAACTCGGCGGCGACTCGCTCAGCGCCTCCCTGGCCGTGGCGCGCGTCGGAGCCGCCCTCGGTGTGCGAGTTCCGGTGCGGTCGATGTTCGAAACACCCACCGTCGCAGGACTCGCCGCCCACGTGGAAACCCTCACCGGCGGCGACCGGATACCCCTCACCGCCGGAGCGCGCCCCGACCCCATCCCGTTGTCGCTGGCACAGCAGCGGATGTGGTTCCTCAACCGCTTCGAACCCGACTCCGCCGCCTACAACATCCCGGTGATGCTGCGACTGACCGGCGACCTGGACACCGAAGCCCTCGCCACCGCCCTGCGCGACGTCGCCGGACGCCACGAAGTGCTGCGCACCATCTACCCCGAAACCGCCGGCGAACCCGAGCAGGTGATCCTCGACGAACCCGAGATCACCCTGGAACCCGTACACATCGCACCGTCCCTGATCCCCGACGTGGTCGGCGAATTCATGCGCCGCGGCTTCGACGTCACCGTGCAGGTGCCGATGCGTGTCGAACTGTTCGCCCTCGACACCGACGGTCACACCGCGGAATACCTGCTGGTCCTGGTCGTGCACCATATCGCCGGCGACGGCCAGTCCATGGGCCCGCTGGCCCGCGACGTGATGCGCGCCTACGCCGCCCGCACCGCCGGCCATGCGCCGCTGTGGGAACCCCTGCCGGTGCAGTACGCCGACTTCGCACTGTGGCAGCGCCGGACCCTGGGCTCCGCGCAGGACCCCGCCTCGCTCATGTCGGCGCAACTGGAGTACTGGCGCACCACACTGGCCGGCGCACCCGACCGGCTCGACCTACCGGCCGACCGGCCCCGCCCCGCGGTCGCATCCCTGGCCGGTGGCCGCGTCCCGCTCGATATCGGCGCCGATCTACACGGCAAACTGACCGAACTGGCCCGCTCCCGCGGCACCTCCCTGTTCATGGTCCTGCACGCTGCCCTGGCAGCGGTACTGGGCCGTCTGAGCAGCAGCGACGATGTGGTCATCGGCACCCCTGTCGCCGGCCGCGGCGAACCCGGACTCGACGACCTCGTCGGCATGTTCGTCAACACCCTGGTGCTGCGCACTCCCATCCACGCCGGCGAACCCTTCACCGACCTGCTGACACGCACGAAGGAAACCGATCTGCAGGCCTTCGAACACGCTGACGTACCGTTCGAACGGGTCGTGGAAGAACTGAAACCGGAACGTTCCGCCGACCGGCATCCGCTGTTCCAGATCGCGCTGGCGTTCCAGAACCTGTCCACGGTCGACGTGGCGCTCCCCGACGTCACCGTGTCCCGCGCCGACGTCGACACCGGCATGTGCCAATTCGACCTGCAACTCGTCGTCTCCGACAACTACGGCACCGGCGGCGCGGCACAGGGCATCTCCGGCATGCTGATCTTCGCCCGCGACCTGTTCGACGAAGCGACGGTCGCCGGGTTCGCCCAGCGACTGATCCGGGTCCTGGAAGCCGTCGCCGCCGATCCGGCGACACCGGTCGGCGATCTCGACTGGCTCGACACCGACGAACACACCGCGCTCGTCTCCCAGGTCGGACCGCGCCTCGAAGGCGCACCCGCCCTGCTACCGGACGCGTTCGCCGCCGCCGTCCGCGACAACGGCGACGGTCTCGCCCTCGTCGCCGGCGACACCGCACTCACCTACACCGAACTCGACCTTCGATCCAACCGGCTGGCCCGCGCACTCGTCCGGCACGGCGCCGCACCGGAGAACCCGGTACTCGTCGCCGCCACCCGGTCGGTGGCCTCGGTGATCATGTGGTGGGCGGTCGTGAAATCCGGCGCCACCTATGTGCCGGTGGACCCCCGCTACCCGGCGAGCCGCATCGAACAGATGGTGTCCGACTCCGGCGCCGCACTCGGCGTCACAGTCGCCGCGGCGCGACCCGAACTACCCGACTCCGTGAACTGGCTCGTCCTCGACGACGACACCGTCGCCGCGCACATCGACACCCTGTCCGGCGACCCCGTCACCGACGACGACCGGCGCGCACCACTGCGGGCCACCGATACCGCCTACATCATCTTCACCTCCGGCTCCACCGGCGTACCCAAGGGTGTCGCCGTCGAGCATCGCGCCATCGCCGACTTCCTCGCCGCCCAGCACGCGGCCCACCACACCGGCCACACCTCCCGCGTCCTGCACTTCGCTTCCCCGTCCTTCGACGCCTCCCTGCTGGAGATCATGCTCGCGACCGGCGGCGCCTCCACCCTCGTCCTCGCCCCGGCCGGAATGTACGGCGGCAGCGAACTCGCCGACCTACTGCGCACCCAGCACGTCACCCACGCCTTCGTGACCCCCGTCGCGCTGGCCTCCCTCGACCCCGCCGGCCTCGACGATCTGCAGGTCGTCATGTCCGGCGGTGAGGAAGTGCCCTCGGATCTGGTGAACCGGTGGGCCGGCACCGACCGCGCCGGCACCCGCGAATTCCGGGTGCTGTACGGGCCGACCGAAACCTCGGTCGTGGCCACCGCCGCCCCCCACATGCTTCCCGGCGACCGGGTCCGGATCGGCGCCCCCCGCGCGGGTATGCGAGCCCTCGTCCTGGACTCCCGGCTGCGACCGGTACCGGTCGGAGTGGCCGCGGAGCTGTACCTGGCCGGTCCCGGCCTGGCACGCGGCTACCTGAACAGGACCGCGACCAGCGCCGCCCGGTTCGTCGCCTGCCCCTACGGCGAACCCGGGCAACGTATGTACCGCACCGGTGACGTCGTGCGCTGGACCGCCGACCACGACCTCGAATTCGTCGGACGCAACGACTTCCAGATCAAGGTCCGCGGCTTCCGGGTCGAACTCGGCGAAATCGACGCCGTCCTCAGCGCACGCGAGGACGTATCGTTCGCGGTCACCGTGCCACGCCGCGAAGGCGCGGGACCCGTACTGCTGGTGTCGTATGTGGTCCCGACGCCGGGCGCGAGTATCTCCAGTGAAGAACTCGTCACCGCGGTCGCCGCGACACTGCCGTCCTACATGGTGCCCGCCGCGGTGATGGTGCTCGACGCGATACCGCTGTCACCGAACGGGAAACTCGACCGCAAAGCACTGCCGGCGCCGGTCCTGCAGGCCAGGCAGTTCCGGGCGCCGTCCTCACCGGTCGAAGAGATCGTGGCCGGAGTGTACGCCGAAGTGCTCGGCACCGACGGCCCCGTCGGCGCCGACGACGACTTCTTCGAACTGGGCGGCAACAGCCTGATCGCCACCCGTGTCGCCGCCCGCATCGGCGCCGCACTCGACGCGTCCGTGCCCGTCGCGATGATCTTCGAAGCACCCACCGTCGCGAAACTCGCCGCCCGCGCCGAATCGCACACCGACACCGGCCGCATCGCGCTCACCGCCCAACCCCGCCCCGAGCACGTCCCGCTGTCCTATGCGCAGCAGCGGATGTGGTTCCTGAACCGGTTCGAACCCGACTCCGCCGCCTACAGCATCCCGATCGTCATCCGGCTCACCGGGCAACTCGACATCGACGCCCTGCACGCCGCGGTCGACGATGTGATGACCCGCCACGAAGTACTGCGGACCGTCTACCCGCACCACGACGGCGAACCCGCACAGGTCGTACTGCCCGCCGAAGAAGCCGTACCGCCCATGGCCGTCGCCCGCGTCGACCGATCCGAACTGGTGGACCGGCTCTCCACCTTCGTCTCCACGGTGTTCGACCTCACCACCGAGGTACCGTTCCGGGTGCGGCTGTACGAACTCGACCACGGCGAGTGGATCCTGGCCGTGGTACTGCACCACATCTCCGGCGACGGATCATCGCTGGCCCCGCTGGCCCGCGACATGATGGCCGCCTACTCGGCCCGGCTGCACCACGAACCCCCCGCCTGGCCGCCGCTGTCGGTGCAGTACGCCGACTACGCCATCTGGCAGCACACCGTACTGGGCACCGAGCACGACACCGATTCGCTACTGCACGCCCAGATCGACTATTGGACCGGGCAGCTCGCCGACCTGCCCGCCCTGCTCGAACTGCCCACCGACCGGCCACGTCCGCCCGCCCCGACCTACGCGGGCGCCAACATGCCGATCGAACTCGACGCCGAACTCCACGCGAAACTGGAGCGAGTCGCCCGCGCCCACAACACCACCCTGTTCATGGTCTTCCACGCGGCATTGGCCGCCACTCTGGCCCGGCTCGCGCACACCGACGATATCGCGATCGGCACCCCCTACGCGGGCCGCGGCGAACCCGAACTCGACGACCTCGTCGGCATGTTCGTCAATACCCTCGTACTCCGCACCCGGCTCACCGCGGGAATGTCGTTCACCCAACTGCTCGAACACGTACGCGCAACCGACCTGGCCGCGTTCGGGCACGCCGACGTCCCCTTCGAACGGCTAGTCCAGGAACTCAACCCGGTACGCACCCCCGCGCACCACCCGCTGTTCCAGGTGATGCTGGCCTTCCAGAACCTCACGACCACCGACTTCGAACTACCGGGACTGTCGGTGTCGGCCGTCGAAGCCGACACCGGAACCTCCCTGTTCGATCTGCAGGTCACCGTCTCCGACACCTACGACGACGCCGGCACACCGACCGGTATCAGCGGCGGAATCACCTATGCCACCGACCTGTTCGACAAAGCGACCGCCACCGGCATCGTCGACCGCCTGCTGCGCGTACTCGACGCGATGGCCACCGACCCCACCCGGCCCGTCCACGACGTCGACCTGCTCGACCCCACCGAACGCGACGCCGAACTGATCTGGTGCAACACCACCGCCTACCAACTCGCACAGGGCGAAACACTCGCCTCCGCAGTCACCGCATCGGTCCACAGGCACGCCGACCTGCCCGCCGTGACCACCGCGGACGAGACGCTCACCTACGCGCAGTTCGCGTCCCGCGTCAACCGCCTCGCCCGGCTGCTGATCACCCGCGGCGTCGGTCCCGAAACCCTGGTGGCGCTGCGGATGCCGCGCTCGCTGGACCAGGTCACCGCGATGTACGCGGTACACGCCGCCGGCGGCGGATACGTCCCGATCGACCCCGACCACCCGGCCGAACGCATCGACTACATGCTGGCCACCGCGAACCCCGTCGCCGTCCTGTCCACCCTCGACGACCTCGATCTCACCGGCTTCGACGACGGACCCGTCACCGACCGCGAACGCCTCGCGCCGCTGCGGCCGGAGAACATCGCCTACGTCCTGTTCACCTCCGGCTCCACCGGACGACCCAAAGGGGTCGCGGTATCGCACCGCGCGGCGCTCAACCAACTGCGCTGGATCGTCGGAGCCCACTCCCTGACCCCGGACGATGTGGTGCTGCAGAAGACCCCCGCCACCTTCGACGTCTCGGTGTGGGAACTGTTCGCCACCCTGATGGCCGGCGCCCGGATGATCATCGCGCAACCGTACGGGCACAGCGACCCCGCCTACCTCGCAGACACCATCGCCGCCCACCGGGTCACCCTCACCTCCTTCGTACCCTCCATGCTGGCCGCGTTCGCCGACACAGCCCCCGCCTCGTCCCTGACCTCGCTGCGGGCGCTACTCGTCGGTGGTGAGGCCTTCGGTCAGGACGTGGTATCCGCCGCCCGCCGGGTGATGCCCGACACCGAACTGCACAACCTGTACGGGCCGACCGAATTCACCCTGCACGCCACCGAACATCTGGTCACCGACGCCGACCACGGCAACGTCCCCATGGGCACACCGGTCTGGAACGTCCGCGCCTACGTCCTCGACAGCCGGCTGCAACCCGCACCGCCCGGAGTGGCAGGGGACCTGTACCTGGCCGGTGATCAGATCGCCCGCGGCTACCAGAATCGTCCCGGCCTCACCGCGGAACGATTCGTCGCCGACCCGTTCACCCCGGGTGAACGGCTCTACCGCACCGGTGACCTGGCACGACGCCTCCCCAACGGAGAACTGGAATACCTCGGCCGCACGGACTCCCAGGTGAAACTGCGCGGTCTGCGTATCGAACTCGGCGAGATCGAGGCAGTGCTGGCCGAACACGACAGCGTCGCCCGCGCGATCGTCACCGTGCACACGGCCGCGGCCGGGGACCGGCTCGTCGCCTACCTCGTCCCCACCACCGGCGCCACCCTCGACACCGCCGCGGTCCTCGCCCACGCCGCCACCGAACTGCCCGGCTACATGGTGCCCGGCACCGTCATGGTGCTCGACACCGTGCCGTTCACACCCTCGGGCAAACTCGACCGCGCGCGCCTGCCCGAACCGGAGTTCGCGGCCGGTGAATACCGGGAACCGGCGTCCTGGCTGGAGAACGAAGTGGCCCGCGCGTACGAGCACGTACTCGGTGTGGAGCGCGTCGGGGCCGACGACGATTTCTATGCCCTCGGCGGTAACTCGCTGCGGTCGGTGCAAGTGGTCAGCGAACTGAAGAAGGAACTCGACTACGACGTTCCGGTCAGCTGGATCCTGTCCGCTCCCAGCCCGGCCGACCTGGCCGCACGCATCGAATCGGGGATGCGCTCCGGCGATACCCACCCCGACGCGGTCGCCGCCTTCGGTTTCGATGTTCTGCTGCCGATCCGGGCCGGCGGTGACCTGCCACCACTGTTCTGCATCCATCCCGCCTCGGGTCTGGCCTGGAGCTACCGTCCGTTCGCCGAGTACCTGACACCCGGTCGGCCGATCTACGGCATCCAGGCGCCCCAGATCGGCGGCGAAGTCCCCGGGCCGGCCACCATCGAGGAAACCGCCCGCCGGTACTTCGCCGAGATCCGGGCCGTCCAGCCCCACGGGCCCTACCATCTGCTCGGCTGGTCGCTGGGCGGTCAGATCGCGCACGCGATCGCCGTCGAGATGCGGGCAGCGGGGGAGGAGGTCGCATTGCTGGCACTGCTGGACGCCGAAGCCGCCAACATCGACCCCGCGGAGGTCGTCACGGTCACCGCCGGAGAACTGATCAGCAACCTCGGCCCGGTCCTGGGCATCGACTTCGTGGACCAGGACGCTACCCCGCAGGAGGCGGCAGACCTCATCAGGCGGCACCTCGGCGAAGGCTTCCCGGTCGACGCCGACATGATCGAGCGGATGACCGACGCCTACAACCAGTCCATGCGGGCGGCGAGCATCTGGCGGCCACAGGTTCTCGACGGTGACCTGCTGTACTTCACGGCGACGGTGGATCGCCGTCCCGACGCCACCGGCTGGGCGGGGTGGGCGCCGGTCGTCGGCGGGCAGATCACGAATATCGATATCGATGCGGCCCACCTGGCCATGACCGAGCCGGCGGCGGCCGAGGAGATCGCTCGGATCCTCGACGAACGGCTCCATCGATGAATCCGTGGACAACACCGACCGTTACCTACGGTAATTCTCGGCCAAGCAAGGCGCCGCCGGACCTCGACCGCATAGACAGCCGAATCACTTTCGGGACAGGCGCCCGCCACGCGGGCCGCCCGGTGAGTCGAAGTGCCGGACCGCCCGTAGACGCGACCCGCTCGGCGCGAGGCCGGGCTGCCTGGTTCGATCAGCCGCATCGCCCCGCGCTGTCGACATGCTCGGTCAACTGCCGCAGAGAGATGTGGGATGCTGTTCCAAGGCCTACCGTTGGCCGGAACCGGTTGGGCTGCAAGTAGAATCAACAATTCCGGTTGTCGAGCGCTGCCGCTGCCGCGGATGATGACAGTGAGTATGATCAGCCGACGTGGAACCTGATATGCGCGAAAGCCTTGGCGTGAGAAACCGGCCGGGCTCGGCGTTGACATTTATCTCACCGCGTAGGAACGCAGGCGTCGTCACTCCATCGGGATCCTCTCGGTTTCCGTAGCGAGCTGCGCTCCTGCCGCACTCCGGTCGCGCAGGTGTAGGGATATACGGTCCATACCGTTTGCTGACGTGTCCCTATGTTGCTCTCGGCCGGCGCAGTCGGTTCCCCGGCAAATCAGCATGTTCGTATTCCTGTTACGCATTTGGGAGTCACCCATTGACCACGCCTTTCGAACCACCGTATCGGCAACCCCGGCACGCAGCTCCACAACCGCCACGATCTGTCCCGCCACGTTTCCCGATGTGGGAGAAAGATTTCGCGAACCGCCCGCACGACGCCTATCGGGAGATGCGTCGCGTTCACCCTTCCTTGGCACCGGTGGAAGTGTCGCCCGGTGTCCCGGCCACGCTCGTGATCGGCTATCGCACAGCGGTGCACATCGGCAACGATGCCGCCCATTTTCCGGCCGATCCGCGAACATGGGAGCGAGACATCCCCGATTCGTGCCCGGTGAAGTCGATGATGCAGTATCGCCCGAATGCTCTTCGTAGCGCAGGCGCAGAACACCGGCGCTACCGCGACGCCAGCGTGGCCAGCATCGACAGAATCAACCTGTACAACCTGCACGAAGAGATCGAGGACATCGCTCTCCGGGCAGTCAACGAGTTCTGCGAGCTCGGATCCGCCGACCTGGTCAATCAGTACGCTGTTCCTGTCACCTTCGCCTACCTCAACCGAATGGTCGGTTGCCCCACGGACCTCGGCGACCGCGTCAAACAGGGCATGGCGCTGATGTTCGAAGGCGATCCGAGCGGCAAAGGCAACGCGCTGTTCGTCAACGCGCTGTCGGATCTGATTCGTCTGAAGCAGGAGGAGCCCGGCGACGACGTCACCACGAGACTGATTCGCCATGAGGCCGGCCTGAGCCCCGAGGAGCTCGTGCATCAGCTGGTCACTATCTACGGCGCGGGGATCGAACCGTTGGCCAACCTGATCGGCAATACTCTGCTGCTGATCATGAGGGACGATCGGTTCCACGGAGACAACGCGCTGACGACGACTGACGCGCTCAACGAGCTGCTGTTCAAGGACCCGCCGCTGGCGAATTTCCTCATCACCTATCCACCGCAACCCATCCTCATCGACGAGGTCTGGTTGCCCGCACACCAACCAGTCGTCACCAGCCTGTCGGCGTGTAACAACGACCCGGAGATCGCCGGCGAGTTCACGGACAATCGTTCGCATTTGGCATGGGGCACCGGCCCGCACGCCTGCCCAGCTCAGCAGGTCGCATACGCGGTGGCGAAAAACGCGATTGATCAGCTCCTCGACAAGCTGCCCGATATCGGGCTGGCTCGCCCGGCCGATGACTTGGGCTACCGGCCGGGGCCATTCCATCGCTCACTGGCCGAGCTGCCTGTCGTGTTCGAACCGGTCCGGCGTTTCGCGCCCGTGCCTGCTCCGGCCGGTCGATTCTGAAAACCGGGTCGGCTTCGGGTTGACGCCGTCGGCGTCAACCCGAAGCCGACCCGGAAGCCGACGGTGTAGGGCTATGAGGCAGCCGGATCGGCGACGCCTGTCAAGGCACCAGCGTGCTGTGCAACGAAGTCGCCGCTGAAGGCTGTCCGCAACAGCTCCGGTGGCAGCTCGAACGCACCCGCCAGATCCGGCAGGTGCACAGCCAGGGACTCGTGAAGCTGCTGCCGCAGCTCCACCAGCGGCTTCGCCGTCTTCGGCGCCGGACCGTCCGGGAGCAGGTCGGTTCCGTGAACCTCGTACTGGCCGATGGCGAACAGAGTGATGATCTGCGATATCACTTCCCGCGGCTCGGCAGGAAGTTGCCGGGCACGCTGGGCAAGAGCTTCGACGGCCCGGTGCACGGTACGCGCTTCGGCCGCAGCCAGCGCAAGTTTGTACGTCTTATCCCACCGCGCCTGCCGGGACCCCTCGGCGCCGGCGTAGGCTTCCACCATCCGGTGCTGCAGGAAGCGCGCCCGTGCATCCAGCCAGGCGATCCAGTTCTTCGGGGTGTCGACATCGCAGAGCACTTCGTCCCAGGACTCGGGGGTCCACTCGCTGACCGAGGTCCGAAGATATCGATACGCGGCCTGCAGCGCAATGACGTAGGAGTCGCCCTCCGCCGTCGCCGCAGCATCACGCAACGCGCGGTAGACCACCACCAGGTTGTGGTCGAACACCCCTTGGGCGCCCATCCGGTCCCGCACTTCGCTGGTGACTTTCAGAGCCGTCGAAGTCGTAAGGTACTTGGTCAGCGATACCAGGTCGGTCAGCTCCGGCGCCTGCTCGTCTGCGCCGGACTCGGCGGCCGCGACAAACGCTGCGAGTGCGATCTCCACTGCCGTAGTCGCGACATAAGTGTCTGCCATGGCATCGATGAGCCGATCTCGGTGCGCGGGGACCTCCAAGAGCCGAAGCCGCGGGGCATCGTGGTCCAGGCTGGCGATATCGCGTTGTCCGGCATGCTGAAGGGCGATTGACAGCGCGCCCTGAGAGACCGCCGCCGACATCGCGGAGATCGCCAGCCGGCCCACACGTACCCGGCTGATCGCCCGCCAGACCTGATTGTCTGCGGGGATCGGTTCGACCAGCTGTCCGTTCTCGTCGATACGGGTCCCGGTGTGCGACAGCAGGCAGTCCTTCGACACCCGCACATTGTCGAAACGGGTGATCGAGTTGTCCATGCCCAGGGTCTTGTCGGGCAGACGACGGATCGTGATACCCGGGCGGACCGTTCCGTCCGCGTCCACCAGCCGTACGAGGAAGGGGTAGTTGCCGCGGCCCTCACCATCGATGACGAGGCGGGCGAACACGATCCCGAACCTCGAGATCCCCGGCACAGGCGGCGGCGCGGTGGTCGGCATGTAGTTCACTGCCGCATCGGTCGGCGTATGGATGATGAATCCGCCGCCGTCGGAGGGATCGTAGGTGGCCGTGAGCTCCAGGTTCGGCAGGTCGCTGCCATGACCGGCCTCGGTCAGCACGTAGGCGCCCACCGCGCGACCGGCCAGCAAGTCCTCGAGACAGGCTTTGACCTCCTCGCCGGGAGCCTTCTGCTCCAACAGGGTGCCGAGAACGAGATTGACCTGGACGGTCAGCAACGCACCGAGGTGCGGGTCGACGACCGTGGCCCGCTCGTGCAGGGCAACGAGGCGGCGAATATCAGAGATAGTGTCGGTGGCCGAGAGTTGGGGCAACAGGCGCAGGTACCGCTCGTAGGCCCGCTTCCCGGGGTCCTTCGTGGCCTCCCACCAATCCTGGTCGAAGTCGGACCCGCCGAAAATCCTGTTGTAGTCCTGCGCATCGCTACGCCGATCTCCGAACAACAGGCTCGCAAACTGACCCGGGAACCCATGCGAAACCATAATGCCTCCTGCCTATTTCCAAGCCCCGGCAGCTGACCATCGGCCGCCGGGCATACGGAGGTCGTCGTCAGCGTGAAAGCACCCAGCATGGCCACGGCCGCGAATATCTCACGCGGTAGAGCGAGCTGGAAACATAGTGCGTAGATGCCGAACGACCACCTTCAAGAAGTCAATGCACCACGCACCCTCACATGAGGCTTCGTTCGGCGGCCCGGCCGACGCGGTTCGACGCTCGACTCGCCCGATGTACACTCCAGGGGCCCTGCTCCTCGGAATCCCCGAGCGCACACCATGCCTGGAAACCGCACGCGCCTCGAATGCTCTCCCTGACCAAATTTGGTCATCGGGGCCATCGGTGCGTGCCCGTACAGTACCTGCGCCGGTGCGTCATCCGGCAGCAACCCCGTTGCCACCCAGTTGCCGCTGGCAGACCGATACACGAAACATATTGTGCCACAGACGGTCCACAACGGCATCCCGGACCAGCCACCGCCCCAACGGTCTGGCCTGTGAATAGGACTTCCCTGGCTGGTTGGGCCAATCCAGTCAGCATGGGATCCGCACGGTAGAACGCGCTTTCTGTAAGTTCGCCACGCCTGGATCGCGGTGGCCTATGGCTTGGTTACGCCGCGGAGGCGGGGGCCGCTGCGGAGCCCCGGTCACCTCCGATCGAGCCGACACGTCACCCCTGAGAAAGATCGAGGCCGAAATCTGTCTGCGCAGGCACCACGCACGGGCGCCCGCACAGACAGCGACACCGAATCCACGGCCCAGACCGCTCGACCAAGACGGGTCCGATCCCACGGCCACCCGCCCTGCACAGGAGTGCAGGTATGGAGCCCGCGCAGCCGGACGCTGGGGCGTCAAGCGGGTAGCGCAGGCCACACCCCACAGGAGCGACCGTCAGGATCTCGCCGAGCAGCAGCCCCTCGACAGGTCCGTCCTGGCAGGATCAGCGCCGGAGCCGGTCATCACGGCAGCGGGCCTCCCACGCCGCGGCCAGATCATCGGCCAGTACCGGTGCGCCGAGCACCTCATCGTCGAACTCGAAAGCAGCCAGCAGGGCAGGCAGATGACCGGCGAGTACGTCGATGGCCTCGTAGAGCAGTCCGCCGCGAAGCTGCTGCTTGATCGCTTTCACCGCATCCAGATCGAGCAGTCCGTGGGTGAGGTACCACGACGCGTGCCGGTGGAGCTGGTCCAGCGCGAAAACGTCCCGTACCGCCGCTATCTCAGGATGACCGGCATGCTCTTCGAGCGCCAGCAGGGCTTGTTCGGCGGAGTATGCCTCAGCGAGTTCAAGCGCATCCGGAATCACCTCGAGCCGGGCTTCCAGTGTGGGGACACCCAGGTGTGGCTGTGCTTCCTGGGAGATCGTCAGTGTCCGGGCACTGAGCAAGCGGGCCCGGTCCGCCGGATCGGCGGGATCGTGGAGGACGGGTTCGGGCGGCGGTGTGCCCGCCAGCTGTTTGGCCAGCACCCGACCTGCGACCGACCCCATGACGGAGACATCGCCCTCACCGGTCATCGCGGCGTGACAGACCCCCAGGTAGCCGGCGACCCGGTTGGCGCTGAACATACCCTGGGCAGCCATCTTCACGCGGCAGTCGGTGACCGTCTCCAGCGCGTGCCGCTGGATGAAGTCCTTGGCCAGCATGACCGCCACCACAGGCTCGCGAGCGGTGAGATCTGCACCCACAAGCGAGGTCTTCACCGCGTTGCCATAGAGGGTGCGGGCGACGGTGCCGGCCAGGTCGGTGAGCAGTGTGTCACGCACGTGGGGGATGTCGAGCATGGTCGGCTTGTCGGTGGGCGTCATCGGCACCACTCGCTTGCTCGCATAGTTCAGGGCGATGTAAAGGGAGGCCCGGGCCTCGGCGTTCAAGCACGAGGACAGCGCCAGACGTCCGACGGTCAGCTGACTACTCGCCGAAGCGAACGCGCGCTTACGGCTAGCCTCGTCGCGCCAGGTCAGTACGCCGTGCTCGTCGATGGTGGCGAGGTCGTTGCTCAGCCAGGCATCGCGGTCGACCCGCAGGTTGTCGAAGCTGATCACCGAGTTATCCATGATCACCAGCGGCTGATGACCGAGCTGAGTGATCGTCACACCGGCAGCCGGGGCGCCATCGGCATCGCGCAGACGTGCGGTGAACAGGTGGACGCCCTGATCGGCACCTGCCGAGTCGACGAGCCGGGCACCGACGACGCAGACCCGGGACACCGGAATCCCGACGCTGGGCATGAATTTGCGGGCTTTCGGATCAGGCGTATTGAGCACGAACCCGTCGCCGTCCCAGGTCGCGGTGGTCCGCATGAACTGGATATTGGAGCCGCACTCGTACTCGGTCAGCAGGATGACGCCGACAGCGGTGCCATCGTCGAGATCCAGCAGATACGGCGCGGCCGAATCGGAGTCGGTGAGCGTGGCCAAGCTCCCCGTGGCCAGGTTGTAATGGCCGGAGATCAATGGAATCAGGTCCGTCGCCAGCACCGCGCATTGATCGAACACCGCGAACAGCTTGGGGAGGTCGGTCGCGACAGCACGGGCGCCGATCTGCCGGACGAGGTCGCCCAACTGATCGTAGGCGTTGAGACGCCGCTGCTCCTGGCTCTGCTGCTCCGTGACGGCGTAGTCCGGGTTGCTCAGGATCTTCTGCAGCTGCTGATGAAACTCCGGACTGCCGTGCCGAATGACCTCGGCCAGCGAAGCCTGGTCCACGTACGCGTCGGTAGCCATAACCGCCTCCTACTAGATTCCGTCCCAACGGCCATCGTTCACCGGTGGGCATGCTGGGTCATCGCCTCCGGACCTCGACGCGAACGAACCGGGCGGCCATCGCACTGTCACGCGGACGCCGCCGGGACCGGAGCCGAGGAGCCGGACGGATCACCTGTCAACAGATCAATTCGCCCCACCTTCACCGCGTGGAGCTTCGTGCCGCGGACCGACCGATGGCGGCCGCGCACTGCAGCCCGTTACTGGGCGCGCGCGAAATCCGGTCGCCTCGCGAATAGCGGTAGGCAGAGGGAAGTTCCAACGGCCGCAACCGGACCATCCGGAGTGGTTGGTGGGTAGTCGATTCGGGGCGGCGGGCTCGTGTGCCTGGCCGTATCGCCGAGCTGATGTTGCGGTCGCTTCGAATTGTGGCATTATCGTTGCCACGCAGTTGCTATTGATCGACCGGGGCACGAAAAGTATTGTCTCACAATCGGTCTGCACACGCATAGTGAACGAACACAACAATTGGTCTAGGCCTATGACCTGGCATTCCACGGATAGTCGGCTGACCAGGCCATACTCCGACACGACGAGACATCTCGCCTGTCTGTGAATTCGCTAGAAGTATTGGCAGACCAAACGATCGGTATTGTTTGTGGATTTCAGTGAACTCGGCATACACCGTTGATCGGTCGATCCGCGTGATCGACGCCGGGCGGGTCACGGGCAGGTGGGCCGCGTCGATATCTGAAAGCCCCCGCCTGGCCGTGGACCGTTGAGGCCGAGCGCTCGTGATCAGCTCGAAGCGAGCGCCCGGGGGCGCTTCGATAGCCGGGGAGGCGAGGCCGCTCCTCTAGTTGACATAATGTAGATTATCGGCGTTCCTAAGCAGGCGAGCTCGACGGCGTGGCCTGCCGTCGCGCGCTGTGATGATCGCAGCCCTGTCACTTGGCCGCAGCAAATAGTCACGACGCACTCGCCGTATGCGGTGAGTGCCGATCTTTTTCCCTGCCCATGTTGTTGATTTGTATCGCGGCGATGGATTGACGGACCCACTCGATAATTCGTCACATGACGTATTGCGGCGGTCGGGGTGGGTTGTTGCTGACACGCGACTCATCGGCTGCGATCTTCGGGGTTCGAGTCCGGAGCCGGCGATACCGCCGGCTCCGCCTTCCATCTCGCTTCGAAGTTCCGCGAACGAATCCTCCGGGATGGAGGAAGAGCTTGCCCCTCCCCTCGTCCATCTCCGATTCGATGACCCATAGGCAGCCCCTTTGTATATGTAGCCTTTTCCTTTGTTCTTTTTGGTTCGCCGATTGGCACGAGGTAGCAAGATAATTACATAGTTGGATGCGCATATCGTAGTAAGACTATTGTTTTGCCAGCCTGGCCGCCCGGATTGGGGACCCTGTCTACAAGTTCGCCGACGTCATCCCGGCGCTACGGCGGAGAGGGTCCCGGCTGCAAGCTCGCTGCGCTCTCGATCCCACCAAGGCGCCCCTCCCCTGTTCTCCCCCGCGTCCGGCCGGAAACACAGCCTGCCACGTACCGGGTGTGGGGGTGGACGAGAGCTAGGCTCGGGACGGACTGGGCTCGTATCAGCGACGACCCCCGGAGGCGAGCTATGCGCAGACGTCGGCTGGTAGTTCTCTGTGTCTCGGCGGTGACCGCCGCAGGACTTGTGTCGGGGTGCGGGGACCGGGAACCGACGCCGGTACCGGGGGCGGTCGCGCCCTCTCCCTCGGACCCGCGGCCCGATCAGGCGGCCGGAGTCGCCATACCCGGCGGACGCGTGGACCATATTCTGGGCACGCTCGAATATCGTGCCGAGGAGTTGCTGCGCGACACCGATATTCCGGGGATGGCGGTCGCTGTCGTCTACGACGGCGAGGTGGTGTTCCAGAAGGGTTTCGGAGTGCGGGACGTCGACGGACGGCAGCCGGTGAATCCGGAGACGGTGTTCCAGTTGGCGTCGCTGTCCAAGCCGGTGGGGGCC
Source organism: Nocardia sienata NBRC 100364 (assembly GCF_001613205.1). Taxonomy (GTDB): domain Bacteria; phylum Actinomycetota; class Actinomycetes; order Mycobacteriales; family Mycobacteriaceae; genus Nocardia; species Nocardia sienata. The sequence goes on along the minus strand of NZ_BDBX01000003.1, from coordinate 359,935 downwards.
ACGGTGGTCGCGCGTCAGGTTCAGCAGGGAGTGGCGAAGTGGGATACGCCGGTCCGTGAACCCGCGCCGTGGTTCGCGTTGCAGGACCCGTATGTGAGCGACCATGTGACCATCGGCGACCTGTATGCGCACCGTTCGGGGTTGCCCGAACACGCCGGGGACAAGCTGGAGGATCTGGGGTTCGATCGGACCACGATTCTGCAGCGATTGCGGATGTTGCCGTTGACGCCGTTCCGCGATTCCTACGCGTACACCAATTTCGGGCTCACCGCGGCGGCGATCGCGGTCGCCGATGCGTCGAAGCAACGCTGGTCGGCGCTGTCGGAGCAGAGCATCTATCGTCCGCTGGGTATGTCTTCGACCAGTTCCCGGTACGCCGATTTCGTCGCGGCGCGCGACCGCGCCTCCGGGCATGTGCTCGTGGACGGCGAATACCGTCCGGCGCAGCCGGGACGGCAGCCGGATGCCCAGTCCCCCGCCGGAGGCGTCAGTTCGTCGGTAACGGATCTGGCGCAATGGATGATGATGGTGCTGGCGAACGGGAAGCACGGCGGTGAGCAGGTGGTGGCGCCCGAGGCGCTGCTGCCGGCGTTGACCCCGCAGTCGGTGTCGTCTCCACCGGCCGAGCCGGATGCTCGGGCGGGTCAGTACGGGTTCGGTTTCAATGTGGGGAATTCGGCGGCGGGCCGGGTGGTGCTGAGTCATTCGGGGGCATTCGATCAGGGTGCGGCGACCGCGATGACGATGATCCCGTCGGCGAACGTGGGCATCGTGACGCTGACCAATGCCGCGCCGATCGGGGTGCCGGAGACATTGAACGCCGAGTTCGCCGATCTGGTGCAGTTCGGTGAGGTGCGGCAGAACTGGTGGGAGCTCTATTCGAAGGCGTTCGAGCAGTTGAACGCACCGGTCGGCGAGTTGGTCGGGGCTCAGCCGCCGCCGAATCCGGTGCCGGCGCGACCGCTGCAGGATTATGCGGGTGAGTACGGCAACGACTACTTCGGTCCGGCGTCGGTGGCGGTGGACGGTGACGCGCTGCTGTTGACGATGGGGCCGCGCCACGTCGCGATGCCGCTGCGGCATCGCGACGGTGACACGTTCGTCTTCTCCCCGGTGGGCGAGAGCGCGAATCCGGGCAGTATCTCGCAGGCCCGGTTCGACGGGGACCGGTTGTGGCTGGAGTTCTACGACTCCGAGGGGTGCGGTACGTTCGTGCGCTGATCTCGGCGTCAGGCGCCGACGTAGGCGGCGAGGTGTTGGCCGGTGAGGGTGGATCGGGCGGCGACCAGATCGGCGGGGGTGCCTTCGAAGACGATGCGGCCGCCGTCGTGTCCGGCGCCGGGACCGAGGTCGATGATCCAGTCGGCGTGGGCCATCACGGCCTGGTGGTGTTCGATGACGATGACCGATTTACCGGAGTCGACGAGCCGGTCGAGTAGTCCGAGCAGCTGTTCCACATCCGCGAGGTGCAGGCCGGTGGTGGGTTCGTCGAGGATGTAGATTCCGCCTTTCTCGGCCATCTGGGTGGCGAGTTTGATGCGCTGGCGTTCGCCGCCGGACAGGGTGGTGAGTTGCTGGCCGAGGCGCAGGTAGCCGAGTCCGACGTCGGCGAGCCGGTCGAGGATCTTGTGGGCGGCGGGGAGGCGGGCGTCGCCGGAGCCGAAGAACTCTTCGGCTTCGGCCACCGACATATCGAGTACTTCGGCGATATTGCGGCCGCCGAGGGTGTATTCGAGGACCGCGGCCTGGAAGCGTTTGCCTTCGCATTCCTCGCAGGTGGATTCGACGGTGGCCATGACGCCGAGGTCGGTGTAGATCAGGCCGGCGCCGTTGCAGGTGGGGCAGGCGCCTTCGGAGTTGGAGCTGAACAGGGCGGGTTTGACGCCGTTGGCTTTGGCGAAGGCTTTGCGGATGGGGTCGAGGAGGCCGGTGTAGGTGGCCGGATTGCTGCGGCGGGAGCCGCGGATGGCGCCCTGGTCGATGGTGACGACGCCGTCGCGCCCGGAGACCGAGCCGGTGATGAGGGAGCTCTTGCCGGAGCCGGCCACGCCGGTGACGACGACGAGGGCGCCGAGTGGGATGTCGACGTCGATATTGCGCAGGTTGTGGGAGTCGGCGCCGCGGACTTCGAGGGCACCCGAGGGGGTGCGCACGGATTTCTTGAGAGCGGCGCGGTCGTCGAGGTGGCGTCCGGTGAGGGTGTCGCTGGCGCGGAGTCCGTCGACGGTGCCTTCGAAGACGATTTCGCCCCCCTCGCTGCCGGCGCGGGGACCGATATCGACGATGTGGTCGGCGATTTCGATGGCTTCGGGTTTGTGTTCGACGACCAGGACGGTATTGCCCTTGTCGCGGAGTTGGCGCAGCAGGTCGTTCATCCGCTGGATGTCGTGCGGGTGCAGGCCGATGGTGGGTTCGTCGAAGACGTAGGTGACGTCGGTGAGCGAGGAGCCGAGGTGGCGGATCATCTTGGTGCGCTGGGCCTCTCCCCCGGACAGGGTGCCGGAGGGGCGTTCCAGGGAGAGGTAGCCGAGCCCGATATCGGTGAACGAGTCGAGCAGGTGCTGCAGGCCTTTGAGGAGTGGGGCGACCGAGGGTTCGTCGAGTTCGCGGACCCAGTCGGCGAGGTCGCTGATCTGCATGGCGCACAGGTCGGCGATGTTCTTGCCGTTGATCTTGGAGGCGAGGGCTTCCTTGGTGAGGCGGGTGCCGCCGCATTCGGGGCAGGTGGTGAAGGTGACGGCGCGTTCGACGAAGGCCCGGATGTGGGGTTGCATCGCGTCGACGTCTTTGGACAGGAAGGATTTCTGGATGCGCGGGATGAGGCCTTCGTAGGTGACGTTGATGCCTTCGACCTTGATCCTGGTGGGCTCTTTGTAGAGCAGGTCGTGCAGTTGTTTCTTGGTGAACTTCTTGATGGGCTTGTCGGGGTCGAAGTAGCCGCAGCCGCGGAAGATGCGGCCGTACCAGCCGTCCATGCTGTAGCCGGGGATGGTGAGGGCGCCTTCGTTGAGAGAGAGGCTGTCGTCGTAGAGGGCGGTGAGGTCGAAGTCGGTGACCGAGCCCATGCCTTCGCAGCGGGGGCACATGCCGCCGAGGCGGCTGAAGGTGGCTTTTTCGGCGACCGTTTTGGCGCCTTTCTGCACGGTGATGGCACCGCTGGCGGTCACCGACGGCATATTGAAGGAGTATGCGTTGGGTGAGCCGATATGCGGGTCGCCGAGCCGGCTGAACAGAATGCGCAGCATGGCGTTGGCGTCGGTGGCGGTGCCGACGGTGGAGCGGGGATTGGAGCCCATGCGTTCCTGGTCGACGATGATGGCGGTGGTGAGGCCTTCGAGCAGGTCGACGTCGGGCCGGGACAGGGTGGGCATGAAACCTTGGACGAAGGCGCTGTAGGTTTCGTTGATCATCCGCTGGGATTCGGCGGCGATGGTGGCGAAGACCAGGGAGCTCTTGCCGGAACCGGAGACGCCGGTGAATACGGTGAGCCGCCGTTTCGGGATCTCCACGCTGACGTCTTTGAGGTTGTTGACGCGCGCGCCCTGTACCCGGATGAGGTCGTGGCTGTCGGCGGGATGCGTCGCGGACGTCCGTGTTCCGGTCTTCGTGGCGGTGGTCATCTGTCTCCCTGTGGTGCGGTCGCGGTCGTCGACATCGGCCTGTTCGGTTCCTGGCGGTCGAGTGTTACCGACCGGCCCGTCCGGTGGGCGGGCCGGTGTGCATGCCGGATCGGTGGGTGGGTTTGCGGTCAGCGCAGTTGCTGGATGCGGATCATATTGCCCGCGGGGTCGCGGACGGCGCAGTCGCGGATGCCGTAGGGCTGTTCGGTCGGTTCCTGGACCACTTCCACGTCCCCGGCCTGCAGGCGTTCGAAGGTGCCGTCGAGGTCTTCGGTGGCGAGATTGATTCCGGCGTAGGTGCCCTTGGCCATCATTTCGGCGATGGTCGCGCGTTCTTCGTCGGTGATGCCGGGGTCGGCGGCCGGTGGGTGCAGGACGATGGAGGTTCCGGGTTGGCCGACGGGGCCGACGGTGATCCAGCGCAGGCCGTTGTAGCCGACATCGTTGCGGATCTCGAAGCCGAGGGTGTCGCGGTAGAACCCGATGGCGGCTTCGGGATCGTCCTGGGGCAGGTAGCTGGCGTGAATGGTGATGTCCATGCCGATCACGCTAACTGTGGGGTGGTCACCGGGGCTTCTCGATTCCTGATCGGTCTGGTCACCTGTTTGGCGGTGCACGACGGGATGCCGGCGGTGGCGTCGGCTTGTTGCCGCCGGTAGGCGCTGGGCGGCATGCCGACGAGTTCGGTGAAGCGGGTGCTGAAGGTGCCCAGTGAGGAGCAGCCGACGGCGAAGCAGACTTCGGTGACGGTGAGGTCGCCGCGGCGTAGCAGGGCCATCGCGCGTTCGATGCGGCGGGTCATCAGGTATCCGTACGGGGATTCGCCGTAGGCGAGGCGGAACTGGCGGCTGAGGTGTCCGGCGGACATGTTGACGCCCCGGGCGAGCGCCTCGACGTCGAGTGGTTGCGCGTATTCGCGGTCCATCCGGTCGCGGACGCGGCGTAACAGCGCGAGGTCGCGGAGGTGTTGCTCCGCGGTGGGTCTGCTGGTCACGTGGCCGATCGTCCCATATCGTGCTCGGGTTGCCCAGTTCCCGGTGGTGGGTTGCCGGCGTCGTCCGTTGTGCCGAGCCAGGCGAGCGCGGCGACGATGAGCGCGGTGACTCCGGTGTCGAGGGTGGGTTGCAGTACGGGCGCGAAGCGGGAGCTGTGGTTGACCGGGATGTCCTGGAAGAGGGTGCCTTTTTCGACGGCTTCGGCGAAGGCGGCCGGGTCGGTGCCGCCGAGCCCCCAGTAGGTGAATGGGACGCCGAACGCGGCGGGTATTTCGCTGATGTCCTCGCTGGCGGTCTGGGGCTCGATGGTGTGGGCGGCGTCGCCGAAGGCGGTGGTGAAGGCTGCGGCGACCCGGCGGGTGGTTTCGGGGTCGTTGATGGTGGGCGGGAACGTCGTGATCGGCTCGAAGTCGGGTTCGCGTGGGGCGCCGGCTCCGGTGGCTTCGGCGCGCACGATCCGTTCGATGGCGTTGAGGACGTGCTCGCGGACTTCCGGCTCGTAGGTGCGGATATTGATTTCGAGTACGGCGTCGTCGGGGATGAGGTTGGGTCCGGTGCCGGCGTGGATACTGCCGACGGTGACGACCGCGCGGGTGGTGGGCGCGATCTCCCGGGATACCACGGTCTGCAGGCGCAGCACGCACATCGCCGCCATGACGACCGGGTCGACGGCGGCCTGGGGTTGGGAGCCGTGGGCTCCCCGGCCGTGCAGGGTGACGCGGAGGCTGTCGGCGGCGGACAGGAACGGTCCGGGGCAGGTGCCGACGGAGCCCGCGGGATAGGGCAGGACGTGCTGGCCGAGGACGACGTCGGGGGCGGGGATCTTGCCGGTGAGTCCGTCGGCGACCAGGGCGCGGGCGCCGTCACCGTTTTCTTCCGAGGGCTGGAACAGTGCGATGAGCGTGCCGTGCCAGGCCTGCCTGGCCGCGGCCAGCAGGCGGGCGGATCCGAGGAGGCAGGCGACGTGGACGTCGTGTCCGCATGCGTGCATGACCGGTTGCGGGACGCCGTTGCGGTCGACGGTGGCGGTGGAGGCGTAGGGCAGGCCGGTGGCTTCTTTCACCGGGAGGGCGTCCATATCGGCGCGCAGCAGCACGGTGGGGCCGGGGCCGTTGCGGAGGACGCCGGTGACTCCGGTGCCGGCGATGCCGGTGGTGACGTCGTAGCCGTAGCCGCGCAGCGCGGTGGCGGCGAGCGCGGCGGTGCGGTGTTCGCTCATACCGAGCTCGGGGTGGGCGTGCAGGTCGCGGTAGTGGTTCTCGATCTCCTCGCGGGCGGCGTCCAGGCCGGTCAGAACAGTGGCGGCGTCACGATTCATCGGTAGTGCCTCTCTGCTCGGGGTCGGTGTCAGCTGCTGTCTTCGGTGCCGGGGTCGCGGGTACGGCCGCGACGGGTGGTGCGGACGCCGCGGACGGCGGCGGCCAGGCGGGTGTGTGGCTGCCAGTCCAGGCCGTTGGGCAGGCCCCAGCCGTAGCGGACAGCGGCGAGTCGGAGAGCGAGTGAGAAGACGATGCCGGCGACGATCCCGATCGCGGGCGCGCCGAGGTAGGTGCAGACGACCATGGTGCCGGCGACCACGGCGGCGACGGTGGCGTAGAGACCGTTGCCGCCGAAGACGGCCGGGACCCGTCGCAGGAGGACGTCGCGGGTGGCGCCGCCGCCGACGGCGGTGGTGATGCCGAGCAGTACGGCGGGGAGCCAGCCGAGGCCGGCGGCGAGGGTTTTCTGTGCGCCGGTGACCGCCCAGAATCCGATGACGGCGGCGTCGAGTGCGGTGAAGAGGCGATCCCAGGCGTGTTCGCTCAGATGGATTAGGAACGAGATGAGCGTGCCGCCTACGGCGGTGGGCAGGTAGGCGTAGTCGGTGAGCGCTACCGGGGGGCCTTGCTGGAGCAGGGTGTCGCGGATGATGCCGCCGCCGAGGCCGGAGACGATACCGACGACGAGGAACCCGAACAGGTCGAGTTTCTCGGTACGGGACACAGCGCCGCCGAGCATCGCGCAGGCGAAGACGCCGGCGAGGTCGAGATATCGCGTGACCTGGTCGATGGTTTCGGCGGGTGCGGTCACCGCAGCAAACTAACACGCGCGGGAGTAGGCGCGGGGCAGCCGTGGCAGCGGCCGAATTTCGGGCGGATATGGCTGCCCGCGTTGGTCGAGCGGGTCATTCGGAGGCCGGTCCTGGACCGAGTACTTCGACCGGTCTCGCCCACGAAGGCGTTGGCGGTCAGTGGTACGGGGGTCGTGTGCGAGATGCGCCGTGGTCAGCCGGCCTTGGACTTCGCGCGCGCGTAGGCGCGAGCCGCGCGAGCGCGGTCGCCGCAGCGCGTCGAGCACCAGCGGCGGCGGCCGCGGCAGATCAGGTACCGGTTGCACGGGTCGGAGTCGCAGGTTGTGAGGAAGTCGGCGTCGGAGCCGGTGAGTAGATCCGCCGTATCTTCGGCGAGTGTCGCGAGCGCGCGGTCGAGGATCTCGTTGGGCGGACACAGCGCGGCACGGTAGGGGCCGTTCGTCTCATCCCATTGCAGCAGGGCGGCGGTTGGGGTCCGGCTCAGCGCGTCGTTCACGGCGGACAGCGCTGCGGGCAATACCGGATGCCGCTCGACGCGGGCGGCGAACAATGCCCTGACGTGTTCGCGCAGCACGCGCAGCTGCGTTGCGCACATCTCCTGTACGCCGGCATCGGCAGGAGCGAGGCCGCGATCGGCGAGCCATCGATTCGTCGATTGGGGGGTGCCGAGCAGATCGATGAGGTGTCCACCGGGCAGTACATAGGCGCTGTCGGCGAAGTCCAGCGCGAGGTACTGCTCGGCTCCCGGTGCGGGTGGCAACCCAGACAACCCAGTGGTCGAGGTCTCTCGTGCGATGCTCACGCCTCTCATGGTACGACTTGCTTTTATCCGTGAGAACGGCTTACCGTTTCTCACGGATAAATCGAGTTTCATCCGTTAGGGGTTTCAGTGACTTCCGCAGGCACAGCCGATCCACACATCCGCGTTCGTGTATTCGGCGGCCCGACCGCCCTCTTCGAATACGGCGGACTGAGGTTCCTCACCGACCCGACCTTCGACGCACCCCGCGACTACCAGCAGCCCGGCGGCTCGCTGACCAAAACCGCGCCGGCCGCCGCAGCGCCGGCCGATCTCGGCCGCATCGATGTGGTTCTGCTCTCCCACGATGAGCACCCCGACAACCTCGACGACGCCGGTCGCGCCATGCTCGCCGATGTGCCGCTCACCCTCACCACACCGAATGGCGGACAACGCCTCGGGGACGGGGCGACAGGGCTGGTCGACTGGGAGTCGATCACGCTTAATCGCCCTGGTGGTGGCACCATTACCGTGACGGGCGCGCCTGCCATCCACGGACCGGGCGCACGCGAAGAGGTCGAACAGATCACCGGCCAGGTCGTCGGATTCGTACTGACCGGGAAGGGCTTGCCCACCGTCTATGTCAGCGGCGACAATGCCTCGCTCAACGCGGTCGAGGAGATCGCCGAGCGTTTCGCACCGGTGGACACCGCCATCCTCTTCGCCGGCGCGCCTCGCTTCTCTGTTCTCTTCGACGGTGCGCCGATCGTCCTCGACAGTACCCAGGCCGCCGAGGCCGCCGAGCTCCTCGGCGCGCGTCGTGTGATTCCCGTGCACTACGAGGGGTGGGCCCATTTCACCGAAGGCCGTGCCGAATTGATCGAGGCTTTCACTGCTGCCGGACTCCGCGACCGCCTCGACCTGGTCGAGCTGGGCTGACTCTGTCGTGGCGACCTCAGTACCTGCCCGGATCGATGATTTCCCCGGCGCCCGGGCGCAGCGCCGCACCCTGGTGGTCCTGGTCGCCGCCCAAGCGCTGAGCGGCGCGGGGCTGGCGGCGGGGGTAACCGTAGGAGCACTGCTCGCGCGGGACATGCTCGGCTCAACCGGCTTGGCCGGTCTGCCCAGCGCGCTCGGGACCGCGGGGTCCGTGCTGGCAGCCGCCGCCGTCGGACGGATCTCGCAAGCCCGCGGCCGCCGCCCCGGCCTGGTCACCGGGTATCTCACCGGTGCCCTCGGCAGCCTCGGAGTCGTCGCCGCCGCGGTCGTGGACAATCCGTTCCTCCTGTTCGCCGCCCTGTTCGTCTATGGCGCCGGTACCTCCACCAATCTGCAAGCCCGGTATGCCGGAGCTGATCTCGCTCGCCCCGAGCGCCGCGCCCGTGCCGTATCCACCGTGCTGGTCGCCACCACACTCGGCGGAGTGGTGGGTCCCAACCTCACCGCACCCACCAGCGACCTCGCACACGAACTGGGTATCCCCGACCTGGCCGGTCAGTTCCTGCTGGCCGGCGGCGCATACGCGTTGGCAGCCGTGGTGCTTGCCATCTGGCTGCGCCCCGACCCGCTACTACTCGCACGAACGCGCGAGACCGACAGCATCAGCGCACAGCTCGATGATGCCGACGGCCTGCCGCGCCCTCCGGTCGAAAGACGCGGCTCCGGCGTACTGGTCGGTGCGCTGGTAATGGTGCTCACTCAGTTCGTGATGGTCGCGATCATGACCATGACGCCCGTGCACATGCGCAGCAATGGCCACAGCACCGCCGCCGTCGGCCTCCTCATCGCCATCCACATCGGTGCGATGTACTTGCCGTCGCCGCTGACGGGCTGGCTCGTAGATCGCTATGGCCGCTTCACCATCGCCGCCATCTCCGGACCGGGCCTGCTCGGCGCCGGAATCGTCGCTGCTTGCGCTCCCGGCGACTCCGTCGTCCTGTTGACCGTGGCCCTCGCACTGCTCGGTCTCGGCTGGAATTTCGGCCTCGTCGCGGGCACCGCGATAATCACCGACGCCGTACCGCCGGCTACACGCGCCAGAACCCAAGGTTTGGTCGACGTCGGCATCGCCATCGCGGGCGCCGGCGGCGGCATGGCCTCAGGGCTGATCGTCGCTGCTGCCGGCTATCCCCGGCTGGCCGTCGGCGGCGGAATCCTGGCGCTGGCCATCGTGCCCGCGGTCACCGCCGCACGCAAAACCGACTGAGTTGTGATTCAGGCGGCGCACGTCACCGACAGCGTACGACTGGTGGTATCCGATCCTCTCGATCTCCGGACAGCAGATGAGCCCGTGAGTCCCGCCATCTCGACGATGTGCCGACCGACTCCGACCCCGGGGTGACGTGGGTTGTACGGGCGCGCTGGTTCAGCCCATGACGTCGCGGGTCTCGGGGGTCTTCGCCGGGTGGTGGCGGTCGTAGTAGCGGGCTACGCGGACTCGGTTGCCGCTGCGTTGTGGCGAGCACCAGCGGCGGCGGGGATGAACAGCAGGACGCAGTCGTCGGCTTCGCATTGTTTGAGGCGGGCGATCGCCGGATCGGAGAGCAGTTCGACGGCGGATTCGGCCAGGGCGGCGGCCGGCGGGGGGCGGTGGGACAGCAACGCCTCGAGCACCGTGGAGATATGGTCGCGGACCTGCTGCACCTCTCGCAGAGCCTCGGCGGTCAGGTTTTCCGGCGGGTTTTCCGGCAGCCGATCGGCTTGTTGCCGGAGCCAGTCGGCCAACTGATCGGGAGTACTCAGCAGCTCGGCCTGGGCCGTTTCGCCATGTATGTCTTCGACTTCGGCGCTCCGATCGGCCTCCGGCTCGCCGAGCGCCACCCGGAATGGGTCAGGGGGTTGATCGTGCACAACGGAAACTCCTACGAGGCAGGGCTGTCCGACGGCGCGCGGCCGGGCGATCCACTCCGCAGAGCAAACAACACATCCCCCCCACACACACAAGCCGCATCCGTCAGGCGCGGGTATTCACGGCCGCACTCCCACCGGCTGCCAGCCTCATGAGGTCGGTGTCGAGGTCGACGGCGGTAACGCTCCCGCCGGCGCTGCCGAAGCTGTGCTGGTAGCTGTTCCACGATTCGTCTTTGACCTTGTGCGCGAAACCGCTCTCCATCAGCAGCACCAGTTCGAGGGCGGCGCGGTCGATGCGTTTGTCGAGGTCGGTGTCGCTCCAGTCTTCGGAGGCGGCGAACAGGGAGGTGGGCACGGTCATGGTGCGCAGGAAGGCGAACAGGGCGCGCATCTGTTCGTCGACGACCAGGGCGTGCCGGGAGCTGCCGGCGGTCGCGGCCAGGATCACCGGTTTGGCGATGAGCAGGTCGTTGTCGAGGACGTGGAAGAAGGAGGTGAGTAGTCCGCTGGGGGCGGCCTTGTAGACGGGGGCGGCGACGATCAGGCCGTCGGCGGCGGCGAGTGTTTCGATGGCGGCGGTCATCTTGGGGCCCATGAGCTGGGAGACCAGCGCGGTGGTGATCTCGGTGGCGAGTTCGCGGAGGTCGATGACGTGCACGGTGGCGGTGGCGCCGCGCCGGCCGGCGAGGGTGCCGACGCGGGCGGCGACCCGGTCGGCGAGCATGCGGGTCGAGGACGGGTTGCTGGTGCCGCCGCTGACCACGACCAGTCGGTAGGGGGTCGTGCCCTGGCCGTTGGTGGTGTTCATATCTCGTTCCTTTGCGTGGTGTCGGCGAGTTTGCCGCAGAGCTGTTCGAGGGTGCGTAGTTCGTCGTCGGTGAGGGCGCCGGTGAGGGCGCGGGCGACGCCGACGGCGTGGCGGCCGCCGATGCGGCGCTGCCGGGTCCGGCCCTCGTCGGTGAGCGAGAGCCGGACCCCGCGGCCGTCGTGCGGGTCGGGGGTGCGTTGCACGAGGCCGCGGTCGACGAGCCGGTCCACCATCCGCGACAGTGCAGGCTGGGTGAGCAGGACGTGCCGGTTGAGTTCGGCGGGGCGGATGGGTTCGGGGCATTTGGACAGCGTGTAGAGGACGTCGTATTCGCGCATGGTGAGTCCGTGCCACACGTCTTGGGCCGCGAACTGTTTCATCAGTACGGCGTGGGCGGTGAGCACTGCCTCCCAGGCGTCGTTGGCGAGCCGTCCGCTGGTTCTGGTCACTTGTCGGCCAGGGTCTTCGCGGTGTCCTGGTAGGGGCTGGCGCCGGCCAGGTTGTCGCCCTGGTTGGCGTGGGGACGGGCCTGCCGGGCGGGCGCGTCGCCGTATTCGGCGGCGACGCGCGCCCGATGGGTGGGCGCCGGGGCCGATTCGGGGTCGCGGCGGGCCTCCAGTTCCTTGCGCAGTACCGGCACGACTTCCTCGCCGAGCAGGTCGAGCTGGTTCAGCACGGTTTTCAGCGGCAGCCCGGCGTGGTCCATGAGCCACAGCTGGCGCTGGTAGTCGCCGAAGGTGTCGTGGAAGGTGAGGGTTTTGTCGATGACCTCCTGCGGGCTGCCGACCGACAGCGGAGTCATTTCGGCGAAGTCCTCCAGGGAGGGGCCGTGACCGTAGACGGGGGCCTCGTTGAAGTAGGGGCGGAATTCGTTCCAGGCGTCCTGGGATTTCTTGGCGATATAGGCCTGTCCGCCGAGTCCGACGATGGCCTGCTTCTTGGTGCCGTGACCGTAGTGTTCGAAGCGCTGCCGGTAGAACTCGATGAGCTGCAGTGAGTGCGCGGTCGGCCAGAAGATGTGGTTGGCGAAGAAACCGTTGCCGTAGTAGGCGGCCTGTTCGGCGATTTCCGGGGTGCGGATGGAGCCGTGCCAGACGAACGGCGGCACACCGTCGAGCGGGCGCGGGGTGGCGGTGAAGCCCTGCAGCGGGGTGCGGTAGGTGCCTTCCCAGTCGACGACGTCCTCGCGCCACAGCCGGTGCAGGAGGTTGTAGTTCTCCAACGCCAGCGGCAGGCCCGCGCGGATGTCCTTACCGAACCAGGGGTAGACGGGGCCGGTGTTGCCGCGGCCGAGCATGAGATCCATGCGACCTCTGGACAGGTGTTGCAGCATGGCGTAGTCCTCGGCGATCTTCACCGGGTCGTTGGTGGTGATCAGAGTGGTCGCCGTGGTGAGGATCAGTCGCTCGGTGGTGGCGGCGATATGGCCCAGCAGGGTGGTGGGTGAGGAGGAGAAGAACGGCGGGTTGTGATGCTCGCCGATGGCGAAGACGTCGAGGCCGACCTCTTCGGTTTTCCGCGCGATCTGCACGATCGCGTCGATCCGTTCGGCCTCGCTGGGCGTCACGCCGGTCACGGGGTCGCGGGTGATATCGCTGACCGAGAAGATTCCGAACTGCATGGTGTGTCACTCCCACCGTAGGGTTCTATGCGTTTGCATCTACCTGAACGGCAGGGGCAGGGGGGTTATTCCGCTGCCGGCCCGGGCCGGCAGCGGCTGTTCACCTCACGACCGCACGCCGGCGGTCCGCATCAGCGCCAGGGCCGGGTCCGGGACCAGTTGCCGCGGCACGGGCAACCCGGTGCCGTCGCTCTTACGCAGGTACACCACCTCCTGGAAGACCCAGAGGCGTTTGATGTTGCCGTACGGAAGGTGGATCTCCACGGTCTGCGGCAGTCGCAGTTGCACGGCGTCGTGGCCGTAACGGGCCGCCATGAGGGTGCCGGGCCGGGTGTACCGGCGGACATTGGCGTTGCCACGCAGCATCCCCCAGCCGGTGAGGAGCACGCATACCACCAGTTCGAAAGCCAGAACCACGAAAAAGGCACCGAAGAACTCGCCGAAATCGACCTCTTCGCCGGCGCCACGAGAAAACGATTTCGCGATGCCCCCGCCCAGGACCAGGACCGGCAGGATGGCGAGGAAGATCCAGATGGCCGGTAGGCGCCAGGTCATCAGGGCAGTGACGCGGCTGAGCTTGCCGGTGGTGGTGTTGTCGGATACGAAGGCGACATCGAGTGGCACCGGTGCGGGCGGGGCCGGATATGCCGGTCCCCCCGGGCTCGGCTGCGGCGAATACGGCTGGTGCGGATACATGAGCGAGTCCCTCCCCCACGGCCCCGACGGGACCGGATGTGAATTACTGCGGTTTTGTTTGCGCTTCGCACGATACCGACACGAGTGTGGTCCCCCAGAAGACGGAGCCGGGTCAGCGTTTATCGATGTGTGCCCGGATCGGCGCGGGCCGAGCGGTCAGCGAATCGAGGTCCCGGATGGCAGCACAACCGCGGCGGATCATCACAGCGAACATGGCGTCACCGCGTTCGGTGGGGGTGCCGTACGCGGCGCCGAAGATCGCGACCAGCGGAACCTGCAGGGTCGCGAACCGGTAGTCCTGGCGGCAGTCGTCGAGCGTATAACCGTTGACCCCGTGTTCGGTGAGCCGCTGATGGTAGGTGGCGACGAGGTCGTCTTCGGTGGCGCGCCGGACCCCGGAGTCGAGGCCGGTGGCGATGAAGTAGGCGAGATCGCGGGCCGGCAGGCCCAGGTTCACCGTCTGCCAGTCGACGGCGGTGACCACCGGGGGGTCCCCGGCGTCGAACAGCAGGTTGTCGAGGCGGTAGTCGCCGTGCACGAGCGCGAAACGTTCGGGACGGGCCAGCATCCAGTCGGCGATCACCGTGCCGCAGGCGCGCAGGGTGTCGTGGTCTTCGGGGGCGAGCCGGTCACCGAGGCGGTCGAGGAAGATATCGGTGGCGGGGCCGTAGAGTTCCCGCAGTATCTCGGCCTCGGCGGGACCGTTACGGCTGAATCCTTCGATCTCGAGCAGGGTTTCGTCGCACCAGCGGGGGGCGTGCAGGCCGGCGAGGTTGGCGACCGCGGCGTGTGCATGCGCGACCGGGCAGCCGCCGATCTGATCGCCGGGGCGGGCCGGGGCGAGATCTTCGAGCAGTAGAACGAATTCGGCGCCGTCGTCGTGGATCTCTGCGTGGTGGCAGTGCGGTGTGCGGACGGTGACGGTGTGGGCGATCTCGGTGTAGAACCGGACTTCCTGCCGATAGACTCCCGACAGCATGCCGCGTACGCCGGGATCGGCGGCGGGGAGTTTGGCCAGTAGCCGGGCCGGGACGGCGTCGCCGGTGAGCCGGAGCCGGTACACGGTGCCGATCTGGCCGGTACCCGCGGGTTCGGCGGTGACGTGGTGGACGGGACGGCCGAGAACGGCGGTGAGCCACTCGGCGGTGAGGTCGGCGATACCGGTGGGGATGGTCATCGACGGCTCCTGCCGGGGTTGGACGGCAGCTCCACGAAGCGGGCCGGGTCACGGCGCCGTCGCCACGCATCGAGGGTGGGTACGAGTTCGGTGGGGGTATTCCCGTGCAGGATGACGCCGTCGACGCCGGTCGCGAACTGGTCGGCGATTCGCGCAGCGCACTGTTCGGGGGTGCCGCCGGCGGAGGCGGTGAGCCATTCCGCGGGCATCAGGTCTTCGATCGCCGCGAGGGTCGCCGGGTCGGCGACTGCGTCGAGCGCCCCGCCGGCACCGAGGACCAGAGGGTGCGTCCGGAATTCGTCGAGCGCTCGCTCGTCCCATCCGTTGACCTGGACGAGGATCTCGCCGTACCCCTGCAGATAGGTGCCGAGGCGGCCGACGAGTTTGCGTAGCCGGGCAATCTCGCCCTGGGTGTCGTCCACCACGGCCAGCACCGACCAGATACGGAGGGCGGTGGGGTCGCGGCCGGCGGCTTCGGCGGCACCGCGAACGGCGCGCACCGCGCGAGCGGTGGTGTCGTCGGTGAAGAAGGTGTGCAGTACTACGGCGTCGGCGATCTGCCCGGCCAGGCGCAGGGTATCGGCGCCGATCGCGGTGAGCGTGATCGGGATGGCTTCGTCGTAGGTGGGGTCGAGGTGCAGGACCGGGTATTTCCCGGCCGGTCCGTCGTGCCCCGCGACGGTATCGCCGCGCCAGAGGCGCCGGTAGAGCTCGACGGCGTCGCGCAGCTGCGCGGAGGTGATGCGGGGCAGGCCGATGACGTCGAAGAGGGCACCGAACCCGCGTCCGAGGCCGAGGCTGTAGCGGCCACGGGTGAGCCGGTGCAGGGTGACCGCGGCGGAAGCGGTGATCAGCGGGTGGCGGGTGTTGTGGTTGGTGGCGGCGGTGCAGATGCCGAGGCCGGTGGTGACCGCGCCCGCGGCGGCGGCGAGGGCGAACGCTTCTTTGGTGTTGAACCGTTCGGACAGGAACATGGCACCCAGTCCGAGGCGTTCGGCGGCGCGGGCTTCGTCGAGCAGGATGTGGGGGTCGGTGGCGTGGCCGGCGAGGCCGTAGCAACCGAGTTCGGGGAACTCGGGCCGGTGTTGCCCGACCGGGGCCGCCGGGGGCCCTGCGCGACCGGGATCCGCTACCGCGTCCGGGCCGGATTCGCTCATACCGTCCTGCTCTGTTCGCGGCCGCCGATCATGCGGTGTAGTTCGTCCTGGGTCCAGGGCGGGGTGTCGTTGTGGTCGCGGAAGCCGAGGATGCCGGGGGTGGTCCTGTCGTAGCGGCCGACGAATCCGCCGGCGGCGACGAAGATCTGGCCGGTGACCCGCTCGGCGGCCGCACCCGCGAGGTACAGGTACAGCTGAGCGACGTAGTCGGCGGGTGGCGCGTCGAGGGCGGCGTTCTTGCTGATCTCGTCGAGCATGCCGCGCCGGTAGAGTTCCATGATCTTGGCTTCGTAGGCGAATCCGCTGGAGAGCCGGGTTTTCGCGCCGGGGCATACGACATTGGCGCGCACCTTGTGTTCGGCCAGTTCGGCGGCGATGGCGAGAGTGAGGGAGTTGACCGCGCCTTTCCCGGCGGCGTAGCCGGTGCCACCGTAGTCGCCGAGGTAGGCGAAGGAACTGGTGTTGATGATGCTGCCGCGGCCCTGCGCGACCATTCTCGGGGCGGCGGCGCGGCAGGTGTTGAACGTGGTGGTGAGGTGGGAGTCGAGGAGGGCACGCCAGTCGCGGGTGCTGACGTCGAGGATCGAGGAGCCGGCCGGTTCGGCGATTCCGGCGCAGTTGACGAGCACGTCGACGGCACCAAAGGTACGGATACAGGCGTCGACGAGTTCGGTGGCGGTGGATTCGTCGGCGGCGCTGCCGGCGACGCCGACCGCGCGGTGACCGGCGAGGGTCAGCGAATTCACGGTGCGTTCGACCGCGGCGACGTTGCGACTGTTGACCACCACGCCGGCGCCGTGCCCGGCCAGTGCGTGCGCGACGGCGTAGCCGATGCCGCTGGTGGCGCCGACGACCACGGCGCCGCGTCCCCACAGGGTCTGGTTTCCGCTCATCGCCTGTTCTCGCTCGCTTCGCTCGGCCGAACACTACTCCGTACAGGTGTCCAGGCAGTATGGCATCCCCACGGCGGCCCGGTGTCACAACCGGACACATCTTGCTCGCGGACAACACCCCGTAGTACTGTCCAGACAGGTGTCTACCATAGATCCTGGACAGCAATCTGGGGAAGGATTTCCACATGACTTCGGTGAAACCGCCGCGGGTGTCCGGAGGCGAACACGAATACGGCCACCTCGAAGAATTCCGGACCGACCCGATCGCGCTGATGCGCCGGGTCCGGCAGGAATGCGGCGACGTCGGCCGGTTCGACCTCGCCGGACGCCACGTCGTCCTGCTCACCGGCGCCGAAGCGAACGAGTTCTTCTTCCGCGCCACCGACGAAGAACTGGATCAAGCCGCCGCCTACCCCTTCATGAAACCGATCTTCGGTGAAGGCGTGGTGTTCGACGCCAGCCCGGAACGCCGTAAGGAGATGCTGCACAACTCCGCGCTGCGCGGCGATCAGATGCGCGGGCACGCGGCGACCATCGAAAAAGAGGTCGACCGGATGCTGGCGAGCTGGGACGAGGAAGGCGAGATCGATCTGCTCGATTTCTTCGCCGAACTCACCATCTACACCTCCTCGGCCTGCCTGATCGGGACGAAGTTCCGCGAGGAACTCGACAGCCGCTTCGCGCATCTGTACCACAACCTGGAACGCGGCACCGACGCGCTGGCGTATGTGGACCCGTACCTGCCGATCGAAAGCTTCCGGATCCGCGACGAATCCCGCGCGGCCCTGGTCGAACTCGTCCAGGAGATCATGAACGGGCGCATCGCGAACCCGCCCGCCGGCAAAGCGGACCGCGACCTGCTCGATGTGCTGGTCTCCGTGCAGAAAGAGGACGGTACACCGCATTTCAGTGCCAGCGAGGTCACCGGCATCTTCATCTCGATGATGTTCGCCGGCCACCACACCACCTCGGGCACCGCCGCCTGGTCGGTCATCGAATTGCTGCGGCATCCGGAGGTGCTGTCCGGAGTCGTGAAGGAACTCGACGAACTCTACGCCGACGGCCAGGAAGTGAGTTTCCACGCGCTGCGCCAGATCCCGCGCCTGGAAGCGGTTCTCAAAGAGACGCTTCGGCTGCATCCCCCGCTCATCATCCTGATGCGCGTGGCCCAGGGCGAGTTCGAGGTGTGCGGGAACCGGATCGAGCCCGGCGATCATGTGGCGGCGACCCCGGCGATCTCCAACCGGCTACCCGAGGACTTCCCGAACCCGGACAGTTTCGATCCCGGCCGCTATATCGACCCCAACCAGGAAGACCTGGTCAATCGATGGACGTGGATCCCATTCGGCGCGGGCCGGCACCGCTGCGTCGGCGCGGCGTTCGCGCTGATGCAGCTCAAAGCGATCTTCTCGGTTCTCCTGCGGGACTGGGAATTCGAGATGGCGCAGCCGACGGAGTCATACCGCAACGATCACTCGAAGATGGTGGTGCAACTACAGCAGCCGTGCCGGGTACGGTACCGCCGCCGGCAGAAGGCGTGATGATCTGGCCACCACCCAGCGCTGCCTCGAGGGCCCTCGCCGTCGCGGTCGATCACCGCACACACTGCGAGCCGGTCGCCACCACCGCCGACTCTGCTGTTTTGCGGAAAACCCGCACGGGCACGGTTCGGCCCGTGTGGAGGTTGTGCCCGTGGTGGTAGCTGCGAGATCTCTTCCCAAGCGTGAAAACAGATCCGAGCAGACGACGAGTTAACTTGACGCCGCGCGGGATGCCCAGGGCCGGGCAAGCACTACCTGCCGCCGTGGTGAAAGGATCTGCTCACGATGGAGCCCGAAATCGCTGTCGTATCGGCTTTCGCCACCCTCCATGCCGAAGACCCGCGGCGCACATTGTTCGTCTTCGTCGACGAGCACGGTCACGACGGCGAACACCTCACGGTCCACCAGCTCGCGGAGCGAGCACAAGACGTCCGGGCCCTGTTGCGGCGAGCCGGGATGGAACCCGGTGATCGGGTGCTGTTGCTGCACCTGCCCTCGTTGGATTTCATCGTCGCCTTCCTCGGCTGCCTGGCCGCCGGTGTGATTCCGGTTCCTCTCCCGCCGCCGAACCCGTTCGCCCTGGCGAAAGAAGTCGGCGCGGTATCGGGTATCGCGCAGGACTGCGGTGCGCGGGCGATCCTGACGCACGCCGGCTACCGCACCATGGTGGATGCGGTACCGCTTCCACCGGAGGGAGCACAGTGGCCGGAGCTGCCCTGGCTGTGGCCCGTTGATGTCCCGGACCGATCGGGCGAGTCACCTCGCTCCTGGTACCGGCCCAACGATCCGGACGAACCGGCCTTCCTGCAGTACACCTCGGGATCGACGGGCTCGCCGAAGGGGGTGGTGGTCACCCATCGCAATATCCACCACGAACTCGCCGCTCTCGCCGCCGACTTCGAACTCGGGGACGACACCGTCGCGGTCAGCTGGCTACCACATTTCCATGACCTCGGACTGGTCTGTGTCCTGCTCAACACGCTGGTCGGAAACGCTGATCGCACCTACCTGATCTCACCGCTGCACTTCTTGCAGCGGCCGGCGATCTGGTTCGAGGTGCTCTCCCGGGTCGGCGGCACACATACCACCGCGCCGAACTTCGCCTACGACCTCATCGTCCGTAAGACGACTCCGCAACAGCGCGCCGGCTGGGACCTCAGTTCGGTGCGCAGGTTCGGCACCGCGGGGGAAACCGTTCTCGCGTCGACGGTCGAGGCGTTCTTCACGGCTTTCGAATGCAGCGACGCGTCCCGGCAGGCATTCCATCCCGGCTACGGACTCGCCGAGCACACGCTCAGTGTCACCGTCGGCAGCGGAGGCGCCGTGGCCTTCGATCGTGACCAACTCGAAGAGGGCCGGGCCGTGCCGGCCACCGCGAACGACGGCCGTGAACCGGTGCTTCTGTACGGTAGCGGCTGGGTCACCAAACCGGACGCTCGGCTACGCATCGTCGACCCGCAGACCGGCCGGCCGTGCGCGCCTCGGGAAATCGGGGAGATCTGGGTCGATTCCCCCACCAAGGCCCGCGGCTACTGGTCGCTCGAGGAACAGACGCGCGAAACGTTCCACGCTGTGGTCGGTGACGGTGACCCGCGGCGCTACCTGCGCACCGGCGACCTCGGTTTCCTGCACGAGGACGAACTGTTCGTCACCGGCCGGCTGAAGGATCTGGTCATCGTCCACGGCCGCAACTACGCGCCGCAGGATATCGAGGCCAGTGTCCGCTCCGCGCATCCTCGGATTCGTCCCGGCGGGATCGCCGCCTTCTCGGTGCCGCCATTGCCCGGTGCGGCCTCGGAGCGATTGATCGTGCTCGTCGAGACCACGGGCACCGAACTCGACGAGGCCACCGCCGCCGATATCCGTCGCGCGGTCCGCCGTCGGGTGCGCGACGATCACGGCCTCGCCTGCCACGAAGTGCTCGTCGGCCCGAAACTGGTGCAGAAGACGACCAGCGGAAAGGTCCGCCGTCCCGTGTGCCGCGCGGAGTTCCTGCGCCGGGAGAACGAGGACCGGCCCACCGCGGCGGCCACCCGATGAGTCGTGGCCTGATCTTCTCCACCGGCGCGAGCGATCCTCGGCTCGCCGATATCGACGACGACTTCCAGCAACTGCTGACGGAGTTCGCGCAGGTGACGGCGATGGGGAAACTGACCCGCACCCGAACCTTCCACGCACCCGGGATCGTGGTTCGCGGCCATATCGACTTCTTCGACGCCCCGGGTACGCCGGTGCACCCGTTCTTCGGCGGAGGCAAGCGGTACCCGGTGCTGGCACGGTACAGCAACGGTGTATCCAGTGACGACCTCGCCCCCGGAATCCGCGGGCTGTCGCTGCGCTGGTTCGATCCGGACGGATCCGGCGATTCGCCGTTCAACTTGACGTTCAACACGGGCTATCGCGTATTCGCCCCGAACGCGTGGACATTCATGAAGTTCTTCATGCTCCGCGACGACGCCGCGCGCGAAGAACTCGTTCGTGCCACCCCCGGAGCGTTGGCGCCGGCGCTGGATGCGATCCGGGATCCACATCCGTACCACCGCTATCACCTCAACTCACAGGTGCCGCAGCAGTACGTCGACGGAACAGGCAGACCCTGGTTGGTGCGTTACCGGCTGGTGCCCGGGGAAGAGATGCCCGATATCGGCCACCACACGCCCCGGGGATGGGTGGTGCCACCGATCGAGCGGTTGATGCGGGCGCCGGATGAACGACGTTCGTCGACCTTGTTGCGTGACGAGGTCCGCCGCATGGCCTCGGAGGGCTCCCTGCGCGGGTTGTTCCAGATCCAATTGCATCCGCTCGGTGACGATGCCGCGGCGAACCAGGCCGCGCTGTCACCGTCCGCCGACTGGTCGGCGGCATCCTATCCGTTCCGGACAATCGGTGAGCTGCGTCTGGATCTGGTAGCGGAGGAGGATCCCGCCGCCGAGTTACCGTTCGATCCGGCGGACGCCCCGCAGGGCCTCGGGATCGCGCTCGCTCGTTCTCCTTTCGAAGCGGCGTCGATGAATCACGCCCGCGCCCTCGTCTACCGCGCCGGATACGCCGCGCGAACCTTCCGGCCCGAACCCATCGCTACCGGTTCCCCCGCACTGTCCGCCCCGCGCGTCGCGAACGGCGCCGAAGGCGGCCGGACCGTCTGTGTGATCGGCGCCGGACCGGGCGGCTTGGCGGCCGCGCACGAGTTCGAGCGGCTCGGGCACACCGTGGTGGTACTCGAGCGGGAGCCGGTGGTGGGTGGCAAGTCGGTCTCGGTGGAGATCGACGGACGGGCCTACGATCTCGGGGCGCACCTGTGCAATGACCGGTACGAGCACGTCATCGCCCTCGCCGACGAATTCGGCCTGGATACCGAGGACATCATCGCCCCGCACATCTTCGATACGCAGACCTTCACGGCCGCGATGCCCAAGACGGCGTTCGCCACCCGTGACGTCGTCGGACGGTATATGCGGCTGCGCGCCGAGACCTTTCCCGATATCGGCCGTCCGGGTTTGGCGCACTCCGCCCGGGCCCTGTCCGTGCCGACACGAGAATGGCTGCGCGACAACGATCTCGAGGCGATGGGCGCGTCTCTCGGAGCCGTGTACACCTCGGCCGGATACGGCTACCTCACCGACGATCTGCCCGCCCTGTATTTTCTCAAGGTCTCGGAGACGGTGAGTCAGCTGTCGGTCGAGCCGACCCGTACCCGCCACGCCAACGCGTTCACGATCGCCGGTGGCCTCGGCGCACTGTGGGAACGTATCGCGGCGAAGCTGGCCGATGTGCGGACCGGTGTCGAGATCACCTCGATCGACCGCCGCGGTGACAGCGTGTCCGTACGACTCGCGGACGGCGGGACCGTACATGCCGATGACCTCGTGCTGGCCGTCCCCCTCGATCGGCTCGATGGTGTTCTGGACATGT
Source organism: Nocardia sienata NBRC 100364 (assembly GCF_001613205.1). Taxonomy (GTDB): domain Bacteria; phylum Actinomycetota; class Actinomycetes; order Mycobacteriales; family Mycobacteriaceae; genus Nocardia; species Nocardia sienata. The sequence continues at coordinate 337,855 of NZ_BDBX01000003.1, read as the reverse complement.
CGCTGGCCGAGCGCGCGCTCGCCCGGCGGATTCGGCGCCTGGACTTCTATACCGTGCTGTGCCGGATCACCGGGTTACCCCGCGACGGGCACTACACCGTGCGGTCCGGGGACGCCAGCCCCGGTCCGGGGCATTGCGTTTCCTTCCATCACCGGTACCCCGGGACCGATGTATACATCTGTTACTCCTACGGTGCCGACGGTCTGGGACCCGACGATATCGTGGCGAACCTGCGCGACGATGTGATCGGGTTCGGTGGTGCGGTGACCGAGGTGCTACTCGTGCGGCGCTGGCCGTACTTCCCGCATTTCGCGAGTGCGGATCTGGCCGAAGGTGTCTACGACAAGTTCGAGGGACGGCAGGGCGTTCGCCGGACCTACCATGTGGGCGGGCTACTCGGCTTCGAGATGATCGAAACGACGATCGCGCACGCACGCGACCTGGTCACCAGGCATTTCGCCCCTGAAGACAGCGAGGAGGTATCCGGCCCGGACGGTGGGCATGCCCCCGTTCCCGGTCGCACTGCCGCGGAGATCAGCGCATGGCTGGTCGGCCGGCTGGCCAGGGAGTTCGAATTGGCCGAAGCCGAGATCGACCCGGCGGCCTCTCTGGATGATTTCGCCCTCGATTCGTTGGCCGTCGCCGCGCTGCACCTGGATCTCTCCGCGTGGCTCGGCTGCCGGGTGCACCCCACGATCCTGCTGGAGAACCCGACGATCGAGGACGCGGCGCGACGGCTGGCCGAGGCGGTTCCCGCCGCACCGAATACCGCCTCCGCCGCGGCGCCGGTCCCGCTGCTGGCCGTTCCGTTGACGCCGCCACGCCCCTTCTTCTGCATACCCGGCGTGAACGGCATCGCCTACCAGTTCCGGACGCTGGCCGCTGCCCTAGGCCCGTGGTGGCCGTTCACCGCGCTGCAGGCGCCCGGTCACGACGGAGCGGAACCGACCCTGAACACGGTGGAGGCGCTTGCGCAGCGCTATCTCCGGGATATCCGCGCGGTGCAGCCACACGGGCCGTATCTGCTCGGTGGATATTCGCTCGGCGGATTGATCGCCTACGAGACGGCCTGTCGGCTGCGCGCTGCCGGGGAGAAGGTCGGCGAGGTCGTGCTGATCGATACCTACGTTCCGCTGGCCGGCCAATCCACACCCCCCTGGGACGAGCGCGCCGCCTTGGACGAGCTGGCGGCGATGTTGCGGGCGGCGGCCGGTGCGACGGGGAACGAGCTGGTCCTCGATCCCGAGCTGCCGCTCGAACAGCGGCGCGACGCGGTATGTCAGGAGTTGACCAGGAGCCGGGGCAGCGGCGCCCGCCGTCAGTTGGAGTTCATCCTGCGGGTGTACCAGGCGAACCTCGAAGCGAACGTCCGCTACCGGCCACCACGATCGGACCTGCCCGTCACCCTGCTGCGGGCCGAGGGCGCGTTTCCGATCGTCTTCGGCCCGGAGCGGGGCCCCCGGGTACCGCTCGGCGACCCGGCCCAGGGCTGGGACACGGTGCGGACCGGCCGGTTCCGGATAGTGGATGTGCCCGGCAACCATTTCACCATTCTCTCCGAGGCCCGGGTGGGCGAGTTGGCCGACGCACTGCGCGAAGTGCTCACGGGCAGGCGGTGGGCACTATCGGAGACCACCCTGTGACGGCACTCCGCAACCCGATATCACGAGTACCCGGCAACGACATCGCTATCCGTTTCGACCCCGGAACCGCGGGTGTGTGTGCGATGCCTGCCGAGGGCCGTGTGCTGCCGGAGGCGGCGTCGTGACCGCGTCGCTGCACCCGATGCCGCTCGAGCAGGTCGTTCGGCGGATACGGGAACAAGTGCACGTCGTGGCCGAGCCCGAGGGTGGGATCACCGCGATGACGGGCGAGCCCGGCGGGCATCGGGTACTCGCGACCCTGCCGCCGCTGTACCCCGAATGGCTGGGTGACCGGTCGTTCAACGAACGGCACGGCACTCGGTTTCCCTATGTGGCCGGGGAAATGGCCAACGGCATCGCGACGGTGGATCTGGTTGTCGCCATGGGCAAGGCCGATATGCTGGGCTTTTTCGGCGCCGCCGGCCTGTCTCTGCCGCGGGTGGAGCAGGCCATCGTCATGATCCGGGCGGCTTTGGGCAGCCGGACGAACTGGGGTGTGAATCTCATCCACGCGCCGCAGCATCCGGAGTGGGAACAAGGTATGGCGGATCTGCTCATCCGGGAAGGTGTTCCCACCGTGTCCGCGTCCGCGTTCATGGAGCTGACGCCACCGGTGGTGCAACTCGCCACGAGCGGGCTACGCCTCGATCCGGACGGCCGTATCGTCCGCCCCCGGCAGGTATTCGCCAAGGTCTCGCGGCCCGAGGTCGCCGAGAAGTTCCTGTCGCCGGCGCCTCCGGACATAGTGGCCATGCTGTGCGCGCAGGGCCGGCTCACCGCCACCGAGGCGGAGTTGGCCGCGCACGTTCCGGTGGCCGAGGACCTGACCGTCGAGGCCGACAGCGGCGGACACACCGACAACCGGCCGCTGGTATCGCTGCTGCCGCGGATACTCTCCCTCGCGGCGCGGGTCGCCGAACGAGCCGGGTACCAGCGCCTCGTGCGGATCGGCGCGGCCGGTGGTATCGGCACCCCGCACAGCATGGCGGCGGCGTTCGCGGCCGGGGCCGCCTACGTCGTGACCGGGTCGGTCAACCAGACCTGTGTCGAGGCAGGGGTGTCCGCGGCGGCCAAGCAGCTACTCGCGCAGGCGGATATTGCGGATGTGATCATGGCACCCGCGTCGGATATGTTCGAACTCGGCGTGAAGGTGCAGGTGCTGCGCCGCGGCACGCTCTTCGGTAACCGCGCCAACCTGCTCTACGAGCTCTATCGGGACTTCGAGTCGCTCGAAGCGATTCCCGCGCCGGAACGCGACAAACTGGAGCGGACGATTTTCCGGGCGTCGCTCGCCGAGATCTGGGATCGAACGCGCCGTTACTGGCTCGACCGCGATCCCACCGAGGTCGCTCGTGCCGACACCGAACCGAAGCACCGCATGGCACTGGTTTTCCGCTGGTATCTGGGCCGGTCCAGTTGGTGGGCGATCGAGGGGGATGACTCCCGGTGCGCCGACTACCAGTTGTGGTGTGGACCGGCGGTCGGCGCGTTCAACGACTGGGTGGCGGGCAGCTTCCTGGCCGACCCCGCGCAGCGCCACGCCGTGCAGGTCGCCCGCAATCTGCTGGAGGGCGCGGCCGTACTCACCAGGGCGCACCAGCTGCGTACGTATGGGGTGCCGGTGCCGTCGACCGCGTTCGATTTCGCGCCCCGACGACTCGTGTAACGAAAGCTCGACCGAAAGAAGCTCGACCATGTCCGAGAGTGCTGCCAGGACCGTACCGCCGGTCGCCATCGTCGGTGTCAGCGCGGTGCTCCCGGGAGAACCCGGCGCGGACGGGTTCTGGCGAACGGTCGTCTCCGGCGCCGATCGAGTGAGCGATATCCCGGCGACACACTGGCTCGTCGACGACTACTTCCACCCCGACCCGGCGGCGACCGACAAAACCTATGCCCGGCGCGGGGCTTTCCTCTCACCGGTACCGTTCGATCCGCTGGCCTTCGGTATCCCACCGAAGGCGATCGAGGCCACCGATACCAGTCAGCTGCTGGCGCTGGTCGTGGCCGAACGCCTGCTGTCCTCGCTCGAACCGCACCGGATGTCGGGTGTGGACCGGGAGCGGGTCAGCGTTGTCCTCGGCACCTCCGCGTTGGAGCTGTTGACCACGATGGCCGCGCGCATGGAGCGACCGGTGTGGCTCGCCGCGCTGCGCGAGAGCGGTATCCCCGAGGACCGAGCCCTGCAGATCTGCGACCGGATCGCCGAGCACTACGTGCCGTGGCAGGAGGGGAGCCTGCCCGGCATGCTCAGCAATGTCGTCGCGGGCCGGATCGCGAACCGGTTCGACCTGCACGGCAGCAACTACACCACCGACGCCGCCTGCGCGAGTTCCTTGGCGGCGCTGTCGAGTGGGATCAACGAGCTCGCGCTCGGCCAGGCCGATCTCGTGGTGGCCGGTGGTGTGGACACCTTGAACGATCCGGTCACCTATACCTCGTTCAGTAAGACCCCTGCGCTCTCGCCGACCGGGGACTGCCGCCCCTTTTCCGCGGACGCCGACGGCATGATCCTCGGTGAGGGCGTGGTGATGTTCGCACTGCGGCGGCTGGCCGAAGCCGAACGCGACGGCGACCCGGTCTACGCAGTGATCCGGGGTATAGGCACGGCATCCGATGGACGTGGTGGCGCCATCTACGCGCCCCGGTCCACCGGACAGGCACGAGCGCTGCGGCGTGCCTACGCGATGGCCGGCTACGGCCCGGACACGGTCGAGCTGGTCGAGGCGCACGGAACCGGCACAGCCGCGGGTGACGCGGCCGAGGTCGCCGCCCTGCGGACGGTATTCGGTGAGACCGGCCGCGCCGACACCGGATGGTGCGCGCTGGGGTCGGTGAAATCACAGGTCGGACATACCAAGAACGCCGCGGGCGCGGCCGGGCTGCTCAAGGCGACGCTCGCACTGCACCATCGAGTCCTTCCACCGACCATCAAAGTGGATCGGCCCAACCCGGCGCTCGAACTGCACGACAGCCCGTTCTATCTGAACACGGCGGCGCGGCCGTGGATCAGCGACGGCAGCCATCCGCGGCGGGCCGGCGTGTCCAGTTTCGGATTCGGTGGCACGAACTTTCACGTCACGCTCGAGGAATACACGCCGACGCAACAGTCGACCCGCCCGGCCCCGCTGCTGCGCGCGGCGGGAAGCGAACTGGTACTGCTGTCCGCGGACTCACCGGCCGCGCTGGTGGCCGCGGCCCGCTCACTCGCCGAGACGACCGATGGAGTGGTCGCCGTGGCACGAAGGACCCAGGAGTCCTTCGATCCGGCGGCAGCCGTCCGCCTCGGCGTCGTCGTCACCGCCGACGATCTCGCGGCGACACTGGGTGCGGCGGCAGACCGGATCGCGGCGCAACCCACGGAATCGTTCACGGGCCCCGGTGGGATGTACTACGGCGCGTACGTCGCCGAACCCGGGCCGGTCGGGTTCCTGTTCTCCGGTCAGGGAAGCCAGTACATCGGTATGGGCGCCGAACTGGCCATGGTGTTGCCCGCCGCGCGGGAGAGCTGGGATGCGGTCGCGGCCCTGGACCGCTCCGGCGAGGAGCAGCTGCATCGGGTCGTATTCCCGCCGCCGGCGTTCACCGAGGAGGAACGCGCGGCGCAGCGAGCCCGGCTCACACAGACCGAATGGGCGCAACCGGCGCTCGCCGCGCAGAGCCTCGCCGCGCTCGCGTTACTGGATACGCTCGGCGTGCGGCCGGATGCTCTGGGCGGGCACAGTTTCGGTGAGCTGGTCGCATTGCACGCGGCGGGATGCTTCGACAACGCGACCTTGTTGAAACTGGCTCGCCGGCGGGGCGAACTGATGCGAGACGCCGCGACCGAGCCGGGTGCCATGGTCGCGGTGGTCGGCACCCTCGCGGAAGTTCGGGCGTTGGTCGAATCCGCCGCAGACAGCCGATTGTGGGTGGCCAACCACAACGCGCCCAGACAGGTCGTCGTTTCCGGTGCGCTGAGCGCGGTGGCCGCGTTCGAACGGCAGGCAGCCGCGGCCGGGCACACCGTACGCCGCGTCGCGGCGGCGGGCGCGTTTCACACCCCGCTCGTCGCCGCCGCGGCCGCGCCGTTGCGGGAAACCCTCGACTCTCTTGCCGTGCGGGCCCCGCGCATTCCGGTGTACGGCAACGCCCGCGGCGAACCGTATCCGGCCGATCCGGACGCGGTGCGGGCCGGTCTGGCCGAGCAGCTCGCGGTCCCGGTCCGATTCGTCGATCAGATCGAAGCCATGTACACGGCCGGGATCCGGACGTTCATCGAGGTGGGTGCGGGCGCGACGCTCACCCGGCTGGCGGGTGAGGTTCTTGCCGGACGCGAGCACCTGGCGGTGAGCCTCGACCGCGCGGCCCGCGGGGCGGACAACCTGCCCGATGCCTTGGCGCGCTTGGCCGTCGGGGGTCTGCGCATGGAATTCACAGCATTGTGGAGCGCCTACGACCTACAACCGGAGGAGGACAAAGTGAGCAGCAAGCCGTCGCCGGCAGCCGTGAACTTGCTCGGCGCCAACTACGGCAAGCCCTACCCACCGGCGGGCGGCTCGGCCGCTCTGCCCCCACCGAACCCGCCCACGTCGGCACCGCCGGCCGGTAACGAACACGCGGTGCCGGCAGACGCCGCGGTTACCGGGGCGGCCGGCGGCTGGACCGCGCCACCGGCGACCCAGGACGAATCCGTATCGCCGGCATACCGCGACGGATTCGTCTCACCGCCGGCCGGCCATGGGCCCGTACCGGCGCCCGCGCCGAGCCGGCCCGCCGCGAGCGGTTCCGAATGGCTCGATGCGCTACGCGAAACACAACGGCTCGCCGGCGAAGCCCACAGCGCCTACCAGCGGACGATGACGGAATCCCATCTGGCGTTTCTGCGCATGTCGGAAGCCGCGCTGGTCCAGCTCGCGGGCGGAACGGCCGCCTCGGCGTTTCCGCCACCGGCGGCCGCGCCGACGCACCAGCACCTGACGAGTGGAACGACCACGCCGGCTCCTCTTCCTTCGGTGATGTACGGAACCGCCGCGCCGGCCCACCGCCCGCCGACGGCGAACGGCACCCCCGGGCCGGCCGCGATCGCACGCGAACTGCCTCGGGCCGAGCCGATGCCGGCCGCTCCCGATATCCCTCCCGCCGCACCCGAAATCCGTAGCCCGCAGCCGTCGCCGGCCGATGTACCGGCGCCGTCGCCGGACTCCCCCACCTCGGTGGATGTGGCCGGTCTGCTGGCGGTGGTGGCGGAAAAGACCGGCTATCCCGCAGATGTGCTCGATGTGGATATGGAGCTGGAATCGGATCTCGGTATCGATTCGATCAAACGGGTGGAGATTCTGTCGGCGGTGCGGGAGCGTTTCCCCGGTATTCGTGAAGTGGACGCGGTCACTCTGGGTTCGGCGCGGACCCTGGCGCAGGTCGCCGGATTGCTCGGCGCCGAGGATTCGGCGGAGGCGACCCTTCCGGCGGGCGAACCACCGCCCGACGATCTCCCGGCACCCCTCGTACCCATGGCCGGCGCGCTGCCGGCGGAAACCTTCCTCGACGACGCCGGTATGCCGCCGCTGCGGCTGACGATCCGGCCGACTCCGCGCGTAGCGCCGGGGCTCGCACTGCCCGGTCTGCTGGGCAGCCGGGTGGCCATCACCGGCGGGACGCCCGGTATCGCCGACCTGCTCGCGAAAGAACTGGTCGAATCCGGAGTGGATGCCCGCGTGGCCCCCGGACCCAGTGCCGATATCCATGGCCTGATCCACCTCGGCATGCTCGGCACGGCACCCACTGTGGACGCGGCGCTCACCGCCGACCGGGACGCTTTCCGGCTGGCGCGGTCCTTCGCTACCGAGCGCAGCGCCGGGCCCGCGTTCTTCGTCACCGTCCAGGACACCGGAGGCGACTTCGGCCTGTCCGGGATCGCACCGGCCCCGACCGGTCTGGCCGCTTTGGCGCGGACGGCCGGGCGGGAGTGGCCCGACGTCACCGTGAAGGCGATCGACTGCGATGCCCGCGGCGGCACCGACGCCGATATCGCGCGGGCGATCGCGGGAGAACTGCTCGGTGGCGGCACCGCGACCGACGTCGGCCTGGCCGTGGACGGCACGCGCACGGTACTGGAAACCGTTCAGGTCGCGCCGAACCGGGCAACCGGACCGGCGGTCGGGCCGGATTCGGTGATCGTGGTGAGCGGTGGGGCACGCGGGGTCACCGCTGCGGCCGTCCGGGCGCTCGCCCGGGCCGCTGCGCCGAAGCTGGTTCTCCTCGGCCGGACACCGCTCACCGACGAACCGGCCTGGCTGTCCGCGGCATATGACGAGACGGCGGTCCGGGAAGCCGTCATAGCACACTTGCGGGCCGAGGGCACCACACCCGATCCCCGGCGCATCCGGGCCGAGGTGGGCGCGGCCATGGCGGCCCGGGAGATCCGCGAAACGCTCCGTGCGGTGGAAACCGCCGGCTCCCCGGTGCGTTATGTGACCGTGGACGTGACCGACACCGAAGCCGTGCGCATCGCCCTGGCCGGTATCCGCGCCGAATGGGGGCCCGTCACCGGGCTCGTACACGGCGCGGGTGTGCTCGCCGACAAAACGATCGGTGACAAGAGTGATGAGCAGTTCGACCGGGTCTTCGAGACGAAGGTCGGCGGACTGCGTTCGTTGCTCACCGCGGTCGACGACGATCCGCTCGAACTGTTGTGCGTGTTCTCCTCGGTGTCAGCGTGCTACGGCAACGCCGGCCAGAGCGATTACGCCATGGCGAACGAGGTGATCACACAACTCGCGGCGATCCAACAGCGCAGGCGGCCGGGCTGCTCGGTGCGGGCTATCGCCTGGGGCCCCTGGGACGGCGGCATGGTGGACGAAACCCTCGCCGCGCACTTCGGTGCCGCGGGTATCCCCCTGATATCACCGGCGGATGGGGCCGCGGCCTTCGTCGAGGAGTTGAGCGAGGAAGGCGGACCCGTCTGTGTGGTGCGGGCGGCGGGACACCCGGACGCGGCCGATGCTCGCGGGGCCGGCGGAGACCTGGCCTTGACGGCCCGCGACCACGAGTACCTTTTCGATCACCGGATCGGCGAGGTGCCGGTGGTGCCGGTGGCACTGGTACTCGAGTGGTTCACCGGGGCCGCGCGGGCCGCGCTGCCGGACGGCACTCTCACCCTGTCCGGCCTCGAAGTGCTGAGCAAGATCGCGCTCGACGATTTCGCGGCGCGCACCACGCTTTTACGGCTCGTGGCCGATCGTCCGGACCCGGTAGGCACACTGCTGCTCACCGTATCCGGACGGGCGGGTCGCCCGCATTTCCGGGCGCGGGCGACCGTGTCCGACACCGCGCCGCATCGGTGGACCGAACCGACCGGTCTGCGTCCGCTGGGCCGGGACACCTACGACGGGAAAGTACTCTTCCACGGACCCGCGTTTCAGGTTCTCACCGGTATCGACGGTGTCGCCCCGGCCGGGGCGGCAGGCGTGGTGACCGGTACCCGCGAGCGGAACTGGCCACAGGCCCACCGGTATACCGACCCGGCCGCGGTCGACGGAGCACTGCAATTGGCGACGCTGTGGGCCGAACACGTACTCGGGACCGCCGTGTTACCCATGGGAGTCGCGGAGTTCCGCCTGTTCGTCCCCGGTCCGCTCGACGGCGCGGCGCGAGTGATCGTCCGTGCCGGCCGGACGGCGGGACGCAGCGAAGCCCACTGCGATGTCCAGGTCTGCGCGACGGATGGGCACCCACTGTTCGAACTGGGTGGGGTCCGGCTCATCGCCCGGCCAGATATCGCCGGTTAGGAGACGCCACAGTGTTCGAGCCCATCGCGATGGTCGGCCGGGGGTGTGTGCTGCCCGATGCGCTCACGCCCGATGCGTTCTGGCACAACATCGTTACCGGCCGGCTCAGTATCTCGACCGCGACCCCGCTCCGATGGCGATTGCCGGGTGCGGCGATGGCGCACGTCGTCGGGCCGGCGCCCGCGCCGGTGCGCAGCGCCGCCGGTGGCTATGTGCACGGGTTCGACGCCGTCTTCCGGCCGGACGGGTTCCGGGTCGGGCGCGACGAGATCGCCGGGCTCGACCCGTCGTTCCGCTGGGTGCTGCACGGCGTCCGGGAAGCTCTGCGGGAAGTCGGAGAGGACAGGCCCCGGGACCGGACCGGTCTCGTCCTCGGCAATCTGTCCATGCCCACGGACGGGTTGACACGGTACGCGGAGCATATCTGGCTGTCGCGACAACGCGAGGAGTTGCGAACGCTGCTCTCGGACACACCGACCGCGCTGAACCGGTTCTCCTCGGCCATGCCGGCCCACTTCGCCGCCGCCGCGCTGGGACTCGGTGGTGGCGCGTTCGCGCTCGACGCGGCGTGTGCCTCCGCGCTGTACGCGATCAAGCTCGCCTGCGACCGGCTCCATGCCGGTACCGCGGACATGATGGTGGCCGGCGCGGTGAACCGTGTCGACGACCTCGCGGTGCACTTGGCTTTCAGCGCTCTCGGAGCGCTGAGCCCCACCGGGCGTAGCAGGCCGTTCCACCGCGACGCCGACGGTCTGGTCCCCGCCGAGGGCTGTGGATTCGTGGCGCTCATGCGCCTGTCCGACGCGCTGGCGGCGGGTGTGCGGGTGTTCGGGGTGATCCGCGGGATCGGCTTGTCCAACGACGGCCGTGGCGCCGGCCTCCTCGTCCCCTCCCGGGCCGGTCAGCTCAGGGCGATCCGATCCGCCTACGCTACGGCCGGGATCGCACCCGAGTCGGTATCACTGCTGGAATGCCACGCCACCGGCACCTCGCTCGGCGACGAAACCGAGGTGCGCAGTATGGCGGAGGTCTTCGGGGCGGCGACCGACCTGCCGATCGGTTCGGTCAAATCCAATACGGGGCATCTCGTCACCGCTGCCGGCATGGCCGGGCTCCTGAAGGTGCTGGGTGCTTTCGAGACGGGTATCCGGCCGCCGACGCTTCAGGCCGACGAACCGGTCGCGGCCCTGGACAGCACCCCGCTGCGGTTGCTGCGCGAATCCGAACCCTGGGACGGCCCGCGCCGTGCGGGCATCAGTGCCTTCGGTTTCGGCGGCAACAACGCCCACCTGGTACTCGACCCGGGCCCGGGTGACAGCGCCGCGGCACTTGTCCCACCCCGCCTCGCGAGCCCGCCCCCCGAGGCCGAGGCGGAGGTGGCGATCGTCGCGATCGGCGCGCGGGTCGGGTCCTGCCGCGACTACGCGGAATTTCGTGAGAGCCTGCTGGGCGGAGTACGCCGCCGCGAGCCGGTCACCGAGTACGACGTGGCGTTGGACGGCCTGCGCACACCGCCGGCCGACCTGCGGCAGACGCTCGGGCAGCAGGTCGCCGTTCTGGAGGCCGCCCGGGAGGCCGCGGGCCGCGTCGGTTTGCCGCGGGAGCGGACGACGGTGCTGATCGGTATGGGTTGCGATGCCGAGGTCGCCCGCCATCCGGCCCGGGTGCGGGTTGCCGCGCACTGCGCGGAAGTCGGTGTGCGCGAACCTGTCGCCGATGCCTTCGCCGCGCCGCTGGCCGCCCCCGCGGTACTGGGCACGATGCCCAATATCGTCGCCAACCGGATCAACTCCCATCTCGATCTGTCCGGGCCCGGCTTCACGGTCTCGGCCGAAGAAGCGTCCGGCCTCGTCGCGTTGGAGCTGGGTTGCCGGGCACTGCGCGACGGTTCGGCGGACGCGGTGCTCGTGGGGGCGGTGGACCTGTCGCACGAACCGGTCCATCGCAGCGCGGCGCACGAAGTGGGTATCGACACCGAACCGGGTGATGCGGCGGTCGTGCTCATCCTCAAACGAGCCGCCGATGCCCGCCGCGACGGCGACGAGCTGCTCGCCATCGTCGCGGACTCCGGCGCACCGGGTGGTTTGGCTGTCGGGGATGTGCCGCCGGCCGATGATGCGCACAGCGAATGGTTCGACCCGGCCGCGCTCTTCGGTGCCCCACATGCGGCGAAGGGCCTGCTGGCGGTTGCCTGCGCGACCGTCGCGTTGCGCCATGGTGCCGTACCCAGGGCGGGCCGTACCGCCGATCCGGCACTGGGCATCCGGCAGGCCACCGTCGCCGTCCGAACGCTCGGTACCACCCCCGCCGTCACCATGCTGACCGCTGCCGAAGTCGTGCCGTGGACCACGGAACCCACAGTGCGCCAATACATATACTCCGGCACCGATATGCACGGCGCGCTCGCCGCAGCTCGCGCCGGAACCGAAGCGGACCACGGTCCCGCTCGGCTGGTCGTCGCGGCCGCGGACGCGGACCAACTCGCGGCCCGCCTCGCGGGCGCGGCCCGCTGGCTCGAAAAGCGCGGCGTACGTCCGGAGGGTGTCTCCTTCCGGGACCGGCCGATCGACGGCGAGGTCGCGTTCGTCTACACCAACGGTTCCGCATGCTATCCCCGGATGGGCCGGGATGTACTGCTGGCCTTCCCGGAAATCGTCGGTCGATTGGCACGCCGCTGTGGTCCGCTCCGTGATTTCGCCGGCTGGGCCTACACAGGGGACGGCGCGGACCCGACTCATGTGCTCGATCAGATCTGGGGTGCGTCCCTGCTCGGCCAGTTCCATACGGAGTTGACCCGCGGCATCCTCGGCCTCGAACCGGTGGCGGTGCTGGGCTACTCGTCCGGCGAGACCAATTCCCTCGTGGCGATGGGGGCATGGGACGAGGTGCCACGGCTGGTCGCCGACGCCCAACGGTCACCGCTGTTCACCCGGGAGGTGGCCGGCGACCTCGATATCGTGCGCCGGGCTTGGCGCGAACACGGGATCGCGGACGGCCGGTGGACCAGCTACCTCGTCAGCGCCGACGCCGACACCGTGCGCGCGGCGCTGGACGGGGAGCCCACCGTTCGGCTCATGGCGATCAGCGCGCCGCGAACGTGCGTAATCGGCGGGGAAGCCGGGAGCTGTGCCCGCGTGCTGTCCAGGCTGGACGGGGCACCCGCGCTGCCGCTCGGCTACGACATCGCCGTACATATCCCGGAAGTCGAGCAGGTGCGGGACGCCTGGTGGCGGCTGCACGACCGGCCGACCACCGACGTGCCCGGGATTCGCTTCTATTCCTGTGCGAGCGCATCGTCCTACACCATGTCGCGGAAGGCCGCCGCGGACGCGATCACCGAGCAGGCAGTGGGCACGATCGATTTCGTGGCCACGGTGGAGAAGGCGTGGGCCGACGGCGTCCGGGTCTTCATCGAACACGGTCCGCGTGCGTTGTGCACCGGCTGGATCTCCCAGATCCTCGGTGACCGCGATCATGTGGCCGTCGCGCTGGACTCCGCGGACGGTCGCGCGCAGCGCAGCCTGGTCCGAGCGCTCGGTGAACTGCGTGCGGCCGGTGTCGAGGCGCATTACACCGACCTCCTCGAGCGGCTGGGTGCCGTGGATACCACGGCCTCGCACACGGATCGGTGCATTCGTGTCGCCGCACACCCGCCGCCGATCACCCTGCCCGAACTGTTGCCCGCGGAGACGATGGGACCCGCTCCGGCTCTACCACCGGTGCCTCTCCCCACTCGCGTCGTATCCCCGGTCGCTCCTGTCGACGCCGCGCCGCCGACCACACACCTCCTTGCGGCACCGGTCCCCGATATCCCGGCGAACGTCCTGCTCGCCGAGGTCGCACTAGTGCATCGACAGCACCTCGAAGAGCGGGCCGCAGCGCACCGGCGCTATCTGGCAGTGACCGGATACGCACAGGAATTATTGTTGCGCGCGACGCTGCGCGGCACCGGAACGAGTGTTCCGGTGCCGCCGACTATTCCTTCTGAAAGGAGCGTTTTCACCGCGGCCGGTGCTGCGGGGACCGCCGGCCGGGCCGCGCCGGGCGACCCGGTGGCGTCGCGGCGGCTGCCGTCGTTCGACCGGGCCCAGCTGGAAGCCCTGGCCACCGGACCCGTCTCGGCTGTTTTCGGCCCGTTGTTCCGGGCTCAGGACGGATTCCGCCGGCAGGTGCGCATGCCGGCACCACCGATGCTGCTCGCCGACCGCGTCACCGGTATCGACGCCGAGCCGGGGCGCCTGGGCACCGGAACGATCCACACCCAGACCGACGTCACCACCGACAGTTGGTACCTCGATCCGGCCGGCCGGATGCCCGCCGGCCTGATGATCGAAGCAGGGCAGGCGGATCTGCTGCTGATCAGCTGGATGGGTATCGACCTGATCAACCGCGGCGAGCGGGTGTACCGGCTGCTCGGCTGTGAGGTCACCTTCCACGGCAGCCCACCGGAACCCGGGGAGACACTGACCTTCGATATCCATATCGACGGTCACGGGGAACACGGTGGTACGCGCCTGTGCTTCTTTCGCTACGACTGCCATGTGAACGGCAGCCTTCGGCTCAGTGTGCGCGGCGGTCAGGCCGGCTTCTTCAGCGACGCGGAACTCGCGGCCACCAGCGGCGTGCTGTGGGATCCGGCCGCGGACGAACCGGACCCGGCCCGCCCCTGCGACCCGCCGGTCCGCGAAAGCGTGCACCGCGCGTTCACCGCCGCGCAGATCGCCGCCTTCGCCAGCGGACGGCCGGATGAATGTTTCGGCCCCGGATGGCGGCGTACCCGGGCGCATGTCCGCACGCCACGGATTGCCGGCGGCCGCATGCTTTTCCTGGGTGAGATCACCGAGTTCGCGCCCGACGGTGGGCCGTGGCGGCGCGGATATCTGCGGGCCACGGCTCCGGTATCACCGGATGACTGGTATTTCGACGGGCATTTCAAGGGCGATCCGTGCATGCCCGGCACCTTGATGCTCGAAGGTTGCCTGCAGGCGATGGCCTTCTACCTGTCCGCGCTCGGTCATACGATCGACGCGGACGGATACCGGTTCGAGCCGGTACCCGGCCGGACGGTGCCGATGCGGTGTCGCGGCCAGGTCACTCCGCGCAGCCGGGAGATCGTGTACGAGGTGTTCGTCGCGGAGGTCTCCGGCGGTGCCGTACCCACGCTGATAGCCGATGTGCTGTGCACCGTCGACGGGGTCAAGGCGTTCCACGCTCGCCGGACCGGACTCCGTCTCGTACCGGACTGGCCGCTGACCGGTATCGCGCCCACCGTGACCGAGAACCGAGATCCCGGTCCGCTCGTGGCCGATCGGACGGCCTTGCTGGCCTCGGCACTGGGGCGGCCCAGTGCGGCCTTCGGCGCGATGTACGTTCCGTTCGACGGCACCCGGCGCGCGGCGCGCCTGCCGGGTCCGCCCTATCTCTTCGTCTCCCGGATCGTCTCGGTCGACACCCCGCCGGCGACGATGCGGCCGGGCGCCCGGGTGGTCGCGGAGTACGACGTGCCGCCGGAAGCGTGGTACTGGGAGGAGAACGGCTATCCGGTGATGCCGGTGTCGGTGCTGATGGAAGTCGCACTCCAACCGTGTGGCTGGCTGGCGTCCTACACCGGGTGCGCACTGTCCACCGACAAGGATGTGCTGTTCCGCAATCTCGACGGCACCGCGACCGTAGTGGGCGAGGTGACGCCGTCGAGCCGGATCGTGCGGACGACAGCAGCGCTGCGCAACCTCTCGACCCATGCCGGGATGATCATCGTCGCATTCGATGTGGTGTGCGAGGCGGATGGCGAGCCGGTGCTGTCCGCGTCGACCGTTTTCGGGTTCTTTCCGCAACAGGCTTTCGCCGAGCAGGCCGGCCTACCGGCCACCGGGGCACAACGCGCGAGCCTAGCCGCGACCGGCGATCCGGTGATCGAACCGGACGCCGCGGCGTCGGCCGGACCGACACTGCGCCTATGGGATCGGATCGTCGCCTACCATCCGGACGGCGGGCCGGCCGGGCTGGGACGCATCGTCGCGACCAAGGAGATCACCGCAGGCGAATGGTACTTTCGGGCGCATTTCTTCCAGGATCCGGTGCAACCGGGTTCGCTCGGTGTCGAAGCGATGGTCCGGCTGCTGCGGTTCGTACTCCGGGACACGCAGCAGGTCGCCGGTATGCGCTTCGAGTCGGTCGCGCTCGGTGAACCCCTGACCTGGAAGTACCGCGGGCAGGTCACTCCGGACAGCCGACTCGTGACGATCGAGCTGACCGTCTCGAGTATCGAATGGGCCGAGACCACGTGCCTGGCCGTCGCCGACGCGGCACTGTGGGTCGACGGGACCAGAATCTATGAGGTGCCGGCGCTGTCGGTCCGGCTGGTGGCCGCGGAGCCGCACCGGACGGAGGAACTTCTCGACCCCGGCGTCGACACCTGGGTAACCGACCACTGTCCCACCTGGACCGTGCCGGCACTCCCCCTGATGTCCACCGTGGATCGGATGTTCGCGGCCGCACGCCGGCTCGGTACCGCATGCGCGCTGCGGGAGTTGCGGCTGCAGCGCTGGACCCCGCTACCCGGCCCGACGAAGCTGCGCACCGAGGTGCGGCGGACCGGTGCGGGACTCGCGGTGACGGTGTCGGTGTGGCGCGAGGCGAAAAACCCCGTCCTGTCGAGGTTCGAGCCGACCGCTACCGCCGTACTCCTCCCCCAGCACATCACGCCCCCGCCGGTCGCCTGGCCGGACCCGGCCGACCCGCACCCGGCGCCGGATCCGTACCTCTCGGGTGCGCTGAGCCACGGACCGCGTTTCCGCTACCTCCTCTCGCTGGAGTTCGGCGCGACCGAGGCGGTGGGGATCCTCGACGCGGCGCACGGCGGCGTCCCGCGCGGCGAACTGCACCAGGGGCTCCTCGACGCGTGCACCCACGTCATTCCGCACGCCGAACTCTGGCGTTGGTCACCGGAAATCGACCGCGGTCTGGTCGGCTACCCGCATCGCATCACGACACTGGACCTGTACGAGCCCTTACCGGCGCAGGGAAAGCTGACCGTTCGAGCCCGATTCGCCGATTTCGAAGAAGGCGAGCGTATGCATCCCTGCTTCGATGTCCAGGTCTGCCAGGAGCACCGGGTGCTGGCCGCGTTCCACCTCGTCGACGCGCTCGTGCCGACCGGCCCGTTGGCCGCCCTCGACCATGCCGAGCGCCGGTCGTTCCTACGAGATCGAGCGTTCGTCGCCGGCACCGGCCTGTCCCGGACCGAGAACGGGGAGACCCGGGTGACCCGGGCGCAGGTCGACCAACTCGACTGGCTCACCGGGACTGTCGCCGCGATCTACGCCCTCGACGGTACCGACCGGCTGGCGCAGATCGCGATGAAGGACCATATCGGCCGCAGGCTCGGCGTCCATCCCAGCGAAGTGCACGCCGACGTCGCCGGATCCTGTGCCCGTTTCGGTGACCAGGTCTATCCGTTGACGGTCAGCGTCCTGCCCACCTCCGTCGTGGTTCGAGACGCTCGAGGCCGACCGTGAATAGAGAGGGGCGTGGGCCGGCCGCGGTCAGTTCGTCACGGCGCGACGGGCGTAGGCGCGGACGTCGGCGTCCGGATCGCCGACGGCCTGCCGGAGCAGTTCCAGGGCCCGTTCGTGACCCGGCCACGCGGTCAGCGTGAGGACCGCGGCCTTGCGCACATCCAGATGGGGGTCGGTGAGCGCGGCGGCCAATTCGGTGACGGCCGGGCCGGGTTCGCCACCGGCGAGGCCCTTCGCCGCGCCCACCCGCACCTGCCAGGCGGTGTCCCGCAGCGCCGCGGCACAGGCCGCGATATCGGATTCGGTGGCACCGATATCGGCGAACGCGGCCAGCGCCGCCGCCCGGACCAGCGGGTCACGGTCGGCGACCAGCCCGCGGACGGTGTCCGCGCCACCGATACCGATGGTGGCCAGCCCTTGGGCGGCCGCGATCCGCACCTCGCGGTTGCCGTCGGCGGCCGCGACGGCCAGTGCGTCGTACTCGTCGAGGGAGACCAGCGCCCGCACCGCGGCGATCCGCACCCGATGATCGGGGTCGGCCAGCGCCGCACGATAGTCGGTGGCCGTACCGGACCGAGCAGACCGCAGCAGGTCGAGAACCACTGCCCGCACCACCGGGTCGGGCGAAGCCAGCCGTTCGGCGAGACCGTCGATGGACGGCAGCACCTCCACCAGTTCGCGAAGTGCGGCCGCGGCCGCCGCCCGCACCGGCGCCGCGGCGTCGTCGAGGGCGCCGACCAGCAGCGTCGTGAATCCGTCCGGGGTGTTCTCGGTGAGTGCCGCGATCGCGGCGACCCGGACACGTTCGTCGGTATCGGACAGGTAGGGCGCCAGTTGCCCGGCGGTGGGCGCGTCCAGCGTCAGCAGCGCGAGCAGCCGGGGTGAGGCGACCGGTGCCGGCTCCGGTACCGCGGCACGGGGCGCGGAGGCCGCGATATTCGGGGCGCGGCGGTGCCCGACGAGTTCGGGCTGCTCGACCGGCACCGGCTCCCCCTGGGACGGAAGATCATCCAACCCGGGCACGGGGACCAGATACGGGGCGACCGGCCGTTTGAGGAACTCCATATTGCCGTCGGCGGTTTTGCGCAGGTTCAGGTGGTAACGCCACGTGTCGTCGTCCCGGTCCGGGAGATCGGCGCGTTCGTGGTAGAGGCCCCACCGGGATTCGGTACGGGTCAGCGAACTGCGTGCGGCCATTTCCGCGCAATCACGGATGAACGACACTTCGGCGGCGCGCATGAGTTCGTGCGGGGTGCGGGCGCCCATCTCGGCGATATCCGCGCGCATCCGCTCGAAGGTCTCCACCGCCAGCGAGAGTTTCGCGGCGGTTTTCGGCGGTGCGACATAGTCGTTGACGAACCGGCGCAGCTTGTATTCCACCTGCGGTTGCGGCGGGCCGTCGGGGTGCCGCAGCGGCCGGTATACCAGTTCGTGGGCGGCGGCGACCTGATCGGCGGGGAGCTCGGTGGGTGCCGCGGTCTCGGCGAGGGTGCCGGCGGCATGCGCGCCGGCGAGTTCCCCGAACACGAACGCGCCGATCATGTAGTTGTGCGGCACGCACGCCAGATCACCGGCCGCGTACAGGCCGGGCACCGTGGTTCGGGCGTTCTCGTCCACCCACACCCCGGAGGCGGAATGTCCACCGCACAAACCGATTTCGGAGATGTGCATCTCGATATCGTGCGTCCGGTAGTCGTGACCTCGGTTGGCGTGGAAGGTGCCGCGGGTGGGGCGTTCGGTGGTGTGCAGGATGTCTTCGAGCGCGGTCAACGTCTCATCGGGCAGATGCGACACCTTGAGGTAGATGGGTCCCCGAGCGGAATCGATCTCCCGTTTGACCTCGGCGATCATCTGGCCCGACCAGTAGTCGGAGTCCACGAACCGTTCCCCCCGCGCGTTGACCTGGTAGCCGCCGAACGGGTTGGCGACATAGGCGCAGGCGGGACCGTTGTAATCCTTGATCAGCGGATTGATCTGGAAGCATTCGATACCGCTGAGCTCCGCGCCCGCGTGATAGGCCATCGAGTAGCCGTCACCGGCGTTGGTGGGGTTCTCGTAGGTGCCGTACAGGTAGCCCGACGCCGGCAGTCCGAGCCGACCGCACGGACCCGTCGCGAGGATCACCGCCTTCGCGCCGACCGTCACGAATTCACCGGTGCGTGTGTTCAGTGCGGCCGCCCCGATCGCGCGGCCGCCGTCGGTGAGCACCCGGACCGGCATCAGCCGGTTCTCGATCCGGATCTTCTCCCGCATCTTCCGTTGCCGCAGCACCCGGTAGAGGACCTTCTTCACATCCTTGCCCTCGGGCATCGGCAGCACGTACGAGCCCGACCGGTGCACCCGGCGGACCGCGTACTCGCCGTATTCGTCCTTCTCGAATTTGACGCCGTACTTCTCCAGCCGCTGCACCATGGCGAAACCGCGGGTCGCGGTCTGGTATACCGTGCGCTGATCGACGATGCCGTCGTTGGCGCGGGTGATCTCGGCGACGTAGTCCTCCGGTTCGGCCTTCCCGGGAATGACAGCGTTGTTGACCCCGTCCATGCCCATGGCCAGCGCACCGGAATGCCGGACGTGCGCTTTTTCCAGCAGTAGCACGTTCGCGCCCTGTTCGGCGGCGGTGAGCGCGGCCATGGTGCCGGCCGTACCGCCGCCGATGACCAGCACATCGCAGTCCAGGCGCACGGTGTCGGCGAGATCAGGAGCCGCGAACAGGGTGGGTGCGGTCACGACAGGGCCTCCACGAGTCGGTCGCGCTGCGGCTGCCGGTCGGCGGCCACGCGCGGGTTCGGAACATCGATCAGCGCGCGCAGTGGTTTCCCGGCGCGGCCCAGCACAGCGATCCGGTCGCCGAGCAGCAACGCCTCATCCACATCGTGGGTGACGAAGACGATCGTTGTGGGGTGGGTTCGCCAGGTCTCGATCAGCAGCCGCTGCATGGTGGCGCGGGTCTGGGTGTCCAAGGCGCCGAACGGTTCGTCCATCATCACCGCGCGCGGGGCGCCGGCCAGGCCGCGGGCGAGTTGGACGCGTTGCCGCATACCCCCGGACAGATTCTTGGGCAGGAAATCGGCGAACCCGGTGAGGCCGACCTCCTCGATCCAGCGGTCGGCCGCGGCGCGGCGCCCGGCCTTGGGTTCACCCCGCAGCCGCAGCGCCAGTTCGATATTGGCGCGCACACTGCGCCACGGCAGCAGGGCATTGTCCTGGAACACCACCGCGCGGTCCCGGGAGGTGGTGGTGACGGGTTCGCCGTCGGCGAGGACCCGGCCGGAGTCGGGGGGCAGCAGGCCGGCCAGGGCGCGCAGGACCGTGGACTTCCCGCACCCCGAGGGGCCGGTGAGCACGAGGATTTCGCCGGGCCGCACCTCCAGCGACAGCCGGTCGATCACCGGGTAGCCGGTGTAGGACAGCGAGATCTCGTCGAGCCGCAGGCTCATGCCCGGCGCGCCGGTACCGGACGCGTGGGTTTCGGTGGTGAGGGTGGTGGTCATCGGTTGTTCTCCTCTCCCCGTGGCAGCCAGCGGGTGACCCGGCGGCCGAGCAGTTCGATCGCCGCGGAGGTGCCGAACCCGAGGACGCCGATGGTGACGATCCCGACGAAGACACCCGGATAGTCGACGATGGTGTAGGCCTGCCAGGTGCGGTAGCCGACACCGAGGCGGCCGGAGATCATCTCCGCGGATACCAGGCAGATCCAGGCCACCCCGATCCCGACCGACAGTCCGCCGAAGATGCCCGGCAGCGCACCGGGGAACACCACCCGCAGCAGCACATCCCACCGGTTGCCGCCGAGCGTGCGCACCGAGTCCTCCCACAGGGTGGGTAGCGCGCGGACCGCGTGGCGGGTGCTGACCATGATCGGGAAATAGGCGGCCAGGCCGGTGATGAACACGATGCCGGCTTCGTCGTCGGGGAACAGCAGGATGGCGATCGGGACCACCGCGATGGCCGGGACGGGCCGGGCCAGCTCGGTGAGCGGGCCCAGGATTCCGGCGAACAGGCGGGACCGGCCCAGGGCGATACCGCTGGTCACCCCGAGCACGGTGGCGATACCGAATCCGGTGAGGATGCGGATCAAGGATTGCGCCAGATCCAGATAGTAGACGTCGGTGCCGAGTTGGCGGCCGAACGCGGTGATCACCTCGGTTACCGAGGGCAGGGTGTCGAAACGCAGCCACAGCCGGATATCGGCGGTGGTCAGGACCTGCCAGAGCAGGATCGCGGCCAGCACGGAACCGACCCGCAGCAGCCGGTCCGGCCACACCGACCTCCCGGGTCGGCGCGCCGGAGCGGGCGCCACGGCGGGCGGGGCTGGAGCGAGGGTGGTAGCCGCGGTCATGACCGGACCTCGGCGACGGCCTGGTCGTAGGTCACCGGAACCGCGGTCGGGTGGGTCTGGCGGTGGCGAAGCGTGGCTGCCTGGGTGGTGAAGGGCAGGAAGGTGTTTCCGTCGCGCAGCCAGACCGCCTTGTCCGCGAACCAGCGGGTGCCCAGTTCGGTGTCGACGATATAGGCGGCACGGACCTTCGCCCCCTCGGCGCGGGCGGCCGCGACGGCGCGCAGCAGCTCGGTGGGGTTACCGGCGGGGCGCGTGCTGTCCTGGCCGTCGAGCCACAGTTCGGAACCGGAACCGGCGGTCTGGTTGGCGGTGTCGGCGAGCGCCTTCTCGTAGTCCTGGCCGCGGGCGGCGAACGCCGCGCGCAGCCGCTGGTCGTCGACGAAACCGTCGATATCGAGGTCGGCGAAATCGCCGATCGACTTCAGATACCGCACATCGTCTTTTAAGGCCGAGATCAGACTCGGTTTCAGGGTGGTGTCGAAGGAGGTGCCGCCCGGGCCGTTGTAGAGATACACGACCTCCTGCGGCAGATCCGAATCCTCGGCCACTATCCGCGCCGCCTCCAGCGGCTGCTGCCACAGGAATTCCGTGGCATCGAGCTGGGCCTGCAGGAAGGCGTCCACCACCTCGGGATGTTCGGCGGTGTAATGCCCGCGGGCGACCACGCCGTGGAAGGTCGGCACATTCAGTTCGGCGCCGTCGTAGAGCAGTTTCGCCTTGTCCTGGAACACCAGCAGCCCCGGCCACGCCACGAACTGGGACAGGGCGGCGACCTGGCCCGATTCCAACGCCGAGGCACCCACCTGCGGCTGCTGGTTCAGCACCTCCACACCGGCCACCGGATCGACCCCGGCGCGGGTGAGGGCCTGCACCAGGGTGCCGTGGCCGGCGGACCCGACACTGGCCGACACCTTCTTCCCGGCCAGCTCACCCACTCCGGTCAGCGGCGAGTCCGGCGGTACCACCACCATGTTCAGCGCGCCCTTGGGGTTGTAACCGGTGACGGACAGGAATTCGGTGCGGGACCGTTCGCCGGCCTGGGTGCGGGAGCCGTTGATCAGCAGCGGATAGTCGCCCATGGAGCCGATATCGATCTTCTCGGCCACCATCTGGGCGGTGATCGGGGCGCCGGTGTCGTAGTCCTGCCATTCGACCTTGTAGGCGGGGCCGCCGTTCTCGGTGATCTGCCGCAGCCGCTGTTCCAGATATCCCTGGGCGCGCAGCAGGGTGCCCGCGGTGACGGTGTTGATGGTTTTGGACTGGTAGCCGACGACGACGGTGACGGTATCGCCGGCGGCGGCTTCTTCCAGCGAGCACCCGGTGAGGGCCAGTGCCGCGGTGGCGGCCAGGACGGCCAGGCGTTTCAGAGTGGGCATGAGAGGTCTACCTCAGGAGATACGGCATGTTGACAGTGACGGCGCCGGTGGGACAGCGGGCGGCGCAGGGCCCGCAGTACCAGCATTCGTCGACGTGCATGAAGGCCTTCCCGTTCTCGGGGTTGATGGCCAGGGAGTCGAGCGGGCAGATCTCGACACACAGCGTGCAACCCTCGATACACAGGGATTCGTCGATGGTCACGGGGATATCGGTGCGCTGGTTCGCCAATGCCATCTAGAGGACCTTCCATTCGGGGATGCCGCGGGACAGGCTGCCGCGCAGCGTGATCCGGTCACCGCGCATCCGGACGTATTCCAGGTCGACGGGGGTTCCGTCGTCGAGCCGGGTGAGGCGTTCGAGCATGAGCAGCGGTGCTCCGTCGGGGACGTCCAGGGTGGCGGCGGTGTGCCGGTCGGCGGGTATCGCCTCCACGGTGAGGTCGGCCGAACCCAGGGACCGGCCGCTGAGCTGTTCGAGCAGCACGAAGACATCGGTGTGCGCGAGGTCGTGGTCGAGAACGCGCACACCGATCTCGGGAGCGAGGTAGGTGAGATCCAGGCTCAGCGGCTGCTCACCGAGATACCGCAGCCGCTCCAGGTAGACGACCTGCTCGCCGGGGGCGAGCCCGAGCCGCCGGGCCACCGCCGGCGGCGCGGTGATCAGTTGCCCGGCCCGCACCTCGTTGCGGACCGTGCCGTGGCCCTCCAGGGTCTCCTGCAGGCCCAGCAGCGCGTCCAGCCCGTGGTCGTACTTGCGGGCGGTCACCCGGGTGCCCAGCCGCGGCGCGCGGTCGATCAGGCCTTCGTCGCGCAGCAGCGCCAGGGCGTCGCGGATGGTGTTGCGAGAGGTGTCGTGCTCGGCGGCCAGCCGCTGCTCGCTGGGCAGGGTATCGCCCAGGGTGCCGGCGTGGATCTGGTGGCGGAGGATATCGGCAATGCGCCGGGCCTGGTCGGCCCGGAGCCGGCGGACACCGGCCGTACCGCCTGCCCGCTCGGTGTTCGTATCGCTGACCTGCATGAACGCTGACGATAGCTGCGTTTCTGGACGATCCGGGCCCGCCGACGGGCGGCAGCCGGACAGCCCGGCGCAATTCGCCGGGCACCGACGGACGCGACCAGCGCGGATCCGGGCCGATCTCGTCATTACGCCACCCGCGCGAAGGCCACCGGGGTTGAGATCAGGCCGATTCGAATGATCGACCACGCACCCGCAAACCATGGCGGCCGAGCGACCGGGCGACGCGACGGAGCCCCTACCTGGACACGGCGGTATCGGGCCGGATACATCCTTCCGACCCGCCCGTCACGGCTTGACCTGGAGCGCTCTCCAGGTCGTAGCGTGTGCTCGACGGATAATCCACCACGGCAAGGGGAGACGAATCCGATGGAACTCGGGTTGCACATTCCGATTTTCGAGATCGACGGCGGTACCGGCGCCATCGCCGGTGAACTGGCACTCGTCGGGGCGGCGGCGGAGGCGGCCGGGGCTACCTGGCTGTCGTTCATGGACCATTTCTTCCAGATCGAACCGACCGGGCTGCCCGCCGAGGCGAACATGCTGGAGGGCTACACCAGCCTGGGGTACATGGCCGCGCACACCTCCACGATCGAACTCGGCCTGCTGGTCACCGGCGTGACCTACCGGCACCCCGGTCTGCTCGCCAAGATCGTCACCACCCTCGATGTGCTCTCCGGCGGCCGCGCCGCGCTCGGTATCGGGGCCGCCTGGTTCGACCGCGAACACCACGGGCTCGGGGTGCCGTATCCACCGGTCGGGGAACGGTTCGACCGGCTCGAGGAGACGCTGCGCATCTGCGCGCAGATGTGGGATCCGCAGAACAACGGGCCGTTCGAGGGCAAGCACTATCAGCTGGCGGAAACCCTGTGTTCGCCGCAGCCGCTGCACCGGCCGACCGTGCTGATCGGCGGCGGCGGGGAGAAGCGCACCCTGCGGCTGGTGGCCCGCTACGGCGACGCCTGCAATCTGTTCGCCTCGAGCACCGAGGAAGTCGCGCACAAACTCGATGTGCTCCGCCGCCACTGCGACGATCTGGGCACCGATTACGACCGGATCCGCAAAACGGTCCTGGCGGGCAGCCCGGACCCGACCGCCCACGACGACTTCGTCCGCCAGATGGCGGGTTACGCCGAACTCGGCGTGCACACCGCGATCGTCATGCCGCCCGGCGGCTCCCCGGCCGGATGGGTGGACACACTCGCCCCGGTGGTGCCGAAGCTCGCCGAACTCTGAGCGGTGACGTCGTCCCGGGCGTCAGCCGGTGACCCGCACGGGCACCGCCCGCCCCGGGACGGCGTCGGCGGCGAGATCTCGGAAGATCCCGTTTCCGGCACTCGCCCGGGACAGGGCGTCCGCGGCCAGGATCACCGCGGCGCCGGTCCAGGTGGTGCGTTCCACCGGCCAGCGTTTCCCGTCCGCGTACACCAGCCCGGTCCAGTAGGATCCGTCGGTCTCCCGCAGATGCTGGATGCTGGCCAGCAGGGGCAGGGCGCGGTCGCGGTCACCCAGGGCGTCGAGGGACAGGACGA
This sequence comes from Nocardia sienata NBRC 100364, assembly GCF_001613205.1. Taxonomy (GTDB): domain Bacteria; phylum Actinomycetota; class Actinomycetes; order Mycobacteriales; family Mycobacteriaceae; genus Nocardia; species Nocardia sienata. The sequence goes on along the minus strand of NZ_BDBX01000003.1, from coordinate 312,664 downwards.
GTTCACAGGTTTCGGCGCCGGTGACCCAGGGCCGGTCGCTGACACAGCGGATACCGATATTGCCGACCACGAAGGTGTCCCAGCGTTGGGCGATGCGGTCGTACCCGGCGCGTCCGCGCAGCGCCCCGCCCAGGACCGGGTAGTACCAGTCCATCGAATACCGGTCCTTGCGGGTGAACACCTGCGGATGGTCGCGCAGTGCGCTGCCGAGCCGGTCGCGGGCGGTCTCCCACTCCGGACGGGGGTCCCCGAGCCGGCGCGCGAGCGCCAGGGCGGCGCCGATGCTGTGGTACATACTCGCCGAGCCGGTCACCAGCGCCTCGGGCAAAACCTTGTCGCCGTCGCGCAACCAATAGATCTCACCGTGCTCGCCCTGGCTCGCGACGACCAGGTCGATCGCGGCGGCCACCACCGGCCACAGATCGGCCGCGAACGCGGTATCGCCGGTGACCGCGAGGTAGTGCCAGACTCCGGTGGCGAGATAGGCGCAGAAGTTCACATCGGTGGCCGGGTCCTCGATCTCGCCGGCGCGGAACTGCCGTGGCCACGACCCGTCGGGGCGCTGGGTGCGCGCCGACCAGGTGTAGGCGGAGACGGCTTCGTCGCGCAGCCCCGCGACGGTGAGCGCCATCGCCGATTCGATGTGATCCCAGGGGTCGGTATGCCCGCCGGGGAACCACGGGATCGCGCCGTCGGGTTCCTGCGCGGCGGCGATGGACTGCGCGGTCTGCAGGATCTGGCGGCGGGTGAGAACCGAAGGTACCGAGGGGAGTTCACCCGCCGGCACGGGTCACCGCCGGCTTGCTGAAGTACAGCGCCACGCTTTTGCCGACCAGCGGGTCGAGCAGGCGCTCCGCCGTCCGGGTCAGCGCCGGTTGTTTCATCATGTCCCACACCAGCATCCGATGGTAGGCGCGCACCAGCGGATGCTCGGTCTTGTGTACGCCCACCGCGCATTTGATCCACCAGTACGGCGAGTGCAGGGCGTGCACATGGGTGCGGTGGGTGTGCCGCAGGCCGCGCGCGGTGATCTTGTCCCGCAGCTCGTCCGCCTTGTAGATGCGGATATGTCCGCCCTCGTTGGCGTGGTACTCGTCCGACAGCGCCCAGCACACCCGCTCGGGCAACCACCGCGGTACGGTCACCACCAGCTGCCCGCCCGGGCGCAGCACCCGCACGAGTTCGGCGATGGCGGCGTCGTCGGCGGGGACGTGCTCCAGGATCTCCGAGGCGATGACGACATCGAATTCCCCGGCGCCGTAGGGCAGGTCCAGAGCGTCACCGTGGACGGCTTCGGCCTTCGCTCCGGCGGGCGCTTCCCCGGCCTGGGCCATGGCCTCGAACATGGTCGCGACGCCGGCGAGTTCGGGGGCGTCCTGATCGAAGGCCACGACATCGGCGCCGCGACGGTAGGCCTCGAACGAATGCCGGCCGGCACCGCAGCCCACATCGATGACCCGGGTACCCGGACCGATCCCGGCGCGGTCGAAGTCGACGGTCAGCACGAGACGCCTCCTGTGATGAATTCTGCCGATCCGGTGTGCCGGGCGATGGCCCGCTCGTACACCTGCACGGTCTGTGCGGCCACCGATTCCCAGCTGAACACCGAGACGGCCCGGTTCCGGGCGGCGGTCTGCATCCGCTGCCGGGTCTGGGGGGAATCCAGCAGCTGCCCGATCACCCGGGCCAGTTCGGCGGAATCGCCGGGCTCGGTGAGTTCGGCGCAGACGCCCGGCTCACCGACAACCTCCGGAAGCGCGCCGGTGCGGCTGACCACCAGCGGGGTCCCCGACGCCATGGCCTCCACCGCGGGCAGCGAGAATCCCTCGTAGAGGGACGGGATGCAGGCGATCTCCGCCGACGCCAGAACCTCGGCGAGTTCGGTATCGGTGAGCCCGGCGCGGACGGTGACGATATCGGAGAGGCCTAGTTCGGCGATCTGCTTCTCGGTGGGCCCGTTGGGCTCCAGTTTCGCCACCAGCTGCAGTTCGACCCGGTGGGTGATCCGCAACCGGGTCAGCGCCTGCAGCAGATGCGTGATGCCCTTGAGGGGTTTGTCGGCGCTGGCGACGGCGACGATCCGGCCTGGCACGCGGGGACCGCGCGGGGCGAACAGTTCGGTGTCCACACCCAGTGGCACAACATTGAGCTGCCCGGGATCGACACCGAAATCGTCGGCGATATCGGTGGCCGACGATGAGGAGACGGTGAGCAGGTCGGGGATCCGCCGGGCGATACGCTCCTGCATACCGAGAAACCCGTACCAGCGGCGCACCAGCGGTTTGCGCCGCCAGACGGCCGCCGCCAGGTCCACTTCGCGGTCCTTGGTGATGGGATGGTGCACGGTGGCGACCAGCGGCAGCCGTTTCGCGATATCGAGCAACCCGCTGCCCAGACACTGATTGTCGTGCACGACGTCGAAATCGTGGACCCGTGTCCGCAGCAGCCGGGCGGCGCGCATGCTGAAGGTGCGCGGTTCCGGGAAGCCGGCGGTCCACATGGTGGCCAGTTCCAGCAGATCGATTCGGTCCCGGATCTCGCGGGGATGCGGCGTGCGGAACGGGTCGTCGTCGCGATAGAGGTCCAGGCTGGGCACCTCGGTCAGGGTTACGCGCGGATCCAGGTCGGCGGGATAGGGCTGACCGGAGAAGACCTCCACGTCGTGGCCGAGTTCGGCCAGTCCGGCGCTGAGGCGGCGCACGTAGACCCCCTGCCCACCGCAATGAGGCTTGCTGCGGTAGGACAACAGGGCTATCCGCACTAGCTGTCCTCGCCGGTCTCGGTGATCGAATTCATGCTTCGCAGTTTGCCAGCCAGCCGTTCGAGATAGGCACGCACCTCCGGTTCCCCTTTGTCCGGCAAGCCGTACAGCACATCGGTGACACCGTCGGCGGCCCAGGACGCCAGGCGTTCGGCGTCGGGTTTGAAATCCAGGGCCACCACCCGCGGCGCACCCTCGCGACCGGCGTCGGCCCACGCCTTCTTCAGCGTCGCCAGGCTGCCGGAGATATCGTTCTCCCCGGGGGTGGTGATCCAGCCGTCGGCGTGTTTCGCGATCCAGGCGCAGGTCCGTTCGGTACCGGCCGCGCCGATGAGGACGGGAACCGTGCGGTCGACCGGCTTGGGCCAGGCCCAGCTGGGCCCGAACTTCACGAAGTCGCCGTCGTAGGCGGCCTCGTCCTCGCGCCACAGCGCCCGCATGGCCTCCAAATATTCGCGCAGGGCGGTGCGGCGTTTGTTGCCGGGTATGCCGTGATCGGCCAGCTCGTCGGTGTTCCAGCCGAAGCCCGCGCCCAGGGTGACCCGGCCGCCGGAGAGATGGTCGAGCGAGGCGATGGTCTTGGCGAGGGTGATCGGATCGTGTTCGACCGGCAGCGCGACCGCGGTGGCCAGTTCGATCCGTTCGGTGACCGCGGCGGCGGTGGCGAGCGCGACCCACGGGTCGAGGGTGCGCATATAGCGGTCGTCGGGCAGCGACGCGTCGCCGGTCTGGGGGTGCGCGGCTTCGCGTTTCACCGGGATATGGGTGTGTTCGGGGACGTAGAAGGAAGAGAATCCGTGGTCCTCGGCGGCCCGGGCCGCGGCGGCGGGGGCTATCCCGCGGTCACTGGTGAACAGAACGATGCCGAAACGCATACTCGTGTGCCTTGTCTGTGGTGGGGCCGGCGGGCCGTGGCGCGTCCCGGCGGGTGGGAGATCGTGGTCGTCAGCGGCCGTTGTCGGCGGCTTTCTTCGCCTTCTTGGCGTGCTGGTCGAGCTGGGCGCCGATCACATGGTCCAGTGAGGTGCCGGCCGGCCAGCCCACGTAGTGGCAGAGGAACAGCGCGATCTCCCGCAGCTGGGTTTCGTCGAGTTCCTCGTTCTGCAGGGCGGCGCCGACCTGGATACCGGCGACATCGAACAGGCCCTGGGCGGTGAGCGCCCCGAGCAGCAGCAGCCTGCGATCACGCAGGGTGAGGCCGGGACGCGACCAGATATCGGCGAACAGGTGGTCGGCGGTGACGGCGAAATGCTCGCCGGGACCGTCCTTGAATTCCCATCCGTAGACCTCCGCCATCTTGGCCAGCCCGCGTTCACGCACGGTGGACTCGGGGGTGGGGTCGCTCATGGCTGCTCCTTCTCCGCCGGATCCGCTCCGCCGGAAGTGTCTGGACAGGTGTACGGAATATAATTCGGACGCTCGCCGCCACGCAAGAACACGTTCTCGTTCCCGCTGCGGGAAACCGTCAGGAAAGTATGTGCCGCGACATTCGCGAATCGTCTCGGCCCCGGCACCGATTCTGGGAAAATCGCTGAATCGTTGTCGGGCACATCTGTCGATGGTAGCGTCCAGACACATGTCCAGCTATGTGTCTTCCCGACGGGCCGATCGCCCATCACCCGGGAGGAACTCGTTCTCGGACCGGGCAGGTTCCGACCCGGGAGCGCCACGCCCCGCCGTCCCCGGAAACCGCCCCGCACACTCCACGCCGAGGGAGCACACATCATGAAAATCGTGGCCGATCTGGACCTGTGCCAAGGACACGCCGTCTGTGCCGCCGAAGCGCCGGACGTCTTCTCCGTACCCAAACGCGGCCAGGTGGAGATCCTCGACCCGAACCCGGGCCCGGAACTGAAAGCAGACGTCGACAATGCCGTCCGCTACTGCCCCACCCAGGCCCTGCTGCTCGTCGCCGATACGCCATGAGCGAGTCAGGCCCGGAGGCGGTAGCGCAGCGTGACCACGCAGGGCCCTCGCTCATGGCCGGACAACACCGACTGAGCGGATCTGGGCCGCACGCGCGCTGGTGCGACACCGTCGCCCGCGCCTCGACTTCCGCGTCGGCACGTCGACCGATCACCTGCCTCACCCGTGCTCGACGACCACCGCTACCGACTAGATCCAGCCCACAAATCCTTTTCGAAAGGGACACATCCATGACAGGTTTCGACCGCGCCGAACTCGACGAGATGGTGCGCCGCTGGGTGGCGGAGAACGAACGATGTGAGAAGCTCGGCGACTGGAAGCCGCTCGCCGATATGTACACCGCCGACGCCACCTACGGCTGGAACTACGGCCCCAAAGACGAATTCATGGCCGTCGGCCGCGACGAGATCCGCGATCTCGCCCTCGGCCAGGAGATGGAGGGCCTGGAGGGCTGGCAGTACCCCTACCAGCAGTTCGTCATCGACGAGCGCAGCGGCGATGTGATCGGCTTCTGGAAGCAGGTCTACGACACCACGCCTCGCGCCGACGGCAGCAAGTACACGGTGAACGGCATCGGTGGCAGCTGGTTCCGCTACGGCGGCGACTACCAGTGGTCGTGGCAGCGCGACTTCTTCGACTACGGCAATGTCTCCGCGCTGTTCCTGGAGATGATGACCGATAAGGCCATGTCGGACGGGATGAACGCGCGGATCGCCAAGGCCACCTCGGGCCGGCTGCCCGGCTGGTACAAGATCGGCACCGCGCCGGCCTCCCTCTGGTGACCCCGATGTCCGTACCCACCAGCAGGTTCCACGAGCTGACCCGGGAGCAGCTGGCCGTCCTGGTGCCCGAACTGCTGCTGTGCGGGCAGCTGATCGACCGGTCCGGGATGGCGCACTGCATCTCCGCGTTCGGCCGGGAGGGAATGGCGCAGGTCGCGATCGAGGAATGGCAGCTGTCCAGCCCGGTCTATACCCGGCGGATGCAGCGGGCACTCGGTTACACCGGCGACGACGTGGTCACCATCTTCAAGGGACTACAGCTCGATATCGGCGCGCCACCACAGTTCATGGACTTCCGGTTCCGCGTCGACGACGCCCGCCACGGCGAGTTCTGGCTCGACCACTGCGGCGCCCTGGTCGATGTCGAACCGTTGGGCCCCGACTATGTGACGGCCATGTGCCACGACATCGAGGACCCCACCTTCGACGCCACGGCACTGGCCACCAACAAGTACGCCCAGGTGCGGCCCATCCACCGCCCACCCCGGGTCCCCGCCGACCGGCATCCCATGTGCGCGTGGACGGTGATCATCGACGAATCGCACACCCCGCCGGAGGTGCCACGCAATGCGCCGCTGGTAGAGGAGTCGGTGGCCGCGCGGTTACCGCTGGCCGATATCGACCCGGGCGACGAGGGCCGCGCCGACTACAGCGGGCCGCTGCTCAGCGATCTGCGGTTCGCCGACTTCTCGCATTCGGCCCTGGTCCGGATCGCCGAGGAGGTGTGCCTGCAACAGCATCTGCTGGTACTCGGGTTCATGATCGCGGTGCACGAACGCACCGATGACGATGCCGCACTCGAGATCGGGCGCAAACAGTTCACCGGAATCGCCGGGGTGGCCGCGGAACGGATCCGGGCATGCCTCGGGCTGGGCACCGATCTGGATGCGCTCGCCCAAGTGCTGCGCGTCCATCCGGCGCTGAATCCGCGGCACTACACCGATGTCGAAGTCGAGCCCGGCATCGGTGTCCTGCGGATCCGTTTCCCCGGCGGCAGCGGCGCGCTCACCGACCGCGGCTGGCTGTCGATGGTCGAACCCGGGTGTCTCGGCCCGCTGGACGCGCTGGTCCGTGGGGTCGACCCGCATCTGCGGAGCCGGGTCGTCGACGAGGGACCCGACGGCTGGACCGCCGAGATCTCACGCGCCGACGAACCGTTCGCCGAAGCGCCGGAGGTGGCGATCACCCGCTTCAGCACGGGCGTCGATTTCCGATTCACCGACCGCGGTATCCCACTCCCTCTCACCGTTGTCTGACCCCTCCCGGCACCCAGTGCCCGGCCCACCGCAGGACTGATATGGCCAATAACTTCGCCGACCTGTTCGAACATTCGGTCGACGCCATGCCCGACCGGATCGCGCTGATCGAGGAGGGTCGGCGCGTCACCTACCGTGAGCTGGACGAACGCGCCAACCAGCTCGCCCATCACCTCGCGGCCCAGGGGGTCACCCGCGGCACGCATATCGGGTTCCAGATGCACAACGGTATCGACACCATGCAGACGCTCATCGCCTGCTTCAAACTGGCCGCCGTACCGGTCAACATCAACTTCCGGTACGGCCCCGAGGAACTCGCCTACCTCTACGACAACGCAGACCTCGAATATCTGGTGTATCACGCCTGTTACGGGGATGCGGTACGGGCCGCGGCGCAGCGGTCGCCACGGCTGAAATATCTGCTGTGCGCGGCCGACGACCGCACCCCGGCCGACCCCGATGTCGACTGCCTGGCCGAGGTCACCGCGGCGGCACCCACCACCCGACCGGAGGTACCGCGCACCGCCGACGATCTGTTCGTCATGTACACCGGCGGCACCACCGGTATGCCCAAGGGCGTGCTGTGGCGGCAGGAGGACATGTGGCGGGTCCTCGGCGGCGGGATCGATTTCTACAGCAACGAGCCCGTCACCGACGAATACCAGCAGTCCCGCACCGGCGCCGCGGGCGAACCCTCCACCTGGCTGATCCTGCCGCCGCTCATGCATCTGGCGGCCATGATGCCGACCTTCATCGCGCTGTGGTCCGGTAACTGCGTGATCTTCGTACCCCGGTTCGATCCCGCCCATGTCTGGCGCACGGTGGCCGCCGAACGGCCCGGGGTCATGGTGATCACCGGTGACGCGATGGCCCGTCCGCTCATCGACTCCTACCGCGCCGACCCCGTCGACGCCACGGGGCTGTTCATGATCGCCTCGGGCGCCGCCCTGCTCACCCAGCCGACAAAGAACGCACTGCTGGACCTGATCCCGAACCTGTTCGTCTCCGATTCCATCGGCTCCTCCGAAACCGGCTTCGGCGGTATCGGCTTCGCACAACGCGACGAGGACCCGGCGCGGAAACCACGGGTATCGATCGGGCGCGGCGCGGTGGTCGTCGACGACGACGGGTGTCCGGTGGCACCGGGCGGAGAGGGCTGGCTGGCGAAGACCGGCGCGGTCCCGATCGGCTACTACAAGGACCCGGAGCGCACCGAGAAACTGTTCAAGGTCGTGGACGGGCAGCGGATAGTGGTCACCGACGATCGGGCCCGGCTGGAGGACGACGGCACCATCAGCCTCATCGGCCGCGGCAATATGGTGATCAACACCGGTGGCGAGAAGGTGTTCGCCGAAGAGGTCGAGGGCGTGGTGAAAGCGCACGCCGATATCTACGACGCCACCGTGATCGGAATGCCGCACGAACGCTGGGGCCGGCAGGTCGCAGTGGTCGTCAGCCTCACCGGGGACACACTGGACCTCGAGGGTCTGCGCGCCCACGTCCGCGGCCACCTCGCCGGGTACAAGGTGCCCCGCGCGGTATGGATCACGGACACGATCGTGCGGTCCCCCAGCGGTAAACCCGATTACACCTGGGCCCGGAAGTACGCGGCGGAGCGCGAACCCGACCATCGGTCGGACTGAGATCCAGCGATACGGGCGCAGGCAGGCACCCACTGCGGGCGCTGCGGGGACACGGTCAGACCCCGGCCGCCGCCGGAGAGTGCAGTCGGCCGTCGCGTACCTCCACGACTCGATCGGCCGCCGTGAGGTGGGTCGGGTCATGCGTGACCATGACGGTAGCGATCCCGCGACGGTGGGTCGAGCGAGCGATCAGATCGACGACGGCCGCCCCACGCTCGCGGTCCAGGGCACTGGTGGGCTCGTCGACCAGGAGCACAGCCGGGTCGTTCATCAGCGCCCGGGCGATGTTCACCCGCTGACGCTGACCACCGGAGAGTTGGTGCGGACGCCGGCCGGCCACGTCGGCCAGACCGACCGATTCGAGTATCCGCAGGGCCCGGTCGTGCACGCCCCGGGTGCTGCCGCCGGTGAAGCGCGCCGCGACCGTCAACTGTTCGGCTGCGGTGAGCGCGGGCAACAGATTGGGTTGCTGGAAGACGATCCCGATCTTCTGCCGACGGAGAACGGCCAGCGCTCGCCGCGACATGCCGCCGGTCTCGATACCGTCCACGGTCACCGTCCCCGAATCCGGAGTGATGAGCGTGGCCGCTACGGCCAGCAGACTGGATTTGCCGGAACCGGAGGGACCCACCACGGCGGTGAGCGTGCCGGCGGATACATCCAGGTCCACAGCCTCCAATGCCGTCGTACGTACCGGACCATCGGGATAGGACAGGGTGACAGCGGTCAGATTCAGGGTCATCGCACGGACTCCAGAGCGGTCAAGGGGTCGACAGAGGTGATGTGGCGAATGGACAGGGCAGAGCCGAGCAGGCCCAGCACTATCAGTGACGCTCCCGATACCGCGGCGTCCGCGGGCGTCAGCAGGAACGGCACGGACGCGCCGCGGACGGCGGCACCCAGCCCGATCGCCAATCCGGTGCCGAGCAGCGTGCCACCGGCCAGCAGGACCGCCGCCTGGCCCAGGGCGTCCGCGAGCAACCGTGCGGTCGACGCGCCCAGCGCTTTCAGAACGGCGACGTCACGGCTGCGCTGGATGGTCCACACGGTGAAGAACGCGCCGACGACCAGCGCGGAAATGACGAACAGAAGCCCGCGCATCAGCTGCAGCGAACTGTTCTCGGAGGTGTAGGACCCGATTGCGGCCAGCGAATCGCGCGTCGAGACCGTTGTCGTCCCGGCCGCCTCGTCGATGTCCCGCACGTCCACCCCCGCGTCCGTATTCAGCGCGATGACGGTCGCGATCGGTTCCCCGTGTCCCTCCACCGATGGCACGGTGCGGCGCCAGGCGTCCAACCCGGTCCAGACAACGGGAGTGTGCGCGAACGAGGCGTCACCGCGCACCGCCGCGACCGTCAGCGTCCGGCCGGCGAACGTAAACGTTTCGCCGAGCCCGACGCCGAGGTCCTCGGCCGCGGCGCCGGACAGTATCGCTGTCCCCTCACCGATCAGGTCACCGGCGGGGGCCAGGGCCGAACCGGGCCGGACCCCGAACACGCCGACCCCTGCGGTTCTGCTTCCCGCTTTCGCGGTGACGGTGCTTATTCCCAGCGGTTCGGCAGTCTCGACGCCGGGGGTATCCGCCCATATCCGCCACTGGTCCTCGGTGATGAGGGATTCGGTGTACGACAGTTCGGCGGTGGTGCCGTCCGCGCCGAACACGATCTTGCCTGTGGGCAGACCGGTGATCGCGGAGACATTCTGCTGCGCCAAGCCGGCGGTCAGGCCGGACAGCACTCCGATCAACAGGCTGATCAGCGCGATAACGATGCCCATGAGGGCGAATCTCCCGCGGGCGAACTTCAGGTCTCTCCAGGCGACGAACACGGCCGGCAGCCCTTTCATGAGGGGGTGGTGTCTCCACCCTCGCCGCCCGGCGCCGCGCGCACATCTGCCCCGGGACGGAGAACGACCGGCCCGAAGGCGCAGCGGCGGTTCCTACTTTCGACAGAGGCAGCCCCGCACGCTGCTGCTTAGGCTGGGGGGACCGTGAACACCACCCTTACATTCACCCCCAGAGCCCTGGCCTGGTCCCTGCACCTGCTGGTCCTGGCGCTGCTCGTACTCGCGGTGGGGCGGGCGGTCGCCGGCCACCATCCACACGCCGGTGCGGTCGCGGCGGCGGCCACGGCATGCGGGCTCGTGTACGCGAGCGGATCGGTGCTGCCCGCCGTGCGCGGCTCCGGGCGAGCCGCGGCGGTATGGCTGGCCGTCCTGGTCTGCGCCTGGCTCGCCTTGCTCGTGATATCCGCCGACGGGGTCTGGGTCGCCTTCCCGCTGTACTTCCTCCAACTGCATCTGCTGCGACGACGCGCCGGAATCGCCGCCGTCGCGTTCACCGCCGTGGTAGCCGTAATCGGCTTCGCCGCCCACCAGAGCACGTTCGCCGCGCCGATGGCCATCGGCCCGGCACTCGGCGCGGCAGTGGCCGTCGCAGTGGTCCGTGGGTATCAGGCGCTCTATCGCGAAAGCGAGCAGCGCCGGCGGCTGATCGAGGAACTCACCACCACCCGCGCCGAACTCGCGGCCGCGGAACACGCTGCCGGGGTGCTGGCCGAGCGGGAGCGGCTGGCCCGCGAGATCCACGACACCCTGGCTCAGGGCCTGACCAGTATCCAGCTGCTCCTGGGCGCCGCCGAGCGGGTGCTGCCCGGGGCACCGGACAGCGCGCTGCGCTATGTCGGCCAAGCTCGCCGGACCGCGGTCGACGACCTCGCCGAAGCACGCCGGTTCGTCGCCGCCCTCACCCCACCCGCGCTGGAGGGAGCCTCTTTGGCGGATGCACTCGAACGCCTCTGCGCCGCCACCGGCGCCCGTCACGGGATCACCGCCCGCTTTCACCGCGACGAGAACCCGGTCCCGATGCCGACCTCCTACGAGGTCGCCTTGCTACGAATCGCCCAGTCCGCGCTGGCGAACACCGTCCGCCACGCGGCCGCGGCGAGCGCCGATGTCATCCTGCGATATCTCGGGGACCGGGTCGTCCTCTCCATCGCCGACGACGGGTGCGGATTCGACCCCGCCGGCTCGACCGCGACCGGAGCCGGCGGCGGCTTCGGGCTCGCGTCGATGCGCGATCGCGTCCGCGTGCTCGGCGGGGAGCTGACCGTCGAATCCGCGCTGGGAGAAGGCACCACACTGACCGCCCGGCTTCCCCTCGGTCCGCCACGCACCGGAGTCGAGGCGTCCGCGTGACGGGGACCCGGATCCGGCTGTTGCTTGCCGATGATCACCCGGTTGTCCGGGCGGGGTTGCGCGCCGTGCTCGAGACCGAATCCGGCGTGACGGTGGTGGCCGAGGCCGCCACCGCCGAGGAGGCGGTCGGCCGCGCGGGCGCCGGCGATATCGATGTCGTGCTGATGGACCTACAGTTCGGTGCGGGCATGAACGGCGCCGAGGCCACTGCCCGGATCACCGCACGGTCCGGAGGGCCGCGGGTGCTCATCGTGACGACTTTCGATTCCGAAGCCCATATTCTGCCGGCGATCGAAGCCGGAGCCACCGGATACGTCCTCAAGGACGCCCGGCCCGAAGACCTGGTGGCAGCTGTACGGACCGCCGCCGCCGGACGCACCGCACTGGCCCCCGCTGTCGCCGACCGGCTGCTGAACCGGTTGCGCACGCCGGGGGCCACACTGACCCGTCGTGAAACCGAGGTCCTCACCCTGGTCGCCGCCGGCCTGTCCAACCGAGCGATCGGCGCGGACCTCCACCTCACCGAGGGAACCGTGAAATCCCATCTGGCGCGGATCTACACCAAGCTCGGTGTCGATTCCCGTACGGCCGCCGTTGCGGCGGCCACCGAAGCGGGCCTGATCCGGCGGTGAAACCCACGGGTGTCAGGAGGGTGCGCCCGCGCGGACACGCTCCAGTACACGGAGCGAATCGGTGACCGAGACCTCCCGGAATTCGCCGCTGTTGATCGCCCGCCGATAGATACCGTAGGGGGCCTGGCCACCGTCTGCGGGATCGGGGAAGACATCGTGGATGGCCAGTCCGCCCCCGGGGACCACCCACTTGACCCAGCCGCGGTAGTCCCGGTCGGCAGCTTCTTCGGTATGGCCGCCGTCGATGAACAAAAAATTGATCGGGGTCCGCCAGGTGGCGGCCACGCGCGCGGAGCTGCCGACGATCGCGATGACGGTATCGGACAAGCCTGCGGTGTCGATGGTGTGCCGGAATCGCGGCAGGGTGTCGAACAGGCCGGTGACCGGGTCGACCAGCGAGGTGTCGTGGTACTCCCAGCCGGGCTGGTGTTCCTCGGAGCCGTGGTGGTGGTCGACGGTGAACACCACCCCGCCCTGCGCGCGGGCGGCGGCGCCGAGCAGGACGGCCGACTTCCCGCAGTAGGTGCCGATCTCGGTGATCACCCCGCCGTGGCAGTACTTCACGGCCGCGGCGTACAGCGCGCGGCCCTCCGCCTCCGGCATGAACCCGGTGGCCCGGCGGGCATGATCGAACAGCTGTTCGTCGGTCAGCGGGGACGGCGATACGGGCATCGAGCCTCCTTCGGAGCAGGTACGTACAGGCCGCGGAGGCCGCAGCGAAGGCGGCGGTAACGCATCATCGGCGGGCGGAGTTCGCTTCTGAACAGCGGCGCCACGGCGGTGAACGACATTACTTCACCGGCTGTGGACTGGGCGGAAGTTGATCCGGCACTCCACCGACACTACTATCTAGACACATGTCCGAAGGCGATTCCAGAATTCTCGAGGCCACTCGGCGGCGCTTGAGCGGCAAGCAGGCGGACACCGTGGACAAACTCACCAGAGCCGCGATGGAAGTGCTGTCCCGCGAAGGTTTCGCCGGACTAACCATCCGCATGGTCGCCACCGCAGCCGGTGTGGGCACCGCGACCGCCTACACGTACTTCTCCTCGAAGGAGCATCTGGTCGCGGAGATCTTCTGGCGCCGGATCCGGTCCTCGCAGAGCCCGGTCAGCCACGACGCCGACCCCACCGTGCGGGTACTGGCCGAACTGCGCGGTATCGCTTTGCTGGTGGCCGACGAACAGGAACTGTCGGGGGCGGTGACGAGTGCGCTGCTGGGCCGCGATCCCGACGTCCAGCATCTGCGGACCCGGATAGGTATGGAGATCCGGCAGCGCATCACCCGGGCCCTCGCACCCGAAGCCGACCCCGAAACGGTGGAATCACTGGAACTGCTGTACGCAGGGGCCCTGGTGCGCGCGGGTATGGGTTACGAGTCCTACGCCGATATCGCCGACCGGCTGGAGAAAGCGGCGCTGCTGGTCCTGAAATGACCTCGGGTGAGCCGGAAACCGGTACCGGGGCGCGCTAGCCGTTCACGGCCGGCCGGCGGACATGGGAGTAGACCAGCCGCGCGTACTCACCGAGAAGTTCGTCCAGGCACACCTGCTGGCCGGCGGCCACCATCTGCTGATATCCGATCAGCAGGGCCATCCCGAGTTCGGTGTCGACGGCGGCGATCCGCTCGTCGCCCACCACACTCGCGATCGTCTTGCGCACGGTGCGGCGCCGGGATTCGTCGACCCGCTTGAGCGCCACCCCCACCGCTTCGTCGTTGGCCGCCCAGGCCCGGATCGCCGCCTCCGCCCGATGGTGCAGGCCCAGGGTCAGATCCGACAGGGCCCGGATCGCCTCATCGGGTGTGGACGGATCGAAATTCAGGGTACGCAGGATCAGCACCTGCCGGTTCTCCCAATGTTCCAGCAGCGCATCCACATACGACTGCCAGCTCCCGAAATGGTGATAGAACGATCCGCTGGTCACCCCGAGCCGCCGGCACAGCACGCCGATATTGAGGTGCCGGAAACCGAGTTCGGACAGAACCTCCAGGCCGGTGTCGAAGTAGTTGTCCTTACTGACGATACGAGACATGCGGCGCCGATCTCTTCGGTGAACGGGTTGGGATTTCGAGCATCGAACAGTACCCCATGCGCGACCCCGCCCGGCCGAGAGTGGTGAAAGGTCACCGCCTGCGCGGCCGGTCCACCGTCGTAGTAGAGACTGTGCGCGCGAAGCCGAGCGCTCGCCACGCCCCGGTCAGCGCAGGCGTACGCCCAGTAGCGCGTCCACCGCCGCGGCGATATCCGCGCCCGCGGCCGGGTCGGCGCCACCGTACGCGAGAGCGTCGCGCGCCCAGGCGTCGAGAGCCGCGAGCGCCGCCGGGGTATTCAGATCGTCGGCGAGATGGGTGCGCAGCCGGGCGACGGTATCGGCGGCCGGCGGCGCGGCGGCCACCGCGGCGGCCTGCCGCCAGTAACGCAGCCGCGCCTCGGCCTCGGTGAGCGCGCTGTCGGTCCACATCCGGTCCGCGCGATAGTGGCCGGCGAACAAACCCAGCCGGATCACCCCCGGATCCACGCCCTGGGCCCGCAATTTCGATACCAGGACCAGATTGCCCTTGGATTTCGACATCTTCTCCCCGTCCAGCCCGATCATGCCGGTGTGCACGTAGTGCCGGGCGAAGCGCCGTCCCGCGGCCAATGCCTCACCGTGGGCGGCGGAGTATTCGTGATGGGGATAGATCAGATCGCTGCCGCCGCCCTGGATGTCGAATTCGGTACCCAGCCGGTTCACCGCGATCGCCGCGCATTCGATATGCCAGCCGGGCCGGCCCGGCCCGAACGGCGACGGCCATGACGGCTCACCGGGGCGTTCGGCCCGCCACAGCAGGGCGTCCAGCGGATCACGCTTGCCCGGCCGGTCCGGGTCACCGCCGCGTTCGGAGAACAGGCGTTCCATGGTGGCGCGGTCATAGCCCGATTCGTACCCGAACTGCTCGGTGGCGTCGGTACGGAAATAGACATCGGGGTACTGCTCGTCCTCGACGGTGTAGGCGGCACCGGAGGCCAGCAATTTACCGACCAGCTCGACGACCTCCTCCACCGATTCGATCGCGCCCACGTAATCCCGCGGCGGCAGCACCCGCAGCGCCGCCATATCCGCACGGAACAATTCGATCTCGCCGGTACCCAGGTCCCGCCAGTCCACCCCGTCCCGGTTCGCCCGCTCGAACAGCGGATCGTCGACATCGGTGACGTTCTGCACGTAGTGCACCTCGCGACCGGCGTCGCGCAATACCCGGTTCACCAGATCGAAGGTCAGATACGTGGCCGCGTGACCGAGATGAGTGGCGTCGTACGGGGTGATCCCGCACACGTACATAGTGGCCGTATTGCCCGGGGTCACCGGGCGGATACAGGAATCGGCGGTGTCGTGCAACCGCAACGGGGGCCCTGTTCCGGGGACCGCGGGGATCGGGGTGTCGGACCAGGACTGCATGCCTTCGAGAGTAGAGGTCGCGACACGCCACCTCCCGCCCACCCCGCCGCGTGCGCCGCGATCATGATCGTCGGTGGCACCCGGACCTGCGTGAACGACGCCATCGGGAGAAGGCAACCGTTGGCTTCAGACAGAACGAATCCGGCGCCGACGCCGGTCACCGGATCAAAAAGCGGGCCACGGAATGGGACGTGAGGTCTCGGGGAAGGGCAGCACCGGCTCGTCGAGCAGGCGCTTCGCCCGGCGCAGCAGGGCGTCGATCTCGGGGTCGGTGAGATGGTCGGCCAGGCGGTCGGCGAGCTCGCCGGGCAGGGTTTCGGTGAACGCGGCGATATCGGCGAGCAGTTCCGCCGGAATCGGCTCCCCGGCCCACCCCCACAGCACCGTGCGCAGTTTGTTCTCCTGGTGCAGGCAGATCCCGTGGTCGACGCCGTACACCTCACCGGCGGCCGATTCCAGGGCATGCCCACCTTTGCGGTCGGCGTTGTTCAGCAGCACGTCGAGCACCGCCATCCGCCGCAACCGCGGATCGTCGGCATGCACCAGCGATACCTCGTCCCCCGCGCCGTCGTAGGCGCGCAGCACCTCCCGGAAACCGTCCGGCACCCTCTGCGGCGGGCACAGATCGATCAGGTCCAGCCGGGTGTTGTCCGGTTCCCGGGTGGTGATCCAGCGCTGGACCATTCCCGGCCCGTAGGGGCCGTCCCGTAACACCGTCTCCGGGATCACCGTCCAGCCCAGCGCATCGCAGATCAGATACGAGGCCACCTCGCGCCCGGCCAGGGTTCCGTCCGGGAAATCCCACAGGGGCTGCTCACCGCGGATCGGCTTGTACACCACCCGCAGATCGCCGTCGCCGGTGGCGAGATCACAGACCAGGGTCACATTGCTGGCAACACCCACCCGGCCCAGCACCGTCAGGTCACCCGCGCGCAGCGCGTCCACGGTGCCGGGCACGGTCATTCCTCCAGATCGTTCGCACCGAAAAGTTCACCGCGCTTGTACCCGTTGGTGCGCACACACATGTGCCCGCGCGCCGACAGCGGTTCCCCGCACAGCGGGCACGGCGGGCGCCCGGCCGCGATCACCCGGGTGGACCGCAACGCGAATTCGCGTGCCTGATCGGGGGTGAGGAACACCCGGACCGCGTCCGGGCCCTCGTCGGTATCGTCGAGGACCACCGATTCGTCGACCTCGGTCTCGGTGATCGCCAGCAGTTCGACGACCACTGCCCCGGCGTCGGCATCCCAGCCCAGCCCCATGGTGCCGACCCGGAACTCCGCATCGATCGGCGTGACCAGCGGCGCGTTGTCGTTGACCTGCTCGGCCTGCGGCGGCACCTCGGCACCGAATCGCCGCGCCACCTCGTCGAGCAGCAGACCCATCCGGTCGGCGAGAACCTTCACCTGCTGCTTTTCCAGCAGCACACTCACCACCCGGGGTTCCTCCACCGCCTGCAGGTAGAACGCGCGATCGCCCGGCTCACCGACAGTTCCGGCGACGAAACGTTCGGGGGTGCGGAAAACATGGATTGCTCGTGACACATGCACCTCCTGATACGTGACCCTGTTCGGCTGCGGTACCCCGCTGCGCCGTATTCCGGCGCGGACGCCGATTCGCCCGATGCCGCCGAGAGGTGGCGCGTTCGCCGGTATCGGGCATACCCATTATCCGTCTTTCCTTCCTGACCCGATCTCCCCACCGGGCACGGGCCCGGCCGCGCCGGACTCACCCTTCGGCGGGGGCGCCAGACCGGACAGGTCCGCACCGGTGTCGTTCATCCGCGTGACGAACGGCGCGGTGCGGGTGTAGCGGACAACGCTGAGCGAAGCGGGCTCGACCATGATTCGCTGGAATCCGTCGAGATGGATGCCGAGCGCGTCCGCGAGCACCGCCTTGATCACATCACCATGGGTACACGCCACCCACAGCTGGTCCCCGTCGTGCAGTTCGGCGAGGGCCCGATCGTGTTCGCGAATGGCCGACACCGCCCGTGCCTGCACCTGCGCCAGTCCCTCGCCGCCGGGGAACACCGCCGCGGAGGCATGCCGCTGCACCACCTGCCACAGCGGCTCCTGCAGCAGATCCTGGATCCGGCGACCTGTCCACTCGCCGTAGTCGACCTCGGCGAGGCGGTCGTCGACCACCGGTTCCAGGCCGAGCTCGGCGGCCAGCGGCGACACGGTGCGCTGACAGCGCAGCAGTGGAGAGGTGACGATCCGCGAAATCGGCAGGCCCGCGAGCCGGTCCGCGACGGTCCGGGCCTGTTCGCCACCGCGGTCGGTGAGTTCCACACCGGGACTGCGACCGGCGAGAGTGCCGCCGGTATTGGAGGTCGACACACCGTGTCGCAGCAGGATCACCGTCATGCGGCCAGCCTAATGGGCGCGGTCGGGCGGAGTTCATCCGCAAGACCGCGCACGGCCGGAACACTTCCGGGGCTGCGCCCGGCCGCAACCGCCGGGTACCCGCAACCGGCCGCCGCGGCAGCGTCGTCTGTATCGGTCATGTGGCCGAAACGACCCCGCCTGCGAGCAGACCGACGATCACGACACCGAGCACGATCCGGTAGCCGACGAACCAGTAGAACGAATGCTTGGCCACGAACCGCAGCAGCCACGCCACCGACGCGTAGCCCACCACGAACGACACCAGGGTCGCCACCAGCAGCTGGGCACCCGAGGCGTTGAGCCCCTCACCCGCGGGTTCGAAAGCGTCGGGGAGACTGAACAGTCCGGACGCGGTGACCGCCGGGATCGCCAGCAGGAACGAGAACCGCACCGCCGCCTCCCGTTTCAACCCGAGGAACAGGCCCGCGCTGGAGGTCGCGCCCGACCGGGAGACCCCGGGAATCAACGCCAGGCACTGCGCGAAACCCATCACCAGCCCGTCACGGGTGGTGAGTTGTTCCAGCGGCCGCTGTTTCGGGCCGAAGTGTTCGGCCGCCGCGATCACCAGCGCGAAAACGATCAGCATGATCGCCACCAGCCACAGGTTCCGGGCGCCGGTGCGGATCTGGTCTTTGAAGACCAGTCCCAGCACGCCGATCGGGATGGTGGCGATGATCACATACCAGCCCATCCGGTAATCGAGTTCGCGCTGCGCCTCGGCACCCGGGTCGTAACCGGCCGGACCCGTTCCGGTGACCACCGGGAGTTTCGTGGTGACCATCTCGCTGATCGGCACGTTCTCCCGGGACCGCGCGGTGAGCTTCTCGAATACCGTGGCGCACCACACCCGCACGATGCGCCAGATGTCCTTGGCGAAGAACAACAGCACCGCGGCCTCGGTCCCGAGCTGGGTCACCGCGGTGAACGACGCGCCGGCGTCTTCCCCGAAGAACAACGACGACACGATCCGTAGATGACCCGACGACGACACCGGCAGGAACTCCGTCAGACCCTGCACCAACCCGAGCACCAACGCCTGTACCCAGGTCATCGACTCGCCAACCACACATCCTCCTGTACAACGCCGAAAACCCGCTCCGCCTTCGGTCTTACGGCACCCCGGCCGGCATCCTGGCACGGCGACGACCGGCAGCGACCCTACAGTGCCCGCTCCGGGTCCCGCGCGGCGGCCGCTGCTGCGGCGGACACGCCGAGGCGACCGTTCGTCCCGGACCGCCACCGCGCGAACACGCTCTAGGCTGGGCGCCGTGAGGATTTGTCGAACCGTGCCGGACATGGAGACTCGGTGATGGAACAGCGCACCGTCGGCCGCAGCGGGCTGCGGGTTTCCCGGATCGGGCTGGCCACCCATACTTGGGGCACCCACACCGACCCCGATACCGCCGCCGCGCAACTGATCGCGTTCGCCGAATCCGGCGGCACCCTCGTCGATACCTCCCCCGCCTATGCCGGCGGGGCCGCGCAACGGATCCTCGCCGACCTTCTCGGCGATCTGGTGTCGCGCGACGAGCTCGTCCTGTGCGCGGGCGCGGGCCTGGTCCCATATTTTCCGTCGGTCCCCGCGGGTAGCGAACCGCCACCGCCGGGGCAGGCCCGGATCACGGTCGACTGCTCGCGCCGCAGCCTGCTGCGGCAGCTGGACCGCACGCTGCTGGAACTGGGCACCGACCATCTGGATCTCTGGCAGATCACCGCCTGGGACGCGAGCACCCCGCTCGACGAGATCGCCGCGACCCTGGAATACGCCATCACGTCCGGGCGCACCCGCTACGCCGGCGTCCGCGGCTTCACCGCCTGGCAGCTGGCCAGCCTGGCCGCGGTCAGCCCGGTCACCGCCGTGCAGACCCCGTACTCGCTGCTCACCCGCGGCGCCGAGGACGATACGGCGCCGGCCGCCGCGCACCACGGTGCCGGTCTGGTGGCCACCGCTCCCCTGGCCGGCGGCATCCTCACCGGGAAATACCGGGACGGTGTTCCGGCGGACTCCCGCGCCGCCGACGAAGCCACCGCCGCCGAGATCCGCGGCCGCCTCGACGACGACCGCGCCACCGCCGTCGTCGACGCGCTGGTCACCGCCGCGGACGGGCTGGCAACCTCCCCGCTGGCGGTCGCACTGGCGTGGGTGCGGGACCGGCCCGGGGTCGCGAGCATGCTCGTCGGTGCCCGCGATATGGGTCAGCTCACCGGGGTGCTGGCCGCCGAAACGCTGGAACTGCCGCGGGCGATCGCCGCCGCCCTCGACGATGTGAGTTCCACCCCGTAGCGCGGGGGCGGGCGAGCACCTGACACACCCGCACGGATTAGCCTTGCCTCCATGAGGTATCACCGGGTCCGCTCCGGACGGGCGCGCGCACTGCTGGCAGGCCTCGCGGTGGGCCTGCTCGTACTCACCGCCGCCTGTGACAGCCCCGAACCCGCCGGCGCCGCCACACAGCGGGGCCCTGCCACCGCGGTCCTCGACGACCTGGACCCGGTACCGATCACTCCGCCGCCCACCCCGGTACTGCCCGCCACCGTCCGCTCCTTCGACGGCACCGATGTCACGGTCACCGACGCGAGCCGGATCGTCGCCGCCGATCGGTACGGCACCCTCGCCCAGATCGTCTGGGCACTGGGTCTCGGCGAGAACATGGTGGGCCGCAGCACCGCGGCGGCGTTCCCCGCCGTCTCGCATCTGCCGAACGTCACCGGCGGCAACGGCGCGCTGAACGTGGAATCGATCCTGGCCTTACGGCCCAGTGTGTTCCTCACCGACACCACCAGCGCATCCCCGGCGGTCCGGGAACAGTTGCGCGCCACCGGGGTCACCGTGGTCTACTTCGACCCGGAACGCACCATGGCGGGGGTGGTGCCGCAGATCGAGGCGGTCGCCGCCGCCCTCGGTGTGCCCCAGCGCGGTCGAGAGCTCGGCCGCCGCACCAGCGACGAGATCGCGGCCGCCTCCGCCGCCGTACCGGCCCCGGATCCGCGGCTGCGGATCGCGTTCCTGTATCTGCGGTCCAGCGCCATCACCATGCTCGCCGGGCCCGGCTCCGGCGCCGACGCGCTCATCGCCGCGCTCGATGCCGAGGATGCCGGGCAGCAGGCCGGGCTGACCGAACCGTTCACCGCCATCACCAGCGAAGCCATGATCGCGGCCGCCCCGGATGTGCTGCTGGTCATGACCGACGGGATGAAATCGATCGGCGGAGTCGACGGTATCGTCCGGATCCCCGGGATCGCGCAGACACCGGCGGGCCGCAACAAGCGGATCGTCGATATGTCCGACGCGGTGCTGCTGTCGTTCGGGCCCAATACCGGCCGCGTCATCTCCGCACTGTCCGAGGCCGTGTACGGCCGGACCGGCGCATGAGCGAGTCGGGCCCGGAGGCGGCAGCGCAGCGTAACCACGGAGTGCCCTCGATCATGCCGGTGGATCCAGCATGACCGTCGCCCTGGAGAAACCACCCGCACACCCGGATGCCGGTCACCCACGCCGCCGCGCGGTCCTCGCCTTCACCGTCGCGGCCGTAGCGCTGGTGGTGCTGGCCCTGGCTTCCGCCGCCATCGGACAGGTCCCCACCACGCCCGCCGAGGTCGCCGGGAGTTTCGCACACCGGATCGGCCTGGACTGGGGTCCGCTGCCCGCCCACCCGGCCGGGGAGGTCACCCTGTGGGAGGTCCGGTTCCCCCGCGTGGTCCTGGCGATCCTGGTAGGCGCTGCCCTGGCCACCGCCGGGGCGCTGCTGCAGGGTGTGTTCGCCAATCCGCTCGCCGAACCCGGCGTCATCGGAGTGTCCTCGGGTGCGGCGGTGGGCGCCGGAACGGTGATCGTGTTCGGCGGAGCCTTCGTGGCCGCCTGGTCGGTCGCGGCGGCCGCGTTCGCCGCCGGACTGATCACCACCGCACTGGTGTACGTACTGTCTCGGGCGAACGGCCGAACCGAAGTGGTGACCCTGGTGCTCACCGGTGTCGCGATCAACGCATTCGCGGGCGGGCTCATCGCGTTCCTGTTGTTCGTCGCCTCGCCCGCGGCACGCGACCAGATCGTGTTCTGGCAGCTCGGCAGTCTCAACGGTGCCACCTGGGACGCGGTCACGGTCGTCGCGATCCTGACCGCCGCGGGGATTACCGCCGCGATCCTCGTCGCGCCCCGGCTGGATCTGCTCGCGCTCGGTGAATCCGCGGCACGCCATCTCGGTGTCGACGTGGAACGGCTACGGCGCACGGTGATCGTGATCGTCGCCGTGCTGACCACCGCGGGGGTGGCCTTCACCGGGATCATCCTGTTCGTCGGCCTGATCGTCCCGCACGTGGTGCGGATGATCATCGGCCCCGGCCACCGGGCCCTGGTGCCGGTGAGCGCGGTAACCGGCGCGGTGGTGCTGCTGAGTGCCGATGTCGCCGCCCGCTCCCTGGTCGACAACGCCGACCTACCGCTGGGCATGCTCACCTCGCTCATCGGCGCCCCGTTCTTCTTCTGGCTGCTACGCCGCACCCGGGCCCGGGCGGGAGGCTGGGCATGACCGCGGAAACCACCACCCTGCGCTACGGGCTCAGCGGGCTGCTGCGGCGCGGGCACGACCTGCCCGGCGCCCCGGAACCGGGCCGCGTCACGCTGCGCGCCCGGGGAGTCACGCTGGACCGGCACGGAGGCGGCGGCGGGACGCGGCGGGTACTCGACAGTGTCGATTTCGAGGTCGCCGCCGGTGAGGTCGTGGCGCTGGTCGGGCCCAACGGAGCCGGGAAATCGACGCTGCTCGCAGTACTCGCGGGAGAATTGGATCCCGGCGGAGGCAGCGTCGAACTCGACGGTCGCCCCCTCGACCGGTGGACACCCATCGATATGGCCCGTCGCCGCGCGGTACTACCGCAGTCGCATACGGTCGGGTTCCCGTTCAGCGCCGCCGAGGTGATCGCCATGGGGCGCGCGCCCTGGCAACGCACGCCGCACGCCGAGCGCGACGACGCGATCATCGCGGCCGCTATGGCCGCCACCGACAGCACCCACCTCGCCGGCCGGTCGTTCCCGAGCCTGTCCGGCGGGGAACGGGCCCGCGTCGCACTGGCCCGGGTGCTGGCCCAGGACACCGCGACCCTGCTACTGGACGAGCCGACAGCCGCCCTGGACCTGGGGCATCAGGAAGCCGTGCTCGCCCTCGCCGTGGACCGCGCCGCGGCCGGCGCCGCGGTGGTGGTCGTCCTGCACGATCTGGCGTCCGCCGCCGCCTACGCCGACCGTGTCGCGGTACTGGACGACGGACGCGTCGCCGCCGCCGGACCCCCGCGCGAGGTCCTGACCGGGGAGCTGCTCAGCCGCGTCTACCGGTACCCGGTCGAGGTCCTCGACCATCCGGGCACCGGTGCGCAACTGGTGCTGCCCGCCCGCCCGGCACGCGGCTGAGGCGTCACTGCGGCCGGGGGACGCGTGATCGCGGACGCCAGACGAGTTTGAGCACGGCCGGGGTCAGCAGCATCCGGATGACAGTCGCGTCCAGTATCAAGGCCGCGATCATGCCGTAGGCGATGTACTTCATCATCACCAGCTCCGAGAAACCGAACGCGCCCGTCACCACGATGAGGATCGCCGCCGCCGAGGTGATCACCCCACCGGTGTGCGCGATCCCGTACCGGATGGCCTCCGGTGGGTCGGCGCCCGCCGCCCGCGCCTCCACCACCCGCGACAGCAGGAACACCTCGTAGTCGGTCGACAGCCCGAACACCACGGTCACGATCAGCACCAGCACCGCGAACATCAACGGCCCCGGCGTGAAATCGAAGAACCGCGCCCCGTGACCCTCTACGAAGATCCAGGTCAGGATGCCGAGCGTGGCACCCAGGCTCAGCGCCGACATCACCACCGCCTTCACCGCCAGGATCAGCGACCGGAACGCCGCGTACATCAGCGCCAGCGCCGCGGCCGCCAGCAAGGCCGCCAGCAACGGCAACCCGTCGAGCAGGCCGTGGATACTGTCGCGTTCCAGCGCCGGCACGCCCGCCACCATCACCCGCACGCCGTCGGGCTCCTCGATACCGCGCAGCACCGCGATCGCGGTATCGGCGGCCCGGTCGTCGACGAGTCCCGCCTGCAGCACATTGATCCCGTCGCGGGTGGGTGCGGCAGGTTCGAACTGTCCCGTCAGCCCGGGTGTGGCATTGGCCTGCAGGCGGATATCGCTCAACTGGGACGCATCCGCGCCGGTCACGACCAGGCGCAGCGGTTCGGTCCGGAAACCCGGGAACAGCGCGTCGAACTGCTCCTGCGCCCTCCGCGCCGGGTTGTCCTGCGCCAGATATTTTTCGCTCAGGCCCCCGAACTCGATATGCCGGAACGGCACCATCAGCAGCAGCAGGCCCAGCACCACTGCGACGATCACCGCCCACGGCCGCGCCATCGACCACTGCGCCAGCCGGGAGAAGATCCCGCGATCGATCTCGGCCTCGGTATCGGCCCGCGCGAACCGCCGCCACTGCCACAGATCGATTCGCGGGCCGGCGATCGCCAGCATCGCCGGTAGCGCGGTCACCGACAGCACCGCCGCCAGCAGCACAGAACTGATTCCGCCGTAGGGAACCGACCGCAGCACACCGTTCGGAAAGATCAGCAGCGCGCCCAGGCTCACCGCGATGATCGCCGCCGAGAACAGAACCGTGCGACCCGCCGTGGCGACCGTGCGCGCCACCGCCTCCTCCGCACCGCGGCCCGCGGCCAGTTCCTCCCGGAACCGGGTGACCGTGAACAGACCGTAGTCGATCGCCAGGCCCAGACTCACCAGCGTCACCACGGCACTGGCGAAAACGTTCACCTCGATATAGCCGGTGAGCAGCCGCATGATGCCCTGGGTGCCCAGGATCGTCATTCCGCCGATCAGCACGGGTAGCAAGGCGGCCACCACTCCGCCGAACACGAAGTACAGCAGAATCGCCACCAGCGGCAGCGCGATCATCTCGGCCCGCCGGATATCGTCCTGCATACCGGTGTTGATGCCCTCCACCACCGGTTGCAGGCCGGCCAACTGCACCGTCGTACCGGCGGGCCCGGTGCCCGGCCCGTCGGCCGCCAGTTCGCCGACGATCGCCTGGTAGTTCTCGACGGTCGCCGAACCTTCGCCCCGCAGTCCGATACTGGCGAACGCGTGGGTGCGAGAATCATCGGCGAACTGCCCCGACAGCGCGCTGTCCCAGTAGCTGTCGATCCGCAGCACCCGGTCGGGATGATCGCGCAGCAGACCGGACAGCCGGTCGGTCACCGCCGACCGGACCTCCGGATCGTCCACGGTGCGCCCCGGCGGCGCGGTGTACAGGGCGATCACATCGCTGTCGGTATCACGGCCGAAAGTCGCGTCGGCCAGTTTCGAGGCCGCCACCGATTCGCTCGACTCGTCGAACCACCCCTCCTGGGTCAACCGGTCGGCGAGGTCCCGGCCGTACAGGCCCGATACCACCACAAGTGCCGCGAAGACCACGAGCACCGCGAGCCGGTGCCGGTACACGAAACGACCCCACGGATGGGTTTGCGACGTGTCCATCCGCGGGTGCCCGCCGCCTAACCGCACGCCGCGGTTCGGTAATCGGCCGAACGCAGGATTCCGCACAGATCGGTCCGCGACAGCTTCCAGGCGCCGTCGAGATAGATGAAATGCACCACGGTGGTGCGGACTGCGGTGCCGGAGCCGTCCTTGTCCAGTCGCAAGGTCGCGGTCACCGTACCGTCGTGGTTGTCGAACACGGGGTCGGTGACCCCGTACACCGCCCGCGGGTTGTCCTGGAGCGCCTTGTACATATCGGGGATGGCCTGCGCGAACGCCTCTCCGTCCTCGATCAGCGCGGTCCGCTCCGAATCCGGCAGCGCCGGGTCCAGCGCCCGTTTGATCTGCCCATCCAGTTCGGCGGCCGTAGGCAGCGAACGGGACGCGAGTTCCCGCGAGGTCGCCGCCGCGGACGAAGACAACGCGGCCTTCGCCGAGGAGCGCGCCGCCGCCACCGCCTCTTCGTCGACCCCGGATCCGCAGGCGGTCACCGAAACCGCTGCCACGAGCAGAATGGCGAGTGACATGAATCCGGCGCGCACCCCACGCACCAGCCGGAAAACAGATGTGTACCGCATCACGTCATGAATACCATCATTCACTGCATACCCTCGATCACCGACCCGATCCGGGCCAGCAACGCCCGCACGGTCGGAACATTACGGCCTCGCGGCGGAGGCTCGGCGGCAGGGAGCAGATCGCGCACCAACGCCACCACACTGCGAATGTCGTCCAAATCGGTATCGGTCACATGGGTTTCCGCAACGGCCACCACATCGTCGGGCCCGGGCACCTCCTCCGGATGGAGTTCGGGTCGATAGACCTCCAGGCGCAGCGTCGCCCGCACCGTGCGGAACGCGAACGACCGACCGTCACCGGTACGACCGAATCCGTGCGCGAACGGGCCCGTGGTCACCTCGTCGGCGGAAAAACCCGGCACCTCGTGCATCGTCAACTCCTGACCTCCGCACCGTCTGATCCGTACGTTAACCCGGCCCATACGGGAGCCCGGCTGCCGACACCCCACATACCCCGCTGCCACCACCGCCAACCCCGTCGTGATCAGATAATCGAATGCAGCATCGGTCGTTTCCGGACACAGAGCACCGGGTCCGGCGCCGGAGACCACGCGGTACCGTCGCCGCGATACTGCTCACCGCCACCGTCGCGCTAACCAGTTGTTCGGGCGACGGTGAGCCCGGCCCCGGCGACGTACCCACCCGCGAACCGGCCACACCGGCGGTCTCGCCGCCGGTCACCACCGCTCCCGCCGGGCGGGTCTACCCGGCCCCGACCGCGCTCACCGCTCTCGTCGGTGACCCGGGCAGCGGAAACCTCGCCGGGCTCGACCCCGCCGGGACCACACTCACCGTCTTCACCCCCGCCACCGAGCCGCCCACCGCCCATCAGGTGCGGCTACCGGACCCGGCCACCGCGATCGCCGCCGGCACCGCCGGAGAGATCCTCGCCGCCGCCGGTGGCGCGATCCTGCGCATCGACGCCGCGACCCGGGCCGTCGGCCGCATTCCCGTCGACGGCGAACTGCACAGTGTGCGCTCCCGCCCGGACGGCACCCTGATCGCCGGTACCGCCGACGGCCGGGTCCTGCTCCTCGACCGGGAGGGCCGCGTCCAGCAGACCGTGTCCGGTCTGGTGTCCGCCGACGCGATCGCGCTCACCGGTGACACCCTCGCCGTCCTGGACCGCCGCCAGACGCTGCTCACCGAGATAGCGGCCGGCGACGAGCGGCTCGGGCTCGCGCTGCGGGCGGGGGCCGGAGCCGCGAACCTGGTCGAAGCGTCCTACGGCCGGGTCGTGGTCACCGATCCCGACAGCGGCCAGCTGCTGGTGTTCACCACCGATCCACTCGTGCTACGTCAGCGCTACCCGGTAGGATCGTCGCCTTACGCACTCGCCTACGACCGGCGTTCTGACACCGTATGGGCGACGTGCACGCAGAGCAACGAGATCGTCGGCTACGACCTGTCGACGGGAACACCGCGCGAGGTGGGCCGATATCCGACGATCCGGCAGCCGAACGCGGTGACCGCCGACGACACGACCGGCGATCTCTACATCGGCTCCGCGACCGAACCGGGTCTGCAGCGCATCCCCGCGGACCAGCGCAAGAGAGGGCAGTGATGGCATCCACTCGACGTGCAGCGACCTCGCGCACCACGCTCCCGGCCACGTGGGAGACCAGTAGCGACGACTACGAGTACATACCGCTGCGCCTGCCCCCCGATGTCACCCGGGTCACCGCCTCGATGCGACTGGCGATCCAGGCCGAGTACGGCGGCTGGGAACTCTCCCGCGTCCGCGCCTACACCGACGGCAGCCGCCGCGTCCTGCTGCGCCGCCGCAAAACCGCACTGAACAGCCCCGCGGGGCACTCCGTGGAGCTATGAGCGTGCTGTATCGATTACTACTGCGGACCATGTTCCTGGTGCCGCCGGAGCGCATCCACCGCATCGTGTTCGGGGTGATCCGCGCGGCCACCGCCACCGCTCCCGCCCGGGCCCTGTTGCACCGGTTGTTCGGTGTGGACGATCCCATCCTGCGGACCACCGTGTTCGGAGTGGAGTTCGCCGCCCCGCTCGGGATGGCGGCCGGCTTCGACAAGGACGCGACCGGCGTCGACGCCTGGGGTGCGCTCGGCTTCGGGTTCGCCGAGATCGGGACCGTCACCGCAGCCGCCCAACCCGGAAACCCGCAACCGCGCCTGTTCCGGCTCCCCGACGACCGGGCCCTGATCAACCGGATGGGCTTCAACAACCACGGCGCCGCGGCCGCGGCCGCCCGGCTGCACGGGCGCAAGACGAGCGTGCCGATCGGCGCGAACATCGGCAAGACGAAGGTGGTCGATGCGGCCCACGCTGCCGAGGACTACGCCACCAGCGCTCGGCTGCTGGGCCCGCTCGCCGATTTCGTGGTCGTCAATGTCAGTTCGCCCAATACCCCGGGGCTGCGGGATCTGCAGGCCGTGGAATCACTGCGTCCGGTCCTGGCCGCTGTGCTCGACAGCGTGCGAGTGCCGGTACTGGTGAAGATCGCCCCCGACCTGTCCGACGAGGATATCGACGCGGCCGCCGACCTGGCGGTGGAACTCGGCGTGGCCGGCATCGTCGCCACCAACACCACCATCGGCCGCACCGGGCTCGCCAGCGACCCCGACAAGGTCGCCGCGATCGGGGCCGGTGGACTGTCCGGTCCCCCGGTCGCCGACCGCTCACTGGAGGTGCTGCGGCGGCTGTACGCCCGGGTCGGCGACCGGCTGGTGCTGGTCTCGGTGGGCGGGATCGAAACCCCCGAACAGGCGTGGGAACGGATTCTGGCCGGGGCTTCGCTCCTCCAGGGTTACACCGGTTTCATCTACGGCGGTCCGCTGTGGACTCGCAGCATCCACCGCGGTATCGCGGCGCGCCTGCGGGCCGGCGGTTATCGCAGTCTGGCCGACGCCGTGGGCGCCGGCCACACCGCGCACCGCTGAGCCGGCCGGGCACTCACGCGGCGGAGCCGCTGCGGAGGGCGCCGGGGCCGCCCCGATGCGGGACAGCGCCCGGTGGCAGCCGATCGTGCAGGAACTGCGACTCGAGCACCCGAGCCTCTACCCGGGCCGCCAGCAGCACGACCACCTGCTCCCACACCAGGCCGAGCAGTTCTACCGATTCGGCGGCCCGGGCCAGCGCCGTCTCGTCGTACACCAGCGCTGGATCGGAGAAAGTCTCGTCCACGGCCATACCCGCGTAGGCCTGCTCGAACGACAGATCGCGGCCGGGCAGCCAGCTCAGCCGCCACCACGAACCGTGCCGGGTCTGCACGCGTTCGGCGAATTCGGGGGAGATACCGCTGGTCATCAGCCAGTCGGTGATATGGATGGTCACAGCTGCCTCCTCAGGGGCTCGGCACCGAGACCGGGCCGGAGAAACGGCCGGCGCGGCATCGCTGCCGTCGGGGAATAGCGGATCGCGGGACGCTCAGCGCGTCTGCGCAGAGGACGGCTCGGGATCCGCGCTCACTCGATCCATACCTCGTCGGGCCTCGCCACGACGTCCGCCGACCAGGGATTTCCTCACTGCGATCACCAGGCCCTCCCGTCCTCCGGATCGAGGGAAAACTCTCTGTCAAGTCTGTCATTTGCCAGTCCGCCGGTCAATGTGAATGTCAAACGCCCCTTGCACTATGGTTATTGCCACCGGCGACGGTGCTGAAACCCCAGCGGGCGACGGACCAGCTGAAAGGCGTGCCACATGGTTCCTCACGACGACACGGCAATCGTCGCGATCCGCGATATCTTGACCCGGCTCTGCAAACGGTCCGGCCTCAGCTCCGAGCGGCTGCGGACAACCGAGATCGATATAAGTCCCCTTCTCGACCTTCCCGTGGTCAGGCGATACGCGGACGACCACGGGAGCACTCGGCTCCAGGCCGTCCTCCCGGTCGTACGCGAACACGCGCGCCGATTGCCGCCCACCCACCGTGTGATCACGGACGCCGAATTGTCGCTGGGCCTGCTGGCGGGAACAGACGACCCCGACCTCGATCGCGCAGCGCTCTACTCCCAGGATCTCGGCGCACGCCGCGAATATCTGTCGGCGCACTGGCGTCGGCTACACGAACTGGCGGCCGCCGACTCCATACCGCCGGCTCCCACTGTGCGCTCTCTGCGCGCGACCCCCGAACGCCGTGCTTTCACCGCCCTCGCCGCGTTACTGGTCACCGGGGCGGTTCACACCGACGATCGATACGGCCGTGTCCCCGCACGAGCGAGCATCGGGACCCTCACCGTTATCGGTGACGCGGTGATCGACCACGTATACCAGGTGGATACCATTCCCGACGCTCGCGGTTTCGCTCGTGGGCGTTTCACGGCGAACCCGGGCGGCAAGGGGCTCAATTGTGTCGTTGCTGCGGCGCGCCTGGGCATCGACGTCAGGTTCATCGCCTCTGTCGGCGATGACGAGGGCGGCCGGCGCATCCTCGATTACCTGCGATCCCAGAACATCGACACCTCGCTGGTGAAGGTCGTCCCGAAGGCTGCCACACCGATCACCGCCCTGATCGTGAATCGCACCGGCGTCACCGGCACAATCGCGTGCACTGACGACCGGATCCGGCTGACCGACACCGAACTCACTGCTCCGCTCGTCCGGTCCGCCCTCACCGATTCCGACGCGGTTCTCATCACTCTCGAGCCCCCGCTTCCGGTGATCGAACAGGCTCTGGGCACTGTCCAAGCCCTGGCCGACCGCCCACCGGTACTCGTCACCTCCGCGAAGGTCGACTCGCCACAGGTTCTCTACCGCTATCTGCCCTATGTGGACTATCTGATCGGTTCGCTTCGAGAACTCGATTACCTTGTTCCCGAAGTCCCTGCTCGCTCCGCGCCCCATATCGCGGAGCAGCTACGAATGCTCGGCGCCCGGGCCGTATGCGTAGTAGAAGAATTCGGATGCACGGTACGCTCCGACCGCCTCACACTCGACATCCCCCGCATGCAGGCCGCGGCACTCACGGATATCCCCGGCTCACGGTCCGCCTTCGTCGGCGCCCTCATCTATCGCCTGCTGTCGGTGGCCGGCGACCACGGAAGGCCGGACCCGCAGCGCCGTTTCGCGGATGAACACGACTTTGCCTGGGCCACCGCCGCCATGGTCGCAACGCAGGCCTTTGCCGGGGACATACCCGGCACGATGCCGACTGTCGACGAGGTGGATCGGATCATCCGGCTGACCGCCGAGAGCCACTGATCGGTAGCGGTGCATGCCGGTGAGTGCGAGGCGGGAAAGGTTCACCACCGCACATTCGGCTCGGGGGCGACTCCCCCGCGAATTCGTCGAAGTCGCGCACGCCGGCGAAGCCGCACCCGGACACCGAATGCTCGGTAACATAGTGATCCACATCACTGCCGCGGTGACCCGTCTAGGCGGTACCGGTGGTACCGGCCCGCGGCACCCAGCACCGGGATCGGACCATGACCACAGATATCGTCTACCGGCACCGCACGGGCGCCCTCGTCGACACCGTGCCCGCAGCCTTCCAGCAGACCATCACCCTGCGCCCCGACGCGGTCGCCCTCCGCACCGTCGGCGGCACCCAGCAGATCACCTGGCGTGAGTACGGCGAGCGGGTCCGGGTGATCGCCGCCGGATTGTCCGCACTCGGCCTCGGCCGCGGCGACACCCTCGGCGTTATG
Source organism: Nocardia sienata NBRC 100364 (assembly GCF_001613205.1). Taxonomy (GTDB): domain Bacteria; phylum Actinomycetota; class Actinomycetes; order Mycobacteriales; family Mycobacteriaceae; genus Nocardia; species Nocardia sienata. Next base: position 280,913 of record NZ_BDBX01000003.1, on the reverse strand, counting down.
CTCACCAACCGGCCGGAATTCAACCTCGTCGACACCGCTGCACTGCACGTCGGCGCCACCCCGTTCTCCGTCTACAACACCTGCTCTCCGGAGCAGGTCGCGCACGCATTCACCAACGCCGAGAACAAAATCGTCGTCACCGAGCAGCAGTTCCTCGGCACCGTCCGCGCGGCCGGGATTCCGCTCGACCACATCGTCCTCGTCGACGGCCCCGCGGAAGGCACCACCACCCTTGCGGACCTGGAAGCCGCGCCGCACCCGGACTTCGACTTCGAGGCGGCGTGGCGGGCCGCCGAACCCGGCGACCTGGTCACCGTCATCTACACCTCCGGCACCACCGGCCCATCCAAGGGAGTCGAGCTCACCCACCGCAACGTGCTCGCCCAGATCATCGCGCTGAAAAGCGGTCCCATGGACGTCGGGCTCGACGACCGCGCCCTGTCCTATCTACCCGCCGCGCACGTCGCCGACCGCATTTCCGGACACGCCATCAACCTCGTCACCGGCATCCAGATCACCACCGTCGCCGACCCCCGCGAAATCGCCGCCGCACTACCGGACGCCCGGCCCACGGTGTTCTTCGGCGTACCCCGGGTCTGGCAGAAGATCAAAGGTGGCGTCGAGGCGAAGCTCGCCGCCGAAACCGGCGCCAAGAAGGCCATCGCGACGTGGGCCGTGGCCACCGGAATCGCCGCCGCCCGCGCCGATCTCGCCGGCACCGGCCGCAGCCCGCTGCTGAACCTGCAGCACCGCGTCGCCGAGAAACTGCTGCTCGGCAAAGTGCGCGCCGGCCTCGGCCTGGCGGACCTGCGCGTTGCGTCCTCGGGTGCCGCGCCCATTCCACCGGAAACGCTCGAATTCTTCCTGGGCCTCGGCTTCTGCGTCTCCGAGGTCTGGGGCATGTCGGAAACCAGCGGTGTCGCGACCTACACCGAACTGGACAAACCCCGTCCCGGCTCGGTGGGTCGTCCGGTCGACGGAGTCGAACTGCGTCTCGCCGACGACGGTGAAGTCCTGGTACGCGGAGATTTCGTCACCCACGGCTACCGCGGCATGCCCGAGAAAACTGCGGAGGCCCTCGATACGGAGGGTTGGTTGCACACCGGCGATGTCGGCGCCCTCGATCCCGACGGCTACCTCCGGATCATCGACCGCAAGAAGGAGATGATCATCAACGCGAGCGGCAAGAACATCGCCCCGAGCAATATCGAGAACGCCGTGAAAGCGGCCTCCTCGCTGGTGGGCCAGGTCGTCGCACTCGGCGAAGCCCAGCCCTACATCACCGCGCTCATCGTGCTCGACGCGGATATGGCCGCCGTACGCGCCAAGGATATCGACGCGGCAGCCGATATCGCGCAGCTGGCGCAACGACCCGAGATCATCGAGGACGTGCGGGCGGCGATCGCGGCCGGGAACACGAAACTGTCCCGAGCCGAACAGATCAAACGATTCACCATCGTCGATACTGTCTGGGAACCCGGCGGTGACGAACTCACCCCGAAAATGTCGCTCAAACGAGCACCGATCGCCACCAAGTACGCGGCACAGATCGAAGCGCTCTGCGCCGACTCACCGCCCGAGACCGTGATCGAGGTACAGGTCCGGTGAACGGCAGTGGCCCCGGCGGATATCACCGGGGCCACCGGGAGGGCGGGATTACTTCTGCTCGTAGGTGCCGACCAGAATCGCCCGCGCCAGGGTGTGCGAGAACAGGTTGAACCCGAGGAACGCCGGGGAGGCCTCCGGCGGCACGCCCAGTGAGTCCACGTCCACCGCGTGCACCACGATGAAATAGCGGTGCGGGCCGTGTCCGGCCGGCGGTGCCGCCCCGACGTATCCCGCGAACCCGCCGTCGTTACGCAGCGTCACCGCACCGGACGGCAGTTCGCCGCCCTCGCTGCCGGCGCCCGCGGGCAGCTCGGTCACCGATGCCGGGATATCCGCCACCGCCCAATGCCAGAAACCCGAGGCCGTCGGCGCGTCGGGGTCGTAGACCGTCACCGCGAAACTCTTGGTCTCCGCCGGGAATCCCGACCAGCTCAGCTGCGGCGACACATCCGCACCCCCGGCGCCGAAGACACCGCTGACCTGGGCGTTGCCCAACGTCGCGCCGTCGGACACATCGGTGGAGGTCAGGGTGAACGACGGAACCGAAGGCAGGGCGTCGTAGGGGTTGTCGGCCATGTTCTCCTCTTTCGAATCGGATCAGCTGTGCAACAGGAAGTGTTCCAGCACCTCGGTGCCGAATTCGAGCGCATCGATCGGAACACGCTCATCCACACCGTGGAACAGGGCCGCGAAATCCAGCTCCGGCGGCAACCGCAGTGGCGCGAACCCGAAACACCGGATACCCAGATGCGCGAGGGCTTTAGCGTCGGTGCCTCCGGAAAGCATGTACGGGACGGTCCGGCCCTGGGGGTCGTGGGCCAGGATCGCATCGTTCATCGCGTCCACGAGATGACCGTCGAAGGTCGTTTCGTAGGAATCGAGCTTGGTGATCCACTCCCGCTCCACATCCGGACCGATGAGCTCGTCCACTTCACGTTCGAACTCGGCCTGCCGACCCGGGACCACCCGGCAGTCCACCACCGCCTCCGCGGTCTGCGGGATGACATTCGCCTTGTAGCCGGCGTTCAACATGGTCGGGTTGGCGGTATCACGCAGGGTCGCGCCGATGATCCGCGAAATGGATCCCAGTTTGGCCAGTGTGCCCTCGATATCCGGACTCCCCGGATCGAACTCCAGACCGGACTCCTCCGATACGGCGGCCAGGAACTCGGCCACCGAATCGGAGAGCACCAGCGGAAACGTATGGGTGCCCAGGCGCGCCACCGCCGACGCCAGGATGGTGACGGCATTGTCCTCGTGCAGGAACGAACCGTGGCCCGCGCGCGCCTTCGCGCGCAATCTCATCCAGCCCAGCCCCTTCTCCGCCGTCTCCACCAGATAGAGGCGCCGCTCACCGCCGTCCGGACGTGGGACGGTCAGGGAGAACCCGCCGACCTCGCCGACCGCCTCGGTGACGCCTTCGAAGAGGTCGGGCCGGTTCTCCACAAGCCAGTGCGAACCCCATTTCCCCCCGTTCTCTTCGTCGGCCAGGAAGGCGAAGACGAGGTCCCGGGGCGGGACCGTCCCCTCGATCTTGAACTGGCGGGCCACCGCCAGCATCATCCCCACCATGTCCTTCATATCGATCGCGCCGCGACCCCAGACGTAACCGCCCTGTACGGCACCCGAGAACGGGTGCACACTCCAGTCCGCGGCCTGGGCCGGCACCACGTCGAGGTGACCGTGCAACAGCAGCGCGCCGCGGCCGGGGTCGGCGCCCGGCAGCCGCGCGAAAACATTCCCGCGGCCCGGGGCGCCGGATTCCACGTATTCGGTGGTGTAGCCGGCGTCTTCCAGTTGCCGCGCCACCCATTCGGCACACTCTCGTTCGCCCTTGGTGGTCGCGAGATCACCGGTATTGGAGGTGTCGAAACGGATCAGCGTGCTGACCAGCTCCACCACCTCCGCCACGGCACGAGAACGAGCAGAACCCGAATAATCACCTGTAGCGGCCACGCCCCCTTCCTACCATCCTGTGTGTCCTTGCTTCCTTCCGGCGCGACCGCTGCCGAATATACATAGTTAGATGCGCATATCTACGTAAGAGCATTCTATGCCGTGGTCGTGGAAGTCGGTTCGGTTCGACGGGCTGCCCCGGCGGATCGGACAGGATCTCCGCCTCCCAAGGGCGGTTCGGCTACTCGATGCGCCGCTCCCCCCACCCGCACCGGATACCGGCGCGGAAACACTCTCCCCCCGCTGCGTCCGGCCTACTCGGCGGGCAGTTCGGAGAGCACCTTACGCAGATAGTCCCGGCTCTCCCCCGGGGTGAGCGCGATAACGCTCAACTTGTTCATCACCGTCATATAGACCTCGACATCCTGCTTCTTCTCCAGGTAGTGCGAGGTGGTGAGCTGCTCCATATAGACCATGTCCGGTAGCTCGGGCTCCGGGAACCGGAGAATACTGAACGAACCGCCGGCCGCCGGATGGCCGCCCACCGAATAGGGCAGCACCTGGATTTTGACATTGGGCCGGTCGGAGGCGGCGATGAGATGTTCGATCTGATCCCGCAATTCGGCGTAGCCGTCGATCGGGCGGCGCAGCGCATTCTCGTCCACGACCGCCCACAGTGTCGGCGCCGCGGCACGGCTCAGGATGTCCTGGCGGCGCATCCGGATACCGACCCGGCGTTCGGTCTCGTCGTCGTTACCGAGCGTGATCACCGACCGTGCGTAGGACTCGGTCTGCAGCAGACCCGGTACGAATTGCGCCTCGTAGGTGCGGATCGTGGAAGCGGCCTGCTCCAGACCGATATAGTTCTCGAACCAGTTCGGCAGCACATCGTTGAACGGCTGCCACCACCCCGGATCGTTCGCCTTCTTCATCAGATCGACATAGACGGCCAGCTTGTCCGGATCGTCCACCCCGTAGAGCTTCAGCAGGTCGAGCAGGTCGCGCTCCCGGAAGCGGGTCCGGCCCAGCTCGAGCCGGCTGATCTTGGCATGGGAACCGCGGATGTGATCACCGGCGTCCTCGCGGCTGATCCCGCACGCCTCCCGCAAACGGCGCAATCTGCTGCCGAGCGAGATACGTAACACGGTCGGCCCACGATCGGCTTCCGCCTGATCCGGGATATCGGAATCGTCTCGCTCGTGTGTCATGGTCGCCTCTGGCCAGTTCGTGCTGTGCTGCATCGTACGGCGCCCGCCACCGCCGAACCGCACCGGTCGGCGAGCAATCCTACTATCCGGTAGGCGCATATTCCGGTAACGCGCCCGCTCCGGACGGACCCGGCAGTCGTGCGGCAACCTATTGCCGCGAACGTGCGGATCGAATCCTATAGTGCCCCATACCCGTAGCATCTTCCTGTTTGCACGCGGTATCAGGTTTCCTTGCGTAAACTCCCCCACGACACGACGTCCGGCTTCACCTGTACCGCGAAGACCTGGGAGACGACACCGATGAGGGCATCGGCAGCAGGAGCGAGTACCACTGGAGTTGTTTCCAGCATAGCGCGTGTGCGGCCGGCCCGCGAAGACGAACCGGCCCGACCGCCCGGCGGCGGCAACCCCCGCGCGAATCGGCGCCATCGCACCGGCTCTGCGCGTAAATCGTTGGAAATCAACGCATCCCGATCACCGTCGGGGGCCCTCGCCGGGACGGATCGGCCCCAGCCCGATAGGGTGATCCGGAGTCGACCGGAACCGGCCGTTTCCCCCCGAAGCAGTCCGCTTCCACCGTACGTTTCGACGAACAGGACTGGGCCGCGAGCATATTCCACCGACCGCCGCACACATCGCCGCATCACGGGGTCGCCCTCGGGCCCGCCCATGCGGTCGGTGTCCGGCCCCCTTTCCGATCACCGCAACAGCCGGCGTGCCCGGAACAGGCACCCGTAACAGTTGGAGACCCCATGTCCGACACAGTCACCACCACCGAGATCCGCACGAAACTGACCGGAGTCCTCGGTCACTCCAGTATCGACCTGGCCACCTCCAAAGACGGCGTCAACTGGGCGACGAGCGCCTTCTTCGCCAACCTCGACGACGACCTTTTCCGCCTGACTCTCATCCTGGAGAACAGTGGCCGGACCCTGGATCAACTCAAAGCCAATCCCAATGTGGGTGTGAAGGTGGTACCGGGCGGCATCGCGGATCCCTTCGCCCAGGGTTTGGGCACGGCCACGCTGCGCGAGAAGGCCGACCAGGACGAGACCTTCCAGGCGCTGCTGCGCAAAGAACCCCGGATCGAGCCGTTCTTCGCCACGCCGGTCACCGCGCTGGTGATCGATATCGACTGGTGGCGGGTCACGGATCTGGGCGCCGGCTGGCTGCCGGGCAAGGTCCTCGAGCGCAGTAAGGACGCCTGAGGGGCCGCCACCGGGGGGACGGCTTAACATCGCCCTGTTCGATCCACAACGTAGAGAGAGGTATTCATGGCCGAACCGGCTAATCGGACAGGCGTTCGTGTCCCGGTCGGGGTGGACACCACCCGGCCCAGTATCGCCCGTGTCTACGACTACAGCCTAGGCGGCAAGGACAACTACGATGTCGACCGCGCCGCCTTCGAACAGATCCTGCGGATCGCACCGCGGCAGGGCGACGTCTCCCGGATGAACCGGCGCTGGCTCCACCGTGTGGTGCGCTATCTGGCCGGACCCGCCGCGATCGATCAATTCCTCGATATCGGCGCCGGTCTACCGACGGTGGGCAACACTCATCAGATCGCGCAGCAGGAGAACCCCGAGGCCACGGTCGTCTATGTCGACAACGATCCGGTCTGCAACGCACACGGCCGGGTGCTGCTGGAACAGAACGAGAACACCCATTTCGTCTCCGGCGATCTCCTCGAGGAGAACACACTGCTGGAGAACAAGAACGTGCTGCAGTACCTCGATATGGACCGGCCTGTCGCGGTGATCCTGTGCGGGCTGCTGCACCATCTCGACGACGACCTGCAACCGCCACGGGTCATGCGCGAATACATTTCCCGGTTGCCCGCCGGCTCGTATGTCGCGATCACCAATTTCTGGGATCCCGCGGACGAGAACCCGGAACTGCACGATCTGGCCAAGCGCCTGGAGCGGGCGTTCACGGAAATGGGGCTGGGCTCGGGGTGGTACCGCACCCGCGCTCAGCAGCTCGAATACTTCGACGGCCTGGAGCTCGTCGCTCCCGGTCTCGTGGAACTCGAGGACTGGTGGCCTGCCGGGCCGGCCACCCGCCCTCGACTTCCGGAGGAAAAAGTGATCATCGGCGGAGTCGGATACAAACGCCCCGCGGTCCGATTGCACAGCGTGAACGGAAACAGCTGATGAATCGCCTTGTTGTCCGGTGGTGCACGGCGCCGGGTTTCCACCCGGCGACCGCCACGATCGGACAACACCGAAGCGCGCTATCGCACAGTTGGTTTCACAAAAAGGACAGCTCGGCCCGATACCGTGCCGAGCACACGTATCCGGGCTAGGCTCGGGCCACTCAGACGACGCGAACCATTATCACGCAGTTCGATCGGCGCCGATTGCTCACTCCGGCACCGCGTTCTACGCTTTGGTGACCCGACTCACATTTGCAACCAGTATTTCTTTCTTCCAGAGAGAAGGTCGAGATGGCCGAACCGGCGCACCGGACCGGCGTTCGCAAACCGGTAGGCGTGGACACCACTCGGGCCAGTATCGCCCGTGTCTACGACTACAGCCTGGGCGGCAAGGACAACTACGATGTCGACCGCGCCGCCTACGCCGCGATCCTCGAGGTCGCGCCCCGCCAAGGCGATGTATCGATCATGAACCGGCGCTGGTTGCACCGGGTCACCCGGCATCTGGCGGGCACCGCCGGTATCGACCAGTTCCTCGATATCGGCGCCGGATTGCCCACTGTCGCCAATACGCACGAGATCGCCCAGCAGCAGAACCCCGACGCCACGGTCGTCTATGTCGACAACGATCCGGTCTGCAACGCCCACGGCCGGGTACTGCTGGAACAGAACGAGAACACCCATTTCGTGCCCGCCGATCTCCTCGAGGACAAGACCCTGCTGCGTAACACCGACGTCACCCGCTATCTGGACATGGAGCGGCCGATCGGGCTCATCCTGTGCGGGCTGCTGCATCACGTCGACGACGAACTCGATCCGGTCGGGCTCATGCACCGATATGTGGAACTGCTGCCACCGGGATCTTATCTCGCGATCAGCCATTTCCATGATCCGGGTCCGGCCGATCCGCAGCATCACGCGCTTGCCAGGGAGCTCGAACGCCGTTTCACCGAAATGGGTCTGGGCTCGGGCTGGTACCGCACCACCGAGCAGATCCTCGAGTACTTCTGCGGCCTCGAACTCATCGAACCGGGTCTCGTCCAGCTCGACGACTGGTGGCCCGCCGGCCCGCCGCTGCGGCCGCGGTATCCCGAGGAGCAGGTCATGGTCGGTGGTGTCGCCTACAAGCCGGCCGACGACAGCACCGACCACCGGAATCCAACCGGGTAACTGCTACCCGTTGACGCGCCGGAAGGCCGCCAGTATCCCGGCCGGTATGCGGCCGCGCGCCGACACCTCGTGTCCGTTGCGCAGGGCCCATTCCCGGATCACCTTTGCCGAGGCCGACCGCGCCGGCCGCTCCCGTTTCGTTCGCGCGGCCCGGCCGGCCTTGCGAGCGAACGGGGTCCACTTACCGAAGACCGCCCGCAATTCCCCCGCGTTGGCTTCGGTCAGGTCGATCTCGAACGTCACGCCCTCGAACGCGAACACCACAGTCTCGGCCGCGGGTGATTCGCCGTCGAGGTCATCGATCAAAGTGATGACGACCTTGCGCGCCATGGGCTTGCTCCTCCGATCACCGATTACCTTGCCAGATATGACATCAGCTACCCCGCGGCCGTGCGAATGACGGATCTGCCCGCAGCGCCGGCACAGCGACCTCGTTCGGGGGATGTGAGCATACCGCTCCGATCGTGGCCGATAACGCCGGGGCGCGATCGATCCACCAGGGTTACCGTGGCGGGGCCGAACGAGAGGACGATCCATGGGTGCGCACGAGCCCGATCTGCCCGAAACCGTCGAGTACCGGTTACCGCACCTGGCGATGACGGCACTCGCCTGGGGTGAGCCCGGAGGCCGGCTCGCCCTGTGCCTGCACGGCTTTCCCGACAGCGCCTGGACCTGGCGACATCTCGGCCCCGCGCTCGCCGGCCGCGGATTCCGGGTGGTCGCGCCCTTCACCCGAGGTTATGCACCGACCGCCGTACCCGACGACGGCGACTACCATCTGGGAGCGCTCGCCTACGACACGCTCGAGCTCCATCGCGCACTCGGCGCCCCAGCGGACGCGGTGCTCATCGGCCACGACTGGGGCGCGTTGACAACGAATACCATTGCGGCTCAGCCGGATTGCCCGTTCCCCCGGGTCGTGTCACTGGCGGTCCCGCCGGTTCCGGCCATGCGCCCACGCCGGGACGCCGGAGTCGGCGCTTATCTGCGGCAGATACGGTTCAGCTGGTACATCCTCTTCAATCAGCTACCGGGGATCTCCGAGCGCTCGCTCGAGCGGCTGATCCCCCGGCTGTGGCACGATTGGTCGCCGGGGTACGACGCCGAGTTCGATATCGCCCGCACCCTGGCCGCGCTGCCGACCACAGCGCACCGCACCGCGGCGCTGTCCTATTACCGTGCGTTCGCCCGGATAGCCGGGAAGCCGGCCGCTCGCTATGCCGGACTCCACCGGCACTGGGATGGCGCGCCGGGCGTTCCGATGCTGTATCTGCACGGGGGCGCCGACACCACCCTGCACCCGGCGTTCACCGCCGGTGTGGCCGAGGTCCTGGCTCCGGCGGGCGGAAACAGCGAGATCCTGCCCGGAGCCGGGCATTTCCTGCATCTCGAACAGCCTGCCCGAGTGGCGGAGCTATTGCTCGGTTTCTTCGCGGACGAGGAAGCGCCCGGGGTCTGACTCGATCCCCCGGCCCGCAGCGTGCTTTTTCGCTCCGGGCCCGCTGAAGCGCCCTGCTCCGGGGCCATACGACCGCTCGCCGCGCTATGTTTCCGGTCACAAACGAGATATTCCCGCTTCCGCGACTATTACGGAGGCCCATATGATCGCGCGGTGGCAAATGAGTCGGAGACGAGCACCCTCATCGAGCACTTCGTGCTCGCCGTCTGCGACCCCGGACGGTGGCAGGGTGTCGACCGGCTCGCCGAACTCGATCTGACCCTCTCGCAGGCGCGGGTGCTGTTCACCGTCGTCCGGCGCCACGAGCCACAACCGATCCACACCATCGCGGGCGAACTCGGCCTGTCGATGACCGCGGCCGGCCGCAATGTCGACCGGCTGGTACGCCTCGGGCTGCTCACCAGGCAGGAGAGCCCCACCGACCGCCGGGTCAAGCTCGTCGGCCCAACCGAACACGGGCAACGGCTCGCCTGGGATCAGATCGCCGTCCACCGCGCGACGATAGATACGGTCGTCCACCGCCTGCCCGAGGCTTTACGGGAGGACCTCGGACGGGTCCTCACCGCCGTGCTCGAGTCCGGGGCCATACACAACGTCGTGGCGTGCCCCCCCGCATCGTCAGGAGACAATTCGTGAACGCAAGCCCAGCCCCCGCGACCGACGCGGGGGCTCCGGACAGAATCGACGCATCGGTCCTGAAACTGGCCGGTGTCGTGGTTCTCGGCGCCATCATGTCCATTCTGGACATCACGGTGGTGAACGTCGCCATGCCGACGTTCCAAACCGAATTCGACGTCGCCAACTACTCCACGGTGGCCTGGACGGTCACCGCCTACACGCTCGCGCTCGCCACCGTCATCCCGCTCACCGGCTGGGCCGCCGACCGCTTCGGCACCAAACGGCTCTACATGACCGCGCTGGTGCTGTTCACCGTCGGCTCGGTGCTGTGCGCCCTGTCGTGGAACATCGGCGCGCTCATCGGGTTCCGGGTGATCCAGGGCCTGGGCGGTGGCATGCTCATGCCGCTGGGTATGACCATCATGACCAAGGCCGCGGGACCGGAGCGGATGGGCCGGTTGATGGCAATCCTGGGTGTGCCCATGTTGCTCGGCCCCATCCTGGGCCCCATCCTGGGCGGCTGGCTCATCGAGGACGCCTCCTGGCACTGGATCTTCCTGATCAACCTGCCGCTCGGCGTGATCGCACTCGTCTATGCCTGGTTCATCCTGCCCAAGGACGAGCCGCGCGCCGGTGAATCCTTCGATTTCGTGGGCATGCTGATGCTGTCGCCGGGTCTCGCGCTGTTCCTGTACGGCATCTCCTCCATCCCGGAGGAAGGCACCGTCGCCACACCGAAAGTGTGGGCGACCATGCTGGTCGGCGGTGCGCTGGTGGTCGCGTTCGTCTTCTACTCGTTCAAGCCCAAGAATCCGCTGCTGGATCTGCGACTGTTCCAGAATCGCGATCTGACCGTCGCCACCGTGACGATGTTCCTCTTCTCCGCGTCGTTCTTCGGCGGACTGTTGCTGATCCCCACCTATTTCCAGCAGGTGCGGGGCGAGAGCGCGCTGCTGGCCGGGCTGCTGGTGGCGCCGCAGGGTATCGGGTCGCTGCTCACCATGCCGATCGCCGGCATGCTGGTGGACAAGTTGCCGGTCGGCCGGGTGGTTCCGGTAGGTCTGGCGGTGCTCACCGCGACCATGTTCGGGCTCACCCAGATCGAGGCCGACAGCTCCTACTTCTATGTGCTCGGTGTGCTGTTCGTCATGGGTCTCGGTATGGGACTCACCATGATGCCGCTGATGACGGCCGCCCTGCGCACGCTGAACGAGGCACAGGTCGCGCGCGGTTCCACTCTGTTGAACATCATCCAGCAGATCGCCAGTTCGGTAGGTGTCGCGGTGATCTCGGTGGTGCTGACCAACCGGATGCAGAGTTCCGAGGCGGTGTCGGCCGGGCAGGCGGTGATGGAGGCCCAGCGGACCGGCGAACAGCCCGATCCGTCGGTGCTCCAGTATATCGCGAGCCTGGGCGACAAATTCGAAACCGTCATGCTCGGGCAGATGTCGGACGCCTACGCCGGTGCCTTCTGGGTGGCGTTCGCGCTGTGCCTGGTCACCCTCGGCTTCTCCGTGCTGCTTCCGCGTAAGGCGAGCGAAGTGGCGAAGTCCGATTCCGATACGCCGGCCCCGGTGCTCATGCACTGAGCTCCCGGTGCTCCAAAACCGCACCGCCCGCCCCGAACCATCCCGGTTCAGGCGGGCGGTTGCGTTTCCCGGAACCAGTCGAGAATCCGTGGAAGTGCCTCCCGGACGGTGGCACCGTGGTCGATATCGCCGAGGTCGATCAGTTCGGCGGAGGCACCCAGTTCGGCTTTCGTGCAGCGAAGTGAATTCTCGAAGGGCACACTACGGTCCCCGGGGGCGGCGAACAGCCGGACCGGCACCGTCGCGGTCCAGTCGCACACGGATTCGCTGTCGGCCATGGCCTGCAGGGCGGCACCGGTAGGGTTACGCGCCAGTTCCAGGAATCGCGGGGTCAGCAACTTCTGCGGGGTGTCCGGAAGTCCCGACGACACAGCCAGCAGATCGTGGTGCCCGTCGAAAAGTCCGTCGATCCGCTGCGCGTAGGGCTGCTGGAACGCTTCGGCGGGATCGTCGTAGAGGTGATAGATCCGGTTCATCGCGGTGATCCAGTAGCCCAGGTAGAGCACCGCACGCCTCCCCTCCACCCGGCCGTCCAGCGCGGCCGGGGCCTGGACCTCCTGGACGGCGTAGGCACCGCTCACCGCGGCGACCGCGGCCGGGGCGAAACCCTCGACCGCACCGCTGTTCAACTCCCGGCCGAGCGCCAGGGCGGCCTGGGCACCCTGGGAGAAACCGGTCACCAGGACGTTCTGGTCCAGGTCACGGCCTTGATCGGCGAGCAGCGAGCGAGCCGCCAGCAGTAGATCCGCCGAGGCGGAGGCCTCGGTGGGGGCATGGGCGTAGGGATGGAAACCGGGGCCCTCCCCCAGACCCAGATAATCCGGGGCGACCGCGGCGTAACCGGCGGCGGCGAACTGGACCGTGCGGGCACGTTCGGTCTCGCCGTCCGCCGAGGGCGCTTCGTCGCGGCGCACCGTGGTTCCGTGCGCGTAGGAGACCAGGCGCAACCGCGGCACGCCGGTATCCGGGACCACCACCAGGCCGCTGGCAGTGGTGGAGGTGCCGTCGGCCGCGATGGTTTCGTACACGACCCGGTGGGCCCGGACACCGTTCGCACCGGCCACCGGGTATTTCCATTCGGCGAGATAGTCACCGGTCTCCGCGCCGGTCATCTCGAAGACCGGCGCCACCGAGACAACCCTGCCGCGTTCGGGCCGTTCTCCATCGCCGCCCACGCCGCCACACGCGACGGCGAGCAGGCACAGCGCACTCGCCATCGACAGCAGCGCCCGGCGCATCGTCACCTTCGTTCTCCCGATTGTGGTCCCGACTCGATCGGGCCTCACCGTAGCCGATCACCCGGTGACCGGTCGCGAGGCCGCGCGAGCGGCACGGCAGCACCGCCGGGGCCGTGCGGTCTTGGAGGTGCGGCGGATTGCCGCCGGGCAAGAGGGGAACGAAACGACTCCGGGACCACCGACGATGACAGGGACGTGAACCCCGAAGTACTATCGCCGGCCGAGCGGCGGGACATGGTGCGACGCCTGATCGCACTCTGTCATATTGTCAACGATCTCGTCGAGATCACCGGGACCACGGCAACCGACGGCGGGCCGGCCACGGAGGTGCTCCACGAGCACGCACAGCGGATCCAGGCCGTGGTCCGTGATGTCGTGGTGGATCTGGTGGCCAACGGCCGGCGGTCGGACGCTGCCTGAGGAGAAGTCGCGCCGGCCCACCGCTGCTCTCGTGCAGTGTTCCCAGTGGTGGGCGCAGAATAGACTGGGGCGATGGTCAAACCGAGCCCGTGGGGAGCGAGCGGAGGTAACGGCGAGACCTCGTCGAGCACGGTTCGCACCGCGACACCACAGCCGGACCCGTCCGCGACCGCAGACACCCGGTCGGAGGCCTGGGCACGACGCCGGACTCTTGCCCGCGCCGGTCTGCGCCGGGTGGCCGGACATGCCGAGGACATCCGTACCGCGCCGTTGATGAGCGGAAAGTGGGGATATGTGATCACCGCCCTGGGCGGTGTCATCGTCTTCACCCTCATGTTCAAGCACTGGATGGTCGCGCACGGGCCCGATGGTATGGCCGCGGCAACGCCTTTCGGACAAGTCGACTCGACCACTCGGTACCTGACGGTCTGGTCCGCGCAGGGAATCCCTCCCGCCGCGAATCTCACCGGTTCGTGGGCAGTCGCCTCGAGCAGCATGATCGCGTTGACCATCGCCGCAGTCGCTATCTACATCGCCACCGACTCCGAACGTTTCGCACGGATCGCCACCGGCGGCGCGGTGATCACCGCGCTGCTGGTGATCGCAAACATGCTCTATCTGACCGCCCGGCAGAAAGAGCTGAAGAATATGACGGTCCGTCGCTGGGACCTCGGTGGTCAGCTGGGTTCCTGGATCAACTGGGCCGTCAACGACGGATCGAAGCCGGTCGCGGGTCTGAACGAAGTGAAATACGTCGCCAGCGGTACGATCACCACCTCCGCCATCGCGGCGGTGATCATCGCGGTGGGTTCGGCGGTGATCGCGGTAGCGACCATGCCGCGCACCGACGGCGGAGGTCGGATGCCGTGGCGGATTGCCGTTTCCCGGGAGACGTCGGCGAACTACACGGCTTCCGGGAGCGACCCCACGGAAGCGGCACGGACGACCCCGGCGTCGGAGGTTACCGCCACGACCCCCGCCGAGCCCGGCTCGACCACGGGCAGCGAGCCCGGTTCGAGCGCAACCGCCGAGCCCGGCCCCGCAAAGATGTGACGCGGGCTCGGGATCTGCGTCAGTCCTGCGCCACCCGCACCTCGACATCGATATTGCCGCGGGTGGCATTGCTGTACGGGCACACCCGATGCGCCTTCTCGGCCAGGGCCTGCGCCTGGTCCTCGGACAGGTGGGGCAGAGTGACCTCGAGGACCACCGTCAGCCCGAATCCACCGCCGTCGATGCTACCGATACCGACCTTGGCGCCCACCGCCGAATCGTTCACATTCGCCTTGGCCTGGGAACCGACCAGGCGCAGCGCCGAATGGAAGCAGGCCGCGTATCCGGCGGCGAAAAGCTGTTCCGGGTTGGCGCCTCCGCCGCTGCCGCCCATTTCCCTGGGCACGGCCAGCTCCAGATCGATGCGGCCGTCGGTGGTGCGGGTATGACCGTTGCGGCCGTCCCCGGTGGCCAGCGCCTCGGCCGTGTACAGCACACGCATCGCCGTCTCCTCCGCTCGTATCACGCACGGTTGTCGATACCGCGGCAGCGAATGCCGCGGGACTGTGCGCAGTGTAGTGTCGCGCGCGGTGCCGGATCAGTTGCGGCACAGGGGAAAGTTCTGGGTATCATCCGGCGGCCCCCAATCGGCTCGAGCGATCGCGAGGCATATGTTCCCTGACCCGACCTCCACTCACTATCCTGTCTCTCCCATCCCGGACGACGTCTACGGCCGGGGCGCGCCCATTCCCACGCCCCGGGAACCCGATCTGGTGATCACAGCGCTGCTGTGGTTCCTGCTCGCGGCGCTGGCGATCGTCTCGGTGGCCATCTCGCCCTGGTTCCTGCTCGCCACCGGGTTGTGTGATGGACGCGCGGACTGCAGCGCCGATCCGAGCACGGGCAACTGGATCATCGTCCTCGGCGGCTGCTTCGGCTTCCTGGTCGGCGCCGCCACCACCGTGAATGCCGCACGCAGTGGGCGAGCGCTGTATCCCGGCGCGCTGCTCGGTGTGGTCCTGGTTCTCGCCGCCTGGCTGGCGGGTTCGTTTCTGATGAACTGAGCGGATGCCGAGTCGCGGGCGATCGGATTCCGCCCGCGACTCGGCCGCTCACGATGATGCCGTCGCGAAGCGCCGATCGGTGTAGCGGCGCAGGTTCGCCAGGAAGCGCCGGAACACCAGATTCATCACCGGGGTGGCGAGGAATGCGGTGAACCGGGCGGGACCGGCCAATCGCTGGGCCAGTGTCCAGGTGAGCCGGCAACCTTCCGGGGTCTCGACGATGCGGTAGTCCTCGGCGAACGCCGCCAGCGCGCCGGTGGAGCTGCTGTTGAAGCGAAACGCCATCCGGGTGTTCGGTTCCCAGGCCAGGAACTCCTCGTCGCCGACGATTCCGCCGCGCATATCCACCACCCGGGTGGTGCCCACACCTCTGGGTTCGGGAGTGGTCCAGGTGACCTTGGTGATCACGCTCGCCCAATGCGGCCAGGATTCCGCGTCGGCCAGTACCTCGAACAGCTGGGCCGGCGTGATCGCGAGGTCTACGCTGTTGCTGCAGCGCAAGGGCGCGTTGTCGATGAATTCGAGACCGACGCGCTCGCACGGATGCAGGGTGCTCATTGTCGGCCACCGCCGTTTCCGCCCACCTGTTTCCGGTCGCTCATGCGCAGGATCCTCTCGTCGGTCGGTACAGCCACGCACTCCCGGCTGTACACCGATGGTTACACCTGTCCAGTCATCTGTCCATAGCACGCGATGCCCGATCGGGGGGTTGGGACCGGGCGCAGGAAAAGACGGACCGCGCCGGCCCGCTTCACCGAATTCCCCGGTTCGACGGCGCCACACGCACCGCGAGAATTAGCTTCCGGCGATGCCGGTCGCTCGCCGGCCACGGTGTCCGGGGCGGGCCCTGCTCGTCACCGCCACCATCGCCGCCCCCCTGGCACCCGCTACGAGTACGGCCGCACCACCGGATTCCGGGCCGGGCGCTGCGACGCCGGTCCAGTACCGACAGCATGAGAGTGGGCATCCAGGATCCCGGCCACCGTGGCGGTACCGGTGCCCAGCGGGAAGGTGTCCCCCTCCTGATAGCCCATGGCCGCGCCGGTCAGCACGCCGTTGGGTACGTTCAGCAGCTTCGCGGCATCACTGCCCAGCGAGCCGGTGAGAGAACTGCCCAGTTCGGCGATCCGGGCATCGGCACCGATCAGCAGGGCCCGATCAGCAGGGCCCCGATCAGCGTCCGCCCCGGTCTGCGCGCGCAGCATGGGCACCGCGGTCCGCACGCCCGGGGCCGCCGCGATCGGCCCCAGCAGATCCTGGCCGAATCCGGCGTCGGTGATGCCGCTGACCTCGAGGACCGCTCGGCCGCCGAGTCCGGCGACGAGTTTGTCGACCGAACCGGTGACCGAGCCGGAGATGCCGAACACCGCTACCAGCAGCGCCGCCGAGACCGTCATCACCGTCAGCGACAGCAGGCTACGTCCCGCGATGCACCAGCAGATCGCCGATATCGAACAGCCGGAATCGGTCCCAGACCGCCGCCATCAGCACCCGCTCCGGCGGGCCGCCCTGTTTCGCCGCGCATCCATCCCGGTCCCGCGCCGGCCGCGCCGGACCGATATTTCCGATTCCGGCTCATCCTCGTCCATCGGTACCGATCACGCCACGGCGCGGGCCGAGCCCTGTGCCGGCTCATACTTTCCGCACCGCCGCCCTTGTGGTAGCCGCGACGGTGGACACACGCGGCATAAAGAGCTGTGTGGTGGGGCGAGCGGGTAGGCGGCCGACAGTCCGGCCGATCTTCTCCTACCGGCCCCACCCTCCGGGGGGAGGCCGGGTCAGCCGCCACCCGTGCGTGCGGCAGGCGCGTTCTTGCGCTGGTTGGCATTGAAGCGCGCCTTCTTCTCACGATTGCCGCACGTGTTCATGTCACACCATTTGCGAGTGCGACTTCGACTGGTATCGAAGAAGGCGGCCCGGCAGGTCGGCGATGCGCACAAGGCCAATTTTCCGTCTCGTTCGCCGGCGATGATGCCGATCGCGTCGGCGGCGATTACGCCCAGGGCATCTTCGACGCCGGAGGCCGAGCCGAGTCGCCATTGCCGATTGCCCTCGGGCGTCAGGACAGCCGCCGCCCGACCCCGAACGCTGCAGTCGTTGATGACTCGGACAGCACACGCGGGGAGAACGTCTCGGATCGCGGCCGCTGTCACGGCGGCGTGGATCGATTCCCTCAGTTCCCGGGCGAGTTCGAGCTGGGCGGCGGTACAGGACTCCACGGCCAGGCCGTTCACTGCCAGCCAGTCGAGGAGTCGCTGCGGCGTGGGTATGCGCTCCACAGCGTCGCCACAACGCTCCGTCAGGGTCGCCGTGAAGCTTGTGGCCAGCACGCTACCGAGGCGAAAGTCAGGAAACCCACCAGGCATGGAACCACCATAGCCGGTTGCGCACCGACTCGAAGGCATGTTAGAACCGTCTATGCCGGTTCACGATAGGTCGTTGCCGGTTCCGCGATGGCCAGGAGGTCTCATGCCCCGTCCGACCAGCGACGTACAAGCATTCGAAGCTCACGCAACCGACGCCGACCTCGATGATCTGCGCGCGCGGTTGGTCGCGGCGCGGTTACCGGAAGCCGAGACGGTCCACCGCGCCGCGTCCGGCCGTCGCCGGTGGGAGCAGGGCGTTCCGCTCGCCGACCTCATCGAGGTCGTGCACTACTGGCGCACCGAGTACAACTGGCGGTCGTTCGAAGCGCGCCTCAACCGGATCGGCCAGTTCCGCACGACCATCGATGGTCTGGGAATCCACTTTCTGCACCGCCGCTCCGCGCGCGCAGATGCCACTCCGCTGGTCTTGACGCACGGCTGGCCGGGCAGCATTGCCGAGTTCATCGATGTAGTGGACGAGCTGGCAGATCCGAAAGATGTGGACGCGCCGGCGTTCCACGTCGTGGTTCCCTCGCTACCGGGCTTCGGCTACAGCGATAGGCCGGCCACCACCGGCTGGGGAACCGAAAAGATAGCGGCCGCATGGGTCGAACTGATGGAGAGGCTCGGTTACACCGAGTTCCTGGCCCACGGCGGCGACTGGGGAGGCAACATCACCACGGTTCTCGGCGGCAGGTTCCCGGCGCGTGTTCTCGGCATTCACACCCTGTTCGCGGAGGCACCGCCCGGGTTGACGACGGACGGGCTGACGGCAGCCGAGCGCACATGGGCCGAGCAAACCAGCGATTTCTGGCGCCACCGCGCGGCATACGCGAAACAGCAGGCGACCCGACCGCAGACCATCGGCTACTCGCTCGTCGACTCACCGGTCGGGCTACTTGCCTGGATCCTCGACAAGTTCGCCGAGTGGAGCGATACCGAAAACAGCCCGTTCGAGACGATTTCCAGAGACCGAATTCTCGACGACGTCACCCTGTATTGGCTGACGCGGACCGGCGCCTCGGCGGCCCGCATCTACTACGAAAGCCACAACTCGCTCGACCCCGAACTCCGGGTCGACGTCCCGTCGGCAATCACCATGTATCCCCGCGACATCGAGAAGTGTCCGCGCCCTTGGGCACAGGAGCGGTACCGACGAATCGTCCGATGGAGGTCGCCCGAGACCGGAGGGCATTTCCCGTCGCTGGAGGTTCCCGAGTATTTCGTCAAGGACCTGCGAGAAGGCCTCGCGGCAGTGCTGGCCGCCGCTCGGTGAACCCGGCCGGGGGGCCGACCGGCCGTAGCATGCGCCGACGAACTCACCGGGGTCCGGAGCGGTCCCGGAACGTGGCTTCCAGTTCGGCGAGAGTGGCCCGCAGCTCGGCCGGATCGTTGTACTTGAAGATTCCGTCGTAACCGGACTCGGCCCGGATGGCCGCCGCTACGGCGGGATCGTGGTACAACTCGGCCAGGGCCAGCAGCGTCGGGTCGCCCTTGTCCTCGGCTCGGGCGGCGAAGATATTGATGTACTGGGCCAGTTCCGGACGCTGCGGATCGTCGGTGTAGACGACATCGTCGGCATGGGGGTCAGCCGGACCCGCGACGCCGCGGTGTCCACATCCTCGATGCGCGAATCCCAGCCGGCGCCGCCCTTCAGGACGATCAACCCCGCCGCGGCCGGCCCGAGCAGCGGCCGCACACGGTTGGCGGGATTGTTGCTCCGGGTGATCTCGCCGCCGGGCGGGATATCGGCCACCGACTCGTGTTTCTTCGAGTAGAGGGTCAGTGGGAAGATCTCGGTGGCGCTTTCTCCCGGTAGACCTCCCAGTGCGTTAGGGCCAGATCGTTCACGCCGATCCGCACCACGTCGGGGTCGCGGTCCGCACCGCAGGCGGGCAGGAGCGCGGCCAGCGCGAGCAGGACCGAAACAACGGCAAAACGACGCAGACCTCGCATTGTGCGCAAACTAGGCGGTCACATCCCGCTCCGGCCAGGATTTCGTTCAGCCCAATCCCAACCGTTGCCGGGCCCGCGCGCCCACCGCTTGGATGATCGAGTCCACACGGCCACGAGCATTCGGGAGCAGGCGTTGAAATTCCCACGGGTACTGGCGATACCGGCGTTGACCATCGCCGCGGCACTCGCCCTCACCGGCTGCGGCGGCAGCGCCGGGTCCGACGATGTGGTGCGTATAGGTACCACCGAGAGCGATCCGGCGTGGGACGTGTTCGAGCAGAAGGCCCAGGATGCGGGTATCACCCTGCAGATCACGAACTACTCCGACTACTCCCAGCCCAATATCGCTCTCACGCAGGGACAGATCGACGTCAATCTCTTCCAGCACCTGCAGTTCCTCGGCGAATACAATGTCGCCAACAACGCGGACCTGACCCCGATCGGCGCCACCCAGATCGTCCCGCTGGGTCTGTATTCGAAGAAGCACAAGTCGGTCGCCGATATCCCCACCGGCGGCGAGATCGCCATTCCCAACGACCCCTCCAACCAGGCACGCGCCCTCTTCGTCCTGGAGGCCGCGGGCCTGGTGACACTGTCCTCGGACACCCTGGCGCCCTCCCCCGCCGATATCGATCGAGGCGCGTCCAAGGTGAAGGTGACCCCGGTCGACGCGGCGCAGACCGCGCTGTCGCTGGCCTCGGTGGACGGTTCCGTCATCAACAACACCTACCTGGAGCGGTCCGGTGTCGATCCGCTCTCGGCTCTGTACAAGGACGATCCGTCCAGCCCGGGTGCCGAACCGTACATCAACGCGTTCGTCACCCGCGCCGAGGACAAGGCGGACCCGACCTATCAGCGGCTGGTCGAGATCTGGCACGACCCCGAGGTCCAGCAGGCTCTCGCGGAATCTTCCAAGGGCACCTCGGTGGAGGTACGGCGCAGCGGCCCGGAGCTGGAGCCGATCCTGCAGCGGGTGCAGCAGACGATCCGCGACGGCAAGTGAGCGACACCTCGACCCGCACGGAGTTCGCGGTTCCCGCGGTCGAATTCCGTGCGGTGACCAAGACCTTCCGCACCGGGAAGCGCGCGGACACGGCACTGTCCGATATCGACCTCCGGATCGAGAAGGGCGAGATATTCGGCGTGATCGGCTACTCCGGCGCCGGTAAGAGCACCCTCGTCCGGCTCGTCAACGCCCTGGAGAAACCCACCAGTGGGACCATCGAGATCTCCGGCACCCCGATCACCGGGGTGTCGGAGGCGCGGGTGCGGCAGATCCGCCGCGATATCGGCATGGTCTTCCAGCAGTTCAACCTCTTCCGCTCCCGGACGGCGGCCGGGAACATCGAGTACCCGCTGAAGGTGGCGGGCTGGCCGCGTGGGAAACGTAAGGAGCGCCTCGCCGAGCTGCTCGACTTCGTCGGACTCTCCGACAAGGCCCGCAGCTACCCGGATCAGCTCTCGGGTGGGCAGAAGCAGCGGGTGGGTATCGCGCGGGCGCTCGCGACCTCGCCGTCGCTGTTGCTGGCGGACGAGGCCACCTCGGCGCTGGACCCGGAAACCACCGGCGAGGTGTTGCGCCTGCTGCGCAAGATCAACACCGAACTGGGGGTGACCATCGTGGTGATCACGCATGAGATGGATGTCATCCGGGCGGTCGCCGATCGGGTCGCGGTGCTGGCCGAAGGCCGGATCGTGGAACTGGCGAAGACCTTCGACGTATTCGCCGCTCCGCAGTCGGCCCCCACCCGTTCGTTCGTCGATACGGTGCTGCGCAACCGCCCCGGCCCCGCGGAACTGCGCCGCCTCGACGAACTGCACCGGGGCCGGCTGGTGACGGTCGATATCGACGACGCGCGGGGTATCGGCCCCGCCCTCACCACCGCCGCGCGAGCAGGCGTGGGTTTCGAGGTGGTGTACGGCGGAGTGGGCACTCTGCAGGACAAGACCTTCGGCAGTATCACCCTCGCACTCGACGGCCCGGACGAGGCCGTCGAGTGCGTGATCGCCCAACTGGATCAGCGGTAGCGAGGACCGATATGCAGACCGATTGGGACAAATTGCGGCCTGTCCTCACCGAGGCCGTCGGCACCACCATCTATCTCGTACTGCTCACCTTCGTGGTGGGTGGCCTCGTCGGGCTCTTCCTCGGCACCGCGCTCTACACCACCCGCAAGGGGGGGCTGCTGGCCAACGGCCCGATCAACTGGGTGCTCAATGTGCTGGTCAATATCGTGCGCCCGATTCCGTTCATCATCCTGCTGGCCGCATTGGGCCCGATCACGCTCGAAGTGGTGGGTACCACCATCGGCACCGAAGCGGCGGCCTTCGTGATGATCGTGGCCGCCTCCTTCGGGATCGCCCGGATCGTGGAACAGAATCTGGTCACAGTGGATCCCGGGGTGATCGAGGCGGCGCGCGCAATGGGCGCGGGACCGCTGCGGATCATCCTGACGCTGCTCATTCCCGAAGCATTGGGCCCGCTGATCCTCGGCTACACCTTCGTCATCATCGCCATCGTGGACATGTCCGCCATGGCGGGCACGGTCGGCGGCGGCGGGCTCGGCGATTTCGCCCTGGTGTACGGGTACCAGCGGTTCGACTGGGAAGTCACGCTGGTGGCGACCCTCATCATCATCGCAGGGGTGCAGGGTATCCAGTTCCTCGGAAACTGGACCGCCCGCAGGGTCCTGCGCCGCTGACCGTCACCGGCCGGTCCACGGACTTCCTGGCTCAGCGATGGACCGGTCGCGCACCGGCCGCCACTCGCCCCGACGGTGGGTCCGTCGTATCGATCCGGATCCGCACTCGCGGCGTCGTCTCGCGCAGCACGGCGACACCACGGCCGACACCCGGCGGGTGGGCCACGGCGGAGTCCCCTGCGGGGATAGTGGCAGTGTGGATGCCGACGAGGACGGGTACGGAGACTGCCCGATCGACGATTTCGGTTTCTGGCGTTTCTATCGCCTCGACTGAGGCAGGCGAGCCGGCGCGACGCGCCGGTCGTACTCACCGAGGCAGCGGGAGCCGCATCTCGACGGTCGTGCCGCCGGCGGAAATGATGACCTCCACCTCCGGAACCAGCGCGCGGATGATGGCCATCCCGCGCCCCCGGACCGGGTCCGGTCCGGGGGCGGGGCTCTTCCAGCGGCCGTGATCGGCCACGGTGATGCGCAGACCGTCGGCCTCGCGCTCCATCCGCAGCCGGATGGTGCCGCCGTCGCCGCGGTGACCGTGCTCGATCGCGTTCGCGCAGGCCTCCCCTATGGCGAGCAGCACGTCATAAGTCTGATCTTCACCGAGCGGGCACTGTGCCAGCCACTCCTGTGTCCGGTGCCTGACCTCGGCCAGCCGGTCGGCTTTCGCCGGAAACTGCAACTCCCATCGCGTCGGCGGACTGTCCAGCCCGGGCGGGCGGGTCGTCGTCACCTGATCGCCTCCTGTAGGTCTCGCCGGACGGACGGCGTAGGCGGTACCGGGTCCGTGGCGTTCGGCTTGCTGTCCTGTGGGGACTCTGTGCTCACTGCTAGCCATACCCATTCGTCCGCGGGGCATTCGAACGGTCCCCCGGACAGGCCGCGCCCCGGTCTCGGCAGCCCGATGCGTTGCGGATCACGCCCGGTGATCAACCCTGCACCCGGCTCAAACGTGGCATGGATTACGCATTCGCCGGCCCGGCCGGCGCCGGTGACTACTATTTCGCGATCGGGTAGATTTCGTTACGAAGATCTGTGCCGGCCCCGGTCGCGTTCCGCGCGGCGGGGCCTCGATACTGCAGAGGTGGAAAAGTGACGAATTGCGAGCCGGAGGAGCAGCGATGAGCGGCGACAGCTCGCCCCGCCTGCTCGATGTAGCGGTGCGGGCGGAGAACGGAACCGCGATCGTCACGGTGCAGGGTGAGGTCGATATGGCTTCGGCGCCTCAGTTGCAGGCCGCTCTCGAAGACGCCCAGCGCGGCGGGGACCCGCTGGTCGTGGACATGTCGGAGGTCGGTTTTCTCGGGTCGGCCGGTTTGAGCGTATTGCTCGTGATCTCCGAGGCGGCCGAGCCCGGCGCCGGACTGCGCGTGGTCGTCTCCGACGCCGTTCGCCGTCCTGTCGAGCTCACCGGGCTCGACAAGTTGCTGTCGGTGCACGAATCGCTGGCGGACGCGCTCGCCGCGGGCGCGAACCCCACGGCGTCCTGAGCCGGATCCGGCTGCCGCGCGGCTAGCGTCCGCGGGGCAGCCGGACCACCTGGACGAAGAAGTCGTCGATCTGCTTGATCGCCGCCACGAATTGGTCGAGATCGACCGGTTTGGTGACGTAGGCGTTGGCGTGCAGTTTGTAGCTGCGCAGAATGTCCTCTTCGGCAGCGGAGGTGGTCAAGACGACGACCGGGATATGCGACAGGTCGGGATCGGCCTTGATTTTCTCCAGTACCTGCCGGCCGTCGTATTTCGGCAGGTTCAGGTCGAGCAGGATGAGATCGGGGCGAGGGGCGTCGGCATAAGGGGCGGCGCGGTACAGGAAGTCCAGCGCCTCCTGCCCGTCGTGGGCCACATGCAGCGTGTTCCCGATCTTGTTGTCCTCGAAGGCCTCCCTGGTCATCAACTCGTCGCCCGGATCGTCCTCGACGAGGAGGATATCGATCGGCTGGCCGGGTGAGGTCATACGGTTTCTCCTTCGGGTACGGGTTCCGTCGCGGCAGCGGGCGCTGCCGGATCCGCGGCGCCGGGCTCGGCCTCGACGGTACGGAGGGTGAAGCAGATGCGGGTTCCCACCGTGTTCTCGGTGTCGAGCCAGATGGTTCCACCGTGGAATTCGACGATTTTCTTGCAGACCGCCAGGCCGATACCGGTGCCGCTGTATTCGTCGCGGGCGTGCAACCGCTGGAAGATGACGAACACCTTCTCCGCGAATTCGGGTGCGACGCCGATGCCGTTGTCGGTGACCGAGAACAGCCGCAGGGCCGGATCGCCGGCGTAGGGTCCGGTTTCGATGCAGACGACCGGCGCGTGGTCGGGCCGCCGGAATTTGACCGCATTGCTGATGAGGTTCTGCCACAGCATGGTCAGTAGGGTCGGCTCGCCCATGACCTCGGGGAGCTCGTCCGGCCGCTCCACCACGGCGTCGGCCTCCTCGAGAGAGCCCGACAGATTGGTCAGCGCCTTGTCCAGCGGTTCACCGAGCCGCACCGGCTGCGCGCCCTCGCTGACCCGGCCCACCCGGGAAAAGGTGAGCAGATCGTTGATGAGCACCTGCATCCGTTTGGCGCCGTCGACGGCGAAGTCGATGTATTGCTTACCACGCTCGTCGAGCTGGGAACCGTAGCGTTTCTCCAGCAGCTGGCAGAACGAGGCGACCTTGCGCAGCGGCTCCTGCAGATCGTGGGAGGCGACGTAGGCGAACTGCTCCAGTTCGGCGTTGGACCGGCGCAGTTCGTCGGCCT
Source organism: Nocardia sienata NBRC 100364 (assembly GCF_001613205.1). Taxonomy (GTDB): domain Bacteria; phylum Actinomycetota; class Actinomycetes; order Mycobacteriales; family Mycobacteriaceae; genus Nocardia; species Nocardia sienata. The sequence goes on along the minus strand of NZ_BDBX01000003.1, from coordinate 255,743 downwards.
GCAGATCCAGCTCTGCCTTCTGCTGCCGCAGCAGGGCGCTCTGTGACTGTGTGGAACCCAGTTCGGCGACGATCCGGGTGCGCATATCCTCCACGGCCGCGGCCACCTGCACGATATCGGCCGGGCCACGACTGTCGATGTGATGGTCGAACTCGCCGTCGGCCACCCGCAGGGAGGCTTCGGTGAGTCCGGCCAGCGGGCGCACCACCAGCCTGCGCAACAGCACGGTCAGCACGGCACCGGTCAACAGGAAGGCGACCACCATGCCGGTCAGCACCACATCGCGAACGGTGCGGGCGTGTTCCAGCGCCCGGTTGTCCGCGGCGACCGCGGCGGCCAGCCCGTTGTTCTGCACCGTGAACGCGACGCGCAACTGATCGAAGATGCCCTTGGCGCGCACCGCTGTCGTCGTGGTCAGCGCTCGCGCCTGCTCCGGTGAGGTGGTGGCCGCGAGTGGACCGGCGTATTCGGTGCGCCACTGCTGCACTCCGCGTTCGATCGCGTCGAGGTCGGCGATCAGGTCGGGCCGGTCGGACAGCAGTTCACGCAGCCGCACCGCCGCCCGGGCCTGCTCCCGCGAGCCCTCGATATAGGGCTCGAGGAACTGGGGGTCGGCGGCGATCGCATAACCGCGCAGACCGGTTTCCTGGTTGACCAGCGCACTCTGCAGCCGGTATGCCTCCGCGGAGGCGGGCAGGGTCTGCCGAGCCAGCCGGTCGGTGACCTTGTTGGTGTTGGCGATCACCTGGGCACCCGCGACCGCGCCGATCAGTACCACCAGGATCATCAATGCGAAGACCAGCTGGAACCACGCCTGCGCGGTCAGCCGGCCCACCACTCGGGAGTCGGCGTTCGTCACCGGAGTTCACCCTTTCGCCCGTCGTTCCAGCACACATGAATGATGGCCAGGTCGTCGTCGAGACCGCCCGCCCCGGCCAGTTCCTCGACCCGCACGATCAGCTCGTCCACGAACGCCTCGGGACGGACCACGGGGACGGTCCTGGCGATCTCCAGCAAACCGGCTTCCCCGAGCCGGTCGCCGTTACGGCCCACCCGGCCCTCGAACAAACCGTCGGTGAACAGCATGAGACCGGCCCCAGCGGGGAGCTCGATCTCCGCGGCCGGCCATTCGGCCCGGCCGGGCATGAAGCCGAGCGCTGCGCCGCCTGGCACCTCGAGCCAGCTCAGTCCCCCGTCGCCGTGGTGCAGCATGCCCGGATGCCCGGCGCGCCGCACCACGACCCGTCGCGTCGACGGATCGAGCACGAGTCCGGTGGCAGTGGCGAAGGTCTGCCGGTCGGTCCGCTCGGCCAGCAGTACCTGCTCGAGCAACCGTAACTGCCGCGAACCGGTCACGCCGGAGAGGACCAGGGTGCGCCAGGCCAGGCGCAGCGCGACACCGGTCGCCGCGGCGTCGGGTCCGTGGCCGGAGACGTCGCCGATGATGACGTGCACGACGCCGTCGGGATCCTGGACGACATCGTAGAAATCCCCGCCGAGCAGCGAATGGGCCCGGCCCGGGCGATACCGCGCCACCACGTCCACCGCGCGGTCGGCACCGAGCAGCGGTGTCGGCAACAGACCCCGTTCGAGGCGGGCGTTCTCCTGCGCCCGCATCTGACTGGCCTGGAGGGCCGCGCTGGTGCGTTCGGCCTGTTTGCGTTGAATGGCGTAGCGCACCGCGCGAGCGAACAACTCCGGCTCGACCCGGCCCTTGACCAGATAGTCCTGCGCTCCGGAGGCCAGGGCCGCCAGCCCCGTACCCTCCTCGTCGAGCCCGGTCATCACCACCACGGCGACGCGCTCGTTGCTTGCGCGGATCCGGGCCACCGCTTCCAGCCCCTGGGCGTCGGGCAGCCGCAGGTCGAGCAGGACGCAATCAGGCACCTCGACGCTGAGGCGAGCAGCCGCCTCCGACAGTGTGCGCACCCACTCCAGGCGCATCCCGCGTTCGGCGTCGGCTACCAACTCCTCGACCAGCAGGGCGTCCCCGGGATCGTCTTCCACCAACAGCACGAAAGGTTCCCGCTCGAACCAGCCCGCATTGTCGGCCGGACCGAGATCCGCCCCGGCAATATCACCGCGCAAGGTCACCGCCGAATTCGCCAGCAGGCATCGACACCCCAGCCTTCGATCACACAGGACACGAGGGCGACACAACGCACGCTCGCAGACTCAGCGGCCGGTTGCTGGACCGAGAGGCAGTCCTGATCGTAACGGATGGCTGTCCACCCCCGTGAACGGGCGGGCTCGGTGCGCCCATATCCGGGCATAGCGACTACACATTCCGGCATTTCGGGCAAGCAGTGCTTGCGGCTTGTTCACAGCGGTCACGACCAGTACAGTCAAATAGTCGAATTCGACTAACCTAACTCGACCAAGAGGTGACAGTGACCCGGGAACTCCGTGCCGTGGAAACACCGCTGACGCTGGCCGTACTCACCCTGCTCGCCGAACGGCCCCGGCATCCCTACGAGATGAAGACCACCCTCCGCGAGAGGCAGGTCGCCGAAGTGGTGAAACTGCGTGGCGGATCCCTCTACGACGCGATCGGCCGCCTCGAGAAGGCAGGAGTGGTGTGCCGCACCGGTACAGCGCGCGCCGGAGCCCGGCCGGAACGCACCGTCTACCGGATCACCGAATCCGGCCGCGAACTGCTGGACGCTCTGCTGGAGCGGTTCCTCGCCGAGCCGGTGAACGAATACCCCCGTTTCGTCGCCGCGCTGGCACATCTCCCCGCGCTCGCGCCGCCGGTCGCCGCCCGGCTCCTGCGCCGCCGGGCTGCCCGGCTGCGCGAGCAGGCGGCCGACACCAGTCGGACAGCGGAACAGTCCGCAGACCTCCCGCGGGCAGTCCTCTTGGAATCCGACTACCTCGGACATCTGCGCGAGGCCGAAATCAATTGGCTGGAACGTACCGCGAGCGAGATCGACCGCGGTATGCCGTGGCCGGACACAGGAGCCGGCCGCGACGACAACAAGGAGCAACTGTGAACAACGACCGCCTGCGGCGACGCCTCAAACCCCTCAATCGCGTGATCGTGACCCTCCAGCGCATGGGCGTCGCGGTGGGCACCATGCGCGTGCTCTCGGTGCCCGGGCGCCGGACCGGGGCACTGCGGACCACTCCGGTCTCGCCGCTGACCGTCGACGGCGCGATGTACGTGGTGGGCGGATTCGACGACGCCGATTGGGTCCGCAACGCGCGAGCCGCCGGCTGGGGCGTACTGGCCAAGGGACGGCGCAGACGACGGGTTTCGCTGGTGGAACTGCCGGTGTCCGAGCGCGAGCCCATCTTGCGCGCTTTCCCGCGCGAGGTGCCGCACGGAGTGCGCTTCATGATCACCGCCGGCGCCGTCGAATCCGCCGACCCCGAGGCTTTCGCCGCCGCGGCACCGCACTGCCCGGTGTTCCGGATCGAACCGTTGAGCGGCGCCGAACCCTCGGCGGGCGGCTGACCGGCGTTCGCGCGGACCCGGCGCAGCGCCGAGTACGATCTCGGAGGCCACAGTGCCGCGAGGTCGGGCGTGGCGCCGGGTGGCCACCGGCACGCCGATACGCGTCGGGGCTCACCGCGCAACCCGTCCCAGCACGCACGCGGCACGGTGGCCGGACCGGGCGCCGGCAGCCCCGTACTGTGGGGCTCGCCGCGCTCGGCGCGACGCGGACGGTTCGCGACACGCCAGGGTTGAATTCTGCCCGGTTCTATCGGTCGTGATCGCGAGCGACAGCTTGGGAATGTGAATGCGGACATTCGCATATCGAGACGTCGACGAACGGAGGTCGGTACCCATGACGGTGACCGATGACTACCTGGCCAACAACTTGCGCTACGCCGAACAGTTCAGCGGTCCGCTCCCCCTGCCGCCCAGCAAGCACGTCGCGGTGGTCGCCTGCATGGACGCCCGGCTGGACATCTACCGGATCCTCGGCCTCCGGGAAGGCGAGGCCCATGTCATCCGCAATGCGGGCGGAGTCGTGACCGATGACGAGATCCGCTCGCTGGCGATCAGCCAGCGGCTGCTGGGCACTACCGAGATCATCCTGATCCACCACACCGATTGCGGCATGCTCACCTTCACCGATGACGATTTCAAGCGCAGCATCCAGGACGAGACCGGCATCAAACCTTCCTGGTCGGCCGAGGCATTCTCCGATCTGGCCGAAGATGTGCGGCAGTCGCTCCGGCGAATCGAAACCAGCCCGTTCATCACCAAGACCTCGTCGCTGCGCGGCTTCGTCTTCGACGTAGCCACCGGACGGCTCGAAGAAGTCGGCGCCTGACCGAGTTCCCCGCTGGTGCGGCCGTGTTCGGTGTCGCGCACATCGGATGGTGTGCGCGGCACGCCGTTCACAAGGCGCCGTTCGCGGCGAGCACCTCGAAGGCCGAGTCGGCGCTGCGCCACAACACATCCATCTCCGCGCGCACCGCGGGTGCGGCCGCCGGATCCTGCAGCGCCAGACCGTTGCCGAAAATCACCACATTGGCGCCCAGATCGGCCAGTCGCAGCAGCGGGCCGGTGGCCACCCCTGCTCCGAGTACGGCATCGAGCCCCTCCCCCAGGAAGTAGAACCGCCACAGTGGGCCGAGATCGCCGCCGTAGAGCTCTCGGGTGAGATCGACGATGAGCGATCCATGACCGGCGATCGCGTCGACGATCCGGAAGTGATCGGGCGCGTCGGCCGGAGTGGCACGGGTGGCGGCCACGGCCTCGGACAGGTCGCGGGTGAGGTGGGCGTTGTAGCCCGCCATCGCGACTCGGGTCGGCGACAACTCGCAGCGGTGGGCGAGCCGGAAATAGTGGTTCCACTGGGGTTCGGCGGGTGCGCCGGTGAACTCGGCGTGCACATTGCGCAGGAACCGCAGCAGCAGATCGAGACTGATGCGATGCGCCCACTCCGGGTCGTCGAACACGCCCGGATCGCGTTGCAGCGGCATCACCGCGGCCTGTTCGACCGCGTCGAGCCCCAGGGCGAGCAGTCCGCGCCGATCCCGGTGTGCCACCAGGATCTCGGCGATCCGCCGATGCCGTTCGACCGCCTGTTCGAGCCGGTCCAGCGACGAACCGGAATTCTCGTCGTACGAGACGGAGGTATCGGACAGTTCGACGATCTCGGCGACTTCCGAAACCGACAGCGGTGTTCCGCAGGCGGTATCCAACTCCGATGCCGCGGCACGCACCCCGCCGGCCAGAGCGGCCGCATTGGCCAGGAATACCGTCGCGAGGACGAATACGAGGTATCTCGACCGCACCGGACGTTGGCTGGACATACCTGCTTCGCTTTCCCTCGGCGGCAGACGACCGAGCCGTGAAACCCGGCTCCCTGCGGTGGATCCGGAACAGGGGTGTTTCGCGCGTACTGCCCTGCCGGGCGCGCGCTCGAGCCTAACCCAGCCGCCGGCCCGATCCGCCCTCCCGCCGGTGGGAGCGGCCGGTCGGCCCGCCGCGCGGCGCGTCAGCCGCGGAAAGCGCGCCGGTAGGCCGCCGGGGTGGTGCCGACCAGCGTGTGGAACCGGCGCCGCAGATTGGTGGCAGACGCCAGGCCGACCCGCGCGGCGATCGCCTCGACAGGCAGATCGGTTTCCTCGAGCAGCCGGCGCGCCGCGGTGACCCGCTGGGTCAGCAGCCAGCGCCCGGGGCTGGTCCCGAGTTGTTCTGCGAATCGGCGGGCCAGGGTCCGCTGCGAGACTCCCGCCCGGACGGCCAGATCGGACAGTGTGATGGACCGATCGAGGTGGGCGATGCTCCAGTGCAGCAGAGCGGCCACGGACTCACCGGTGGTGTGCGCGGCGAGTGGCGCCGGCACGAATTGGGCCTGCCCGCCTTCGCGGTGCGGCGGCATGACCATGTGCCGGGCGAGTTCGGACGCATAGGACGCACCGTGATCGCTTCGTACCAGGTGCAGGCACAAATCGATACCGGCGCCCGCGCCCGCGCTGGTGGCGATGTCCCCGTGGTCCACATACAGCACACCGGGCTCCACCTGGACCCGGGGGAAGCGGACCCGCAGTTCGTCGGTGCGCGCCCAATGGGTCGTCGCGGCCCGTCCGTCGAGCAGGCCCGTCTGCGCCAAGGCGAACGCGCCGGTGCAAATGGAGACGAGGCGGGCTCCCCGCGCGGCGGCCGCACGCAATGCCGCCAGCATCGCGGAGGACACCTCCGCGGTGAACGGCAACCAGCCGGGGATCACGATCGTATCCGCGGTTTCCAGAGCCTCGAGGCCCGCCGCCACCCGCATCGTGTACCCGGCGGTGGTCGCGACCTCGCCCGGATGCTCGGTACAGACCAGGAAGTCGTAGCGGCCGGGGAGCCCCTCGCGCGGCGTACCGAAGACTTCGGCCACGCAACCGAGTTCGAACGGCGCCTGCGGCGGTGTCACCAGCGCGGCGACGCGATGCCGGCCGGGCGGGCCGGACCACTGACCGGTCATGACAGAAAAGTACCCGAGGATGACTTTCTTGACACTGGTACCCGCGCCACCGGCTCGGCATGCTGACCGTATGACCCTCCTACCGCTTCCCGAAAACGGTCCGACCATGCCCGGTTACACCTGGTCGACCCTGGTCGACGCGCCCGTCCGGGAGCTGTTCCCCGGTATCCGCCTGCGCTCGCTGTGGTCCGGCCCGGACGGCGTCGGCGCTCATGTTCTCGAGATGGCGCCCGGCAGCCGGTGGGAGGGCGTGGATGTACATCGGCCCGGCCCGGAAGAGGTGTTCGTGGTGTCGGGCACCTTCAACGACGGTGTGCGCGACTATCCGGCCGGCTCGTTCATCCACGCACCGGCCGGGTCCTGGCACATACCGCAGACCGTGACAGGTTGTGTGCTGTTCGTTTTCTATCCCGAGGGCTGATCGCCCCGCGCCTCAGCGGGACGCGATGAGTTCCAGCGTCTCCTCCAGGACGGTGAGCGCCACCGCGCTGGGAACCAGGATGAACTCGTCCAGTCCGGCTTCCTCGGCGGCGTCCAGCGTGCGGTGCAGTGCCGCGGTGTCGTAGGTCTTCATCGCCGAAGCCGCTCCCGCGGCCGCCTCGCCGCCCAGGAAGCCCAGGTACTCCGCGGTGAAATCGCGCAGAACCTGGTCGGGTTCGGGCACGCCGAGCGCGTAGAAGCACCCGCTCACCAGGCGCGGCGCGTCCCGGCCCGCCTCGGCCCAGGCGCGGCGCGCGGCCTCGGCGGACCATCGGATCTCGGCGGGCACCCCGCCTACGCTGAACGCCACGACCCCGTCGGCCCACCGCGCAGCGCGCGCGAGCGATTTCGGGCCGAGGGCGCCGGCGAGCACGGGCGGGCCGCCGGGCTGCACACACGGCGGCCCGACCGGATCACCTCCGGCGACCGCCGGCTCCCCGGCCCACAGCGCCCGCAACTCCGCGACCGCGCGATCCAGCCGATCGTGGCGACGCTCGAATCCCGAAGCGAGACTCCGGTAATCGTCACCGCGGCCCCCGACGCCCACGCCGAGGGCGAAGCGTCCCGCGGACAGTACATCGATCGTCGCGGCCTGTTTGGCGACCAGCGGCACCGGATGGGCCGGCAGCACCGACAGATTCGCGAAGATCCGCACCCGTTCGGTGACCGCGGCGGCCGCGGCGAGGGTCGTCCACATCTCCTGATTGTGGAAGGTCATCCGCTCGCCGCACGAGATACTGGCGACGGGGCCCTGCTCGGCGAGCCGGCACCAGTCGACGGTGGCGGCCCGGTCGTACCCGCGGCACATGGTGGGTAGTGCGATCCCGATTTCCATCGCCCCAGCATCGGGCAATCGAGCCCGCTTAGCAAGAACAGGTTCTAGTTTTTCGGAGCCGGAGTCGAAACCGACCCTGATCAGCCCCCACCACCACCTCCACAGCCACCACCCCCACCGCAACCGCCGCTGTCGCCGTCACCCCCGCTTCCGAGGACCCACCCGGCCGACGCGGCAGTGCCGGTGGCACCGCGCCGGCGCGAGGCGGACAGCGGAGCCCGGCTCCGCCGGGACCGACGCACCGTCGCCGTGACGGCCGGCACCACACCGATCGCGAAGAACCAGACGCCCACCCCGAATCCGATGAGGCCGGTCGGTACGAAGCCGGCAAAGACGGCCGAAGTAGCCAATAGGAGCAGCACGATACCTCCCCGGATAGTGGCGCCACCTCGGATGGATTACCCAGCGACAGATTTCGGTGAACATCTCCGATGGCACATGTGCCGTCGTGGATTCCGGCGGACCGCGGCCCATCGGGATATCAGCCCACCGACTACGGAATCGCTCCGGCGAGCTCACCTCCACTACGGCCGCGAGCACGCTCGCCCGATTACCCCGGCCGGGCAACCAGGCGCCCGCGACGCAGGTAGGGTGAACGCGAAAGTCGGCAAGGACGACAGGCCCGCATGATGCCGGTCCGTCGACCGGTGAAGCGACACCCGTGCACAGATCGGTGAGGAAATGACGGCAAACGCCGCCACACATGTTGTTCCTGTCGACCGGATCGAGGTCTCCGCACCTCCCGAGGCCCCGGCCCGCCCCGCGCGCCACAGCGACTACGCGGTGCTGCTGCGGCAGGTGCGCGATGCGGGTCTGCTGGACCGGCGCCCCCGGTACTACCTCTGGAAGGGCGGAGCCGCACTGCTGGCACTGGCCGCCGGATGGACCGCGTTCGTCCTGATCGGCGACTCGTGGTGGCAGCTGGCCACGGCGACCTTCCTCGCCGCGCTCTTCGCTCAGTTCGCCTTCCTCGGTCACGACGCCGGACACCGGCAGATCGCCGGCAGTAGGCGGGCGGACTTCCTACTGGGGGCGATCTTCGGCAATCTCGCCATCGGCGTGAGCATCGGCTGGTGGACGAGCAACCACAACCGTCACCACGCGCATCCCAATACCGAGGACGCCGATCCGGACATCATGGGTGTGCTGGCGCATTCGAGTGTCCGGGCGCGCGCCGGGCGCGGCCTGCGCCGGGTGATCTTCCGCTACCAGGGCTGGCTCTTCTTCCCGATGCTGCTCCTGGAAGGCCTCAGCCTGCACTTCTCGAGTGTCCGGGCGATCGTGCGGCGCGATATCCCCCGGCGCGGCCTGGAGGCCGCGCTGCTGGCCGCGCACGCCGTCGGCTACCTGACCGTCGTCTTCCTGGTGCTGCCTCCCCTGCACGCGCTCGGCTTCATCGCCGTACAGCAGGGCTTGTTCGGGCTCTATATGGGAACCACGTTCGCACCCAACCACAAAGGTATGGCGGTACTCCCGGCCGGCGATACGACCGACTACCTGCGCCGCCAGGTTCTCACCTCCCGTAACGTCCGCGGCGGGATCGTGATCGATACCGCCTTCGGCGGCCTCAACTACCAGATCGAACACCATTTGTTCCCGTCCATGCCCCGGCCGAACCTGCGGCGGGCCCAGCCGATCGTCGCGAAATACTGCGCGGATATCGGCGTGCCCTACTGCGAGACCGGCCTGTTCGATTCCTATGCGCAGGCCCTCGGGCATCTGCACACGGTCGGCCGTTCGGCCGGGCCCGAACGGTCCGAATAGGCACCGGCCCGCGCAGTCGACCGGTTCGGCGCGAGGCGCCGGTCAGCGGGTCCGTGGTCCGGCGATGACGGGCAGGGCGGTCAGGCCGTGCAGCGCGAGCCCCTTGCGCGCCACCGCCGGACCTGCCTGCCTCAGCCCCGGAAACGCGCGCAGCAGGGCAGGAAAGGCGAGCTGGGCCTCCAGCCGGGCCAGCGGCGCGCCCAGGCAGTAGTGCACGCCGCCGCCGAACGACAGGGGCGGTTCGCCCGCACGGTCCAAGCGCAGTGTGTCCGGTTCGGAGAAGACCTCGGGATCACGGTTGGCCGCGCCCAGCAACAGGACGACGCGCTGTCCGGCGGGCAGGGTGTGACCGCCGCCGGAGAGTTCCTCCGGCGCGGTGCGGGAGGTGAGCAGCTGTACCGGTGAGTCGTAGCGCAGCAGCTCCTCGGTCGCCGGACCGGCCAGTTCGGGGTTCTCCCGCAGCAGGGTCGCCTGGCCGGGATTCTGAAGCAGTGCGACCAGACCGTTGGCGAGCAACCCGGTGGTGGTCTCGAACCCCGCGGCGAACAGCAGGGCCGCCATGGTGATCAGTTCGTCGTCGTCCAGGCGCGCGCCGTCGGCGGCCGGGACGACCAGGGCCGACAGCAGGTCCTCGCGCGGCTCCCGGCGCCGCCGCGCGGCCAGCTCGCGCAGATAGTCGCTGATCTCGGCGGCCGCGTCGTCGGCTCTGGCGACACCCGGAGCGTCCAGTAGATCGAGCACCCCCGCCCAGTCCCGCACCAGCGGCTGGAACCGGAGCCGATCGGCTTCGGGCACCCCGAGCAGCTCACCGATCACGGTGACCGGCAACGGGAACGCGAACGCGTCGACGAAATCCACCGGGTCCGGACCGGCCAGATCGCCGAGCAACCGGTCGACGGTGCGGGCGATCGCCCGGCGCAGCCCGGCCACCCGCCGCGCGGTGAAAGCGCCGGATACCAGCCTTCGCAGCCGGGTGTGATCGGGTGGATTGCGCACCAGCATGCTGGTGAACATCAGGCGCAGCCCCGGATGTTCGCGCCAGTCGGCGAACCCGGCGGCGGCGAGTCCGTGTTCCGGCCGCTTCAGCAGCCGATGGTCGCGCACGAGAGTGGCGGCGAGCCGGTAACCGCTCACCACGAGTGTCCCGTCCGGAGTGTGGGCGGCGGGACCGAGTTCGCGAAGCTCCCGGTACAGCGGATAGGGATCGGCCTGGCCGGCCGGTGTGGTGAGCGCGGACATCAGTCCGCCTACTGTGTCGGCGCTCTTCGTCGTCATGGTCACCCCCGGTTCGTGGTGTCTCTGAGCGTCCACGACGAGCCTACCCGTGGGCCCGCCCCCGAACTCCGTCCACGGCCGAATCCCCTACCGCCTCAATCGCATACGGCCCCATTCGAGGCCGAGCCCACCAGCCGCGAATACTTGGCGAGCACCCCGCGGGTGTAGCGGGGCGGCAACGGCGCCCAACCTTCACCGCGGCCGGTGAGCGTCGCCGGATCCACGAGCAGGTCCAAGGTCCCCGCGCCGACGTCGAGGCGGATACGGTCACCGTCACAGACGAACGCGATCGGGCCGCCGTCGACCGCCTCCGGGGCCACATGACCGACACACAGACCGGTGGTACCACCGGAGAATCGTCCATCGGTCAGCAGCAGGACATCCTTACCGAGGCCGGCGCCTTTGATCGCCGCCGTGATGGCCAGCATCTCCCGCATCCCGGGACCGCCCTTGGGCCCCTCGTAGCGGATGACCACCACGTCACCTGCCGAGATGGTGCCGTCTTCCAAGGCGTCCATCGCAGCCCGCTCCCGGTCGAAAACCCGGGCGGTGCCCTCGAAGACATCGGATTCGAAACCGGCCGATTTGACCACTGCTCCACCGGGCGCGAGCGAACCGTGCAGGATGGTGATACCACCGGTCGGATGGATGGGCGCCGACAGCGCGCGCACTACCTTGCCGTCCGGATCGGGCGGCGCGATATCGGCCAGGTTCTCGGCCACCGTCCGGCCCGTGACGGTGAGACAGTCGCCGTGCAAGAGTCCGGCGTCCAGCAGCGCTTTCATCAGCACCGGGACACCGCCCACCCGGTCGATATCGGTCATCACGTGGCGGCCGAAGGGTTTCACATCGGCCAGGTGCGGGACACGCCGGCCGACCCGGGCGAAATCGTCGAGGCTCAGCGCGACCCCGGCCTCGTGTGCGATCGCCAGCAGATGCAGGACGGCGTTGGTGGATCCGCCGAAGGCCATGACCACCGCGATGGCGTTCTCGAACGCCTCGTGGGTCAGGATGTCGGAGGTGGTGATCCCGCGCCGAATCAGTTCCACCACGGCCTGTCCGCTTCGCCGGGCATAGCCGTCGCGCCGGCGATCGGTGGCCGGCGGCGCCGCGCTACCAGGCAGCGACATTCCCAGCGCTTCGGCCGCGCTCGCCATCGTATTCGCGGTATACATTCCGCCGCAGGCGCCCTCACCGGGGCAGATGGCCCGCTCGATCGCATCCACATCCGCCCGGCTCATGAGGCCGCGCGAACAGGCTCCCACCGCCTCGAAGGCATCGATGATGGTCACCTCGCGTTCGCTGCCGTCGGAGAGTTTCGCGATACCGGGCAGGATGGAACCGGCATAGAGGAACACGCTGGCCAGGTTCAGCCGCGCCGCGGCCATCAGCATGCCGGGCAGGGATTTGTCGCAACCCGCGAGCAGCACCGACCCGTCCAGCCGTTCGGCCTGCATCACGGTTTCCACGCTGTCGGCGATCACCTCGCGTGAGACGAGGGAGAAGTGCATTCCCTCGTGCCCCATGGAGATGCCGTCGGAGACCGAGATGGTGCCGAACTGCATCGGGAAGCCACCGGCGGCGAATACGCCGTCCTTGCATCCGCCGGCGAGCCGGTCGAGCGACAAGTTGCACGGCGTGATCTCGTTCCATGAGGAGGCCACGCCGATCTGGGCCTTATCCCAGTCGTCGTCGCCCATACCGACCGCGCGCAGCATGCCGCGCGCCGCGGTCTTCTCCAGCCCGTCGGTGACATCGCGGCTGCGGGGTTTCATATCGGGAGCATTCGGTTCGGAAGCCACGGGGCCATCATCCTCCAACGTCCCCGGAACACCGCCGGACCACGCCCGGCGACCGCCCGTCTTCCCCATGGGCAGGTGGCGGCGCCCTGCCGGATCTCGGGGTCACGGGCCGGGCATCTCCCGGAAACTCCGGGGCCGCAGGGTTACCGTGCTCCGGTGCGCAGTCACGAACTCCCCTCCCGGGTCATCTTCCTCAACGGAACTTCGAGCTCCGGTAAGACGACGCTGGCCCGGGCCATCCAGGACGAGAGCGATATTCCCTTCGTCTACTGGGGAATCGACACCTTGTTCGGGTTGGTTCCGCCGAACTGGGGTGGTGGGCGGGACGGTCCACGCAGCCGCGACGGCTTCTGGTACGACCGCACCGGCCACGACGCGCGGGGCCGGTCGTCGGTGGTCATCCGCTACGGCGGCGTCGGGCGCCGGATGTTGCGCTCGGCGTGTACCGCGGCCGCCGCGTTCGCCCACGGCGGCGATCACCTGGTCGTCGACGAGATGTTGCTGACCCCGGATCTGTTACCGATGTGGCTGGACGCCCTGTCCGGCCTGGAGGTCCAACTGGTCCGCGTCACCTGCCCGCCGGCTGTCGCCGACCGACGGGAACTGGCGCGCGGCCACCCGGCCGGGTTGGCGCGGGGCCACCTGCCCATCGTCCACGAGCACGGCCACCCCTATGACACGGTGGTCGACACCACCGCGGGGACGCCCGCCGAGCTGGCCCGGGCCGTGCTGCGCCGGGAGCGCACCGTGCTCGGCTGAGGCCGGCCCTCGGCCGCATCGTTCGCATGTCGCTCGAGCTCGGCGATGAGGTCGGTGTCGGCCGCAGGGGATGGAAAAGCGAGCACAGGCAGCGCATGGGAGCCGTGGCGAGCCGGACGCCCGCTACGTCCGGCCCGCCGGCAGCGGCTCGGTACCGCGGCGGTGGTCTGGCTCCGACCTACTTCGGCTCGATGAGCTGGATCTCCAGTTCGATCTTCACCGCATCGCTCAACATCCCGGGCAGGGGTCCACCGACACCGAACTCCGTACGTTTGATGGTGCCGGTCGCAGAGAACCCGGCGTGCCTTTCGCCGCTGGGACCGAAGTCGCCGACCCCGCCCCACTCGACGTCCAGGGTGACCGGCCGGGTGACCCGGCCCAGAGTGGCCTCGCCCACCACGGTGAACGATTCGGCGATGCGGACCGGTTCGACGGCCCGGAAGGTCAGAGTCGGGCGGTTGGCGACATCGAGGAAATCCGCGGCGCGTACATGGGCGTCCCGGTCGGGGTTGCCGGTATCGAACGAATCGAGGTGGACCGTCGCGCTCAGGGTCGCGGCGCCGGATTCGTCCACGACGAACTCCGTCTCGAAACGGGTGAAACCCCCACGCACCTTGGCGATACCGAGATGCCGCACGGTGAACGCGACCGAGGAGTGCGCGGTGTCTAGCGTCCAGGCCCCGGGACGCAGAGCGGGGGTGGTACTGGTGGTTTCCGATGGTGTGGTCATGCCATCGACCATCGCCGGACCCGGGTCCGGTTACCAGACCCCCGTTATCCTGGACCTGACAAGGCGCGGCTGCGCGGACCGGAACAGGGCACGATGGTCCTATGACCCGAAGCGCATTCGCGGAGTTCCTGGTCAGACGCCGCGCCGAACTGCGACCCAGCGATATCGGACTACCCGCGGGCGGTCGCCGACGCACCCCGGGTCTGCGGCGCGAGGAGGTGGCCGTCCGGGCCGGCGTCAGTGCCGACTACCTGGCCCGGCTCGAACAGGGCCGGGACACCAATCCCTCGATAGCGGTCGTGGAAGCACTGGCCACCGCCCTGCTGCTCGACGAACGGGAGCGCGGCACCTTCGGCTGGCTCGCGTTGACCAGCAGCAACGAGTCGCGCTGTCCGGAACCCACCGACGAGCAGGACCGGGTCCCCGAGACGATCGAGGCGGTGCTGCGTGCCCTGGCGCCCACCGCGGCGTTCGTGCTGGGCAGACGCCTGAACGTGCTGAGCTGGAACGCCGCCTGGGAGGATTTCGTCACACCACTGGGTCTCCTGGACGACCGGGACACGGTGAATCTCGCCCACTACGTCTACGGGCATCCGATGGCACGGAAAACGCTGCGCAACTGGACCGAGGCCGCCGATACCTTCGCCGAGACCCTGCGTCGCGCGAGTCTGCGCTGGCCCGGCGATGCCGGTCTGCGGGACACCGTTGACACCCTGCACAGGATTCCCGAGTTCGCGGCGCGCTGGCGTCCGCAGGGCCAGGGCCGGCCGGTGACGCCGATCCTGCGCTTCGACCACCCACAGCTGGGTGCGGCCGACGTACCGTTCGAAACCCTGGAAAGCGGACAGGAGCAGAGCGTGGTGGTCTGGCTCGTGACCCGCGCTCCCGCCTCCGGTCGGACGCTGCGCCTGGTGCCGCCGCAGGCCGCCGGGCAGTAGAGGCGGGCAGCGCACTCGGACGACGTGGCGGGGGGCGGCGCCCCGGCTCGGCGAGGAATGCGCCGGCGTGCGGTACTCCCCCGGTGCCGCAGGCTCGACACTCACCGGGCGGCCCGCTCCTCGGGGCCGTGCCGCGGAACCCACTGTTGTCTCCGGTCGGGCACGGGCGACATCCAGGGCGGATCGAGGAATCGCGTTCGGGTGGGCGGACCAACGGAACGAGTGCGGCAGACCAAGCCGATAGAGAAGAGACCTTTTCAGTCCCTTCCACCCTCAATCTATAGCGCACCCGGGGCCTTGCGGCAAGGCCCCGGTGATGCCGCAGAATCGTCCGGTCGGAAGCCGGGACGGGCAGCCGCCGCCGCGAGAACGCGGCGATCGCCGAACGAAATGAGGGCTTGTGCCGGAACACGGGTACGCAGACGAGCTGAAGTCCGAACGGCTCTACGTGGACGGGCTCTACGCGCGGCTCGATGCCGAACGCGCCCGGGCGAAGGAGAGGTACCACGCGGCGTTGCGCGGGAACGGCACCACGCTGCTGGAACGTGATGCCGAGGTCCGGGCGCTGGCCAAAGAAGTGAAGCGATTGGACGTGGCGGACAACACGCTGTGTTTCGGCCGATTGGATTCGGTAGCGGGCGAGGTTTCCTATATCGGGCGGATCGGCCTGTACGACGAAACGAACGAGTACGAACCCCTGCTGTTGGACTGGCGGGCACCGGCCGCACGCGCGTTCTACATCGCGACCGCCGCCAGCCCGGAGAACATGCGGCGACGCCGCCAGTTCCATTGCCGCCGGCGCCGGCTGGTCGAGTTCACCGACGAGGTATTGGGCCGTCCCGGAGGCGACGAACGTGGCGATGCCGCCCTGCTGGCGGCGATCGCCGCGCCGCGAGGCGAGGGGATGCGCGATATCGTCGCCACGATCCAGGCGGAACAAGACGAGATCATCCGGCTCGACCACCCCGGTGTGCTGGTCATCGAAGGCGGTCCGGGTACCGGCAAGACCGTGGTCGCGCTGCACCGTGTCGCGTATCTCCTCTATACGCAGCGGGATCGGATCGCGCGCCACGGTGTCCTGGTCGTCGGGCCCAACCCGGCCTTCCTGAACCACATCGGCCGGGTGCTGCCCTCGCTCGGCGAATCCGATGTGGTCTTCACGACCACCGGTGACCTCGTACCCGGCCTGCGGGTCACGGCCGAGGACGCCCCGCAGGCGGCGCGGGCCAAGGGGTCACTGCGGATCCTGGACGTGCTCATCGCGGCGATCGCCGACCGGCAGCGGCTCCCGGAACAACCGCTGCCGATCGAACTGGCGGGTGTGACGGTGCGCATCGATGCCGGAACCGCCGAATGGGCACGGGAGGAGGCGCGGGCGAGCGAACTGCCGCACAACGAGGCCCGGGCGGTCTTCCGCGAGATCGTCACCTACGTGCTCACCGAACGGGCGATCGGCCGGATCGGCCGGGGATGGCTGACCCGCGCCGACAAAGCGGCATGGGAAGACCTGCGCAAGGATCTGATCGCCGAACTCGCGGACAGCTCCGCCTTCACCGAGGCTCTGGACCTGCTCTGGCCGGTCCTGACCCCGCACGAGGTGCTGTCGTCGCTGTACTCGTCCTGTGAACGGTTGCGCGCGGCCGGCGCCGATCCGGCCCTGTTCCGCGTCGACGGCGCGGCCTGGACCGTCTCGGACATACCACTACTCGACGAACTGGCCGACCTGCTGGGTGGGGGCGAGCCGGACGAGCGTGCCGCCGAGCGTGCGCGCCGGGCCGAGGCCGAGTACGCCGCGGGCGTGCTGGACATCATGATCGACCGCACCGACATGATGGACGACGAGGACCATCTGTTCGCGCAGGACCTGCTCTACGCCGAGGACCTGGCGGATCGCTTCCTCGAACGCGATACCCGCGAACTCGTCGAACGCGCTGCCGCCGACCGGAACTGGACCTATCGGCACGTGGTGGTCGACGAGGCCCAGGAACTGTCCGAGATGGATTGGCGGGTCCTGATGCGACGCTGCCCGGGCCGGTCCTTCACCATCGTCGGCGATCTCGCGCAACGCCGGTCGGCGGCGGGTGCGCGGTCGTGGGATTCGGTATTACGGCCGTACGTGGCGGACCGATGGGTGTACCGGTCGCTGACGGTGAACTACCGCACTCCTGCGGAGATCATGACCGTCGCCGCCGCGGTACTGGCCGAATTCGCGCCCGGTATCGAGCCACCGGAGTCGGTGCGCGCGTGCGGGGTCCGGCCGTGGTCCAGGCAGGTGACCGAGGAAGAATTGCCGCACGCCGTGGCCGAGTTCGTCGCAGCGGAAGCCGGCCGCGAAGGCACCAGCGTTGTGATCGGCCCACCGGATGTGGCCGGTGCGGTCGCCGCGTCGGCGACCAAAGGTCTCGAGTTCGACGCCGTTCTCGTCGTGGAGCCGGAACGGATCCTCGCCGACGGGCCGCGGGGCGCGGCCGAACTGTACGTGGCCCTCACCCGGGCCACCCAGCGGCTCGGTGTCCTGCACCGGCGGCCGTTGCCGTCGGCACTGCGCGGGCTCACCGACGACACCGGGACCCCCGTCCCGGCCTCGGGACGGCCGGACGAACGGTGACCGGCCGGCCCGCCACCGTTTGTTCGGCCGGCCCGTAGCGACAGGCACGATGGTGCCGGTGACATAGCGGGCCTCCTCGGGGACCGGCCAGGCGATGGTGTTCGAGACCGACCCACCCGCGATCTATGCTCGTTCCACCCTGCACCTGCACCTTCCGACGGGTGGCGCAATACGCACCCATGGCACGGCAGCCGGACCGGAGCCACCGCCCCGCCGAGCGCACCACGCCGGTACCGGCCTTTTCGACGTTCTCACCCACTGGCGTACAGAAGGGATCGGGATGACCGAGTCCATCGCGGGAGTTGTGATACCCGACAGTCGGATGGTGGCCGAGGCCACCGATCTGGTGCGCGACAGCGCATCGCCGCTACTGTTCCACCACTCCCGGCGCGTATACCTGTTCGGGATGCTGTGGGGCCGCCGGCGCGGCCTCGAACCCGACCCCGAACTGCTGTATGTCGGCGCACTCTTCCACGATCTGGGATTGACCGACGCCTATCGCACCACCCATCAGCGCTTCGAAGTCGACGGCGCCGACGAAGCGCGCCGTTTCCTCATCGCCCACGGCCTGGACACCGAGGCGGCTCAGCGGGTGTGGACGGCCATCGCCCTGCACACCACGCCCGGTATCCCCGAACACATGGAGCCCGAGATCGCGCTGGTGAATGCCGGTGTCGCCACCGATGTCCTCGGTATCGGCTACCACGACCTGGACCCCGGTGAGATCCGCGCGGTGGTCGCGGCTCATCCACGACCCGATTTCAAGAAGCAGATCCTGGCCGCCTTCGCCCATGGTTTCGCCGATCGACCCGACACCACGTTCGGCACCATCAATGCCGATGTGCTCGCCCGTTTCCAGCCGGGCTTCACCCGCACCGATTTCGTGGACGCCATCGAAGCCGGCCCGTGGCCCGAATAGCCGCCGCACCGCTCATTCGCGGGCGGGGGCATCGTAGACCAGGCTGTAGCGCCAGAACATTCGGCGCCTGATCCGCGCACCGGGCAGTTCGGCGGCGACGGCGGCACGGATCTCGGCCAGTGTCTCCCGCGGATCGGCGACAGGCGCCGACATATGCGGCGGCGGCGCCGTGGCGCGCGAGGGGTGCCGGATCATGCCCATGACTGGATTGGCCACCACGGCAGGTAGGGCGGCGAATCCGTCGGCGCGACCCGCCGCGCGGAAACAGCCGACGACGACCAGCCGCCCGCCCGGGGCGAGGCTCTCCCGCAACTCCCGCAAGGTGGATACCAGCGGAAGGTGGTGCAGCACAGCCACCAGGGTGACCGCGTCCCAGCGGCGGCCCGCCTCACGCTCGGCGAAACCGGCCCGGACCACCCGCACCGCCGGGTCAGCGGCGAACCGCCGCGCCGCGATCTCGGCTGTCGCCGGGTCGGGTTCGAGCGCGGTGACCGTGAGACCGCGATCCCGCAGCCGGGCGGCGAGGTTACCGGTACCACAGCCGATATCGAGAACCTCACGCGCTCCCGACGCGACCACCCGGTCGGCGACCCAGCGGCCGTAATGGTCGTTGTGACTCCACGGATGACGCCGGTTGAACCGGTCCAGTCGCGACAACAGCATCCCGGCATTCTGCCGCCTGCGCTCGACCCACCGACGCCCGGAATCGCCGTCCGCGCTGTTCACACGGTCGCGAAAGTCTCACCACCTGAGCACGGGCTGAGAATCCCGCGCCCGATTCCTCCGGTTACGAATGCGTCACGATACGATCGCGCCCCGTGACGGACACCATGGTGCGGGCGGACGAGGCGCCCACGGGCGAGCAACCACCACCACCGCGGCCGGCACACGGTAGATGGGCCAAGTGGATCGCCCTGGTCGCCGGCCTGTTCGCGACGGTGCTCGCGGTCGCGGTACCGCTGCTGCCGGTACAGGTGGACAAGACCACCATCGGCTGGCCGCAGCAGGGTTCGGCCCGCAGTATCACCGCGCCCCTGGTGTCCTACGCACCGGTCACCTTCGACGTCACCGTGCCCGGCACGACACTGGACCAGTTGACCGATACCGGTGGGCTCGTCGCGGCGACCATGCCCGCGGGTGCGCCCGACCTCGAGAAGTACGGATTCGTCGCCCGGATGCGACCCGCACAGGACGGCGAACCCGCCCGCCTCGAGGTGGTACTGCGCAGTCAGTCGCTGTTCAGTGTGCCGCTCGACCGGCTCCGCGACGCCACGCTCACGGTCCGATCCGACAGCGCCGCGACAACCGCCGAGCTCACCGGTACCGATACCGAACCGCTCTTCCTGGCCGGGGACTTCCGGCCGCAGGTGGTCGGGGTGTTCAGCGATCTGACCACCCCGGGCGGCGCCGCTGTCGAGGTGGAGGTCGACAGCCGGTTCTCGGTCACCCCGACGTTCGTCAAACGCGCCGCGACCGTGCTGGCGGTGGCGCTGGCGGCGGTCGCCCTGGTCGCACTGCTACGGCTCGACCGGTCCGACGGACGCCGGATCCGGCGCCGGGTACCGCAGCGCTGGCGCACCTTCACCGGTATCGACGCGGGTGTCCTCGCGACCCTGCTGCTGTGGCACTTCATCGGTTCCACCACCTCCGACGACGGCTACCAATTCGGCATGGCCCGCACCTCGCTGGCCTCCGGCTATATGGCCAACTACTTCCGGTTCTTCGGCGTGCCGGAGAACCCGGTCGGTACGCCGCCCTACGACGTGATCGCGCAGCTGACCGAGATCAGTATCGCCAGTCCGTGGGTGCGCCTGCCCACCCTGCTGGCCGGGGTCCTGGCGTGGCTCACCCTGAGCCGTGAGGTGATCCCCCGGCTCGGGGCCGGGTTGCGCCGTGACCGCATTGTGGTCGGGACCGGCGCACTGGGGTTCCTCGCCATCTGGCTGCCCTACAACAACGGGCTGCGACCGGAACCGGTGATCGCCGTCGCCGTCCTGCTCACCTGGGTTTTCGTCGAGCACGCCATTGCGAGCAGACGCCTGCTCCCGTACGCGATCGCGATCATGATCGCGGCGTTCAGTCTCACCGCCGCGCCGTCGGGGGTGATCTGTTTCGCGCCGTTGGCGGCCGGTGCGCGCTCGATGGTGCGGTTCGGTATCCGGCGGGCCCGCGCACTGGCGGCGGCCACCGCGCGGCGGGGCCCGGATATCGGCCGGCCCGCCCGGTTTTCCGCCTACGGTGCGCTACTGGCCCCGCTCGCCGCGGCCGGCACGCTGGTACTGGTGTTCGCCTTCGGTGTCCAACCGCTGTCGGCGATGTTCGAGATGACCCGGGTGCACAATGCGGTCGGCCCGTCGGTGCCCTGGTTCGATGACTACCAGGCCTATCAGCGGCTGTTCACCGCCACCGCCGACGGTTCGATCGGACGCCGTTTCGGGGTCGTCGCGATGTGGCTCGGGCTGCTGGTGTGCGCTTTCGTGCTGCTGCGCAAGGGCGGGCGTATCCCCTTCGTCACCTCCGGCCCGGCGAAACGCCTGCTCGGGATCACTTTCGGGGCGATGCTGCTGATGGCGACCGTGCCCACGAAGTTCACCCACCACAACGGCGTATTCGCCGGTCTCGCCGGCGCCATCGCGGTGGTCACCGCGGTGGCGGTGGGCCCGAAAGTGATGCGGGCGCCGCGGTATCGCGCGCTGTTCGCCGCCATCGTGGCGGTGGTGCTCGCGCAGATTTTCACCGGCGTCAACAAATGGTTCTACGCTTCCGGGCACGGTATTCCGTGGTGGGATACGGCTCCGGCGATCGGCGGCGTCGGGATGAGCGAGATATTCCTGACCGTCGCCGTGCTGTGCCTGGCACTCGCCGGGTGGTGGCATCTGCGAGCCCCGGAACCGGGTATCCCGCATCGGGTTTCGCCGCGGGCCTGGCGGCTGGCGAAGATACCGCCGCTGACGGTGGCGGCGGCCGTGATCGTGATCTTCCAGGTGGGCTCCTTCGCCACCGCCGCGGCCACCCAGTATCCGGCGTTCTCCCTGGCCCGCTCGAATGTCGATGCCGTACTGGGGAAGCCGTGCGGACTGGCCAACGATGTTCTGGTCGAATCCGACCCGAATACCTCGATGCTCCCGCCACTGACCGGTGACGCCGCGACGACGTTCGCGGCGGACGCCGACGGCTTCGTCCCCGGCGGGGTCGCCGATGTCACGTCCGACGACGATCAACCCGCGGATGACAACAGCCTCGCCGATGCCCTGAGCGATACCTCCGACGGCACCTCGGTCACCCAGACCGGCGGCGCGCCACTGCCGTTCGGCCTGGCGAACACCACCCCTGTACTCGGTACCGCCGGACAGCGGGACTCGGCCGAACTGACCACCGGTTGGTACCGGCTGCCCGCTCCGGCCGACCGCGCCGGGATCATGGCCATCACCGCGGCCGGCCGGTTCCGGGTGATCACCCAGGACGGCGAGGTGCTACCGGGACAACCCGTCGATGTCGAGTACGGTGTCGCGGACCCGGCGTCCGGGGTCCGTCCGTTCGGGAAGGTGATCCCCGTCGATATCGGCCCGACGCCGTCGTGGCGGAATCTGCGCGTTCCGCTGGACGAGATTCCGGACCGGGCCGATGTGGTTCGGATCGTCGCCGAGGACAGAACACTCGATCCCGAGCAGTGGATCGCCCTGACCCCGCCGCGGATTCCGCAGACGCGCACGCTCGACGAGTTGATCGGCTCCGACCAGCCGGTGCTGCTCGACTGGGCGGTGGGCCTGCAGTTCCCGTGTCAGCGTCCGTTCGACCACAAGGACGGCATCGCTGCGGCTCCCGGCTGGCGCATTCTGCCCGATCGTCCCGCCGCGAACACCACCAACCTCTGGCAACGTCACGACGGCGGAGGGCCGCTGGGCTGGAGTCGTCAATTGCTGCGCTCACAGACCCTTGCCACCTATCTGAAGGACGACTGGAGTCACGACTGGGGACAGCTGCAGCGGCTGACGCCCGTGGACGCATCGGCTCGCCCGGCCACACCGAGTGTCACGCGGGAGGCACACTCCGGGCTGTGGAGCCCCGGCCACATCAACGTCACCTGGTAACCGGACCCGCCGGGCTTACGCGGAGGCCCGCGGCCGTTCGCCGAGACACCGGCGCCGTATCACCGCGGTGATACGGAAGACGACGCGACACAACAAGACTGGAACGCCGGTGTTCATGAAATCGCGCGAAAGTCCGTAATACTTGTCGCGTGCAGATTCCGAGATCCGATCGAAATCTATTGGTGCGCGCCCTCGGCGCCGTACTCCTCGGCAATATCGCCGTGGCAACCGTGATCGGCGCGAGCCCGGCTGTGGCCGCGCCCATCTACCCCCTACCCGATCCCGATCCGTTCTATGCCGCGCCGGAGAATATCTCCGGAAAATCGCCCGGGGAGGTACTGGAAACCCGGGTGATGCCCCCACTTTCGATTTTTCCGGGGGCCACGGTCACCCTGGTGAAATTCCGCTCGGCCGACTCGCACGGCCGGCCGATCGCAGCAACCACCACCGTGCTCACGCCGCAGCGGCGCGCCCCCGGCGGGCCGCTGTTGTCCTATCAGCACATCATCAACGGGCTCGGCACCCGCTGTGCTGTCTCCCGGGTGCTCTACACTCCCGACCCAGCACTGCAGGCCCGCGAGGCCACCGCGTTGAACGCGGTCCTGGTCCGCGGCTGGAGTGTGGCGCTGCCCGACCATCTCGGTCCGACGTCCGCCTACGGGGCGGCACGGCTGGGCGGGCAGATCACGTTGGACGGTATCCGCGCGGTCCGCGCGGCCGGCCTTGGCCTGCGCGACAGCCGTGTCGCCATGGCCGGTTACTCCGGGGGCGGCATGGCCACCGCTTGGGCGGCCGCGCTCGCCCCGGACTACGCGCCCGAACTCGAGATCGCGGGTGCGGCGATCGGCGGTGTACCGATGAATCTGGTGCGCATGATCGAAGCCGTGAACACCAACCCTCACCCGGCCTTCGGTTTGGTGATGGCGGCCGGAATCGGCCTCGAGCGCGAATATCCGGACCGTTTCCCGATCAGCGAGTCGATGAATACGCGGGGTCTGCTGACCCGGAATACACTCGCGAACGGATGCGTCGACGAGATACTGGCCACCGGGGCCGGACGCAGCGTGGCCGAATTCGCCGGCAATATGTCGCTGGCCGACAGTCCGGACGCCCGTGCGGTGCTCGAGGAGAACAGTCTCGAATTGTTCGACGGCGTACCCGATATACCCGTTTTCGAATGGCATTCGGCCGACGATCCGCTGATTCCGGTGGATTCCATCGTCCGCACCAACCAGCGTTACTGCGCGGCCGGTGTACCGCTGCAAGCCGAACTCACCGTATCGCCGGAACATCTGTCCGCGGCGGTCCTCGGCCTACCGGCTGTCATGGTGTGGCTCGAGGGCCGATTCCGAGGCGATCCGGCGCCGTCTAACTGCTGAACCAGAGCTGGGTCCCGGCCCCGGTAGGCCGGAAGCTGTAGACCGGACGCGGTTTCCGGCGGGCCGGACCCGGGCCCGGTCCGGAAACCGCGCCCGTGCCGGTCGCCGACCGGCGAGCTCGCGAGCGAGCTCGGCCGCACCTTCGGGCCCCGAGGAGCCGCGGCCCAAACACGTTCCGGAGAGCAGTGAACGACCACCGCGATCCGTCCGGCTACATCCGTGATCCACCGGAACCCCCGGCCGTACGGTCGGGGGTTCCGGTGGATGCCGCGCACGGCCCGCAGGCCGGTGGTGATTCAGCGCAGGCCGGCCCGGCCCGAATCGGCCGCGACCGCATCGCGCAAACCGCTGGGCCGCATATCCGTCCAGTACCGATCGACGTAGTCGATACAGGCGGCCCGGCTGTTGTCACCGAAGACGATCCGCCATCCGTGCGGTACCTCGGCAAATGCCGGCCACAGGGAATGCTGGTTCTCGTCGTTGGCCAGTACGAAGAAGCGGCCGTCCTCATCGTCGAACGGGTTCGCGCTCATATCATCTCTCCCAGGTCGTCGTTGTTGTCTGTCGGCGCCCGAACCGGTAGCACCGGCATCGGAGGGTCAGGCGACGCGGCTCGCGTAGACCTCGTGCAGGTCGGTGCCGCGCAGGTTCGGGTCCTGCCGGATCTGTGTGGTCAGCCCGTGGTCGCCCAGCAGTTCGCGGCACCGGGCCAGGCGCCCATCGGTGTCGTGCACCTCCGCCACCACCGTGCGAATCCGTGGCCAGTCCCCTGGGGCGACACCCCGGAGCACATCGAGTTCCGCGCGCTCCACATCGACCTTCAGCACACCGATTTCGGCATCCGGCGCGTATTCGTCCAGGATCGCCGACACCGTCGTCACTTCCACATCGATCTGTTCGCCCCGGTGCAGATCGGCGGTGATGAGATCGATGGCCTCGTCGTCGAGTCCGCTGTTGCGCAGGAATGCCCGGGTGGCTTCGTCGTCCGCGGCGCGATCGGCGTACAGGCCCGAGTTGGCCGGAGCATGCGGATACCAGGTCAGCGCATGGACGCCGGATTCGGCGCCGACAGCGGTCCGCACAGCCACCGCGCGCGGGACGTAGGCGCGCAGATTGCGTTCCAGGCAGCGGAAAGTCGCCGGCACGGGCTCGATCGCGAGCACCCGGGCGCCGGGACATACATCGGCGAACAGCATCGCGCTGAGTCCGATGTTCGCGCCGATATCGAGGACGATATCCCCGGGCCGCAGCCGGGCGGCGGCCTGCCGGTAGAAACCGGCCGCCGAGGTGATCTCACTCCAGAGAAACCTCGCCTCCGCCGGACTCGGGCAGTCGACCACTCTGCCATCGTCGAGTTTCAGCTTCTGTTGCGTGTTCAGCATTGCGCTACGGCCCTTTCTATTACCGCACCGACCACGGTCAGTGCCGCGGGATGGCTCAGCTCGAGGTGCCGGACATCGACCACCCGGTTGTGGATCTCCCCGGTCACATAGCGTCGCCACGAACGGGCCAGCGCCTCGTGATCGGTGTGGTCCTTTCCGGCGGTGAAGAAGTACAGGTCACCGTCGAAGACCCCCGGCCGGTACCCGTCGGCGATCGCGGCGGCGGTCTCGAAACTCGTCATCACCCGGTCCACCTGCTCGGGGGTGAACATCGCGGTGCCGAGTACCTGTTCCCGGACGACTGCCCAGGCCTGCTCGTGTGTGTCGGCGCGGACATCGTCGCCGAGGTCGAACAGCTCCCGCCAGCCGCCGAGCAGATCCGCCATCAACCGGCCCGGCGGCCGATCGCCGGCGGCCTCCGGCGCGGCGGCGTCCCCGGACAGATCCACCGCACTGTCCAGCAGCACCAGCAGCGCCACTTCCGCGCCCGCGCGCCGGAGCCGGACCGCCACGGCGTGCGCGATCTGCCCGCCGAGCGACCAGCCGAGCAGGTGGTACGGCCCGTCCGGCTGGACCCGCCGGATCTCGTTCACATAGCGCTCGGCCAGCCCGTCCACCGATTCCGCCGGAGGTTCACCGGCCACCACATGTGGATCCTGCAGACCATAGATCGGACGCTGCGCGTGCACATGTTCGACGAGACCGCCGTAGAACCAGGCCAGCCCACCCGCCGGATGCACACAGAACAGCGGTGGCTTCGACCCGCTCGCCCGCAGCGGCAGCAACACCTGCAGGCCCGACTCACCCTCGGCCTCGTCGGCCCGGCGGGCGAGCGCCTCCGGCGTGGCGTCGTCGAACATCCACGGCAGCGCGATCGTCACTCCTCGCCCCTTCAGTTCGCGCACCACCGCGGTCGCCAGCAGCGAGTTGCCACCCAGATCGAAGAAACCGTCCGAGATCCCGACACGCCCCACACCCAGCACTTCGGCGTACACCTCGCTGATCGCCTTCTCCGTGCCCGTTCGAGGAGCGACGAATTCGTTGGTGGTGTTGCCGAGATCCGGTGCGGGCAGGGCTGCGCGGTCGAGTTTGCCGTTCACCGTCAACGGCAGGTCGGGCAGCACCGTGACCGCCGCGGGCACCATATAGCCGGTCAGCACCTCGGCGGCTGTTGCCCGGACCGCGGCGGAATCGAGCTGCCCGCCCTCGGCGGCCACCACATAACCGATCAGCTGATCGATTCCGTGTTCGGGCCGGTGGACCGCGGCGGCGGCGCGCACCACACCGGGATGCCGGAGCAGCGCCGATTCGACCTCGCCCAGCTCGATACGGTAGCCGCGCAGCTGGATCTGGGCATCGGCGCGACCGAGATAGCGCAGTTCCAGTCCCTCCTCGCCCTCCTGCCATCTGCCGACGTCGCCGGACCGGTAGAGCCTGGTTCCGGCCGCCCCGTACGGGTTGGCCACGAACCGGCCCGCCGTCATCGCGGGGGCGCCCAGGTAGCCCCGGGCGAGTTGCCCACCGGCGACATAGATCTCGCCGGCGACCCCGATGGGCACCGGGCGCATACGCTCATCGAGCACGTAGACCCGCATACCCGGCAACGGCGCACCGATCCCCGCGGTGTCGGGTCCGGTGACCTCACCGAATGTCACGTGCACGGTGGTCTCGGTGATCCCGTACATGTTGATCAGCCGGGGTGACCCGGGCTCGTATGCGGCGAACCATCCGGCCAACCGCGCCGCGTCCAGCGCCTCACCGCCGAACACGACATACCGCAGCGCGAGTTCGGGCTCGTTACGACCGGCGGCCCGGCGCTCCCGGACGGCCTCGGCGAATCCGTAGAACGCCGAGGGCGTCTGACTCAGGACCGTCACTCCCTCGCGAGCCACCAGATCGGCGAAGGCCTCCGGCGAACGGGACACCTCGTAGTCGACCACCACCAGGCGACCACCGGTCAGCAGGGCACCCCACATCTCCCACACCGCGAAGTCGAAAGCGTAGGAGTGGAACATCGTCCACACATCACCGGGCCCGAGATCGAAACGCCCACGCATCTCGGTGAACAGGGTGACCGCTTCGCGATGGCTCACTGTCACGCCCTTGGGGCGGCCCGTGGAGCCCGACGTGTAGATCACGTAAGCGGTATTGCCCGGCCGCGCGTGGGGCGGCGCCGGATCCGGACCCGCGGCCGCTGTTGTCACGCAGTCCTCTACGAGCAGCACCGGAGCCGGGAACTCGGGTACCGCCGCCACCGTCTGCGCCGCGGCGAGCACCGCGACCGGGCGGGCATCGTCGAGCACGAACCGCAACCGCTGCTCCGGATAGGCCACATCCAGCGGCAGATAGCCGGCGCCCGTTCGCACCACGGCCAGTAGTGCGGCGACCAGGTCGACCGAACGGGACAGGGCCACGGCCACCAGCGTTTCCGGACCCGCACCGGCCTCGGCCAGCCGGGCCGCGATCAGACCCGCGCGCCGATCCAGCTCCGCGTAGGTCAGCGTCGCGCGGCCGTCGGTCACGGCGACGGACGCGGGCCGATCCGCGACCCGCGCGGCGAAAAGCTGCGCGAGGGTCGTCTCGGCGACCGCGGTCCCGGTGTGTCCGGCAGCGTCGAGCAGCGCGCGCCGTTGGACGGCGTCGACGAGGTCGATATCGCCGACGACGACCTCCTGATCCGCCGTCACCTCCTCGAGGATCCGTATATAGGCACGCGCAAACCTGTGCATCGTCTCCTCGACGAACAGATCCGTCGCGAAGGTCAACCGGCCCAGGAGTCCGCCCGGGCGGCCGGCTTCGTCGAACCGCTCGGTGAGCTTCACGTTCAGATCCGCCTGGGCCTGTTCGAAGCCGTCCTCGACCGGCTCGACGGTGAGGCCGGGCAGGCGCACCGTGGCCCCGCTCAGGTTCTGCACGTCCAACGTCACCTGGTAGAGCGGCAGGTGCGCCGTCGAGCGCGGCGGGTTGAGCGCCTCCACGACCTGTTCGAACGGTACGTCGGCGTGCGCCAGCGCGGCCAGATCGGTTTCCCGGATATCGGCGAGCAATTCGGCGAATGTCTGCCGCGCGTTTACTCTCGCCCGCAGGACCAGCGTATTGACGAACATACCGATCAGATCGTCGAGTTCGCGCACCCCGCGACCGGCGACCGGGGTACCGATCGCGATATCGCCGACCCCGGACAGCCGCGCCAGCAGTACCGACAGTGCGGCGTGCAGCACCATGAATACCGTCGCGTTCCCGGCGCCGGCCGCCGCGCCGATCCGGGCGTGCAGCTCGGCGGAGACCTCGAACTCGACGACGTGCCCCCGCAGCGACGCCACTGGCGGCCGGGGCAGATCGGTCGGCAACTCGAGCAGTTCGGGAAGCCCGCCGAGCGTCTGCTTCCAGAATCGCAGTTGCCGCGACGCCAGGGAGTCCGGATCGTGCTCGTCACCCAGGATCTCGTGCTGCCACAGGGCGTAGTCGGCGTACTGGACCGGCAGCGCCGGCCAACCCGGAGCGGTGCCCTGTCTGCTCGCCTCGTACGCCACCGCCACATCGCGGGCGAGCGGCAGCATCGACTGGCCGTCTGCGCAGATGTGGTGCACGGTGATCATCAGTACGTGATCGGCCTCGCCCAGTTCGAACAGCTCCATGCGCAACGGCGGCGCCTGGGTCACGTCGAACCCGGTGGTGACCGCCGCGACGGCCCGCCGCATCAGCTGATCTTCGGCCATCGGAACCGGCCGCAGCTCCGGCACGACCGCGCCGGCGGGTACCACCAGTTGATAGGGGGCCCCCTCGGCCACGGGGAACGCGGTCCGCAGTGATTCGTGGCGTTCGACCACCAGGGCGCAGGCCCGGTGCAGCGCGTCGATATCGAGCTCGCCGGTCAGCCTGATCACCAGTGGAATGTTGTAGGCGCCCCCCGAGGTGTCGAACTGGTTGAGGAACCACATCCGCTGCTGGGCCGGGGACAGCGGCACCCGCGCCGGGCGGGTCCGCGCCTGCAGGGGTATCCGGTGCTCGCGGCCGAGACCGGCCAGCCGCGCGGCCAGCTCGGCAACCGTCGGCGCCTCGAACAGTTCCCGGACACCGACCCGGGCGCCGGTCGCGGCGCTCAACTGCGCCGCCACCCGGGTGGCCGACAGCGAGTTACCGCCCAGGTCGAAGAAACTGTCGGTGGCGCCGACCTGGTCGAGATCCAGGACGCGTGCGAAGACCTCCGCCACCGCCCGCTCGGCGCCGGTATCCGGAGCGACCCACGCACGGCGGGCGCCGAATTCGGGCGCCGGGAGAGCCAGCCGGTCGAGTTTGCCGCTCGTGGTGAGCGGCAGCGCGGGCAACACTGTCAGGGCCTCGGGCACCATATGCGCCGGCAACCGGTCGCGGACCGACGCCCGCACCGCCTCGAGGTCCAGCGACGCGGCGCCGGCGAGGTACCCGGCGAGCCGTTTGCGGCCCCGCGCGTCGGGCCGCAGGACGACAACCGCCCGATCGACACCGGGGCAGCCGGCGAGGACGGCTTCGATCTCACCGAGCTCGATGCGCTGTCCGCGGATCTTCACCTGGAAATCCCGGCGCCCGAGGTACTCCAGGGTGCGCTCGTGGGTCCAGCGCACGAGGTCACCGGTGCGGTACATGCGCGTTCCCGCCGCACCGAACGGATTGGCCACGAATGCTCCCGCCGTGGTCACCGGCCGGCCCAGGTAGCCGCGCGCCAGTTGTACGCCCGCGAGATACAGCTCTCCCGCCACACCGGGTGGCACCGGCCGCAGCCAGGCGTCCAGCACTACCGCTTCCACTCCGCGCAGCGGCTCGCCGATCGTCACCGCGACACCGGGACGCAGCGGTCCGCTCATACACGCCAGAATGGTGGTCTCCGTGGGTCCGTACCCGTTCAGCAGGCACCGGCCCGGCGACCAGGCGGCCACCGTCTCCGGCGTCACCGCCTCCCCGCCGGCCACCAGCACGCGCAGCGAATCCAGGCCCTCCGGGGACATCGTCGCCAGCACACTGGGGGTCAGGAAGGCGTGCGATATCCGCTGTGCGCGAATCAATTCGGCCAGCTCGGTGCCCGCATACACCTCCGACGGCGGCAGGACCAGCACCGCTCCGTTGCTGTGCGCCAGCAGTATCTCGAGGAGCAGCGCGTCGAACCCCGGCGCCGAACCCTGCAGCACCCGCGCACCGCTGTCGGCGGCGAAACGTCTCCGCTGCTCGGCGGCGAAATTCGCCAGACTCTCGTGCGTCACCGTCACACCTTTGGGCAACCCGGTCGATCCCGAGGTGTAGAGCACATAGGCCGTGTCCCGCAGATGCAGAGTGCGCACGCGGTCCGTGTCCGGTATCCGGCCCGACGCGTACGCCGCGATGGACGCCCGTGTCTCCGGGTCGTCGAGAACTATCGGCCGCACCGAATCCGGCAGCAACCCGCGCGCGGATCGGTTCGTCAGCGCGACCCGGATACCGGCGTGTTCGACCATGAGCGCAACCCTCTCCGCCGGGTTGCGGGAATCGACCGGTACCAGCGCGGCACCCGTTTTGGTGACCGCCCACAGGCCGACCACGAACTCCACCGACCGGGGCAGCGCCAGCGCCACCCGGTCGCCCGGGCCGACGCCCCAGTCGATCAACATGCGCGCCAAACGGTCGGAGCGGGCATCCAGTTCGGCGTAGGAAACCGTCTGTTCGCCGGAGACAAGGGCCGCGGCCGCTGGATCGCGGTCCGCTCCCGCCGCGAGCAGTTCCGCCAGCGAGCACGGTGCCTCCGCGCTGCCGCCCGAGGCCGGTACCAGTTCCGTCCGTTCGTCCGTCGACAGTAGATCGATCGCCCCGAGCGGTCTGTCCGCAGCGACGGTGATCGCACGCAGCACCCGGGTCAGCCGGGCAGCGAGATCGGCCGCCGTCCGATCGTCGACCCGGGCACGCTGGTAGCGGACCCGGACGTGCAGTTCATCGGTCTGGTGTGCCTGGACCAGCAGCGGGTAGTGCGCAGCGTCGCGCCCCTCGGCCGAGAGCACCCGCATCCCGTCGATATCGGTATCGCCCAGCCCGCTGCTGTCGACCGGATAGGACTCGAAGACCACCAGGGTGTCGAACAGGTGCGCGGTGTCCGCGGTGGCGGTGATCTCGGACAGTTCGAGATAGTGGTGGTCGAGCAGCCGGGTGCTGTCGGCCTGCAGACGAGCGAGTAGTTCGGCGACGGTGCGCGTGCGGCTCACGTCGGCCGCTACCGGGATGGTATTGATGAACAGCCCGATCATCGACTCCACACCGGGCAGGTCGGCGGGCCGGCCGGAGACGGTGCTACCGAAGATCACTCGTTCGGTACCCAGGAGGTTGCCCAGCACCACCGCCCAGGAGAACTGGACGATGGTGGCCATCGTGACCGCGCGCTCCCGGGCGAACTCGGCCAGCCGCCCGGTGGTGTCGCGGTCGAGGACCACCGGCAGGTCGACCGGGATCTCGGCGACGGTCGCCGTATGCGGGTCCGCGATCAGTGTGGGTTCGACCGACTCCCCCAGAGCCTCGCGCCACACCTGCACGCCGGCCGCGTGATCGCGTCCGTCCAGCCACACCAGATAGTCGTGGTAGGACGCCGCGGCCGGCAGCAGATCGATACGGTCGCCCACCGCGTAGAGTCCGATCAGCTCCCGGCACAGCAGCGGCAGCGACCAGCCGTCCAGCAGCAGATGGTGCGCCGTCAGCACCAGCCGGACCTCCCTCGGCCCCACCTGCACCGCGAGGAAACGCAGCAGCGGCGGATCGGCGGGGTCGAACACCACGGCCCGTTCGGCTTCGATCAACCGGTCGAGTTCGTCGGTGTCCCCACCGGTCTCGGCGCGGTACCAGCGCAGCGCCGCGGCGGCGGGAACGACCTGCGCGGCCACGCCGTCGGCGGTCCGGGTGAAGGCCGCGCGCAGGTTCGGATGCCGGTCGAGAAGCGCTCGCGCGGCCCGTTCGAGCCGGTCCTCGTCGACCGTGCCCGCCAGGGTCAGCACGGATTGGGCGGTGTAGACATCCAGTCCGCCCGCGGCAAGTTCGGCGTGGAAGAGCAGGCCGGCCTGCAACGGCGCCAGCGACCACACATCGGTGAGCGGACCGTAGCGGTCGGTGAAGACATCCAGATCGGACTGGCCGACCGCGACGAGCGGAACATCGGCGGGGCACAGGCCCCAGTCGTCGTCGCTGACTGCCGCGGCGGCGATCTCGCCGACGGCACCGATCCAGTCGCCGGCGAGTTCGGCGACTTCCGCGTGGTCCAGCAACCGCGCGGCGTAGCCGATCTGCGCCGACAGCACCGGGCCCGCCGCCGATTCGATGGTGTGCACATCGATCGTGATCACCGCCGCCGCGGGCATATCCGGGTCGAAAGCGCCGCGCTGGTCGAATTCCTCACCGGTCGGAACCCAGGCCAGTTCCGACAGCGCGGCGAGATCGACACCGGCCCGCCCGAGATTGTTGAAGGCGATCTGCGGCTCCGGTGCCTCCGCCAGCCGCTGTCCGGCGGCTGGATCGAGATAGCGCAGGAGACCGTAGCCGATCCCCTTGTCCGGAATCGCCCGCAACTGACCCTTGACCGCTTTCACCGCCGCCCGCATATCGCCGGAGTCGACCCCGGCCAGATCGAGCGCGACGGGGTAGGCACTGGTGAACCAGCCGACGGTGCGCGAGAGGTCCGCGCCCGGGACGAGCTGCTCTTCCCTGCCGTGGCCCTCGAGCAGGATCTTCGCGCCCCGATGGGTACTACCGCGCCGTGCGCGCCAGCGCCCCAGGGCGACCGTGAGTCCCGCGAGCAGCGCGTCGTCCACCGTGGCGCGGGCAGTGTCGGGCACCACTTCCAGCAGAGCCCTCGTGATCTCGGGCGGCAGGGAGACCTTCAGCTGCCGGACCGTCGCCTGGGTGTCCACGCGCGGATCGAGTGCCGCCCGCCCCAGCAGGGGGTCGGGTGCTGTGCTCATCCGCTGCCACAGGTCGAGTTCACCGGTTCGATCCGCCGCCGCGTCGGTCAGGGCGTGCGCCCAGCGGCGCATAGAGGTCCCCGGGGCGGGCAGGTCCACGACCCGGCCCGCGCCGATCTGCTGCCAGGCGGTCGCGAGATCGGGCAGCAGGATGCGCCACGAGACGCCGTCCACGGCCAGGTGGTGGATCACGACGAGGGCCCGGCCCTCTGCCGCGACCCCGGCCGCCGGCAACAGACAGACGATCTGCACCACCCGGCCCGCGGCCGGATCGAGCCGTGCGGTGGCCGTCGCCAGTGCGGCCTCGGCGACCGCGGT
The DNA here is from genome assembly GCF_001613205.1 of Nocardia sienata NBRC 100364. Classification (GTDB taxonomy): domain Bacteria; phylum Actinomycetota; class Actinomycetes; order Mycobacteriales; family Mycobacteriaceae; genus Nocardia; species Nocardia sienata. The sequence continues at coordinate 222,086 of NZ_BDBX01000003.1, read as the reverse complement.
GAAACCATCGCTGCCCGGCGCCTCACCGGCCCGGAAAGTCTGCACGAGAACAGTTTCCGTCGCATCGATCGAACCGGCCGGCAGCACCCGCAGACAGCCGTCGCGCAGCTGGGAGCGGAGCATATCGTGCCGGTCCAGCAGAGCCTGCACCGTCGCGGTCACCTCGGCGACGGCGGCGTCCCCGGGCAGCCGCACCAGCATCGACTGGGCGAATCCGCGGGCCGCGCCGAGTCGTTCACCGAACCAGGTCACGATCGGGGTACTCGGAATATCCCCGACCCCGCCGCCGGGCAGTTCCGCCGCCGTCACCCGGCTCGCGGTCTCGGCGACCTGTGCCAGGGCCCGGACGGTACGGCGTTCGAAGATATCGCGGGCCCGGACGACCACCCCGGCGGCCTGCAGCCGCGCGGCGAGCTGGATCGACATGATGGAGTCGCCGCCCAGCGCGAAGAACGAGGTGGTCGCTCCCACCGAGGGCACCCCGAGGACCTCCGCGAACGCGGCCGCGACGGTACGTTCGGTATCGGTGGCCGGTGCGACCGCGTCCGTCTCCCGCACCTCGAAGACGGGTTCCGGCAGTGCCCTTCGGTCCACCTTGCCGGTCGAGGCGAGCGGCATCCGGTCCAGGACGGTGATCGTCGCGGGCAGCATATGGGCCGGCAGCACACCCGCGAGCCGGTCCAGCAGCACGGTTTCGTCGAGCTGCGTGCCCGGCTCACCCACGAGATACGCCGCGAGCAGTGGCCGGCCGTCCGGACCGGGACGTGCGACCGTGACCGCCGACGCGACACCGGACTGCGCCACCAGCGCGGCATCGATCTCACCGAGTTCGATGCGCTGGCCACGAATCTTGATCTGGAAATCACTGCGACCGACGTATTCCAGCGTGTGGCCGATGGTCCAGCGCACGATATCGCCGGTCCGGTACATCCGCGATCCCGCCCCACCGTAGGGATTCGCCACGAACGCGCCCGCGGTCGGCGCCGGTCGGTTCAGATATCCCCGCGCGAGCCCGGGGCCCGCCAGGTACAACTCACCCGGCACACCGACCGGTACCGGCCGCAACCGGGCGTCCAGGACGACGGCCTGCGCGCCATGGATCGGCCTACCGATATCGATCGGGTCACCGGCACGCACCGGTGCACTCATCGTGCTCACAATGGTCGTCTCGGTCGGACCGTAGATATTGTGCAGCCGGCGCCCCGGCGCCCAGGTGGCGACCAGCTCGGCCGGCAGCCTCTCACCGCCGACCGCCAGCACCCGCACCGATTCCAGGTCCGCGGGCGATACCGTCGCCAGCACACTCGGGGTCAGGAAGGCATGCGATACCCGGTGGTTGCGGATGAGCCGGGCCAGTTCCGCGCCACCGAAGACGTCCGGCGGCGAGATCACCAGCGCGGCACCCGCCGCACAGGCCATCAAGGCCTCGAGCAGTACCGCGTCGAAAGCCGGTGCCGCTACATGCAGCACCCGTGCGGTCCGGTCCACCCGATAGCGCACCCGCTGGGCGGTGGCGAAGTTCGCGAGCCCCTCGTGGGTGACCACCACACCTTTCGGATTGCCGGTGGAACCGGAGGTGTAGATAAGGTACGCCGTATCCTCGATCCGAGCACGCCGCGGCGCCGACGCACTCGCGGAAAGACCGGGCTGCCGGGCTATTTCGGTGGCAGTGGCCGGATCGTCGAGTACCGACCACCCGACCCCGTCCGGTAACGCGGCCACCGCGGCCGCGACCGTGAGGCCGAAGGCGACGCCGGCGTCGGTGATCATATGGGCCACCCGCGCCCGCGGATACCGCAGATCCACCGGGACGAAGGCGGCGCCGGTCCGGGAGATCGCCCACATGGCGATCTGGTAGTCCACCGAGCGAGGTATCGCCAGCGCGATATGGACGCCGGGGCCCGCGCCACGCGACCTCAGATAGCCGGCCAGCAGGTCGGTGCGCCGGTGGAGTTCGGCGTAGGTCAGTGTTTCGGTCTCCCCGATCAACGCGACCCGCGCGGGGTGCGCGGCGACCGCCGCGGCCAGCAGATCCGGCAGCAGGCCCGGGGTTTCGGCCTCGTCGCCGATCGCCGGCACCAGGTCTTCGGCTTCGGTCGCGGTGAGCAGATCGATACCACCGACCGCCCGGGCCGGGTCGGTGGTGACCGACTCGAGAATGCGCACGAACCGGTCGGCGAGCGCGTGCGCGGTCCGGTGGGCGAAAAGATCGGTGGCGTAGACGATCTCGCCGTCGATACCCGCGGACCGCTCGCCGCCGGCCCGCTCGTTCAACAGCACGGTGAGATCGGTTTTGGCCTGTGCGATCCCGGGGTCGAGCAGGGTGACGTCCACTCCGGGCAGGTCGAACCGCGCCGGCCCGGTGTTCTGCAGCCCGAACATGACCTGGTAAAGCGGTGTGTACGCGGTCGACCGGGGACGATCGAGCACATCGACGAGCCGTTCATAGGCGATATCGGCGTGCGCGAGGGCGGCCACGTCCACATCGCGTACCTCCGCGAGCAGTGCGCGGAACGACCGGTCCTCGTCGATGCGGGTACGCAACACCACGGTGTTGACGAACATTCCGACCAGATCGTCGAGCGCCTCGTGGCCCCGGCCCGCGACCGGGGTCCCGACCGAGACATCGTCGGTGTGCGCCGTCCGGGCGAGCAGGATCGCCAGGGCCGCGTGCAGCACCACGAAGGTCGTCACGCCCTCCTCCTGCGCCAGCCGCACGATCGCGTCGTGCAGTCGCGGCGGGATAGCGAAGCGCACACTGCCACCGGCCGAGGTGACGGTGGCCGGGCGCGGGTGGTCGGTCGGCAGATCCAATAGTTGCGGGCTGTCGCCGAGTACGTCTGTCCAGTAGGCGATCTGCCGGGAGATCAGCGATCGGGGATCGTCCTCGACGCCGAGGCGCTCCTGCTGCCACAGTGCGTAGTCGCCGTACTGGACCGCCATCGGTTCCCACCGCGGCGATTGCCGGCGCGTACGCGCCGTATAGGCGGTGAACACATCACGGGCCAGCACCGGCATCGAGGCGCCGTCGGCGGCGATATGGTGTACCACCACGACCAGTGCGTGTTCCCCGCCCCCGGTACGGTACAGCCCGGCCCGGACCGGCACCGAGACCGCGACGTCGAAGCCGGTTTCGGCGACCCGCCGGATCCGGTCGGCCAGTTCGGCCTCGTCGGCGACCGGTTCGGCCTCCGGCAGCAGATCGGACCCGGCGGCCGGGGCGTCCAGGACGACCTGGCAGGGCTCGCCGTCCACCGTGGGGTAGATCGTCCGCAACGGCTCGTGCCGGACGATCACGTCCCGGAAAGCGGCGCGCAGCGCCGCGAGATCCAGCGCGCCGCTGAGCCGGGCCGCGAAGCAGATGTTGTATGCGGCGGATCCGGTGTCGTACTGGTTGAGGAACCACATCCGGCGCTGCGCCGCCGCCAGCGGGACGGCCGCCGGACGCTCGCGCGCGGTGAGTGGGAGGGCGGCGCCGCCGGTGCGGGTGGCGAGCCGGTGCGCCAGGCCGGCGATCGTCGGCTCGTCGAAGATATCGCGGATGCCGACCTCGACACCCAGCGCCGCCTCGGCGCGGGCGGCGATCCGCGCGGCCGACAGCGAGTCGACACCGATCTCGAACAGATCGGCGGTCACGCTCACCTGCTCGTTTCCGATCAAGCCGGCGACGATGCGCGCCAGCACCGTTTCCCGCTCGGTGCGCGGAGCCACGTGTTCGGCCCGGTCCTCGAACACCGGCCGGGGCAGCGCCGCGCGGTCCACTTTGCCGTTGGCGGTGAGCGGGATCGCCGCCAGTACCTGAACGGCGGCCGGCACGAGATAGGCCGGGAGCGTACGCGCGATCCGGTCACGCAGCTCGCGGCCCGTGGCCTCGGCACCGGGGACGAGCGTCACGTAACCGGTGATCCGTTCCGTCGTCGCGACGACGACGGCACGGGCGACCTCCGGCAGCGCGCACAGCGCGGCTTCGATCTCACCGGGCTCCACCCGCTGCCCGCGCACCTTGACCTGGAAATCGCCGCGCCCCGTGAACTCCAGATCGCCGGACTTCGTCCAGCGGACCAGGTCGCCGGTGCGGTACAGCCGCTCCCCCGGTACGCCGAAGGGGTGCGCGACGAACGTGGCACAGGTGAGGTCGGGGCGGCCGTGGTAACCGCGGGCCGTCTGCACACCCGAGACGTAGAGTTCGCCGGTCACGCCGAACGGAACGGGTCGCAGCCGGGAGTCCAGGACATGGACGCGCATGCCGGCGACCGGCCGCCCGATCGGCACGGTCGCCCGTGAGCCCTCCCCCGGCAGGCACCGGTGGCTGGTGACGACCTCGGCCTCGGCCGGCCCGTACCAGTTCACGACCTCGGCGTTCGGGAAAATCCGCGCAGACGTGTCGACGGTGCGCTGGGCCAGCGCTTCACCGGCGACGAACACCCGGCGGACCGACGGCAACGGCGCAGCGGTGGTGTCGAGCAGTACATCGAGCATCGACGGGACGAAATGCACTGTGGTGATCCGGTGTTCGGCGACGGTTTTCGCCAGGTAGGCCGGGTCACGGTGGCCCCCCGGAGCGGCGACCACGAGCTGCGCGCCGGTCTGTAACGGCCAGAACAGTTCCCACACCGCGATATCGAAGGTGACGGGGGTCTTGTACAGCACCACATCGGACCCGTCGTGCGGCCACTGCCGCTGCGCCCAGGCCAGCTGCGCCGTGGTCGCGGCATGGGTCAGCGCGACCCCCTTCGGAAGGCCGGTGGAACCAGAGGTGAACAGCACATAGGCCGCGTTGTCCGGACGCAGCGGCGCCCGGCGGTCCGCATCGGTGATCGGGACATCGCTGTAGTCGCTCAGGTCGGCCTGATCGATCGCCTCGATGGGGTACGCCGCCGGCAGATCCCCTTCGTCCGCGGATGTGGTCAGCACCAGCACGGGCCGGGCCGCCCCGAGCACCCGGCCGATACGCGCGGCCGGATGGTCCGGGTCGATGGGAAGGAACGCAGCCCCGGTCTTGACCACGGCATACAGCGCGGTGACGAGGTCGACGGAACGCCGGATCGATACGGCCACAAGGTTTTCCGGTCCGGCACCGCGGTCGGTCAGCCAGCGGGCGAGACGGTTCACACGGCGGTCGAAATCCCGGTAGGTCAGCACATCCCCGGTCTCCCCGCGCAGCGCCGGCGCGGCCGGGGTGCGGGCGACCTGGTCGTCGAACAGGTCGACCAGGGTTCTGCCGGTTACGACGGGGCCGCCGGTGGCGTTCCACCGGTGCAGGAGCGTTGTCCGGTCGGCCGCGTCGAGCAGGTCGATATCGCCGGCCGCCGCATTCGAATCGGCCGCCGCGGCCTCGAGTACGCGGACGAACTGCGCGGCAAACCGCGCGGCGGTGTCCTCGTCGAACAGGTCGGTGGCGTAGGTGAGGCGCAGCGTCATACCGACCGGCTCGTTGTGGGCGCCGTGCCCTTCCGAGATCATCAGCAGCAGGTCGTAGATCGCGGCATCGTCGCCGGGGTCGATATCGTCCACGGTCAGTTCCGGCAGCTCGACGTGGGCCCGGTCCATGTTCTGGTAGGCGAGCATCACCTGGAACAGCGGCGTATACGCGGCCGAACGCACCGGATTCAACACTTCCACCAGCTGTTCGAACGGAACGGTGGCGTGGTCGTAGGCTTCGATATCGGCCCGCCGGACCTGTTCCAGGAGTTCCCGGAAGGTCTGATGCGGCGCGACCCGGGTCCGCATCACCAGTGTGTTGACGAACATGCCCACCAGACCGTCGAGCGAGCGGTGCCCGCGGCCCGCGTGCGGCACGCCGATGGTGATGTCGTCACCACCGCAGAGCCGGGCCAGCAACACCGCAAGCGCCGTATGCGCCACCATGAACGTGGTGGCGCCGCCGCGGCGCGCCAACGTCTGCACTCTCCGGTGCAGGTCACCGGAAATCGCTACCTGGACGAATGCGCCGCGCTGGGTGCGCCGCAAGGGTCGCGGCCGATCGGACGGCAGATCCAGGACATCGGGGATTCCCGCGAGCCGCGCACGCCAGTAGGCGATCTCGCGCGCACTGCGCGACCGTGGATCGTCCGGCGCCCCGAGCACCTCACGCTGCCAGAGCGCGAAATCGGCGAACTGGACCGGCAGCGGCGCCCACCCCGGCCGGCCGCCCAGGGAACGCGCCCGGTAAGCGGTCATCAGATCGGCGGCCAGCGGTGCCACCGAGAAACCGTCACAGCTGATGTGATGCGCGGCCAGCGCGAGCACCCACACCGATTCGGAGAGCTGGAAGAGCCCGACCCGCACGGGCACGCCCTGGGCCACATCGAAGGTGCCGCCGAAGAACGTCGCCAGCCGCCGGGGCAGTTCGCACTCGGCGATCGGTTCCCCGACGAGATCTCCGTGCGCGGCGACCTCCTCGACCGGGAGCACCACCTGGGCCGGAACACCGTCCACGGCCGGGTACACGGTACGCAGACTCTCGTGCCGCTCGACCACATCGCCGACAGCGGCCGTGAGCGCGCCGATATCGAGTACGCCGTCGAGCCGGATCGCCAGCGGAACGACATATCCGGCGGCCGCCGGATCGAACTGGTTGAGGAACCACATCCGGGTCTGCGCCGGCGAGAGCGGTACCCGCTGCGGGCGCGGGCGGGGCGCGGGTGCGGGAAGGCTCGGTACCTCCCGCAACCGGGTGATGCGCTCGGCGAGGTCGGCGACGGTGGGTGCCTCGAAGATCACCCGCACCGCGACGGTGACCTCGAGGATATCGCCGATACGGCTCAGCGCCCGCGTCGCGAGCAGCGAATTACCCCCCAGCTCGAAGAAATCGTCCCCGGCCCCGATGCGCGGCAGTGCGAGCAACTCGCCGAAGACACCCGCCACCGTCTGCTCGACCAGACCCCGCGGCTCCCGGAACTCGGCCGTGCGCAGGGCCGGGTCCGGCGCCGGCAGCGCCCGATGATCGACCTTGCCGTTCGCGGTGAGCGGAATCGAATCGATCCGGATCACCGTGGCCGGAATCATGTAGGCGGGCAGCAGTTCCCGCAGCGACGCGCGGATCTCCTGGGTGTCGCACGACGACGGCGCGACCACATGGGCGACCAGACGCTGTTCGCCGTGATCGGTGCGCACCTGTACCACCGCGGCGTCCACGGTGGCGTGGGCCACCAGCGCGGCCTCGATATCGCCGGGTTCGATCCGGAGACCGCGCAGCTTCACCTGGGTGTCGGCTCGGCCCACGTAGTGCAGGTTGCCGCTGGAGTCCCAGCGCACCAGGTCACCGGTGCGGTACATCCGGGCACCGGTGCCCGACGGGTCGGCGACGAAGAAGGCCGAGGTCGGCGCCGGGCGTTCGTGATATCCGCGGGCCAACTGCACCCCGCCCAGGTACAGCTCGCCCGTGACACCGTCCGGGACCGGATGCAGCCGGGCGTCCAGCACCCGGACCACCACATTCGCCTCGGGTACGCCGATCGGCACAGCGGTGCCGGAGACGTCCTCGACACGGTGGGAGGTGACGCTGACCGCGGCCTCGGTCGGCCCGTACAGATTGTCGATACGCGCGGTGCCGAACTCGGTGAAGCGCCGGACCGTCTCGGCCGGAAGCGCTTCGCCGATGCACAGGACACGCCGCAGGTCCGGGAGCCCGCGATCCTGGGCGGTCGCCAGGAACGCGGCGAGCAACGACGGTACGAAATCGACTGTTGTCACCCGAAATTCGGCCAGCAGCCGGGCCAGCACCCTGGGGTCACGGTGGGCATCGGCGTCCGCGACCACCAGTGCCGCACCACATACGGCAGCGGAGAACAGTTCCCATACCGACAGGTCGAAGGTCACCGGCGTACGCCAGATCATCACATCGGAATCGCCGAGCTCGTAGTGGTCGCGCATCCAGCACAGCTGGTTCGCCACCGCCCGGTGGGGGACGGAAACACCTTTGGGGACGCCGGTCGAACCGGAGGTGTAGATGACGTAGGCCAGATCGTCGGGATGCAGTGGCCTGATCCGCTCGGCATCGGTGACCGGCGACGGGTCGCCCCCGGCCGCCGACAACTCGGAGATCGGCCACCGCGGCACATCGGGCGGCAGATCCATGTCGTCACCCCGGGTGAGCACTGCGACCGGCCGGGCGGTCGCGCAGACCGAGCGGATCCGGTCGGCCGGATGTTCCGGATCCAGGGGCAGGTACGCGGCACCGGCGGCGTGGATCGCGTACAGGCCGGTGAGCAGGTCGACGCAGCGGTGCATGGCGACCGCCACCACGGTCCCCGGCCCCGCACCCCGGTCGATGAGCGCGCGCGCCAGCCGGTTCACTCGCTGCCCGAAGTTCCCGTAGTCCAGTCGTTCGCCGGTCGCGGCGTCTATGACAGCCGTATTCCGCGGGGTGGCAGTGACCTGTGCCGCGAACAGGTCCGCCACGGTCGCCGGACCGGCGACGGTGCGCGCGCCGGCCGACCGCTCGGCCAGTGCCCGCCGCTCGGCCCCGGTCAGCAGATCGATATCGCCGACGGGTGCGGCGGGATCGGCGAGGACCGCGCGCAACAGCACCTGGTAGCGGTCGAAGATCGAGCGAATCGACGATTCGTCGAACAGGTCGGTGGCATAACCGAATTCGACTGCCATCCCCCCGGCTCCGCCCTCGGCGGACAAGGTGTCGACCAGATTGAGGTGCAGATCGTATTTGGCCACGGCCGGATCGATCATCCGGGCCGTGACCGTCAGGCCGTCGATCCGTACGGCCGGGATCTCGATGTTCTGGAACGAGAACCCCACCTGGGTCAGCGGCGCGTGCGCCGTCGACCGGGGCGGATTGAGCACTTCGACCAGCCGCTCGAACGGGATATCGGCATTTTCGAAGGCGGCCAGATCCGCGGCGCGGACCTGGTCGAGGACCGCGGCGAACGACGCATCGGGCGTGACCCGGGTCCGCAGCACCAGCGTGTTGACGAACATACCGACCAGGCCGTCGAGGCCCGGTTCGCCGCGGCCGGCGATCGGGGTTCCGACGGCGATGTCACCGGTGCCGGACAAGCGCGCCAGCAGCGCGGCGTAGACGGCGTGCATCACCATGAACACGGTCGTGTCGTGGCGGCGGGCCAGGGCGATCACGTCGCGGTGGAGATCCGCCGGCAGCGTGGTGGAATACGTCGCGCCCCGGAAGCTCTGCCGGGCCGGGCGGGGTCGGTCGGTGGGCAGGTCGAGCACCTCGGGCAGCTCGGCGAGAGCCGTGCGCCAGTACTCGGTCTGCGCGACCGTGGGGCTGTGCGGATCGTCGTCGGTTCCGAGCAGTTCCCGTTGCCACAGCGTGTAATCGGCGTATTGCACCGGCAGCGGCGCCCACTGCGGCTCGTGGCCGCGGTGCCGGGCGCGGTAAGCGGCCATCAGATCCGCGGCGAGGGGGGCCAGCGACGAGCCGTCGAAGCTGATGTGGTGGACGACCAGGACCAGCGTGTGGTCTCCGGGGGCACTGCGCAGCAGGGTGACCCGGAACGGGACCTCGCGCGTGACGTCGAACCCGGCCGTGGTCGCCGCGACGATCCGGGACTCGACGGCGTCGGCCGCCACCGGTACCGGTTCCGGCGGCACCCAGGCGTCCGCCACCGGCACAATCACCTGGTGTGGTCCGCCGTCGCTGTCCGGGTAGCGAGTGCGCAGCGCTTCGTGCCGGCCGAGCACATCGGCGAGGGCGGCCTGTACGGCCGCCACATCGAGATCGCCCGACAGTCGCAACACCAGCGGGATGTTGTACAGCGGCGAGGCCGTATCGAATTGATTGAGGAACCACATCCGCGTCTGCGCCGGTGACAGCGGGATCCGCTCCGGCCGGTGCTGCGGCACGAGTGGTTGCCGGCCGGCCGGTGCGCTGGTGCGCAGCCGATCGGCCAGGGCCGCGACCGTCGGTGCGTCGAACACCGTGCGCAGTGCGATATCCACACCGAATTCGGCACTCAACCGACCGGCCACCCGGGTGGCCGACAGCGAGTTGCCGCCCAGGTCGAAGAAGCTGTCGAAGGCGCCGACTCGCTCGACACCGAGTACCTGCGCGCACACCCGCGCCACGGTCTGTTCCACGCTGTCGCGCGGCGCGACGAATTCCGCGGTGGCCGCACCGAACACCGGCTCGGGCAGCGCGGCGCGATCGATCTTGCCGACCGAGGAGAGGGGCAATCTGTCGAGCACCAGCACGGCCTCGGGGACCATATGCGCCGGCAGGCGCTGGGCGGTGTACGCCAGCAACTCCGCGGTATCCACCCCGGCGGCCGCGGGCACCACGTAGGCGGCCAAGCGCGCGCCGTGCTCGCCGGCGACACCCACCACATGCGCGACCGCCACCGCCGGATGCGCGGCGAGCGCGGTCTCGATCTCGCCCAGCTCGATGCGCTGGCCGCGGATCTTGACCTGGAAGTCGGTGCGACCGACGTATTCCAGCGTCCCGTCCGCGGTCCAGCGCGCCAGGTCGCCGGTGCGGTACATCCGGGTGCCGGGCGGACCGAAGGGCGCGGCCACGAACGCGGCCGCCGTGGCCGCGGGCCGCCGCAGATAGCCGCGGGCCAATTGCACACCGGAGACGAAGAGGTGCCCCGTCACCCCGACCGGCACCGGCCGCAACCCCGCGTCGAGGACCACGGCTTCAATACCGCGGATCGGGCCGCCGATCGTCACCCGGTCGCCCACCGACAAGGGATCGCTGATCGCGACCATGATGGTGGTCTCGGTCGGACCGTATCCGTTGAACAATTCCCGGCCGGGCGCCCATGTCGCCACCGTCTCGGCCGGGACCGCCTCGCCGCCGGCCACGAGCACCCGCAGGCAGTCCAGGCCCGCCGGGGACATGGTCGCCAGCACACTCGGCGTCACGAACGCGTGGGAGACCCGCCGGGCGCGGATGAGTTCCGCCAGTTCCGCGCCGGCGAAGACATCCGGCGGCGAGACGACGAGCGCGGCACCGTTCGCATGCGCCATCAGCAGTTCCAGGACGACCGCGTCGAATCCGGGTGCGGCCAGCTGCAATACCCGAGACGACGGCTCCACCCGATAGCGCTCACGCTGTTCGGCGGCGAAGTTCGCCAGACCCTCGTGTGTGACCGCGACGCCCTTGGGCGTGCCGGTCGAGCCCGAGGTGTACAGCAGGTACGCCGTATCGAGAACACGGCAGGGCCGGATCCGTTCCCGATCGGTCACCGGCGCCGCCGATCCGGCAGCGAGCGCGGCCACGGTGGCCGGATCGTCGAGTACCAGCTGCGTGATCGACTCGGGCAGCAGTGCCCGCGTGGATTCCACCGTCACCGCGATCCGGACCTCGGCGTCCTCGAGCATCAGCGCGATCCGTTCGGCCGGATTCCGCGGGTCCACCGGGACGAAGGCCGCGCCGGTCACCGCCACCGCCCGCATACCGGCCACCAATTCGACCGAACGGCCCATCACCAGCGCGACGTGGTCGCCCGGGCCCACCCCTCGCCCGATGAGCTCGCGGGCTATCCGGTTCGACCACCCGTCCAGTTCGCCGTAGGTGACCGACCGGTCGCCCGCCATCACAGCTACCGCGTCACTGTCCGGTACCGCCAGGACCTCGGCCAGGAGCCGCGGCGTCTCGGCCGGGGCTCCCACGGCCGGGACGAGTCCGGCCCGTTCGGCTTCGGAGAGAACATCCACCGCGTCGACCCGGATGTCCGGCTCGGTCACGACAGCGTCGAGCACCCGGTTCAACCGAGCCGCGAATTCCGCGACCGTGCGCCGGTCGAACAGGTCGGTCGCATACTCGACGTGCAGCGCGACATCGCCACCGTCGGAAGCGTTCTCCGCGACGGTGACGACCAGATCCACCTTCGCCGTTCCCGCCCCCGGGTCCAGCACCTCCACGGTGAGGCCGGGCAGTTCCAGGCGGGGCCGTTCCATGTTCTCGAAGGCCAGGTACACCTGGCACAGCGGGGCGTGCGCGGCCGACCACCGGGGGTCGACCTCCTCCACGACCCGTTCATAGGGCAGGTCGCTGTTGGCGAAGCCGTCCACATCGACAGCGCGCACCCGCGCCAGGAAGCCGGTGAAGGATTCGCCCGGGCGGACCTCGGTACGCAACGCCACCGTATTGACGAACATCCCCACGAGCGGCTCCAGCGCGTGCTCCCCACGGCCGGCCACAGCAGTGCCCACGGTGATGTCGTCGGAGCCCGACAGCCGGGCGAGCAGCACGGCGAGCGCGGCGTGCACGACCATGAAGGTGGTGACGTTCGCCGACCGGGCCAGCGCCTCGATCCCGCGGAAGACCTCGGCCGGGATCACGGTCTCGGTGCGGTCGCCGCGCAGCGACCGCTGGGCCGGCCGGGCCCGATCGGTGGGCAATTCCAGCACCGGCGGCTTACCGGCCAATCGACTCGCCCAGTACTTCAGCTGACGGGCTGCCGGCGAATCCGGGTCCGTTTCGTCACCGAGCAGATCGCGATGCCAGACGCTGTAATCGGCGTACTGCACCCGCAACGGCTGCCAGTCCGGCGTTTTGCCCTGCACCCTGGCCTCGTAGGCGGTCGCGAGATCGGCCGACAGCGGCCGCAGCGACGATCCGTCACAGCAGATGTGATGCAGGATGACGGCCAGGATGTGCCGGCGCCGGTCGGCCGACGCGAACAGGGCGCCGCGCAGTGGCGGCCGGACGCTCACATCGAAACCCTGCGCGGCGAGGTCGGTGATCCGATTCTCGACATCCGCGCCGTCCGCGATCTCGGGAATCAGATCCAGACCGGCGACCACCGCCTCGGCCGGCAATACGACCTGGGAACCCGCCCCCTCGACGGCAGGGAAAACAGTGCGCAGCGCTTCGTGCCGATCCAGGACGTCGACGAGCGCGGTCCGCAGGGCCGCCACATCGAGGTGGCCGGTCAGCTGCACCACCAGCGGGATGTTGTACGCCGCCGAGTCCGGGTCCAGCTGGTTGATCAGCCACATCCGGTTCTGGGCCGGGGCCGGCGGGATCGGGTCCACCCGCGGCAGGGCGCGCAGGGCGGGACGGGCGGAGCGGTGTCCGGCCGCGATATGCGCCGCGAGGCCGGCCACAGTCGGCGCCCCGAACAGATCGCGCACCGAGACATCGCAGCGGGTCAGCTCGCCGATCCGGACGGCGGCGCTGGTCGCGGTGAGCGAATTGCCACCCAGGTCGAAGAAATCGTCCAACACGCCGACCCGTTCGAGGCCGAGGAGCTCGGCGAACACGTCGGCGATCGTCTCCTCGACCACAGTGCTCGGCGCGACGTAGGCGGCGGCCGAATCGAACACCGGCTCGGGCAGGGCCCGGTGATCGATCTTGCCGTTGACGGTCAACGGCAGTTCGGGTATCACCACGACACTCGCCGGCACCATGTACTCCGGCAGGATCGCGGCCACCCGGTCGCGCAGGGTGTCGACGAGGCCGGTGGCCGGACCGCCGGCCGGCACCACATAGGCGACCAGCCGCGCCGCCTCCGTACCGGGGCGATGGACGACCACGACCGCAGTCGCCACCGCGCTGTCGGCCAGCAGCACATTACGGACCTCGTCGAGTTCGATCCGGAACCCGCGCAACTGGACCTGCTGATCGGCCCGGCCGCGATATTCCAGTTCGCCCCGGTGGTTCCAGCGGGCGATATCCCCACTGCGATAGAGGCGCGCCCCCGGTGCGCCGAAGGGGTCGGCGACGAAACGGGCCGCGCTCAGCGCGCGTCGCCCGAGATATCCCCGCGACAGCTGTGCCCCCGAAACGTAGATCTCACCCCAGGCCCCCAGCGGTGCCGGTCGTAACCGCCCGTCCAGCACATAGGTGCGCAGTCCCGGAAGAGCCGTGCCGATCGCGCTCGCGGCCCCCGGCACCGCCGACTTCGGGGTCAGCGGCAGATAGGTGACGAAAACAGTGGTCTCGGTGATCCCATAGCTGTTGGCCACGACCGGCACTCGCGGAGTGTGTTCGTACCAGGCGGCCAGTCCCGCCGGATCCAGGCGCTCTCCCGACAGGATCACCGACCGCAACGCCAACGGCCCCTCGGCCTCCCCGCCGGCCGCGTATCGTTCCCGGGCGGCGGCGAACTGCTGAAACGCCGAGGGCGTCTGGTTGAAAACAGTCACCTTTTCGCGTGCCACCAGAAGTACGACATCGTCGGGCGACCGGGTGGTCGCCGTGTCCATCACCACGACGCGGCCCCCGGAAACCAACGGCCCGAAGATCTCCCACACCGAGTAGTCGAACGCGAAGGAGTGGAACAGCGTCCACACGTCGCCGGCCCGGACCCCGATCTCGGCGCAGGCATTGATCAGGTACGACGCCACCGCGCGATGGCAGATCGGCACGCCTTTCGGGCGACCGGTCGAGCCGGATGTGTAGATGACGTAGGCGATATTGTCCGGTCGCAACGGGCGGGACCGTTCGACATCGGTGACCGGCGTACTGTCGCCGTCGGATCCGATGCGATCGTCCAATACGACGATGCGGTCGGGATCGCCCGGGACGCTCCGGCGTAGTGCGGGCTTCGTGACCACCAGCACCGGCCCGGCATCGGCGAGCACGTATTCGAGCCGGTCGGCGGGGTGGGCGATATCCAGGGGCAGATATCCCGCCCCCGATTTCAGCACGGCCAAGGTGGCGACGATCAGGTCCGCGTCCCGTGGCATCGCGACGGCCACCAGGGCTTCCGGCCCGGCGCCGCGCGCGAGGAGGGTGCGGGCGAACCGATTCGACCGCTCGTCCAGCTCCCGGTAGGTCAGGGAGGTCGAGCCGCAGGTCACGGCGACCGCGTCGGGGGTTGCCGCGGCCTGCTCGGTGAGCAGGCCGACCAACGTCGTTTCCGCGACCACACCGTCGCGGCCCGCGAGTTCGCCGACAACGCGCTGCTCTTCCGCTGGATCGACGAGGTGGAGATCGACGACGGGAGTGTCCAGGGGCGATTCCAGCAGACGCCGCAGGAATTCGACGAACCGCGTGGTGTGCAGTTCGAGTTCGTCCTGGCTGTACAGATTCGGGTTGCCGTGCAGTTCGAGGTACAGGGGGCCGTCCGCGCCGGGCCGGTAGAGGTTCAGCTGCAGATCGTCGAGCGCGCCGGAAGTAAGAGCGCGATAACGCCCGACGGCGGATCCCAGGCGGATCTCGCTGTCGAAGAACAGGATGTTCACGACCGGGCCGAACGAATTGGCCGCTGTATCGGCGAATTTCGTATCACGGCGCATATCCTCGAATCGGTAGAGCTGATGCCGGATCGCCGCGACGAGTTCGGATACCGCGGCGCCGACCAGTTCCTCGACCGTGGTCCGCGGCGTCACCTCGAATCGGATCGGCACCATATTCGCCAGCATGGCGGCGGCGTGCCGCAGCCGCCGGGTCACCCGGCCGCTCACCGGCATCGACAGCACCACGTCGTCGGAATCGGTCATCCTGGCCAGGAAGGCGGCGAACGCCGCGATGACCACCTGGGCGGACGAGGCCCGCTGCTTCTCCGCGAACTGCTCCAACAACTCCGACAGCCGGCCAGGCAGCTGTCGGACCGCCAGATGATCGTTGTCACTCCAGCGCGCGGCTCGCCCCGAAAGACTCACCGGTGCGGGGAGCCCGGATACCTTCTCGCGCCAGTACGCCCGGTCGGATTCGAAGCGCGGACTCGCGTGGTACGCGCGATCTGCTTCGGCGATGGTCCGGAGGTCCGCCGCCACCAGCGGCGGCGGCTGTCTATTCTCCAGGATCGCGTTGTAGTGCTCGCTGACCCGGCCGATGAAATTGAATGCGCCGTATCCGTCGATGATCAGATGATGTGCGCGTCCGTACCACAGGTACCGCTGCTCGCCGATCTTGATGAGTTTGGTGACGGAGAGCCGGTCACGACCGAGATCGACGGCCTTGGTGCTGTAGTCGCGGCGCATCCACTCCATTGCCGCGGCGTAGGGGTCGTCGGCATCGGACAGGTCCAGCAGGGCGTCGGAACAGATTATGCTGCGGTCCACGAATTGATAGGGTCGACCTTCGTATTCGACCACCCGCACGACGAGCGATTCGGTCTCCCGGACAGCGATATTGGTTGCCTCGGTGAACAGGTCGACATCGACCTCGCCCTCGATATCGACGTAGTGTGCGATATTGACGTTCGGCCGGCCTGGAAGATTATCGGCCAGCCACATGCTGTACTGCGCCCGCGACAACGGAATGAGATCACGATCGTGGACGACAGCTGTGGCCGATCTCGAATTCATCTTCCAACCTCTCGCTCGGACTCGGAGGCACTGGAGCGCAGCAGAAAACACCCCCTGCCGCGCTCGGAGCCTGGGTACGACTTCGTGGGACGAAGCGGTGTCCACGCCCCTGCACGTGAACACCTTTAAGAGCAAACAGCTATCAGACGTGCGCCGGACAATTTATGCACACTGCCCACGTGCCGTGCAACCGGGTCCGGCGTTTTGCCCATGGACGCGCCGACCACCCGTACACGCGATCCTTTGGGCCCCGGTTCGGCATCCGCGCGACATGGTCCGGCCCTGACCACAAGGGAACCGGGGGCGGCGAAGGACTTCAGCGATGTGGTCGCGGATCCGGCGCGCGGGCCGACCTCACCGAATCTGCCCCAGCCAGGAGGACGGCGAGCGAATCACCCAGCCAGATGAGTATCCAGTTGTGCCCAACCGGCTCTGTACGAAGGGGCCAGATATGGGAAAGCTCGTGCTGTGATCCTACGTCTCACCGCACTGTTCACAGGGCTCTGTCTGTACGGCTTATCGATGGCCGTGATGATCCGCGCAGCAATAGGTTTGGACCCATGGGATGTCTTTCACCAGGGGGTCACCCGGCAGGTGCCGATGAGCTTCGGAACGGTGACCGTGCTGACCGGCGCGGTGGTACTACTGGCCTGGATTCCGCTGCGCCAGTGGCCCGGCGTGGGAACGGTGAGCAATGTGGTGCTCGTCGGTGTTTCGGTCGACGCGGGTCTCTGGCTGCTCCCGTACTGGGAATTGATGCCGGTCCGGGTGGCGGTGATGGTGTTCGCGGTCGTGCTCAACGCACTGGCCAGTGTGCTGTACATCGGCGCGGGGCTGGGACCGGGCCCGCGCGACGGTCTGATGACGGGGCTCGCCCGCCGGACCGGATGGCCCATCCGCCGGGTCCGGACAATTCTCGAGTTGTCGGTGTTGAGCACCGGCTGGCTGCTCGGCGGCAGCGTCGGTCTCGGCACCGTGGTGTACGCGGTCGCCATCGGACCGCTGATCCAGCTCATGATCCCGCTGGTCGCCGGCCGGTTACCGGGATTCGACGCCCCACCGCCCCGGCGATCGACGGAGCCGGAGGCGGTCCGCGGACCCGCCGGCAGTGATGACGGGCCGGTCCCCTCCGGCGCGTGACCCCGGATGATCCGCCACCGGGTCCGCGGTGAGTGTGGCGAAGGAGGCGACCACGGTGCTCTGCACCGGGGCGCGCCGGATCCGCGGCTGCGAGCAGGTCCGGACACCGAACGGGCGACGCCGATGTCCCGGCGTCGCCCGTTCGCAGGTTCGATCAGTCGCGGAAGGCGTCCTTCACCTTCTCACCCGCATCCTTCAGGTTGGACTTGGTCTGGTCGGCCTTGCCCTCGTTCTTCGTCTCCTCGTCGCCGGTGGCCTTTCCGAGCTTTTCCTTGGCCTGACCGGCGAGATCCTCGGCTTTGTTGTCGAGCTTGTCCTTCGCACTCATCGCCTGTCCCCTCTCGTCGGATGCGATCGGCAGGCGGTCCGGCCGATCGTCGGGCGAATAACCACCGCGCGCCCTCTCAAACACCCCTCCGAGCCATTTCTCGGGACACCGCGGCGCCTGTGTATCCCGCCGGGACCTGCATACACCGAACGAATCGCCGGGTTCCCGGCTCCGGGCGGTGTCCTACTCGCCCGTAGCGCCGCGCCTGCCTATTCTGCTCCGACGACAACGGAGTCGGGACCCGTACTTCCCACCACCCGAGCAGATCGGCAGGCCCGTGAACGCCACAACCATCGACCCCCTCCCGACCCCCGCCGCGTCCGGTAGACGGTCCGAGGCGATCCACCGCTTCCTCGTCAAACCCGCCGACGCGGGTATCGCGGGCGCGGTGGACGGCGGCAAGCTCCTCGAATGGATCGACAAGGTCGCCTATGCGGCGGCGGCCCAGTGGAGCGGCCGCTACTGTGTCACCGCCTACGTGGGCAATATCCACCTCGATCGGCCGATCGCGGTCGGGGAACTGGTCGAGCTGCATGCGAACCTCGTGTACACCGGCCGGACGAGCATGCACATTCTGGTCAGCGTCTACTCGACCGACCCCACCCGGCAGAGACCGGTCCAGATGGCGCAGTGCCTCACGATCTTCGTCGCCGTCGACGAGGCGCGGCGCACGGTCGCGGTGCCCCAGTGGGAACCGGCCACGATTCTCGAACTGCGGCGCCATCGGCAGGCCCGGGCGCGGATATCGGTCCGCAAGCGTATCGAGGAGGCCATGGCCGCGCAGCGCTACACCGCCGCCGGCACCGCGCCGAGCGCGACGCTGCGGTTCCTGGCGGCGCCCTCGGATATCAACTGGGGCGGCAAGGTGCACGGCGGGCGCACGATGGGGTGGATCGACGAAGCCGCCTATGTCTGCGGGGCCGACTGGGCCGGCCAGCATGTGATCACCTCCTATTTCGGCGGTATCCGCTTCTACCGGCCGATCGTCATCGGCCATATCGTGGAGGTCACCGCGCGGCTGATCCATACCGGCCCGCGCAGTATGCACATCAGCGCGCACGTGACCGCGACCGATCCGCATTCCGACGAGCCGGCCCTCGCCGCGCACGGCCTGGCCGTGGTCGTGGCGGTGGACGCCGCGGGCAAAGCGCGGCCCATCCAGCAGTGGACGCCGGTCTCCGACGAGGACCGGTCCCTGGCGGCCCATGCCCGTCACCTCGTGGACCTGCGCGCCGAGGTCGAACCGTTCGCCACCGCCGCCGATCTGCCGGCCGACGCCGAACCCAGCCATTTCCGCGCGCCGCTTCCGGGCTGAGTCCGGCCGGGCCCGCGTTACGGAGCCGGATGGGAGGATGTGCCCTTACCGGCGACGCGCCGGGAGACGGCGATCCGCCGGCAGCGCGGGTCCGCGGCCACCCGTCAGGTGGCCGGGCCGGCTCCCATGGCTCGCCGCCACGCGGCGCCGCGCAGCAGGCGCAGGCCGTTGAGACCCACGATGATCGTGGAGCCCTCGTGTCCCGCCACGCCGAGCGGTAGCGGCAGGGTGCCCACCAGATCCCACACCACCAGCACCGCGATGAAGGATGCGGCGATCGCCAGATTGGCGATCACGATGCGCCGGGCCCGCCGGGCCAGCGCGAGCACCGCGGGGATGGCGGTGAGATCGTCGCGGACCACCACGGCATCGGCAGTTCTCAGCGTCAGATCCGAACCCGCGCCGCCCATGGCGATACCGGCGTGCGCGGCCGCGAGGGCGGGCGCGTCGTTGACCCCGTCGCCCACCACGGTCACCGCTGCGCCGCCGGCCCGCAGCTGCCGGACGGCGGCGACCTTGTCCGCGGGCAGCAACTCGGCCCAGATATCGGTGATGCCGACCCGGGTGGCCAGCCGCTCGGCGGCCACCCGGTTGTCACCGGTCAGCAGCACCGGGTTCGTCCCGGTCAGCTGCCGCGATGCCATGACCGCGGCGGCGGCCTCCGGGCGCATCTCGTCGGCGAGGGCGAGGACGCCGATCGGCCGGTGGTCGCAGGTCACCACGACCGCGGTGCAACCACGCGCCTGTAAGGCCGCCGCGGCGGCCGCGGCCGTCTCGGTATCCGCGCCGGGCGCGGGCGCCGCCACCAGCACCGCCGGTGATCCGACCTCGACGCGGTGGTCACCGACACGTGCGCTGACTCCGCGACCGGGTTCGGCGGCGAAATCACCGACCACGGGCACGTCGAGCCCGCGCTCGCGAGCGGCCCGGACGATGGACGCGGCGAGCGGGTGTTCGCTGGGCCGTTCCACTGCCGCCGCGAGCCGCAGGACCGCGTCGGCGTCGAACGAGTCGGTCGTGCACCGTATCTCGACTAGTTC
Source organism: Nocardia sienata NBRC 100364 (assembly GCF_001613205.1). Taxonomy (GTDB): domain Bacteria; phylum Actinomycetota; class Actinomycetes; order Mycobacteriales; family Mycobacteriaceae; genus Nocardia; species Nocardia sienata. The sequence goes on along the minus strand of NZ_BDBX01000003.1, from coordinate 202,081 downwards.
GGGAACACCGCGGGTCAGGGTTCCGGTCTTGTCGAACGCGAGCAGGTCGGTGGTCCCGAGGCGCTCCATCACGACGGCGGACTTGACGAGTACTCCGTGCCGCCCGGCGGTCGCGACGGCGGCCAGCAGCGGGGGCATGGTCGCCAGCACCACCGCGCACGGGGAGGCCACGATCATGAAGGTCATCGCGCGCAGCAGCGCCCGCTGCAGCGACTCACCGAACAGCAGCGGCACCACGAATATCGCCAGGGTGGCGACCACCATCGCCACCGAGTAGCGCTGCTCGATCTTCTCGATGAACAGCTGGGTGCGGGCCTTGGTGCGGCTCGCCTGCTCGACCAGAGCCGCGATCCGGGCGACGACCGAATCCTGCGCCAGGCGGTCGACGCGGATCCACAGGGCGCCGGTGCCGTTGAGGGTGCCGGCGAAGACCTCGTCGCCGGCGGATCTGTCCACCGGCAGCGGCTCCCCGGTAATGGTGGCCTGATCGACCTCGCTTCCACCGGCTATCACGGTGGCGTCGGCGGCGATCCGTTCACCGGGGCGTACCACGACCGTATCGCCGATCTCGAGGTCGGTGACCGGGACCGTCTCCTCCTCGTCGTTCGCGGTGATCCGCGTCGCGGTATCCGGCGCCAGATCCAGCAGACCGCGCACCGAATCCTCGGTCCGCGCGCTCGCGAAGGCCTCCAGCGCGCCCGAGGTCGCGAAGATGACGATCAGTAGCGCACCGTCTGCCACCTGCCCGATCGCCGCCGCGCCCAGCGCGGCGGCCACCATCAGCAGATCCACGTCCAGCGTTCGCTCCCACAGCGCGCGCAGTCCGGCCACGGCGGGTTCCCACCCGCCCGCGGCGTAGCAGGCCAGGTACAGCGCCCACCACGACCAGGACGGGCCACCGGCCAGCTGCGTCGCGACTCCGGCCGCGAAGAGCATCACCGCTGTTGCGGCCCAACGGGTTTCGGGCAGCTCGAACAGTTTCGTCCGGCGCCCGGCCACGGCGGCGGGCACGCGCGTCGAATCGGTGGGCGTACGCGTCGGAACGGCCACAGGTCACCTCCACAGCGGGAACGAACGATCCACCGACCATAACAGAACACATGAAGACGTCTTCATTTATGCTGGTTGATATGCTGTCTGCTTATGGGACACGGGGTCGAAGGCCGGGACCGCCCGATCGCGCGGTTGGACGGGGACGCGGCGGCCCGCGTCGCGACCACTCTGCAGGCACTGGCCACGCCGAGCCGGCTGCTCATCCTGAGCGAATTGCGCCAGGGCCCCCTCCCGGTGACCGAACTGGCGACGGCGGTGGGGATGGAACAGTCGGCCGTCTCCCACCAGCTACGACTTCTACGCAACCTCGGCCTGGTCACCGGCGCCCGCAGCGGACGCAGCATCGTCTACAGCCTCTACGACAGCCATGTCGCCCAGCTGCTCGACGAGGCGATCTATCACAGCGAACACCTCCGCCTGGGGCTCGCCGACCGCCCCGAAGCGGCCGGCTGAACCGCCCGGCCGATGCACCGCCGCCGGTGCGCGTCGGACCTCAGTCGTGGTCCGGTATGCCGCGCACCCGGTGTTCGGCGGCGTTCAAGGTTTCGACCAGGAGACGGCGCACGTGGCCACCGCGGGTGCGGTAGAGCATGCGCCGGCCGGCCCGCCGCCGGACCACCAGTCCGGCCAGTTCGAGCTTGGCCAGATGCTGCGAGACCGCCGGCCGGGCCAGCGATACCCGGGCCGCCAGCGAACCCACATCCAGTTCGTCGTCGCCGCTCAGTAGCCACAGCAGCCGCAGCCGAGTGGGATCGGACAGCATGCGCAGTGCCGTCGAGGCCGCGTCCACGAGATCCGGGGGCGGGAGCTCGGACCAATGACTACTAGAATCGTGTGCGTACACGAGCACGTATTCTTCCCGCTCGGCACGGATCGAGGAGTCCAGGGTTGTCACTGTTCGCCCATCGCGCCTACCGGCGCCTGTTCGCGGCGCAGGTATCGGCCCTGTGCGGCACCGGTCTGGCCACCGTGGCGCTGGGACTGCTCGCCTATCAATTGGCCGGGAAGGACGCGGGCCTCGTCCTCGGCACCGCGCTGACGATCAAGATGGCCGTGTACGTCACCGTCGCACCCGTGGCGGCGGCCTACGCCGATCGGTTGCCGCGACGCGGGTTGCTGGTGGCACTGGATCTCGTGCGCGTCGCCGCGACACTGACCCTGCCATTCGTGCAGGAGGTATGGCAGGTCTATTTGTCGATCGCGGTGCTGCAGACGGCGTCGGCCGTGTTCACCCCGGCCTTCCAGGCCACGCTGCCCGATATCCTGCCCGACGAACGCGAATACACTCGGGCGCTGTCCGCGTCACAACTCGCCGCGACGATGGAGAGCCTGCTCAGCCCGGTGCTGGCGGCGTTGTTGCTCACCGTGCTGGATTTCCACCGGCTGTTCGCCGGTACGGCCCTGGGCTTTCTCGTCTCCGCGATACTGGTCGCCGGCACGGCGATTCCGAACCCGGTCCGCCGCGCGGCGACCGGGATATGGCACCGGACCGCCGCCGGTCTGCGGATCTTCGCCGCGACCCCGCGGCTACGCGGGCTGCTCGGGGTGAACCTCGTGGTGGCCGCGGTGGGGTCGGTGGTGATGGTCAATACCGTCAACTACGTGCGCGATGTGCTGGGCGGCTCGCCCGCCGATGTCGCGGTGCTGCTGGCGGCGAACGGATTCGGCACGATGCTCGCGGCCCTGGCGCTGCCCCGGGTGCTGGACCGGGTCGGTGAGCGCCCGATCGTGCTCGCCGGGGCGGCGACTCTCGTTCTCGCCATCGCGATCGCGATCGCGATGGCGCGGTATGTGCCCGACAGCCGGACCGCCGCCCTCGCGGTCTGGGCACTCATCGGCGCCGGTACCGGGCTGGCGATCACTCCCGCCGGGCGGGTGCTGCGGCGCTCCGCACACCCGAAGGACCGGCCCGCCCTCTTCGCCGCCCAGTTCTCGCTGTCGCATCTGTGCTGGCTGATCACCTACCCGCTCGCGGGCCGGCTGGCCACCTCGACGGGGTTCGCCACCACCTGGATCGTACTGGCCCTTGTCGCCGGCGCCGGTCTGGCCGCGGCGGTGCGGTACTGGCCCCGGTACGATCCCGCCGCACTCGGCCACGTCCACGACGGACGGACCGATCCCGGGCATGTCCACGACGCGATACCGGTGGGCGCGAACAGCTACCGGCACACCCACACCTTCGTCATCGACGACGATCATCGGCGGTGGCCCACGCCGGTCGGCTGATCCGCCAGTCTCCGGTTGGTGACCCGCAGCTGCCGAGCGGTCGTCACGGCGAGCGTGCGTGCCTGTACCGGAGTCAGGAGGCCACACAGCCGGTCCCAGTGCAGGGCGACCAGCTGCCCCGGCGCCGCCTCGGGCACGGCGGAGTACCCGTCCTCCCACACGGGCACCGACAGCGCCGCCGGCGCGCTCAGCAGCAACCGGCCCGCGTCGAAGCGCAGCCGGCGGCGCCGCACCGTCAGTTCGTCGCCGTGCCTGGCCGTCACTGTGGCCCAGCTGATCCGGCAGCAGTCGAGTACGCGAATAGGCTGTTCCCCGCCGCGACCGAGCAACCGGGTCCAGGGGTAGATGCCGAAGACGTGGAAGCAGTGATTGGCCGCCGCCTCACCGGCCAGCGATTCGTCGGCGAGGTACTGCCAATAGTGCCCGGCGGCCGGGCCGATCACGGCGAGTAGCTCGGTGACGAAGGCCTCCGGATCCAGTCCCGCGCCGACGCCGCCGCCGATCCAGTACGACTCGACGAGCCGATGATCCAGCGGATCGGCGATACCGGTCATACGCGACATCACGCGCAGGTAGGGCCAGGCCCCGGTGAAATGGCGCGCCGCGGCCCGCACCCGGTCCGCGGTGCCGCCGCGCAGGGCCGACGTCTCGGCCGGGCCGCAATAGCCGAGCCGGTTGGGCGCGTAGGCGTACCGGGCGAACATCTCGGTTCCCCGGGCGGCGGCGGGCGTGCTCACGGGTCCACCGGCACTTCGCGCCGCCACCGCTGTTCGACATCACCGAACCGCCAGACGGCCGCGGCGGCAGCCCAGGTCAGCACGAAGAGCCCGACGATGATGAATCCCATCGCGCCGAGATCGAGCGCACCGATCCAGGCGAGCGGACCGGTGGTGAGGTCGAGCTTCTCGGTCAGGATCGAAATGATCTCCTGCGCCCCGATCAACAGGGCCACCGCGACCGACAGGCCCGTAACCACGAAGTTGTAGTAGATCTTGCGGACCGGGCCCGCGAACGCCCAGCCGTAGGCGAAGTTCATGAATGTCCCGTCCAGGGCGTCGAACAGCGACATACCCGCCGAGAACAGCACGGGCAGTACGAGAATCGCGTACCAGGGCAGGTCGGTGGCCGCCGCGCCACCGGCGATCACGAGCAGACCCACCTCGGTGACGGTGTCGAAACCGAGTCCGAACAGCAACCCGACCGGATACATCTGCCAGGGCCGGCGCACCGCGCGCATGAGTGGACCGAAGACGCGGTTCAGTGCGCCGCGGTCATCGAGCCGGCGTTCGAGTTCGGCTTCGTCGTAGGCACCGCCGCGCATCCCGCGGAACACCCGCCAGATCCCGATCAGCGACACCAGGTTCAGCAGCCCGATCAGGATGAGGAAGGTACCCGACACACCCGTACCGAAGACGCCCGTCCACTGCTGCAACCGCGAATTGTCGTCCTGCAGATTGACCGCGAGCGCCTTCACGCCGGCCGCCAACAGGGCGACCAGCACGAACACGATGGTGGAATGCCCGAGGGAGAACCAGAAACCGACCGACAGCGGTAGCTGGTTCTCGGCCACCAGTTTGCGGGTCGTATTGTCGATCGCGGCGATATGGTCGGCGTCGAACGCGTGCCGCATACCCAAGGTGTAGGCAGTGATTCCGAGACCGGCGCCGAAGACGGCGCCGTCCACGAGATAGCCACCCGGGACCACCAGGAACAGCAGTGTCGCGAAGCCGATGAGGTGCAAGGCGACGATCGTGAGGATCATCCCGGCCACGCCGCGGCGCTGCGCGGAGTCCAGATCCGCCCATCCCGCTCGCAGGGCCGCCACCGATTTCCGCACCGTCGGTGTACCTCGTTCCTTCCGGGCGGCGGTCCCCGCGGACCCGCCGTGTCAACAGATCCGTGGCAACTGCTCACCGGCGGGCAGGTCGACCACCCGCGTACCGCCGAGCGCGGTGCGCGCCACCACCATTCCCGGATGCTCTTCGACACAGCGGCCGATCACCGCCGCATGCGCACCGAGCGGATGGGCGCGCATCACCGCCAGTACCCGCTCCGCGTCCGCGGGCGGTACGAAAGCGACCAATTTGCCCTCGTTGGCGACATACATCGGGTCCAGGCCGAGCAGCCCGCAGGCATCTCGTACCGCGGCCGGTACCGGTAGTGCCGTCTCGTCCAGCGAGATCCCCGTCCCGGCGGCACGGGCGATCTCGTTCAGCGTCGCGGCCACTCCGCCGCGGGTCGGGTCGCGCAGTACGTGCAGATCGGCTCCCGTTTCCAGCATCGCGGCCACCAGGCCGCCCAGCGGGGCGGTATCGCTGAGCACCGTCGTCCCGAACTCCAGGCCTTCGCGGCAACTCATCACCGCGATACCGTGCACCCCGATCTCACCGCTGACCATGACGATATCGCCGGGGGCCGCGCGCTCGGGCCGGATATCGACGCTGTCGGCGAGGACACCGATACCGGCGGTGTTGACGAAGATGCCGTCGCCGTGCCCGGCGTCCACGACCTTGGTGTCGCCGGTCACCAGCGAGACACCGGCCGCCGACGCCGCGGTGCCGAGCGCCTCGGCCACCTGGGCGATCTCGGACAGCGCGGTGCCCTCTTCGAGAATGAACGCGGTGGACAGCACCAGCGGCCGCGCACCGGCCATGGCCAGATCGTTGACGGTGCCGTTCACCGCGAGCTCGCCGATCGAACCACCCGGGAACACCAGCGGTTTCACGACGAAGGAATCGGTGGAGAAGGCCAGTCGGGTGCCGCCGACCGTGACGACCGCGGAATCCCCCAGGCCGGCGTCGGCGGCGGCACCGAAGGCGGGAAGGAAGAGGTGCTCGATCAGCTCACCCGACATGGCCCCGCCACCGCCGTGACCCATCACGATGTTCGGTGCGTCGCGCAGCGGCATCGGGCAGACCCACGCATCGGCATCGATCGTCACCGCCGGGGTCCTCGGATCCTCACGCATGGGCCACCTCCGCGGGCTGGTCCAGCCGGCGGTACAGGTAGTAGGCGGCACACGCGCCCTCCGAGGAGACCATGGTGGCGCCCAGCGGGTTGCGCGGTGTGCACTGCGTGCCGAACGCGGCGCATTCGGTGGGTTTGATCAGACCCTGCAGCACCTCCCCGGACCGGCAGATCGCCGATTCGGCCGCGTGCAGATCGTCTACCGCGAACCGGTGTTCGGCGTCGTAGTCGCGGTAGCGCGGCGACAGCCGCCACCCACTGTCCGGGATCACGCCGATGCCCCGCCAGGCCCGGTCGGTGACCTCGAAGACATCGTCGAGCATGGCCTTGGCCGCCGGATTCCCGGCCTCCGATACCGCGCGCGGATAGGCGTTCTCCACCTCGTGCCGGCCCGCCTCGAGCTGCGCCACCGTGCGACGGATGCCCTCGAGGATATCCAGCGGTTCGAAACCGGTGACCACCATGGGGGCCCGATAGCGCTGGGCCAGCGGGGGATACTCCCGGGTACCCATCACCGTGCACACATGCCCGGCCAACAGGAACGCCTGCACCCGGCACTGCGGCGATTCCATGATGGCGGCGATCGCCGGCGGCACCAGCACATGCGACACCAGCAGGGAGAAGTTCTCGATACCGAGGCGCTGGGCCTGGTAGACGGTCATCGCGTTGGCCGGGGCGGTGGTCTCGAAGCCGATCCCGAAGAAGACCACCTGACGGTCCGGGTTCGCCTTGGCCAGCTCGAGCGCGTCCAGCGGCGAGTAGACCACGCGGACGTCGCCGCCTTCGCTCTTGACGTGGAAGAGGTCCTTCTCGCTGCCCGGAACCCGCAACATATCGCCGAAGGAGCAGAAGATCACCCCGGGCCGGGCGGCGATCTCGAGGGCTTTGTCGATGACCTCCAGCGGGGTGACACACACCGGGCAGCCGGGGCCGTGGATCATCTCGATCCGGTCCGGCAGCAACTGGTCGATTCCGTGCCGGATGATCGAATGTGTCTGCCCGCCACATACTTCCATGATCGCCCACCGGCGGTCGGTGGTGGCTCGGATCCGGTCGAGAAGTTTCTTCGCCAAGTGCGGGTCACTGAATTCGTCGAGATATTTCACGGCTCCTCCTCGGGGTCTCGCTGCCGCGGCGCTTCCGGGTTCTCCACTCCCGCCTGCGCGGCCGCGACGGCGAATCCGTCGGCGAACTCCTCGTTCAGCACACCGAGGTGTTCGAATTCGGCCAGGGTCGCCAGTGCCGATTCCTCGTCCAGCCGGTTGATGGCGAATCCCACATGTACGACGACGTAATCGCCGATCGCGGCATCCGGGATGTACTGCAGGCATACGTCCTTGTGCACGCCGCCGAAATCGACGACCGACATCAGCGTGCCGTCGCGCTCCTCGAGGCTGAGTACCTTTCCGGGAACTGCCAGGCACATGATCGTCCTCCTTCTCCACTCAGCCCGCGGCCACCGCGAGCACCTGACCGAACGCGAGACCGCCGTCGTTGGGGGGCAGCCGGTGGTGGGTGAGCACGGTGAAACCGTGTGCCCGCAGCAGCCGCCGGGTGGCCGACAACAGCAGCGCGTTCTGGAACACACCGCCCGAGAGGGCGACGGTCGTGGCCGGTCCCGGGTGGGCCAGCGCCGTCTCCAGCACCAGCCGCGCGAGCGCGGCGTGGAACCGGGCACCGATCACCGCGGCCGGTACCGCGTTCGCGGTATCGGCGATCACCGCCGCGAGCACCGGGGCGGGATCGATCGACACCGGGTCGCGGCCGGTCTCGATCGCGAACCGGTACTCGACACCGCCGGTATCGCCGCGCCGGGACACACCTTCGAGCTCGATGGCCGCCTGCGCCTCGTAGTCCACGGTGTGGCGGACTCCGGCCAGCGAGGCCACCGCGTCGAACAACCGGCCCATACTCGAGGTCGGCACACATCCCAGGCCGGTCTCGAATTGGTGGGCGAGCACCGCACGTTCGGCCGCCGGGCAGGCGCGGACCGAGGCGATCGCGGGCCGCCATTCGATACCCGCCGCCCACAGATGCGCCAGCGCCATCCGGTACGGCCGGTGCACGCTGGTATCGCCACCGGCCAGCGGCACGTATTTCAGATGCGCCAGCCGGCGGTAGCCCTTGTACCCGGCGGCCAGGAACTCACCGCCCCAGACCGCTCCATCGGGGCCGAACCCGGTGCCGTCGAACGCGACTCCCAGCACGGTGTCGGACGGCCCGAGGCCGTGCTCCCCCATCACCGCGGCGATATGCGCGTGGTGGTGCTGCACCGTGCGCACCGGCCGGTCGCCGGCGGCGCGACGCGCCCACTCCGTGGATCGGTAGGCCGGGTGGGTATCGGCCGCGAGCTGGGTGGGGCACACACCGGTCAGTTCCCGCAGGTGCCGTTCGGTGGCGTCGAAGGCCCGCAGCGTCGCCAGATCGTCCATATCGCCGACGTGCTGGCTCAACCAGGCGTATCGGCCGTCGGCCACCGCGCAGACGTTCTTCAGATCGGCCCCCACCGCGAGCGTCGGTGCCACCGGCACGGGCAACGCCAGCGGCAGCGGCGCGTATCCACGCGACCGGCGCACCGGTGTTTCGGCACCGTCGACGACGCGCACCACCGAATCGTCGCAGGGCACCAGGATCCGGCGGTCGTGCCACAGCCATCCGTCGGCCAGCCCGGCGAGGCGATCCCGGGCGTCCGCGTCGTGATAGCAGATCGGTTCGCTGCTGCGGTTGCCGGAGGTCATCACCAGCACATCGGGACCGGCCGGATCGCCGGGGAGCCCGAAGAGCAGGATGTGCAGCGGGGTGTAGGCCAGCAGCACACCGAGATCCGGGTTACCCGGCGCGACGGATCCGGCGACCTGCCGGGCCCCGCGCGGAAGCAGCACAATAGGGCGCTGCGGCCCGGTCAGCAGTCCCGCGGAGACGTCGTCGAGCCCGGCTATCCCACGGGCGACCGCGAGATCCGGCGCCATCACCGCGAAAGGTTTGGCGCCGCGGCGTTTCCGGCGGCGCAACTCGGCCACGGCGGTCTCGTTCGTCGCATCGCAGGCCAGGTGATATCCGCCGACGCCCTTCACCGCGAGAATACCGCCCGCGCGCAGCAGCGCCCGGGCGGCGGTGAGCGGTTCGCCACCGATCGGCCCGGCGTAGTGCAGGCGAGGGCCGCAATCCGGGCAGGCGATGGGCTGGGCGTGGAAACGACGATCGGCGGGATCGTCGTATTCCCGGGCACAACGCTCACACATCGGGAAATCGGCCATCGAGGTCCGCGCCCGGTCGTAGGGCAGGGACGCGATGATGGTGAATCGCGGACCGCAATTCGTGCAGTTGACGAAGGGGTGCCGATAGCGGCGGTCGCCGGGATCACGCAGTTCCGCGGCACAGGCCGCGCAGATCGCGATATCGGGTGAAGCGAGCGTACGCCCGCCGCCGGCGGTGGTGCCGGCGATGCGGAATCCGGTACCGCCGCGGACCGGCAGCTCCCGGCACTCGATCGATTCCACCACGGCCAGCGGCGGCGGAGCGGTTCGTAGCCGACGTTCGAACTCCGCGAGGTCGGCGGGGTTCCCCTCGGTCTCGATGAACACTCCGCTGCTGTCGTTGGACACCCGGCCGCTCAGCGACAGCTCCGCCGCGGTGGTGTAGACGAACGGCCGGAACCCGACGCCCTGCACCACGCCGCGCACCACGAATCGGCGCCGCGCCCGGTCGGCCGTCACGGCTGCTCACCCCGGCCGAGCAGGCGCAACCCCGCCATCGCCTCGGCCGCGCCGGCCGCATCGGTCTTCTCGACCGCGAAGCCCATATGGATGACCACCCAGTCACCCGGGCGCGCCGGATCGTCGGTAAGCAAACCGATGTTCACCCGCCGCTGTTCACCGGATACATCCACCACGGCGATCTGGCGGTGATAGCCGTCGGGTACCGCCACGACCCGGCCGGGAATACCGAGGCACATGGTCACACCTCCTGATGTGGGCGGAGCAGGTCGGCGACAACGCGACCCACGGTCGCGACGGCCGCCTCCACCGCGTGACCGACCGGGGCGGACAGCCCGAGGCCCTCGTCCACCGATTCGACCTGGCACCCGACGACCACGGTCGGGGGCATGGTGCCACCCAGCGCCCGGACACCGGCGAACACCGCCGCCGGATCCATCGCGTGGGCATCCAGTGCGGCGGTCCCGGCGTGACCGGGCTCGGCCCGTACGACTTCGATCCGTCCGGGCGCTCCGCGATCGGGCACGGCGTCGACCAGCACCAGCGCCTCCCACGGGTCGAGCAGGTCATAGGCCAGGTGCATACCGCGGATGCCGTAGTCCACCACCCGCACACCGGCTGCCGGGTGCTCCGGCAGCCGCCGCACCACCTCGGGTCCGAAACCGTCGTCGCCGAGGAAGATATTGCCGATCCCGGCGACCAGCACGGTATCCGTCGGCTCAGCCCTTTCCGTCGGTCGGCGTCGTCGCCCCGCCGACATCCTGGTCGTCGACCGTCCCGGTCGCCGTCTCCTCCGGTTCGTTGGCCGTCGGTTTGCGCTCCTCGTAGGGCGGAACGGCCGGTTCGCCACCGGCGGGCGGCTCCGTGGTGAACTCGGCCTCCCGCTCGGCATCCTGGCCGTGCGCGGAGGTCATCTCCTCGTGACCGATATCGCCCGGTTCGCGTTCGGTGGGTCCGCCGGCCACGGTGTCCGCACCGGTATCGCGCGAGCCCGGCTCGCCGCGTACCTGCTGTGGTTCTTCTCTCGGGTCCTGCATCGTGTCTCCTTCCGATCCGCCGCTACATATGCCGGATCTTCAGATATCTCCGGAGGTCCGGTACCGACCGCAGGCCGAGGTAGACACCTGCTGCCGCCAATACCGCCACCACCGCTGTCGAGACAACTCCCACCGTCTGCATCACGCACTTCCTTTCACTTCTCGGGGCCGTCGAGCGGCTCCAGTTCGTCGGGCGCGAAATAGAGGTACCGGCCGAACCATTCGTGCAGTTCGGCCGCGGGGTCGTCGTCCAGTACGACCCCGACATGCGACTCCCCGTCCACGTCCTGGTGCACCGAGACGACACGCGCGGGCGCCCCGTCGACGAACAGGTCCTGGGCGTCGGCTCGCCGGGAGGGGTGCAGCCGGACCCGGCTGCCCCGGCGCACCAGCACACCCGCCACCGGTACCGCGTCGCGGTCCGGACGGACGGCCCGGTCGGCCATCGGATCCCACCAATTCATCCCGTCCGGGACCTCGGGGACCGGACGGGGCCGTTCGGTCCGTGCCGCCCGCCCCGACGCCTGCTCGCGGCCGCCGTCGTGACCTCGGCCGGCGGCTCGGTGATCCGGTGCCGGACCCGGTTGCCGTAAGACGCCGTGCAGCTGCCGCATCTCTTCCGGCGACAGGGCATCGCAACGGTCGATGATCTCGGCTGCGCGCGGGTCGGTCGCCCGTGCCTGCGCCTTCTCCTCGTCGGTCATCGTCATCACCCGCAGGGTGAGGATCTCGTCGATCTCGGTGGAATCGAACAGCTCCCCCGCGCTCTGCGCGGCGATCTCGGGATGGTCGTAGAGGATGATCGGCGAGATCAGCAGCAGGCTGTGATCGCCGGGCGGGCCGGCGAGCACCGGGAAGCACCGGTGCGACGCGCAGCGTCGGACCGCCGGCGCGGCCGCCGCCGGTGGATCCAGTGCGGAGATGAACTGCCCTCCGCGCAGCTGCCCGATGACGTGCGCGCCGATCAGCGAACGCGCGAGGGCGTCCTGGCTGCCGGTCGCGGGGGCGCCCACATTGCGGACCTCCGCCGTGAGCCGCAGGAACCCGCCGGCGCGCTCGACGGCGACCGCGAATTCACCGGCGAGCGATTGCCGGGTCCGCACCAGGGTCCCGGCCACCCGCCCCGCATCGTCGGCGATCTCCTCGGTATCGAAGCCCGCGGGGACGGCCAGCGGGCGAACGAGGGATTCCGCGTCCGCCGGGCCGACCACGATTTCCTGGGTGACGGCTTCATCCCAAGAAAGCCACAAGCGCGCACCGGCGGACAGTTCCGCGCACGGCCGGCCGTCACCGCCGAGCACCTGCCGCCGCTGCAGCTGGAGGAACCGGACAGTCCACGTCAGCACCGGGTCCGTAGCGGGGTCCAGCAGGAACTCGGCCGACAGTGACGACTCCTCGCCGAATCCCGCCGCGGCCGCCCCCGGCGGTCCCAGCACGCCGAACTGCCAGCGCGCCATGTTCTTGCGCGTGGTCGCCCGGTAGGGATAGAGCAGATAGCCCTCGTAGAGCACCGCGTCGGCGACGGCGCGGGCCCGGGCCAGCGGTTCGGCGGTCACGGCCGCTCCTCGGCGAGCGCCAGCAGCCGGGTCACCGCATCGTCGAATCCGAGCAGACCGTGGCCGGATTTGTAGGCGGCCAGCTCGTCGAGGGTGTCCCGGTGCAGGCGGACCCAGCCGGCGTTGGGGTAGTGCGCGGCCATGAGCTCCTGCCACACCGACACCGGCATGTCGAAGGTGTCCTCGCGGTCCCACGGGATCTGCTGGATCGCGAACCCACCGCTGCCCTTGATGAACACCGTGCCGCTGAACAGGAAGAGCAACGGCACCGAGCCCTCACGCAGGGCGTGCAGGTATTTCGATCCGGTCACTTCGAAGTCGTAGGTGCACGGCATCGGCATATCCACTTCGGCGCCGCCGGAGAACCCGGGCACCATGGTGGCGCAGTGCATCCACAGGAAGGACCGCTGGGTATCCCGCCAGCGGTCGCGGGTACCGAACAGGTCGGTCAGCCCGGCGCCTTCTTCGTCGGAGTACCGCCGGCGCGACGGCTGGATGCGGACCTGCGCACGCAGGGCGATCGCGTGGACGGGATCGTCGGCCAGCGACGCGATGCCGACCCGGGCGGACAGAATCGGCGCGGCGGAGTAGGGCTGCGGCGCGATCTCCAGCACCGCGAACGTCGTCGAGTGCACGGGGCTCATAGCGCGGCCCGGGCCCGGGCCGAGGCGGCCGCGAAGAATTCGTCCAGGTATTCACGCACATCCTGCCCGCCGTCGAAACCGCGCCACAGCAGGCGCATCCGGCCGACGAATTCGTAGCACGCGTCGATCGGCAGGAGCAGGCAGGCAGCCCGGTCGATATCGTTGTCGGGAACGCGGATCAGCAGGGCCTCGACATCGGCGGCGAGCACATCCAGCTCCGGGTGCCGCCGCAGGATCGCGTTCCACCGGTCCAACGGCAGTTCCGATTCCGTCGCGCCCGCCGGGCCGGGATAGAACGCCACGGTCCGGTCTTCCGCGGAGTTGTGGAAGAAGAAGGCCAGCCCCACCGGTATCTCCAATGCGTCCCACTCCGCCGGACCGATCGTGAACCCGGGAAAGGCGAGATAGCGTTCGGGCACGGCCCGGTACCGCAGGGCCGCCTGCTGGTCCACGAACAGCAGATAGCACCCGCGGCAGACACACATCAGCTGCCGGCCCTCGATATCCACGACGTGCTGGTGTTCGGCGGCGATGGGCTCCGCGCACATCTCGCAGCGCTCGCCCACCCGCGGGGCGGGCGGGCGTTCGGCGGTGATCCGCCGGAGTACCCGCGACGGCGTGTTCACCCGCCCACCCCCACCGGCACGGCCACCGACAGTTCACCGGACCGTACGAGGACCGGGAGCGGTTCGAGGTGACCGTCGCCGTCGAGACGCGCACCGGCCCGTACGACATCGAAATGCGCGCGACAGGTCGGACACCGCAGGACCGCGTCACCGACCGGGTACCCGGCTCGCCGGTGCAGCGCGGCCCCCGCGAGCGAATGCCCGCAGGCCGGGCAGTGATCCCGGTAGGCGAACAGCTGCTCACCCACCCGGCAGGCCAGCACCGGATGGCCGGCGACGGCGAATCCACCCACTTCGCCGGCTACGAGTTCGGCCAGTTCGGGAACCGCCACCCAGCTGCCCACCGCACGGTCGTCGGCGCGCACCCGGGAGAACAGCGAGTCGGTGGAGATCAAGCCCGCCGGTTCCGGTTGCGCGGCCACGACTTCGATGGCCTCGATCTCCGGCGCGGCGGTGCGGATCGCGTCCTCCACGGCCAGTTCCAAGGTCACCGACGAAGACGGGCAGCTGCGGCAACTGCCGGTCAGCTCCAGCCGGACCACCCCGTCGACGAGGCCGACCAGGGTGACATCACCGCCGTGCGAACCGAGATACGGCCGCACACTGTCGAGTGCGGTCCGCACCCTGGCTTCGACATCGTGCGGGTGCAGGCCGTGCACGAGCAGCAGGCTCGCGACCAGATCATCGCGCGCCAGGAGTTCGACCGATGCCGGGTCCAGCAGTTCGACCACACGGGCCAACCCCGCGCCGTACAACCCGGCCACCTCGCGGACCAGTTCCTCGGCCCGTTCCCGGGCGACAGCGCCGCCCGCCGAACTGGCCTCCAGCAGCGTGTCGATCCGGTCGCCCGCCGCGCGCCAGCGCTGCCCGTCAGGTGCTGTGTCGCCCGGTTCGTGCGGGGCCGCGTTCACCTCACTCTCCCGTCGCCGGTACCGGATTCACTCCGGTGTGGCCGTCTGCGTCGGCGAATGCAGTTTCCGCAGGCTCTGCCCCTTGCCGAGGTACATGTGCACACCGCACGGCAGGCAGGGATCGAAACTGCGGACGGTGCGCATGATGTCGATGCCCTTGAAGTGCTCGCGGTCGTTCTCCTCGAAGATCGGCTGGCCCTGCACCGCGTCCTCGTACGGACCCGGGGTGCCGTAGCTGTCGCGCGGACTGGCGTTCCACGGGGTGGGCGGATACGGGTGGTAATTCGCGATCTTCCCGTCCCGGATCACCATGTGGTGGGAGAGCACACCGCGCACCGCCTCGGTGAAGCCGCAACCGATGCCCTCGTCGGGCACCTGGAACTCCTCCCAGGTCTTGGTGTGCCCGGCCCGTATCTCCGCGAGCGCCTTCTCCGCGAAGTGCAGCGCGCAGGCCGCGGCGTAGGCCTGGAAGTAGGTCCGGGCGCGGTCACGTTCGATGGTGTTGCTGCCGTGCGCGGGGATCTTCCATTCCAGGGTGACCGGGCCCGCGAGCGCGGTCTTGGGCAGGTTGATCTGCACGCTGTGGCCGGTGGACTTCACGTATCCGATATCGACCAGCTCGGCCAGCGCTGTCGACCACAGCCGTGCCAGCGGCCCGCCGCCGGTGTCCAGGGCCAGGTGGTCGCTGCCGTCGAACCAGCGCGGCGACATGACCCAGCTGTACTTGTCCTCCAGGTCGCGTTTCTGCGGCCGGGGATTGGTGTGCTGGTTCCAGGGGTGCCGCCGGTCCACCGGGTTTCCCAGCGGGTCGGTGGCCACGAACGTCTCCTGGTCGGTCCAGTCCTCGTAGTACGAACTGCCCAGCAGGATCCGCAGGCCCAGATTGATATCCACCAGGGAGGTCGTGAGCAGCTTGCCGTCGACCACCACGCCCGGGGTGACGAACATCTTGCGACCCCAGTCCTCCATATCCGCGTAGGAGAAGTTGCAGAACTCGGGATCCTGGAACGAGCCCCAGCAGCCCAGCAGTGTGCGCCGCAGACCCACCTTGTCGTAGCCGGGTATCGCGTCGTAGAAGAAGTCGAACAGATCGTCGTGCATCGGCACGACCTTCTTCATGAACTCGACGTAGCGCATCAGCCTGGTCATGTAGTCGGTCATCAGCTGGACCGTCGCCGTGGTGCCCGGCCCGCCCGGGTACAGCGTCGACGGGTGCACATGCCTGCCCTCCATCAGGCAGAACATCTCGCGGGTGTACCGGCTCACCTGCAGGGCTTCCCGGTAGAACTCCCCGGTGAAGGGGTTCAGCGCCCGCATGATGTCGGCGATCGTGCGGTAGCCGTGTGCCTGAGCGTGCGGGGCGTCGGTCCGCTCGGCCACCGCGAGCACGCCGGGATTGGTCTCGGCGACCATCTTCTCGCAGAAGTCCACACCGACCAGGTTCTCCTGGAAGATGTTGTGGTCGAACATGTATTCGGCCGCCTCACCGAGGTTCACGATCCACTCGCCCAGATGTGGCGGCTGCACGCCGTAGGCCATGTTCTGGCAGTAGCAGGAGCAGGTCGCGTGGTTGTCGCCGCAGATACCGCAGATACGGCTGGTGATGAAATGGGCGTCGCGTGGGTCCTTACCGCGCATGAACACCGAGTAGCCGCGGAATATCGACGAGGTGCTGTGGCACTCCACGACTTCGCTGTTGTCGAAATCGATTTTGGTGTAGATCCCGAGACTGCCGACGATGCGGGTGATCGGATCCCACGCCATCTCGACGAGGCTGTCCGGTTCGATCGTCCGATGTGACGGCTCGGGGATGATCTGTGTCATCGCCGGATCCCTCCTACCAGGTTCGGGTCGCGCCGGTCTCGAGCTTTTCGCCCCGGTGCCGCCAGCGTGGCTCTTTGTCGACGGTACGACCGGTGATGCCGCGGAGGCTGCGGACCACCGATCCGTAAAGGCCCGAGGCGGCGGAGGAGAATTTCCCGCCGGGCGGCTCGTCCATGAAAGGCATGAATTTGTCGGGGAAGCCGGGCATGGTGCAGCCGATGCAGATACCGCCCACGTTCGGGCAGCCGCCCACACCGTTGATCCACCCGCGCTTGGGCACATTGCACTTGACCACCGGGCCCCAGCACCCGAGTTTCACGATGCATTTCGGGGAACCGTACTCGGTGGCGAAATCACCCTCTTCGTAGTAGCCCGCACGATCGCAACCCTCGTGCACGGTCGCGCCGAACAGCCACTTGGGGCGCAGCGCGTCGTCGAGCGGGATCATCGGAGCTTGACCGGTGGCCATGTAGAGCAGATAGGTGAGCGTCTCCGACATATTGTCCGGCTGGATGGGGCAGCCGGGCACGCAGACGATCGGGATTCCCGCCTTGCTCTTCCAGTCCCAGCCGAGATAGTCGGGCACACCCATGGCACCGGTCGGATTACCGGCCATGGCGTGGATGCCGCCGTAGGTCGCGCAGGTGCCGGCCGCCACGATGGCCGTGGCCTTCGGGGCGAGACGGTCCAGCCATTCGCTGGTCGTCAGGGGCTGGCCGGTGGCGGGATCGTTGCCGAATCCGCACCAGTACCCCTCCTCGTGCAATTGTTCGTTCGGTATCGACCCCTCCACGACCAGCACGAACGGGTCGATTTCGCCACGGTCTGCCCGGAAGAACCATTCGAGGAAATCGTCGGCGCCACCATTGGGACCGCACTCGAAATCGATGAGCGGCCAGTGCACCGCGACTTTCGGAAGACCGGGGAGGGCGCCGAGGGCGATTTCCTCGACACTGGGCTGGGTGGCGGCGGTCAACGCCACCGAATCGCCGTCGCAACTGAGACCGGCATTGATCCAGAGCACGTGGATCAAAGTCTCTTCGGCTCGGACCGCTTCCTGAGTTGGCATACGCTGCCACCTTCCGGAGTCGAAGCGGGGACTGGCCGTTCCGGCTCATAGACCACGGATTGTGACTCTGATCACAACAGTCTAGACGGGGTGACCTGCGCCCTCAAGGCTCGTCGCGGCCGCCCGGCGCTGCTCCGCCAGCCATTCGTACCAGCGCTCGATCCCCTCGCCGGTGGCGGCCGAGACCGGGAGGAGTTCGAGGCCCGGATTGACCGCACGCGCGTAGTCGGTGCAGGCGGCGAGATCGAAATCGACATAGGGCAACAGGTCGATCTTGTTCACGAGCACCAGGCCGGCCGCCGCGAACATATGCGGATACTTCAGCGGTTTGTCCGTCCCCTCGGTCACCGAGATCAGCACGACCTTGCGGGCCTCACCGAGGTCGAACAACGCGGGGCATACGAGGTTGCCGACGTTCTCGATGAACAGCAGCGTGCCGGGCCCGGGGTCCAGCGCGTGCAGCGCTCGGCGCGTCATCTCCGCATCCAGATGACAGCCGGCCCCCGTATTGACCTGCACCGCCCGGGCGCCGGTCGCCGCGATCCGCTCGGCATCGCGGACCGTCTCCTGATCCCCCTCGATCACCGCGATCGGGGTAGCGGGCAGCGCGCGGATCGTCCGCTCGAGCAGCGTGGTCTTGCCCGCGCCCGGGGAACTGGTCATATTGAAGGCCACGATGCCGCGCCCGCGCAGCCACTCCCGGTTGTGCTGGGCCAGATGGTCGTTGCGCGCGAGCACTTTCTGCTCGAGCGATACCGTCTCGGTCGCCGGCGGGTGGGTGTGCGGGGCCCCACCGTCGTGTACGTGCTCCTGGCCGCCGCGTACGTGCTCGTCGCCGGGACCGTGCGTATGCGGCGGCCCGTCCCGGCCGTGTTCGTGTCCGGGATCGGCCGGCCCGTCGCGCCCGACCGTGATCACGCCTACCGTGTCGTTTCCACATCCGCAGGTTGCGCACATTCTCGGCTCACTTCCATCGAGCGGATCCGCAGCTCCCGGCCCGCCCCTATCGCCACATCCGCGCTTCCGCACGGGCACAGCGGGAGCAGCTCGGTGACGGTGAAGTCCGCACCGCAGTCACGGCAGTGCGCCGCACCCGGTACGCACCGGATATCCAGACTCGCGCCGTCCGCGACGGTGCCCTCGGCGGCGATATCGAAAGCGAATCGCAGCGCATCGGGTACCACGGCGGTCAGCACACCCACATCGACGGTCACGCGATACACCGCACGCCCCGCCGCGTGGTCGCACACGGCGTCGACAACACTCTGCGCAATCGCGAGTTCGTGCATCATGCTCTCGACTCGTCGAGGGATAACTGGATGCTACTCCCGCCGCACACTCCGAAGTCACCCCGCGGCGGGCCCGATCGTCGCACTCACGCAGGTAGATCACCGCCATCCGAGCCGAGCCGGAGTGATCGAGTATGCGATTCGACCGGCAGCGCCGGTTCCGCGCCGCGCATGGCCGACGAAATCCCACACAACGCCACCGCTCCTCGCCGCGCTACCGCGTCGACGGGTCGAGCGGACGGAGGCCCATCGAGTGCACGATCGGGCAGCACCGCCGATGTCCACGCCCGGTGAACCGAACCGAAGACCGTTACCGCGCGTCACCCGTGCCGGCGCCGAGGAGACCCACCGCCAGCTCGGTGCCGGTCGCCGCCCGCACCTGCTCCACCTCCACCTCCGGGGCGAGTTCGCGCAGTACCGGCCCGCCGTCCTCGATATCGATGACGGCGAGATCGGTGATGATCCGCTGCACCACGCCCTGCCCCGTCAACGGCAGCGTGCACTTCTCGACGATCTTGGCGCCGCCGGCGCGATCGGTGTGCTCCATGACGACGATGACGCGGCGGGCGCCGTGCACCAGGTCCATCGCCCCGCCCATCCCCTTGACCATCTTGCCCGGCACCATCCAGTTCGCGAGGTCACCGGTGCGCGAGACCTGCATACCGCCGAGGACGGCGGTATCGATGTGCCCGCCGCGGATCATGCCGAACGACAGCGCCGAATCGAAGAACGCCGCCCCGGCGTTCACCGTCACGGTTTCCTTACCCGCGTTGATCAGGTCGGGATCGACCGCGTCCGCGGTGGGATAGGGGCCGGTGCCGAGAATGCCGTTCTCCGAGTGCAGGACGACCTTCACTTCTGGCGGGAGGTAGTTCGGGATCAGGGTCGGCAGGCCGATGCCCAGGTTGACGTATTCACCGGGACGCATTTCGGCGGCGGCCCGTCGCGCCATCTGCTGCCGGGTCCAACTCATACCGATGCCTCCTGGACTGTGCGCTTCTCGATCCGTTTGTCCTGCGGCCCGGTACAGACGACGCGCTGGACGAATACGCCGGGCAAATGGATCTGCGAAGGATCCAGCTCGCCGGGTTCGACGAGTCGTTCCACCTGGGCGATGGTCACTTTCCCGGCCATCGCGGCGAGCGGATTGAAATTCATCGCGGTCTTGTCGAACACCAGATTGCCCTCGGTATCGCCGACGACGGCGTGCACCAGCGCGAAATCGGCGAGGATCCCTTCTTCCAGGACATAACGCCTACCGTGGAATTCCCGCACCTCTTTGGGCGGGGATGCCACCGCCACCGAGCCGTCGGCCCGGTACCGCCAGGGCAGACCGCCCTCGCTGATCGGCGTCCCCACCCCGGCCGGGGTGTAGAACGCGGGGATGCCCGCGCCGCCGGCCCGCAGGCGTTCGGCCAGCGTGCCCTGGGGTGTCAGTTCCACCTCGAGTTCGCCCGCGAGATACTGCCGGGCGAATTCCTTGTTCTCTCCCACATAGGACGCCGTGACCCGCGCGATCCGCTTGGCGGAGAGCAGGATCCCCAGACCGTAGTCGTCGACCCCGCAGTTGTTCGAGTAGACCTCGAAACCGGTCGCCGGTCCCGCGGCGATCGCGGCGATCAACGCGTCCGGGATACCGCAGAGCCCGAAACCGCCGACCGCCAGCGTCGCACCGTCGGCGATATCGGCGACCGCCGCGGCGGCCGACGCCGCCACCTTCGCGCTCATCGGTGGGCCTGCGTGGCGGGCAGGATCCGGGCACGCACCTCACCGAAACCGATCCGGGCGCCCCCGGGCCCGGGGGCGGTGGCCGCGATGGCGATCTCGTCGCCGTCCTCGAGGAAGGTCCGGGTCTGTCCGTTGACCTCGACCGGTTCGGCGCCGCCCCAGGTGAGTTCGATGAAGGCGCCGCGCTGATCTCTGTTGTCACCGGAGATCGTGCCGGAGGCGAACAGGTCGCCGGTGCGCGCCGCGGCCCCGTTGATCGTGGTGTGGGCGAGCATCTGCGCGGGCGACCAGTACATCTGGGCATAGGGCGGCCGGGAGACCAGCTGCCCGTTCCATTCGACGGTGAGGTCGATGTCCAGGCCCCATTTCTGCTCACCGCGCAGGTACGGCAGCGGTTCGGGGTCCTGGACCGGCGTGTCGATCCGGGCCGCTTCCAGGGCGGCCAGCGGCACCACCCACGGTGAGATCGAGGTCGCGAAACTCTTCCCGAGGAACGGACCGAGCGGCACGTACTCCCAGGCCTGGATATCGCGGGCGGACCAGTCGTTGACCACCACCGCGCCGAAGACGTGCTCGGCGAATTCGTCCGGCGTGATCACGGTGCCCGGCTCGGAGGGCACCCCGACGACGAAACCCAGCTCGGCCTCGATGTCCAGTCGCCGGGACGGGCCGAAGCTCGGGACCTCCTCGGCGGGTGATCTGCGCTGCCCGCAGGGGCGGACGATATCGGTGCCGGATACGAATACGGTGCTCGACCGGCCGTGGTAGCCGACCGGGAGGTGTTTCCAGTTCGGCATCAGCGGCGCCGAATCGGGCCGGAACAGCCTGCCCAGATTGGTGGCGTGCTGTTCGGAGGCGTAGAAATCCACGTAGTCGGCGACCTCGATGGGCAGATGCATGGTGACATCGGCGAGGTCGAACACGGCGTCCGCGGGCACTTCGCCCCGGACCAGTTCGGTGATCCGGGTCCGGGCGGCGGCCCACTGCCGGGGGCCGCGAGCCATGAAATCGTTGAGCGACGGGCGCGCGAACACCTCGTCCCCCAGCGCGACGGCCAGATCGACCACCGTGTCCGCGACCCGGACACCGACGCGCGGCGCGGTACCGGAAGTGGAGAAAACGCCGTAGGGCAGATTGTCGATACCGAACGGGGAATCGGCGGGGATATCGATGACGGTCATGACGCTGATCTTTCGGAGACGGGCCGCAGTACGGCCGGGAGCAGGTCCAGATCCACCAGTTCGGTGAGGGGGTCGCGGATACTGCAGGTCCCGAACGAGCGGAACGCGCCCCGCGCGGCTTTCGCCTCGGCGTCCGACAGCGCGGCCAGCCCGGCGGCGATCGCGGCGCCGTTCCGGTTCGCCAGCACTGCCTCGAGCGCGCCGGTATCGGCGCCGGCGAGAGCCAGGTGGGCCGCGAGCAGCAGATTGAGGAAGCCGTGCTGTTCGAATCCGGTGGTGGGATCGGTATTGCGAACGGCGTGGTGCAGTCCGGCGGTCGCCTTGAACGGGATCCCGGCGGCGACGGCCGACCGCAGCGCCGCCGCGAGCTCCCGCTCGTCCGGATACGCCGCGGCCACGATGCCGCCGGTACGGAACTTCGCCGCGTAGGGCGAGCCGGCGAGCCGCTCCAGGAAGGCCGGGCGCCGGTCGTCCCGCGGTACCTCGACATACAGCTCGAGGCCTGCGGCCGGGCCGGCGATCGAATCGAGCGCCGCGAAGAATTCCGTCGCGGACAGCTGCGCCGGGGCCGCGATCTCCAGGCCCGTCACGGTCGGCCCGTCGAGCGCGGCGGCCTGTTCCAGCGCCGGAATCACGGTCCCGGGTCCCTCCGGGGCGGTGAACACCACGGCCAACGGGCCGGGTGCCCGTTCCGCCAGTTCGGCGAGCCGCGGGATGGGGAAGATCAGCGGTCCGACGAGCGCGGCGAAATCACTGTCCCGATAGCGCGCGTGCGCGGTCAGCGCGTCGGGCAGCGGCGCGTTACCCGGTGGGAAGAGCGCCGCGTCGTCGCACAGCCCACGCAGGAGAGTGGGGATCACGCGCTCGCCTCCCCCAGCCACGACCACGCGTACTCGGGGTCCTCGCACGCCAGCGCGCCCTCGCCCAGTTCCAACGGGGCGAAGGTGTCGACCATGACCGCGGTCTCCTCGACGGATTCCAGTCCCAGCGAACGTTCCATACCCCCGGGCTGCGGCCCGTGCGCATGGCCGCCCGGATGTACCGACACCGAGCCGAGGCCGATACCGGAACCCTTGCGCGCCTCGTAGTTCCCGCCGCAGTAGAACATGACCTCGTCGGAGTCGACATTGGAGTGGTAGTAGGGCACCGGGACGGCCAGCGGATGGTAATCGACCTTGCGCGGGACGAAATTGCACACCACGAACCCGGTGCCCTCGAACGCCTGGTGCACCGGCGGCGGCTGATGGATCCGGCCGGTGATCGGCTCGAAATCGTCGATATTGAAGGTGTACGGGTACAGGCAGCCGTCCCAGCCGACCACATCGAAGGGATGCCGCGGGTACACCATGCGGGTGCCGACGATGCCGCGGGAGGTGCGGTGTTTGACGAGTACCTCCACCTCGCTGCCCTCCGCGAGCAGCACCTCCTGGGGGCCGTGCAGGTCGCGTTCGCAGTAGGGCGCGTTCTCCAGCAGCTGCCCGAACCGCGAGAGGTACCGCTTGGGCGGCACGATATGGCTGCTCGACTCGATCGCGTACGCGCGCAGCGGTTCGTCACCCTGCGGGATCCAGCGGTGGGTGGTGGAGGTCGGGATCACGACGTAGTCGCCCGGCCGGGCCTCCAGGGCGCCGAACACCGTCTCCACCCGCGCCGCACCGGATTCGACATAGACGATCTCGTCGCCGAGGGCGTTGCGGTACAGCGGCGACTCCTTCGCCGCGACCACATACGAGATCCGTACATCGGAATTGCCGAGCAGCAACCGGCGACCGGTGACCACATCGGTATCCGACCAGGTCCCGGCCGGGAACAGCGTGTGCAATTTCAAGTGCCGTGGCTTCAGCGGATGGTTGGGTGTGGTGGTCTGGTCGGGGACCTCCCACACATCGGCTCCGGAGATCGCCGACGGAATCCCGCGGTGATAGAGCAGCGACGAATCCGAGGAGAAACCCTCCTCTCCCATCAGCTCCTCGTAGTAGAGCCGCCCGCTGTCGTCGCGGTGCTGAGTGTGGCGTTTCGGCGGAACCTTGCCGAGTTGGCGGTAGTACGCCATGACCTGCCTCCTCGTGGAAACGGATGTGGATCTGGGAAAGGTGGGCGCACGGTGCCGCCGCGGGTGACCTCGGTCGCCCCGCGGCGGCGACGCGCTCAGTCCACCCGCAGTTCGATGCCCTTGGTCTCCTCGACGAAGAAGACCGTGCCCAGCGTGAGCAGCGCGCAGAACACGAAGTAGCCCGCGGGCGCCAGCGAATTGCCGGTCACGTCGATGAGCCAGGTCGCGATGAACGGCGCGGTGCCGCCGAGCAGCATGTTGGTGATGTTGTTGCCCAGCGCCAGACCGCTGTAGCGGACCGAGGCCTTCAGCATTTCCACGTAGGTCACATACGAGGCACCGTTGACGACCGAGACACAGATGAACAGGACCGACTGGCCGACCACCGCTTGCCAGGCACCCGCCCCGGACATCAGCACGAACATCGGGACACCGAGCACGGCCGCGGCGACACTGCCCCACAGCAGGACCGGTTTGCGGCCGTAGGTGTCGGCGAGGTAGCCGGCGATCGGCAGAGTGATCACGCCCAGAACCAGTGCCAGCGAGGTGGACAGGAACGCCAGCGTCGAGGAATGGCCGCCCGCGGTCTGCAGGTAGGTCGCCGCGTACACCGAGGCGATGTAGTAACCACCGGTGATGAGCGCGCCCAGGAAGACGATCTTGACCACGGAACCGCCGGAGGTGCGCAGCAGTTCCATCACCGGCAGTTTCTTGGTCTCACCCTTTTCTGCGAGTTCCTCGAACTGCGGGGTGTCCTCCATATGGTTGCGGATCCAGATACCGATGACACCGATGACCACGCTGAGCAGGAACGGAATACGCCAGGCCCACGACAGGATGGTCTCCTCGGAGAACAGCGAGGTCAGGGCGAGCGCGACCAGCGAGGCGATGAGGGACCCGAGATAGGTGCCCGAGTTGACCATCGATGTCTGCGTCGCACGCCAGCGCCGCGGCGCCGATTCGGAGACGAAGGCGTTGGCACCGCCGAGTTCACCGCCGGCGGCGAAACCCTGCAGGCACCTGGCCAGTACCAGGGCCGCGGTGGCCCAGACGCCCAGCGTGACGTAGGTCGGCATCAGCCCCATGAGCACCGTGGCGACGACCATCAGCAGGATGGTCCACGACAGCGCGCTCTTGCGGCCGTACCGGTCACCGATATGACCGAAGAAGATTCCGCCGGGCACCCGCAGGAAGAACGCCACCGCGAACGCCGCGAAGGTACCCAGCAGCGCGGCCGTTTCGTTCTCCGAGACGAAGAACAGGGTGGCGACCACGGTCGCCATGTACCCGTAGATACCGAAGTCGTAGTACTCGACGACGGTGCCGACGACGGCCGCGCGCACAACCTTCAGCGACGACTGGCCCTCGGATGCGCCGGCGGCCGAATCGGAGCGGTGCGCTTCTTTGGGCATCAGCTCGTTTCCCAACATGTCAGTTACCTTGTGCTTTCGTGCGAGAGTGCGACTCGGCCGCGGCCGCGCGACCGGCGATGCGCCCCATAGTCAATGCGTTGGCGACGGCGTTGCCGCCGCCCACATAGCGGAGTCCGAGGACCCCACCTCCGGCCTCGCCCGCCGCGAAGAGTCCCGGAACGGGACGCCCGGTGGCGTCGAGGACGGCAGTATCGGAAGTGATCTCGAGACCCGTATGGGTGCAGACGAGTTCGGCGGGCAGGATCTCGGCCGCGTAGAACGGTCCCTCGGTGATCGGTTCGAGCCGGGTATCGCTGTGCTTGGCGGCCAGCGAGATGTGACGGCGGAAATCGTCGTCGGCACCTGCCGGCAACTGGGCGTTCCACCGGTCGACACTGGCCTGCAGCGCCGCGGCCGGCACCTCGATGGCCGCCGCGAGTTCGTCCCAGGTGTCGGCTCGGGCGGTGCGCCCGGCGGCGGCCTCCTCGGCGACCCGCTCGGGGGTCCAATCGGTGTAACCGGCCGGAAGTCCCACCCGTGCCTTCTCGTCGAAGATCATCCAGGCGGAGCCGCCCTGCCGGTCGAGGATCCCGGTGGATACCGCGTACGGCGCGTCCTCGTCCATGAATCGGCGGCCGTCCCGGTTGACGTACAGCCGCGACGGCGGCGGGAAACCGGACTGCCAGTGGTGGTGCCGCTGGAAGTACACGGTCGGCATGAGCAGACCCCACTCGTGTCCGGCCAGCGCGGCGTCGACCCGGGCGCCGAAACGCAGGTGATCGCCCCGGCTGCCCGGCGCCGCGACGACGAACAGCGCATCGCCAGCCGCGCGCGCGGCCGGGAAGTACCGGTCCACGAACTCCCAGTCCTGGGCGAATCCGCCGGTGGCCACGACCACCGCAGCGCCGCGCACCTCGATACCGTCGGCCACCACCCCGGTGACCCGGCCGTCGGTGACCAGGAGTTCTTCCACTCGGGTGTTGAGCACCACCTCGACCCCGTGCGCCCGGCGTGCCCGGTCCAGTACCTGGACCAGGCCGTAGCCCTGGTCCTTCGGTACGTGCGCCCGCCAGACATCCTCGACGCCCGCCCGGGCCAGACCGGGCTGATGGGCGTTCCCGGATTCCACCGCGGGAATCTCGACCCCGAGGCCGATGAGCCATTCGAGTGTCGGCGCGGCCTGCTCGCAGAAGGTGTGGATCAGGCCCGGGCGCAGTACCCACTGGTTGAGATCCATGTAGTGCTGGAAGAACTTCTCCGCCGAATCCTCGATACCGAGCGCACGCTGCACACTGGTGCCGGCCGCGGTGAACAGGCCCGCGGACAGCTGGGTGGAACCACCCAGCTCCCGTTCCGATTCGAACAGCAGCACCGAGGCGCCGCCCTCGGCGGCCGAGACCGCCGCGGCCAGCCCGGCCCCGCCGCCACCGATCACGATGACATCGAATGCGTCGTCCACTACAGGCTCCCCTCGGTCTCCGCGACGATGCGGTGGTACAGGCCGTTGGAAACCAGGCCGCCGTCGACGGTGACCTCGCTGCCGGTCATATAGCTCGACCGGTCCGACAGCAGGTACAGGACCGCGTCGGTGATCTCCTGCGGCGCGCCCATCCGGCCCATCGGGATGGACCGCAGGGACGACTCCACGAACCCGCCCGAGCCGCTCACCAGCGCCGTGCCCACGAGACCGGGATGCACGGAATTGACCCGGATATTCCATTTCGCCAGGCCACCGGCCGCCGATTTCGACAACCCGGTCAGCCCCCATTTACTGGCGGAATAGGCCGGCGAGAAGTAGCCGATCTGCCCGGAGATGGAGGAGATGTTGACGATGGAACCGCCGCCGGAATCACGCATGAGCGGTGCCACGGCCTGCATCCCGTAGAAAGGCCCGAACAGGTTGATCCGTAGGGTCCGATCCCAGATCTCGTCCGGGGTATCCATGAACTCGAGCCGCCGCGAGATACCCGCGTTGTTCACCAGCCCACCGAGTTCACCGCGACGGGAGCCGATCTCGTCCACGACCCGGGTCCAGTCCTGCTGGTCGGCCACATCGAGCAGGTGGGCGCTGGCGGACCCGCCGGCGGCGACGATCTCCGCGGCCAGCTCGTCGGTGCCGGCGACGTCGGCCAGGCACACATGGGTGCCGAGCGCGCCCAGTGCCCGGGCGTGGGCCGCGCCCATGCCCGCGGCGGCGCCGGTGACCAGGACGACGCCGGGATAGGTCGGCCGGTCAGACATGGCGGGACCCACCGTCGACGGCGATGCTGTGCCCGGTGACGTAGCGGGCGCTGTCGGACAGCAGGA
Source organism: Nocardia sienata NBRC 100364 (assembly GCF_001613205.1). Taxonomy (GTDB): domain Bacteria; phylum Actinomycetota; class Actinomycetes; order Mycobacteriales; family Mycobacteriaceae; genus Nocardia; species Nocardia sienata. The sequence continues at coordinate 174,482 of NZ_BDBX01000003.1, read as the reverse complement.
ACAGCAGCGGCCCGAACACTTCCTCGGGCGAGCCGAGCCGGTGCAGCGGCACGACCTCGAGCGCGTGCGCGAGGGCCGCGGGGTCGTCCTGCACCCAGCGGGTCATCGCGGTGTCGATATAGCCGGGTGCGATGGAGTTGACGCGGATTCCCTTGTCTCCGAGTTCGACGGCGAGCGATTCGGTCATATGCGCCACCGCGGCCTTCGACGTGCAGTAGGCGCCGCGCCCCTTGCGCACCCGCAGCGCCGAGACCGAGGACATGTTCACGATGGCGCCGCCGGGCGCCATGTGCCGGGCCGCGGCCTGGGCGCCGTAGAGCACGCCTTCGACGTTCACCTTCAGGGTGGCGCCGATCTGCTCGGGCGAGATGTCCTCGGCGAGGGCGAACGGGAAGATACCGGCGTTGTTGATCCAGAAATCGATTCGCCCGAATTCCGCGACGGCGCGTTCGGCGAGTTTCTCGTGATCGGCGGGGACGGTCACATCCGCGCGCATCCCGACCACGCGGCCCGGTTCCGCCACGAGCGACTGCGCGGCGAGCTCGGACCCGATCCCCTGCGCGGTCGCGACGACCTGATCTTCGTTGATATCGGCGGCGACCACCGACACCCCGCGGGTGGCCAGGCCCGCCGCGAACACCGCGCCCATCCCCTGGGCCGCCCCGGTGACCACGGCGACCTTGCCGGCCATCTCCGGGTAGTGCGCGGTCATCGGTGCCGCGTCCGTGCGCCCGGGATTGAGCTGCTCGGTGGTGGTGCTCATCTGTTGTCCTCCGAAATCGTGTGGAAATCCGTGCGGCCGCGCCGCGGCCTACCGCTGTGGCGCGTCGTCGCGGGAGACGCGCCGGTGGGCGACCGACCAGCGGTCGCCGGTGAGTTCGAGGCGGTCCTCGATCGTGGTCATCCGCACCAGGCGCGGGGACCCGCCGCGCGGGGTGGCCACTATCTGCAGGTAGGCGCCGACCTCGAGGGTCGAGGAATTCAGTCGCCGGACCGCGATATTCGTGACGACGTGCCGATGTACCTCGTCCGCCGCCCGGGCCGCTGCGTGGAACGCGCGCGCGAATTCGGTGAGCGCCGCGGTCCCGGTGACCGGCTCGGGGTAGCTCGGTGAGTGGAACTCACCGGCCGGTGTGAAGGTGGCCGCCCAGTCGGCGGCCCGGCCGTTGTCGATGTGGTGGCTCTGAAAGCCGTACAGCTGGTGGACCGCGGCGACCGTCGCCGGATCGGGCAGGTCGCCGATCGAAACCGTGGTCATCGAATTCTCCTCGACGTGATCGCAGAGCCGTCGCTTGCCCCCACCGACTCTGTGTGCGATAATCGCACGCACTGTGCGATATGAGTGAAGGCTAGGTGTCGCCACTCACAAAAGTCAAGAAGGACGTGATGAACCACAGCACCGCCCCCGGCAGCGAACGCGCCCCCGGGGCCCCACTGGACTCGGGAATGTCGAAAACGCTCCACCACGGACTCGAGATCCTCGAGACCCTGGCCCGGCATCCCCACGGGCTGTCGATCACCGATCTCGCCGACACCGTCGGTGTGCACCGGACCGTCGCACACCGCCTGGTCCGCACCCTGGAAGCCCACCGCCTGTGCCGCCGCGACGACACCCGCCGCGTCACCCTGGGCGCGGGCCTGGTCACCCTCGCCGAGCCGGTCGAACAGGATCTGCGCACGGTCGCGCGGCCGGTGATGGAAGAACTCGCCGAACGCACCCGCGCCACCGTTCACCTGGTACTACGCGAGAACGAGACCGAAGTCCGCGCGCTGCTGGTGGTCGAACCGCGCAACGCACAGGTCCACGTGGCCTTCCGGCCGGGCCAGGTCCACCCCATAGATCGTGGCTCGGCGGGGCTGGCAATGCTGGCCGCGCTGCCGCCGGTCCCCGGTGAACGCCCCGAGGTGGAGACCGCGCGCGAGCGTGGCTATGCTCTCACCCGCGGTGAAGTGGTGGCGACGATGTTCGGTATCTCGGCGCTCGTACCCCGCCGCCGCGGCGAACCGGAGACCACCATCGGTATCTCCGTCTTCGAGGTCGACGACGAGCCGGCACTGGCGATCGCGGTCCGCGAAGCGGCCCGGCAACTGGGCACCCTGCTGCACTGAAGCCGGTTCGGCCCGGAATCTCCCGGTCGGGCGTTTCCGGTCCCGAACGGCCCCAAAGCCTCGGGATGCAGCACACCCCGTCACCTGCGCGAAGTCGCCACCGCGATCGCGCGCGGCCACCCCCTGCCCAATTCAACGATCGGTGACTGTAGCGCCGTGTCGGTGGATTGCGACATGTCTTTCGGGTAAGTGTTCTCCGGATCACTCGGTCGCGCGCGACCCGGCCGATCGACCCGCCTGCCGAAAATACGGGCGAGTAGCACCCGCACGCTGTGCACATAGTGGTCCCGCGGGTGCACACTACGCAGAGCCGAGCCGAAAACGGCACATCCGTGACCGTGCCCAACAGACGAAGGAGCCAGGGATAGTGTTCAGTCGTATCGCCATCGTGAACCGGGGAGAGGCGGCGATGCGCCTTGTCCACGCCGTCCGGGATCTGGCGGCCGAAACCGGGCAGCCGATCCAGACCATCGCGCTGCACACCGATGTCGACCGGAACGCGACCTTCGTCCGGGAAGCCGATATCGCCTACGATCTCGGCCCCGCCTCGGCCCGCCCCTACCTCGACCTCAAGGCCCTCGAGCGCGCGCTGGTGGCGACCGCCGCAGACGCCGCCTGGGTGGGGTGGGGATTCGTCGCCGAAGACCCGGCGTTCGCCGAACTGTGCGAGCAGATCGGCGTCACCTTCATCGGCCCGAGCCCCGACGCCATGCGCAAACTCGGCGACAAGATCGGCGCGAAACTGATCGCCGAAGAGGTGGGCGTGCCGGTGGCTCCCTGGAGCCGTGGCGCGGTCGAGACGGTGGAAGCCGCCGCGGCGGCCGCGGCCGAGATCGGCTACCCGCTGATGCTGAAGGCGACCGCGGGCGGCGGCGGCCGCGGTATCCGCGTGATCAACAACGAGTCCGAACTCGTCGACGCCTACGAGCGCACCAGCCAGGAGGCGGCGCGCGCCTTCGGCAGCGGCATCGTATTCCTGGAGCGGCTGGTCACCGGCGCCCGGCACGTCGAGGTGCAGGTGATCGCCGACGGCCAGGGCACCGCCTGGGCGCTCGGGGTGCGCGACTGCTCGGTGCAGCGGCGCAACCAGAAGGTCATCGAGGAATCGGCCTCGCCGGTGCTGCGGCCCGAGCAGGCGGCCGAACTCAAGGCGTCGGCCGAGCGGCTGGCGGTCGCGGTCGGTTACCGCGGCGCGGCGACCGTCGAATTCCTCTACCACCCGGGCGACGAGCTGTTCGCCTTCCTCGAGGTCAACACCCGCCTGCAGGTCGAGCACCCGATCACCGAGATCACCACCGGCTTCGACCTGGTCCGCGCGCAGCTGCACGTGGCCTCCGGCGGCCGGCTCGAAGGCGAACCGCCCGCCGAACGCGGGCACGCCATCGAGGCCCGGCTCAATGCCGAAGACCCCGACCGCGACTTCGCCCCGTCCCCCGGCCGGATCGCGCATCTGGACCTGCCGGCGGGCCCGGGTATCCGTGTCGATACCGGTGTCAGCGAGGGCGACACGATCCCCGCCGATTTCGATTCGATGATCGCCAAGATCATCGCCTACGGCCGCAACCGCGACGAGGCCCTGGGCCGGTTGCGCCGGGCGGTCATCGAGACCCGCGTGATCATCGAGGGTGGCGCGACCAACAAGAGTTTCGTGCTCGACCTGCTGGATCAGCCGGAGGTCATCGACGGCAGCGCCGACACCGGCTGGATCGACCGGGTGCGCGGTGAGGGCCGGCTCGTCTCCCACCGGCACTCCGCCATCGCCCTGGCCGCCGCCGCCATCGACGCCTACGAGGAGGAGGAGCAGGTCGAGCAGCACCGGCTGCTGTCCACCGCCTCCGGGGGCCGTCCCCAGGTGCAGCACGACAGCGGACGTCCGCTCGACCTGAAGTTGCGCGGTGCGAGCTACCGGGTCCGGGTCGCCCGCATCGGCGCGCACCGGTTCCGGGTCGGCATCGAGGCGGGCACCGATATCCGCACCGCCGACGTCGATCTCGAACGTTTCGATCAGCACACCGGCCAGCTCGTGGTCAACGGCGTCCGCTACCGCCTGATCACCGGCACCCACGGACCGGTGCACCTCGTCGACGTCGACGGTGTGACCCACCGGGTCAGCCGGGACGAGGGCGGCGTCGTCCGCTCCCCCGCGCCCGCGCTGGTCGTGGCCACCCCATTGGAGGTCGGCGCCGAGGTGGAGACCGGGGCACCGGTACTGGTGCTGGAGAGCATGAAGATGGAAACGGTGCTGCGGGCGCCGTTCCGGGCCCGGCTCAAGGAATGCAATGTCTCGGTCGGTACCCAGGTGGAAACGGGCGCACCGCTGCTGCGGCTGGAACCGCTCGCCGACGAGGGTGCCGAGGCCGAGGCCGATGCCGCGACCGCCACGGTCGAACTGGATCTGCCCGCCGAAGCGGACCCGCAGCCGCACCAGCGGATGATCCGCGGCCAGCAGGATCTGCGCAGCCTGCTGCTGGGCTTCGACGTCGACCCGCACGACGACCGCCGCGTACTCGAGGAGTACCTCGCGGCCCGCCGCGCGGCCGTGGCGGACAATCGCCGGCCGCTGGCCGAGGAACTCGAACTCGTGCAGGTCTTCGCCGACCTGGCCGAACTGAGCCACAATCGGTCCTGGGAGGACGATCCCACCCCGGGCCACGTCCACAGTGCCCGCGAGTACTTCCACACCTACCTGCAGAGCCTGGACGTCGAGCGGGCCGGCCTCCCGGAGTCCTACCGCGCGAAGCTCGCCAAGGCACTCGGGCACTACGGCGTCACCGAACTGGACCGTACGCCCGATCTCGAGGCCGCGGTGTTCCGGATCTTCCTGGCCCAGCAGCGGCCCGCCGATACGGTCGAGGTCGTTTCGGCGCTGCTGCGTGAATGGCTGAATGAGCCGATGCCGGACCGGGTGCTGCGCGAGCCCGTCGGCCTGGCGCTGGAGCGACTCGTCGCCGCGACCCAGGTGCGGTTCCCGGTGATCGCGGATCTCACCCGCGGCCTGGTCTTCGCCTGGTACGGGCAGCCGGTGCTGCGCCGCAACCGGGCCCGCGTCTACACCGACGCGCGCAAGCATCTCAGCTACCTCGACGCGAATCCGAACGCGGCCGACCGGTCCAGGCGAATCGCCGAGATGGTGAGCGCCACCGAGCCGCTGGTGCGGCTGCTGGGCCAGCGGCTCTCGCGCGGCTCCGCGGACAACACGGTCATGCTGGAGGTGCTGACCCGCCGCTACTACGGAAACAAGGACCTCACCGACGTCCGCACCCGCGACGCCGGGGACTACACCTTCGTCGTGGCCGAACGTAAGGGTGTGAGCCTGGTATCGGCCGCGGTCAGCTTCGACTCCCTCCCCCGCGTGGTGGCCGGACTGGCCGAACTGTCGACCGGTTCCGCCTCCATCGAGGCCGATATCTACCTGTCCTGGGAGAACCAGCCCGAGGACTTCGATGCCATGGCGGCGGCGCTGCAGGAGGTGCTCAACGCGCAGCCGGTGTCCAACCAGGTGCACCGGATCACCGCCACCGTCGCGGGTAGCGACAACGCGGTCATGCACTACCACTTCACATTCCGCCCGTCGGCGACCGGACTCGACGAGGAACGTCTCATCCGCGGCCTGCATCCCTATATCGCGCAGCGAATGCAGATGAAGCGGCTGCACAAGTTCGACCTGACCCAGCTGCCGTCCTCGGACAACGAGGAGGTGTACCTGTTCCGGTGTGTCGCCAAGGAGAACCCGGCCGATGAGCGTCTCGTCGCGTTCGCCCAGGTCCGGGACCTGACCGCGCTGCGTGACCACGACGGCCGGCTGGTCACCCTGCCGACGGCGGAGAGCACCATCGCCACCTGCCTCGACTCGATCCGCCGCGCGCAGGCCGGGCGGCCGTCGTCCAAACGGCTGCAGACCAACCGCATCGTGATGTACGTCTGGCCGCCGATCGATATCACCCGCGGCGAACTGGAGTCGATCGTCGAGCGAGTGCGGCCCACGACCACGGGCGCGGGCCTCGAGGAGATCCTGCTCATCGCGCGTCAGCGCGACGCCCGCACCGGTGACCTGGTGAAGCTGGCCCTGCGGATCTCCTTCGACGCCACCGGCGGGACCGAACTGACCGTCGGCGAGCGGTCCGACGATCCGGTCGAGCCGCTGGACGCCTACCGGCAGAAGGTGCTGCGCGCCAGCAGCCGCAACACGGTGTACCCGTACGAGCTCACCGGCCTGCTCGGTGAATTCACCGAGTACGACCTCGACGCCGATCACACGCTGGTGCCGGTCGACCGGCCCAAGGGCCGCAACACCGCGGCGATGGTGGCGGGTGTGGTGAGCACCGTGACCGAGCGGCACCCCGAAGGTGTCACCCGGGTGGTGCTGCTCGGCGATCCCACCAAATCGCTGGGCGCGCTGTCGGAGCCGGAATGCCGTCGGGTGATCGCCGCGCTGGATCTGGCCGAGAAGTTGCAGGTCCCACTGGAGTGGTACGCGCTGTCCTCGGGCGCCCGGATCTCGATGACCTCGGGCACCGAGAACATGGACTGGGTGGCGGCCGCGCTCAAGCGCATCGTCGAGTTCACCCAGGACGGCGGCGAGATCAATATCGTGGTCGCGGGGATCAATGTCGGCGCCCAGCCGTACTGGAACGCCGAGGCCACCATGCTCATGCACACCAAGGGCATTCTGGTGATGACCCCGGATTCGGCCATGGTCCTCACCGGTAAGCAGGCCCTGGACTTCTCCGGCGGTGTCTCGGCCGAGGACAACTTCGGGATCGGCGGCTACGACCGGGTCATGGGCCCCAACGGGCAGGCCCAGTACTGGGCGCCGAACCTGCACGCCGCCCGGGCCGTGCTGATGTCGCACTACGATCACACCTATGTCGTCCCCGGGGAGAAGGGGCCGCGCCGGGTGCCGACCACCGACCCGGTGGATCGCGACATCTCCACTTTCCCGCATGTCATGGCGGACAGCAGTTTCACCACGGTCGGTGAGATCTTCTCGGCCACGGCCAACCCGGACCGCAAGAAGCCGTTCGATATCCGCACAGTGATGCGGGCGGTGGCCGACCAGGACCACGAGGTGCTGGAACGGTGGGCGGGGATGGCCGATGCCGAGACCTCGGTGGTCCAGGACGCGCATCTGGGCGGAATCCCGGTGTGCCTGCTGGGTATCGAGTCGCGCGGCGTACCGCGGCGCGGGTTCCCGGCCACCGACGGCCCGGACACCTACACCGCGGGCACCCTGTTCCCGCGGTCGTCGAAGAAGGCCGCGCGGGCGATCAACGCGGCCAGCGGTAACCGGCCGCTGGTGGTGCTGGCGAACCTGTCCGGCTTCGACGGTTCCCCGGAGTCGATGCGCAAGCTGCAGCTCGAGTACGGCGCCGAGATCGGCCGCGCGATCGTCAACTTCGAGGGCCCCATCGTGTTCACCGTGATCTCGCGGTACCACGGCGGCGCGTTCGTCGTGTTCTCCAAGACGCTGAACCCGAATATGACCGTGCTCGCGCTGGAGGGTTCGTTCGCCTCGGTCCTCGGCGGCGCCCCGGCCGCCGCGGTGGTGTTCGCCGGCGAGGTGGACAAGCGCACCGCGTCGGACCCGCGGGTCCGCGATCTGGAAGCCCGCGCCGCGAACGCCTCCGGAACCGACCGCGCCACCCTCACCGCCGAACTCGACGAGCTCCGGTCCTCGGTCCGCACCGAGAAACTCGGTGAGGTCGCCGCGGAGTTCGACCGCGTGCACGATATCCATCGGGCCGTCGAGGTCGGTTCGGTCGACGCCGTCATCCGGGCCGCCGAGCTGCGTCCGCGCATCATCGAGGCCATCGAGGCACGTCTGGCCGGCTGACCCCGGTCCGGTCGTCCGAACGGCATCCCACCGGGCAACGGGTGCCCCGCTTTCGCGGCGGGGCACCCGTTCTGCTTCCGAACCCTCGCGGCCGTGGCCGTATGGCAGCGGCCGCGCGGCCCGGCGCTCGACGCGGCCCGAGCACGGGTTGGCTTCAGCGCGAGCGCAATCCTGGCCGAACGCCCGGGCCGGGCCTACCGTCGGCGACCATGACCACCGGCACCACAGCGCTCAACGACATCACCGATGCCACCGCGAAGGCCGTGCGGGAGAACCCCGCGGCCGCCACGGTGCTCTTCCGGGCCGCGGGCACTCCGCAGGGCGCGGTGGGCAGCACGATCACCGCGGGGGCACACCGCTTCGCCGTGGACGAGCCACCGGCGCTCGGCGGCGACGACACCGCCGCCAATCCGGTGGAAGTCTATCTCGGCGCGTTGATCTCCTGCCACATCGTCACCTACCGATTCTGGGCCCAGCGACTGGGCCTTGTGGTCGACGAACTGTCCGTCGAGGCCGAAGGCGACCTGGACGTGCGCGGCTTCTTCGGTCTCGCTGACCGGGTGCGCGCCGGGTTCCAGGCCGTCCGGGTGCGGGTGCGGATCACCGGACCGGAGACCGCCGAGCGGTACGCCGAACTGCAGGCCGCGGTCGAGGCGCACTGCCCCGTCCTGGACCTGACCACCGGCGTGACACCGGTGCACACAACTCTCGAAACCGCCTGAACATGACCGATCAGCGGTAGACCGCCAAACCGTCCGCCAATTCCTCCTCGTCACCGTCCCGGTAGGCGGCGAGAGCCTGCTGCAGGGCGAAGGTTGCGGCGATCGCGGCGATGCGGGTGGTCGTTTCCTGATCCGCCCGGCCTCCCAGTGTGAGCACGCGCCGCAACAGGGAATCGCCGTAGCCGGCACCGATGGCGGCAAGATCCTCGGCGGGGTCACCGAGACCGGCTTCGTCCCAGTCGACAACCCCGCTCAGCCGCGGGAGCCCGTCGACGCTTTCCCACAACACGTTCTCGGGTCCGAGGTCACCATGCACCACCGCCGCCGTGAGGTGAGCAAGACTTTCCACTGCGCCGAGTTCTCGTTCGGCACGCCGACGCCCACCGGCGGACATCAGCCCGAACAGCTCGGCGCGGACATCCGCCGCGAACCGCTGCCACCGGTCTTCCGGAGCCGGCAGATCCGCGCGCACCCTCTCGTCGGCGCCGGCCGCGGCCAGACCGGCCAGCAGTCCGGCGTACTGACCTGCGACCACATCGGCCACCTGCGGATCATCGAGTACCTCAGCGGTCAACGGCGCTCCGGGAACACGGCTCAACACCAGGAACGGCTGCTCACCGATACCGTCCGGGCTGCCTTCCTCCAGCGGAACCGGCAGGCGGAAGCCCAGGTCGAACCCGGCGAGGACACGCAGAACATTCGCTCGCCGCGGCAGCCGGGCCGCCGCCGCCTCGGTGCGAGGCAGGCACACGACACGATCCGGGCCGACCACCACAAGATGGAACTGCCCCTGGCGGACAGCGAAATCCCCTGGTTCGGTATCCGGCAGCAACCGGCTCAACAGAACCCGATGCTGTCCGATCGCCATCTCCGAGACACAACCCGCTCTCGCCACCGCTTTGTTCATCTCCACACGCCGATAACGCGAATCGCGGTCACTTTGCTTCCACAGATCGGCGGAGGCACTGTCCGAGAGTGCCCGGTCCCGCCACCGAGCACACTGATCAGGAATCGAGAAGCGCAGGTGAGCGGCCCGGAATTAGCCTGGGCAGCATGACCACTTCGACACACGCCACCACCGCCCTCACCGTCCACCTCGAGGTGCCCGACCCCGACGCCGCCCGAGCCACCTACGCCGCGGCCTTCGGCCTCGGCGACCAGCTGGACTTCCGCGCCGCGCAGGCCCCCACGAACGGCTTCCGCGGTTACATCCTCTCGCTGGTGGTGTCGCAACCCGGGAACGTCGACAGTCTCGTCGACAGCGCGCTCGGCGCCGGCTTCACCACCTTGAAGCCCGCCGAGAAGAGCTTCTGGGGCTACGGAGGTGTGGTCCAGGCACCCGACGGCGCGATCTGGAAGGTCACGACCTCGAAGAAGAAGGACGCCGGACCGGCCACCCGCGAGATCGACGAGGTCGTGCTGCTGCTCGGCGTCGAAGACGTCAAGGCCGCCAAGCGGTTCTACGTCGAACGCGGCCTGGCGGTGGCCAAGAGCTTCGGCGGCAAGTATGTCGAATTCGCGACCCCGGACTCGCCGGTGAAACTGGCACTGTACGGACGCCGCGCCGCGGCCAAGGATGCCGGTGTCTCCCCGGACGGGGGCGGTTCGCACCGTATCGTCATCGCCGGCACCGCTGGTTCGTTCACCGATCCCGACGGGTTCGTCTGGGAGTCCACGGCCGGGTGAGGCCGAAGAGGTGGCCGGCGACGGCCGGGCCTCAGCGGGCGAAGGTCGCGGTGTGGGCAGCGGCGACCAGGCGGGTGAGGTCGGTTCCCGCGTCGTCGTCGAGGACCGCGAACGCGGGGGCGATGATGTCGTCGGTGATCGATTCCGCACGCTGCCAGGCAGCCCGGACCTCGGCGGTGATCTCCTCGAACGGCTCGGGCCATCCGTACCAGCGGGCCTGGCCGGGCCCGTCGTTGAGCGGCGACCCAGAGATCAGCACGGCCTGCAGCGGGGTGATACCGACGGCCCGCACGGCGAGAAGGTGCAGTCCACCGCGCAGTTCGCGCAGGAGGTGGGCGAGTTGCATGACGCGGCCCGGCGCGTCACCGGGCAGGGGTACGGCGCGCCACCCCGCGAACAAGGGGAGTCCGGCCGGATCGGCTGCCGCGACAACGGCTTCCAGCAGTTCGGCCAGACGCGGCGCCTCGTCGAAGGAAGCGAGTTTCCGGCGGCCGAAATCCTGACAGGCCAGCGCGTACCGGTGGGCGGCCTTCGCGGCGGGCATCGGGACCGACTCCCATGCCGCGCGGATGGAGTGGGCCGGAAAGAACCCGAACGCCGCGGTCACCACATCGGCGTCCACCTCACCGAGCACGCCTCCGCGACCGCGGGTGTAGGGACCGAAGAATTCGTCCACACCGGTTTCGGCGGCGTATTCCCGGGCCTCCCGGGAGAACATGAACCCGCCGCCGAGTTGCTGGATATGTGCGTGCACCGTGGCGCCGACCGACATCTTCGTTCCTTCCACTGCCCGGATATCCGCCTTACCGTATCGGTCTCTTACGCCGTACGGAAGCCGTGCTCGCGACCGACCGGCACCCGGTGCGCGGCGCCGGGTGTGGCCGGCCGGGTTCGGGGTATCCGCGCGCCGTGAACTCACCCACCGGAACAGCCGAGTCGTATTGGATGGATTCCACCGGATCGACGTCGTATCCGCCGGTAACCGGCGATGTCGAGGCCGACGTCGCGGTGGTCGGCGCGGGCATCGCGGGCATCTGCAGCGCCTGGGAGATCGCGGCCACCGGACGCTCGGTCGTCGTACTCGAGGCCGACCGGATAGTCAGCGGAACCACCGGCTACACCACAGCCAAGGTGAGCGCCCAGCACACGCTGGTCTACGACATGCTGCGTTCGTCGTTCGACGAGGAGACCGCGCGCCTGTACGCCCGCTCGCAGCAGGATGCGATCGAGCATCTCGAGCGCACCGCCACCGAACTCGGTATCGACTGCGAGCTCGAACGGGCGCCCGCCTACACCTACGTCACCGAGGGGGAACGGATCGATCAGATCCGCGCCGAGGTCGATGCCGCGCGGCACGCGGGGCTGCCGGCCACCCTGGTCACCGAGACCGGTCTGCCCTTTCCGGTGGCGGCGGCCGTCCGCGTGGCGGACCAGGTCCAGTTCCATCCGCGGCGCTATCTACTCGGCCTGGCCGAGGCTCTCGTCGCGCGCGGCGGCCGGATCTTCGAACGGACGCGGGTCGTCGGGCTGGACGAGGGCAGCCCATGCCGGTTGACCACCGAAGCAGGCGCGGTTGTCCGGGCACGTGATGTCGTGGTCGCCACCCACTACCCGGTGTTCGACCGGGCGCTGCTGTTCACCCGGCTGCAACCGCGGCGCGAGCTGGCCGTCGCAGGCGTGATCGCCGCCGAGCACGACCCGCACGGTATGTACATCACTACGGAGAACAACACCCGCTCGGTGCGCACCGCCCCGTACCGCGCGAACCAGCGGCTGCTCATCATCACCGGAGAGCACCTTCGGCCGGGCACGACCTCGACCGCGGACCGGTTCGACCTGCTGGCGCAATGGGCTCGCGACCATTTCCCGGTGGATTCCCTCGCCTACCACTGGGGCGCCCAGGACCACACCACCACCGACGGGCTTCCCTATATCGGCCGCTTCCATCCCGGCGCCCGGCATGTGTACGTATCCACCGGTTTCGGGGGCTGGGGGATGACCCACGGGATCATGGGCGGTCGGCTACTGGCCGCCGAACTCGCCGGCGAACCGACGCCCTGGGCAAAGATTTACGATCCGCGGCGGCTGCACCCGATGGTCGAGGCCGGCAGCCTGCTGAAGTCCGGGCTGGACGTGGGCCGCCATCTCGTGGGCGACCGGCTCCGCCCGCATACCTTCGTCGACTCCGCCGCGGACCTCGCCCCGGGCAGCGGAGCGGTGATGCGCAGGTCCGGTCGCCGCAGTGCCGTCTACCGCGATCACGAGGGGCGGCTGCACTCCGTATCGGCGGTGTGCACCCATCTCGGGTGTCTCGTGGCGTTCAACGATGCCGAAACGAGCTGGGACTGCCCGTGCCACGGATCGCGTTTCGATATCGACGGCAAGGTCCTCGAAGGTCCGGCGACCACGCCGCTGGAACCGCACGACCCGGGTGGAGTCTGAGTACCTCCGGTAGTGCACAGGCGTAACCGCATCGCATTCGTCCGGCCGCGGGGATGCGGGCGGTCAGCCGGCCGCCGCACGCACTTCGTCCGCCGCGTCGTCATCGATGCCGATCCGCACCAGCGCCGCGGCGAATTCGGCGGCCCGATCGCGCGGTGCCAGGCGAGCGAGTTCTTTTCGATCGGTGGGCAGCCCTACCTTCGCGGCTCCGCGCACAGCGCGTTCGTCGAAATAGGGGCGCGCCCAGGTCCACACATCCTGCACCTCGCGCAGGAAGATATCGCCACCAGTGGGGCCGATGCCCTTGAACTGCTGGATCAATTCCGCCGCCCGGCCGGTGTCGTGATCGGCTTCGTCCGCGAGTTTGCGCAGGTCACCGTCGTACTTCTCGATGGCGGTCGTGGCGGCGGCGCCCAGCTGAGAGGCGGTGCTCTCGTCATAGCGGCGATAGTGCCCGCGCCCGAGCGCGTCGACCAGATCCCGCCAGTCCGCGTCCGCCACCTTCCGGGCGGTGCGGTAACCGCTGTTCATCAGCTCCGCCGTCGCGGAGATCGCGATATCGGCCGAGATGCGGGCGCTGAGCAGATCGGTCAGTAAGAGCAGCTGGAACAGCGGGGCCGGTTTGTCGTCCAGCCTGATCCCGGCTTCGGCGGCATAGGTGGTGCCCGCTCGGTCGAGCAGGGCGCGCACAACGTTTTGGTGGCTCATCACTCCTCCTCGTCTCGGTCGCGCGGGTACCCGGGGCCGACGTGCTCACACTCCCCCGCCCGGAGCCCGGCGCGGCATTACCCCGTCGCGCTGGCTCCCGCGGTGTGTCGACCGGTTGGCGACAGCACGCGAGCCGTCAGCCCGGCACACCCGCCAGGTCGCTGCCGCCGGGTGAGGCGGTAACCGCATCCGCTTCGCTCACCAGCCACTGCCCGCATACGCAGCGCCAGTAACGGACCGCGCCGTGCTCGGAGATCAGGACGGGTTCGGGCCAGGAGCACGCAGAGCAGGTGATGGTCATGACCCGAGTCTGCTGTAATGGTTCTGTGCATTTCAACCCTTACGGAGGTGCCGCGGCCGATCTGGCCGCCCGGCTCGTGAACGCGCCACCGGATCAGGATCTGGCCGCGCTATTGGCCGAGGCCGGCTACAAACCGATCGGGACGGTGAGTCCCCGGCAGGCGGCCGAACTGCGCCGCTGGACCAGCCGGCTCGATGCGGTGTTCCGCGCGCCCGGGGTCGAGCCGATCAACGCGCTGCTGGCCGAGACCACGAGCCGCCCCTATATCTCGACCCACGACGGACGCTCCCCGCATCTGCACTATGCCGCCGAGGACGCGCCGATCGAGGAACGTGTGAAGGCCTATACTGCCGCGGGGCTGGCCGAGCTGTACTGCGCGGCGCCCGGCCGGATCGGGCAGTGCCGGCGGGAGGACTGCCCGCGGGTGTTCGTCGATGTCTCCCGCAACGGGCGGCGCCGCTTCTGCTCCGAACGGTGCGCCAACCGGGTGAATGTGGCCAGGCACCGGGCCAGGTCCGCCCGCCGGGCGGGGTGACCCGCTCCCGGCAGGCATCCGTGCGGTGCCGCGGGTGTCACGGCACCGGGACGGCCTCGAGCACATTCTCCGGCGACGGCGTGGGTCTGCACGAGATCAACGCGAACCCGGCACCGGCCAGCAGGGCACGATACTCGGACTCGGTGCGTTCCCGCCCGCCGGTATGGACCAGCATCTCGAGATCGATGTAGTGGCCCGGATGCGGGTGATTCCGCTGCGGCAGCAGGAGTTCGATCACCAGCAGCCGGGCCGTGGGGGCCATCGCCGCGCGTACTGTCCGCAGGATCTGCCCCGCCTGTTCGGCGGGCCAGTCGTGCAGGATGTGCTTGAGCACATAGAGGTCGCCGCCCTCGGGGACGGCGTCGAAGAACGAGCCGCCGACCGTGGTACACCGGTCGGCGATCCCGGCCCGGACCAGCAGTTCGGTCGTTTCGGTCACCACCTCGGGCAGATCGAACAGCACGCCTGTGCAACCCGGCGCGCGGCGCAGTATTTCCGTGAGCAGGGCGCCGCGACCACCACCGATATCGACGACCGTGCGGTAGCGGGTGAAGTCGTGCGCTGCCAGCACCGCGCGATGCCCGAGGCCATCCATATCGGACATCGCGCGATCGAACATATCGCCGAGCGCGCGGTCGGTGCGGACGAGATCGAAGAAGGCGCGGGCGGCGACCGACGGCCGACCGGTGCGCACCACGTCCACGAGACGATTCCAGTGGTCGCGGTGCGTCGGGCTACCGAAGAACAGCACCGCGTCCCGTAGCGAGACGGGCACGTCGGTGCGCAAGGCCTGGGCCATCGGGGTGAGCGTGTAACGACCGTCGCGGCGCCGGGCGAAGATACCGTGCGCGGTCAGCAGGCGCAGCAACCGCCGCAACGCATCGGGGTCCGCGCCGACCGCCCGCGCGAGGTCGGTGCCCGAGCGCGGGCCGGCGACGAGCGCACCGGCTATATCCAGGGCGGCGGCCGCGTAGATCGCCTGGGACAGCCAGCCCGCGGTGACCATCTCCAGGAGGGCGAAATGTGGAGGAATCAGCCGCCGGTGGATCCCGGCCAATCCGCCGCGGACCCGTTCCATCGCGCGAACGACCGACCGCGGCGGTGTCTTCGTTCGATCGGAGAGCATGGCGACTCCCTCTCGTGGTGGGTGTATCCGCTGAGACTACGACCTCTCGTGGGCACCCCCGGGACAACGCGGCGGTCGTGTCGGACCTCTGCCGCCGACCGTCAGCCGGCGTCCGCGGACCGCGGCAGGTGCACCAGAATCAGCCCGACCCCGGCAATCAGGAAATTCTGCAGCGCGGCCGACGAGGCGTTCACATCCTCGTTGGCCCACATCCGGAACCATTCACCACCGATGGTCAGGAAGCCGCCCGCGAACAGCAGGACGGCCAGCGTCCAGCCCAGGCTGGAAAGTTTCGCGGCGGTAGCTGTCGCTCCCACCCGTCCGCGCAGGGCGCGCACCCACACGACGGCCGCCGCGAGCAGGACGAACGCGATGAGGAATTCCCAGCCGACGATGAGGATGTAGGCGACGAGCGCGACGGTCTCGTTACCGATCGCCCGCCAGTCGGTGCCGGCGCTGTGGATGGTCTGTTCCATCGACAGCACCGCGGCGACACCCCGCCGGTTGGTCTCGGTATCGGTGCAGTTCGTTATCGCGACGAGCAGGTAGTAGAAGCCGGTGATGGCGGCGAGGACCGCGACCGCCAGCTGCCGGCTACCGGCCAGATTCAGAAATCCCTTCCCGCGCTTGGATTCCGAGCTGAATGATGTATCCGTTGTGGTTGACACACGGGGATCATTTCCGATCCCCCGCACCGTCACAACGCAGTCGATTCCCCCGGCCGGGAGGCTGCGCGCCCCTCATCGGCGCGCAGCCCGCCACTCAGACCGATTCCGGCACCGAACGCGATTCCCGCACCCGCTCGACCCGCCCGACGAGCAGAACGTAGGAGGCGATACCGAGCAGCGTCACCACGGTCATGTAGACGAACGCGGGCGCGAAACTGGCGTCGGTGACCAGGAAACCGATCACGATCGGGGTGGCGATACCGGAGAGGTTACCGATGAAATTGAACATCCCACCGGTCATTCCGATGAGTCGTTCCGGCGCCAGCGCCGAGACCAGCGACCAGGTGATGGAGGCCAATCCGTTGCCGAAGAAGGCGACCGACAGGAACACGATCACCAGTGCGGTGGAATCGGTGAAGTTCGCACCGATCAGGGTGGTGCTCAGCAGCAGGCCGGCGATGATCGGCCCCTTGCGGGCGATACCGAGCGAGACGCCGCGCCGCAGCAGGAAATCGGAGAAGACCCCGGAGAACAGCACCCCGATCACCGCGGCGATGAATGGCAGCGAGGCCAGGAACCCGGACTTGATGTAGTCCATATCGCGGTATTTCACCAGATAGGTCGGGAACCAGGTGAGGAAGAACCACAGGGTGGAGGTGAGGCAGAACTGCCCCAGGTACACGCCCCAGAGTTTCCGCCGCCCCAGTACCGTGGCGATATCGGTCCAGGTGACCCGGGTCCGTTCCGCCCGCGAGGAGGTCAGATCGACCAGGCCGCCGCCCTCGCGGATATGCGCGATCTCGGCGGAGTTGGCCCGTGAATCACGTGGCTCGCGGTAGACGAGGTACCAAACCAGCGCCCACACCACACCGACCCCACCGGTGAAGATGAAAACCCAGTGCCAGCTCAGCACCGACTGCAGCCACGACAGCACGGGGGTCAGCAACGCGAGGCCGATGAACTGACCCGAGGTGTAGAACCCGATGACAGAGGCGCGTTCGCGCTCCGGGAACCAGGCCGTGGCCACACGGTTGTTGATCGGATAGGCCGGAGCCTCGAAAACTCCCACCAGCAGCCGCAGTGCGATGAGTGCGACGAAACCGCCGATGATTCCCATGAACACAGTCGCCAGCGACCACAGCAGCAGGCAGACGGGATACAGCACGCGGGGCGGCACACGGTCGACGAACCACCCACCCGGGATCTGCAGTGCCGCATAGGTCCAGCCGAATGCCGACAGCAGCAGGCCCTGTTGCGCCGAGGACAGGTCCATCTCGTCGGCGATGGCGGGTACCGCGATCGACAGGTTCGCACGATCCATGTAGTTGATGACCACTGTCACGAACAGCATGACCGCGATCAGGATGCGCGCTTTACTGGCCTTGGCGGCCAGGCCGGATACCGCAGGCCGCTTATCGAGCATTGTCTTCATGGTCACCACTCCGCGAACGAACCGTCACTGTGACGCCAGATCGGGTTACGCCACCGGTGTCCGACCGCCGCCCGCTCCGCCACATATTCCTCATTGATCTCGATGCCGAGGCCGGGCCCGGACGGAATCCGGACCTGACCTTCGGCGTAGGTGAACACCGCCGGATCGACCAGGTAGTCGAGCAGTTCGTTGGTGGTGTTGTAGTGAATGCCCAGGCTCTGTTCCTGGATGGTCGCGTTGTAGCACCCCGCGTCGATCTGCAGGCAGGACGCGAGCGCGATCGGGCCGAGCGGGCAGTGCAGCGCCAGCGCCACATCGTAGGCCTCGGCCATCTGCGCGATCTTGCGGGCTTCGGTGATTCCGCCGCAGTGGGAGGGGTCGGGCTGGATGATATCCACCGCCCCCGAGGCAATGACCGATTTGAAATCCCAGCGGGAAAACAACCGCTCCCCCAGCGCGATCGGAATCGGCGACTGCCGCAGCACATCCACCACGCTGTCGACGTGTTCGGACAGCACCGGCTCCTCCACGAACATCAACCGATACGATTCCAGCTCGCGCAGCAGCACTTTCATCATCGGCTTGTGCACCCGGCCGTGGAAATCGACACCGATTCCGATATTCGGCCCGACCGCGTCCCGGACCGCGGCCACATTCGCGACGCAGCGGTCGATCTTGTCCCAGGTATCGAGATACTGCAGTTCCTCGGTGCCGTTCATCTTCACCGCGGCGAAACCGCGGTCAACGGCTTCCCGGGCCGCCTTCGCGGTCTCGTCCGGCCGGTCACCGCCGATCCAGGAATAGACCTTGATGCGGTCGCGAACCCGTCCGCCGAGCAGTTCGTGCACGGGGACACCCAGCGCCTTGCCCTTGATATCCCACAGCGCCTGGTCGATACCGGCCAGTGCACTCATATGGATACCGCCGCCGCGATAGAACCCGCCCCGGTACAGCACCGTCCACAGATCCTCGATCCGGCCCGCGTCCTGGCCGATCAGATAATCCGACAGTTCGTCGACCGTCGCGGCGACCGAGGCCGCGCGCCCCTCCAGCACGGGCTCACCCCAGCCGACGGTGCCGTCATCGGTTTCGATACGCACGAACAGCCAGCGTGGTGGCAGCGTGAACGTCTCGATCGACGCGATCTTCATTGATTTCCTCCTGTGCAGCGGACAGCGTTGTCCGGTGACGAGCGGGTACTACGGGGTGGACGCCCAGATCCTCGACAGCCGGCGAGCTCGGGCGCGAACGTCGCGGGCACTGTCGCCGGGCCGGTAGACCGCGGTGCCGATACCGGCCCCGCCGGCCCCGGCGGCGCGCCAGTCCGCGAGATTGGTTTCGTCCACACCGCCGACCGGGATGAGCTCCACGTCGCTCGGCAGGACTGCGCTCACGGCCCGCATCCCGGAGATTCCCATTGCCTCGGACGGGAACAGTTTGAGACTGCGCGCCCCGGCACGAACGGCACCGAACGCTTCGGTGGGCGTGGCGACCCCCGGGTACGAGCGCATACCGAGGGCGCGGGTGGCCGCGATCACCTCGACATTGGTGTCGGGCGACACGATGATGTGGGCGCCCGCCGAGCGGGCCCGCTCCACTTCCTCCGGACGCAGGACGGTTCCGGCACCGACCGGGCAGACCATGCCGAAACTCGTCGCCAGCGACTCGATGGACCGATACGGGTCCGGTGAGTTCAGCGGCACTTCGATGGCGTGGAAGCCCTCCTCGACCAGAGCCGAGCCCACTTCGACGACTTCGCCCGGGGTGATTCCCCGCAGAATGGCGATCAACCCGGATCGCGTGGCCTCCGATGCGCCCACCATGAATAACTCCTCGATAGTGTTCATTTCCTGTCGGCCGTTCGTCACGCGTCGGTACCCGCCCCGACCAGCCCGGCACCGACCGCGATCGACCACAGTCCCGTCGCGGCGGCATCCTCGTCCACCACCTGCGTGCGCACCTTCCGAGCCCGCAGCGCGGTGGCGTACCGGCGGCACAGATCTTCGGTGCCGCACAGAATGATCTGTTCCGCGCCGCCGTACTGCGGTAGCAGATGCCGCACTTCGTCGGCGATGACGATGCCGGAGAGGTAGTCCGCCAGCGCGGCCGGTTCGAGCAGGCCGTCGAGAACCAGCGCCCGCGCACCGAACAGCGTGGCGGCCAATCCACGTTCGCGGGACGAGAACCCGGCCGTCAGGCCGCGCGCGAAAGCCGGGTCGTCGCGGCGCGGGGTGGCTCCGGTATGGCTCAGCAGTCCGTGCCGGGTGACCAGGCCGTACAACTCGCCGGTCATAGCCGTGGTGAAGGACAGTACCTTGCGGTCGGCGATACGGATCCATTTGGTGTGGGTTCCCGGCAGCACCAGGACATGTTCGGTATCCGGTCGTTCGATCGATTCGAGCACGCCGATGACCTGCGTTTCCTCACCGCGCAGGACATCGCCGGCACTATCGCGGCGTGGGTCGGAGGGGACGCGCAGACCGGGCACCAGATGCAGAGCACCCCCGGCCACGGGCACCCGGGCCAGCGCCGGGCCGGTGATATCGAGCCGGGCCGGAACATCGAGATAACCGGCCTCGTACCAGCCCTGCGCACTGCCCACCATGCCGCAGGCCAACGCCGGGAGGCCCGGGTCGGCACGGAGCCACTCGCCGCACACGTCCAGAAAGGTCGCTTCATAGGCGCGTGCCCGCGCCGCCTGATCAGCGGTATCGATACCGGCGGCCATATCGAGCAGCCCCCCGGCGAGGCGCCGGGTGTCCAGAATCCTGCCGTCGGCACCGAGCAGCCAGCACCGCATCGACGTCGTGCCCCAGTCGAGTCCGATGAGACGCGGCGTCGAGAGCCCTGGTCGGTCCGGTGTCATGACGGTCACTATGGACAGGACGTCCCGTTATTTCCAACCAAGTCCCTGATTATGGGACTCTGGAGCGGTGATCGCTTCTCCCGACACCATCCCGCCCGGCACCCAGACCCTCGCCCGCGGCCTCGCGGTGATCCGCGCGGTCGGCGACGGGGCGCACGGGTTGCGCGAAATCGTCGAACGCACCGGCCTCGGCCGCAGCAGCACCCACCGGCTCGCACAACTACTGGTCGCCCAGGGCTTCCTCCGCCACGACAAACGGGGCTACACCCTGGGGCCGGCCCTGATCGAACTCGGCTTCAAGGCGCTGCACGGCAACCCGCTACCGCTGGTGGCGCGACCGGTGCTCGAGGAGTTGTCGGCCACGGTGCTCGATACGGTCCATCTGGCCGTCGAGGACGGCGGTTCGGTGCTCTATCTCGACAAATTGCCCGGCTCACGGGGCGCGGAGATGCGCTCGCGGATCGGGTATCGCATGCCGCTGACCCGCGCGGGCGTCGGTAAGGCGCTGTTGCTCGACGCCGCCGATCGCTGGGCCGAGCAGTACGCCGCCGACGAAGCGAGGCAACCGGTCGGGGCGAAGCCCGGCAACCTCGAGGATTTCCGCACCCGCATGCAGACCTACGCCCGGACCGGTGCGGCCATGGACCTCGAGGACAACGAACCCGGTATCCGCTGTGTCGCGGCACCGATACGCGATGCGTCCCGCGCGATCGTCGGCGCGGTCAGCGTATCGGCGACCACCCCGTACATGCCCGATGAGCGGATGCGCGGCCTGGTGCCGGTGGTACGCCGCGCCGCCGGCCGCATCTCGGCGTCGCTGGGCTACCTGGCGACCTGAGCAGCCGAGGCACGACCTACCGGAGAGCGACGGTCGCGCGGTGGGTGTTCGCATCGCCCTCGCCGGACGTCGGCAGACGGCATCGGAGCGACGGAAACGCAAGGGCGCCAGAAGAACACATAATTACCTGTGCGAAATGCATCGTTCGACCTCGGCGGCGTAATATATGAGAAATTCACGCATTTACTACGCGTCACGATCTTGTTATCTGCGAGCGGTCGGTTTACCGACACCGATGTAATTCAATGGACATTCGGATCGAATGTGTCGGATGGATCACAATTCAGTTTGATTTAACCTGCGATACCTATAACGTTCGGATAACACCAGTACCAAGGTGTGCGGCGGCGCAGACGGCTTCGCCGAAGCAACGGATACGACAGGAGCATTATCATGGGTTCAGTGGACTTCAGCGCCCTCGGCGATTTCTTCGGCGCCTTCGGTGACATCTTCGGTGGCATCGGAACCCTGTCGAGCTTCTCTGCCGAGTAAGTATGCGCTGCGCATGAGCAGGGAATCCTGTGACAACAGCCCGCCGGACCGGATCCGGTGGGCTGTTGCCGTACTCCGGCAAATGTTTCGTGTGAGTTTCACACATTTCTGTAGAGGAAATGTAACGAAAGCCTTCATCGACGATTACCGATGCAGCGGCGCGGGAGTCTTTTCACCCACCCGGCAACAGACCCGATCATGCACCGTTCCACGCCGATATGTGCTTGAAGAGCGTTTCATCGGTGGGTGCACAGATCACCTACGGAATCACCGTCCAGGTACCGCGTTTACGGCGCATATGAGCCTTCCGGGCGTCGGCTTCCACGAATCCGGCGTCGTCGGCACAAAATCCCGGGGCAGTACTCTCGGGGCTCGCACCAGTGAGTGTCCTCGATACGACGAAGCCGAGAACCGTTCCGTGGTGACAGCGCTACCCGGCGAGGTACGGGTATGACCGCCATCACCCCCACTGAACGGCCCCTATCAGCGACCCTTCATCGCTCTGACCGGGCATTATTCGAAAACAGGTATACCCGGGGCCGTTCGACCGGCGCGCTTGCGCGCCCAATGGCAGACCCTGGAAGCCGAACGAATCGGCCACCATCACATCGAGGGCAGTAATGCACCAGTGGAATCCCGACAACCTCTCGAGCTGCGGTGATATGTACGCGGAATGCACCGAGGCCGCACTGATGATCCGTCGGTGCGGAAGTTGTAGCAGACTGTTCGCCCCGCCGGTCACGCGGTGCTCGGCATGCCGGTGCGACGACTTCGAACGCGTCCCCTCGGCCGGAAGCGGTTCCATCGTGTGCTGGCGGAAGGTCGCCTGTTCGCCGAACGCACGGACCGAAGCGGTGGAGTCGGCAATAGCGATCGTGGAACTCGACGAGGGGCCGTGGGTCTACACGACGATCCACGGCGAACTTCCGCGGGCCGAGCGGCCGGTCCGGGTGCGCTTCCAGGCGCCGCCACGCGGGGACCGCTTCCCGGTGTTCGTGATCAGCACCGGGCAGCCGGCCCTCGCCACGGAGTGACTGCCCCATGATAGCCCGCGCCCCCAGGATGATCGCCTCGTAACCGCCACCTACCACCGCGTTACCGGGGACGATGCCTCGCCGCCGGAGGGCCCCCGGCGATAGAGTTGAGGTGGCGAGAGGGACGCGCATGGTATCCGGTGCCCACAACCAGACTCGGTGGATCACGTCCACCCCATGAACGGCGACGACTCCGCACGCACACGCCGCGAATCGACGATGACCGTCGCGACGGAACTCGACGCGGCCGGATTCGAGGACGCGGCGGAAGTCGGGCGTGGCGGATTCGGCGTGGTCTACCGGTGCACGCAGGAGCCGCTGGACCGGACCGTCGCGGTGAAGCTGCTGACCGCGGAACCCGACGAGGACAATCGGGCCCGGTTCGCCCGGGAGCAACGCGCGATGGGCCGGTTGACCGGGCATCCGAATATCGTCACCGTGCTGGAGGAGGGCATCACCGCCCGCGGCCGGCCCTACCTCGTCACCCCGTTCTATCCGCTGGGTTCCCTCGACACATGGATTCGCGACCACGGGCCGTTGCCCGCCGAGGACGTGCTGCAGATCGGCGTGAAGATCGCCGGAGCGCTGGAGAGCGCACACCGGCTCGGGGTCGTTCACCGGGACGTGAAACCGGGCAATATCCTGCTCACCGACTACGGGGAACCCGCGCTGACCGATTTCGGCATCGCGCACATCGCGGGAGGTTTCCGCACCGCCGCAGGAACTGTTACCGGGTCGCCGGCATTCACCGCGCCCGAGGTCCTCGAGGGCGAACCGCCCACCCCCGGCGCCGATGTGTACGGGCTCGGGGCCACCATGTTCTGCGCACTCACCGGGCACGCCGCGTTCGAGCGGCGCAGCGGCGAGAAGATGGTGACCCAGTTCCTGCGGATCACCACCCAGCCGCTGCCCGACCTGAGAGAACGCGGTGTGGCCACCGATATCAGCGACCTGGTGGAATCGGCGATGAATAGGGACAGCCGGAAACGTCCGTCGGCCGCGGCCCTGGGAGAAAGCATCCGGCGGTTACAGAAACGGCACGGATATCCGGTGGACGATATGGCGGTGCAGAGCCGACCCGCACGGGAAGAGCACCCGAACAAGCCCCGCGTACCGGACCAGCGTAAGTCGATTCGCTCCGACCACACAGGTAACCTCCCCCTGGAGCTGACCAGTCTTGTGAACCGGCGCACCGAAGTGGCGGAGGTGAAGAATCTCCTGGCCAACGCCCGGCTGGTGACTCTGTCCGGAACCGGGGGCGTGGGAAAGACGAGGCTGGCGCTTCGAGTCGCCTCGCAGGTGCGGCGGGATTTTCCCGGCGGAGTGTGGCTGGTCGATCTCACCGATGTCTGCGATCGCGAGATCCTGGTCGATGTGGTGGCCGCCGCGGTCGGGATACGCGACGAATCGGGCCGGCCGTTGATCGATGTGCTGGTGGAGTACCTGTGCCCGCGCGAAACACTGCTGGTGCTGGACAACTGTGAGCAGCTGGTGCAGGCGGTCGCGGAACTGGACGAGGTCCTGCTGCAGGGCTGTCCGGGATTGAGGATCCTCACCACCAGCCGCGAACCGTTGAACATCGCCGGCGAGGCGGTGCTGCGGGTGGCACCGCTCACGGTTCCCGAACCGGATCGCGAGCCCACACTGCTCGGACTGCCCCGTTTCGACGCGGTCACCCTGTTCGCCGAACGCGCCGCCGTAGCGGTGCCGGGCTTCGAACTCGACGAAAGCAACAAAAGTGCCGTGGCGCGGATCTGTGCCCGATTGGACGGACTGCCACTGGCCATCGAATTGGCGGCCGCTCGCCTGCGGACCATGACACCGCAGCAGATCCTGGAGCGGATCGATATCCGCAACCCGGTGCTCACTCGGGCCACCCGCACCGCACCGTCCCGTCAGCAGACACTGCGCCTGTGCATGGACTCGAGTCACGACCTGTGCACTCCGGCCGAACAGCAACTGTGGGGTCAGCTCTCGGTGTTCGCCGGAAGCTGCGAATTGGACGCCGCGGAGGGTGTCTGCGATATCGACTCCGGTCCGCGCAGTGTGCTGGACGTGCTGTCTTCCCTGGTGGATAAGTCCGTTCTCATCCGCGAGGAAACCAGCGGCGTGGTGCGTTTCCGGATGCTGCAGACCCTGCGCGTCTACGGCCGGGAGAAGCTACGGGAAGCCGGTCGGGACGCCGAATTGTGCCGACGGCACCGCGAGTGGTACGAGCGGTTGTGCGAAGAGGCCGCAGGCGGCTGGATCAGCGCGAAGCAGCCCCGCTGGATCGACCGGCTGGCGCGCGAACAACCCAATCTGCGGGAGGCACTCGAGTACTGCCTGGCCGAGGACACCGAGGCGGCGGCGGATGCCGGTCTGCGTATCGCTGCCGGACTCTTCGAGTTCTGGAACTTCCGTGGGCTCTACGGGGAGGGACGATCATGGCTGCGGCGCGCGCTCGCTCGCTCCCGATGGCATTCGGTGCCCGGCCGGATCGGAGCTCTGTGCGCGGCGAGCAAATTGGCGGCGTTGCACGGTGAGTTCCCGGCGGCGGCGGACGCGCTGGCGCAAGCGCGAGATCTCGCCGAGCGCGAGACCGAGCCGATGTGCCGCGCGCAGCTCGCTTATTGCGAAGGGGTTTTCGCCATGTCCCGTGGCGAACCCGGCGCCGCACCTGCCTATTTCGAACGCGCCGTGGAACTCGCCGGCACCGACCCGGCGAGTCAGCTGCGGATGAGCGCGCTGGACCTGCTCGGCTGGGCCCATGAACTGACCGGGGAGACGACCCGGGCCAGCGAGTGCTACCGGGAAGTGGTCGCGATCACCGAGCCGCGCGGTGAGCTACTCCATCGCGCAGCGGCCCTACGCGGTCTCGGTGTGGCAGTCTGGCGGGAGGGCGACCCGGAACGGGCCCGGCAGCTGGTGCGGGAGGCGTTGCGGGTCAACAGCGGTCTCAACGGCAGCACAGTGATCAATATGTTCTGTCTCGAGGCGATGGCCTGGGTTGTCGATATTTCCGCAGAAGCCGAACGCGCCGCAGTGCTCATGGGCGCCGCACAGGGATTGCGGCCGGCGGGTGCCCGGGTGACGACCGTCTACCAGAATATGGCCGGCTTCCACGAGCAGTGCGAACACGACGCCCGGGCGGCCTTGGGTGACCGGCGATTCGACGCGGCCCATCAGCAGGGACAGACTATGGGTATGGACGCTGCCGTGGCCTACGCGCTCGGCGAACCGGCTACCGGCGCCGGCTCCTCGGCAGACCACGCGAGCGACCTCACCCGGCGCGAACGGCAGGTCGCCGAACTGGTCGCCCAGGGACTCAGCAACAGGCAGATCGCGACCAAGCTGGTGATCTCGCAGCGCACCGCCCAAGGCCATGTCGAGAACATCCTGACCAAGCTGGGGTTCACCTCACGCGCTCAAATCGCGGCCTGGGTGGTGGAGAACGCACAGCAAGTGAGCAGGCAGCCGCGCCGGTAGCGCTGCGCGCTCTCTCGCCGGACGAGTCCGGGCCGCCCCGTATGAGACGGCCCGGAACCCGTGGACCGGATCAGCGCAGATCGTATCGATCGTTCTCGGCGACCTTGACCCACGCGGCGACGAAATCGTCGACGAACTTGCGGCCGGCGTCGCGCTGTGCGTACACCTCGGCCACAGCGCGCAGAACCGAATGCGACCCGAAGATCAGGTCGTTGGCGGTGGCCGTCCACTTGGCTTCGCCGCTGCGGCGGTCGCTGCCCTCGTAGACGTTCTCCGCCGACTCCGACGCCTTCCACTCCGTGTTCTGATCCAAGAGGTTGACGAAGAAGTCGTTGGTCAGCACACCGGGCCGGTCGGTGAACACACCGTGCTTCGTACCACCGTGGTTCGCGCCGAGTGCGCGCATACCGCCGACCAGCACCGTCAGCTCCGGCGCCGTGAGATCGAGCAGGTAGGCCCGGTCCACCAGCAGACGTTCCAGCGGCGCCTTCTCGCCGTTGCGCACATAGTTGCGGAACCCGTCCGCCCGCGGTTCGAGCACCGCGAACGACTCCACATCGGTGTTCTCCTGGGTGGCGTCGGTGCGGCCGGGCCGGAACGGCACGGTCACGTCGTAACCCGCGTCCCGCGCCGCCTTCTCGACCGCCGCCGAGCCGGCGAGCACGATCAGATCGGCCAGCGACACCTTCTTCCCATTCGATGCCGATCCGTTGAAGTCCTGCTGGATCCGCTCGAGGACGGGCAGCACCTTCCGAAGTTCGGACGGTTCGTTGACTTCCCAGCTCTTCTGCGGTTCCAGCCGGAGCCGGGCGCCGTTCGCGCCGCCGCGCTTATCGGTGCTGCGGAAGCTCGCCGCCGAAGCCCACGCGGTCTTGACCAATTGCGGAATCGAGAGGCCGGAGTCGAGGACCTTGCCCTTCAGGTCGGCGATGTCCTCGTCGTCGATCAGTTCGTGGTCGACCGCCGGGACCGGGTCCTGCCACAACTGCGGTTCGGGGACCCACGGGCCGAGATAGCGACTGATCGGCCCCATATCGCGATGCAGCAGCTTGTACCATGCCTTGGCGAACGCCTCGGAAAGCTCCTCGGGATGTTCCAGCCAGCGGCTGGTGATCTCCCGGTAGACGGGGTCCTCCCGCAAGGCCAGGTCCGTGGTCAGCATCGTGGGTGTGCGGGCGGGGCCGTCGAAAGGATCCGGGATGGTGCCCTCGCCCGCGCCGTCCTTCGGTTTCCACTGATAGGCGCCCGCGGGACTCTTGGTGAGCTCCCATTCGTAGCCGTACAGGTTCTGCAGGAATCCGTTGCCCCACTGGGTCGGGGTGGAGGTCCAGACGACTTCGAGACCGCTGGTGATGGCGTCCTTGCCCTTGCCGGTGCCGTAGCTGCTCTTCCAGCCCAGGCCCTGCTGCTCGATCGGGGCGGCCTCGGGTTCGGCGCCGACCAGGGAGGCATCGCCCGCACCGTGGGTCTTGCCGAAACTGTGACCGCCGACGATGAGCGCGGCGGTTTCCTCGTCGTTCATGGCCATTCGCCGGAACGTCTCGCGAATGTCGCGCGCGGCGGCCACCGGGTCGGGCCGCCCGTTGGGGCCTTCGGGGTTGACGTAGATCAGCCCCATCTGCACGTTGGCCAGCGGGTTCGCCAGTTCCCGGTCACCGCTGTAGCGTTCGTCGCCGAGCCAGGTGTCCTCCGGACCCCAGAAGACCTCTTCCGGTTCCCAGATATCGGGGCGCCCGAAGCCGAATCCGAAGGTCTCGAAGCCCATCGAATCGAGCGCCACATTGCCGGCGAACACGATCAGGTCGGCCCAGGAGATGCTGTTCCCGTACTTCTGCTTCACCGGCCACAGCAGGCGGCGCGCCTTGTCCAGGCTGGCGTTGTCGGGCCAGCTGTTGAGCGGCGCGAACCGCTGCGCGCCCTGACCGCCGCCGCCACGGCCGTCGGCGATCCGGTAGGTACCCGCCGCATGCCAGCTCATCCGGATGAACAAGCCACCGTAGTTTCCGTAATCGGCCGGCCACCAGTCCTGCGAATCGGTCAGCACCGCCGCGACATCGGCCTTGAGGGCTTCCACATCGAGCTTCGCGAACTCCGCGGCGTAGTCGAAGTCCTCGCCGAGCGGATTGGCCTTGGAGGAATGAGCATGCAGGACCGAGACATCGATCTGCTCCGGCCACCAGTCCGCATTGCTGCGGGGGCGCTGGTCGGGACGGGGCGTCGGGGACGGGATCGCCGGGTTCTCGCTCTCGCTCGTGCTGCGAGTTCCGGTGTCAGGAGCGGGTGGACGACTATCGGAGGTCACGACTTTCCTTCCTGAATAAGTGGCAGGAGCTGCGATCAGGCCCGGTGCGACACCGCACAGTCGGGACACAGGCCCCAGTAGATGACCTCGGCTTCGTCGATCGAGTAGCCGTGATCATCGGAGGCTGTCAAACAGGGGGCCGCGCCGACTGCGCAGTCGACATCGGCGATCGAACCGCAGGTCCGGCATACGACGTGGTGGTGGTTGTCACCGACGCGGGACTCGTAACGGGCCACCGAGCCGGACGGCTGGATACAACGGAGAAGCCCGGCCGCGGTGAGTGTGCGCAACGAGTCGTACACCGCCTGGTGCGAGACCGCCGACAGGCGCGCCCGCACGGCGCGAATGATCGAATCGGTGTCGGCATGCGGGTGGTCGTACACCGCGCTCAGCACCGCCACGCGCGGAGCCGTCACGCGCAGCGAAACTCCCCGCAGCATCTGCTGGAAATCCACGGCCGCATGCACAGCCGAAAGTCTGGTCTCTTTTCTGGAATGAGTCAAGCATTCACGGTCCGCGCCACCATATGAGCTGGTCACGGCGATTTCTTCGTCATGTCGGGAACGGCCCTTTCTCCCGGCTGCTCAGTCGCAGATCCGCACGCCCACGGCCTCCGCCCCGCCGGCACGTGCGACCGTGGAGAATTCCACGCGCTGGTCGGCGAAGAGCACCCGGTAGCCGTCGGCATCGATACTCCGGTACTCCACGAATACCGGGGCGATATCGTCGTCGGGATCGATATAGCCGAAGCCCTTCTGGGCGTCGTACCAGATCACCCGGCCGGACCGGGCCGGGGGCCGCTCGGCCGCCGGACGGGGTAGCGCGGCGCCGGGTTCGTCCGCCAGGCGCGGCGACGCGGGCGCCGTCACCGGACCCTCGCCTTCGAAGTGCCCATGACCCGGTCCCACCACTCACTG
Source organism: Nocardia sienata NBRC 100364 (assembly GCF_001613205.1). Taxonomy (GTDB): domain Bacteria; phylum Actinomycetota; class Actinomycetes; order Mycobacteriales; family Mycobacteriaceae; genus Nocardia; species Nocardia sienata. The sequence continues at coordinate 145,003 of NZ_BDBX01000003.1, read as the reverse complement.
AGCGGACTCGGTTCGGGCCATACCACCTGGGCCTGCGCGCGGGACTCCGCGCGTTCTCGTGTCGAAGCTGTTGTCGGATCGGTAGCAGCCATGACCGGATACATCTCCAAACTTGCGAATCGGTGGACGGAAAAACGCTCGTCGCGCACGCGGGACATCCGAGGAGGCGGAGACGGGGCGCGGCGGACCGAAGTGATCCGCTCGGCTTCTCGTCACGAAGCCCTCTGCTCATATCTGTCGGACAGATAATCTTTGTCTCGCGGCACAGATTTCTTATAGCATCGACAATTACCTAGTGCAAATTGATAAGGTAGGAAACCTCGTGTACGACGAGGAGAAGAGGAGTGCATGGATCACGAGCGCGACCCGGGGCAACACCTGCCCGATCCCGATCAGGCGGTATACGGGATCTCGGTCGCCGCAGGTCTCGCGGGCATCGGCGTACAGACGCTGCGACTCTACGAACGCCACGGTCTGCTCACCCCGGCGCGCAGCGACGGCGGTACCCGTCGCTACAGCGGCAACGATCTCGCTCGCCTGCGCCGGATCACCGAACTCGTCGCCGCCGGCGTGAACCTCACGGGTATCGGCCGCATCCTCGCCCTCGAGGATGCCAATGCCGATCTGCACGCCGACAACGACCGCTTGCGCCTGGACAACGACAATCTGCGCGGTACGCCGTAGTCACGCAGGTCGCACCGGACAATGCCCGCGGCGTCGACCGCCGCACGCTCCGGGTCCACGGGACGGTGCCGGCGGAAACACCGGCCGCCCAAACGAAGGGTGTCGCATGCATATGCAGCGTCTACCCCAGATCTTTCCGATCATGCACCTCGAGGTGAAACCGCACCGGCCACTCGGTCCACGGCACACCGTTACTGCCCGGCCCGGGCCGGAGCTATCGCGGGGCCGCCGACTCCGCACTGGGGCAGGCAGTCCACGCGGGCCGGTTCGGGGGCCCGCCGCGGCGGCCGCAACAGGACCCCGGCCAGCGCGGCGCCGATAAGCAGCAGACCCGTACAGATCCACATCGCGACACCGAATCCGGAGTCGAACACCGCGGGATCGTCGAGAGCACCGGAGATCCCCGCCAGCCCCGGCAGGGCCGCCACCGCGAGCAACTGCGCCGTCCGCGCGACCGCGTTGTTCACTCCGGAGGCGATCCCGGCCTCGCGCGCGCTCACCGCGCCGAGGACCGCCCCGGTGAGCGGCGCGACCAGCAGCGACAGCCCGAGACCGAAGACCAGCACCCCCGGCAGCACATCGAGCGGATAGGAGGCTGCGGGACCCACCCGCTGGAGCAGGACCAGTCCGCCCGCGGCGAGCAACGGCCCGCAGGTCATCGGCAGACGAGGCCCGTGCCGCTGGGCCCAGCGGCCGGAGGGGGCCGAGAGCGCCAGCATCAGCAACGTCACCGGTAGCGTGGCCAGTCCCGCGAGCAACGGCGTGTACCCCACCACGATCTGCAGTTCCAGCACCAGCAGGAAGAACACACCGCCGAGCGCGGCGTACACCGCGAGGGTGACCAGATTCGCCACCGTGAAAACCCGGGAGGCGAACAGTGCCGGTGGTACCAGCGGGTGATCACTGCGCATCTCGATGAGGACGAAGACCGCCAGTAGTACCCCACCGGCGCCCACCAGGACCGGTAGCCCGTCGATCGACCCCAGGGTCAGCGCAGCCAGCGCCGCGGCCACCACCAGCGCGCCGGGGAGATCGAGCCGGTCGGCCGCGTGGGGATCGCTGCTCTCCGGCACGTGCCGCAGCGAGACCAGGACGACGACCGCCACGAGCGGCACATTGAGGAAAAAGATGGACCGCCAGCCCGCCACCTCGATCAGCCAGCCACCGAGGAACGGCCCGACCGCCCCCGCCACCCCGCCGAACCCGGACCACAGCCCGATGGCCGCACCCTGATCGCGGTTGTCGATGGAGGCGGAGATCAGCGCGAGACTGCCCGGTGTGAGCATGGCCCCGGCCACACCCTGCAGCACCCGGGCGGCCACCAGCATCTCGATGTTCACGGCCGCTCCGCACAGCAGCGACGCGACAGCGAACCCGCCGGCCCCGGCGACGAAGACCTTGCGCCTGCCGAAGCGGTCCCCGAAGGAGCCACCGAGCAGAATGAACGAGGCCAGTGTCAGCGTGTAGCCGTTCAGCGTCCACTGCAGGCCGGCGACATCGGTATCGAGCGCGGCACCGATGCGGGGCAGCGCGATATTGACGACAGTGGCGTCCAGCGAAGCCACCGCGGAGCCGAGCACGGTGGCCAGTACGATCCAGCGGCCGGCGGCCGAGCCGAGACGGGGCAGCTCGGTGGGGTTCACGTCACCGAAGATACGGATCCGCCGCAGTTCATCGCTGCGCGACACACGCCGGGACGCGAGACACCGACGCCGCAACCCCGCGCTGCCACTCGGCAGGGCGGGGCTGCGGCGACCGACCGTGGCCGGGGATCGCGCCGGTCACATCCGGGCGTAGCGGGCACAGGCGAAATCGTAGAGACCGTAGGCGGCTATACCGAGTCCGGCGGCGACCAGGAGAACGGGACCGAACGGCTGCGCACCCAGCGTTTTCAGCGCCGCGTCCAGACCACTGGCCTTACCGGGGTCGGACTGGAACACCGCCACGATCACCAGCACACCCGCCCCGGCGATCGCCGACCCCTTACTGAGATACCCGACGGTTCCCAGCCTGCGCAGCAGCGCGCGGTCGGTGCGCAGTTCCTTCAGGAACCTGCGGGTGGCGCCCTTGTAGAGGTGGTACGCGGCCACCGCGATGATCACCACGCCTACGATGACGAGGGCGATCTTGCCGCCGGTGCTCTGCATCATCCGCGCGGACAACCCGGCGTTCTTACCGCCGCTGGAAGTCCCGCTGCCCTGAACGAAGCTGAACGCGGTGATCGCGTAGCCGAGATAGACCAGAGCCACGGCGAACGCTTTGCCGCGGTGGAACAGATCGGTTTTGCGGTCCTCGCCACCACTGGTGCGCGAGCCCACCGCCGCCTCCGTGAACCGCCACAGCGCCATGAACACGAAGGCGGCGATGGCGATGACCAGCGCGGGCACACCGCCGGGTTTGGCGGCGAGTTCGGCCATGGCACCGGACTGATCGGTGGTGCCGCCGCCACCGAACGCGAGGCGCACCGCGAGATAGCCGATCAGCAGGTGCACGAGCCCTGCCATCACGTAACCGACCCGGGCAAGGCGCTCGAACAACCGGCTGTCGGTGATACGGTGCGCCGTGGAAACCGGCCTGGATGTGGAAACCTGGATCATCTGGCCTCTCTTCGTACCGGAGGCGCGCGACCGGGCAATACCGGAACGGCGACCGCGTGAACCCGGACTCCCGATCGGCGCCGACCCGAAACCGCTTCTCGCACTCGCCTGTTCGCTGCCACGCCTCCTCGAGCGAACGGAACGTTCAGCAGATACCCGGGAAGAGAGCGGCGAAACGGTGCGCCTCCGGGTGGTGACGCGAACACGCCACCACCCGAGCCGACTCAGGCCGAGGTCACCGCGGCCGCCGATCCGCTGTTGCCCGCGAGGATTCGCACGACGCCGCTTCGTCCGGGAAGCGGGGGTTCACAGCCCACCCCGGGCCACCAGTTGCGCCGCGATCACATTGCGCTGGATCTCGTTGGTACCCTCCCCGACAATCATCAGCGGGGCGTCGCGGAAGTAACGCTCGACATCGTATTCGGTGGAGTATCCGTAGCCGCCGTGGATACGGATCGCGTTCAGGGCGATCTCCATCGCCACTTCGGAGGCGTACAGCTTGGCCATTCCGGCCTCCATATCGCAGCGCTCCCCACGGTCGTACCTTTCGGCGGCGTGGCGCGTGAGCTGGCGGGCGGCGGTCAATTTCGTCGCCATATCCGCCAGGTAGTTGCCCACCGCCTGGTGCTTCCAGATCGGTTCGCCGAAGCTCTCCCGCTGCTGCGCGTAGGCCAGCGAATCCTCCAGCGCGGCCGCGGCGACCCCGAGTGCCCGCGCGGCCACCTGGATGCGGCCGGTTTCCAGGCCTTTCATCATTTGCGGGAATCCTCTACCGGGCACTCCGCCCAGGACCGCCGATACGGGGGCGCGGTAACCGTCGAAGGACAGTTCACAGCTCTCCACGCCTTTGTATCCGAGTTTCGGCAGGTCACGGGATACCGTGAGACCGGGTCCGTGTTCGACGAGCACGATCGACATACCCCGGTGCCGCGGGGTCGCCGCGGGGTCCGTTTTACACAGCAGCGCAATCACGCCCGCACGGCGCGCGTTGGTGATCCAGGTCTTGGCACCGTTGATGACGAGCTCGTCGCCCTCGCGTCGGGCGGTGGTGGCCATGGCCTGCAGATCGGAACCGCCGCCGGGTTCGGTCAGTGCCATGGTCGCGCGGATCTCCCCCGTTGCCATGGACGGCAGATAGCGCTGCCGTTGTTCCTCGGTGCCGAACAGGCCGATCAATCTCGCGACGACAGTGTGGCCGCCCATCGCTCCCGACAGCGACATCCAACCGCGGGCCAGCTCCTCGGTCACCTGGACGTAGCAAGGCATGGACACCGGCGTGCCACCGTATTCCTCCGGGATCGCGAGACCGTAGATACCGATCCGCTTCATCTGCTCGATCCAGTCCTCGGGGTACCGGTCGGCGTGCTCGACCTCCCGCACCGCGGGTTTCACATCCCGATCGATGAACTCACGCACCGTCCGCACCAGGAGCGCTTCTTCGTCGTTCAGGTAATAGCTCACGCGCGATGTCCTCACCGTGTCGCGGGCCCATCCTGCCCGTCGATGTCTACGGCCGTAGTCGGCCCACAGTAGTCGATACCCGCTCGGCCGGGCGGGCCTGTCGCCTCTTGCCCACCGCCGACCGTGACACCAGCGCGGTACTCGCCCGGCCGGGGATTGTCGCGCGGCGAATCCGCCCGCTCGCCGTTACGGCGATACGAGCGCACCCGCGCCCCGCAGGGCGAACGGCGGATACTGTTCGCTCCGGATCTCATCGGCACCGCCGAGCAGATCCTCGATCGCCTGCGCACCGATCCGGTCCTCGCCGAAACCACGGAGTTACGGCTGGAACTACCGTACGAATTCCACCGCGGCGATTACGAGCAGATCCTGCACGACACAGTCGAGTACATCGCACCGGAGCTGGGCTGGCGGCCGTCGACCGAACTGGTCTGACCACTTGACCTCTTACCAATAGCAGGTCTACCGTCCGAGGTATGGCACTGAAACGGATCGCCCGCCGGTCGGTTCCGGACGAAATCTACGAGCAGCTCGTCGACGACGTCCTCACCGGCGAGCTTGCGCCCGGCGCGGCCCTGCCCGCCGAACGTCAGCTGGCCGAAGCGCTGGGCGTCTCCCGGCCCACCGTGCGTGAAGCTGTGCAGCGGCTCGCGCGGGCCGGGCTGGTGGAGATCCGCCAGGGCGGCAGCACCACGGTCCGCGATCCGCGCCGCTCCGGCGGACTCGAACTGCTGCCGCGGCTGGTCCTGCGCGGCGGCCGACTCGACCACTCCGTGGTACGCAGCATCCTGGAGACCCGGGCGACGCTCGGCCGCGAGGTCGCCGGCCTGGCCGCCCGCCGCCACGGCCCGGCCTCCGGCCCGGCGCTCGTGGCCGCGGTGGACACACTCGCCGGTCGAGACGATCCGCTGGCACGCCAGCTCGCGGCGCTCACCTTCTGGGACCATCTGGTCGACGCCGCCGATTCGATCGTCTATCGCCTGCTGTTCAACCAGCTGCGGGCCGTCTACGAACCTGCCATGGCCGCCCTCACCGGCGTCATGGACACCGAGGTGGGACAGCCCGAGCGCTACCGCGCGATCGCCGAGGCCGTCGCCGCCGGCGACAGCGATTCGGCACGTACCCGCGCCGAAGCGCTGTTGTCCTCGGCCACCGTGGAATTCGACAACCTCCTGCACCGATTGGAACAGACCCTGTGAACCTCTCGCATGCGCTACGCGCCCGGCGCAGCCGTAACACCGGGATCGACCGTCTCGCCGAGGGGCGTCTGGCCGCCGACGAGGCGAAGGCCGCTCGCCGCACACCGGAGTCGCTCGCGGACGTGTTCGCCTCGTTCCGTCACGCGCCCTCGCCCTGGGTGATCGCCACGCTGCTGGTCACCGCCGCCACGGCCCGGGTCCTGGTGGGCGACTGGCAGCTCACCGACGCCCTGGTGCCGGTGCTCATGGTGGCCGCGTTCCCGTTCGTGGAATGGGTCATCCACGTCTGCGTGCTGCACTGGCGGCCACGCACCCTGGGCCGGTGGCGGATCGACTCGTTGCTGGCGCGTAAGCACCGCGAGCATCATGCCGATCCACGAATCCGCGAACTGGTCTTCATCCCGTGGCAGACTTTCTTGTGGCTGCTACCCGCCTTGGTGGTCATCGCACTACTGGCCTTCGGACGCCCGGCTCTGGGCCTGACCTTCCTCACCACCGTGGGTGTCCTCGGACTGGTGTACGAATGGACCCACCTCCTGGTACACACCGACTACCGGCCGCACAGCGCGATCCTGCGCGCGGTACGCCGCAATCACCGCCTGCATCATTTCAAGAACGAGCACTATTGGTTCGCCGTCACCACTGCCGGAACCGCGGACCGGGTCCTGGGCACCTATCCCGATCCCGCCTCGATCCCCAATTCCCCGACCGCCAAGGCCCTGCACAAGCCGCAAGGCGCCTGACACCCGGCGTGGCATCCGGGACCGCTCGGCCACCGGTGCCGACAAGATCGAACCGACCGGAGCCGCCTCTACCCGACCCGCCTACCCGGCTCACCGCCGGTAGGGCGCTTGCTCGGGTCGTCCGGCCCGAGTCGCCGACGCGAGACTCCCGGGTGTGCTACCGCGCCGGGCTCGAACCTGGTACCGCCACAACGTATTCGCGCGGAATTCGCCACCCGCATCGCCCTCCGGTGCCGGGCCACCCGGTACCGGGTGCGCAGCTCCAACCACCACAGGGTAGTACTGGACCCACAGCTTCACGGCGTTCGGGCGGTTCGGGATTCGACGTGCACCGCCGGGCAGCCGGTTCCCTCTGCAGGTTGCACCCCACAGTTCCGAGGATGGCGTATGCATCGATTTCCCGGTCAGGACACGAGCACGACACCAGACGAGATCGCCTGCCGTATCGAGGATCTGCTCGACGAGCAGGCTCGTGTGGTCGATGAGCTGCTGTCTGCCGAGGCGGCGTATATCGAAGCGGTGGCCGCGGCCCGGGAAGCCGGCCTGATGCGCCGGTCCGATCTGGCCGAGGCCCATGGCCGGTTGCAGGGCTGGGGTATCTCCAATTTCTCGAATCGCTGGCGACGGCTGGTCGAAGAGGGCTCGGCGGACACGCCCGTGGCACAACCCACACCAATGCGCGGCGGTCAGCGAATCACCACGGTCCGGGTAACGCCCGAGGGGTGAAGCAGGGGGCGACCGAGGCGAAGACCCGTAGGTTCGAATCTCCGGCCCCGGATACCGGGCGGGCCGCCGCGGGCGCGGTCGATCGTAGGCGCCCGAACCGGCCGGCCCGAAGGTGTCGCGCCGGGCGGCGTTTCACGGGGCCTCCAAATAGGCGACTATGCCGCCGATCAAGGCTTTCAACGCATCGTCGAGATCGCCGTAGGTACCCAGGGTGCGTTCGGAGGTGATCCCGCGCATCGCCGCCGGGATGAGGGCGGCCACCTGCCGCACCTTGTCCGGGTCGAGTTCCATATCGGCGAAAGCGCGCTGACAGGCCTTGTCCCAGTTCGGTTTCCACGATGCCAGTTCCGCGGCGGTGCGCGGATAGTCGCGCTCGAGTTCGGCGTGCTCGCGCGGCAGGGCGGCGCGCAGCGTTTCGATGGCCAGCGATTCCGGCCTGCGCAGCCCGCCCGCCATGGCGTCGATCATGGCGGCCACCCGCTCGTGCAGGGTGCCGTCCGGTTTGATCCCGGCGGGCAGGTCCCCCCGCTTGTCCGCGGTGTATCGCAGGACCGCCGCCCACAGGCCGTCGATATCACCGAACTGGTATTTGATCACCCCCCAGGTGGCGCCGATATCGCGGGCGATCCGGTTACCCGAGACCGCCGCGGGATCACCGGTGGCCAGCGAGGCGATCGCCGCCTCGAGCATGCTCTCCCGGGATTGGATCCCACGCCTGTTCGCTCGTCTCCCGCCCACCGCCGTTTCCGCCGTCACGACGGACGACTTTACCTGCCCTGAGCTGCAGGATCCAGTTTCACAAAGGCCTCTTGAATTCTTTCAAAGAGGGTTCTATGCTCGGGAGCGCCACGTGACCGGCGTCATACCCGGCGCACGCACGGTGCCGTGGCCGCGCCCGCTACAGCCCCGATGCCTGGAGGATCGCGATGGCAAAACCACCACTGCCGATGGAGCCGACGGGCTGGTTCCAGGTGGCCTGGTGCAGCGAGATCGGCGTCGGGTCGGTACACCGGATGAAATACTTCGGCCGCGAAATGGTGGCCTGGCGATCGGCATCGGGTCAGGTGACCGTCTTCGACGCCTACTGCGAACATCTGGGCGCGCATCTCGGCTACGGCGGCCGGGTGGAGGGCGAGAACCTGGTCTGCCCGTTCCACGGGTGGGAGTGGAATCGCGAGGGACGCAATGTCTGTATCCCCTACGAGAGCCACCCGAACAAGGGCCGCCGCATCCGCAGCTACCCGGTGGTGGAGCGTAACGAGGGCGTCTGGATCTGGTACGACCTCGAGGGAAGGCCACCGCATTTCGAGGTACCCGATATCTTCGCGGCATTCGAGGACGGCAAAACCGCCGCGGACTACTATCCGCCGGTGCCCGCGGCCACGCTGTACCGGCCCGGACTCGAACTGCACCCGCAGTACGTCATGGAGAACGGTGTCGATTTCGCGCATTTCAAGTATGTGCACAAGACCCCGTTCGTGCCGGAGTTCACCCGCCACGATTTCTCCGGGCCCGTCTCCTACGTCGATTTCACCATCGCCTTCGACGAGGGCGTGGCCGAAGACCAGGTCAACAGCGGTGTCGAATCGATCAACGCCGGACTCGGATGTTCGATCACCAAGAGCTGGGGCATGATCGACAACCGCACCATGCCCGCGGTCACCCCGGTCGACGAGCGCACCTCCGACGTCCGGTTCACCGTGTGGATCGGCCGTGAACCCGGCGACGAGAGCACGGAGATCACCGCCTACGGCACGACGATGGCCGGTTTCGTGATCGAGCAGTTCGAAGCCGATATCCACATCTGGGCACATCAGCGCTACTCGGACCCACCCGCGCTGTCGCGCAAGGAATACGCGGGCTTCCGGGCACTGCGAGAATGGGCCCGGCAGTTCTACCCGGACTCCGGCGCCTCCGAACCCGCACCGCACGTGAACGCGGCCGGCGCATGACCGCGGACCCGAACCAGCAGCCTCGACCCGCAGACAGAAAGGCCCGACCATGAGCACCTCCGGCAAGATCCGGGTATTCCAGGTCGCGACCGGCAACCTCGGCACCGAGATGATCGGCCGCATCCGCGATCATCCGGATCTCGAACTCGCCGGGCTGCACTGCTACACCTCGGACAAGATCGGCCGGGACGCCGGCGAGATCGTCGGCATCGGACCCATCGGGGTGACGGCGACCGGTACGGTCGAGGAGATCCTCGAAGCGCGGCCCGATGTCCTCACCTTCCACGGCGTCTTCCCCGACGAAGATCTCTACGAGAAGGTGCTGGAGGCGGGCATCGACGTGGTGACCACCGCAGACTGGATCACCGGATTCCACCGCGACACCAATCACTCGCACCCGTCGGGCCGAAAGGTCAGTGAGGTCATCCAAGCCGCGTGCGAGCGCGGCAATTCCACCTTCTACGGCACCGGTATGAATCCGGGCCTGGCGCAGATCCTCGGGATCGTGCACACCGCCGACGTCGCCGCGATCGAGAACATCACCGTCACCGAATCGGTGGACGTCTCCTGTCACCATTCCGTCGACACCTGGAAAGCAGTCGGTTATGGCCGCCCGGTCGACGATCCGACCATCCCGGACTCCTTGCACAAATACACCGCGGTCTTCGCCGATTCGGTCTACCTGATGGCCGATGCCTTCGACCTCGAACTGGACGAGGTCACCTTCGGCTACGAGCTCGGCGCCTGCACAAAGGACGTCGACCTGGGTTGGTATTTCCTGCCCAAGGGCTCACTGGGCGCCAACTACATCAAATATCAGGGTCTGGTCGACGGGGTGCCGCGGGTGGAGACCCACCTCGAATGGCAGATGACCCCGCACACCGACCCCGCGTGGAATATCAAGGGCTGCTACATCACCCAGATCACCGGCGATCCCAGCATCTACAGCAAACATATGATCTTCCCCCGGAAGGGATTCGACCTGTCGAATCCGGAGAACTTCGCCTCGATCGGGATGACCGTCACCGGATTACCGGCCCTCAACTCCCTGCGATCCGTTGTCGCGGCGCGTCCGGGCATCATCACCAGCGCCGATCTGCCGCTGCGCGCGTTCGCCGGGCGTTTCGACCTCCACCGGGAGCAGTAGCGAGGGCACCGCGGTCGCTCGGAAAACACCGCGACACGACGGAACCGCGAACCGTGGATCGGTGCGCCGACCGGCTCAGCCGCACAGTCCCTGGGCGCCGGCGTAGCCCAGCGTCGCCGCGAGCAGCCCGGCGGCCACACTGCCGGCGGCGTAGCCGATCGCGTACCGATAGGCGCGCTGTTCGGTCAGGCGCACGGTCTCGTAGGAAAAGGTGCTGTAGGTGGTGAAGGCGCCGCAGAATCCAGTGCCCGCGAGCACCGTCCACGCGGCCGGCAGGCCCGCGCCGGTGAGACAGCCCAGGACGAGACATCCGGATACGTTGACCACGAAGGTGCCCCACGGGAATCGGCCGTCGTGCCGAACCTGTACGAATCGGTCCAGCAGGTAACGCAGCGGCGCGCCGACCGCGGCACCGGCGATCACCAGCAGCACGTTCATCGCGCCCCTCCCTGCCCGGCGCGCCGGGTGAGGCCGACGCCCAGCGCGCAGGCCGCTACCGCCGCGAACAGGGTCGACGCCAGATAGGCGGCACCGATCACGGCGGAACCCGGCGCGAGCAGAGCCCGGATATCGTTGGCGTAGGTGGAGAACGTGGTGAACCCGCCCAGTACGCCGACCCCGAGAAACGGGCGCGCCAGCGGATGCGCCGGTCGCAGTTCGGTGATCACCACCATCAGCGCACCGAGCAGGAAACTGCCGCCGACATTGATGACGAACACCGCCCATGGAAACCCTCCGAGCGGTGTGGGCCAGCAGAGGGTCAGGCCATAGCGGCCCAGCGCGCCCAGCGCCCCGCCGGCGGCGATGACCGCGAGAATCGCGCCGTGCGATGCGGCGAGTTCGGCGCGCTGGGGTGGGTCCCGCAGATCGATATCGGGGTCCAAGGGCAGAAACGGCCCGTGGAGCGGTTGCCTATCATCGGGCACAGCGGTCTCCTACCCCAGAGCCGTCCGGACCGGACTGGCGGAGCCGGACGTCATGAGGTCGCGTACCAGCCGATCCGGCACGTGTCATCGACGGGCCGGGTGATGGACCAGAGGCGGCGGAACCGGGAGGCCGCGATCTTCCAGCGGCCGTCCTCGAGGATGTAGGAGTCCTCGTATTCACCGGTCGACAGTGTATCGGTGTGGTCGAGCAGGTTCACCTGACGGAACTGCATGGTCCACTGCCCGGAGGCGGTGCCGTCGGCGTGCACGGTGATATCGGGGTGCATCCCGTGGTGCATATCGAGCACCACATGTTTCCCGTCGACCTGCCGAAGAGCGATGGATTCGAAGACCGCGGCCATTCCGTCCGCGTCCGAAACCCCCAGCTCGCCGTAGTCGAGGACGGCGCCGTCGGTGACGAAACACGCCCGGAAACGGGCGGGATCCTTGGCATCGCAGGCGCGGAAGTAGCGGTGTTTGAGCGCCTTGATCGCCTCGATCGCTTCCAGCACGGTGAGGCGATGGGCCGGGTCGGCCTCAGGTGACGGTGATCCGGACATACGGCCTCCTCGTTCGGCGGCCGGTATCCGTTGCGCTACGCCGGCCCCGGCCGAACCGGCTCGTATCGCATCACATCACATCACGGCCACGCGGTGCCGACCCGGCCTCGCCCGATGCCGCCGCCCGGGAACTACCGGCGAATGCCGGTCCTCGTCGCGTGGGTGCGAAGGGTTCCGGCACGACCGCACCCACGCGCGCGGAACCCGGCTCAGGCCGCGAGCACGACCCCCGCTGCGGGGATCACCGCGGTGGATTGCGGCGGGGCCTGGTATTGCTCGCGGTTGTGCGTCGCCGTGACCAGCACGGGGCCCGGACCCGTCACCACCGGCGCGCTGGTGGGCAGCGCCGCGGCATACTTCGGGTCGCCGGGGGCGCCGATCCCGTTCCAGTGCCGCAGGTCGACGCTGCCCGCGGCGCCGGTGCTCAGGTTCTGCCAGTGCACGGTGATCCAGCGGTAGTTGTATTGGTAGTGGTAGGGCGCCGGAACCGGCACCGAGAAGGTGACCGTCCCCGGTTGTTCGCCTGTCGTCCCCACCACCGAGATCGTCTGCAGCATCGCGCCGGGAACGGCGCCGGGGCCGATTTCCGGCCCGGTCACCAACGGGATCGGCAAGGGGGTCACGACCGGGGCCGCGGCGGCCGCGCCCACTGCGGAACCCAGTGCCAACGGCGCGATCAGCGCGGCGATCATCACGGTTCTACGCATACGAGACATACGATCCTTTCCTCGATGAACAGTTCCCCTCGTGCAGCGGATCCGCGCGGCAGGACGACGTGGAGATCCGGCGCGCGGGAGAGCGACACCCACCGCCCCCGCATGCGCGGTCGACAGTATCCGACCCGGCTGTCTCCGAGGCGGAAAACGCCTGAGCGGACAACATTTCACGTCGGAGTCCGCGGTACACATCAGAAGCGCTCTGTCCACCCGTTCGTCGCATGCTCCACCCGGCATCTCATCGACGTGGTCCGCCGGCCCGGCACAGCAGACGTGCCTGCCGACCAGTGCGTCGGCGCCGGTGCGCGACACTGGATCGGTGAGTACCGACAACGGCCCGACACCCCCGCCGGCCAGCGCCTCGATCATCGTGCTGACACTGGCGCGCCGAGTGGAGTCCGAGCTCAACGCCGCCCTGGCAACGCTGGATCTGACCGTCGGCCGCCTGGGTCTGCTCGGCCATATCTCCGGAGTCCCGGGGGCGTCGTTCTCGGAGCTGGCGCGGATGTCGGGGATCAGCGTGCAGAGCGTGCACACGGCGGTGAAGGCCCTGGTCGGCGCCGGACTGGTGCACGACCGTACAGCTCGCGCCGGGTCGGCGTCGGCGATCGAACTCACGCCCGAGGGGATTCGTCTGCTCCGGGCCGCCCAGCAGGTGGTCACCGACGTCGACGAACGCCTGTTCGGCTCCGCGGCCGACCCGGTACAACGCCGGATCGGGGCGGCCGTCGTGGACGCGTTCACCGGCGGAACCACCCCCTGAACCACACCGCCACCAGAAGACGGCCGCGCAGCGCGGCCGGCCCGGGCGTGGGCTCCCGTAAGGTCGCCTGCACGAGGGGCGTCTGGGCGCCTGGACGAGAAGGAGGCTGTGGGTGCCGGGAACACCGTGGTCACACCGGATGGGTTTGTCGGTCCCGATTGTGAACGCCCCGATGGGTGGAGTGGCCGGGGGGCGGCTCGCGGCCGCCGTTTCCGCGGCCGGCGGTCTCGGGATGATCGGTATGGGCAGCACCGGATCGACCGAGGCCCTGGAACACGAACTCGGACAACTCGTCCCGGCGCCCACGGTCTTCGGGATCGGCATGGTGGGCTGGGTGCTCGAGCGTGAACCCGCCCTGCTGGAGGCGGCCCTGGCCGCGCGGCCGGCGCTCGTCTCGGTCGGTTTCACCGAGGAGTGGGCCTGGGTCGACCGGGTCCACGCGGCGGGCGCGGCGGCGGTCACCCAGGTCTACGACGCCGACCATGCCCGCCGGGCCGCAGCGGCCGGGGTGGATGTCCTGGTCGCACGTGGCAGCGAGGGCGGCGGCCACGGCGAAACCCGGCTGGGCACCCTCGCGGTACTCGACGCGGTACTCGACGCGGTCACGGTGCCCGTCCTCGCCGCCGGTGGTATCGCCACCGCCCGTGGCCTGGCGGCCGTGCTCGCGGCGGGGGCGGCCGGCGCCTGGCTCGGCACCTGCCTGTCGGCCTGCCCGGAAGCGCTCACCCCGGAACCCGCGCGCGCCGCGCTGCTACACGCCCGGGCCACCGATACGGTGGTCACCCGGGTCTTCGATCTGGGGCAGCGGCTCCCCTGGCCGGACCGCTATCCCGCCCGCGTACTGGCAAATGAGACCACCCGGCACTGGGCGGAGCGGGAGGCCGCGCTGTCCGGGGACGGTGCGGCCCGCGACGAGGTGGCGGCTGCTGCCGCCACCGGGGACCCCCGGCGCGCCCCTGTCGACGCCGGTGAGGGCGTCGGCGCCCTCACCCGCAGTCTCCCGGCCGGTGAGGTGATCGCCGCATTGTGCGACGGAGCCGATCGACTGTTGGGCCGGTGGACGGCCGGAACCGGCAGTGGCACGGCGCCGGCGCCCGGGAGCGACTGACGATCGTCAGATCCAGCCCTTCTCCCGCGCCCTGAGGGCCGCCTCGTACCGGTTGGAGACCCCGAGCTTGGCCATTGCCGAGGAGAGGTAGTTACGCGTGGTACCGGGCGACAGGTGCACTCGCCGGGCGATGTCCTCGACCGACGAGCCGTCGAGGGCATATTCGAGAACATCGGCCTCCCGTGCGGTGAGCACCGTGTCACCGGCGCTGATGGCTTCCGCCGCCAGTTCCGGATCCACATATCGGCCGCCGCTGTGCACCGTGCGGATCACATCGGCCAGCGTCGCCGCCGAGGTCGTCTTGGGCAGGAAACCCCGGACACCCGCGGCCAGCGCCCGTTTGAGGTAGCCGGGCCGGCCGTGACTGGTGACGATCAACGTGGCCGCACCCGGTGTGAGCCGCTGTAACTGCGTGGCGGTCTCGATCCCATCGATACCGGGCATCTGCAGATCGATGACGGCCACCGCGGCCGGCTCGCCCGCCGCGCGGCGCCGCCACACGGCCAGGAGTTCCTCCCCGGAGCCGACATGGTCGACGACCTCGATATCGGCTTCGAGATCGAGCATCGTCGCCAGCGCCGCGCGGATGAGCGTTTCGTCGTCGGCGAGGAAGACAGGAATCATTGTTTCGCCCAGCGGATTTCCAGGACGAACTCGTCGGCGGTCGCGGTGACGGCCAGGCTCGCGCCGACGGCCGCGAGCCGCTCGGCGAGACCACGCAGTCCCGAATGCTGTCCCGGCGTGCCGCGCGGACGGTCGTTGCGCACCGACATACCGGCACCGCCGAACGCGAGAGTCGCCGACGTGGCCGCGGAATGTTCGACGATATTGGTCGTACCCTCGCGCACCACCCAGGCCGCGACCTCGTGGAATCGTGGTGGGACCGTCGCGGGATCGCCTTCGACGCCGAGCTCACAACCCACCGCCGCGAGCAGCGAGCGCGCACCGGCCACCTCACCGAGCAGATCGATCCCGCGATAGCCCCGGACCAGTTCGCGCATCTGACCCATCGATTCGACGGCGAGTGTTTTGACCTCGTCCATCTCCTCGGCCGCCCGGTCGGTCTCGCCGGAACGCGAAAGCACACCGGCGAGTTCGCTTTTCACGGCGATTGCCGAGAATCCGCGGCCGACCACATCGTGCAGGTCCCGCGCGAATCGCAAGCGCTGCTGCGCCAGTTGCAGTTCGGCTTCGACGACCTTGGCGTGTTCCACTTCGTCGACAACCCGCAACCCCCACATCGTGAGCCGGACCGTGACGACGACGAACCCGCCGGCGACGTAGGTCACCACGATCCCACTCACCACCGTCGCCGGCGACGACCCGAAGACCAGCCCGGTCACCACGCTCAGCGCCGACAGAATCCACCACCTGTGCCGGAGAAACGATACGAGGGCGAACACGGCCAGCACCGCCACATAGACCCCGGCCATCCGGGCGGGAACAACGGCGGCCTCGTCGTCCGCCGTCCGGGCGACCACGGCGGCGGCGGCCCATACCCCGGTCAGTGCCGCGACGGCGACCGGCAGGACCCACCCACGCGATAACCATTGAGACGATAGGGCGAATTCGGCGCGGGCCTCCACCGCGACGACCGCCGCGACACCGGCGAGCACGACTCCGGCGGCCGCCCACGGCGAGCGTGCGGTGACCGCCATGGTGACGATCACCGCGACCAGCGCGCTGTGGAAGGTGATCCCGGTGTAGAGCCGGAACTTCGTGCCCGCCGGCAGTGCGCGCCACCGGCCGGTCCAGCGGCTCACCCGCGGTCGTCCCAGCGGAAACTCCGGCGGATCAGCGCGAACGCCAGGACGGTCCATACCGCCAGTGTCGCAAACGGACGCCCCATCTCGGCAAAGGTCCCTGCGAAATCGCGCGCGGCACCGGAATCGGCGAGAGCCGTTTTCCCGGCGACGCCCAGGGACACCAGATCGGAGACAGCCGCGAAAGGGGTCCAGGCGGCCAGATCCGCGAGCCGATCCGGCAGCATCGTGCGGATCGATGTCATCCCCAGCATGGCGATCGTCATCACCGGCAACGAGGTGATCTGCGCGGCCTCGGCGTTCTTGGTGAACGTACTGGTCGCCAGCGCCAAGAGGGAGAAAAGGACTATCCCGCCCACCAGAGCGATCCCAATCGCCACGAGGTTGACCGGCGCGGGCGCGCCCATCCCGTAGACGACCGCGGCGACCACGGCGGTGCCACCGAGGGTGACCAGCGCCCCGGGTATCGCGGGCGCGGTCTGGATCTGCCAGTCGGCGGCCTCACCCGTCCGCAGCCGTTTCAGTACGCCCTCGCCGCGGCGGGTGGTGACCATCGACAGCACCGAGTAGTACTGCACGAAAAGCAGGGTCACCAGCGCCAGCATTTCGAAGGTGAGCACCGCGAGATCCGCAGCGGAGGCATCGCCACGGCGGGCGATGAAGAACAGGGCCACCGGTATGCCGATCGGGAAGACGGTCGCTAGATAGACCAGCGTTTTGTTCCGCCGGAATTGCAGGTACTCGGCCTTCGCGAGCGCTGCGAGCGGACGGCGCCGAAAACCGGTGGCGGGTAGTGCGGTCATGGTCATCAGCGAGCTCCGATCGGTTCGGGATCGACCCCCGCCGCGGCGGCCGAATCGTCTGCGATATCGAGGAAAACCGTCTCCAGGGACGCGGCGCGGGCCTCCAGCCCACCCAGCCGCACGCCCTGGTCGTCCGCCCAGCCGAGCAGCACCGACAGATCACCCTGCAGGTCGTGGGTGCTCACGGTGACCCGGGCTCCGGCCTCGATGCGGGTGGTGGACAGGTCCGGCAGCGGCAGACCCGGATGGTCGAAGGCGATCAGGGCCGGATGGCCGTCGACGATCTCGCGGAGAGTCCCGGTGCGCGCCATCTCACCCTTGTGCATGATCGCGATCCGATCGGCCAGCGCTTCCGCCTCGTCCAGATAGTGCGTGGTCAGCACCATGCCCACCCCCGAGCTCTTGAGCTCGGACAACAGTCGCCACGTCCCGCGCCGGCTCTCCGGGTCGAGTCCGGTGGTCGGTTCGTCGAGGAACAGCAACCGCGGCTGTCCGAGCAGGGCACAGGCCAGATCGACCCGACGCTGTTCACCGCCGGAGAGGGACCCGACCCGGACGTCGGCGCGATGGACCAGACCGACCTGTGCGAGCACCGTTGCGCTACTCGCCGGATTACTGCAGGTCCCCCGCCACATCTCGAGCGTTTCGCGGACTGTGAGCTCGGCGGGCAGACCCCCGGACTGCAGCATGATGCCGACCTGCGCGCGTACGTGGTCACGATGACGGTATGGATCGAGGCCGAAGATCTCGACCGAACCGGCCGAAGGTTCGGCCAGCCCCTCCAGGATGTCCAGCGTCGAGGTCTTGCCCGCGCCGTTGGTGCCCAGCAGGGCGAACACCTCGCCCTCGGCGACCTGTAGGTCGATACCGCGGACCGCTTCGAACGCGGTCTTTCCGGTGCCGTAGGTCCGGCGCAGACCGCGCGCGACGACGATCTCGGGTACCGCCGGTTGCGGCGGATCGGGATATGCGCTGTTCATGGCTTCTACGATCATCGAGCCGGACCCGGATCTGTAGTAAGCGCAGTCACGGAATACTCGTGCATTTCTCACGGGCCGGAGATGACAAATGTCATCACCCGACCGCACCGGTTTCCGCCCGGGCGCCGGCGGTGAAGCTCGGAGAAGCCGGGCATCGACGGTGTTCACCCGCTCGACCGCGCAGCAGCGAATAAGTAATCGATATCTGTGCTCGCACAATGCAATTGACGCATGCAGCAGCTGGACGGGTCCCGCCGCGCGCACGTAGAATCGACTACGGCGCCGACCCGATCCGCTTACTCCCCGCTCGCGAACAGGAGATACCGCGAGACCGGTCGAGAGATCTTCTGCTGTACCAGCGATCCCACCTCACCGTCCCTCGCAGCTCCGGTGAGCATGCACCCGTCCGGAGCGGTTCACCCACGGTAGGCAAGGACGCCACCGGTCCCGCAGCCGGCCCCGAGGTCACCGGCCCCGGGAACAATCCTGTACCCGACCGATGGCATTCATGCCGGGTACCCACCGGTACCGCGGCCGGCCGTCCACCGAGCCCGTCGATCGACCGGCCGTACCGGCCCGAAGCCTTTCGCCGGGCGACATCGGCGCAACAACACATTTCGGAGGTCTGTGATGGCATCGGATATCGGCGCACGCCAGGGCGCATCGGCGGATGCGGTCGAACATCACTACGATATCGGGACCGACTTCTACCGGCTGTGGCTCGACTCGAGCCTGACCTACTCGTGTGCCCTGTGGGCCGACGGCGACGACCTCGACCGCGCGCAGCAGCGCAAGCTCGACTACCTGATCGAACAGGCCCGGCTCACCGGCACCGAACGGATTCTCGATATCGGCTGCGGCTGGGGCAGCCTGATGCGGGCGATCACCGACCGGCACACACAGACCCGGGTCACCGGACTGACGCTCAGCCGCGACCAGTACCGCCACGTCCGCGCCCATGCAGCGGAACGCACCGACGTGCGCCTGGAACATTGGCAGGATCATCGGCCCGGCACCCCCTACGACAGCATCTTCTGTATCGGGGCGCTCGAACATTTCGTGCGGTTCGGGCTGTCGCGACGCGAACGCACCGCCACCTATCGGGCCTTCTTCACCTATTGCCACAGCATGCTGCGCCCCGGCGGCGGCCTGGTGGTCCAGACGATCGGCAAGGGCAACCGACCGCTCGACCAGAACTCGATCACCGATGTGCAGTTCCTGGCCGACGAGATCTTCCCGGAGTCGGATCCACCGCGGCTCGCCGAACTCGCCCACGCGTCGGAGAAGTTGTTCGAAATACGTTCGGTGGTCAACGACCGCCATGAC
Source organism: Nocardia sienata NBRC 100364 (assembly GCF_001613205.1). Classification (GTDB taxonomy): domain Bacteria; phylum Actinomycetota; class Actinomycetes; order Mycobacteriales; family Mycobacteriaceae; genus Nocardia; species Nocardia sienata. The sequence continues at coordinate 125,549 of NZ_BDBX01000003.1, read as the reverse complement.
TACGCGGCCACCTGCGCCGAATGGCTACAGCGGCTCCGGGCCCGGCGCGCCGAGGCGGAGAAGCTGGCCGGGGCACGGATCACCGAGGCCTACGAGCGATACCTGGAGGCGTCCATCCGGCAGTTCGAGGAGCAGCACCTGGTGTTGTATCGAATCGCGCTGCGCAAAGTGGGGTGATGCCGAGGCGGCGTGAGAACAGGCCGGTCACATCGATCGGTCGAGCAGCCGTTTCGGGTGCATCCCGTCGACAGCACCCATGAACGGCGGATGGATGCTGTACCCCAGCATCCGCCGGATGTTCTCCGACACCGTGCGTACGGTATCCCGGCCGGTGGCCAGGGTGTAGGCCTCCTGCGGCCGCAGCCAGGGCTCGCAGTACTGCACCGTCACACCCAGGCGCGCACCGGTACTGCGATTCGCACCGCCGCCGTGCCAGAGCGTGCCGAGATAGAACGCGCACGATCCGGTCGGCATCCGTACCGCTGTCCGGGCATCGGTTTCGGCAGGGCTGCGCTCAGAACCCCAGCGATGACTGCCCGGCAGCACCACCGTGCCACCGTTGGTATCGGTGAACGCGTCGATCGCCCACATCGTCGCGGCGCTCAACGGGGGCCGGGGCCGCGGGATCGGGTAGAACCCGTCGTCGTGGTGCAGCATCTGCGCTTGCTCGCCGGGGAGTATATCGATCGCCTGTAACTGCGAGAGTAGATAATTCGGCAGGAACAGCCGATCGAGCAGGGCAAGAACCCGGGGATGTTCGACCAGCGCGTCGCAGACGCGAGTCTTCTCGAGCAGGTTGTAGGCCCGGCGGGTCCGCTGTCCCTCGAAGGTGTTGCGGCCGGTCGGCCCGAGTAACGGGGTGAGCGCGTCACGGAGTTGTTCGCATTCGTCGAGGGTGAGCAGGTTCTCCCACACGACATAGCCCTCGCGTTCGAGAGCGGACAGATCGGCGGCGACCGTGGCCGGATCGACCGCGGCCGAGGTAGGGGTGGTCGCCGGATGACGGCGCGCGAGATCGCCCCGCAGATCGTCCAGAGAGGTGATGACATCGACCGGAGGCGGAGATTGTGCAGGGTTCACGAGTGCTCCTCGAGCGATTCGGGCCCGTGTACGGACCCAATTGCGTTACCGCTCTTATAGTTCCGCAATATCTCCGGTGCGGCCACCATCGTTGCCGCACGGAGGTCCGCGGCCGGCAACTACCGGCCCACCGTGCGCAACAGGCCGCTCCCGGCCCGCGGTGCGCAACCGGCCGCTCCCGGCCCGGGTGCGCACCGGCGATCCGCGCGACCGTTCATCCGGTGGCGGTGATCGGCGAGCCCTCGACGGTACCGCCGTGGACGAAGCCACCAAGGATGTGATCGCCGCGACGGAGTGTCCGGACGGACCGACCTCCGCCCTGCCGCCGATGTCCGCGCAGATCACCGCGCCGGTACTCGTGGTCAACGGCAGCGACGATGTGCTCTGCTCCCGGGTCTGTGCCGATACGGCGACCCTGCAGGCCGCCGAGGCACCGCATTTCTCTCCGGCCGCGCGGTTGCGCACTTTCGTGCTGCCCGGGAGCGGGCATTCGGTGAATCTCGCCCGCAACACCGCCGACTATCAGGCGGCGGTGCGGGACTGGATGAAGTCGATCGCCGGGTGAGCGCCGCGGCGAACAACGCGGTCAGTTGAGGCCGGCCACTTCCTTGGCGACGACCGCCAGCCGGGTCTGCGCCGCCGAGACCACACCGTGCCGTTTCTTGTGCGCCTCCTCGTAGGCGACGATTGCCCGGATATCGGCCGGGTCGGTCAGCTCTTTGACCGCCGCGACCGCTCGGCTCACATTGAGCTGGTCGTAGTCGGCGACGGGCAACTCTTCCGGTTCGAGCACACCGGTGGCCGCGCGGACCGAATGCAGCGAACCGGCGGCGGTACCCGCACCTTCCCGGCGGGTCACCTGCTCGGCGCTCTCGAGCGCGGCGTCGCGGGAGGCGGTCAACGTCCGGGCGGCGATATCGCCCGCGTGCGCACCCCGGGCCAGGAGTTCGCCGAGCGCGGGCGGGGCGGCCCGGACGGTATCCAGCGCGCGGTCCACACCACGCGCGGACCAGGTGACGGGCAGATTGACCAACTTCACGGCAGCACCGGCCGCCGCCTGTAATGGCGTGCGGCGCAGCGCCGCCGGACCGCCGAGTGCCTCCTCGGCGAGGACCGTGGTCAGCCAGTCCACGGTCGCGGCGTGTGCGGTGATCAATCGCTGCGCCAGCGCCGCGATATCGCTGCGGCCCGCACTGGTCGCGAGGGCCTTCACGTACCGCGCGCGGTCGAGGAGCTGGTGTTCCAGGGTGAGATCGCCCAGCAGGGCCTCGTCGAACGGTTGCGCCTGTTCGATGAGCGCCTTCACCACGGCGGTCGCCCGCCCGAGGAGGGGGCCGATCACCTCGGGTACCCCGCCGAGTTCGCGAATGGCGGCGCCGACGGCTTCGGCGCGGGCCCGGGCGTTTTCGGCGTTCTCGGACAATTCGCGGCGCACTGCCTCGGTCCGAGCCTGTCCGATACGGGTTTCCGCGATCTGGATCTCGGTATCGGTCAGCTCACGGATCGCACGCAGCTGCGCCAGCAGAGTGGTGGTTTCACGCGAAGTCATACGAATATCGTTCCTCCGGTGTCGATTTTCTGGCGGGTGCCACGTTGCACCTGCCCAGGGCCTACCCGCTTCGCCCCGCGATAATCAGCACTTGGAGAAGATACGGAATTTCCCGACGGCCTTTCTATTCCCTCGCCATGGCGTGGGTGGTGAACGGCAGCACCAGCCGGGACCGGTGTGCCGCATCGCGATAGATCTTGTGGGTGACCGGACGACCCACCCGCAGGTGGAAGGCATCCGGCGGCAGCAGGGCCTTGTGCGAGTCCTGCAAACGCTCGTTGTTGGACAGTTCCACCGTCAGCCGATGCCCCGGCCGGAAAATCGCGGCGAACGGGTAGAGACGCGGCACATATTCCTCGATCGTGCCCGGCTGCACCGGTACCGCCCGAATATTCGGATGGCGCGGATTGCCCTCGGTGCTGCGCGCAGATCAGCCGGCAACGACCGCCTGCCTAGGGTCCGAACGCGAGACCGAAATGCGCTCCCAATTTGTCGAGTGCTTCGGGATCGCCGAAAACCGCTTCACCGCTGAGGTCTTCGTCGAAGGGTTCCACGGAACGAAATCGCTCGACGAGGCCGGTGTGGATCCCGGTGACATAGGTGGCGAAAACGAGCGCGGCTTCGAACTCTTCGTCGTCACCGGGGTACACCGGCCACGACTCGGTCACTCCGTTGCTGTCGAACAGGAGCTCCCATTTCTCGTCGTTCTCCACCAGTCGCACGTCGGTGATGGTCACCATCCCGCGGCTGCATTCCGCGATCGACTGCAGTTCGGATTCGTACCACTCCCGACGTTCGTCATGGCTGCTCTCGCCGATGTGACGAAAGGTCTTGTAGTAGAAGGTGTACCGGATTCCCAGCTCGCTGAGGAGGGCGAGCACCGCGCTCTGCTCGGTGTGCCCGTAGTAGCTCAGCGGCTCGTCGAAGGATTCCACCAGTAGCTGCCTGCCCAGGAAGGTCCGCTGCGCGGGGGTATCCGGGTCGACGAGCCCCAGCTCGATGATCAACTCCACAACCTCGCGCACAGTGCGTTCGGAGCCCATCGGGTCCTCCTTCGATCCGTCGCGCCCGGGCGACAGCGACGGCCGACGGTATCCCGGCCCTCCGACACTTCTTCCGGCCACGGGGTCCGGTTTTCGAATCGTCCGGTTCCACCGATGCCGGTGCGACCCCCGTCGCGATCACCTGCCGGGCACGCAGAGTGTCACGAGGGTTGACACAGTGCCACGCTGTCGATCGGGATGTACTCGGAACAACCGGGCGGGATGGAACGCGATCGTCGTGCTCTACGCTGACGTGCATGGCGACGCTTCGCGAGGCGCAGAAGGAGATGACGCGCAAGCTCCTGCTCGATGCCGGCGTGGAGCTGTTCGTGTCCGAAGGTTACGCGGGCTCGACGCGGCGCTGAACGTCGCTCGGGTGCGGGTTCCAGACCATATCGATTCCGAGCGCAGGGAGCGGGCACTCCTCGATGCGCAGATCGACGAGCGTGCGCATCTCGGCGGCGACCCGGAGGCGCAGCAGCGCCACCCCGCCCACGCGGGCGACCAGGTAGGGCACGAGGAGAAAACGGGCACAATCTCCAGTACGGGGATTCCTCGATGCTGCGGGGATATTGCCGGAAATCCGCACCTGTGGGCCGACGACCAGGCGGCGGACCCGGCGGGCCGGTGCCGCGATGGCGGCGTGTGCTTCGAGCCGGGCTGCGCACGAATTCGTAGCGCGAAGGCGGCTACGGTGGCTGCACGAGTGTGGACAGGAGTCGTTCATGGTGCGGTTGGACCATCTCGTGAATGTGTTGGGCGGATACGGAGTGCGTTTGCGCTGCTGCCCGGTGTCGCGGGCGACCGTGATCCGCAGCGTCGCGATGTTCGACGCGACCGGTGCCGAAGAAGCGACCGGCGATATCCTGCTCGCCGTGGGCGCCGGTTCCGTCGAAGAGGCGGTGGCCGGGGCGCGGGCGGCGAAAGCGGTCGCGGTACTGGTGCGCGGGAGCGCCGAGGCCGACCGTGCGGCGGCTGCGATCGGGCCCGAGGACGGGATCGCGGTGCTGATGGTCGATCCCGCGGTGTCGTGGAGCCAGCTCGCCGGGGTGGTCTACGGGTTGGTGCTGGAGGGGCGCGAGACCGCGTCCGGGCGCGGTCCCACGGACCTCTTCGCGCTGGCCGACAGCCTGGCGACCGCGGTGGACGGTGCGGTGACGATCGAGGATCCGCTGTCGCGCGTAATGGCTCACTCCTCGCCGGGACAGGTCGCCGACCGAGCCTTTCAGGAGACGGTGCTGCAGCGCCGGCAACCCGCTCCCCTGCGCGAACTGTTCGAATCACGCGGTGTGCATGCGCATCTGACGGGTTCCGACGAACCCGTGTTCGTGGCACCGGACCCCGGGCACGGACTCGGCGGACGGATGGTGGTCGCGGTGCGGGTGGGCCGGGAACTGCTGGGTTCGGTGTGGGTGACCTGCACCGAACCGATACCGGGCGCCCGGCGGGCCGCATTGGCCGACGGGGCCAGGACGGTGGCGCTACATCTCCTGCGGTCGCGGGCCAGCGCGGACCTGGAACGGCAGGTCGAATCCGAGCTGGTGATCCGGCTACTGGAGGGAAGTCCGGACGCCACCACCGTGGCCGGCCGACTCGGGTTGGCGCCGGCGCCCTTACGCGTCGTCGCGGTACGCGCCCAGATCGCGACGGAACGGCATGCCGGACTACTGCTGGCCTTCGAGCAGGCCACCTTCGGTTTCGGCTGGTCGCGGCCGGGCCGCAGCACACTGTCGGACAACACCGTCTACACGATCCTGCCCAGTGACCGGGTGCGGACGGCACGGGACTGGGTGACCGCCCTGCGAACGGCACTCCCGGCCCGCGTGCAGCTGTCGGCCGGAATCGGCGGGCCGGCCACTGCCGCGGACCTGCCGGCCTCTCGCCAGGAGGCGGACGAGTGCCTGGCTTTGCACGAACACGGGCCGGCGGATCGCGCGTACCCGGCCTACGACGAATCGTGGGGCGAGATCCTGCTCCAGCGATTGCGGGCCGCGGCGCGGACCGGCCGGATACCCGCGCGCGGGCCGGTCGCGGAGTTGCGCCGATACGACAGCGCGCACGCCACCGACTATGTCGCGACCTTGCGGGCGTGGCTCGACGCCCAGGGCGATCCGGTGATCGCCGCCGCCGGCCTCGGCGTTCACCCGAACACCGTCCGCAACCGGATGCGGAAAATGCGCGAGGTGGCCGTTCTGGAACTGGAAGACGCACGCACCCGGCTGGCCATGACGATCGATCTGGCTGCTTTCGAGGACGACTGACCGCCGGTTGTAGAAACAGAACAACTCATGGGGGCGTAACTGTGCCGTACGGACATGCGCCCCCTCCCCACCCGGGCCATCATGGCTGTTACAGCGCATCGTTCGACGTGGAGGTGAGCATGGCGCGCGCAACGAGTCGGCTCGACCGCGAACGAGCAGCACGGTATCGGGTGCAGAACCCGATACCCGGCTGAATCCTCGGCTATCTCCCCATCCGTGGAGCCGGTGTCGTCGGTACCCGGCTCCACGGAGTTCTGCCGTCGGGGCGGCCTCTCCTCCCCCGGCCCCGACGGCAGAACTCCTTTCCGATCGAAACCCTGTAGGACGGATATGACCAATAGCTCGCCTGTATGGCTCACACCGCACGCACACGAACAACTCCGGACCGAACTGGCCGAACTGCTCGCCGCCGAAGCCGCCGGGGAGACCGAGAACGCCGACCCGGAAGACCGGCTCACCGCTCGGCGCCAGCGTCTGGCTCGTATCGCGCATATCCGGGATCTGCTGAACAACGCCGTATTCGGGCAGGACCCACCGGACGACGGTATCGCCGAACCCGGGATGGTGCTCACCGTCCGCTACGACGACACCGCCGATACCGAAACATTCCTGCTCGGCAGCCGCGCCGGCGATCACGACGACCTGGAGGTCTACTCCCCCGACTCGCCTCTCGGCGCCGCGCTCACCGGGGCCCGGCGCGGCGAACAGCGCACCTACCGTGTACCCAACGGCACCGAGTTCCGGGTTACCCTGCTCGAGGCCGTCCCTTACGGGCATGCTGTGGCGAGCGCTTCCCACACGGCATGAAAGCCGACCGAGCCGGCTCGGAAATGCACGTGCGCACGAGTGGAATCACCCTTGTCCATATCGATTCCCCAGCGATCGCCCGGAACGACCGGACGATCGCGTTGCCGATCCGTTCCTGGCTGTCCGCGGGATTCTGGGACCTCTTCGGCCTGCCCCACGCCGACCGGACACTGTCGGTGCTCTCGTGCGGCACCGAGGAGGCTCCGCGCACCTACCTCGCCCGGCGCGGCGCCGATCCCCTGACGTGGAGGCCGGCGCCGCTGCGGGTGGATCTTCCGGTCACGATAGGTCCCGGCCCGGGGGTCCTGGAGGTCTCCGGTGCGATGACCCGGGCACGACGGCGCCTGGTCGAACGGACCACCCTGGTGATCGCCCTGGCCACACCCGTCGAACACCGGCCGGTTTCGGCTCTCCCCGAGCAGATGTGGGAGGACGAGCGGTGGCACACGACGATTTTGGTGCCCGATGCCCACCCCAGGTCGGATTCGCCTCGGCGGGACGGCGAAGGCCGATAGCGAAGACCTCCGGCAGCGGACGGCTCCCGACCCGCCGTTCCGGGTGTCCGTTACGCCCGGGAGGCGTCTCGGCGGCCGCCCAGGTGCTCGGCGAAGTGCCGTTCGATGGCGTGGTAGAGACGGATCCGGTTCTCGGGGTTGGCGAATCCGTGTCCATCGTCATCGGCGACCAGGCAGTCGACCGGGACACGGGTGCACGCAGTGAGACGACGATATTGTCGTGCCGCTACGTCGGTGATCCCGACATTCCCGAGCAGGAGGGCGATATCCGGACGCGGTCGCCGATCACCATGGCCGACCGGATCACCACCCCGCTGCTGGATGCGCAGGGGGCCGACGACGTTCGCGTCGTGCAGGCCGAATCCCAGTTGTTCACGTTGTATGCCCGGGTGAACGGCGGCAGGGTGCGTGGAAAGTTCGCGAGGTCGGGGATACCGACATAGTCGACGGCGGCGGGAAGCGGTCCGGTGTGACGGTGATCCCGACGAGTGCGGCGTACCCGCCGTAGATACCGATCCGGTCCGGGTCGGCAAAGCCCTGGCCGACGGCCCAGTCGACGGCGTCGAGCAGGTCGTCGCGCATCGCCCGGGTGAACTCGCCGATCGCGGCCGTGACATGCCGGCGCCCGTAGCCGAGCGAACCCCAGAAGTTGACCTGCAGCACGGCGTAGCCACGGTTGGCCAGGAACTACGCGTCGCTGCTGTATCCCAGGAATCGTGGTACCACGGCCCGCCGCCGTGCGCCAACAGCACCAGCGGCGACGGATTTCCCCGGCGTCCTACCCAGCGGGCGCACGCCTGCACCGGCGAGACCCGTCCCGTCGCCTACCGCCTGCCGCGGCGCCGGACTCAGGCGTGCAGAACTTCCGACGGCGGGCGTCCGTAATGCTCGCGATAGGCGATCGCGAAGCGGCCCGGGTGGGCGAACCCCCATCGGTGGGCGATGGTCGCCACAGTGCGCCCGTCTCCGGCCACCGCGGCGCGCAGCTCCTCGTGCGCGCCGGCCAGGCGCAACCTGCGCAGATAACGCAAAGGCGTCGTGCCGAGATGGCGCCGGAACGCCAGCTGCAGCGCGCGCGGCGTCACGAACGCCGCGGCCGCCACCTGCGTGATCGTCACATCTTCGTGCAGATGCGATTCGAGATAGGCCACGGCCCGGCGCACCGTCTCGGGGTGGGCGTCGCGGCGGTCGGCGGCCGCGGCATCGGTTACCGCTGTGGTCGGCATGGTGGCGAGTACGGTCGCGGCCAGATAATCGGCACCGGTCGCGGCGAGCAGCGGACTGTCCGCGGTCGCGGGATCGGTGGCGACCCGTTGCAGGTGGGTGATCACCGCCGTCAGCTGCCGGTTCGCCGCCTGGCTCACCGGCCGGTGACCACTGAGCCGTACGGCGGCCGCCGGACCACTGCCGATCGCGAGACGGTCCAGCAGCTGCGGCTCGAACATCGTGATATCGAAGCGCGCGCAGCGGACCACACCCGAGTAGGGCACATCGTCTGGGGTGAGCAGGCCGGAGTCCCCGGGGGTGAAGGTGTCGCGCCCCACACCGTGGTAATCCTCCTCGATCGTTCCGGAATGCACCGTCACCAGGCAGACCTTGTTCAGCGGGTCGGCGTCGTAGGCCATATCGAACCCCAGGTCCAGCCGGTCGAGGCTCACCGCGCCGAGCATGTTGCGTCGGATGCGGGTGCGCACCCCACGGGGGCTGTCGTTGCCGATCTGCATCTGGGTGTAGGCGTCGTTGAGGAATGCCTCGGTCGCACCGAGGTCCTCGCTGTCGAACGCCAGACTTCGCATGAACAGCCTCTCGTCGGGTCGAACGCGCCACCGGCCGTCGCACAAGCGGAACGATGGTTGTTCTCTTCTGCGACACCCTGTGTACTCGCCCGGATCGAACCGGTCGACGAATGCCGGGCCCCGATGCCCCGCCGATTCCGACGGGCGACTCCCTGGAGAAGCCCGCACCGCGCTCCGGACCGCCACGCATCGAGCCGAACGGGACTGCTGACACGGTGCCGGTCGTGTTGTCGCCTCCGGACAGTACGCCCGGAGACCTCCAGTATCCGTGACCGGTGGCGCCCGCAGGAGCGGAGCGACCGGTCGACAGACGCCACTATCCGGAAAACGAAGCTCATAGGCCGCGAATATCCAGAAAACGAAGAAGGCGTGTCGATCTTGATTGCGAACGCCGCGAGGCGGTAGCCGGGGATCGTGTCGCCCTCCGATGGCGCCGATCGAGGCGGAGGCAACCGAAAGCGAGGTTCTCGATGACGACTGTGGCCGCATACGACTCCCCCACCACCGCGCGGCGGGCCAGCCGCGGTACCGACAGCTACGACGGGATCGAGCCGCTCTTGGAGCAGCTCGCGGCGATGGATATCGACGACCCCGGGCGACCGGAGTTGCGCGAGGAGGTCATGCGCCGCTGCCTGCCGCTCGCCGATCACATCGCGCGCCGGTTCACCGGCCGCGGGGAGACCTACGAGGATCTGCACCAGATCGCCTCCCTGGGCCTGGTACTGGCCGTCGACCGTTACGACGCCACCCGGGGCTCGAGTTTTCTGGCCTTCGCGGTCCCCACCATCATGGGCGAGGTCCGCCGCCATTTCCGCGACCACACCTGGGCGGTGCGCGTCCCGCGGCGGCTGAAGGAAACCCAGCTCGCCCTCGGCCCGACCATCGAACGCCTCAGCCAGGAGCTCGGCCGCACACCGACCGCGCTCGATATCGCCGTGGCGATGAATCTCGACCTCAACGAGGTCACCCAGGCGCTGCTGGCCGGCAATGCCTATCGCACCGATTCGCTCGACGCCTCGATGGAGCAGAACGACAGCAGTGGGACGGCGGCCAAGAGCGCCGACAATCTCGGCGACGAGGATCCGTCCTACGAACTCACCGAGAACGCCCTGACCATCGCGCCCCTCCTGCGGGAGCTGCCGGCGCGGGACCAGCAGGTGCTGCACATGCGGTTCTTCGAGAATCGCACCCAGGCCCAGATCGCGGCCGAACTCAACGTCTCCCAGATGCAGATCTCACGCATCCTGTCGCGGACGCTGGCGCTGCTACGCGCCCGCGCCCTGCGCGACTGAGGGCCGTGGGCGGCACCACAGCGGCCGAGCGCCGCGGGGCGATCACCTCGCGGCGCTCATTTATTTCAGCAGGCTGCCGGCATCGACCGGTAGCGGCAACCCGGTGACGTAGCGCGCCTCGTCGGAGGGTGACTGCGCCCCTGACCCCGCGCCGCCCCCGTGATGAAGGAGACTTCGCCTTCGACTCGCCCTGCCATGGCACACCTCGTCCTGTCGCATACCGGGCGCGGGCCGATGATCGGTGCGCCCTCGACCAAACACATTTGATCGATCGATCAAACTTTGAACAGCGTCGGCTACCGGTGTCGACGGCGAACAGATCCCACCTCCGGCGAAATGCCGAATCCGAGCATCCACTGGGCCGCAGCGGAATGCGCCGCCACAAGTGGTCGAGCAGCCGAGGAGAATCCCGGCTCCCTCGGGCCGGCTTACGGCCGGACCGAGGCCCGGATCACTCGCCGCGCGTCCGGGCCGCGCCGGGCGAGGGCAATACGTATTGCTTCATGAGCCCCTCGACGAACGCACGCAACTCGGCATGCCCCTGCCGCACCCCCACCGCCCCCTCGTTGCAGAGGATGCGGGCCGCGCCCGTGAGCAGCATCGAGACCACCACGGGCGGGAACCGCTCCAGATCGACACCGTGCGTCCGCAGTACCAGGGTGACAGCCGCGGTCTCGATATCCCGGACCCGCTCGGCATACGCCTTGAGCTCGACTCCGACCGCTTTGCGATGGTTGGCCAGCGCCATGAATTCGGTGTTCAACCGGGTGAACCGGTCGTCGGTATTGATCTCCCACAGCGCCTGGAGCGGGTCGGCCGCGGTGAGTACCTGCCGCATCCGCTCCAGGGCACGCTCGGCACCCGCCCGCATGACGGCGACGAACAGGTCGTCCATCGTGGGAAAGTAGTAGTAGACCAGCGCGGATCTCACTCCGGCCTGCGCCGCGACCCGGCGCGATGTGGCCGCGGCGTATCCCTCTTCACGGATGATCTGAGCGGTCGCCTCCATGAGCCGCAGCCGCGTCCCGGCGTCGTCGGTCCTGGTCGCCCGTTTCGCGGCCACTCAGCGACACCACCCGGACGGGTTCCCGACGACCGCCTTCGCGCGCCCGGCCACACTTCTTGACCGGCGGAAGGGGCGCATGGTAATCATGGTGCACCTTAACATTTTATCGATCGATCAAATTCGGCAGGTCCTCGGTCCGCCGATCTCGGTCGACCGGATCCACGAGGCGCCGCGGCATCCCGGCACCGGCCCGCGGGGATCGGCACGAAAGGCCCGCGAGCGAATGACCGACCTTGCCGCCCTGGACTTCTTCTCCGACGAAGCTCTCGCCCAGAACCCTTACGAATACCTGGCCTTCCTGCGCAGCCGGAACCCGGTGTTCCGCGAACCCCACTACGGCGTAGTCGCCGTCACCGGATACCGGGAAGTCAACGAAGCCTTCCGCGACACCGAGGCGTTCTCGGCCTGCGTTTCGATCGGCGGCCCCTTCCCGCCGCTGCCTTTCATACCCGCCGGTGACGACATCACCGGTCAGATCGCCGAGCACCGCCACCTGTTCCCGATCTTCGAGCACATGGTGACCATGGACCCACCGGAACACACCCGCGCCCGGTCACTGCTCAACCGGCTGCTCACTCCTCGCCGGCTGAAGGAGAACGAGGACTACATGTGGCGGCAGGCCGACCGTCAGCTCGACGAATTCCTCGCCACCGGTCGCTGCGAGTTCCTCGCCGACTACGCGAAACCCTTTGCCACGCTGGTGATCGCCGATCTGCTCGGTGTCCCCGAGCAGGACCGCGAAGTCTTCCGGCAGACCCTGGCCGGACACGATTACCCGGGCAGCAGGGTCGGCGCGCTGGACCACGAACCCGTCGGACTCAATCCGCTGGAATGGCTGGACGAGACCTTCGGCGCCTATATCGCCGACCGCCGCCGCGCCCCCCGGGCGGACGTGCTGAGTGCCCTGGCCGCCACCACCTACCCCGACGGAAGCCTCCCCGAGATCATCGAGGTGGTCCGGCCCGCGACCTTCCTCTTCGCGGCCGGCCAGGAGACGGTGACCAAACTGCTCAGTTCGGCCGTGCGCGTCCTGGCCGAGAAACCGGATTTCCAGCGGATACTGCGCGAGGATCGCCACCTCGTCGCCGGCTTCCTGGAGGAATCGTTGCGTACCGAGAGTCCCACGAAGGTCGACTTCCGCCTGGCCCGCAGGTCCACGGCCCTCGGCGGGGTGGATATTCCGGCCGGAACGGTGGTGATGCTGTGCATCGGCGCCGCCAATCGCGATCCGCGCAAATTCGACGATCCCGACGAGTTCCGCCCCGAGCGCGCGAACGCCCGCGAGCACATCGCCTTCGGCCGCGGCGTACACACCTGCGCCGGTGCACCGCTGGCCCGGGTGGAAGGGCGCGTCACACTGAATCGGATGCTGGACCGGATGACCGAGATCGCCATCGACGCCGGCGCGCACGGACCCGCCGGGCAACGCGACTACCGATACGAACCGACCTTCCTGCTCCGCGGGCTCCGCGATCTGTTCATCACCTTCACCTCGCCCGAACCGGGTAGGTGATCGGGGACGCCGCCCGTCGGCGGTACTCACCGTCCGCCGATTCGGCGCCCGCCCTCACTCCCGCGCACGGTGACCATCCGTCGCGCCCCGGCTCACCGCACCGGCGGTCTCCCGGGTTCAGATCATCGAGCGGTGCATACCCTGCGGTTCCCCACCCAGCTGCGTCAATGCCGAGGCGTGGAATATGGAGCCGGGCACGTGGATCGCGTGTGCCAGCCCGGCGTGCGCGTCGCGGAAGAAACGCTGCATGGGGAACCGGTAGTGCAGCGCCCCGCCACCGGACCTGGCGAAGATCTCGTCCACCGCGCGGACCGCGCGCCAGGCCGCCGCGGTCTGGGTGCGCCGGCCGATCGCGCGTTCCTCGAAGCCGATCTCCCGGCCCCTTTCCGTACTGTCCCAGAACCGGTCGACGTTCTCGAGCAGTGCCGCCCGGGAGGCGGCGATCTCGGCGGCCGCCTCGCCGATCGCGAACAGCACGTACGGGTCCTCCTTGATCGGGATACCGGTCACCGCGACCCGCTCGCGCTGGGCAGCGATATGGCAGGCCAGCGCGCCCTCGGCGATACCGATCACCGCGGAGGTGATACCCAGCGGGAACATGCAGGAGAAGGGCATCCGGTACAGGGTTTCGGTGCGACCCGCCCGGCGCACGGCGGTACCGTCCATGACTTCCGCGGCCGACAGTGTGCGATAGGTGGGCACGAACGCGTTCTGCACGATCAGGTCCTTGGAACCTGTACCGCGCAACCCGATCACGTCCCAGGAGTCCGCGACGATCTCGTAGTCCGACCTGGGCAGGATCACATGCAGCGAATCCGGGGGCAGCACCGGTTTCCCGGCGGCGTCACCGACCAGCGCACCGAGGAACGCCCACTGGCAGTGGTCGGTCCCGGAGGAGAACGACCAGCGGCCGTTGAGCAGGTAGCCGCCGTCCACGGGGGTCGCCACGCCCATCGGCGCGTACGGTGAGGCCACCCAGGTGTCCGGATCGGTGCCCCAGATCTCTTCCTGCACGCGGGGATCGGCGAAGGCGAGTTCCCATGGATGCACCCCGACGATACCGGTGACCCAGCCCGCCGCCCCGTCCATCGCGGCGATGGCCATAGTGGTCTCCGCGAATTCCCGGGGGTGGCATTCGAGTCCGCCGTGCGTTTTCGGCTGCAGCATCCGCATCGCACCGGATTCGCGCAGTCGGCGCACGGAGGTGTCGGCGAGGCGCATGAGCCTGTCCCCCTCGGTACCCGCGGCACGGATCTCTTCCGCGTACTGCTCGATCCGGTCCGTTACCTGACCCATGGCTTCAACTTCCTGTTCGATGTCCCGCGGTCCGGCGATGAGCGCTGTCCGCGGTTGCGCGTAGACGCCGTACGCCCACGCCTTACCGTCGCCGAGGCTGCCGGACGTTTCGCTGTTCTGTCGCAGCGCCTTCCGGTGAGCGAGACGATCATCGGAAGTCCGCGGCTCAGTGCGAGCCCAACGCCTCCAGCGGTCGAACGCCTGTGGCCGGCTCCGCCCGGTCGTCCGGGCCGGGAAACAGGGTGCGCGAGATCTCGCGGGACAGGTTCACCAGCAGCGGAGCGACCCGATCGAGCCGGGCGGTGCGCGCGTCGCCGCACAACGAGACCGCGGCGACCGGACCGGCGTCACCGCGCACCGCGGCGCCGACACAGGCCACTCCGGGCGCCGATTCGCTGTCGTCGAAGGCGAGCCCGCCGCGCAGCCGGATGCGGCTGAGTTCATGGTGCAGAATCGAGCGCTCGGCGATGGTGTTGCCGGTGCGGCGGGGCAGCGCCGGGCGGTAGAGGCGGTCGACCGACTCCGGTTCCAGGGCCGCCAGGATCGCCTTTCCACCGGCCGTGGCATAGGCCGGGGCAGATCCGCCCACCCGGGAGGGCAGCCGGGCCGCGAACCGCCCGCCGACCTTGTCGAGATAGACGGTATCGCCGCCGTCGAGCACCGTCAGATGCACCACCAGTCCGGTCCGCAGGTGCAGTTCGTGCAGCAGCGGCGCCGCCGCCGCCCGGATCCGGTCGTGCCCGTCACCGCCGAGACCGCGGGCGCGGCGGCCCAGCGTGTACCCGAGGGAGGTGTGCTCGACCCAACTGGACTCGGTGAGCTGATGCAGGATGCGGTAGACGGTGGAGCGCGGCAGCCGCGCGCGCCGCGCGACCTCCTCGAGGGACAGCCGCGAGCTCCGGGTGTCGAACGCATCCAGGATCCGGGTCATCCGCTCGACCATGGACAGCGGCAGGTCCGGCTTGCCGATCTGCTCGGCAGTGGCGTTCCCCGAATCAATGATGGTCATCGACTTCTCCAAAAGAGCTGCTCAGAAGCCTTTCATAGGCAAAAACTGAAATTGATTCTCGCACCACAGTAACACCCGTCGACCGCCGCGGAGCGGAAACGACGAGTTACCCGCGAGCACAGCTCGTGACCCGGTCCGGACCAGTCCGGCGGCCGCCGCGTACCTCTCCCCGTGGACCTGCCCGCGCCCTCAGGACCAGCGCGCCTGACCCCCGTCCAGCGGAATCGTCGCCCCGGTCAAATAGCCCGCATCCGGTCCCACCAGGAACGCGACCGCGCGGCCGATATCGGTTTCGCAATCACCGATCCGGCCCAACGGGATGGTGGCGACGAATTCGGCCGCCTCCTCGGGGTTGTGCTCGGTCCACCATTTCAGGCCCGGCGACAGGGCGTGCGGGGCAACCGCGTTCACCCGGATACCGTCGCGGCCCCATTCGCTGGCGGCGGTCCGGGTCAGCGAGCGCATCGCCTCCTTGGTGGCCGCGTACAGACCGTATCCGCTGGCATCCCAGCGCACCGCCGCCGAAGTGACCATGTTGATGATCGACCCGCCGCCCCGGGCCTTCATATACGGATAGCAGGCCTGCATCAGGCGCAGTGTGGCGACCGGGCCGGTGGTCAGCGCCTCGTTCATGCGTTCCGGCGTGATCTCGAGCAGTGGCCCGAGCGCACTCTGGTTGGCGTTGTTGATCAGGATGTCGACCCCGCCGAAGCGTTCGCCCACCTGCTCGACCAGGGGTTCCAGCCGGTCGGTCTCGCCGATATCGCACACCATCGGCACCGCCCGCCCACCGGCCGCACGGATATGGTCGGCGGTGGCGCGCAGTTTCCGCTCGGTTCGACCCACCACTGCGACCGCCGCACCGGCCGCGGCGAGCGCATAGGCGATCCCCTGTCCCACGCCCTGTCCGCTCCCGGTGACGATGGCCACCTTGCCCTCCAGAGAACCCATTGCCACCGTCTCCTACTCCTCGATATGACGCGAATCGACGCGGCGCGCCGCGATGCCCGGACGCTAGCCGCGGGGTCGCGCGGATCGAGGACGGTCGTCTCGCTCAGTGGCAACGACCGCCGGACTTCGCGGCGCGCCGTGAGAGGTTGTCAGCCGCTACGCACCGTGAACGAGAGGGTCGCCACCATGACGACACCGGCAGACGCACAGCAGCGCCTCAACGAAGTCATCACGCGGCTGACCGGTCCGGGTGGCCGGTTCGAGATCATTGTGGAAGACGTGCTCGGCGCCACCATGCCCGTCATGCGGCATCGCGGGCGCGCGGTCGGCGACCTGGTGGCCGCGTCCCGGGTATGGCAGGACCGCGACTACCTGGTGACCGCCGACCGCCGTATCTCCTATGGGCAGCACGCGGAGGCCGTCGCCGCGCTGGCCACCGCGTTGCGCGACGAGTACGGGGTGGGCCGGGGCGACCGGGTCGCGCTGCTGGCCGCCAACTGTCCCGAATGGGTGACGGCGTTCTGGGCCACGCAATGCCTGGGCGCCGTCGCCGTCGGATTGAACAGCTGGTGGATGCCCCGGGAGATCGAGTACGGACTCGAGCACAGCCGGCCGCGCGTGCTGATCGTCGATGCCAAGCGTGCCGCTCTACTGGCCGATATCGATACCGCGGATATCGCCGTGCTCACGATAGAGGAAGACCTTCCGCGGCTGGTCGCGGCCCACTCCGGCGCCGAACTGCCCCGGGCAGACGTCGACGAGGACGATCCATCGGTCATCCTCTACACCAGCGGAACCAGCGGCCGGCCCAAAGGCGCCCTGCATTCCCAGCGCAACCTGCTCGCGGTCGTCGACTACCACCGGTTCTCCGACGCGCTGGCGGCGGCGTTCACCGGGCGCGCCTACTCCGACACCGAGCCGAGCCCCCTGCGCTATCTACTGACCTCACCGCTGTTCCATATCGCCAGCCTGCACAACCTGGTCGTGCCGCGCCTGGCGACCGGGAGCACCGTGGTGATGTACCAGGGCGCTTTCGCCGCGGATAAAGTGCTGGGACTGATCGAACGGGAACGGGTCACGAACTGGGGCGCGGTGCCGACCATGGCGGCACGCCTGCTCGAGCACGGCGATATCGACAACTACGATCTCTCGTCGCTGACGGCGTTCGCGCTCGCCTCGGCCCCGTCGTCGATCGCACTCAAAGACCGGCTGCGGCAGCGGTTCCCGTTCGCCCGCAACGCCCTGGTCGACAGCTACGGGCTCACCGAATGCAGTACCGCGATAGCGGTCGCCACGACAGCCGAGCTCGAGCAGTATCCCGGTACGCTCGGCCGGCCGATTCTCACGGTATCGGTGGAGATCCGTGACCCTTTCGGGGAGCGGGTCCCCGACGGCACCGAGGGCGAGGTGTGCGTGCGCAGCCCCTTCGTCATGCTCGGCTACTGGGCGGACGAGGCGGCCACCGCCGCGGCGATCACCCCGGACCGTTGGTTGCGCACCGGCGATTTCGGTGTCCTCGAGGACGGTCGGCTGCGGTTGACCGGCCGCCGCTCGGATCTGATCCTGCGCGGCGGCGAAAACGTCTACCCCACCGAGATCGAGCAGTGCCTGGACGAGCATCCCGCGGTCGCGGAGTGCGCGGTCGTGGGTGTCGCGCACGAGGATCTGGGGCAGGAAGTGGCGGCGATCGTCGTGCTACGCCCGGGTGCGATCGTCGACGAGGCGCGACTGCGCGAATACGCCGCTACGCGGCTGTCGTATTACAAAGTGCCGAGCCGCTGGCGGATCACCACCGACCCGCTGCCGCGCAACGCGACCGGGAAGGTGATCCGGCGCGATCTCACCGCCTGAACGACTCCGGCCACTCCGCGAGCAGCAGATCGCACGCCGTCCGCAGGTCCGCTTCGGCGTCGGCGATGGTGATCCGGCCGTTGAGACACGACTGGATGATGCCGAAGACCGAATGGATCAGTACCCGCAGCAGCCGGGCATCGCGTTCGGTCACCTGCTCGATCCCCGCGGCGTCGTACAGCAGTTGCCGGAAGTTCCGGTCCACCCCGGCTGTATCCGGCACCGCGGACGCCCGCGCCGCGCTGTTGGATTGGATCATCGCGGTGGCCAGCAGCGGCCGGCCCAGCAACACGCGCACCACCTGGAGCAACCTGTCGTGGACCGCGTCGCGGGGGCTCTGTTCCGGGCCGGGCCGCCGGGCGTATTTAGCCCGCATCCGGTCGATCTGATCGAGCATGACCGCTACGAACAAATGGGTTTTGGACGGGAAGTACCGGTACAGGGTGGCGACCGCGACACCCGCGAGTTTGGCCACTTCGTGCATCTGGACGCGGTCGAGTTCCTTGTCGGTGGCCAGCGTCGCGGCGGCGTCGAGGATCCGGCCCACCCGGGCGCGCTGCTCGGTGGAACTCGGTGCCGCGGCATCGCGCGTTTCGGCGATCCTCGGCATAACTCCCCTTTCCCGTCCCACCACCCGGTATCCGCCCGACGGCACCGGCCGCCCGAGACCGGCAGCGGGCTTGTTCCTCGGGTGGGACCGCCCGCCGCGGACTCGACGCTACCGAGCCGCCACCGCCACCCGGCGGTCGCGGTCCCGGCCAGTGAGAGCGCCGGCCGCGGCGCCGGCCGCGCATCCCTACCGTGAGTGCCGCGGACCGCGCGCAGGCCGGGGCCGCACCCACTGCCGTGCGCGGGCCGCGCACCCGAGGAGGACACCGATGTCACAGGAATTCCAGGGCCGGGTCGCGCTGGTGACCGGCGCCGCACGCGGTCAGGGTCGCGCACACGCACTCGCGTTCGCCGAGCGCGGCGCCGATATCGTCCTGTGTGATCGTTGCGAGGACAGTGCCGCCCTGGACTATCCGCTCGCCACCCCCGCCGACCTCGCGCATACCGAGGAACTGGTCACCGCCCTCGGCCGCCGGTGTGTGAGCGTGCGGGCCGATACCGCCGATCGGGCCGCGATGGACGAGCTGGTGCGGCGGGCCGAAGACGAACTCGGCTCGGTGGATATCGCGGTCGCCAACGCGGGGGTGACGGGAGTGGCGCCGATCGGGGAACACACCACCGAGCTCTGGCACGAAGTGATCGGCAGCAACCTCACCGGGGTCTTCAACACGCTGGCCGCGGTCACCCCGGGCATGATCGCCCGCAAGTACGGCCGCATCATCACCACCTCGTCGATGATGGGACGCGGCGCGAGCCCGGCCATGGCCTCCTATGTGGCCTCGAAATGGGGCGTGATCGGTCTGACCAAATCGCTGGCGATGGAACTCGCCCCGCACGGCATCACGGTGAACTCCGTAGCCCCGGGCAATATCGCCACCCCCATGGTGCAGAACGACGCCATGTACCGCCGGTTCCGGCCCGACCTCGCCGATCCCGCCTGGGAGGATGTGGCGCCGATCCTCGCCGGTCTGACCCACCTGCTGCCCGTCGCGGCCCTCGAACCGGAGGAGGTCTCCCGGGTCGTGCTCTTCCTGGCCGCCGAGGCGAGCGCCCACCTCACCGGCATGGTCTTCCCGGTGGACGCCGGAGCCGGCGCGAAGGGCAACGCCTGAGCCGCCCGGAGTTTTCGGCTGCCACCTGTCCGCGCCGAACTCTCCACGGCGGAATCGCCGCCGCGCGCCGGCCGAGCCCGCCACGGGCTCTCACGATCAGAAGCGTGACCGCCGGAAACCGCCCTCGGAATCGAGCACCTGCCCGACCACCCAGCGGCCGCGTCGGAAACCAGCCATTCGATCGGCCGGGCCGGGTCGTCGGGACGGCCGGCCGGCCGCGGGGAAACGCGGAGTGCACCTGTTCGACGAATTCCGGGGGCAGGTCCGTGGTGTCCGGGGCGAGGAAGCCCGTGTCGACCGGGCCGGGGTTGACGGTGTTGAGCACGATGCCCAGGTCGATCAGTTCTTCGGCGACCGTTGCCGTCATCCCCGCCGGCACCGATTTCGCCGGGCCGTAGGCGATTTCGGCGCGCATCGGCGCCAGATGCCGGCCGGAGGTCATCCAGATCACCCGGCTGCGATCGGCGACCTCGCCACGATCGGGACGGAACTGTCGTGCGAAGGTCTGGGTGAGCGGCAATACCGAGCGGGCGTCCACGGCCCGGTGCGCGTCCACTATCGCGGCGTCGATCTCGAACGGTGTCCCGTCACCGCCGCCGCGGGCGTGATTGGCGATCAGGATGTCCAAG
The DNA here is from genome assembly GCF_001613205.1 of Nocardia sienata NBRC 100364. Taxonomy (GTDB): domain Bacteria; phylum Actinomycetota; class Actinomycetes; order Mycobacteriales; family Mycobacteriaceae; genus Nocardia; species Nocardia sienata. The sequence continues at coordinate 105,170 of NZ_BDBX01000003.1, read as the reverse complement.
TGCCCGAATTCGGCGACCGCGGCGGCCCCGACCTCCGCCGGTGCGGCGGGGTCGGCGAAATCGACACTGTGGTCCACTACCCGTGGCGCGGCGGACAATCCGCGGCGGATCGCGTCGATATCGTCCGCGCCCCAGGGCTGTTCCTCGTCGTGGGGCCGCCAATGGGTCAGGTGTAGAGCGCGGCGCCCCGGTCGGCCGGCCGCCGGGCGATCGCGTAGCCGATCCCGGCCCGGCGGCCCACTCCGGTCACCACGGCCACCCGTCCGGTGAGGTCTCGTTCGGCGTGCATCGCCGGCCATTGCAACTGTCCACCCGCCGTCGACGCAAGTAATTTTCCCGCGTGTGTCCCCTCTCGGTCCTCGTTCCGCGACAGCGCCTTCCACACGGCCGTGCACAGTCGGTGCGATGATCAGTGTGCAGTGCCCGGGTTCCCGCGGGCACAGTCGGAGAACGGAGACCACCGGGTGGGTATCGGAATTTCCGGGGTGAGTGTCGGCCACTGGACCGACGAGGTGGGCCGGACCGGTTGTACGGTGCTTCTGCTCCCGGTGGGCACCGTCGCCTCGTGCGAGGTACGCGGCGGCGCGCCGGCCAGTCGAGAACTCGACGCGCTGTCCCCGGACAAAGCCCGTGGTCTCCATCGATGCCGTCGTACTGACCGGTGGGTCGGCCTTCGGTCTCGCCGCGGCCGACGGCGTCATGCGCTACCTCGAGGAACGAGACCGCGGCGTCCCCACGCCCGCCGGGCGTGTCCCGATCGTCCCCACGCTCGCACTGTTCGACCTGGGCGCGGGCGATTCCACGGCCCGGCCCACCGCTGAATCCGGTTACCTCGCGGCCCTGGCGGCCGGCGGGGAGCAAATCCTGGTGGGCCGTGTCGGCGCGGGCACCGGCGCCTACACCTCCCAGTGGCGCGGGCCGGAGCTGCGCCGGCCGGGCGGCCTCGGTTACGCCGAGCGCCGGCTCGGTGATCTGGTGGTCGGTGCGTTGTGCGCGGTCAACGCTTTCGGCGATATCGACCTCGGTGCGGCGGATATCTCGCTGGACGCGGTGTTGCGGCTCGAGGGCGGGTTCGATTTCGCGCGTACCCGCGACCACACCACCATCGGCGCCGTTATCACCAATGCCCGGCTGGACAAACCGGGCTGCCGCATCGTCGCGCAAGGCGCCCACGACGGTCTGTCCCGGGCCCTGACGCCGCCGCACACCCGCTTCGACGGAGACGGTTTCATCGCCGCCGCCACCGGCGCCGTCGACGCACACGTCGATACGGTGCGGCTGATGGCGCTGGCCGCCGTCGTCGACGCGATCCGCTCGGTCGCCACCCACGAAATCTGAACCGACTCGGACAGTTCGCGCCAAGCGCGCCGCGGGACGTCAGCACCGGAAGCGGGCCGGGCGGCCGCCGCTGTGTGAATTCAGCGGCCGAACACCGTGTTCAGCACCTCCGCGGCGGCCCGGTTCAGCGGCAGGAGTACCCGGCGGTTCAGGAATCCGAGCGGGCGCACGACGACGAAGTCCCATACTGCCGCGAGCACACGCAGCACCGGCCGCAACACGGTCCGACAGACGAAAACACACGGCGCCACTACCAGCACCCGCACCACAGCGGTCGCCCCGCGCCAACCGTAGGACATGATCGTCGCGAAGAGCATCCCGCACGGCCGCAACACCCAGCGCCACAGCTGCCGCAGCGGCCACATCACACACCACCGCCACAGCCACTCCGCGGTCAACACGATCGCACCCAGCACCGGTCGCAGGACCCAGCGCCACAGCAGTTCGAGTCCGGGAAACAGCAGCCGCCGCCAGAGCCACCGTTCGATCGCGTGCCGCAGCGGCCGCAGCAGCAAGTCCATCAGCAGCGCCCCCAGCGGCGTGAGCACCATGCCCCACAGGACATGCTGGAGCGCCCACCCCCACACCACGTCCTTGACGAACAGCCACAGCGGCCGCACCACCCAGTACCAGAGGAACCGGCCCACCGGCACCAGTAGCCGTTCCAGTACATAGACGCCCGCCGCGACGACCGCCCGTCCGCACAACTTCACCCCCTCCCAGAGCAACCGCACCGGCACCAGCAGCACCACCGCCAAGGCCCGCGCGACCCATTCGCCGATCGACACCCGTGGCCGGGGTTCCCGTGGATCTGTCGAAGACATCGAATCCTCCTCCCGCCCGGAATCATCGCACCCCGGAGGACCTCCCGTTAACGGTTGGTTCCCTTGGGCAGTGGCCGAGTGCAGACCAGCGGGCCGGCGCTACCGGGGTCCCGGCGACGGCCGGCACCCGGGCCGCTCCACGCCTCGGCCGGTCGCCATCGACGCCGCGCCGGATTTGCAGGAGGCGGAGCGTCCGCGCGAATCCGTCGGCGAGCAGTTCGAAGGCGGGATCGGCGAGCGAGCGGCACAGCAGATGCACAGATATGGCGAGATGCCTGCATATCGGGCGCTACTGGACCGCGAGAACATCACCGACCCGGTCGAACTGGCCGTGATCGGTGACGAGCAGACCATGGCGGACGCGGTGTCTCGCCACGCCGAAGCCGGCGCCGACGAACTGATCTTCGCACTCACCGCCCTGGGTTCGGACCGTGACGAGGAGCGAACCTGGGCGTTACTCGGCGAGCTCAGCAGCCACTGAACACCCACTCCGGCCCCGGTGCGGTTCGCGGCTTCGAGAAAACCGTTGGCGCCGACCGCTGGAGTACGGGCGATCATGGCCGGTATGGACGTGCCGAATGTGGAAGATCCTGCCCGGATCGGGGAAACGAAGTTGCGAGACGGCCGCCGGTTGGCGTGGGCCGAGTGGGGCCCGGTCGACGGCCGCCCGGTTGTGTTCTGTCCCGGGGCAGGGTGGGGGCGCCGGCTCGGGTTCGGCTCCGGAGTGCCGGACCGGTCGGGCGTCCGGCTGGTCTCGGTGGAGCGGCCCGGTTCGGGGGAATCAACCGGGATGCCGGGGCGCACACTGCTGGATTGGGCCGACGATATCGAGCAATTGGATTTCGCCGACCCCGCGGTCGTGGGTTTCTCGCAGGGCGCCCCGTTCGCCCTCGCCCTGGCTGCGCGAGGGCTCACCTCCTCGGTGGCGATCGTGTCCGGCGGCGACGAACTCGCCTATCCGGGCACAACTCTGCCGGCGGAGGTCCGGCGGCTGGTCGAACTGGTGGCCGCCGACCCGGCCGGCGCCGAGCGCGAGTTCGCGCGTTTCGGGAGCGCCGAGACCCTGTGGCAGCTGAGCATCGAGGGCAGCTCCCGAGCCGACCGTGAGATCTACCTGCGACCGGACTTCGCCCGAGCCTTCCGTCGCGCGCTGGATGCCGGCTTCGCGCACGGCTCGGCCGGCTATGCCCGCGATACGGTTCTGCACTTCGCGCGCTGGCCGTTCCGAGTCGAGGAGCTGACTGCCCGCGTTCACCTCTGGTACGGCGGGCAAGACGGCAACCCCACCCATTCTCCCGACCACGGCGCCACTCTCGCCGGCCGGATCCCCCACGCAATCCGGCACTACCTGCCCGACAGCGGCGCCGCACTGCTGTGGACACACGGCTACGAGATCCTCGAACAACTCGTGTGATCGCCCGAGACCACGGGGTGGCCACCGTCGACCGGTCCCGCAGCGTGGACGTCGGCCCTGGGGCAGCCGGTGGAGTTCCACCACGCGGTGGCGGACACCACCGCGCCCGAACCATTTTCCGCGGCGGCGAGTTGCACGACAGTTTCACCACCGGCGAGATCCTGGCCTACGAAGCGCTCGGCCTCACCCCAAAGGGAACGGCGGAAAGGTTTGTCGTGGACGCGGCCAATACCTATAGCGGGCAGGTGGTGATCAATCCCTCCGGCGGCATGCCGGCCAAAGGCCATCCATTGGGTGCGACGGGAGTGGCGCAGTGTGCGGAGCTGGTCTGGCAGCTGCGCGGGCAGGCCGGTGCCCGCCAGGTCGACTACGCGAACCCGGCCCTAAGCGCGATGTCGGCCTCGGCGGCGCGACGGTGATGACACTGTATGCGAACACCACATCGATCCATCGCCGAACCGCAGGTCAACGATTGCGCACCCGGACCAGTGTGCGCGGCGCCGCAGCAGCCATATGGCTGGACAACACCATCAGCGTGAGCACGGCGAACCCGGCGGCAGCCGTCGCGTAGACCATCATGGGGAACCTCCTCGTACAGTTTCCCGGTCCACCTTTCCCGCCGAACCTGGCAACAACCTGTGCGCCGCTCGGCAATGCCGTGTGTGTTCAGTGGTGGCGGATACCCTCGCTGCTGACGAAGCTCGCTTCTTCCGGGCTGACCAGGCCCAGCAGGGTGAGTGGGCGCGAGGCGAACGCGTTGGTCAGATAGGTCAGCGTGATCGCCCAGCGGTTGATCCCCCGGGGTAGGGCGTAGGTGTGATAAGCGCGGGTCACCGCCTTGGCGGGCAGGCCGGAGAGCGGAATGCCCAGCGGATTCGCGACGGCGAACCCGGGCCCCAGATCCACGACCAGCCCCATATCGCGGTGTTTGTACACCGTCTGGGTGCCGATCCCCATACTGGCGGCCACATTATGGGCGAGGACCTTGCCCTGGCGGGTGGCGTGCTGCGCGGTCGGCGGGGTGATCTTACCCGGTTTCGTCAGGTCGGGAACGGCGGCCGCGTCACCGCCGGCGAAAACGTCCGGGTGACCGGGCACTCGCAGATCGGCGTCGACGGTCAGCCGCCCGCGTTCCATCGGCAGCCCGAGGGTGCCCAGCACGGGCGCGCCGGTCACACCCGTCACCCACGCGACCGTGTGGGTCGCGATCCGCGTGCCGTCGGTGAGCACGACATGGTCCTCAGCGAGCTCCTTCAGCGACATGCCGAGCCGGATATCGATACCGCGGTTGCGCAGCACGGTCAGGACCTTGTCGCTGAGCTTCTCGCCGACCTCCGGCATCACGCGGTCCGCCATGTCGAGCAGCACGAAACGAACCTCGGCGGGGTCGAAGCCGCGGCGCCTGGCATAGGTGTCGGCAAGGGCCCGCAACTGCGCGACGAGCTCGGTACCGGCGTAGGAGGCGCCGACCACGACCACTGTCCGGCGCGCCCGGCGTAGCTCCGGGTCTTCCTCGTGGTCGGCCAGCTCCAGCTGCCGCAGCAGCTGTTCCCGCAGGTACAACGCCTCGGCGACCGTTTTGAGGCCGCGGCCGTGCTCGGGGAGGCCGGGAATGTCGAAGAGCCGGGTCACCGACCCCGGGGTCAGCACGAGCCGATCCCAGGACAACTCCCGCGGAGCGTGGTGCTCACTGGTCACCGTGACCGTCTTGCCGGCCAGATCGATCGATTCGGCCGTGGCGACGACCAGCCGGACCCGGGGCAGGGCGTCGGCCAGCGACACCGCCACGAACCGCGGGTCGATGAGACCGCCGGCCACATCCGGCAGCAGCGGCGTGTACAGCATGTAGTCGTTGGGCGTCACCAGCACGACCTCGGTATCGCGTTCCTGCTTCGCCAGCAGGCGGCACAGGTTGCGAGCACAGGTGAACCCGGCGAAACCACTGCCCACGATCACCACCCGCTGCGGCCCGCTACTGCGTTCGACGGAGCTCTCGACGTCCGGCACGGCCACCTCCTCCTTCGTCTCGGTTCCCTCCGCGGTTCCCGCGAGATCGCCGCCGAAACATGCGGCGGCGACCCGGGCGGCAGCGCATATCAGTCGGTCTCGGCGAATTCGAACGGCAGGGCGTCGATCGCTTCGCGATAGCGCCGCTCCAGCTCGTCCGCATCGGGCGCACCGATGTAGAGGGTGGCGAGCTTGTACCGGTAGGCGTCCTGGTTGGGGAGTTCGGAGAGCCGGTCACCGGGCTGGACCTCGATATGCACCACCGTCCCCGGGAAACGGCGCTGCAATGCGGCGATATCGGCCTCGCCGGGCACCGCGCGCACGATCCCGTCCTCGTACCGGGGCACCATGCACTGCGCCGCGACCGCGAACTCACCCTTGCGATGGGGCATCCGCGGCCGGTCGCCCAGAGCGATATCGATGGCGACACCGTGGTTGGAGCTACCGTCGACCTTGGCGAACAGGTCGCTGTGCGACTGCGAGATACGCGTGTTGACCTCGATCAACCACAGTTTCCCGCTCTCGGAATCCCACATGAACTCCGAGTTGAAGCAGCCGTTGTCGTATCCGGTGTGCCGCAGATAGCGCTCGGTGACATCGATCATCCGCTGCTGGACGTCCTCGGGGACGGTCCGCGCCGGATAGTCCAGGTGATCGAAACTGTGCCCGGCCGCGTCCTTGCGCATATCGAAGACGCCGTGCACATGGAATTCACCGCGGAACATCGTGCCCTCCGGAGCGGCCTGGGTGCCGGTGACCACCTGCTCGGCGAGGCAGGTGCGTCCCCCCGCCACGCGGATCTCCTCCGGCAGGTCCACCCGCTCGAGCGCGCGGTCGAAGGGGTCGGCGATCCGGCCGATCTCGGCGCGGATCTGCTCGATGGCGGTGGCGAACACCTCGGCGTCGGTCACCTCGAATCCCAATTGCGAGGAATGGGATTTGATCGGCTTCACCCAGAAGGGGAACGGAATATCGATCTTGTCCAGCGCGTCGGGATCGAAGGGATCGAAGGCGCAGAAATCCGGTACACATTCCGGCACCGATTCTCGCTGCAATACCCGGCTCCAGTATTTGTGTTCGTTCTTGAGCACGCTTTCCAAACCGGGCGAGGGCAATCCGTATTCGGCCGCGAGGATCGGTACGAGCACACTGGTCGGGAAATCCCAGTGCGCGATGATCGCATCCACCCGGCCGTCGAAGGCGCGCAACTCCGCGCGGGCCCGATCGAGCAGCTCGTCGAAGTCGAACTCGTCGGCCGTGATCAAGGTGTCGTAATCGAGCAAACCGTGCAGAGAGAATCCACCCGGAACATCCACGGTCGAGATTTCATCGCGCTGGGAATCAGTCAGAGCAGGTACGAAAATATTTTTCCTCACGCAGACCGGCTAACCATATGTCCCGGACTCAAACACTTCGGCCGGTGAACGACAGTCGCGCCCTCGGAACCATCCGGCAAGCGAAGCGGCCGGGGGCACGAAGATCGTCACGACGGCGCACGATTCACGATTCGCACCAGGTCGCCCAGCGCCCGGCGGGCCTCCGGGATATCGGCCAGCGGCCAGGCATGGAACATTCCGGCGAATTCGTGATATTCGAGTGTGACGCCTTCGGCGGCACAACGCGCACGAAACCGGCGCGCGTCCGCGAGCAGGACATCCCTGGTGCCGATGAACACGCTCAACTCTCCGGGCGTCGCGGCCGGGGCGTACAGCGGACTGATCACCGGGTCGGTTCTGTCGAGGTCACCCGCGTACAGCCGGCCGGCCTCGGTCAGGCCCGCGACACCGAGGTAGGGGTCACTGGGATCGAGCTGCCGGGCCCACGGATCGGTCATGGTCACATCGAGCCAGGGGGAGATCAACACGACCTCCTTCGGCTCGTCCCCCTCCGCCGCGCCGATCGCACGGGCCAGCACCAGCGCCAGCGCTCCCCCGGCCGAATCCCCCATCAGCACCTTGTCCTGCGAGGAGGTGCCGGCGAATGCCTCGTCGTGCGCGGCGAGCACCATGGAGATGGTGTCGCGGGGGTGGTTGTCCGGGGCGAGCGGGTAGAGCGGAACCGTCACCGTGCATCCGGTCTCGTCGACCAATCGCGACAGGAATTTCCAGTGGTCGCGCTGGATCTGGTGGACGTAGGCGCCTCCGTGCAGGTACATCACGTGCCTGGAGGTACCCGCTTCCCGTGGCCGGATCGTGTAGACGGGCCGTCCGTGTATCTCCCGGCAGGTGACCCGGTGCCGCCGTCCCAGCGCGGCCGGCGGACGGTCCCGCGCGGGTCGCTGACTCTTGCGGATGCTCTCGCGCAGCGCCTCGGCGCTGGAGAACGGTTTACCGGCCCGGGTCAGCCGCAATGCGGCGATCAGCATCCGGCCTCGCAGACTCGTCGCGGCGGACTCCCGGGGAACCGCCGGCCGCACCTCAGACGTGGTCACGCGGGATCCTCCTGTCCCAGTTCCGCGAGAAGGTGCGCTGCTCGCCCTCGAAGCCGTCGAGTTCGGCGTGCACCAGGAAATGGGTGGGCGTACAGGTGACCCGGGTGCGGGTCTCGGTTCTGGTCCGCCACTCGCCGCGGCCGAAACTCATCGACCACGACGTTTCCGCGGTGGCCGAGCAGAAGTCGTCGGCCTGCCAGCCATAACGTTCCCGGACCTTGCGGTCCACTTCCAGCTCGTGCTCGTCGTAGCGGACCAGGCCGGCGTCCTTGACGATCTCCAGGGCGGACCGATAATCGACCAGGTCGCGGGAGACCGTCCATTTCTGATCACCGGGGCTGATATGGGTCACCGCCATCGGTTGCGCGCCCTCGGGCTCACCGAACGGCTGTACCGATCCCTCCTCGGCGCCCGCCATCGGCCGGATCGGCAGCCGCAGGCTGCTGCCCGCCGTGTGCACGGTGACCTGCGCCGGCTCCGGCGGCGGCCATGCCAGCGGCCAGTACGACGTGGACAGCGACAGCCGGATCCGGTGACCCGCCGGGAATGCCTGGGCCACGGCATTGAGCTGCACCGTGACGCGGTAGCGCTCACCGGGGTTCAGCGGCCGGGGATCGTCGTGACCGTCCCGGTGGGTCAGATTGAGCAGCCCATAGGTAACCCGTGTCGCCCGGCCGTCCGGCGCCACATCGGACAACCTGGCCGCGACCATGGCAACCGGTTTGTCCGCCGACACCTCGAGGCCCACCGTCGGCGCACCCAGTATCTCGCACCGCTGCGGGAGGGGGTCGGTCTCGAAGACCAGTGAGCCGCCGTCCTCCTCGCGCTGGTCGTAGGGCAGATCGGGCGGGGCGTTGTAGGACGCCCATTTCCCGGCGAATTGTCCCACCGACAGCGGCGATTCGACCGGCAGAGATACCTGCGCCACCTCCTCGCCGGGCTCGGCGATCCGGTACCGCCCCAGCGGGTATTCGGTGAACTCGATATTCGGCGAGGGCCATTCCGGCTCCCCCACCCACCGGCCGGGCCGGTCCTCGTAGGCGGTCGACGGCGGCACGCTCTCCTGCATCCAGGTCTGCAATACCGGTCCGTCCAGTACGCCGTTGTCGACATCCTTGAGCCAGTGATCCCACCAGCGCACGACTTCCTGGAGATATCCGATGGCGGGCCCGGGCTCGCCCAGATGCGGATACTTGTGCGACCAGGGACCGATCAATCCCTTCCGCGGGACGTCCAGATTGGCGAGCAGCCGGCCGACCGCGTTCGAATAGCCGTCGGCCCATCCGCTCGAGGCCAGGACCGGCACCTGGACGGCGGTATAGTCCTCACACACCGACGCCCGGCGCCAATAGTCGTCGCGCCGCTGGTGCTCGAGCCAGTTCGCCGCCCACAGACTGCAGTTCTCCAGCCGCTCGAACCACATATCGCGCCATCGGTCGCCGACCAGTGCCGGATCGGGCGGCAAGGTGCTGTAGGCGAACATGGTGGCGGATTCGGCGATATTGTCCGACAGCAGTGCGCCGCCCATGTAGTGCATATCGTCGGAATACCGGTCGTCGGTGAACGAGGAGATGACGATGGCCTGTAGGTGCGGCGGTTTACGCGCCGCGATCTGCAGCGAGTTGAACCCGCCCCAGGAGATGCCCATCATCCCGATCCGGCCGTCGCACCAGGGCTGCGCGGCCATCCATTCCATGACGTCCTCGGCATCGCGATGCTCTTGTTCGAGGTATTCGTCCACGAGTACGCCCTCGGACTCCCCCGTACCCCGCAGATCGACTCGGACACAGGCATATCCGTGGCCCGCCATATAAGGATGGTGGATCGAATCCCGTACCGCGGAGAGATCCCGTTTGCGGTAGGGGATGTACTCCAGGATGCCGGGGACCGGCCGGTCGTCGGCGGCGAGCGGCCGCCACACCTTGGCCGCCAGTCTGATTCCGTCCGACATCGGGATCCACAGGTGTTCGTCCACGGTGATCTGCTGGGGCAGCGATGTCACTGTCCGCATCGATCCTCCTCGTCGTGCTCACGATCCGCCCGGCCGCCGAACACGGCGACCCACCGCACGCGGACAGCGTCCCCGTGCGGTGGGCGGCGCGGATCTCCACTTCTCGTCGAACCCGCACACCGCCTACCCGCTCGCGCCCCCACTACGCAGGAGCACCGCGCGGCGTGCGCTGTAGCCGGTGCCGTCCCGGGCAGGACGGCACCGGCTACGACAACCCTCAGGCCGGGACGCTGTTGGTGTCCCGCTCCCAGATCCGGTGCCCCGCCAACAGGGTGGCGAAGGCTTCGGCGAAACCGTCGGACACCGTGTCCCCGCTGCGCAGTACACCGTCGGCGGGGGTGTCCGGCTGCGGAGGCTCGGCGATACCGCCTGCCCGCAAGACCTCGGTCCCCGCGCCCAGCACAGCGACCGGCTTCGCGTGCTTGTACGCCTCGGTGACGAAGTGCACGGCCGGGCCCGCCGCGGCCAGGGCGCGCGCGCACTCGTCGCCCCCGGCGACCACGACGGCGTCGTAGAGGACCGAGGCCATGGTCGCCAGGGTCCGGTCCACCGCCAGGGCACCCCCGCCCGATCCTCGCAGCTCGCCGCCGTGCGGGGCGAGGACCTCGGTGACGGCCCCGCGATCGGTGAGCGCGCTGCGCAACCGTTCCACACTCGCGGTATCCACGCCGTCGGCGGCCAGGATAGCGATCTGGCGGGTGGCGATGGTCTGCGGCGGATCCTTCAGTTGGGACAGCGCGGGTGAGACCGCGACATCGGACACCTCCCGTGCGGCCGGAGCCGGCAGTCCCAGCTCCCGCGCCACCCGGTCGCAGAGATCCGGATCGACCTGCACCAGCTCTTCCAGCACCCGGGTCCTGATCTCGACCTCTCGGCATTTACCGAGTTCGAAGGCGAACGCTTCGACGATATGGGTGGCCTCCGGCTCGGTCATACTGCGCCAGAACATCCGCGGCTGCCGGTAATACTCTTTGAAGCTCTCGCTGCGGGCCCGGACCGTCTCGCCCTCCACCCGGCGGGTGTAGTGGCGGTAGACATCCTCGTCGGCCAGCGCGGGGCAGCCGCCGCCGAGTGTGTTCTTGGTGTAGAACGCCCGGCCGTGCGGGATATCGTGCCGGCTGTATCCGTCCTGCTGGTGGGTGCGGACATCGGCCAGCGGGCGGTTCACCGGCAGATGCGCGAAATTCGGCCCACCCAGGCGGATCAGCTGAGTGTCCAGGTAGGAGAAGTTGCGCAGCTGCAGCAGCGGATCGTTGGTGAAATCGATACCGGGCACGATATTGGCCGTGTGGAAGGCGATCTGCTCGGTTTCGGCGAAGAAGTTGTCCGGGTTGCGGTCCAGCACCAGCTCGCCGACCGGGCGCACCGGCACCTGCTCCTCCGGGATGATCTTGGTGGCATCGAGTAGGTCGAAATCGAAATCGAATTCCTGCTCCTCGGGAACGAGCTGCACGCCCAGCTCCCAGCGCGGGAAATTGCCGGCTTCGATATTGTCCCAGAGATCGCGGCGGTTGTAATCGGGGTCGCGGCCCGCCACCTGCTGGCATTCGTCCCACAGCAGTGAATGCACGCCCAGGCTCGGCTTCCAGTGGAATTTCACGAAGGTTCCCCGCCCCTCGGCGTTCACCAGCCGGAAGGTGTGCACACCGAAACCCTGCATCATCCGATAGCTCCGCGGCAGCGCACGATCGGACATGAGCCACATGATGGCGTGCAGTGTTTCCGGCTGGGCGGCCACGAAATCCCAGAGTGTGTCGTGGGCCGACTGCGCCTGGGGGATCTCGTTGTGCGGTTCGGGCTTCACCGCGTGCACGAAATCGGGGAATTTGATGCCGTCCTGGATGAAGAACACCGGGAAGTTGTTGCCGACCAGATCGTAGTTCCCCTGCGGGGTATAGAACTTGGTGGCGAAACCACGCACATCACGAACCGTATCGGCGGAACCCCGGGAACCGGCGACCGTGGAGAACCGGACGAAGACCGGTGTGCGCAACCGGGGGTCGGTCAGGAACTTCGCGACCGTGTACTCCGCCATTGAATCGTCATACGGACGGAAATAGCCGTAGGCGCCCGCGCCGCGCGCGTGGACCACCCGTTCCGGGATGCGTTCGTGATCGAAATGGGTGATCTTCTCCCGGGCGTGGAAATCGTCGATGAGGGTGGGCCCGCGCTCGCCCACGGTCAGCGCGTCGTCGGTGTGGTCGACCCGCACCCCCTGCTGTGTGGTGAGATACCCGCTCTCCCGATCCTGCCGCAGCGGATCGAGCTGCCGCTGTTTCGGATCGTCACCCCCGCGCCCTTCGCCGAGCACCCGCTGCTGCGCATCGGATGCGGCAGGGTCGGCGGACGGCTGTGATGTTCGGTCCATAAGTGTCCTCCTCGCTGGCGGGATGACCTGGTCTCCCCGATCCGGGCGCAACTCGCCCTGGTCGGGCGGCTTCCCCGCAGCGGCCCCGCTAAACAGTGCCCGGTGAGCACCCGAATCCCTCGGTTCCCCGGGGCCGGGGCCCGGTCTCGCATGGCCGGGGCCCGTGCACCGCCCCGCGGCCGGGGTCAGTCGCTCGCGAGGCGCGCCCCGAAGGTCACCAGCGCCGCCCCCGCCACGGCGTCCAGCAACCGTCGCACCACCCGGCGGGCCAACCAGGGCCGGACCCGGTGTACGAATGCCGCCAAACACAGCAACCACAGCGAACCGAGCACGGCCACGGTGTAGGCCAGCAGCAAGGCGTGGGCGATACCGGAATCCGCGTGCAGGAACTGCGGCAGGACCGAGAGATACAGGGCCAGGATCTTCGGATTGGTGATATTGCTGAGGAATCCGGCCCGCAACGCCCGGTCACCGCCGCCCTCGGCCACCCATCCGGCACCATGTCCGCGGCAGGCCGACCACAGCGCCCGCGCCCCGAGGAAGCACAGATAAGCCGCGCCGAGCCACCGCAACGCCGTGAACACCGGTTGCGATCCGGTGATCAGCGCTCCCACGCCAAGCGCCGCCGCACTCCCCTGCACGAGACTGGCGGCGCAGATACCCGCCACCGCCCGGGCGCCACCGCGGAGCCCACCCAGCACCGAGTACTGGAGGGTGATCACCGTATCCGGCCCGGGCGCCACAACGACGAGGACCACAACCGCGAGGTAGCCGAAATATTCGTGCACTGTCACCTCGCCGGACTACCCCGGCAGGTGCGCACCGAATCGGCGACTCAGGAGACCTCTGGTGTGAGCAGACCGGATAAGTAATTCATCATTCTTCGCATTAAATGCTATTGAACAGGCTATATGCGTCACTATGTAAATACCTAATCCGTCGAGTGCAACCACCATGGATGCGGCCGCAGGCAGGCACCGCGGTGGAGTGAAGGACACCGATATGACCACCACGCCCGCCCCCGGTCTCGATGCCCGGCACGCCGATATCGTGCGTGCCACGCTGCCGCTGGTCGAGGCGCATCTCGACGCGATCACCGCCACCTTCTACCGCGACCTGTTCGAGCGGCATCCGCGGCTCGGCCGCGACCTGTTCAACCGCGGCGACCAGGCCCAGGGCACGCAGCCGCGCGCACTGGCGGCGTCCATCGCCCGTTTCGCCGCTCGGCTCGTCGATCCCGCCGCCCCGCAGCCGGATTCGATGCTCGCGCGGATCGGGCACAAGCACGCGTCCCTGGGGATCACCGCCGAGCAGTACGACGTGGTGCACGAACACCTCTTCGCCGCCATCGTCGCGGTCCTCGGCGCCGAGGTGGTCACCGAACCGATCGCCGCCGCCTGGGACCGCGTGTACTGGCTGATGGCCGACGCACTGATCGCCCTGGAGAACCGGCTCTACGCGGAGTCCGGGCTCGCACCCGGCGCGGTCTTCCGGGAGGCGCTGGTGACGGCCCGGGAGGACGATCCCGCCGGTGTCGCGGTGTTCACCGTCGAATCGACCGATCCGGGCCGGCCGTTCCCCGGATACGCTCCCGGCCAGTACATCTCGGTCGGCCTCCCGCTGGCGGACGGCGCTCGCCAGCTGCGGCAGTACAGCCTGCTGGGCCTGCCCGGCGACGGACGTCTCGTCTTCGCGGTGAAACGCGTCGATCCCGCGCCCGGGCGGCCCGCCGGAGAGGTCTCGACCCGGTTGTACGACCGGATCGGGATCGGTGACACCCTGACGGTCACACTGCCGTTCGGTGATGTCACGGTGGACCCCGGCGCCACGACACCCCTGGTCCTGATCTCCGCCGGTATCGGTATCACGCCGATGATCGGCATCCTCGAATGCCTGGCCGCCCATGCCCCGGACCGGCAGGTGCACCTGGACCACACCGACCGGTCCCCCGGCACCCGGCCACTGGGCAACCGGCTGTCCGCCCTGGCCGCCCGGCTCCCCGCGCTGGGCCTGCGCCGACGCTATCGCGACCACACCGATGATCTCGCACACGACAGGTTCGACCTCGATGTCTCCGCCTACCCCGGCGACGCCGAGTTCCTCCTCTGCGGCCCCACCACCTTCCTGCACACCGTCCGCGGCACACTGCTGGAGCAGGGCATCCCGTCCGGACGTATCCGCACCGAGCAGTTCGGCCCCACCGACTGGCGGGACGGCACCACGTAGCCGGACCGATCAGCCGTGCTCCGTCCGCAACAGCATGTGCAACGCGGCACCGGCCTCGAACAAAGCCGCGGACCGGGCGTCGAGTCCGGCGTCCCGCGCCGCCAGGGCCCGACCGATCTCGTCCCAGCCGTGGGCGCCCCGCAACCAGGGAATCAGTTCCCGCAGCGCGGCGATACCGTATCCGGCGAGGCGGAGCTGCTGGACCAGCCGCGCGATCCGGACGTCATCGGGCCGGTACCGGCGGGTCGCCCCCTCGGCACGCTGCGGCACGACCAGCCCCTCGGCGTCCCAGTGCCGCAGCGTCGAGGGCCGGACTCCGAGCGCGCGGGACAGTTCGGAGATGCTCATGGCATCGGCCGGCCGGATATCGCCGAGCGGCTCGCCGGCGATCGCCCGGGCAGCCTCCCGCGCGAACGCGAGGTCCCGGCGCTCCCGGTCCAGGCCGGCGTGCACGCGGTCGAGCAGCGCGAACAACCGGGACGGACCGTGCTCCCGCGCCTCGCGCAGAATCCGTTTCGCTTCGACCGGACCGGTACCGGCCGCCAGCGCGCGATAGGCCCGCACTGCCCAGAGATGGGTCTCGCCGTACATCCGGTACCCACCGGGCGTGCGCGGCACCGGCGGGAGCACGCCGTCACGTTCGAGGTTGCGGATCTGCTGAACCGAGTAGCCCGTGGTCCGGGCGATATCAGCGGTCCGCAGACCTGCGGAGTTGCGACTTCGGATCGCAGTTTCCGGCCATTTCACGCCACAACTCTCCATCAGCACTTCAATGTAACCCTCGAAGACATGACTTTCGACGAGATCATCGAATACCTCGGCGCCCGCGACGGCGTACTGATCCAGCAGCCCCGCCCCGGCGACGGGACCCCCGAGATCGCCTGGGGTGACGCGTTCTTCTACTACGCACCCGACGGCGCGGTCCCGGCCAACACCCAGCCCTTCGCCACCCTCGTCACCAAGAACTACCCAGGGGACGAACGGTCCCGGCTCGACCGGCCCGGCATCTTCCGGGTGAACATCCACGCCGGTAGGGAGTTGTTCACCACCTGGACCGGCCGCGCTCCCCGCGACCCGGAGCCCGCCGGCACCGACCCCGCGGTGACCGACACCGTGATCGCCCACCCGGTGTACGGCGAGCTCGGCTGGCTGGCGGTGGTGGCGCCGGGCCCGAACACCGCCGAAACCGTCCGGGAACTTCTGCAGGTCGCCTACGACCGTGCCCGGGCACGTAGCCACCGGCGGTCCGGGAACCGGTGACCTAACCGGCCGGGCTCGGAGGCGAGGGCGTCTGGAGGCCGTCGGCGTAAGCCTCGCGGCCTCACCGGCGCCACGCGGGCCCATCGACGAGACCAGCTGTCCCGGGCTCGGCTCGGCTCGGCTCGGCTGCCGCGGCTCCGGCGCTCAGGCCACGACCGGGCGCTGGGCGACGCCCACGACCGCGCCAGGTCGATCTGGACCTCAAAGCCGGTCGCCCGGCCGCGGAGCAGATCACGGCCGGTGCGTCCGGCATGCTGGGCGACCGCCAGGATCGCCGGAATATTGTCGCCGGGGTGGGAGTATTCCGCGGCCAGGAAGGAAGTACACACGGGCTCGACCCCTGAATTCTCTCCCCCTGAGTCGACCGCGAAAGTGGCGCGGGCTCATAGCCCGCTCGGACTATTCAGTGAGTACTGCTCGCCGGTGCATAGGGAGTATTCGCCGTACGGTTCTCGTCGGCCGCGAGCGGACGGCCGATCTGCGGGAACGCCCGCTGCGCGCACGCGGTGCGTTCACAGACCCGGCAGCCGGCACCGATCGGGACAGCGACCGCCGAATCGCCTACGGGAATCCCGTGCGAGTAGACGAGCTTTTCCGCGAAGGCGAGGTCGCAGCCGAGTCCGACGGCGAAATGCCTGCGGGCGACAGATAAGCGGAATTGCTCTCCCCGGTGGTGAGGGCCAGCCACAGATAGGTGCGCCCATCGGGCATCTCGGCGATCTGCGTACGGATCCCGCCCGGGGTCGCGAAGGCGTCGTGCACCACCCACAACGGACAACTCCCCCCGACCCGGGATAAGTGAAAAGCGGTAGCGGACTGCTGTTTCGAGATATTTCCCGCCCGATCGGTGCGGACGAGGAAGAACGGCACACCGCGTTGCCCGCGCCGCTGCAGGGTCGACAGCCGATGACAGGCCGTCTCGAATCCGACTTCGAATTGCGCGGAGAGCAGGTCGATGTCGTAACGCAACCGCTCGGCCGCATTCAGAAAACGCCCGTAGGGCAGACTCAGCGCACCGGCGAAGTAGTTCGCCAGCCCGATTCGCAGCCGCAGCGATTCCGCCGGTAGCGTCCCGGTCTCCGCGAGCAGTTCGTCGAGCACCTCGGACCGTGTGAGGAACGCCAGCTGAATGGCCAGCTGGAATGCCCGCCGGCCCGGAGTCAGCCGCCGCGCGAGCGTGAGGGTGCGGGCCTGCGGATCGTAAACTCGTTTGGGCCCGGGCCTGCCGGGATCCTCCGAACGGATCCGCACCGCCACCCCGACCTCCTCACGCAGCAGCCGCGCCAGCTGCAGATCCAACCCTGCGCACCGCGCACCGCGATGCCATACATCTTGTCCACCGCCGGCACCTTTCCTCGCAGAACGACTGACGAACCGCCCGAGACGGCGGTCCGGACGCAAACGACAGCGAGCCCGCGCCCATGGCACCGGCCCGCTCCGAAACCCAGGCGGCGCAGCCATCTTCCCGCCGAACAACTTCGAAGAGACCGGCACAGCGCACGCTCCATCGATAGCACCGACGACCACCACCCCGCGAACGCGCGACCGGACGCATCCGGGCCCGGCCCGGTGCGTAGAACGCCGGCATAACGCCCGATCCGCGAGGCGACAACCACCGGACACGGCGTGCCCGGCACAACCGGCAGGTCTTCGGACTCGCGGGCACCGACCTCACTCGGTCGACCCGGGTCCGCACCCGGGCTGCTACTACCACGCCGTCGCTTCCCGGACCCCGGCCCAGTGCGTGTGACGGCGGAGGCTCCCGCTCACCGCTGCGGGGCAGTCCCGGATTCCCACCGGGTTTCCTCTCACCCGCCACCCGGTGCCACCGACGCCGACCAACTGGCTTCGAAATCCCGCGGACACCGAAACAGCGCGGGATGAACCAGCTGCAACCGTCAGAATATGCCCGGCTCGAGCTGGGACCCGAGTGGGACGGCGGGCACCAACGGCCCCGGCGCGCACGGAACCACCCATCGGATGAGGTGGGGAACAGGGAGCTGACAGCGAAACGCCGCCGGGCAATGAGCCCAGCGGCGTCCGGTCGGGAAGTCGACGTCCAACAAGCGCCTCTCGGCGAGTGGTCGCTCGTAGCGACAAAGGGTGCGGCCCGGGGCTGTCCGGACGCCGACAGGGGATTCAACAGGCGGGGTCGGCGAGCTATTCCAGCGGACACGTGATGCCGACCACCAGCGATCCGAACGCGCGGAGAGTCGGCTGCCCGGGGCCGGACGGGGCAGCCCGCCGGTGAACCGACATCCGTCCGCTTCGGGAGAGCGCCCAGGGTTACGGCGCACGGGATGAGCCCCGATTCGCCGCGCCGATCTGCCCCGAGCCCTGAGCCGAGTAGCCGCGTCCGAGAACTACGGCCGAACCGAGAAGCAGCCGGGCCGGACGGGGCACATCACACGGCCGGAAGGCAGTCAGGAATCCGAAAACACCCCGGTCAACCTGCCGATTTCCTCTCTCGAACACCTCTGAGGTAATCTCATCGAGCGCCGGAACACACGGCGCAACGGGCTGTGGCGCAGTTTGGTAGCGCACTTGACTGGGGGTCAAGTGGTCGCAGGTTCAAATCCTGTCAGCCCGACACCTGAGAAAGCCCCTCTGACCAGCGTCGGAGGGGCTTTTCTCATCATCCAACCACCCGCAGAGCGGGACCAGAACGGGACCGCAGGTGCTTCGAGAGCTTGTCTCCTGCGCCGGTGATCTCCCGTTGATCGGGGTGTAGGTACCGCTCGGTCGTCCGGCTATCGGCGTGGCCGGCAATCTTCTGGAGCACGTGCAGGCTCACCCCGGCATCGGCCATCCACGTCAAACCGGTGTGCCGGAGATCGTGCCGACGCAGATGCTCATACCCGAGCGATGTGACGACCTCATCCCAGTGCGTGGCGTCCCGCAGGACACCGGTGGCGATTCGCCCTCCCCGTGGTCCGCGGAACAGGCGGGCATCGGGTTTGTCACGTCCGACCGCATCGAGCCGGTCGGATACCAGTTGCCGAACTTCTTCGATCAGCGGGACAGGCCGGGCACGGTTGCCTTTGGTGCCTTTGTCCTCCATGCCGCCCGGCGAGGGTGTTGTTTGACGCCGCACTCGCCACGTCCAGGTATCGGTGTCGATATCGCCGACGCGGCAGCCGGATACCTCGCCGATTCGGGAGGCCGTGCACGCGGCGAAGATCACCACGTCGCCCCACCCGCGATACCGATCTGCCGAACGCTGCACGAGGGCATCGGCCAGAGTCGTGAGGGCTGCCCAGTTCGGTAGCGCGAGGGCTCGCGGGTCGTCGAGTTCGTCCTCTATCCGCTGGTACAGCTTTTGCCAGCCACGCACCCGGGCCGGATTGGTCTCCCTGAGCCCATCCCGAACGGCTTGTTCCATCACGCGCACCAACACCGCGAGGCTGTTCTTCACTGTGGATTTCCCTGCACCGGCGTCGATCCAGCCCACCACCGCGCGATCCACTGCGCCATTGGTCAGCATTGCGACCGAGAGGTGCCCCAGCGTCGGCACCACCCGTTTGCGCCAACCCGCCATATAGGGGTCGGTGCTCTTCTTCTCCAGACCCCGCAGCGCCAGACCCATATTGGCCTCACCGTATTCGGACAACGTCATCGTGGCTGTCTTCGGGTCTACGCCCTGGGCCGCAAACCGGATCAGACGATCAATCCACGTCTCTGCTTCTTCCCGAGACTCGAACGGTTTTGAGAGCGAAGGCCGTTTCTTGGTGGCAGGGTCGATCCAGCGAACCCGAGCCTTGAACGGCCGCCGACCGTAATCCGATCGTTCTTCGATATCCGACGACAGCCGTACGCCAACAGGAATATTCACCCGGTCAGACATCATGCGGCCAGCTTGGCGGGGTCGGTTCGCTGCGCTCGAAGCCACACCTCGATATCATCCGCCGCGTATTTCACGACGCGAGCAGAAACCCGGACGAAGGCGGGCCCGTAGGGAGGGTTCGAGGTCCGCCACCGCCGCAAGCTCGACGCGTCGACACCAAGCAGCACAGCCAGTTCCGCGGTCGAGTACCAGCGACCATCGACCAGTTGAGGTTCCATAATGCCTTCCTATGCTGCTACCGGGATTGCTGAAATGTCTTGTCGTGCTGCGGGGCCGGCCTCGAGGAGTGCGCGGGTGTATTCCGCGCGCCAGGTCCTGCGCTGGGCGAGGGACGCCATGATCAGGTGATCTCGTGGCGGGGCGGAGCGGTCGCCGGGTTTGACCACCGACAGCTTCAGATGCGAGGTGTCGGGTTTGACGATCCCGACCGAGGCCAGCAGTTGCCGAACGAATTCGGCGCGGTCGGCCCGGTGATCGGGCAGGGTTTTGTTCGACCACTGCCGCGAGACCAGCACCCGCCGCCCGGGTAGCCCGAGGGTGTCTCGGCGATGCGCCTTGCCCTTGCAGCGGCCCGGGATCGTTTTCTCGTTGGCACCGACCGGGACGATGCCGTAGCGCAGCCAGACCGGGCACCGTTTCGAGCACGGGGTGTGCTGCAGCTCCGCGTGCAGGCGCGCGTAGTGGCGGCGGGTGCGTTCGGAGTCGGTGTCCAGCACCTCGGCGATGGACTTGGTCAAATATTTGGTGACATAGCCGACCGCCCGGTCGGCCTTCCGCCCGGGGACCAGGCCGCGGATATCGGCGCGGTCCATCTGCTGGCCGAACCGCACCACATGCGCCGGTGCCAAATCGTCCACATCCTCGAGGAGGTCTTGCGCATCGTCGAACCCGAGCAGCGCCGCCCCGGTGTCGGGGTCGACGAACGTCAGCTTGCTCGGGTCCCAGACCGGCAGCACGTCGCCGGGGTAGACCTCGCTGCCGCGGTCGTGCGGGGGCCACCACACCTGGTGATACGTGGCCGCCGTGACCTGGCGGATGATGTCGCGGGAGACGGTGCCGCGGATGAGGATGTGCAGGTGCGGGGCGCCGCGTTTCTGCGGTTCCACGGTGGCGAAGTATTGGATGTTCCAGCCCACCGCGCGGCGCAGGTTCTGGATCCACCGGTCGATCAGCGCGGAGAAGTGCACGATATCCCGCGCCGCCCGCTGATAGTCGTAGGACTCCGGGTCCCGGGGTGAGCCGTCGCCGATGGTTTCGCCCTTGTCGTTGACCGCGCCGTCTCGGTGGATCGCCCCATAAGACGGCATCGTCAACGTGATGAACATCGAGGGCCGATGCCCACCGGCGTATGCGCGGCCCACGGTGGTCTTTTCGACCTTGAGCCGCGGCAGGTTCGGCACGTCCTGGCGACGACGGGTGGAGCGGGTCCGCCGAGCCCGGGGCTGCGGGTCCAGGGCAGGGAGCCGGCCACGGAACCCGGACTCACGCATCTCGAGGTCGAGGTCGGCCACGACCTCCCGAACTCCGGCCATCAGCTCGTCGTCCCCGTCGGCTTTGGCCTGCTGGTAGGTGTCGAACAGGTCCGCCCGCGCCGCCAGCAACGCGGTTTGGGCCTCGGTGGGGTCGCGTTTGTCGGTGTCGGGTTCCCGGTCGAGGTGCCAGCCCTCGCGGCATTGGGTGATGCGCAGGAACCGGGCCTTGTCCGCGCACGCCGGGCACACCGAGGCGACGGTGGATTTGCACGGGGCGCCGATGTACTGCTCGGTGAGGGTTTTGGGGTCGTAGGCCAGCATCGGGATCGGCCGCACACAGATGTGTTCCTGTTCGGCCAGGGCATGGGCGACATCCCGGAAGTCCGGCAGGCTGCGACGCTCGGCCGCGGTCTGCCGGACCGGGACCCCGGCATCAGTCGAGGTAACAGGGTTCATCAGGCAGCATGTCCTTCCGGTTTGGTCCAGGAATCCACCCGCGGCAACAGCACCGTGTCGGCCATGGCGTCCCCGTGGCGGAAGCGCAGCTCGACGGTGGCGGGGCCGACGATCGAGGCGTGGCACTGCTCGGCTTTGAAGGCGTGGGCGATGGCCTCGGTGCGGTTCTCGTAGTCGGCGGGGCATTGGCCTTCCAGCATCCGCAGCCGCACCCGGTCGGTGCCTTCCCCGATGCCGACCGCCAGCAGTTTCGGGGCGACGGTGCGGGTGCCGAAGTTCGCGGTGAGGTGGCAGGCCTTCATCAACCGGGCCCAGTTGCGGCGATACCGCCACCAGGTCAGGAACCGGGTCCGGGCGCGGTCGGTGATCCAGCGGGCGAACGTCTCGGGGTGTTCGCGGCGCCACAGCAGCAGCAGCGCGGTGCACGCGATCGCGACCGCGACCCCGGACGGCCAGCCGACCAGCACCCCGACCCCGACCGCGGCGGCCAGCGGGACGGAGATGGGTGGGAACAAGATGGCCCAATGGATCGCGACCCCGGCCCCGATCACCAGATACCAGCCGGTGTTCAGGACCGCCAGGCCGAGCAGGTCGAACGGGTCGCGGCGCTGTTGGGCGCCGGTAGTGACGGTGGTCGTGGTCGAATTGCCGTGGTGGGCGGTGGACAGGGTCAGGCTCATGCCGCCCACCCCGAGCCGTCGCCGCCGTCGTCGTGGTAGGTGGTGAAGTCCCAGCCGGGGACATGGCCGGTTTCGGCGAGCAGGTGCACCGCCACCGATATCGGGTCGTGGCCGGCACGTTCCAGAGCGCAGCGGCGCCGGGCGGCCAGGTCGACCACATCCGCGGTAGCGGTGTGAGTACTGTTGCGGGTCATGGTTATTTCTCCGATCCATCGGCGGGGCGGGCAGGGGTGATCTCGGCGTAGATGCGGACGTGGCCGGTGCTGTAGCGGCTGGAATACATGGCCGAAGCGTCGATATCGGCTCCGAGAGCGGCGAGGTGGTCCAAAACGGCGGCCACCGATTCCGGGGTGCCGATCAACCGCATCTGAACCTGCGACCACTTGGCCCCCAGTCGAATGCTCATGCCGCCACCAGTCCCGGGTCGTCGTTGTCGTCGCCGAGGTCGTCGGGGTCGAACCCGGCATAGTCGGCCTGCGGGGCCAGGTCCGGTAGGGCCGGGGCGTAGGTGTCCACGATCCGGTCGGCGTCGGTGTCGGAGACCCAGTAGGCCCGCACCCGCACGAACTCCCGGGTCCCGTCCTCGCCGACATACCCGACGCCGGGGGTGTGTTCCGATATTTCGTCGCAGCGAGCCCCGCGGTCCCGGGCGCCTTGGCCGTGGACCATGGTGGTTTGGGTCGGCTCGTCCAACCGGAGCCCGATGCGGATCGGGAACAGCTGCCGGTTGGGCATGGTCTCCTTGGACGGGTCCTGCAACGCCGCGACCACCGACACCCCCGCGGCGCGGCCCTGGGACAGCAGCAGCCCGGTCAACCGGCGGAACTCGTTCTGTTCCTCGCGGGTGGCATACGCCGACAGGGACGCAGCCTCGTCGATGATGATCACGATGAGTGGTTCGTCCGCGGAGGGAACCAGCTTGCGCAGGCCAGCGGTCCGCATGCGGGAAAGCCGTTCCCGCATCACGTGTTCGGCCTCGGACAGCATGCCCAAAATGGATTCGGAGTCGACAGCGAAACGGACGAACAAGCGGTTCTCTCCGCGGCCGAACTCCGCGCCGCCCTTGGGATCGGCGAGCCACACATCCACGAGGCCGGCCTTGATGGCGGGGCCGAGACCGTTGAGCAGCGACCACAACACACTGCCCTTCCCGGAGCCGGTGGCCCCGGCCAGCAGGATGTGTCCATACAGGACTCGCAGCCGCCACACGTCGTGGTCCTCGGTGACACCGACCGGGACCGCTTCCAGGTCGACGCCGTAGGCCAGCAGGTCGGTCACCGGCGCCGGGTCGGCGAGGGTGTCGAGGGTGCGTAGGTGCAGGTGTACGAACCCCGGTGCCGGGGAGGTGACCAGGACTTCCGGGACCGCGAAGTAGTGCGCCAGCGCATCCCGGGTGGCGTCGCTGTTCCAGTCCCGCAGTGACTGGCCGCCCAGCATCTGAACCTCCACCAGCATCCCGAACCCGGTCAGGGTGGCGGCGGTGACGTTGGGGAACCCGGTTTCCCAGGAGCCCAGCCCGAGGGCGGGCCACATCACCGCCAGTTGGGCGGAGTCGGTGACGATCGCCACGGCCGGTTGCAGTTCGGGCGGGGCGGAGGCGGACCGGTCGGCGGGGTCGGGGTGCAGTACCCCGGCCGCGGAGCGCCAGCGCCACAGGGTGAATGCCGTCACCGCTGCCGAGCCGCTCCAGATCAGCACATCGGGCGAGATCATCACGCCTCTCCTTCCGGCTTGGCGAGCTCGCAGAACATCCGGCACCCCTGGGCATCGGCCGGAGGGGCGGGCGGCTCGGCGCAGAACATCGCGCAATCACCCGCGCTCGGCGGCCGGTCCTCGCAGAACATCGCGCACGGCACGGCCGGGGCGGATTTGGCCACGGCGTCGGCGGCCGGGACGGTGGCCAGCAGCGGCACGAGCACCGCGGTGGCCAGGACAGTGGTTTTGGACAACATCACAGACCCCCAACAGGGACAGCGATCGGCAGCATGGTTTGCGCCGGTCGCACGGAACGAACAGGAGGAGACGGCACCACGGGTGCCGGAACAGAAGGCGCCGCCACCGGATCGGCCACCGGCGCAGAAACAGGAACAGGAACAGGGGCAGGGGCAGGGTCGGGCGCCGGTTCGCTCACCGGTTCCGGAGCGGGAGCGTCCGGGGCGGTAGCCGCCGCGGGTGCGGGTACGGCCACCGGTTCGGACACGGGCTCCGGTGGTGCCTGGGCGTGGGCGCGTTGACGGGCCGCGACCCGGAACAACAGGGCCAGCCCGTGGGTATCGACCAGCAGCGAGACCGGGGACACCGCCGCCACCAACGCCGCCGCCCATCCGGGAAGCGGTTGGCCGGCCGCGACCGCGTGCACCGAGTTCCCGGCGACCGAGACCAAGGAACCGACGATCAGCACGCCGAGGAAGAAGCGGCGCTCACCCCGGTGGTGGGCACAGACCAGCAGCCCGAAGGTGGCCAGCAGGATCGTGCCATCCACGATCAGCGGGAACAACCAGGCATCGTCGGCGGGCATCCGCGCGAGGCGGGCGAGGTCTTCCAGGGTGGAAAACGACAGCCGGAACGCCGCCGCCCCCACCCCGAGGATGATCAGGGCGGCGGACCAGCGCGCCAGACGCATCCCCGCCGACTGATCCGCCGCCCGCATCACGCCGCCTTACCGGACGAGCGGGCCGCCCCCGGATCGGCCGGAGCTTGCCGCGCGCCGGAAGTGTCGCCGACGATGCCGGTCGCGCGGATGTTCCAGCCGATCGTCTTGAACTCGCCCTGCCCGGTGATCTTCGGCTTGACCTGCAAGCCCTCCAACACGATCGGCCGCATCCCCCGGGCCACCTCCGGCGCCGAGGGAACCGGCTGCACATCGGCGACGAACACCAGATCGAAACTGGCCTGCTTCGCGTTCGGCGCCGCCGGATCGGTCACCGTGGCCTTCCACAGGCGCTTGCCGGTGCCGTTGCCCTCGGCATCCAGGTCCAGACGCTGGCGCTTGGGGGCGTTGCGGTCGGAGTTGAACTCCGTCATCGGCGCGACCTCACCCAGCAGGAACAGTCCCATCGGGAACGCGTCATCGAACGAGGGGGTGAACCACAGATCCTTCATAGCCATCTCAATCACTCCTTGAAGTAGGCCAAATCACTTGACGACCAGTACTTTCCGGGAATTTCGATGTCATCAGGACCGCATACGTGGACTTCTAGGGACGTCATGGGTAACCTAAAGACGTCCCTGACGGTTCCCTGTGGTGGGAGATGAGATGGCAAATGAGCGACTGCGCGAAGCGCTGCTGAGGAACGGGCTCGACATCAGTCACGTTGCCGAAGCGACCGGTGTCGATCAGAAGACCGTTGAACGCTGGATCACGAAAGGGCGTGTTCCGTACCCGCGCCACCGGCACGCAGTCGCCGCGTTGGTGAAAGAGACCGAACGCTATCTGTGGCCCGATGCCATCGCGCCTGAGCGTCGGGAGGCTATTGCTGAATCGGAAGTCGTCAAGGTTTACCCGCACCGACACTCTGTGCCGAGCGACTTGTGGGTCCGGTTGCTGTCCAACGCGCATGACCGGATCGAAGTCTTGGTGTTGGCGGGGCTCTTCCTCGCCGAAGACCCGTCATTCGCCAAGTTGATCCGCCAGAAGGCGGCAGCGGGCACCTCGATCCGATTCCTGTTCGGGAACCCGGCCGCCGATGAAGTGGCCAAGCGCAGTAGCGAAGAGCGCTTAGCTGAAGGCACCGTTTCGGCGCGGATCAGGAACGCCCTGGCGCTGGTCGAACCGTTGGCCGGTATCGACGGCGTGGAACTGCGCTACCACGACACGACGCTGTACAACTCGGTGTTCCGGTTCGATGACGAGATGATCGTGAACATGCACGTCTACGGCCAGCCCGGCGCCTACGCCCCCGCGATGCACTTGCGGCGACTGGCAGGCGGGGACCTGTTCGACACCTACCTGACCAGTTTCGAGCAGGTCTGGTCACAAGCGGTGCCCAAGTCCGTGGCCGAAGGAGGCGCAGCATGAGAACCGATTACCTCAACGATCCCGCCGCACCGCCCGCGAACAGTCTCAAGGTCGCCGTCAGCGCCTTCGTCAAGGACGAGGCCGGCCGAATCCTGCTGATCCATCGCACCGACAACGACCTGTTTTCCCTGCCGGGCGGTGGGATGGAGGTAGGCGAAACAGTGGCCGAAGCCGTCGTCCGTGAAGTTGCCGAAGAAACCGGCATAGACGTACGTCCCATCGAAGTGGTAGGCATCTTCTCCGACCCTGGGCACGTTATCGCCTACACCGATGGCGAAGTCCGGCAAGAGTTCTCGATCTGCTTCGCAGCCGAACCGATCGGTGGGACCGCGCGAACGAGCTCCGAGTCGAAAGCCGTCCGATGGGTCGCCCCCGAAGAGCTGGGCGATCTTCACATTCATCCGTCGATGCGTCAGCGAATCGACCGCGGTCTCCAAGCGTCTGGTCGGACCTACTTCACCTGACCACTGAGCCGGTCTTCGGTACGTCGCGTCGCGGCACGGATGATCGGTTCGGCCTCGCGGATCGACCGAGCCACAATGTGTTCGGCGCCGTACCGGCGATAGATGTCGGCCAGCCGATCGTCCAAGGTGGTGGTCACGCCGTCCGCTGTAGTCGTCATATCCGCCCACCACAGCGCATCCCTCAAGGGACTCTTCTCGTCTTCCCAGCCGATCGTCAGTTCGCGGTTACGTGCCTCGATGCAGGCGCACGAGTGGTTCGCCACGAGCGCGCACAGTCGCTCAGACGCACCGATCGACTCGAGGAAGACCGCCCCATCAATCGGATGAAATCCGGTTCGCACCAGAGCGGGAGAGTAGCCGATGTCATGCAACCAACCGGCCGCTACCAGTAGCTCCGCGTCGTCTACCACCGGCCCCGCTAGCGCTGCACGATCCGCTACGCCCTCCACATGCCCCAGGCGCCGCGGCAGCACGGTCAGGTGCGCACGAGCAGTCTGCGCTGCCCAGCTAACGAGGTCCACAGCCATGACTCAACCGTATCGACCACATCTGATGAACGCTTCCACTGCCGAATTTCGCCATACAGAATCAAGAGCGGCGGCGCCTGCGCGCCGCCGCCACGCTACGGCGGGACCTGGCTGCGCTGGCGGCCCCACCGGCGCGTCGGCGGCACGCTGGCGCCACCCGCTTGCGACCCGAGATGGTTGATTTTCGATAACCGAGAAGTGTGGGCACGACGAGAGCCGTACCCGGCTTGCTCTCCCGCAGCCCGAGCACGAATCGGCCGGCAACGCCCGGGGTGACTGGCCGTGGTCCCGTCTCACCGAGTTGCCGAACACATGAACCGCCCAGTTCTTGAGGTGAGATGTGCGCGACCTCCGGCCGCGTGGCCCTGCTGACTGGCGGCCCGCATTGTGTTCCCGCGCCCCTCCACCCTCAAGGGCGCCTACGGCGTCAGCTCCGCTGATGGTTACGCCACCCTTGACCGCGGAGCCTCTACGCGAGAAAGGCAGGCCCTATGGGGCAGGCGGGGAAGCCAGGCCCTGTATGTGCAGACCACCACTCAGCAGAGCCAACGCGAAACGGCCCGTTGATCCGAAATATGCGAAGTGACAGCGGGACTTCAGGCGGATTCGTCATAATCCTAGGCTGTGAATCCCAGTGATGTCCCCATCCAGGTTCAGCAACCTAGTGGGAGGTTCTCGTGCGAGTGGTCCTTGCCCGATCCTGATGCAGACCAGGTACTTCGCCCTCACGGTGAAATATTCCTAGACGGCAGCAGGCCACCCGAGGGCACGGTATCTGGTGACGTTCCCGGTTCGCCGTTTGGCGGGTTCCCGAAGCGCTACGACTACGAGTTCCTGAATGGTCGCCTTGCTAACGGTGCTGGTGTACTGCTGATAAAACCCCGCTTGGAAGTCATGGGACATTTAGGATACTTCATGAACTTTCCCGCCGGTAATGCCAGAATATTTGCTGCAGCAGCGCTCGTGGGGCGCGGTGCGGAAGAAATCAGCGATACGCGAGTTTCCGAGATTCGCTTCCAGCTCACCCATCTAGATCGAATATTCCATACTTCTCCGATTGGAGAAAGAACTGCCCAACCCAGTCGATCGGATTCGGGAGAGGAGGAGTGGTCGGTTACGACCCGGCCGAGCGGACTTGAATGGCATGACGGCTCCACCCGGCTGGCCGTCACCTATATGCAGTCAAATACAGTGTTCTCAAGCTATGAATTCGGCATTCGGTTTACCCCAGTAATATGCATCAGTTTCGACGATCCTTTGGATTTTATGGAGGCCTACGATAAGTGGGTAAAGTCGATGTATCGAGTAATGTCCGTTCTCACCGGGAAGGAGGAGGATGTTTCGTATCTTGAGGTGAAGCCTGCGGGGGTAGAGCTGGCTAGATCACCTTTTCTGCAGGTATTCGCCAATACGGTTACCCAGTCTCCATACATGCCAGAACGTGGTCGAATTTCCCGTTTGAGCGATTCGGCTCTAAGGCTGGATGCAGATCAGGTTTCACTACTCGAACTGATCAAAGAATGGAATCGTCTTGAGGAGGAACAGAACCCGGTTGTGTACACCTACGAACCGTATGCCCTAGGGAATGAGCAGCATCCTCGCGCGCGATTCCTGCTATTGATTCAAGCTTTGGAAGGGATCTCTAATCGTGAGGCTAGATTGAACGATAGAGCCTCGTCGTTTGCAAGAAAGCGCGATCGAGCTATCAATGAGTGCATGAAATTCTTGACTGGGGCAAACAGGAAGTTTGTAAAGAATAACTTGAAGAAATCTCCGATCAATCTCGACGACCGCCTCAGAGACATGCTTGAATCCCTGCCCGTAGACCTCACCGAAAAGATCGGAAGCGCCACCTTGATCAAAAGGCTATGTAGTGAAAACAATTTAAAGCCGGAGAGTGCGCTCCGGTTGGTACGGAACGACCTGGCGCACGGAAATAAAACATACGACATCTACGAAATCGCTGAAATTGCGAAAACCTTGCAGGCTGTTGTGCGGGCTCACTGTCTTCGAATTCTAGGTCTCGACCTCGACATCCAACGGCGGGCACTGAATCTTGATGAGCTGTAGGTGAACAGGACTACCAGGCAATCTCGGCGGCGAAGAGTGACAGATCCGATCTGAAGGCAACGCCGACGACGGCGGATCCACTCACACCCTCCACGGCGCATAGTCTGGTCGCGGAAACGCCATGGTTGGCGACCCAGCCCGTGCCTGACAGTGTGGGGGCTGCGGAGAAGATTTTTGCAGGTGGAGAGCGGGACCAGAACGGGACCACACGATAGGAACGCAAGCGAACAAACCCCACGTCATTGACTTACCGCACACCATCAAAAATGGTCCGTGACCAGCTATTTCATCGCCCGGGCCGACCTGGGGGTCAAGTGGTCGCAGGTTCAAATCCTGTCAGCCCGACAAACAAAAACACCCTCCGACCTGCATCGGAGGGTGTTTTCGTCTCGCTGGAAGGCTCGTAAGGTGGGGCCGAATCGGGGCCAGTATCGCCGCGGAGATACCTGGACAACTTGATCGCGTCGGAGCGAATCGCCTCAATGTCGGATGGAGGCACCACTGGGTGATTCGGGGGTCGGCCTGGCCGACGACCCGCTGGAGCCGGCGCAGCTGCACACCGGCGTCGGAAACCCAGGCCAGGCCGGTGGGCCGGCGGTCGTGGCGACGGAGCTGCTCGTACCCGAGTTTTGTGACCACCTCATCCCAGTGGGTCGCGTCCCGAAGTCCGCCCGTCTCGATACGACCTCCGTCCGGCCCGACGAACAGTCGTTCGCCCAGATCACTCGCGCCGCTCGTGCTCGGTAGTGTTTTTCAGAGTCGGACCCGCGCACACTTGACTGAGCTGCGTTGATCCGACGCAGGACGAGTGGCCGGACCTTCTCTATGGGTGACGCGTTCGCGGCCCCACTGCGCCTGCATTCGGGCCTCGCTATCGAGCAGCCAGCGGTTCCGTCACAAGAAATCGTTCAAAGGACTGAGGCCGGTTCACCGGGCTCGCTCGTAATCCGGGCCGTCGCAACGTTCGAGCCACCACCATCCGCCGGTCAGCTCCATGGTGGGGCACACGGGAGTCCCGAAACCGTTGTATGGACCGGGTTCCGGAGTGCCGACGAAGTACCCGTAACCGTAGGTGTCCTCGAACACTTCGACGTAGTCGGCGATGTATCGGACCGGTGCTCCCTTGCTGTAGCCGAGTGTCGCGATCCGGCAGTTCGGTGCGACGACACACAAATGACCGGGCAGCCGGACACCGTAGAGGTCACCTTCGCCATGCTCGGGTACCTCCACCGCAGCCGCTGCGGCGAACGCCGGATACTCCGGCCAGAACCGCACCCTCCCGCTGGTCTTGGTGTCGACAAACAAGAACAACGACCCGCCGACACTCACGACCGCCAGCACCACCGCCGCGGCGACCGGCAATACCTGGGAGCCGCTGCGTGCAATAGCCCAGACCGACATGCCGGACACGATGGCCAGGAGCAGATATCCGAAGGCGAACAGCGGCAGGTACAGCACCCAGAGCCAGTGCAGGAAGAACTCGGCGTGCAGCGTCAGCACGATCGAGGTCACAGCGGTTACGGCGAGGACTCCCAGCGGCAGAGCCGGATGGGGCTTTTGACACGGCATCCCGGAAATCTAACTGGACGATCCGCGGAATAGGTGTGGGAAATGTGCAGATTCCGTGAGCCTGCGGGCACCGCACGCTACCTGCCGCCCCGCCATGACATCGGCGGTCTTCGAACGTAGTGTCCCCGAGCCGGCTGTCAGCGGCGCAGTCCGGCTCGTTGCCTCCGATCCACTTGCGGCACTACCGCGCGAGAAAGTGCCAGCCGACCCATGCCCACACGAGCACGCCGGCAATCCTCGCAACCCGACTCCGCGTGAGGTACGCGATTGTTTCGCCCAGAGGCGCGATCAGATCCCGGCGCACATACGTGAGCGCGACCATGCCGAGCGTGACCACCAGTATCAGCACGAACCCGACGATGACGATCACCCGATCGCTCATCTCGACACCAGCCACCGGCCGACGCCCAGCCACACCAGCCATCCGGCGAACCTCAACGGCCACTGCTCGAGTGCCGGATCCAACAGCGTCGACAATGTCGGGTGTACGTCGCTCGGCCGCATCCAATCCGGCTGCCGCGCAATGGCATACACTTCCCATATTGATGCAGTGACCAGCAGCGCCGACCAGACTGCCACTCCGCGCCGTAGCCGGTCGGTGTACGGAATCCGCTTGGGCCTCGCGCGGAACGCCAGCACCGACGCCACGACCGCCAACACCACCACCAGCAGGGTTGCCGACCAACCGAACGGTCGGGTGGCGGCCCCGCCCGCCGCCAGCACAGCACCGACGGCCAGCAGCGGCACCCGCCGCCGGAATGATCGCGCCGAGGGCTCCGGTTCCCCTGTCACATGGGCAGAATAAGGCCCTGAGCGCCGGAGCCGGGCTATCGGTCGCCCAGCGACGCCGCGACGATCTCGACCCGCTGCTCGACCGCACCGGATTGCTCGTCACGGTTACCCGGGTCGGAGACTTCGCCGACATCCCCGGCACCGAATATCCGAAGCCGATCCCCTAGAAGTGCTGAACGCGACCGCCGAGATGTACCCGACCCGTCTACCCCATCCAGCACCATCCCGACGTTCCACGCGCATGCCACAGTGTTGGGTCAAGCCACCGACCGCCACGGGAGCGATGTGGCCGAGCCAAAGCGAAGCCGATATCGACAAGTGATGATCGACGCAGACAGGCCGCAACAGGGATCGGAGTCAGTTGGTGAGCGACTGTCCTACCGATGCGATACGCCGGGAAAGTCTGGGTGCACGGTGCCGGGTGCGTCCAGTTGTAGATGGGGTCCTCCGTGCCATCCACTCTGTGCGGGCCGGCCCAGGCGGCTGTCGGCCGCCGGCACGCGCTGGTCGTCCAGTGTCGGGGGGGTAGCGCGCCGGGACGAGCTCGCGGACCTGGTACGCCACCGGCCTTCTTTGCTATGGCTGTAGCCGGGCGGGTGGTTCTGGATCACCTCAGAGATGTCGTGTCGTTGCCCCGATAGATCTACGGTGGAGATATGACCGCCTTGGGGCATCAGCCTTTGCTGGTCGTGCGGGACGTCGACACGGTGCGCATCACCATGAACCGGCCGGAGCGGCGCAATGCTCTCTCGGGCGAGTACCTGGCCGAACTGCTTACCGCATTCCGGGCCGCCGGCGAGACCGACGCCACCGGGATAGTTCTCGGCGCGAAGGGGCCGGTGTTCTCCGCAGGACATGATTTCGCCGACGTCGCGGCGCGCGACCTGCTCGGCGTGCGGGAACTGCTCACCCTGTGCACCGAGCTCATGTCGGCCATCGAGTCGGTGCCGCAGGTGGTGATCGCCCGGGTGCACGGTCTGGCCACGGCCGCCGGCTGCCAGCTGGTGGCCTCATGTGATCTGGCCGTAGCCGCCGAATCGGCCGGTTTCGCGCTTCCCGGCGGCAAGGGTGGCTGGTTTTGTCACACTCCCGCGGTTCCGGTGGCCCGCGCCGTCGGCCGTAAACGCCTGATGGAACTTGCCCTCACCGGCGACCCGATCGATGCCCGAACCGCCGAACAGTGGGGCCTGATCAACCGAGCGGTGCCGGATGCCGAGCTGGATACAGCCGTAGGCGAGTTACTCACCCGCGCCACCCGGGGCAGCCGGGCCAGCAAGGCACTCGGCAAACGCACTCTCTACAGCCAACTCGACCGCCCTGAAGCAGATGCCTACGCTCTCGCCCTGGAAGTCATGGCCGCCGCCGCTCAACTTTCCGGCGCCCGCGAAGGGATGGCGGCCTTCTTGGCGAAGCGCCCACCCGTTTGGCGCGATTAGCGCTGCCAGGACGCTCCCGACCACGTAGATCCCCGCGACTGTCGACCATCCTCTCGGCCGTCCCGTTCCACGCCTCCGGTTCGAAGGCGCTGCGGACGACCACTCGAAATCCACCATCATCGAACTCGGGTTCTGGCCCTTACCTTCGGGCTGGACTCCCGCCCACGTGCAGATCTCGTCGTAACAGGCTTGCGGGCGATCATGCCCGAAGCCGGTGCGGCGACCGGCATCGATGCGCAGAGTGGCGGAGTCGCCGTCGGGGTCGGCATTGACGAAGGGGCCATGGCAGGCAAATCGCCCCCAGGCGGTGGCGTCGGTGGCGTGTTCGGCGTGGCGACCGACGAGTTCGCACGGTACGGAGTCGCCGGATCCCGTATCGATCGGATCGCCAGGAGGGCGAAAACGAGCAAGGAACGGCTGTACGCGCACTTCCGCGGCAAACAGCAGCTCTATCGGTTCATCGCAGAACGCGAACTGGCCGCGATGACCGCCACCACCCGACTGGACGCCACCGATCTGCCCGGCTACGCCGGGCAAGTGCACGACCACTTCGTGGCCCATCCCGATCACCTGCGTCTGCTGCAATGGGGCCGGTTGGACATCGCCGGTATCGATGAATCCGATGATCCCTTCCACGATGCGGTGCGGCAGACCGTGCGCGAGGGTGTGGAGCAGTTACGGCAGGCGCAACTCGCCGGGTACCTGGACCCCGCGTGGGACCCGTTCGACATCATGGCCCTGGTCAATCAAATCGCGCTGACCTGGGCGGGAGCGCACGATCTCGTCGACATGGCGGAGGGACAGGTTCGCGACCCCTCCCCCGCCGCCCGCCGCGCCGCCGTCGTGGCGGCCGTTGCGGGCCTGTTTCCGGCGGTGGCCGCCGAGAGCGCACCGCCGACAATCCCTGGCACCGAGGGCACGACCTCGACGGCTGTGCACGGGGATCGAGGAGTTCGCTCATGCGCGAGTGGATAGTCAAGCTCAATACGATCGACGGCGGCGCCGCGGAAGCTCTGCGGGTGATCGAACGGAGCCCAGCAAATAGCTCACTCGATCATCGCCTTGGTGTCCGCGCCCACCACTCTGCCGGACGCGAGAGACTCCAACTCGCTGAGTGGCCAGCGAACCCACAGCGGGTCGCACACGGTATTCGTCCGCACATTCTCCTCGGGAGCCGGGGGTCGCAGCGGCTGCTTTTCGGCTGCCCACCGGGCTTCCGGAACCCCGCGGGAACGACTCGGCTGAAACTGTTGTGCATTCATGGGTGTTCCCCTACGGCTTTGCATGAGCTGATACTCAGCTTTGCGCACCGTCCGCCGATCGGCGACGGTAGATCCACGTATGCGGATACCTGTATTCAGGCTTCCACGTATCCGGTGTTTGCCGATCCAGAGCCCGGTCGCGCAACCGGGCGATCTGTTCGGTGGTCAGCGCCGGCGCGCGACCGGTGTAGGCACCGCGGGCCTTCGCGGCGGCAATGCCTTCGTTCCGGCGCTCCAGAATCAGGGCGCGCTGTGAGGGTGGTGGCCGCCCGGCGGTTGTGGTGGTGGACGACGAGGCCGTCCGGATCGGTATCGGTGGCGGATCCGGATGCGTCGAGCAGGATGCGGCCATCAGCCGCGATTTGCCAGTCGTTGTCCGGAAGCGTGGGTAGTCCGTCCGGCGGCGAGAACAGGAGCCGGGAATCGACACATGTGCTGCGGCCCGAGGACGCAGCCCCTCAGTGCATACCGACCGCGCGTTCGGCCCGCATATCGTGCTTACCGCGCCCGGACCAGGACCGGCACGCGCGATGGTGAACTCGTCCCGGAGTTCCGGGGGCAGAGGAATTGGGGGCATGTTCGCAGGGCCGCCGGTTGATAGCTTTTCGCCTGGATATCCGGCAGGTGATATCCAGGCGAGGACGGGCTGTACATGAGCGAGGAAGGTACCCCGCCGCATCCGGATCTGGTGGAGCGGCTGATGCGGTTTATCGGTGTGGTCACGGCCACCCGGCTGGGACCGGACGACGACTATTTCGATATGGGTCTGGTGAATTCGCTCCGGGCACTGGAGATCGTCGCCTATCTCGAGCGTACTTTCGACATCGAGATCGATATCGACGACCTGGATCTGGACAATTTCCGGACGGCGCGGCGCGCGGCCGCCTTCGTCACCCGCAAATGTGGTCCCACCGCCGGCCTCGGTGCGGGCAGGTGAGCCGACTGGAGTCTCTACTGCGCCGCGCCGCCGAGGGTGCGGCCGAATGGGACAGCACGGGAATGCCGCGTGAAATAATCGCCGTCGCAGCGGAAGCGGGCGTGCTCGGCATGGATCGGCCGGTGCGTTACGGCGGTCGCGGCGCGGATGCTTCGGCAACCGGCCGGACGGCCGCCGAATTGGGCGCGGTGTGCACGTCGCTGCGTTCGTTGTTCACGGTGCAGGGCCTGGTCGCTGCGACGATCGATCGCTGGGGCACCCCCGAGCAGCGTACGCACTGGTTGCCCGGGTTGACCGGTGGTGAGCTGGCCGCGGCTCTCGCGGCGACGGAATCCGGGGCAGGCAGCGACCTTTCGGGAATCAGCACCCGCTTCACGGGTACCGGGCCCGAGCGACATGTGTCCGGCCGCAAGCTATGGGTCACTTTCGGGGCGCTGGCCGATGTGGTGCTGGTGGTGGGGCGTTCGGACGACGGCCCGGTCGCCGCGCTGGTGGAGATGGATCAGCCCGGCGTGCAGGTGGAACCGGTGACCGATCAGCTGGGCATGCGAGGCGCGCGCCTCGCGCACCTGACCTTCGACGCGGCGCGGGTGCCCGCCGGGAACATACTCGGCCGAGCGGGTTTCGGCCTGTCGCATGTGCTGGGAACCGCACTCGACCACGGCAGGTACACGATCGCGTGGGGCTGCACCGGCATGGCGCGGGCGTGCCTGAACGACGCCGCGGCGCATGCGTACGACCGGACCCAGGGCGATGTCCGTCTCGCCGACCATCAATCGGTGCGTGCCGTGCTCGGACGCAGCTGGGTGGACGTGGCGGGGGCGGAGGCGCTGTGCACCCGCGCGGCGGGTGACCGCGACGACCGCGAGCCGACCGCGCACCTCACCACCATCGCCGCGAAATACGCGGCGGCCCGGGCAGCGTGCGCGACGAGTGAGCGCGCGGTGCAGATGCTGGGTGCCGCGGGCTGCGCCCCCGGCAACCGGGCCGGCCGCTTCTACCGCGACGCCAAGGTCATGCAGATCATCGAAGGCGCCCGCGAGATCGCCGAACAGGATCTCGGCGAGTTCGTGCTGCGGTCCGTCGGGGAATCCCGCGCCGCGGCGGCCCTGGTGTCGGAGAGCTGACGGCGATACCCATGATCTCCCTCGGTCCGGTGTCGACCGCTTTTCCTGAAGCCACCGTCGCGACAGCCGATCTCGCCGAGCTGTCGGAACTACCGCCCGCTCGTCGCGCGCACGCACTGTCGCTCGGCATCACCTCCGTGCGCTGCGCCGGCGACGCCGCGGAACACGATCTCGCCGCCGAGGCGGCCTGCGGGGCAATCGACCGCGCGGGGCTGGCGGCGAGCGATCTCGACGCGCTGCTGGTGGTCGGTGGACGCGCGCCGCGCTATCTGCTCGCTTCCGAAGCCACGCGCCTCCAGCAGCGCCTCGGCGCGGATCGCGCGTTCGTCGCCGGGATCGGCGAGCTCGGATGCGTGTCGATCTCGGCCGCGTTCACCCTCGCGGCGGCGTTGCTGCGCGGGGACACCCGGTGCCGCACCGTACTCGTCGTCGCCGCGGCGACCGCGCCGACCCGATTCCGCTATCGCGCGCCGATGACGATCCTCGGCGACGGAGCCGCCGCGGTGGTGCTCGGTGCCGGACACAGGGGCCGGTATCAGCTGGTCGACCATGAGGTGCGCAGTGACGGCCGCTACGCGGACCTGTTCCGGATCGACTACCGCGACCTGCCTTCGGATCAGTGGCGCGAGACCTGCGCCGACGAGGCCACCTACAGCTTCCGGCTCGCGGTCGAAAGTCGCAAACGGTTCACCGTGATGAACAACGAAATACTGTCCCGCAACGGGTTACGGCTGGCGGACCTGGGTTCGGTACTGATGCAGAACCTGTCGGCCGGCGCGTTCGCCTTCTGGGAGGAGGCGCTCGGCGTCGGCATCGATCCGGCCTGCCACCGCAATCTCGCCGGATTCGGCCACCTCGGCTCGGTGGATGTGCTCGTCAACCTGGACCTCGCGGCGCACACGCGCGCGCCGGGGGATCACCTGTTGCTACTGAACAGCAGCCCGGTCGCGGCGTGGAGCACCAGCCTGCTGCGTCGCCTGCCGGACGGCGATCGGGGAGGGATGTCTTCGTGAACACGATCGTGAAATGCCTGGTGTGGGATCTGGACGACACACTGTGGGACGGTGTGGTGCTGGAAGGCGACGCCCGCGCACCGCGTCCGGAAGCGCGCAGGGCGCTGCGGCTGCTGGACGAGCGTGGCATCGTGCACGCGGTCGCGAGCCGCGGCGAACCCGCTCCGGCGCTCGCGCATCTGGAAGCGCACGGGGTCGAGGAGATGTTCTGCGCGACCCAGATCGGGTGGGAACCCAAATCGTCGGCGGTGCGCCGGATCGCGGAGTCGCTGAACATCGGCCTGGACGCCGTCGCCTTCGTCGACAACGATCCGGTCGAACGCGCCGAGGTGGCGTCCGCACTGCCCCAGGTGCGCTGCTATACCGCCGAGGACGTAGCGGATCTACCGGATCTCGCGGAGTTCAGCCCGGCGGTCGTCACCCGCGACGCACGCGAGCGCAGGCAGCGCTACCGTGCCGAAGCGCGCCGACGGACCAGCGAGCAGTCCTTCGCCGGTTCGAACGCCGAATTCCTGCTCGGGCTCGGGCTGGTGATGACCGTGCGCCGGGCGCGTGAGGAGGACCTGGACCGTGCGCACGAACTCACGGTGCGCACCCACCAGCTCAATACGACCGGGCGCACCTTCGATATCGGGCAGCTGCGGGAGCTGAGCGCCGATGCCGACCACGAGGTGCTGATCGCGACCTTGCGCGACCGGTTCGGCGAGTACGGCGCGATCGGGCTCGCGGTCACCGAGGTGCGCGGCACGGATTCGGTACTGCTGCTGATGCTCATGTCCTGCCGGGTGATGTCGCGCGGGGTCGGTGGCGCGCTGCTGGCGCACCTGGTCGAGCGGGCGAGTGCGCGTGGACAGCGCTGTGTGGCGGAGTTCGTGCCGACCGAGGTGAACCGGGTCATGCTCGTCACGCTGCGCTTCGCCGGATTCGTCGTGCTGGAACAAGGCCCGGAACGGGTACTGCTCGGTCACGACGGGCGCACAGTCGCGCCCCACACCGCGCACGTGCTCGTGCGGTCGGCCGATGCGCCGACGCCGCCCGGCGATCTGATCGGCGGTCTGCTGCGGCGGGCCGCCGAGTTCCCGGATCGGTGCGCGCTGATCTCCGGTGGAGAAACATTCACCTTTCGTGAACTCGTCGACCGCACCGCCGCTCTCGCCGGGCGTCTGGTCGGGGCGGGTGTGCGTCCCGGCGACGTGGTGCTGTGTCTGCTACGGCAGGACGCGTGGACTGTGGTGGCGATGCTGGCCGTACTACGCGCAGGAGCGGCGTGGTGTCTGGTCGAGCCCGGGCGGGTCGGCACGCAGGTGCGTGCACTGGTCGACGACTTGGCTTGTGCCGCTGTGATATTCGACGAGCACGCACCCCCTACACCGCACGGGGAAGTGGAGGCACTGCTCGCCCCCGCGTCGGCCCGGCCCGCCCTGGTACCGCTGGGCGAGACCTCACCGGCCGGTCCGCTGCCCGCGTCGCCGCCCGCGTCGGCGCCCGCCTATGTCATCACCACCTCGGGATCCACTGGCGCACCCAAGGCAGTCGTGGTCAGCCGCGGCAACCTGGCCGCGATGATCTCCGGACGCGACTATCCGTGCGAAGACAGCGCATTGGTCACGCTGTCGACCTGCCCACTCACCGCCGACGCCGCACTGCTCTTCGGCCCGTGGGCCCTCACCCGGGGCGGGACCGTGGTGGTGCCGACCCACCGGGAGCTGCCCGACGCCGCGGCGGTCGGTGCGCTCGTGGCCGGGTCGCGGGTGAGTCACCTCGTCGCCACGCCGTCGTACTACCGGCTGCTGCTGCCGATTCTGGCCGAGGCGGCAGCCGCGCCGACGGTGGTCGCCCTCGCGGGCGAGACGCTGTCCTCGTCGCTGGCCGCCCGGCATCGCGAACTGCTGCCCGCCACCGTCCTGATGAACGAGTACGGCCCCACCGAGGCGACCGTGACCTGCGTATGGCACGTTGTCACCGATACCGCGACGGTACCCATCGGCCGACCGCTGCCGGGCAACACCGCGCGGGTGCTCGGGCCGGAGCTGACGGTGACGACCGCCGGAGACATCGGCGAACTGTATGTCGGCGGAGATCAGATCACCATGGGCTACGCCGCTCGTCCGGGGCAGACCGCGGCCCGTTTCGTCGCCGACCCGTTCGCCGGCGAACCCGGCGCGCGGATGTATCGCACGGGCGATCTCGCGCGACTCACCACCGCGGGCGAAATCGACTATCTCGGCCGCGCCGACGGCCAGGTGCAGATACGCGGCGCGCGGGTGGAACGACACGCAGTGGAGGCGGTGCTGGAGACCCATCCGGAGGTTGCGCACGCGGTGACCGTGGTACGCACCGGTCGCGATGAGATCGACGACCTCGTCGCGTTCATCGTGCCCGCCGCCGGCACCGCGCCGCCCGGTCGCCGGGAACTGGCCCGGCACTGCGCCGAACGGCTCTCGCCGCTGGAGGTGCCGGGCCGGTTCGTGCCGATCGACACGATTCCGATCGCCGCGGCGGGCAAGCTCGACACAGCCGCTCTGCTGGCCAGGGCCGACGATCCCCCGCTGCCGGGGCCCTCGCGCGCCGATTGGACACCCGGGCAACGCAAGGTCGCCGAACTGTGGTCCGCCGCGCTCGAACACGACGACTTCGATCTCGACGATTCGTTCTTCGAGATCGGCGGCAACTCGCACCGGGTGGTCGTGCTGCATCTACTGCTCGAGCAATACCGGCCGGGCGCGGTGCGCGTCGGGCAGCTGTTCGATCTGCGCACGATCCGCGACCAGGCCGATGCGCTCGCGGTCGGCGCCGCGGTGCCGGCCGAACCCTTGGTACCCGTCTCCACTCGAGCTTTCGAGCTGTGACCCCTCAGGAGTACACCGTGCCGGACCCCGGCATCCACGCCACTGCCCGCCCACGTGACACCGATATCGCGATCGTCGGTATCGGTGCGCGCTTCCCCGACGCTGCCGACCTCGCGGAATTCCGGGCCAACCTGGCCGCGGGGCGCGATTCGGTGGGGCCGATGCCGCGCGAACGGATCGCCGCCACCGGCCTGGACGACACCGTCACCTACCTGCCGATGGGGCACCTCGCCGAGATCGACGGATTCGACTACCGCTTTTTCGGGATGTCCCGCCGGGAGGCGTGCGTCACCGATCCGCAGCAGCGGCTCGCCCTGCTGCTGGCCCAGCGCGCGATCGAGGACGCCGGTTACACCACGCAGCGGCTGGCCCGCGCGGTCACCGCCGTCACGCTGAGCGCGGCGCAGTCGAGTTACCACTCCGCCGCGGTGGACCCGGGTCCGTTGAGCCTGCTCGGAAACGCCACCTTCGCGGGCCCGGCGCGCATCGCGCACCGGTTCGGATTCACCGGCGCGTGTTTCGGTGTCGACAGCGGATGCAACAGCGCGCTCGTGGCGGTGCACCAGGCCTGCCGCGAATTGCGCTGCGGCGACGCCGATTACGCACTCGGCGGCGGTGTGATCGTGCGGGTGCACGGCTCTCCGTCCTGGGGTGGGGGAAGCTTTTCCGAGATCATGTCGCCCACCGGCGTCTGTCGCGCATTCGACGCCGACGCCGACGGCACGGTGAACGGCGAGGGCGGCGCGATCCTGCTACTCACCACGGTGGCCCGGGCACTGGCCGACGGTGCCCCGATCCACGCGGTGATCCGCGGCAGCGCGACCCGGCACAACGGAGCGGCCGCCGCCACCATCAGCACACCGAGCGCCGCCGCCCAGAGCGCCGTCATCGCCAAGGCGTGGGAGGCCGCCGGACTCGATCCGCGCGCGGCCGGTTATCTCGAGACCCACGGGTCCGGGACGCGGCTCGGTGACGCGGTGGAACTGGAATCGATCAGCGCTGTTTTCGGTGGCGGCCCCGGCCTGCCCATCGGCTCGGTGAAGACGAACATCGGTCACCTCGATCATGCCTCGGGTATCGCCGGCCTGGTCAAAGCCGTGCTGAGCGTGTCGGAGGCGCAGCTGTTCCCGTCGCTGCACTTCACTAGGCCGACCGGCGACTTCGACCTGGCGGCCGCCGGTATCGACGTGGTGACCGAGAGCCGCCCGTGGCGCGGTGACGCGGTGCGCGCCGCCGGAGTCAGCTCCTTCAGCCTGGGCGGCAGTATCGCGCACTGCGTGGTGTCGCAGGCACCGCCGGTGCCCGCCACCCCGCCGTCGCGCCGCACCCACTTGATCGGCGTTTCCGCGCGCACGCCCGAGGCGTTGAGCGAGCTGTGCGCCCGGCTCGCCGAGGCGGTGCGCAGCACCGATGGCACGCTGGACGAAGTGGCCGCGACTCTCACCCTCGGTCGGGACCAGTACGAGCACCGGGTCGCCGTGACCGCATCGGACACGGCGGAACTCGCCGAGTCGCTGGACAAGGCCGCCGTGTGCGCGCACCGCGTGCCGACCGCGCCGCGCGTGGTGCTGTTGCTGTCTCCCGACGCCGCTGCGGTCCCACCGGGTCCGGCCGGCACCGTCGCGGCGCAGCCGCCCACACTGCCCGCCGAGCTGCCCGCCACCGGAACGACGGCGTCGGTGCTGGCCGGGCAGATCGCGGTGCACGAACGGCTCACCGCGTGCGGGGTCCGGTTCGCGGCACTGCTGAGCGCGGGATCGTCACGCTTCGCCGCCCGGTACCTGCTCGGCTCCCGTGACGGGGTCGAACCGGCCGACCTCGTCGACGCGGCGCCCACCATCGACGGCGACCGGCTCCTCGGCGCGGTGCGCACCCTCATGGCCGAAGGGCCCGTGGTGTTCGTGGAGCCCAGCCGGGACGGCAGGCTCGCCGGGCTCATCACCGACGCGGTACCGGACGCCGAGATCGTCTCCGCAGCCGCCGATACCGCCGACCTGAACGAACTCCTGGGCCGGTTGTACGAATACGGTGTCGACCTCGACTGGTCGGCCGTCGCGCCCGTCCACGCCCGCCGGATACGTTTGCCCGGCCATCCGATGCGCGAATCCGGCTGCTGGGTCGACCTGCCCCGCGCCGCGGCGTCCGTCGTCGTACCGCCCGCCGTGCCCGTCCCGCCGCACGACCACTCCGATCCGGTGCGCTGGCTGCGTCGAACCCTCGCCGAACTGCTCTACACCGACGACGAGATAGACGAAGACGCCGACTATTTCGCCCTCGGTGGCAATTCGCTGATCGCGGTGCAACTGGTGGACCGGGTCGAGGAGACCTACGGTTTCCGGCCGAAACTGCTCGACGTCTACGAGCGTCCTCGGCTGGCCGATTTCGCCGAGCTTCTCGCGACCGGGCGCGCCGCCGGCACCGCGCGCGCACCGATCCCGGCTCTGGTCGCACACGACGAACCGGTCATGTCGTCGGGGCAGGAACGGATGTGGTTCCACCACCAGTTCGATCCGCGGACGACGCTGTACAACTATCCGGTCGTGCAGCTGTTGCGCGGGCCGATCGACCCGGACGCGCTGCACGGTACCTTCGACGACCTCGTCGAGCGTCACGAGACCCTGCGGTACAACTTCGCCGAAGTGGACGGCGTCGCGGTGTTGCGCATCCGTGATCGGCTGGACGACTATGTCCGCCGCGTCGACGTCTCCGCCGAACCCGATCCGCTCGCCGCGGCCCGCGACCTCGTGCGCGCGGCCGCCACCGAGCCGTTCGATCTCGCTGTCGACGCCCTGTTGCGGGTGTTGCTCATCACCGTGGGACCGGATACCCATGTACTGCAATTGACCTGCCATCACGCCGTCACCGACGGTGCGACGCCGACGATTCTCGGACGCGAGCTGCCGGAGCTCTACGCCGCGCGGCGCGAGGGCCGGCCGCACCGCCTGGCGCCACTGCCGATCCGGTACCGCGACTACGCGGCCTGGCATCGCGCACTGCTGGCGAGTTCGGCGCTCGACCACGAACTCGACTACTGGCGTGACACGCTGGCCGACGCGCCGGTGCTG
Organism: Nocardia sienata NBRC 100364; assembly: GCF_001613205.1. Lineage (GTDB taxonomy): Bacteria > Actinomycetota > Actinomycetes > Mycobacteriales > Mycobacteriaceae > Nocardia > Nocardia sienata. The sequence continues at coordinate 61,710 of NZ_BDBX01000003.1, read as the reverse complement.
CAACTGCCCACGGATTTCCCACGACCCGACCGCAAGACCTATGTCGGCGACCTACATCCGTTCACCATCCCCGCGCAACTGCTCACCGATCTGCGTGCGCTGGCGGGTCGAGCCTCGGTCTCGCTGTTCGTGGTCCTGCTCAGCGCCTTCTATCTGACTCTCGCGCGGCACAGCGGCCAGCGCGATATCGTCGTCGGCACGCCGACCACCGGACGCGGCCGAAGCGAATTCCAGGACCTGATCGGCTATTTCAACAGTACGGTCGCCTTGCGCACCGACTTCACCGCCGACACCACATTGCCGGACCTGCTGACCCGGGTGCGCTCGGTCGTTTTCGATGCGCTCGAACACCAGGAGATCCCGTTCGACCGGGTGGTCAATGCCGTGGCGCCGCAGCGCGACCTGTCGCGCACACCGCTGTTCGATGTGCTCTACATCCACCAGGTGACGCCACGAATGGAGCGAATCGACGAGGCGGGCGCGGAACTGTTCGATCTCGATCACGCCGCAAGTAACGAATTCGGCGGATTGCCGACCGGTACTGCCAAATTCGACCTGACGCTGATCACCTTCGAATACACCGACAGCGTCGCACGCGATATCGGCGCGTGCCTGGAGTTCAGCACCGAGCTGTTCACCACGCAGACGGTGGCCGCGCTCGGCGACGCGTTCCTGGAGATCCTGACGGCGATGGTGTCGGACGCCGGCGCGCCGCCGGTCGAGGAGCTGATCGCCGGACCCCGGCGGAACCCGGACGTGACGGCGTCGATACCCACCGATCGACCACGCGTCGGGAACACCGTGGAATACGAAGTGGTCACGCGTGCGATAGAACTGGATCGCGCCGAACTCGACCGCTTCGAGACCGCGCTGTTCGACGCATACACGGTTCTGCTCGGCTGGTACAGCGGCGGTGACCGGTTGCGTATCGGTATGCCCGACGGACCCGATGGTGCGCGAGACGTCATCGTGAACGTCCGCCCGGACACCACCTGGCGGATATTGCGCGACGACCCGCCGGAATCGGCCGCGAGTACCGACGCGACGACCCTGCGGTACCTCGGCCACGCGCGGGTCGCGCCGGCGGACACCGAACTCGCGCTCGCATGGACGCCCGACTCCGCCGAGTTACATGTGCACTACGCGACCGCACTGTTCGACCGGTCCTCCGCCGAGGCCATCGCCGACGAACTGGTCGCGCTGGCGCGGGCCGCGATCGACAGACCGGACGAACCGGTGCACGACGCCGTGCTCGGCATCGAAGCCTTCCAGGACGAACAGGAGATCCACCCGTGACCGCACAGCACCGGATCGGCGTGGTCGGCGCGGGCACAATGGGCGCGGGTATCGCCCAGTGCGTGGCCGCAGCGGGCATGCCCGTCACCGTGGTCGATCCCGATCCCACTGCTGCCGAACGCGCCCGGCGCGGCATCCGCGCGGCGCTGCGTTCGAGCGTGCTGCTGGGCCGCGGTCCGCGCCCCGGCGAGCTCGCCGGGATCACCGACCGCATCAGGTGGTCGCAGCGCGTCGAGGAGCTGCGCGAGGCCACCCTCGTCATCGAATCCGTTACGGAACGAGTCGCACTCAAGTACCGCGTACTGGCCGAACTCGACCGTGTGTGTGCGCCGTCGGCTGTGTTCGCGTCGGGGACCTCGGCCATCCCCATAACCGACCTGGCCGCCCGCACCACCCGGCCGGAGCGGATGCTCGGACTGCATTTCATGAACCCCGCGCCGCTGACCGAGGCGGTGGAGGTGATCACCACCGCGCAGACCGCACCCGGCACCCTGGCCACGGCGCTCGACTTCCTGAGCGCACTCGGCAAACGCGGCATCGTGGTCGGTGACGGGCCGGGATTCGTCATCAACCGGGTGCTCATGCTCGCCATCGCGGAGGCCGCCGCTGTCACCGAATCCGGAACCGACGCCGCCACGGTCGACGCCTTGTTCGAGGGCTGCCTCGGCCATCGGATGGGACCACTGCGCACCGCGGATCTGATCGGCCTCGACAATGTGGCCGACACCCTCGCGGTGCTGCGCGATACCACCGGCGACGGCCGCTATCGCGTGCCGAATGTGCTGGCCACGCTGGTCGAGAACGGGCATCTGGGCCGCAAATCGGGAAGGGGATTCCATGCCTACCCCTGAGACGAGCACACTCGACCACCCGCTCGAGCAGACGCCGGGGCTGGGTCCGCTGGCCCGGCGCAGCGGCGGCGGGACAGCGGCGGTCGTGCTGGCCGCGCTGGCGGTGTACACGCATCGCCGGACGGGCGCGGACCGGGTGACCGTCGGCTACCGGTCCGGTACCACCGCGATCGGGATCCGTGTGACGGTGGCGGCACGCGACGACTTCCGCAGCGTCGCCACCCAGGTCGGGGCGCTGCTCAGGCAGCGCACGACCACCGCTGCCGGACCGGAATGTCCGACCGCGGTGTACGACAACGACGACGGGTGGCAAGTCGGGTTGCCCGAGGTCGAGTTGGCCATTTTCACAAAGCTTTTCGCGAGACTCGTAGCCGCGCCCGGAACGCCGGTTGCCCGGGTCGATCTCACCGCCGAGGAGGACCGCGCGCGCATTCTGCGCCGCGGCGGCCCGGTTCGCGCCCGGGACCCGTATGTCACCACCCTGACCGGTTTCGAGTCGATCGCGCGCCGGTCGCCCGAGGCGATCGCACTGGTGCACGGTGCGGAATCGGTCACCTACGGTGAGCTGGACGCCCGCGCGAATCGACTGGCACGCGGTCTGATTCGGCGTGGTGTCGGCCCGGATACGGTGGTCGGCGTTGCGATGGTCCGTTCGATCGGAGCGGTCGTCGCGGTGTACGCCGTGCTGAAGGCGGGCGGTGCGTATCTGCCGCTGGAACCGGGTCATCCGGCCGAGCGGCTGAATCGAATCCTGACAGTGGCCCAGCCGGTGCTGGTCCTGAGCACGCGCGGGGCCGGCTTCGCCACCGATGCCGTGCCCGTCCACTACCTCGACGAGCCGGATTATGGGGACGAAGACGGCGCACCGCTGGACGATGCCGACCGGCACGCGCCCCTGCGCTCCGGCAATCTGGCGTATCTCATGTTCACTTCCGGCTCGACCGGCGTGCCCAAGGGTGTCGCGGTCCCGCATGCGGCGGTGGTGGACCATCTGCGGTGGATGAGTGAGCACATCGGCCTCGACGAGACCGACACCGTCCTGCAGAAGACGCCGGTCACCTTCGACGTCTCGATCTGGGAGCTGTTCTGGCCCGCGAGTACCGGAGCGACCCTTGCCATCGCACCGCCGTCGGCGCACACCGACCCGGCCGAACTGACCCGGCTGATCGCCGCACACGGGGTGACGACCCTCCAGTTCGTGCCCTCGACACTGAGCAATTACCTCACTGTGGTGTCCGGGCTTCCGGCCTGCGTCCGCCGTGTGCTGACCATCGGGGAGACGCTCACACCCGCCCTGGCGCAGCGTTTCGGTGCGGCGAGCCCCGCGCGGCTGCACAACCTCTACGGGCCGACCGAAGCGACCGGCGCCGTCACGGGATACCCGGTGAACCTGCCGGCTTCGGTGTCGATACCCATCGGATCGGTCGCCACGAATACGCGGGCGTACGTACTCGACGCGCGGCTGCGCCCCGTACCCGACGGGCTGCCCGGCGAACTGTATCTCGCGGGCCCACAACTGGCGCGGTGCTATCAGGGCGAGCCCGGACGTACGGCCGAGCGTTTCGTCGCGGACCCTTTCGTACCCGGTGCGCGGCTGTACCGCACCGGCGATATCGTCCGGTGGAATGCGGCGACCGAGCTGCTGGAGTACCGGAGCCGAGTCGATCTTCAGGTCAAACGCCACGGCGTGCGCATCGAACTGGGCGAGGTGGAGGCCGCGCTCTCGGCGTGCGCGACGGTCGCGCAGGCGGTGGCGACGCTGCGCCCCGACGGAAGGCTCCTCGGTTATGTCGTGCCGGTAGCGGGCGCGGTCTGCGCTCCGGACGCACTCCGCACGGAATTGTCCCGCGCCCTCCCGGCCGCCATGATGCCCGACGATATCGTCGTGCTGGACGCGTTCCCCGCCACCACGGCCGGCAAGGTGGACCGGGCGGCACTGCCCGAACCGGCGCCACGGGACATCCCGTACCGTGCGCCGTCGACGCCGGTGGAACAGACGTTGACCGAGGTGTTCGGGCAGGTGCTCGGCCGGGATCGGGTCGGTGTCGACGAATCCTTCTTCGCCATGGGCGGCGACAGCGTCATGTCGATTCTGCTGGTCTCCCGGGCGAAATCGCGGGGCGTCCACATCACCCCCGCGCAGGTCTTCGAACGGCCCACCGTCGCGGGGCTGGCCACGGTCGCCACGACCGGAGCGCCCGAGCGGCATATGCTCGCCGAACTACCCGGCGCCGGGGTGGGCGAGATGCCGCCGACGCCCGCCGTCCTCGCGCTGATCGAGCGCGCTGCATCCGGTCGCGTGGCGTTCGACCGGTATGCCCAGCACATGGTGCTCGACCTGCCCGCGGGCATCACCGCGACCACGGTGCGACAGGTGATCGGCGCGGTCGTCGAACAGCACGACATGCTGCGCGCACGGCTCTACCGCGACGCGGGCGGCGAGTGGCGCCTGTTCGCCGACCCACCCGGATCCTTCGAGGTCGGGTCGGTTCTCCGCCGGGTCGATATCTCGTCGGCCGATGACGTCGAAGAGGCCGCGATCCTCGCTCGTGAGACGGAAGCCGCGATCGGCCGCCTCGACCCGGCGAACGGGGTCGTGCTGCGGTGTGTCTGGCTCGATCGAGGCCGCGGCGATCGCGGCGGGCTGCTCGTTGTCGTGATCCACCACATCGCGGTGGACGGTGTGTCCTGGCGCATCCTGATCCCGGACTTCGTCGCGGCGTGGGCCCGGCTCGAGTCGGGCCGGTCGCCGCGGTTGCCCGGCACGGGCACCTCGGTGCGGCGATGGGCACACGCTCTGCGCGACAGAGCAGATGACGTCGAGTTGCTCGCCCAGGCGGACAGATGGAGGGAGCTGCTGCGCGGGCCCGATCCGCTGTTCACCGATCGTCGGCTCGATCCGCGTATCGACGGCCCCGACACGATGCGCCGCATCGTCTGCGAGTTCGACGAGGCGACGACCTCCGCCGCCGTGACCACGCTGCCCCCGCGCTACGGCACCGATACCAACACCGTCCTACTGACCGCGCTGACCGTGGCGATGGTCGCGTGGCGCGGCGGTGACAGCTCCGTCGTCCCCGTGCGGATGGAATCCCACGGCAGGCACGGCGATCTCGTGCCCGGCGCCGATCTCGCGCGCACGGTCGGCTGGTTCACCGCAGCCTATCCGTGCCGTTTCGACCTGACAGGTATCGATATCGCGGACGCGATCGTGGGTGGGCGCGCCCTCGCCGATGCGGTGAAAACCGTCAAGGAACAACTACGTGCCGTACCCGAGGGCGGCCTCGGCTACGGATTGCTGCGCTACTTCGGTACCGGCGTCGACCTGCCGGCCGAGACCACTCAATTGTCGTTCACGTATCTGGGCGCGATCTCCGCGGCGAACGGCCCCTGGCTGCCCACGGCCCTCGCGAACAACCATGATCCGATCGACCCCGGCCTACCTGCCGAGGTGGCCCTCGCGATCGACACCGCGGTGGTCGGTGGTCGGCTCACCGCGGGCTTCTCGTTCCCCGAAACCCTGATCGGGCCCGAGCGCGTCCACGACTTCGCCGAGCTGTTCGGAAGGGTCCTGCGCGCCCTCGCACGGCACGCGGCCGATCCCGCTGCCGGCGGGTGGACACCCTCGGATTTCGCCCCCGCCGGCCTGCGGCAATCCGAGATCGATCGCTGGGAGCACCACTACGGCCGGTTGTGCGATATCCGGGCGCTCACACCGATCCAGGAGAAGTTCGCCGACCTCGCACCCGCGGACGGACCCGAGGTCCACACCCTCCAGGTGGTGCTGACCTGCGAAGGAACTCCCGATCTCGCACGCCTACGCACGGCCGCCCAGCATGTCGTGGATCGGCATTCCGCGCTGCGGGCAGCGTTCGTCCGCGACGGCGGCGGGCGGTGGCGTCAACTCGTCGTCGCGACCGCGCCGATCGAAGTCGAGGAAGTCGACCTATGCGAACGCGGCACCGAACTGGACGATGTCCTGGCCGCGGAACAGGTGCGCCCATTCGACTTGGAAACGCCGCCGCTCATCCGATTCCTGCTGATCCGGACCGCGGAGCGCCGCTGCGTGCTGTCGGTGACCAATCACCGGCTGCTGTTCGACGGCTGGTCCGCGCCGATCCTGATGCGAAACCTGCTGAGCGCCTTCGCGCTCGGTGTGGCCGGCCCCGGCGAGGTGGACGACGGGTTCGCCACCTTCCTGCGCTGGCGGGCCGCGCAGAACCGGGGGCCCGCCGCCGCGGCATGGCACGCTGCCCTGCACGACATCGCCGCGCCGACCCTGGTCGCCGCGCCGGGCGCCGCATCGAGGGATCCGGCGCGGTCGCACACCGAACACCTGGTTACGCTGACGGCCGCGCGCACCGCCGCGCTGGCCGGCGTTGCCGCCGCATCCGGTGTCACGCTGAACACCGTCCTGCAGTACGTGTGGGCGTCGGTGCTGGGTGATCTCACCGGGTCCGACGACGTCGTGTTCGGCGCGGTGGTCTCCGGACGGCCCGCGAGCATCCCCGGCATCGACGCCATGGTCGGCTCGTTCATCAACACCGTGCCGGTGCGGGTGCGCCGCCGCGCCGACCAGCCGATAGGCGCGTGTCTGCGGGCGGTGCAGGCCGAGCAGGCGGCACTACTCGACCATCACCATCTCGGTCCGGCCGAGATCGAGGACGCGGCCGGTGTTCCGGTGCGCGAGTATTTCGACACACTGCTGGTGTTCGAGTCGTATCCGGTCGACGTCGCGCCGACCCCCATCACCGTGGGTGACCTGGTGCTGACCGATCTGTCGTCGCGGGAGATCACGCTGTTTGCGCTGACCGCGACGGTCTGGCCGCGCGACCGGCTGACAGTGGCACTGAATTGGCACCGCGATCTGCTGGACGACGATCTGGCGCGCCGGGTGATCGCCCGGCTGGAAGCCGAACTGGAACGGGTCGCGACCCTGCCCGCCGACGGCGCGAACGGAGTGAGATGACGCAGACGACGCAACGCCGGATCGACTACCCGCTGACCGTCGCGCAGCAGGAGATCTGGGCCTACACCATCCTCAACGGCGCGGATCATCGCTATCGCCTGGAGGGCTACATCCACCTGCGCGGGCGCATCGATCCCGCCCTGTTCGAACGTACGCTGCGCGGTGTCGTCGCGGCCGCCGAGACCTTACGCATCCGGCTCGACACCGAGGGTCCCGAACCGCGTCAGGTGATCGAGGACTGCACCGAATGGATCCTGCATCGGGGCGATTTCGGTGCGGCAGCCGACCCGGTCGAGGCGGCACTGGCCTACCTGCGCGCCGCACTACCCACCTTCGATCTGACCGTCGCTCCGCTGTTCGACCACCATCTGCTGGACCTCGGTGCGGCGGGTCACCTCTGGGCCCTCCGCGCCCACCACATCGTCCTCGACGGCGGCGCGTCGCTGGCTCTCATCCGGGCGGTCGCGCGAGCCTACACCGCATTGATCGGTGGTGAGCCCGCGCCGGAAGTCGCCGATACCGTCGCGGGATATGTCGAGCAGGACCGGCGGTATCGGGCCTCGCCCCGGTTCACCGACGACCGTGCGTTCTGGTCCGAACGGCTCGCCGGGCTGCCCGACGCGCCGATGTTCGCCCATCCGCCGGTCGCCGTCGGCGTGTCCGGGCCGATACGGCACTCAGGTAGTCCCGGTGACAAAGAGTGGCGGGAATTCCGGCTGGCGGCAGCGCGATTCGGCGTGGACTCGCCGGCCCTGCTGGCCGCGACGACGGCGCTGCTGCTGCACGCCGATTCCGGTGCGCGGACCGTGGTCCTCGGTCTGCCGGTGCCGGCCAAACGATCCTGGCGCGCGCTCGGTATGACCTCGAACGTCGTCGGACTGCGCGTCGAGGTCGACCCCGGCGGGTCCATCGGCGCACTCGCCGCGGCAACGCAGGCGGAGCTGCGAACGGTGCTGCGCCACCAGCATTATCGGCGATTCGACCTGCTCGCCGACGGCACGTCCCCGGGCGGCGAGCACCGGATCACCGGCCCGGTGCTCAATATCCTGCCCGCTGCGCCCGATATCTACTTCGGTGATGTGGTCGCCACACCGATACCGGTATCGACCGGATACACCGAGGCATTCGGCATCGGCATCCATCTCGGAGACGGTCCGCCACGCATCGATATGGACAGCACCGCCGATCGGTGCGATTCCGCGGCGCTGGCGAGTCTGCACAGCCGCTTCCTGACCGCGATGAGCGACGTGGCGGCGGCTTCCGCGGATACGCCCGCCGGTCGGCTGACCCGCGCGCCCGCGGTGGCCGTGACGCGCAGCCCGCACGAGGATCCGGCGGGCGCGACGGATCGCGGTATCGCTGAGGTCTTCGATTCGGTCGCGCGTCGGCACCCCGAACGCCATGCGTTGTGGTACGAGGGTGAGCACGTCGGCTATCGCGAGCTGCAGGTTCGCGCGCAACGGTTCGCCCACCACCTCGCTTCCCGGCACGGTGTCGGGCTCGGGACTCCTGTGGGTCTGCGCCTACCGCGCACCCCGGAACTGGTCGTCGCGGCGCTGGCTTTGATGCAGCTCGGGGCGATCTGCGTGCCGCTGCACGAGCAGGACCCGCCCGACCGTGTCGCCTGGATGCTGTCCTACACCGGCACCGAACTCGTTGTCGACGATATCGCGCTGGTGCGCAGCGTTTCGCGGTCCGACGGGCCGGTCTCGACCACACCGGCCGGCTCGGTACCCGCCGACGCGGCGGCCTGGCTGATGTTCACCTCCGGATCGACCGGCGCACCGAAAGGCGTACTCGCCACGCACCGGGCGATAGTGACGCGCGCGGTGGACCGGATCGCCGCGGGCCCCGAATACGCACGGATGCTGATGCATTCGCCATACGCCTGGGACATGGTCGTCTGGGAACTCTGGATGCCGCTGTTGCAGGGGCACACCGTGGTGATCGCGACACCGGACCGGCTCGGAGCCGAGGACTTCCGCCAGGTGCTGCGGGCGGGAGAGGTCACCGCGGCGTTGCTGGCGACCGGGCTGTTCCAGGTGCTCGTCGACGATATACCGGATAGCCTCGGCCGGCTGCGCACATTGTCGACCGCCGGTGACATCCTGCCTCTCGATACCGTGCGCGCGATGCGCGCGGCGGCACCCGGACTGCCCATCGTCAACATCTACGGTCCGGTGGAGGCCACCGCCTACGCCACCGCCTACTCGATTCCGACCGGACCGCTGCCCGACGAGGCGATTCCGGTCGGCCGAGCCGTGGACCACACCGAGGTACTGATTCTCGACGCCTTGCTGCGCCCGGTACCGCCGGGCATGGTCGGCGAGATCTACCTGACCGGAGCGGGCCTCGCCCGGGGATATCACCGGATGCCCGGCCGCACCGCGACTGCATTCACGGCCAACCCCTTCGGCGCCCCGGGGGCGCGGATGTACCGCACCGGCGATCACGGCAGCTGGGGCGCCGACGGCGCCGTGCGATTCCTCGGCCGCGGCGACCGGCAGGTCAAGGTCAACGGCATTCGCGTGGAGCCCGGCGAGATCGAACACGCGATCCGGAATATGCCGGGGGTGACCGCGGCGGTTGTCACGGCGCACCGGGTGGCGGCGGGCAAGAGCCTGGTCGCCCATGTGGTCGCCGCCGAACCGATCGACACCGCGGTGATGCGGACCCGGCTGGCGCGAGTCCTGCCCGCTTATCTGCTGCCGGCCGTGATCGTGCAGATTCCCGCGCTACCGCTGACGGCCAACGGCAAGGTCGACCGCGCCGCGTTGACCATGCCCGCCTCGGCCGCCGCGGAGCCGCCGCGGACACCGCGTCGGCAGATCCTCGCCGGGCTGTTCGCCGATGCCGTCGGACAGCAGCGGGTCGGCGTGCAGGACGATTTCTTCCGTATCGGCGGGAACTCGCTCGCCGCGATCCGGCTCGCGGCGGCGGCGAGCCGGACCTTCGGTGTCGTGGTGAGTCCGCGCGATCTGCTCGATGCGCCCACCGTCGCCGCGCTGGAACGGCGCATCGCCGATCGCGGCGGCGATCCCGGCGCTGTCGACCGGGAATCAGTGGACGTCGCGTATCGGGAGAGCGACGGTAGCGCCTCTCTTCCCGAGGACGCGATTGCGCTCGCACCGAGCCAGCAGCGACTCTGGACGGTCAACTATCTCAGCGACGGCGCCGCCGATTACCTGATGCCCGCTGCTGTGGACCTCATCGGTCCACTCGACGCGGCGATCGTGCGGGCGGCGGTCCGCGATGTGGTTCGCAGGCATGAGATACTCCGGACCACACTGCCTTTCACAGCTTCGGGCCCGATCCAGCGGATCGCGGCATTCGACCAGGACGCTGTCGACTACCGCGAGGTCACCGACGTCGAGGACCTGAACCGATTGCTGGCAGCGGAGCTGGACCGCGGTTTCCGGCTGCTCACCGAGGCGCCGCTGCGGGCGCGGTTGTACAGGCTGACGCCCGATCATCACGTTCTGCTCGTGATCCTGCACCACTGCGCGGGTGACGCCGAATCGCTGGCGCTGTTGTTGCGCGAACTCGAATTCGCCTACCTCGCACGCGCCGAAGGCGCGGCACCCGGCTGGCCGACGCCGCCGGTCCAGTTCGCCGATTACGCCCGGTGGTTGCGTGACCACGGCGACGATCCCGTCCACGCGCAGTACTGGAGTGACCTGCTGTCCGGCCTGGAGTACACCCCGCCGCTGGCCGTCGACCACCCTCGGTCCGCTGCCGGTGGATACCCGGCGGCGCTGCTGCCGTTCACCCTGGACGCGGCCACCCACGCCGCGGTGCGGGACACCGCCCGTCGCCGCGGAGCGACCACCTACGCCGTCCTGCACGCGGCCCTCGTCCACGCCCTCACCGATATGGGCGCCGGACCCGATCTGGTCATCGGCACGGCACTGAGCGGACGCGATCGCCCCGAACTCGACACGATGCTCGGCTGCGCGGCCGATATCGTGCTGATCCGCACCGACCGCACCGCCGCACCGGCCGCCGCACAACTGATCGACCAGATTCGCGACCGCATCCTGGAAGCACACGAGAACAGGAGCTACCCGTTCGAGCGAGCCACGGCCGCCCACACCGGACCGGACCGCCCGCTGCCCCAGATCGTCACCACGTTCTTCCGCGATATCCCGGTCGCGGGCGGCGCGGGCGATATCGAGGTCCTGCCGCGCGAACTGCCACCCCAGCGAGCGGAGTTCGAGATCCTCATCCAGCTCGGAGAAGCCACCGGCCCCGGCGGCGAACCGGCCGGCATCCACGGCGAGATCCGCTACGCCGCACCGCTGTGGGAGGCCACGACGATCACCGCGCTCGCATGCGGCCTGCGATCCGCGATCACCGCACTGTCGAACGGGTAGGCGGCCCGGCGCCCTACTGTCCGGCACCTCGAGTGGCGATCAGTGCACCGGCCAGAGCCAGCATGGTCACCCAGACGGTCGACCCGGCGGCCAGCACGAGTGGGCGGGCACCGACGCGGGCCAGCGACCGCAGCCGCACGCCGGTACCCAACGCGAACATGGCGACAGTGAGCAGCACCGTCTGCACCTCGTGTGTCACGTCGAGTGCCGCGGAGGGAATCACGCCGGTCGACCTGACCGCCGCGCAGGCGAGGAATGCCAGTACGAACATCGGCACCAGCGGAGGCTTACGTGCTGAGTCCAAGGACGCGTCGGTACGCCCGCGCCGGATATGCCAGCTGATCGCGGCCAAGACCGGCGCCAGCAATACGACTCGGGCGAGTTTGACCACCACCGCGATAGTGAGCGCGGTACCGCCGATCGCTCCGCCGACGGCTACCACCTGCGCGACTTCGTGGACCGCGGCGCCGGCCCACACACCGCCGGCCGCCTCCTCGAGTCCGAGGGCATGCGCTGCGGGCGGAATGACAGCGATCAGCATGGTCCCGAACACCACGACCAGAGCAACCGAGGTCAGGACCTCTTCTTCGTCGGCATCGACGACTCCGTCCACGGCGGCGACCGCGGCGGCGCCGCAGATCGAGAACCCGCAGGCGATCAACAGTCGCTGGGTCCAGCCGATCCCGAGCATTCGCCCGAGCAGCATGGTGCTGGCGATTCCCGCGACCACGATGACGAATACGAGCAGCAGAATCGCGAAACCGAGTCCGAGGATGTCGGTGAACGTCACCTGCAAGCCCAATAACGCGACGCCGATCCGTAGCAGCCGCTTGGAACAGAACTGGAGTCCTGGCCGAATACGCTGTGGAATATCCACGATATTCGCAGCGATCGCACCGACCAGGATGGCGGCCAGTAGCGGACTGAGAAAGGAAGTCCGACGGGTGAGCAGCATGATGCCGACCACGACGACAGCCGTGAGTATCAGGCCGGGAGCGTACTCGCTACTCCAGCGTCGCGCTCGGCTCATGGGCGATCGGCGCATCGGTGCCGTCGGCGAGGGCGGTTCGCTCATCAGGTCGGACGTATTGGTCTGGGGCATGATCGAGGTGTCCGGTGCTTTCGGTCTCGGCAACCGTCCGACAATGGCCGACGGTCGACACGGGTATGACGGTCGTGCGCCGGCGCACCGGAGTCGCCTGACCCCGATACGCCGGCCGACGATGCGGGACTACTCGGCCGCGGCTGGAACCTGGGCCGGCTCTGTGCAGTACGTCAGCTCCGGCGGGCACGGAGCGAAGATGGTGGAGAAGTGCTGAATCGCGGAGAACAACGTGATCGGCCCGCTCGATCAGCGACCGGAGACTGTGACCCCGACGTCGGCCGCCGGGGGCTCAGCGCGCGCGGCGAGCTCGCGTTTCAGGATCTTGCCGCTGGCGGTCATCGGCAGATCGGCGGTGAATTCGACGACGCGCGGGTACTTGTAGGAAGCCAGCTGCTCCCGGCACCAGGCGATGAGAACATCCGCGGTGATGGTCGTTTCGCGTGCCGGCACGACGTAGGCTTTGATCTCCTCGCCGTAATGCGGGTCGGGTATGCCGATGACCGCGGCCAGGGAAACCGCCGGATGGGTGAGCAGTACTTCCTCGATCTCGCGGGGGTAGACGTTGAACCCGCCACGCACGATCATGTCCTTGGCTCGGTCGACGATGTAGTAGAAGCCGTCGGCATCACGGCGCGCGAGATCGCCGGTGCGGAACCAACCATCGCGCGTAACCTCCGCGGTGGCGTCGGGGCGGTTGTGATAGCCCTTCATGACGTTGTGCCCGCGCAGCGCGATCTCCCCGATCTCCCCGACGCCGGTGATGGTGTTCCACACCGGGTCGATCAGCCGGGCTTCGATGCCCCACACGGGTATTCCGATGGATCCGGGCCGGGGATCGCGGCCGGGGTCGGCGAACAGCGCCAGTGGAGAGGTTTCCGACAACCCGTACCCTTCGAGGATCTGAACCCCGAATCGCTGCGCGAACCGGAACAGCATCTCGACCGGAAGCGCGGCGCCACCGGATACGGCCCTGCGGAGTGTGCCCGCGATCCGCTCGACGTCGACGCTGTCGTCGAGCGCGTTGAGCAGTCCCCAGTACATGGTCGGCACCCCGGCGAAGAACGTGATGTTCTCCTCCGCGAGGATTCGCAAGGCGGTGACGGCATCGAAGCGTGGCAAGAGCACCAGCGTGGCGCCGACAGACAGACCGGCGTTCATGTCGATGGTCTGGCCGAACGAATGGAACAGTGGCAGGGTCACCAGGTGGGAGTCGCGGCGTTCGGGCCGGTTGTCGAACAGCCGGTTCGCGGCCAGGGCGTTCATCACCATGTTGGCGTGGGTGAGCTCGGCGCCCTTGGGGCGACCGGTGGTCCCGCTGGTATAGAGGATGACCGCGGTGTCATCGGGACGGCGGGTGATGGTGTCGAAGGTGGCCGGCGCCTCCGCCATGGCCTGCGACAGGGTGTCGACCCCTTCGTATGACGCGCCGGCTCGGGGATCGGCGGTGATCAGCACCATGTTCCGGCAGCCCGGTGCCTGCCGGAATCCCTCGCGCGCGTATTCGCCCATCGGAAGCTCGGGGCCGCCCTCGTAGCAGACGTAGACGCTCGCTCCGGAATCGGTGAGATGGTAGGCGATTTCGCGTGGGCGCAGCAGGATGTTGAGCGGGACGACGACCCCGCCTGCCTTGAGGATGCCGTAGTACACGACGACGAACTCCGGCAGATTCGGGCACGACAGCGCGACCTTGTCGCCGGGTCGCACTCCGCGCGTGACCAGTAGACGCGCCACCTGGTTGGCCCTGGCGTCGACTTCGGCGAAAGTCAGCCGCTCGGCGCCGAGCACGATCGCATCGTTGTCCGGGTGACGGCGCGCCGAGTCCTCCAGTAGAACAGCGAGATTGAGCACGAGATGACCTTTCGGGATTGTCCGCGCCGATACCGCATCGGCGTCGAGGGAATGCCGGGACGGATCAGTCCGCCGTGATCAGCGGCGCGGCGGTGGCCGCCTGGATCTCGGCCGTGGTGACTCCGGGCGCGCATTCACGCAATGCCAACCGGCGGGGGTGACGTCGATGACGGCCAGGTTGGTGATGATGCGCTGTACAACACGCTCACCGGTCAGGGGGAGTGTGCAGCGGGAGCCGATCTTCGGCGCGCCGGACTTGTCGGTGTGCTCCATGAGAACGATCACCCGCCGGGCACCGTGTACCAGGTCCATCGCCCCGCCCATGCCTTTGACCAGGTGTCCCGGAACCATCCAGTTGGCCAGATCGCCGGTGGCCGATACCTGCATTCCGCCGAGGACGGCGGTGTCGATGTGGCCGCCGCGGATCATGCCGAAGCTGCTCGCGGAGTCGAAGAAGGAGGCCCCGGCCAGCACGGTGACGGTTTCTTTGCCGGCATTGATCAGGTCGGCGTCGACCTCGGCTGCCGCCGGGTAGGGACCGGTGCCGAGGATGCCGTTTTCCGAGTGCAGGGTGACGTGCACGCCGTCGGGCAGGTGGTTCGGGATGAGGGTCGGCAATCCGATCCCGAGGTTCACGTACTCACCGGACCGTAGTTCACGTGCGGCGCGAGCAGCCATGGCCGACCTGGACCACCCGAGAATTACCGTGGCAGTGGACATATCAGCTCTCCTGGGCGACGGTGCGCTTCTCGATGTGCTTGTTCTGCCGACCGGTGTGCACCTGGCGGTCGACGAAGATGCCCGGCAGGTGGACCGTGCCCGGGTCGATCTCCCCCGCGGGGACGAGTTCTTCCACCTGCGCGATACAGACGCGTCCGGCCGTGGCGGCCGGCGGGTTGAAATTGCGGGCCGACTTGTCGAACACCAGGTTGCCGTCGGTGTCGCCGACGAGTGCGTGCACCAGGGCGTAATCAGCGGTGATCGCCTCCTCGAGCACGTAGCGCCGGTCCCCCCACCGGCCGCCGAAGGTGCGCACCTCTTTGGGCGGCGAGGCCACCGCGACCGAACCGTCGGGCGCGTACCGCCAGGGCAAGCCGCCGTCGGCGACGGGAGTACCGACGCCGGCCGGGGTGAAGAACGCCGGGACCCCCGCTCCGCCCGCGCGCAGTTTCTCGGCGAGAGTCCCCTGCGGTGTCAGCTCGACTTCGATCTCACCGGCCAGGTACTGGCGGGCGAACTCCGCGTTCTCCCCCACGTACGAGGCGACGATTCGGCGGATTCGCTTGGCTCTCAGGAGGATGCCCAGGCCGACCCGATCGGTCCCGCAGTTGTTGGAGATGACTTCGAGGTCGGTGACATCGCGTTCGGCCAACGCCTCGATGAGCGCGTCTGGTATGCCGCAGACTCCGAATCCACCCACAGCCAGGCTCGACCCGGAGGCCACATCGGCGACGGCGGCCGCGGCCGAGGAGACGACCTTGCTCACCGGGCCGCCTGCACGCCGGTCGCGGTGGCGGCGAGTAGTTCGTCCAGCAGCTCCTGCGCCCGGGGCCACTCGCCATAGCCGGAGGCGGGATTGAGGTGACCGACATCGCCGAGATCCACCAGGCGGCTGCCCCAGACCTCGGCCATGCCCGCCACGCGCCGATACGCCGCGAGCGGGTCGGTGGTGGAGGCGGCCACGATGCTGGGGAACGGCAGTTGCCTGCGTGGAATCGGCAGCCAGCCATCGGCCGCCAGCTCTTCCGGCGTCGGATACCCGCTCGGCATCGGTGTGCCCACATCGGCCGGGGTTGCCAGCAACGCCGCACGCACCGGTCGCTGGTTGTGCTGCGCCCAGTGCACGGTGATCATGACGCCGGCGCTGTGAGCGACCAGGACAACCGGACCGTCGACGTCCGCGACGACGGCATCGAGTGCGGCGATGCGGGCGGCGAGGCCGAGCTTGTCGTGCTCGAGCGGCGGGACCGTGCGGACCTTGTCCAGGCGTTCGGCGAGCAGCGTCTGCCAGTGCTCGGCTACATGGTCGCGCAGCCCTGGCACTATCACGATCGTGGGGTCGGCTGTGTCAGGCAATGGTTTTTCCTTTCGAGTTCAGTGCGCGGGAGTCCGGTGCGACGGCGGCGAGTTTGCGCAGTCCGGCGGGGTAGACGCGTTTGCCGAGCACCAGTGCCGCGATAGCGGCCAGGTAGGTCAGCGGTGCCAGCTGCAGTGCGGATCCCAATCCGATGCGATCGGCGAGGACGCCCACGACGAACGGACCGAGAGCGAGGCCGAGCAGGCTGTTGGCCAGCGTCAAGGTGCCGAACGCGGAGGCGCGTACCGACGCATGGGTCAGGTTGGCGACCATGGCCGCGGTAGGTCCGGACGAGCCACCGGAGAAGAACGCGCCGATACCGATCAGCAGTAGCTGCCCCGGGCCGGTTCCGAGACTGAAGCCGGACCCCAGGCACACAAGTGAGAGGCAGCAGAAAGTGATCGCCGCGGTCCATTTCCGCGACATGTCGGCGCGGCCGACGCGGTCGGTGATCATGCCGCAGCTCACCATCCCCGTGCCGACCAACAGCACGAACACCGAGGCGACCGCGCCCGCCCGATCCGGCGCCAGGTCGTAGTTGCGGTGGAAGAAGCTCGGCATCCAGGACAGCAGCACCGCCGCGGTGAAGATCTGCAAACCACTGCCCACGTAGGCGCACACCACCGCGGGGTTGGTGAACAGCGTCGACACCGGCGCGCGGAAACCCTCGACATGTGGCCCCGGTTGCCGGTCGGCGGCGTTCCTGACAAGTTTCGCCTCCGTCACGACCACGCTGAACAGAGCCGCCAGCAGCAGGCCGAAGATGGCCATGGCGGCAAACGACCAGCGCCATCCGAGGTGGACGGCGATGACACCACCCAGGCCGACGCCGAGTACGGAGCCGAACGAACCGCCGGCCATGAACGCGCCGCTCAGCGCGGCATGCATCCGGGGGGCGAAAACGCTGATCACCACGGCGATCCCGACGCTGCCGTAGGCCGCCTCGCCGACGCCGACGAAAAAGCGAGCGGCCAGCATCTGCTCGTAGTTCGCCGCCAGCGCGCACAGCAGCGTCGCGGCACTCCACAGCACTGCCATCAGCACCAGGCTGCGCACTCTCCCCCACCTATCGGCCAGTACGGACAGTGGCAGGGTGAGAATGCCGACCATCAGCGCGACCACGCTGGTGAGCGACGCCAACTGCGAATCGGACAGCGTCCATTCGGTTTTCAAGAAAGGGAAGACCGCGCTCAGCACCTGCCTCGACATGTAGTCGGCCAGCAGCAGACCGAACGCCAGCAGGAAAACGACCCACGCGTAACGCGGGCGGCGGGGGTTTCGATCCGCCTCGACCGGGGCGACGACCACATGGTCGTCCGCCCCGGCGACGGTAGTGTGCAACTCCATTGGTGCTCCTACAAATCCGGTGCGCCCAGACGGTGTGCGACGCACCGGAGCCGATGAGTTCGGAGACGTTGCCCTCTCGGCTACGTCAGGACGTGGGCGGGGGAAGGTCTTCCCCCGCCCATTGGCGCCTGTCTCAGGCGTGCTGGGTGAAGCCGACCTGGCCGGGCTTGCGGTTGGGTGGGTAGCCGAGCTTGGCGAGGGTCTCATCGACGCTCGAGTACTGCTCGCCGATCCGGTAGATGTCGCGCGCCTCCTTGCCGTCCGCGACACCGCGGCCCAGCTCCCCGGCGATTCGCACCAGCTGCTTCACCTGGTCCGCCGACTTCGTCTTCTCGCCCTTGCGGCCCCAGAGGGTGTCCTCGTTGCCGCAGCGGGTGTGCAGACCGAACGCGATCGCCATCGCGTTCACCGGAAGCACGCTGCGCATCAATGTCTCCAAGGTCAGGCACGCACCGTCGGGTACCCGCTGGATGAAGTTCATGATGTTGTAGGGATTGGGGCCGTCGAACCCGCCGCCGATACCCACCCAGGTCAGGTTGAGCGGACCCGAGTACTTGCCGCGGCGGATAAGTCGCTCGACCGTCTCGAGCTGCGGGATGCCGGAGAGCTGGAAGTGCGGCTGGATGCCGTTGGCGGTCAGGCGCCGCAGGTGCTCCTCGACCCACGCCGGGCCGGCGGGCACGGTCATTTCGCGGTAGGTCTCGTAGAGGTCGGGGCGCTGGATCGACGTTCCGGCGATATCGTCTTCGGTCATCAGCTCGACGATGTTCATCTGGCTGGTGTTGATCGCGATGGTCACCTGGTCCGGCTTCGGGTCGAGTTCGGCGAGCATGTGCCGGGTGTCGTCGGAAAGCCACTTCGCTTCGGCGCCTTCGCCTTCGGGGGCGAACGAGATCGACCCACCGACCTGCAAGATCATGTCCGGCACTGCCTCGCGCAACCCGACGAGCAGCTCGTTGAACTTCGACAGCCGCTTGGAGCCCTTGCCATCGAACTCGCGAACATGGATGTGCAGCACGGAGGCGCCTGCCTCGTAGCAGTCCACCGCGGCCTGGACATGCTCGTCCATGGTCAGGGGCAGGTCCTCACGGAAATCGTCCAATTCCCATTCCGGGCCGTAGGGCGCGGCGGTGATGACCAGTTTCTCCTGGTTCTCCGGGAAAAGCGCGTCGTCGTGGAAATGCATGAAATGCTCCGTTCTGAATCCGAGGAAAGAGTTGGGTCGAACAGCTGTCAGAAGGTCGCGTCGCCGACGATCCCGGCACGCTCCATTTTCCGCACCCCAGGCCAGTAGTCCTGAACCGCGTAATGCTGGGTGGACCGGTTGTCCCAGATCACGAAGCTGTTCTCCGTCCACCGCCAGCGCACCTGGTATTCCGGAATCGTGGCCTGCCGCATCAGGTAGTGCAGCAACTCGGCGGCCCCGGGCGCGTAGTCCGCGCCGAATCGCACGTTCTCCGGCGTGTGGTAATTGACCAGGTGAGTGGTGAAGGAATTGACGAACAGAATGCGCTCGCCCGTTTCGGGATGGGTGCGCACCACCGGATGCTCGGCGTCGGGATAACGCCGCGCGAGATCGTGGCGCCTGTCGTCCGGCATCGCCGCGCCGAAACTGGCCTCGATGCTGTGGCGAGCGCGCAGGCCCTCGATCCGCTCCTTGACCCGCTCGGGCAGGCGCCGATACGCCTCGACCATGTTCACCCAGATGGTGTCGCCGCCGACCGGCGGAGCTTCCACACAGCGCAGAATCGAACCCATCGGCGGGTTCGCCCGCCAGGTGGCGTCACAGTGGAAGGCGTTCTCGTAGTGCTCAGGGGGGCTGTCGAGGTCCTTGTAGATGCGCACGAGTCCGGGGTTGTCCGGGTCGCTGCCCAGGACCGGGTGGTCTTCCAGTGGACCGAATCGCTGTGCCAGAGCGATGTGATCGGCGCGACTGATGTTCTGGTCGCGCACGAACAGCACCTTGTACTCGAGCAGCAGAGCGCGCAATTCGGCGAAAAGCGCGTCGTCATGGGCAATCCGCGCGAGGTCGACATCGACCAGCTCCGCACCGATCGAACAGGTGAGTGGCGTGGCGGTGATCGCGCCGCGCGTCACCGAACCATGGGATGCAGCAAAGGTTGTCATCGTTGTCCTTCCAGGTGTGGAACCGGTGTCAGACGGTGAAGACCGAGGAACCGACGCCGCGACCCGATTCCATGTCGCTGTGGGCCCGCATCGCATCGGAGAGCTGGTAGCGCTGGTTGATCTCGATCCGGATGCGACCGGCCGCGACATGCGAGAAGAGCTCGCCGGCCAGTTCGGCTCGCTCCGCGGGATCAGCGATGTAGTCGGCGAGCGCGGGGCGGGTGACGAACAGCGAGCCCTTGACCGCCAGTTGCATGGCATCGATGGGTGGGGTCGGCCCGGAGGCGGTGCCGAAGCACACCAGCAGCCCGCGCCGCGACAGCGAATCCAACGACGTGGCGAAGGTGGTCTTTCCGATGCTGTCGTAGACCACCGGCACGCCCGCGCCGCCGGTGATCTCACGCACTCGGGCGGTGACGTCCTCGCGGGTGTAGATCACCACGTGATCGCAACCGTTGGCGCGGGCGATCTCGGCCTTCTCCTCGCTGGATACGGTGCCGATCACATTGACGCCCAGCAGCTTTGCCCATTGCACGAAAATCGACCCGACCCCACCGGCCGCCGCGTGGAGCAGGACCGTATCCCCTTCGCGCAGCGGATGGATGCGGCGCAACAGGTAGGCGGTCGTCAATCCACGCATCGTCATCGATGCGGCGGTGTCGAATCCGATCCCGTCGGGCAATGCGAGCAGGTGCTCGGCGGGCATCACCCGTTCGGTGCTGTACGCCCCCAGCGGGCTACCGGTATAGGTCACCCGGTCCCCCGCCTCGAACCCCTCGACACCCGGGCCCACCGCGTCGATCACACCGGCCGCCTCGACACCCATACCTGCGGGTAGCGCGGCCGGGTACAGGCCGGAGCGGAAGTAGGTATCGGCGAAATTCAGTCCTACCGCCTCGTGCCGCACCCGCACTTCACCGGGCCCCGGCTCGCCCACCTCGACATCCTCCCAGCACAGCACCTCGGGGCCACCGGTCTCGTAGAAGCGAACAGCTTGTGCCACAACAGATCTCCTCTTCGGTCGACCGCACTCACGGGTGCGACCGACAGTTGTGTCCGACGAATGGGTCTCCAGACAGTCACCGCGTGCTGCGGCGTCACAGTGCCGACCATCGATCGCGTGCTGCCAGTGGCGGGCCGCGCCGGGTGCGCTCACCGATCGCGACTTCCCCGACCACTGATCACCATCGCTGTGATGGGACCCACTGTAATCCGGGCCACCCCTCCATGCTTATCCTCAGGGGACTGGTTGCCGTTCAATTCGGGACAATGGAGTACCTGGTGAAACCACTCGCCCGCTATGCGGCACTACACGGATTCGTGGAACTCGGCCGCTCGCTGGGGCTGGACCCGGTCACCCTGATTCGCGCGAGCGGACTGGACCCCGCCGGTCTGAGCGTGCAGGACCGCTGGGTTCCCGCCGCCGCTATCGCGGATCTACTCGAACGCTGCGCGATCAGCTCCGGGCGTGAGGACATCGGACTGCGCCTGGCAGAACGTCGCCGCCTGGCCAATCTCGGCCCGCTCAGCATGGTTATCCGCGAGGAACCCGACGTCCGCAGCGCGCTGCGGACCATGTCCCGCTACGAGCACATGTACAACGAGGCGCTGCACACCCGACTCACCGAACGCAACGCCATCGCCACCATCCGCTTGAGCCTCGATCTCGGCGGGCCGGGTGAAACGCGGCAGCCCATCGAACTGGCGGTCGGCATCCTGCACGGACTCATGCGTCAATTCCTCGGCACCACCTGGCAACCGCTGGAAGTCCGCTTCACCCACCCGGCACCCGCGGACCCCTCCACCCACCACCGCGTCCTCGGTACCCATGTCGGTTTCGACCAGGATTTCAACGGAATCCTCATCTACACCACCGACCTCGACGCACCCAACGCCATGTCGGACCCCCAGCTGCGCACCTACGCGCAGCAGATCTTCAATGCGCCGTGGGCAACCTCGACCGCGACGACTGTGGACCGCGTCCGGGAACTGATCGAACTGCTCCTGCCGACCGGACGATGCTCGGCCGACCAGATCGCGCAAAGTCTCGGCGTCGACCGCCGCACGATCCACCGCCGCCTCGCTGCCGAGGGCGAAACCTACACCGCCCTGGTCGATTCCAGCCGAGTCGAACTCGCCCGGCACATGGTGGCCGGCAACCGCCACAGCCTGACCGAGATCTCCGAACTGCTCGCCTTCTCCTCGCCTGGCAACTTCTCCCGGTGGTTCCGCACCCGCTTCGGCCACAGCCCGAGTCAGTGGCGCGCCGCCCGCCCCGCAGCCCCGACCCAGCCTTTCCCGACCGACTCGACGCCGCAGCCCGAGCCACGCGCCACCGAGTAGGCATACCTCCGCCTTCGCTCCGGCCGTGCGCGGGCTGTGGATGGACCTCGTCCGACCGCGGACACGGCCCACAGTGTTGTCGGACTTATCGAGGATCACCGCCCGCGCGGGACTCGTGCATGAACCGGGGACGATAACTGCCGACCGACGCCGGCCCTTTCCGGGCCGGCGGACGGGAAGGCCGCCCACAGGGCGAAGGGTATGGCCACCGTGGCGTGGCCACTTCCCTCAATCGAGCCGAAACGGGCAATCGGAAGCGGATTCGGCTCGCGAATAACGAGCTGAATCCGCGAGGCTCACCAGCCGGAGCCCGAGCCACCCGATCCGGTATTGGCAAGGATGGTGCCGATGATCATCTGCAAGATTCCGGCGACAGAGCCCAGATATTCCACGGTGTTCCTCCGACTTTCTCATCGCCGACTGTCCGGCGTAGCGTGAATCTAGCCCAGAAGAGATCAGAAATGTTGTCTTTTCATCGAAAGTACTGGTCACCAGCTATCGCTTGGACACTCCTCCGCAATGCGACAGCTTCCACGCCCCGGCCCACTTCGATGTTCGAGCTACCCGAGGATTCTCCGGACCAGCCGATACGTCCGTCCGGGGGCGCTCGAGGCCAGTGCCTATTCCGACGACGAGCTGTTCGGTCCGAATGGTTCGTCGAGAAGATCGCGCCACTGAATCCGGGGGTGTGGCAACTACACAGCAGCAGCCGGCCGTCGATGCGCTGTGTTGCGGAGAGCCATACGGAATTGCCACCTCTCGCGACACCATGGTGCGTTCAGCGGCAAGGGCAGGTCGGTAGGGATCACGACCGGACGGCCGCGATGGTCGCCGGTTCACCCGAGCGTCCACCACGTCCGCGTCCCGTGCGCCCAGTACGGGTACCGCCGCGTCGACAACGGTCTCGAGGTGCCTGCTGTCCGGGTGGTAACGCGACTCGTCGACCGGCCGGCGGCACGTTCGACCGCTCGGCGCAGATCGCCGCGGCTCAGGTCCCCGGTGGGGACATCGGTAGCCGAGGACCGCTGTGCGGCTTGGATCTCTCGGGTGATGCGCGCGCGCCGGAATTGTCCGGTCCGGGAGCGGACGCGCTCACTGCGACCCGATGATTCCGACACGTGTACCCCGATTGATGGGACCATCTCGGCGGCCGTCCAGGGCCTTGACCAGGGGCTGCCAGGAAGCGTGGCAGCCGGCCACCGTCACCGGCAGTCCGTGTCCAGGACTCGCCGGCCGAAACCCGATCCTGGAGAGTCCGCTCAACTGGCGTATTCCTGTGCTCTCCCGGCCGCGAAAACCCGCCTGCGAATGGGAAACGGGACCCTGAGGGGATGTCGCTCTCCCGACTGTCGTCGTCGGTCTCGTACAGCACAGCGTGATTGCCGGCTTCTCTGAGAGTTGATGCAGCGAGAGACTGCCGATATCCAGGACGGGAGAGTCGGCGCCGACCGTTTTCGCGAAGCCCGCGCTGCGGGCGGGTAAGAACATGGCCGAAGGTTCCCGTCCACCGGGAAACGTTCTCGGGGGCCCGTCGAGCCGATCTTAGTGTGATTCCAGCCACTGGCGCGTCCCAGTTCGGCCCGACCCATACCCACGAGGAAGTCCCTATGAATCTGATGAAGTCTCGCCTGTTTGCGATGATCGGAGCGATCATCGCGGCGGTGGCGCTCATGGCAGCCGGAGCGGGTAGCGCGGCCGCGGCGCCGCAAACCGGTGAAATGTTCCTCACCTTTGTCCGCCACGGCGAATCGGCCGGCAATAATTCCGGTCTGATCGACACTTCTGTCCCCGGACCCGGCCTCACCGAGAAGGGGCGGACGCAAGCCGCTGCGGTATCCCAGCTGCTGGCAGATTGCAAGTTCGACGGCATATACGCGTCGACGATGGTCCGGACGCAACAGACGGCGGAACCGACCTCGCAGCTCTGTGGTCATTCCACAGTCGTCGAAGAGGGACTGCACGAGATCGAGGCCGGCATCTACGAGGGCACGCCGGAGCAGGACGCGCGCGAGGGCTACTTGGCCGCGCCGATCCAGTGGCTGCAGGGCAACCTGGATGCCCGGATCCCCGGCTCGATCAACGGCCACGAGTTCAAGAAGCGCATGGACGACTCCATCCAGGATATCCAGGACCGCCGTAGCAAGCGTGCGGTGATCTTTTCCCATGGCGGTGCCATCATGTTCTGGACACTCATGTCCGTCTCCAATCCTGACATGAGCAAGCTGCAGTCCGATCCGCTGCACAACACCGGCCGGGTGGCCGTGAAGGGCACTCCGGCGAAGGGTTGGAAGCTCGTCTCGTGGGACGGCCATCCCGCCGCCTGAAGGTCCTGCGCGGTCCACATCGGCGGGTGAGTTGGTGGTCGATTCGCCGACGCGAGTCGACCAGGGCATGGGCCGCTGCCGGCAGTGCCGGGCGGCGGCCCATGCCCTGGCGATGGCGGCAGGCCCTGCGGCACCCGCAAACGTCGTGGGCGGTACCGACTTTCCATAGCGGTCGCCGTGACAGGCGCATGACGACAGCTCCGGGCCTCGCTGCTGATGGGCATGCCCGGCTTGTCGAGCTACGACCCCGGTGGCAGCAACCGCCCGATATCGCGAGGCGGACAGTAGGCGCAGCAGCGCGGCGGCCCGGCCGGCCTACCAGGCCGGGCGCGTTGATTCGGCCCGCCGTCGTTGCGGGGCCACTCCCCTGCGCGTTTTCGACACCGACCGGTTCGCCCTCTTCGGCTTCTATGAGCCCTCGGGTCGGCGTGTCCCCTCCAGCTTCTCGAGAGCGTCTTCGATCACAGCGGTGATTTCGGCGTGCCCGGCATCGATGTCGAAAGCTTCTTCCATGCGCAGAAAGCGCGAGACGCTCGACATCAGCATGACAAGAGTCATCGGAGTCCACGGGTCCGGGCGCCGGCCCTGCAGGGCGCGGGAGACGATATCCAGCTGGAGTTCACGAAACCTTTTCGACGACTGCGCGATTTCGGATCGGATGGAAGGCCGGTGGGTCGCCAGCGAGACGAACTCCATGGTGAGCGCAGTACGGGACTGGTCGTGGATCGCGTCCCACAGAGCCCACAACGGCTGGTCGGCCGCCGCGGCCGCGGCCAACCGCTGATAGCTGCGTTCGGCGCCCCTGCGGAAAAGCGCGACGAACAAGTTGTCCATATTGCCGAAGTAGTAGTAGACCAGCGCGGAGTTCACTCCCGCCCGCGCACCGAGGCGCCGGGAACTGACGGCGGCACGGGCGAGCTGCTGCCGGACGACGCCGCCTCGGACCTGGTCGAGTCCACGTTCCACGATCGTCCGACCGCGATCATCGGTGAAGAAACGCAGACAGGCCAGACCCGCCTGCACCGCGCCCCACATCAGACCCTCGTAGATCGGCCACTGGTAGTAGTGGCCGGCATTGAACGACACCGACCGGATCGCGCCCGGATAGGTGCAGAGCCCGAGCGGCAGCAGCATGCAGGCTTCCATGATGAAATCGAGGACGAACGTGAAGTATGAGCCGCTGACCGGGCCCCGGCGCATATCCAGGCCCGTGGGCGGAGCCGGGCCGCGGATCCGCGGGCACGTCCCACGGCCGATAGCGGGAATCGAGGCCTGTGCCGCCTCGGCTGGGCACAGATGTGACGACAACTCGACCATGGCACGCAAGGAGACCACCCGGGCAGTGCAACCGGTGAACCCGATCATGGGTAACGTCGATGTTCGAGGAGGTGGTCGGTGCGGTGAACGCGGAAATAGTCCGGGCGAGGCAGGAGCGGCGGCGCGTGATCGTGGCCGCGGCGGCCGGGTTGTTCGCCGCCTGCGGTTATCGGGCGGCGAGTATGGACGAGATCGCCTGCCGGGCGGGGATCAGCAAACCGGTGCTGTACAAGTCGTTTTCGAGCAAGCTCGAACTCTATCTGGCGGTGCTGCACGAGGCGGTAGAGGTATTGGGGGCCACGCTCACCGCGGCATTGGCCCCTGCCGGGGATATGCGATCGATCGTGGTGGCGACGGTGACCGCGGTGTTCGACTTCGCCGACAACCATCCACGCAGCGCCGCCCTCCTGGCCGGCGCCGCCGACGCCGAGGAGCCGTCGGCGCAGCGTATGGCACGCCAGGCCACCATGATCTGCACCGAGGCCCTCCTGCAGGCAATGGCACCGTCGGCCTCGCGCCGGGCCGAGCGGGGATGGCTGATCGCGGCGGAGATAGTAGGGATCGCTCAGTCGTGCGCGCGCGACTGGGTGGTCACCGGTAAGCGGTTGCCCAAGAACGAGGCCGTTGCCACGACCGCCGGTTTGTGCTGGTCCGGCCTGGCCGGTGTCCAACTGGCCACGAAGAGCCCGGTCCCTGCGGCGGACTGAGCGGTCGCCGAGGTCGGGACAGAGAGTATTCGGCCGGATTATGCGAGTCATTCAGATCACAAGATGACCTGTCACGTTTCCCGGGCCTGCTCTGTCCGATAGGCGACCCCAACGGACGAGCCCTCAGGGAGTAAACGATGAACACCTACACCGCCCACGAGATCGTTGTCCTCGGAGCCGGCTACACCGGTCTGATCGCCACCGCCCGGCTGGCCCGCTACACGCGCAGGCTGAACACTCGCATCACTCTGGTGAACCCTTCTTCCCGCTTCACCGAGCGACTGCGCATGCACCAGGTCGCCGCGGGCCAGGAATTGACCGATTTCCGGATCCCGGATCTGCTGGCCGGAACTGGCGTGGAATTCCGCCGGGCCGCGGCGAGGGCCATCGATACCGCCACCCGCACCGTCACCCTCGACGACGGCGCAGTCCTGCGCTACGACCGGCTGGTCTACGCCCTCGGCAGCACCACCGATACGAGCTCCGTCCCGGGCGCGGCGGACCACGCCTGGACACTCGACAACCCCGCCCTGGCACATCACTTCGCGCAGCGACTGCCCGAAATCGCCGCGGTGGGGGGCACGGTCACCGTCTGCGGTGGCGGACTCACCGGCATCGAGGCGGCCGCCGAGATCGCCGAGGCGCACCCCGGGGCGACGGTCCGCCTGATCGGCTCGGCCGAACCCGGCGCCATGATGGGCGAGAAGGCCCGCGCCTACCTGAACCGGGTCCTGGACCGGCTGGGCGTGGTCCGCACGGCCGGGGTGAAGGTCACCAAAGTGCTCCCCGACGCCGTGCGGCTGGACACCGGCGAAGTCGTCCCCTCGGATCTGACCTTGTGGACCACCGGTGTACGAGTGTCGCCGCTCGCTGCCGCGGCCGGAATCGCGACCGACGCGAAAGGGCTCATCGTCACCGACGCCACACTGAGGTCGGTATCGCACCCGGAGATCCACGCCGTCGGTGACGCCGCCCACGTGCGGCAGGCGTGGGGACAGCTGCACGGCACCTGTCAGAGCGGTGTGGTCACCGCCGATTACACCGCCGCCGCCATAGCCCGCCTGCTGCGCGGGAGAACAGTGCAACCGCTGCGCTTCGGCTACTTCCACCAGCCGGTGAGCCTGGGCCGCAAGGACGCGGTCATCCAGTTCACCCACGCGGACGACACCCCGAACAGGTGGTATCTCCGGGGCAGGGCCGCGGCGATCTACAAGGAACAGGTCAGCAGCAGCCCGACGGTGGCCGCCCGGGCGAGCCGCTATGTGAGGATTCCGGTACAGCTGTCGAAGGGCGGCCGCGCCACCCGGAAGACCACATGAGCACCCGGGTTCCGCGGGGCCGGAGAACCGCACAGTCTCCCGGCCCCGTGGAATACGGCCCTCCGACCGTCAGGACAGCACAGTGCACGAGCGCGACACCCACCGGCCGCTCCCGGCCCCCGAACTGCCCGGGGAGCCCGTCGACCCGTTCGTCGAACACCGCCGGCTGCTCTTCGGTACCGCCTATCACCTCCTGGGCAGTGTGACCGACACAGAGGACATCCTGCAGGACGCCTGGCTCAAATGGCGCGCGGTGGATCGGGCTTCGGTGGTTCATCCGAAGGCCTACCTGGTACGCACGGTGACCAATCTCGCGCTGAACCATCTCACCTCCGCCCGGGTCGTCCGCGAAACCTATATCGGTCCCTGGATTCCCGAACCGGTTATCACCGCATCGACCGCCGCCGAGGAGAGCGAAATGGCCGATACCGTGTCGACCGCGATGCTGGTCGTCCTGGAAACCCTCAACCCCACCGAACGCGCCGTATTCGTCCTCCGTGAGGTCTTCGGCTACTCCTGTGCCGAAATCGGCGGCTTCCTCGACCGCCCCGAAGCCACCGTCCGGCAGATCCTGCACCGCGCCCGTTCGCATGTGCAGTCCCGCCGGCCCCGGTTCGACGCGGACCAGACCGCACGCGAACAGATCACCGAGAAATTCTTGGCCGCCTGCCACGGCGGCGACCTCAACGCGCTCATGGAACTGCTCGCACCGGAAGTGACGCTGTGGAACGACGGCGGCGGTATCGTCACCGCGGCCCGCCGCCCGCTCCACGGCCCCGACCACGTCGCACGCTGGCTACTGGGTGTCCTGGCCAAACCGGACTCTGCCGGTATCCGGCTCGAACCCGCGGTCGTCAACGGCGAACTGAGCATCCTCGGCGCACTCGGCGACCACCGCATCGGCGCGCTCACCTACGACATTCGCGACGGCCGCCTCGAGAACATTCGCTTCCAGGTCAATCCGGAGAAGCTGCGCGGGATCCAGTCAGCGGGCTGAACCGTCGCACCACCGAGGAAACCCGGTCGCCCGGCCCGGCACGAAGCGCCGCGATCAGCCCTGGTTGGTTTCGTCCACTATCCACGCCGCGATCTGGGCACGGGAGGTGAACCCCAGCTTGGTGAGGATGTTCTCGACGTGCCCCTGGGCGGTGCGCGGTGAGACGACGAGTTCGGTGGCGATCTGCCTGTTGCTGAGGCCCTGGGCGACCAGGGC
Source organism: Nocardia sienata NBRC 100364 (assembly GCF_001613205.1). Taxonomy (GTDB): domain Bacteria; phylum Actinomycetota; class Actinomycetes; order Mycobacteriales; family Mycobacteriaceae; genus Nocardia; species Nocardia sienata. The sequence continues at coordinate 32,494 of NZ_BDBX01000003.1, read as the reverse complement.
GGCGACCTGCCGCTCGCGTTTGGTCAACCGGACCGCCCGGTCGGGGCCCTCGGTCGTGCCGGTGGATTGTTCGCGCAGTGCGTACGCTCGCGCCGTGGCGGCGCTCATCGTGCGGCCTCGTTCGAATGCCGCATCGAACTTCTGGTCGCCGAGAGTTTTCCGCGCCGACTCCTCGCACTCCTCGTGGAAGTGCGACAGCGTATCGAAGACGCGGCCGCGGCTGCCGCCCGCCGGCCAGAGGTGGCGAGCGGCGCCCATGAGCACCGCCGCCCGCTCGGCCTCCCGGCGGTGACAGGCGACCCAGGACGATGCCTCGAGGCAGAAGGTCAGCACCAGATGGCTGTTGAGTGGACGGTCGACGCGCAGCGCTTCCTCGATCAACTCCTGCGCCCGGTCGACATTGCCGCGACGCCATTCGGCGACACCCAGGCTCCGCAGGGCCAGCGCGCGATACAGTATTCCGCCGCACCCCTCGGTGATGTCGATCAGCCGCTGCTGGTGCTCGATCGCCTTCTCCGTCTCGCCGCGCATCTCATACGTCATGCCGAGCAGGGTCAGGGCATGAATATGGAGATGGCCGGTGGGGTTCGAACGGTAGACCTCGATGGCGGCGTCCAGGAGCGGTGCGGCACGCACGGGATCACCACTGAGCAGGGCCAGGACCGCCGCCGCGTGGTTCATCTGGGCCTGCAGCATCGGCGTCGGGTCGCGTTCGGCCAGCACCCGGCCCTCCTGGAGCAGTGTCGCCGCGGACCGGAAATCGCCCTGCGCCGCCGCCAGGTCGATCGCGACGCGCAGTGCCTTCACCCGATCGGGGATCGATCGAGCGCTGGGGTGGGCCAGCACCCGATCGATCCAGGACCGTCCCTCGCCATAGAAGCCGCGGAACACCCAGAATTCCCACAGTGCGGAGGCCGTCTGCAGTCCTGCCGACGCCGCTTCCTCGGTGTCCTCGGCCAGGGCGGATTCGAGGGCTTCGCGCAGATTGGGGTGTTCGCGGTCGAGCCGGGCGATCCAGCCGAGCTGCGCGCGGCCGATCCAGCCGGCCTCCGCGTCCAGCGCCAGACGCTGATACCAGGCCCGGTGCCGGCGGCACAGCTCCTCGTACTCGCCGGATTCCCGCAGCTTGGACCGGCCGTAGTCGCGCAGGATCTCCAGCATCCGGAACCGCACGACCGAACCCGACTGTTCCCGGATCAGTATCGACTTGTCCACCAGCCCGGCGAGCACATCGATGATCTCGGCGGGCGCCGATCCCACACTGCACACTTGCTCGGCCGCGTCCAGTCCGCAGCTGCCCGCGAACACCGAGAGTTGGGCCCACGCTCGCTGTTCGGTCGGCGAACACAGGTCGTAGCTCCAATCGAGGCACAGCTCGAGGGACCGTTGCCGGGTCGGCGCGGTGCGGAAGGCGCCGGTGAGCAGCCCGTATCGGTCGGCCAGCCGATGCAGGATCTGCTCCGGCGACAGCGTGCGCATGCGGGCGGCGGCGAGCTCGATCGCCAGCGGTACGCCGTCCAGTTCGACGCAGATGCTGGTCACCGCGGCCATATTGTCCTGGTTGATCTCGAACCCGGGTACGACCGCCGCGGCCCGCTCGGCGAACAGTGTCAGCGCGTCGTAACGGGGCAGTCCCTGCAGCGACGGTTGGTGATCCGGTTCGGGAACCGCGAGGGGCATCACCGATTGGGTCACTTCGCCGGCGATCTTCAGCGGCTCGCGGCTGGTGACGATGGTCCGCACCCCGGGACATGAGACGAGCAGCGTCTCGGTCAGCTCGGCGACCGCCTCGACGATGTGCTCACAGTTGTCCAGGACGAGCAGAGTTTCGCGCGAGTACAGGTAGTTCAGCAGAGTTTCCAGTAACGGCCGCGTCGAGTCGTCCCGTACACCGATCGTTGCCGCTACTGTGTCGACCAGCAGCCCGGCCTCGATCACGGCAGCGAGATCGACCAGCCACACACCGTCGGCGAAGTCACGCCGGACCTGAGACGCGGCCTTGAGCGCCACCCGCGTCTTGCCCACGCCTCCGGTACCGACGAGTGTGACCGAACGCGACCTCGACAGATGATTCTTGAGCTCGGTCAACTCGGCACGCCGATCGACGAGACCGGTCAGCTCCAGTGGCAGGTTGCCACCGGTGTTCTCACCGACGCTCTCCACCTGCCGCCCACCTGATGGTGCACTCTTGGGAAGCGAAAGTACGGGACCGGGCCGGGTCAGCAGGGCCGACTCGCCCGTCGGGCTCCCGTGGCGCCGTTGCACCCGGCGAATGTCCTCGCCCAACTCGGCGGCGGAGAGGCGTTCGCGGGGGTCCCGCCTCATTGCCGCTTCCACCAGGGCCGACACCTCGTCGTCTATACCGCTGCGCCGCAGGTCCGGCAGGGAATCGGCGGTGATCCGCAGGAACTGCGCCACCAGGTTCTCGTCCCTACGCCGTTCGAAGGCCGCATGTCCGGTCAGCGCGCAGAACAGGGTCGCGCCCAGCCCGTAGACATCCGCCGCCGGTGTCGACGGCTCCCCTTCGAGTACTTCGGGGGCGGTGAACGCGGGAGAGCCTGTCACTGTTCCGGCGGCCGTCTCGAACCCGCCACCGATATGCGCGATGCCGAAATCGGTCAACGCGGGCTCGCCGAAATCGGTGAGCAGAATATTCCCCGGTTTCACGTCTCGATGCACGATCCCGAGCCGGTGGGCTGTTTCGAGTGCGCCGGCGATCTTCGACCCGATCCGCAACCCGTCCTCCGGCGAAATCGGGCCGTGCCGACGGATGCATATATCGAGAGACCCGGAGGGGTAATAGGGCATCACCAGATAGGGGGAGCCGCCGGCGAGTGTGCCCGCTTCCAGGACGGTGACGATATTCGGGTGCCCGGTCGAGCGGCCCATCGCCCGCTGTTCTCGCAGAAATCGGGCTCGATTTTCCTCGTCCAGGCCCGCCGTGAGGACCTTCACTGCCACGGTCCGGTCCAGCTCCGGCTGCCGGCAGCGATACACCACCCCGAATCCACCCCGCCCGATTTCCACCGCATCGAGGTAACCGGCCGCGGCCAGCTCGGCGCGAAACGATATCGTCTCGCGCTGCGTGCGGAGAAGGTCTTCACCGCTCATCGGTGAAGACGCCCCAGGGCAGCGTTGTAGGTAGCGAAAGAAACCATGGGCTCACCTCTTGCCCGATCCACTATATCCCCGGCCGGAGAAATCCCCCGCTGCCCGGTTCGATATGCGGAAAAAGTGCTCAGCGTTTACGCACGCACCCGGCCCGCACCGCTTTCCCGGGTGTCGCTGCCCCACTTTTCCAGGCCGGTCGGGCAGGGTTTAGCCGGACGCAGCGTGGGTACCGGCGCGGGCATCAGTGGTTCGAACGCACACGGTGGCTCGGACGAAGGAGAGCATATGGCAGTGACACCGTCTCGGCCCGCAGAGCTCACCCCCACTCGCCCGTTTCCGGCGCGGGTGGGCCCGAAGGGTTCGGCCATCCGGAAGCTGGTGACCACGACCGACCCGAAACTGCTGGGCATCATGTACCTGGTCTCAGCGACCGCGTTCTTCCTGATCGGCGGGTTGATGGCGCTGCTGCTCCGCGGGGAACTGGCCCGGCCGGGTCTGCAGTTCCTGTCGCCGGAACAGTACAACCAGCTGTTCACCCTGCACGGCACGATCATGCTGCTGTTCTATGCCACACCGGTGGTGTTCGGTTTCGCCAACGCGGTGCTGCCGCTACAGATCGGGGCACCGGATGTGGCGTTTCCCCGCCTCAATGCCCTGAGCTACTGGCTGTATCTGTTCGGTGCCACCATGGCAACCGCCGGATTCGTCACTCCGGGCGGTGCCGCCGATTTCGGCTGGACGGCGTATGTGCCGCTCACCGATATCATGCACTCGCCGGGCGTCGGCGGCGATCTGTGGATCATGGGCCTGGCTGTTTCCGGTTTGGGCACGATTCTCGGGGCGGTCAACATGATCACCACCGTGGTGTGTCTGCGGGCCCCTGGCATGACGATGTTCCGGATGCCCATCTTCACCTGGAACATCGTGGTGACCAGCATTCTGGTGATCTTGGCATTCCCGATCCTCACAGCGGCGCTCATGGCGCTGGCCTACGACCGGCATTTCGGCGGCCATATCTACGATCCCGGCGTCGGCGGCGTCCTGCTGTGGCAGCACCTGTTCTGGTTCTTCGGTCATCCGGAGGTCTACATCATCGCGCTGCCGTTCTTCGGTATCGTCTCCGAGATCTTCCCGGTGTTCAGCCGCAAACCTATTTTCGGCTATACCGCGCTGGTCTTCGCGACGATCGGCATCGGTGGCCTGTCGATGGCGGTGTGGGCTCATCACATGTACGCCACCGGCGCGGTGTTGCTGCCGTTCTTCTCGTTCATGACCTTTCTCATCGCTGTGCCGACCGGCGTGAAATTCTTCAATTGGATCGGCACCATGTGGAAGGGACAGCTGACCTTCGAGACACCGATGCTGTTCTCGGTGGGCTTCCTCGTCACCTTCCTCTTCGGTGGTCTGTCCGGGGTCATCCTGGCCAGCCCGCCCCTGGACTGGCACGTACACGACTCCTATTTCGTGGTGGCGCACTTCCACTACGTGCTCTTCGGCACCATCGTGTTCGCCACGTTCGCCGGCATCTACTTCTGGTTCCCCAAGATGACCGGCCGGCTCATGGACGAACGCCTCGGGCGGCTCCACTTCTGGACCACCTTCCTCGGCTTCCACACCACCTTCCTGGTGCAGCACTGGCTCGGCGCCGAGGGCATGCCACGGCGCTACGCCGACTATCAGGCCGACGACGGCTTCACCGCCCTGCACACAGTGTCCACCGTCGGCTCGTTCGTTCTCGGCGTCTCGATGATCACTTTCGTGTGGAATGTCTTCAAGAGCTACCGCTACGGCGAGGTGGTCACCGTGGACGACCCGTGGGGATACGGCAACTCCCTGGAATGGGCGACCAGCTGTCCGCCGCCGCGGCACAACTTCTACGAACTGCCCAAGATCCGCTCCGAACGACCCGCCTTCGAACTGCACTATCCGCACATGTCCGAACGCATCCGCAAGGAATCCCATATCGGCCGCAGCAGCCACGGCGCCGGCGCGGAACTGTCCCAGCCCCCCAGCCCCACCACCGGCAGCGCCGCCTCCGACGGACCCGGTCACTGACACCGGCCGTCAGGCCGGATCAGCTGTCCCGCTGACCACCCCGCCCACCCGTGGCGGACTGCCCGAAGAAGAACCCGAGTATCAGCAGGATCATGTTCATCACGATCTCGGGGACCTTCGTATCCGTGAACATCGCGACCACCATCACGACACTGAACCCGACCAGCAGGACCGCGCCGATGAGAACGGCGATGGGTTCGCGCTGGAACAGCGACCACCGCATCCGCGAACGGCGCTCCTTCAGATCTCGCACCACATTGTGCAACTCGGTCTCCAATGCAGAATCCCGCGCGTCCTCGGTCACCGAGGATTTCGCCACCACGTCATGTGCCCGCTGGATCTGAGCCGCGACCATCTGCCTCGCCACCGGATCGTGGATCGCGGATTCGGCTACATACTGGATCTGGTCGAGTTCACGTCGCGCCGTGGTATTCCTCAGCCCGGCCTGCAACTCCTTACGGATGTCGGCGAGCCGGCGCAGCATGTACGCCTCCCCGACCACATCGGTCACGCCGTTGCTGTCGGTGATGTCGTACGGTTGCCGATTCTGCCGGGGGACGGTCTGCATCATGTTCTCGACCCGGGCCAACCATGCCGCGACATCGTCCGGTGTCGCGTCCTCGAAGGTGCGCGGGATGCCGAGCTCCTCCCTGATGTCGTTGCGGACGGCTTCGCGGTTCTCCGGCGAAACGTCCCGTTCTTCCCGCGGCTCTCTGCGACCCAACGCATTCCTCCCACACTGACCCATGTTTGCCGGACCAGCGTACGGGCTCCACGCCGGTGCAGGAACGGGATCCACCCTCCCGCAAGGAATCCCGGGGGTCGTGCGAGCCAGCGCCGCTCTCGGAAGCCGGTGGCGGCCGCGGCCGTATCGGGACCGGAGCCGGTGGGCAGCACCCGTCGGCCATCAGCCGCCGAGCGCGCTACCAGCAAATCCTCGGGCAGCACGCACTATGCGCCCACCTGTCCCGGTAACAGTTGACCGCCGGAAACGGTTCACCCGAGCCGACCGGCGAGGGCCGAGCTCCGCCCGGCATCGTCGCTGGGTTCGACCGCGTTCGGCGGGCCCCGCGGATTGACTTCGACCACAGCGGGTAGCACGACGGTCGACACCCGCTCCGCGAGTCAGCGAGGAGAAGCTATGGCCCAGCAAGTCTCCGACTATGTCCTGCGGCGCCTCCGCGAATGGGGGGTCGAGCAGGTCTTCGGTTACCCCGGCGACGGCATCAACGGCCTCGTGGCCGCGTTCGGCCGCGCCGACAATTCACCGCGGTTCGTCCAGGCCCGGCACGAGGAGATGGCGGCTTTTCAGGCGACCGGGTACGCCAAGTTCAGCGGCAAGGTGGGCGTATGTACCGCGACCTCGGGCCCCGGTGCGATCCACCTGCTCAACGGGCTCTACGACGCCAAACTCGATCATGTTCCGGTGGTGGCCGTCGTGGGTCAGACCGCGCGGAGCGCGATGGGCGGCAGCTACCAGCAGGAAGTCGACCTCCAATCGCTGTACAAGGACGTCGCCGCCGACTACCTGGTTGAGGTGAACGTCTCCAGCCAGCTGCCGAATGCCCTGGACCGGGCCTTCCGCACCGCCATCGCTCGCCGCTCCCCCACCGCGGTCATCATCCCGGCGGATCTCCAGGAGGAACCGTACGAGCCCCCGCAGCACGAGTTCAAACAGGTTCCGTCCAGCCCGCCCGCGGCACCGGTGACGAGTTCCGATCCGGCAGAGGACGAAATCCGGCACGCCGCCGATGTGCTCAACGCCGGGTCGAAGGTCGCCATGCTGGTGGGCCAGGGCGCCCGGGCGGCCGCGGCGGAGGTGCTCGAGGTCGCCGACCTGACCGGTGCGGGCATCGCCAAGGCGCTCCTGGGCAAGGACGTCCTGCCCGATGACCTCCCGTTCGTCACCGGGTCGATCGGACTGCTGGGCACCCGGCCCAGCTACGAGCTGATGCGCGACTGCGACACCCTGCTGATCGTCGGTTCCAATTTCCCCTACAGCCAGTTCCTGCCCGAACTCGATCAGGCACGCGCGGTACAGATCGACCTCGACGGCGCGATGATCGGCATGCGCTATCCCACCGAGGTGAACCTGGTCGGCGACGCGCGGACCACCCTGCGCCACCTGATCCCGCTGCTGCAGCGCAAACAGGACCGCTCCTGGCGCGAGGAGATCGAGAAGAACGTGCACCGGTGGTGGGCCACCGTGGAGCGCCAGAGCATGCTCGACGCCCACCCGATCAATCCGATGCGGGTGGTGTGGGAGTTGTCCGAGCGGATTCCCGGCAACGCCATCGTGACCGCGGATTCCGGATCCTCCACCAACTGGTACGCCCGCTGCCTGCGCTTCCGCGATCAGATGCGCGGATCGCTCTCGGGCACCCTCGCCACGATGGGCCCGGGGGTCCCCTATGCCATCGGCGCGAAGTTCGCCCATCCCGACCGCCCCGCGATCGCCCTGGTCGGCGACGGCGCCATGCAGATGAACGGGCTCGCCGAGCTCATGACCATCGCCCGCTATCAGCATCTGTGGCAGGATCGCCGGCTGATCGTCTGTGTCTTCCACAACAACGATCTCAATCAGGTCACCTGGGAACTGCGTGCCATGGGCGGCGCGCCGAAGTTCGAGGAATCGCAGAGCCTCCCCGATGTCTCTTACGCCGAGATCGCGCGGGCGATGGGTATCGAGGCGGTCGCGGTGGAGAAACCGGACGCGATCGGCGGAGCCTGGGATTACGCTCTCGCCGCGGACGGGCCGGTCGTTCTCGACGTCCGATGCGACCCCGAGGTGCCGCCGATTCCCCCGCACGCCAGCTACGAGCAGCTGAAGGAGATGGCCGCCTCGGTACTGCGCGGCGACCCGGACGCCTGGCATCTGATGGTGCAGGGCGCCAAGGCCAAGGCGCAGGAGTTCCGGCCCTGACCGGGAAGGCACCGGCACAGGCCTCGCCCATGCGGCCACTGCGACCGCGTGGGTGTCATGCCCAGGCGTGCGCCCCTGAACCGGGTGACAGCGGCGACATGAGCCGTCCCCAGAATTCGTGCCGGATCGCATCCCAGAGCCCGGCCAGTTCCGGATACAGTTCTCGTGCCCGCGCGAGGTCCGGATAGCTGCCGGAGGGGAAGTGGACCACCGGGGAGGCATCGGAGAGTTTTTCGACGACGACGATGGCGATGGCGTGATGCCGCAGCAGGCGCCAGGTGGCGCGGAGCCCGTCGACTTCCGTCCGGCACATACCTTCGTTCACCGACGCGCCGCCCGAACATCCGCCCTGCTCGATGGTCACCGCCGGGCCGGCGGATGGTTCCGCACCGCGACGACGCTGCCGATGCGGATCCTCGACACAGCCAGCCGGGTGTTCGTGCATGTCGTTGCCTCTCTGGATCGTCCGGTCCGCTGAGGGCGCCCCGAGGCGGCGCCACCGACAATCTAATACCTATGAAACCATATTTCAATGGCTTGGGCGATGTGGAGCGCGATCCTGGGATGAAAGACCGGTGGGGCGCCGACTCTCTATTGACTCCATAGTTCATATTTCAAATTCCGAGTCATAGAATCGATCCACATACCGCGCACCGGAGGAGTCGCGTTGTCCCAGCAGGAACGCGCGGGCCTGACCGCGCTCAGCGCTGTTCTGTCACCACTGGAGGGCAGTGGTCCGAAAACGGAGGCCGTGGTCCAGCGACTTTCCGCGGCGATCAGCCTCGGGGTGATGGTGGACGGCCAGCAGTTGCCGAGCGAACTGACCCTCGCCGATCAGCTGGGTGTATCGACGATGACGCTGCGCGAGGCACTGGCCGTCCTCCGGCAGCAGGGCATCGTCCGCACCAAGCGAGGTCGCGGGGGCGGTAGCTTCATCTGTTCGTCCGCGGAGGTCCTCGAACACACCGCGTCGGCCCGGTTGCAGCAGATGAGTCTCGCGGAATTACGCGACCTCGGCGACGCCCAGTTCGCCATCGCCGGGGCGGCCGCGGTATTCGCCGCCCGCCGCGGCGGCCGGGCCGATGTGGCCCGGCTCCATGCCCTGACCGACCGGTTGCGGACCAGCACCGAACCGGTCGCGGCCCGGCGGGCCGACAGCCGCTTCCACATCGAGATGGCCGTATGCGCGCAGTCCACCAGACTCACTCGGGCCCAGGTCGATCTCCAGGCCGAGCTCTCCGCACTGGTCTGGCTGCCGCGGGTGGAGCTGGATCCGGCCGCCGAGGCCTCGGTCCACAGCGATCTGGTCCGCGCCATCGAACGCGAGGATGATGCCGCGGCCCGGGAGCTGGCAGAATCACATAGTGAATCCCGCATCCGTCGCCTCGTCGCCCTACGTATGGAGCTCAGTGATCGATGACGGACAAACCGAGACCTCCGACCGTCGAGTCGCTCGCTTCTGTCGTGGCAGAGCTGGCCGAGCAGATTTTCTTGCCGCTGACGACGATAGGGAACGCGTTGACGAGCGTGTGGAACGAGGTCACCGGAAACCGGCGATCGGCTCCTCGTTCCGCCGACCTGACGTCGCTGCGTGAGCCCATCACCCGGGAACTGGAGCAGGCGGGCGACCTGTTCGACGGGGCGGGCGTGGTCATCGCCGACGGTGTACTCGCCGACCGGCCCCGGTTCCTCGAGTGGTGGCAGTTGCATCCGGCACACGAACCCCACCGGCTGGACCCCGAGCTGAATCCGCAGAGCGAATACTTCTACGACTACACCCAGATGGACTGGTATGTGGTCCCCCGTGACGAGCGGCACCGCTGGGTGCACGGACCCTACATCGATTTCGCGTGCACCGACCAATACGTGTGCACTTTCGCGGTTCCGGTCGTTACCGCCGCGGGACAGTTCCTCGGGATCGCCGGCGCCGATGTGCCGGTCGGCGCGATGCAGGAGGTCCTGCTTCCCCGGTTCCGGGCCTCGGTTCACGCCCTTGTGCTCGTCAACGCCGAGGGCCGCGTAATCCTGGCCACCGATCCGGGACTCCCCCCTGGGTCCAAGACCGGCGCCGGCCGAACCGGTATCGGAGTGCCGATCGACGCGTTACCCTGGTCGCTCCGTCGGCTGGAGAACACCGCACCGCACTGAGACAACCGCCGTTGCGGTACGGCACGACAGCGGTACCCACGCGCCGCGCGAACCCCGCGACGCCCGTCCGGATACGGCCGGGCTCCCCGGAGAGCACTTCAGGTGCGCGGAACTTCCGGCTCCGGGAGGAACCTCGCGCGGCCGTGGATGTGGAATTCGCCCTCGAGCGCCCGCTGGTCGGCTTCGGTCAGCGGTACGTACTTCGGTGCCCCCCGACCCACCCGGTGGAACACCGGTTCGTCACCGCGCCACAACTGTGCCTGCAATTCGCGCTTGAGCACCTTGTTCGATCCGGTGACCGGCAATCTCGCCGACACCCGCACGAACCGGGGCGCGGACTTGGTCCCGAGATCGTCCTGGCCGGCCAGGAACGCCGCGAACCGGCCCGGATCGAAGCCGGACACGTCGGCGACCTCGATCGCGGCCATGACCTGGTCGCCCGAACGCGGGTCGGGCACCGCGTACACACCGGCCGCGATGATCTCCGGGTGTCGCCGCAGAATCCGCTCGATCAGCAACGCCGAGATGTTCTCCCCGTCCACGCGGATCCAGTCGCCGCGCCGACCGGCGAAGTAGATGAACCCGGCTTCGTCGACATAGCCGAGATCACCGGTCCAGTACCAGCCGTGCCGGATCCGCTCGGCCACCGCGGACTCGTTCTTGTAATACCCCTCGAAACGTTGCGCGCCGCCCTTGTCGACCATCTCACCGATGGCCTGGTCCGGATTGAGAACCCGGCCGTGCCGGTCGAGCACCGCCCGGGCACACTCGCTCCGGGTCTGCGGGTGTACGACGACGATGCCGTCGTGCGCCGGCCGGCCCAGTGCGCCCGGGGGTGTGTCCGGGTCGGGTTTCACCGACCCGGCGCCCTCCGAGGACCCGTAGCCCTCCAGCAATTCGGCTCCGAAGCGGCGCGCGAACTGCGCCCTGTCCTCCGGCGAGGCCTCGGTGCCGAACCCGCGGACGAGGGTGTTGTCGCTGTCGTCGGGCAGCTCCGGGGTGGCCAGCAGATAGCTCAACGCCTTGCCCACGTAGGTGAAGAACGTGGCGCCGAAGAAGCGCACGTCCGGCAGGAAGCCGGAAGCAGAGAATTTCGGTGTCAGGCAGACGGTCGCACCGTTGGCCAGTGCCGGCGCCCACAGCGCCATCAACGCGTTTCCGTGGAACAGCGGCATACAGCAGTAATCGACGTCGGCGCGCACATGGCCGTATTTCTCGGTGTTCGCGTACGCCAGGCGCGCCAACCGGCCCTGGCTGCATCGCACCGCCTTCGACGTACCGGTGGTTCCGGAGGTGAACAGCAGCAGCAACAGCGACGAGGCGTGCACCGCCGGACCGGCGGCGGGCTCCGCCACCCGGTGCGCGGCTACCCGGGCGAGATAGGACGGCGCGTCGACGAGGACGAAACGGTCCGCGCCGAGCCCCAGGTCGAGATCGGCGATACGCGCCATACCCGCGGTGTCGGTGACGATCAGCTGACAATCGACATAACGGATCTCGGCCTCGAGCTCGGCACCTCGCCGTGTCGGGTTGATGCCGACGATCACCGCCCCGGTCAATGCCGCGCCGCCGAGCCAGAACAGGAATTCGGGGGTGTTGTCGAGCAGCACGCCGATATGGAACGGGCCCTCGACGCGCAGAGCGGTGGCCAGCGCGCCCCGGGCCGCGCTCTCGCGCACCGTCTCGTCCCAGGTCCAGTCCCGGTCCCGGGTCCGTACGCCCGGATGGGCGTCGCCGAGGCGATCGAGCAGCATCTCGGCTATGGTCACGCGTTCCAACTCGGCTCCTGCCCTCGTACCGCATGCCATACGTTCCCGGCCGCTCGTCGGCATCCCGGGCCGACGCTATCCCCCGCGGCGCCCGCCTCGTCGGTCCGGTCCCGGCCAGTGGAAGGTGCGCGCGTACGCGGTGATCCGACAGCGGCGAACCCGGGGCGGTACCGGCGTTCTTCCACGCCCGGTATCAGGTCCCGAGTTGGGACAGACCGAATGCCGTCAGGAAGCCGGCCACGGTGATCAACCCGATCCAGATATGAGCGTGTTCGAACGCTTCCGGGATCATCGTGTCGGCGATCATCGCCAGGATCGCGCCGGCGGCCAACGCGGTGATCGCGGCCAGCACGGTCGCCGACGCACCGCCGAGCAGACCGTAACCGGCCATCGCCGCCGCGCCACTGACCACCGCGATACCGGCCCACAATGTGAACACATACCGGGGGCCGCGGCCGGCGCGGCGCATTCCCGAAGCGCTGGACAGCCCTTCGGGGACATTGCTGATGAACACCGCCGCAACGGTCACGGCGCTGACGGCGCCGCCGCCGAGCAGGGTGGTGCCGATGACGATCGACTCCGGTATCCCGTCCAGTAACGCGCCCAGGGCGATCGCGGTCCCGGAGCCGGATTGTTCGGATTCCGAGGGCTGCTGGTCGCCCGAGCGTTTGCGGTGCCGCGCCCCTCGCTGGGCCAGAACGATATTCGCGAGGGTGTAGACCAGGGCCCCGGAGATCGCGCCGAACGCGGTGGGCGCCATTCCACCTCGATCGTGCGCTTCGGCGATCAATTCGAACGACACCGCGGACAGCAGTACACCGCTGCCGAAGGCCATCACACTGGCGACGATTGCCACCGGTATCCGAACCAAGTACCCGACCAGGGCGCCCAGCAGCAGCGATGATCCTGCCAGCAGCCCCCAACCCCCCGCGATCAACACATCCCACACGCGCGCACGTCTCCTCACACACTGTGCCCGCGGGCACCGGTCATCGAGACCGGTGCTACCCGCGGCGTCCGCGGAGAAACCGGTGGCGGCCTGTAATAGCTACCCGATCGCACGGAAGCGGATTCGGCGCAACGGGATTCGCCAGGGTATCGCGGGCCCGGGCAGCCTACGCGGGGGTGACGGTGCTGCGGGGGCGAAAGCCGGCCGGGGTCTCCACGTGCACCCAGCAGCCGCTCGTGCCGTCGCCGAGGGTGGTCAGCGGCGGGGACAGGAACGACGGCGGAGCGAAGCGCACTTCGGTGCGCTGCGTGGCCGTCGTGACCACAGCGGGCTGTTCGGGTCCGCTCCATTCGCTGACCCACAATCCGCCCACGAACCACACCGGAGGCCTCGCGCCGTCAGCGAGTGCGACCGTCACCGGATCACCCACGTATTCACCCCACACCACCCACCACCGGCCCGGGGTATTGGCATTGATGGGCCCCGACACACCGACGGCCATATCCGCGCGCCCGGACCACGGCCGCCACAGCAGCTCGTCCTCCCCCGCCTCGGTCACGATCTCCCCGTTCGGCCGCGGCTGTGTCACCCGGAAGCAGCGGTCGGTGCCGCGCCATTGTAATTGAATTCCCGACAGCGGTAACACTTCCGACTCGAAGTTCGACTCGTGGTATCCGTTCGCCATCACGGCTCCTCACTCCTGCGCTGCTCCGCTCCTGTACTGCCCCGGAGCGCCGACATCGGCCGTGCTACCCCTCGTACCTGTTACTAAACCGTGATGATGGGGCCGCCGTTCGCGGTCGGCGCCTCGACCACCGGAGAGCGGCAGTGTCACCGGCTTTTGCGGTCACTGCCCGAACGCCGGCGGCGCGCGGGTCCGCGCCGCGTAACGCTCAATGCGGTCCGGCCCGCACCGCGAGTTCCACCGCGGTCGCCGCGCCGCCGGTCCAGGGCTCCCCGTGGCCCGGGAGCACCGAATGCGCTCCCGTATCGGCCAGCGCGGCCAGGGACGCCAGGGCCATGGGACTGTCTGCGGTGGCCGCACCCGCGACGATCTGCGGCCCTTTCCCGCCGGTATAGGGATCCAGCGTCACCAGCGCATCACCGGAGAGCACCACGTCGCGCTCGGGCAGGTGCAGGGCGCAGTGTCCGAGAGTGTGGCCCGGGGTGAACACCACCCGCGGCCTGCCCGGCACCGGAAGCCGCGAACCGGCCTGCAGGGACAAGATGTCGTCGAGCCCGCGCACGACCAGCGCTCCGGCCAGAGCCATCTTTCCCAGCACCGCCACCGAACGCGGGTATTTCAACGGATACCGCAGTGGATTGCGTTCGCGTTTGTATCGATAAGGGTGGGCGGCCAGCTCACGATCACCGTCATGGGCGAAGACGGGGACACCCCAGGTCTCGTGGGCACGCTTGGCCGACCCCACGTGGTCGAAATGCGCGTGCGTGAGCAGGACGGCCCGCACCTCGGCCGGCGTACGCCCCATATCCCGTAAGGCGGCGGTGATGTGGCGGAAGGTCGCGGGCAGACCTGTGTCCACGAGCGTGACACCGTCCTCGTCCTCGATCAGGTACACGTTGACATCGGCGTGTGTGATCCGGCGTATTCCGTCGGCGACCTCGCGTTTCACCATCCGGCCGACCTACCCGGCCGGGCGCGGGGCAAACCGGCCCGCCGGCCCCTCGGGATTTTCCGGTTCTGCATCATGGCCGCGAGCGAACCCGTCGGCCGCCGGAGGAACCGGCGGCCGACGGCGTTCACGGAGTGGGTGGGTCGGCCGGTTCGTCCGTTTTCCGGCCGCCGGCCATATCGCGGACTTTGTCCGTGGCGGCCGCCGCCAACCCGGCGGTCTTCTGAGCTGCCGGGCTGGACGGGGTTTTCGGGTGGGGGCGGGTGGGTGCCTTCTTCTTGGCCGCCGCCATCTTCTCCCCGAGATCGGCCATCTCCTCCGGTGGCTCGACCTCGGCGAACCGCGGCCACACCTGATTCTGCTCGTATTCGATGTGCTCGCGCATCGCGACGAGAAAATCGGTCAGTGCCTGCTCGAACTCCGGTGTTCCGGCTTCGGAGTCCTCGATCTGCTGGAGCAGTTGTTTACCCGACTCCTCCTGGTCGAGGCCGTGATCGGCGAGTTCGTCGCCCTCGGGCAGGATCTTGCGGACCGCGGGCCAGAAGAACTGTTCCTCGACCGCTTCGTGCTGCGAGGCGGCGATCACCAGGCTGGTGGCCAGATGTCCGCGGTTGCGCAGCTCGGTTTCGCTGGTGCCGCGGCCGCGTTCGAGTGATTCGATCATGCCGAGCACGCTTTCGTGGTCGGCACGTAGGAAAGTCAATGCGTCCATGATGTGCTCCCTGGCCCCACCGGTGCGGTTCAGGCGGGCCCGTGCTGTTCGTGGGTGAACGGTTTACTGCCCGCTACCGCGGGGCTGCCCTCGGGGTTGGTGGCCGGACCCCGGTTTTCCCGGTGACCGGTACCCAGCCAGTCACGCACCGGGTCGGCGACGTATTCCCATTCCACGCCGGCCGGCCACGGTCCCTGCCCTTCGTTCCACGGTCCGCGGGCGCTGCCGTCGCCGTTGGACATGTTGAAAGCCATGTTCTGGAAGCGGTCGTCGCCGGGCAGCGCGCCGGGCGGGAAATTGACCGGCAGTTCGTTGAGAGCGGCAGTGAACTGCTGGAAGTGCGCCACCTCCCGCGACATCAGGAACGAGAGGGTGTCCTGCACGCCCGGATCGTCGGTGAACTGTTTCAGGTATTCGTAGACGATCTTGGCGCGGGATTCCGCCGCGAGATTGCTGCGCAGATCCACCGACGGCTCGCCGTTGGAGTTGACATAGGCCCCGGTCCAGGGCACACCGGCGGAGTTGCCGACATCGGGTCCGCCGCCACGCAGCGCGAGGAACAGCGGATCGGTCGCCACCTGGTGGATCGCGTGTTCTTTTCCGTCGGCCGAGGCGACCACCGGCATCCAGTCACAATGCTCGTTGGCCTGCTTGAGGTCGTCGTTGAGGCCGTCCAGGAGCATCGTGATCATATTGCCGACGATTTCGAGGTGGCTGAACTCCTCGGTGGCGATATCCATGAACAGGTCGTACATCTTCGGATGTTTGCGACGCAGCACGAAGGCCTGGCTGAAGTACTGCATCGCGGCTTTGAGCTCCCCGTTCGCACCACCGAACTGCTCCTGCAGCAGGGTGGCGAAACGCGGGTCCGGGCGCTCCACCCGCACCTCGAATTGCAGATCCTTGTTGTGGATGAACACTCGCGCTCCTCAAGGTCGGCGCCGTGGTCCGTGTCGTCTACCCCGGACTGTGGCGGGGAAACAGCAAGCAAGGAAGGCCGGAGAAAAGTGGCGACGGTGCTCACTCGGAGGATCGACACTCGCGCATACACGATCCGAGTCGCCTGGTCGCCGGATGCGGTGCGCGCCGTCGAACCCGGCCGCACCGCATCCCTGACGCGTGCTGCCCACCGTAGGCGAACCCGCACCACCCGGCGGGGAGATCGCGGGTGCGTGTCCGGTTCCGCCACAGGCGGGCCGGCCGGTACCGCAGCCGACCCTGGGTGTAGAGATGCGGCCCGAAGTGAATCAGGTGATCTCCCGGTTCACCCGGCGCGGCATGTGGAGATCGAGGGGGGCCGGGTCCCGGGGGCCGGTGGGCGGATCGGCCGGGTCCGCGGCGGGAAGTCGGTCAGCCCGTGATCGTGCACGATCGGTATCCCGTATCGATGCTCGAACGCGGTCCGCAGTTCCGGGCCGGCCTGCGCTGTACTGCAGATGGCGATCCGCACCGACGAGATGTGCGACCGTATCCCGGCGGGCAGCTCGCACAGCTGCCGATACATCGCCGGGGTCGCCGCGAAACAGGTGGCGCCGGTGGACTCGATCCGGCCGAAGAATGTCGCGGGATCGCACGGGCCCGCGATGGTGGCACGACCGTCGGCGAGCAGCGGCGCCAAGATACCCAGGACGATGCCGTCGACACGGGACAGCGGCCGGATCGACAGACTGTGGTCGGCACCGGTGAGTGCGAAGATCTCGATCGCCAATCGGCACAGCGCGTTGAAGTTCATATGGTCGAGCACGGCGATCTTCGAATCGTCCCCTGATCCTCCCACGTGAACGAGCAGTGCCGGGGCGTCATCGCTCACCCGCGCCGGCTCGGCAGTGTCGGGATCGGCTGCGGCGAACCTGTCGGGACACACGATGGAGTGGACGTGATCGGCCGGGGCCGAGTCGTGCGCGGCGACCAGAACCCGGGCGCCCGCACGGGCCACACCCTGACCGGCTTCTGCGGCGGGTAGCGCCGGATCGAGCGGGGCGACGGCGGCACCAACCCGCCACGCGGCGAAGAGGGTGACGACGAAGGCGGCGGTGTCGGGCAGCATGACCGCGAGCACATCGCCTGCCGATACACCGGCGGCGCGCAGTGAAGTGGTCGCCCGCCGCACGGCGTCCAGAAACGCGGCATTGTCCAGTTCGGCGCTGTCATCGGCGACGGCCGCGGCGTATGGAGCGAGGACCGCACGGCAGTCCGGGAGTACTGCAAGGTTCATAGATGATCCTCGGGGGCAGTGGTCCAGGTGTCGTGCATTCACGGTAGGCATGCCCCGCCGTCGGGTCTCCGTCGCGCGCCGATGAAGTCCACGGTGCTCTTTGTCTCCGGAAAACAAGCGGATGCGCAGTTCCTGGGCGCGGCCGGGACGGAGGTACGGTTGACGGTGTGACGACCGCACGTCACGACACCGCGTACGCAGACCGCTTCATCGCGGCGACAGCCGCCCGGATGAATGTACGGGTGGGTGAGATCAGCGCGGCCATCCGCACCTACATCGAGGATGACATCGCCGATCTGCGCCATGATCGGCAAACCGGCGACCTGCTCGGTGAGAGCGTCGAAGCGAATATAGCCACCGCGCTGCACGCCCTGCGCTATCACCTCCCTGTCGCCGATATCCAGGCGGCGCCCGCCGCCGTGGACTACGCCAGACGCCTGGCTCAGCAAGGCGTACCGGCCCACTCGCTGGCTCGCGCCTATCGGATCGGGCAGCGCCGGCTGACCGAGATGGTGTTTGCCGAACTGCACACGATGGCCATCCCCCTCACCGAACGGATCGGCGTGGTCGAACGCGTCACCACCACGCTGTTCGAATACATCGACCACATCACCGAACAGGTTCTCGGCAGCTACAGCGATGAACGCGAGCAATGGCTGGAAAGCCAGAACAACGTCCGGGCGGTGCGGGCACGCGAGGTGCTGGGCAGCAGCAGGGCCGTCGATGTCGACGCGGTGACCGAGGTGATCCGCTACCCGCTGCGCTGGCACCATCTCGCCCTCGTCCTCTGGCGCTCCGAGAGCGAGCTCGACAGCGAGGCGGTTTCGAACCTGCAGCGGTTCGTCCGCGAGCTGGCCGGAGCCCTCGGTGCCGCCGCGAACCCGCTGGTTGTCGCCGCCGACCGGATCAGTGTCTGGGCGTGGCTGCCCTACCGCTCCGAGCGGGCGGGTCTGGTGGCCGCGGTGCGGGAATACGTATCCGCCCGCCGCGACGCTCCGAACCTCGCCATCGGCACCTTCGCCGCCGGGGTCGACGGCTTCCGCCGCTCCCACCGCAGCGCGCAGCGCGCCTGCTCCGTCGCCCTGGCACGCGGGCTCCCCACGCCCGGGGTCGTCGCCGCCGACGACCCCGGTCTGACGACCGCGGCTTTGCTCGGCGCCGATGTCGAGGAGGCCCGCTACTGGATGAGCGAGGTGCTCGGCGATCTGGCCGGTGACAATGAGAACGACGCCCGGCTGCGCGACACGCTACGGGTGTTCCTGCGCACCGGGTCCAGTTACAAGGCCGCCGCCACCGAGCTGAATCTGCATTCCAACTCCGTCAAATACCGCGTCGGGCGCGCCATCGCGCGACGCGGTCGGCCGATCGGCGCCGATCGGCTCGATGTGGAGCTGGCCCTGCTGGTGTGCCACTGGTACGGCCCGCCGGGCCAGCGGCCGGAGCCGAAGCAATAGGTTGCCGATTCGATCAGGCGCGGTTCACCTCGACCATGAAGAAATCGGCTTTCGCCGCTCCACAATCGGGGCACGACCAGTCGTCGGGAATATCGTCCCAGCGGGTGCCGGGCGCGATACCGTCCTCGGGCCAACCGAGCGCTTCGTCGTATTCGAAACCGCATTGCACGCACTGGAACAATCTGTAATCGGTGGTCATATCACTGTCCTTCCTCGCCGACGGCCGGTTCGAAGTCGATTTTTTCTCGCACACCGCAGTCCGGGCAGCACCAGTCGTCGGGAACCGCCGACCACGCTGTGCCCGCGGGAAAGCCTTCACGCGGGGCGCCGGTGGTCTCGTCGTAGCGGTAGTCGCACACCGGGCAGGAGAAGGCGGCCATCAGCCCGCGACCCCGTATCGGGAGAGCACTCGGTGCCGCTTGCTCGGCTGGATGTTCACGCGCGTGATATCGCCCCGGTAGTGGGCCAGCACGCGATGGTCCATCACTTTCCGCCACAGCGGCGGGAAGTAGGCGAGAGTGATCATGCTCGCGTAGCCACCGGGCAGTTCGGGTGCGCCGTCCATACTGCGCAGCGTCTGGTAGCGCCGGGTGGGCGCCGCATGATGGTCGCTGTGCCGTTGCAGGTGGAAGAGGAAGATATTGGTGACGATGTGATCGGAGTTCCAGCTGTGCTCCGGTGTGCACCGGACGTACCGGCCCGACTCCGTGCGCTGCCGGAGCAGGCCGTAGTGCTCGAGGTAGTTCACCGTCTCGAGTAGCGAGAATCCGTAGACGGCCTGGAGCAGCAGGAACGGCAGCACGCCCGGTCCGAACAGCACGGCCAGCGCACCCCACAACACCACGGTCATCGCCCAGGCATTGAGCACATCGTTGCGGATGGTCCACGGCCCCTTGCCCGAACGCTGCAACCGCGTTCGCTCCAGCGCCCATCCCGATCGCAGTCCGCCCCAGACGCTGCGCGGCAGGAAACTCCAGAACGTTTCGGCGAACCGGGCGCTGGCCGGGTCCTCCGGTGTGGCTACCCGGACGTGATGGCCGCGGTTGTGCTCGATGTAGAAATGGCCGTAGCCGGTTTGCGCCAGCGTGATCTTGGACAGCCAGCGTTCCAGCTCGTCCTTCTTGTGACCGAGTTCGTGGGCGGTATTGATACCTACACCACCCATGACACCGACGGTCAGTGCCACCCCGATCTTCGACCACACCCCGAGCCCGCCCTCGATTCCCAGCCAGGACAGATCCGGCGCGGTCCACAGGTAGGCGGCGAACACCAGGCTCGCCAGCTGGAACGGGATGAAGGCGTAGACGCACCAGCGGTAGTAACGATCGTGCTCCAGTTGCTCCATCACCTCCTCGGGCGGATTCTGGCCGTCCGGCCCGAAGAACCCATCCAGGATCGGAAGCAGCACATAGACCAGCAGTGGGCCGATCCACCACCACACCGCCGCCGACCGATCCCAGCCCAATTGGTGAAACGCCCACACCAGTACCGAGGCCAGGCCGAGCGAGGTGGGTGCCACCAGCCCGAACAACCACAGGTAACGCTTTCGATCACGCCACTGCGGTGTCACCTCGCCGTGCGAACTCTGCTCGGACGTCGTCATCGTCGCCCTCCTCACTTCCGTGCGGCCGCCGCTCCGGACGGGCGCTCGGTCGGCCCAGGGACGCAACCTCACCGGCACCGGCCGTTTACACTTTTTCGATAAGTGTATTTATTACATACACATTGCATCGATCTGTCAATAGCGGGACATTCATACATGTGATGTAAGGTGATTGCCGTGGCTGACGCGCCGAACTTCCAGAACGAGATGCGCCGACTACTGCGGGAGCGGGTGATCGACACCGCGCGCGAGTTGGTCTGCACCGAGGGGTGGGGCGCGGTCAACATGTCCCGGGTGGCCAAGGAGGTCGGGGTGAGCCGCCCTGTGCTCTACAAGGAGATCGGCACCAAACAGGACCTGGCCGAGGTCGTCATCGCGGCGGAACTCGACTCCTTCCTCGCCGGCGTCACGGAAACCGTCACCGCCGAGCCCGGCGACCTCCTCACCGGAATCACCGCCGCCGCCGAGTACACCCTGCGCACCGCGGCCGACAACACCTTGCTCAAGGCCGTACTGGCCGGCCGCTCCGGGGCCGACACCTCCTTGCTCCCCACCCTGATGACCGAACCCGAACCCGTCCTGGGCCGGGCCACCGCCGCGTTCACCGCCATCCTTCGCGCCCGGTACCGCCTCGACACCTTCAGCGAGACCGAGATCGACACCCGGGTCGAAGCGGTGGTACGCCTCGTACTGAGTCATCTTTTCCAGCCCGCGGGCACCATCGACCACGCCGTCGCCCAGATAGCCCTGGTCGCCGGGCCCCTGTTCCACCGCGAGCCTTAAGAGCGGAGCCGACGACCGCTCACGATCCAGGGCCACCGGACCGCGCGC
Source organism: Nocardia sienata NBRC 100364 (assembly GCF_001613205.1). Taxonomy (GTDB): domain Bacteria; phylum Actinomycetota; class Actinomycetes; order Mycobacteriales; family Mycobacteriaceae; genus Nocardia; species Nocardia sienata. The sequence continues at coordinate 11,090 of NZ_BDBX01000003.1, read as the reverse complement.
CGGCGGCTACTCGATCGCGATCATCCGACGGGTGCTGCGTCCTTCCGTACCCGCCCCGCACCGCCCGTCGGCCCCGGGTCGGCCGGAATCGCGGCCGCCGTGCTGTGCGCGCGCGTTCGACGGCCCGCCCTGGAGGCCCTGCCGGCGGCTGCCGCCCGACAGCTCACGAACAACACGGTCCCCGGCCGGCAAGAAGTGACGGGCTTCACGTCACGAATAGGTATACCCCGGGTCATTCGACCGTGATGGAGACGACTCCCCTCGGGGCACGCTGGAGGAATCCGTCGGCCCCCTCAGCGAAGGTCCAGGTCTCCATGTATTCCTCTGCTCCGAAGCACACCGGCACCAGCGGTGACGCAGGCGCTCCGCCCCGGGAAGACATCTTGATGATCCGCAGATGCGCACGATGCGACAGACTGTACGCACCGCTGACCGTGGACTGCGCATCCTGCGCCTCCGACAGCCTGGAATGGGTGCCCTCCCGCGGCGCCGGTTCGATCCTGTCGTGGCGGGTGGTGGACCGGAGCGTCATCGGTGGGCGCGGTGAGACAAAGCCGCTGACGGTCGCCGTGGTCGAACTCGACGAAGGACCGTGGGTCTACACCTCGATCGAGGGCACCATTCCGCTGGTCGCCGGCGGCCCGGTGCGGGTGCGTTTCCGGCCGCGGCCCCAGGACGGCAGATTCCCGGTTTTCACGGTCGCCGCCGAGACCTATACCCCCGGCCACCGCACCGCCGACCGCTCCGGAGGCGAACATGCCCGCACCTGACCGGCCGCACACCGACTTCTCCGTTGCCACCGCATGGGTGCGTACCGCATTGCGGCAGTGCGCTGCCCTGGACGCCACGAGATCCTTGCTTCCGGGGACGAAGCCGGTGCTCGTCTTCGCGATCCGCTGGGCTCCGTTCGGCGGTCCTACCGCCGAGGAACTCTTCGTGAATTTCGGAGTCACCCGGCAGGAGTTCATACGGATGACCGGTGCGGCGCCGGCCGCTCGACGGTCCGACGATCCGCGAACGTCTCAGTTGAAACAGCACCTGCTGATGTTGCTGACCCGGGCCTGGCGACCGGACTGCGACGCGGAATCGACTCCGGTGACCGCGACGTCGAACAGAGGCGACCACACGTCGTGAACCCGGCGCCTCGGCGCACCGCGCGCGTCGCGGGTCACACGCCGGGCCGGGGCGGCGTGTGGACCGCGAAGAACGCGTCCGCGACATCGCGCAGGGTGGCGACCGGGTCGGCGCCGAGCGGGTACACGCCCACCTGGTTCGCCCCGGCCTCCAGATGCGCGGTGAGGCCCGCCGCGACGGTGGCGGCGTCTCCGTGCGCGGTCAGCGCGTCGATCAGCGCGTCACTGCCGGAGCCGGTCAGGTCCTGGCCGGTGTAGCCGAGCCGGCGCAGATTGGCGGCGTAGTTGGTGACCCCGAGCGCCTGTCCCGGTGGCCCGGACCTGGCGGTCGCACGGGCCCGCTCGATATCGGCGTCCAGCACCGCGAAGTGTCCGGGTAGCAGCAGACGGTCGGCACCGAGGATTGCCCGGGCACCGCGCGTATGGGCGGGCGGAACCAGGCAGGGGACGGTGCCCGCGGTGCGGTCGCGGGCCAGTCGCAGCATTCGGGGGCCCAGCGCGGCCAGGACGATCCGGTCGGCGGGCACCTGCGCGCCGTTCAGCACGTCCAGGTAGGAGACGAGCGTGTCATACGGCGCGGCGTACTCGGTATCGATCTCCCGGTGGCCGATACCGACGCCGAGAAGAAACCGCTCCGGGTGCGCCGCCTCGATGCGATGGTAGGAGGCCGCGACCGTCACCGGGTCGGCGGTCCACACATTCACCACGCTCGTCGCGACGGTCAGCCGGGTCGTGGCATCCAGCAGTCGCTGCACCAGCGCCAGGTCCGCGGGCGGTGACGCGTCCAGCCACAGCGTCCCGTACCCGGCCTCCTCGACGTGCCGGGCGGCCTCCGGACTCACCTCGTGCTCCCGCAGATGCGCGCCGAGCAAACCTGTTTCGATTGTCATACAACGACTTCAGCAGGTGGGCGGCGCCCGCAGCCAGACCGGAAACGCACGCGCAGCGATAAGCTGCGCTTATCGTTCGGCACGTACGGCGCAATTCCGGCAGGAGGACCGATGGAACTGCGGACACTGCGGTACTTCGTGACCGTGGCCGAGGAGCTGCACTTCGGCCGGGCAGCCGAGCGATTGCATATCGCTCAGCCCGCGGTCAGCCAGCAGATCGCCGGATTGGAGCGCGAACTGGGGGTCCGGCTGCTCGATCGTTCCTCACGCCGCGTCCGGCTCACCGCGGCGGGCACCCGAGTACTCGACGCCGCGCGGACAGCGCTCGCGGCCGCCGAATATGTCCGGCTCGCCGCCGGACCGCCCGCCGGTACTCTCCGCCTGGGCGCGGCCGCCGGGCTCACCGCCCGGCTGGAGCACGGAATCGACGGGTTGCGCGGTGCCGGCTCACCGTTCGAAGTGGTCCTGGTCGACCTGCCGCTCACCGCCCGCCTCAATGCCCTGCGCCGGGGCGAACTCGATCTGGTGCTGGCCCGCGGCGAACCCACCGAACGCGGGATCGAGGCGATTCCGACCTGGACAGAACAGCTCCTGGCGATCGTGTCCGCCCGCCACCCACTCGCGGGACGCGCCACCGTCGGACCGGACGAGCTGGCCGGCACCGCGCTACGGATGCCTGGGCGACGGCACGATCGGCACCTGCACGAGGCGGTCGCGGCCGCGCTGCGCGGCACCGGGGTGCGGCTCGAGCTCGGCCGCCCGGCGGGCACGGCCCGCACTACCGTGATCGAAATCGGCTCCGATCCGCGCAGCTGGACAGTGCTGCCCGCCGACCAGATCACCGAGATCGGTGCCACCCGGGTGGCCGCGATACCGTTCGAGCCGCCCCTGACGATCACCGGGTCCGTCCTCGTCCCCGAGGACGGACCCGGGCATGCCGCCCGGTGCGCGGCGCCCGCGTTCGGGGGCGCGCCGACCGGTCCGGCGCCGGTGAATTATTTAACGCCCCCATTGAATTCTCCGACAAGGTAATCCTTCAGCCGAGCCCCGTCGCGTCCAGAGTGGGCGCGTGGGCTACGCACCGCGTGCCCGGCAGCGCGCCGGTGAATCGCGGATCGGAGACCGGCGCGATCACCGCCGGCGCAACCCTGTGGGTGGTATCCCCTGCCGCCGACATGGATTCGCCGGCCACGATACGAACGCCTGGGCGGTGCAGCACGCGATCACCCGGCAGCTGGTCACCTTTGCGGACTCCACCGGCAAGCTCCGCGACGATACCCGGTTGACTCCCGACCTGGCCGAGTCGTGGGATGTGAGTGCCGACGGCACCGCCTACACCTTCCACCTGCGGGACGGCGTCACCTATTCCGGCGCCTCGACCCGGAAGATCGTCGCGCGCGACTTCGTCTACGCTGACCTGCGCGAAGTTCGGCGATGCTGACCTATCCGGCCGCTGCGCCGGGCTAGGGTTGGGGCCGCTGGGTGCCGGGCGCCGCTCGGACGTTCGTCGACCAACGCTGGCGAGGAGTTCTCATGGGTTCTGTTCGGTCAGTCCGCACTTCTCTGTCCGCAGTGGTCGCGGTGCTGCTGGCGGCGACCGGGTGTGTATCCGTGGTGTCCGCCGCCCCGGAACCCGTCGATCGGCGGCCCAATGTGGTCGTGATCCTGGCCGACGACCTGGATTCGGCGACCACACCGGTGTGGCAGGCGATGCCGCGGACCGCCGCACTCGTCCGTGACCGTGGGATGGAATTCACCGACGCGTTCGCGCCGATGCCGATCTGCTGCGCCGCCCGTGCCTCCATCCTGACCGGCGAGTACGGGCACAACACCGGTGTCCTCACCAATTCCGGCGAAGTCGGCGGCTTCGAGACCTTCCGCGCGCGGGGCAACGAATCCCACACCATAGCCACCGCGTTGCACGACGCGGGCTACCGAACGGGCATGGCCGGCAAGTATCTCAACGGACTCGAAGACGACCCCGGACATATCCCGCCCGGCTGGGACGACTGGCACGCCGGAGTCGACAATTTCCTGTACTCCGGCTACAACTACACGCTCAACGAGAACGGCAACTTCGTGAAATACGGGGTGGCGCCGCAGGATTACGAAACCGACGTGATCCGCGCCAAATCCGAGCGGTTCATCACCGACGCCGCCGCCTCGGGACGGCCGTTCTTCTGGTACGCCGCCTCCACCTCGCCGCACTTCCCGATCCCGCCCGCGCCCCGGCACGTGGCCGAGACCCGGCCGACCGCCGCGCCGCGGTCACCGAACTATCAGGAGCCCGACGTATCGGACAAGCCGTCCTGGCTGATCGACACCGCGAACCCACGGGCGGCGACCATCACCGTGACCAACGATCCCGACTACACCAATCGGCTCGGGGCGCTGAAATCCCTCGACGAAATGGTCGCCGGGATCGTCGAAACCCTCGACCGCACCGGCGAACTCGTCAACACCTACCTGATCTTCACCTCCGACAACGGTTACAGTCTCGGCGCGCACCGGCTGACCCAGAAGATGGCGCCCTACGAAGAATCCATGCGGGTGCCGCTCGCCGTCAGCGGGCCCGGCGTCCGGCCCGGACGCAGCGGCGCCATGGCCCTGTCCACCGATCTCGCCCCGACCATCTTCGACTGGGCCGGCCTCCCGATCCCCGAACGGATCGACGGCCGCTCGCTGACACCCGTACTGGCCGGCGAGACCACCGGGTGGCGTAGTGATTTCGTCGCCGAGTACGGGGGTCCGGGCAGCGCGGGCCGCGACGGCATCGCCCAGGAACAGATCCCGGGCACCGACACCCCGCTCATCTACACACTCGATATGCCGTCCTGGAGCGCCGTCCGCACCGACCGCTACCTCTACGCCCGCTGGTACGAACGGGAACGTCCGCTCGACCAGCGCGAATACGAGCTGTACGACCTGCACACGGACCCGTACCAGCTGACCAACCTCATCAAGACCCCCGAAGGCCGCGCCGCGCACGCCGACCTGGTCGCCACCCTCGACCGGCGCCTGGCCGTCCTCACCGCCTGCGCCGGGGTGACCTGCCGCTGAGGAACCGGAGCACAGTCACCGCGAGCGGACCGGCTCCGCGCCGCTCGGCGCCTCAGGCTCGATTCGACGATCGGCGGCCGCCGCGCATCCACCGTTTCCGCTCGCTCAGGTCGGCCATTTCCCGGTCATCCGGTGGTACGCGAGCACCCCGGCACGGTCGACGGATGCTTTGACCAGACCGAATACCGCGCCCTGGAGAGCGGCCGCGAACAGAACCTCACGCCAGCCGTAGTCGGGCGAGGTCGCCGCCGGGGCCTCGTCCTGACCGGCGGCCCGGCGCCAGAGCTGCCGGAACACCGCGTGCGCCGCGATCCCGCCGAGAACCCCCGCCACGGTGCCGATCGGCTTGTACAGCAGGTTCATGATTTCCTGCCTCGTACGATCAGCCAGGCCACCAGTGCGGCGGCGAGGGCCGCGGTCACGGCGGGTACCGGATAGCCGCGCAGGACTGCCGCCGTCTTCCGGCCACCCGCCGCCACAGGCTCGGGCGTCCCGGCTTCGGCCCGTTCGAGGAGGTGATGGGCCTGCGCCTGCACCTGACCGGCGCGATCGCGGACGGTGCGCTCCACCTCCCCGGCCCGGTGCCGTACCTCTTCGGCGGCGTGGTGCGCGGTGTCCTGCGCGCGCGCCCGCACATCGAACTTCCCGGCGAGTTCGTCCACCGTCTCCCGAAGTTCCTCCCGGACCTGATCGCGGTCGCGCCGCAATGCGTCCCGGTCGTCGTCGACGGATCGTCCTCCGTTCTCGGTCATCACTACCTCCGGTGGGTGACGGTCGCGATATCGGCGCGCGCCCCCGCCAGGGCGTCCGTGGGCACCGGCGGCGCGCTCGCCGTGATATTCCGCTTGCCGAGCCAGGTGAGGGCGGCCCCACCGGCGAGTAGTACGGCGCCGACGATCAGGGCCGCGGCCCATCCCGGCAGGGCCAGTGCCAACGCCAGGACCACGGCCGCGATCACTGCCGCACCGCCGTAGAACATCAGCAACCCACCCGCGCCCGCGAGCCCGGCGCCCTTGGCCGCGGCGCTCGTCTTCTCCTGCATCTCCAGCCGGGCCAGGCGCATTTCGTCACGCACCAGCCTGCTCACCTGGATGGTGGCCACATCGACGAGTTCGCCGACCGACCGGTCGTCCCCTGACTGCCGCGTAGGCGGCTGTGCCGTCCGAGTCATGTGCTACCTCCTGTCCGGCGGGCGGATACCCGCCGGACCCCGGGCCAAACGACACCGTGACCGGACAGAATTCCACCCGGTTCGCGGCCGGTCCCCTGACCACGGGCCGGGCGGTCACCGCTACGCCGCTGCCACGCACTCGCCGGCGGCCACTCCGGACGTTATGACGGCCTACCCGGGCTCGGACTCCCGCAGACCGTCCGGAGGTCTCACGCGGTGACGGCGGACGGCCCCGGCGACCGGCGCACCGCACTGGTCGCCCGTCACATCCGGAACACATAGTCCGGTGTCGGCGGCACCCAGCACAGCTGCTGGGCCTGGCCGAGATCGTCCCGATTCGCCCAGTGCTCACGCACCGCGCCGTCGGTGATCCGGAACCAGTGGGTCTGGGTGACGGCGAACGATCGGCCGGTGGCCGGGAACGCCTGCTCGGGGACGCCCTGAGCGTCGTAGACCACGAACGTGCCGACCTGCCGGCCGGACATGGTGGTGTGCACGGCCGCGATGTCCTGAGAGGCGGTCGCCTCGTGGCCGGGCGTATTACCCAGGCATACGCGGTACGGGAAGGCGATGATCGCACCGCCGCCGTGGTCGCGAACCTCCCGGACGCCCCGGGTTCAGCCGGTGCGCTACGAACTCAGCGGCGCGGCAATCTCTTCCAATGACTGCCGTTCGGCCCGCACTCCGAAGAACAGCTCGACGATTCCACCGAGCATCATCATGACCGCGCCGATGGTGAAGGCCAGCGCGGTGCGACCGGGGTCGCCGTCACCGGTGAGTTCCGCGAATACCAGCGGTCCGGCGATACCGCCCGCGGCGGTGCCCAGGGCGTAGAAGAACGCGATGGCCATCGCCCTGGTCTCCATCGGGAAGATCTCGCTCACCGTCAGATAGGCGGAGCTCGCACCGCAGGAGGCCACGAACAGCACCGCGGTCCAGCAGGCGGTGAGCGTGACGGCGGTGAGGTCGCCGCGTACCAGCAGTAACGCGGTGAGCAGCAACAGCACTCCCGATCCCAGGTAGGAGCCCGCGATCATGCGTTTGCGGCCGACGGTGTCGAAAAAACGGCCGAGCAGCAGCGGTCCGAAGAAACTGCCCAGGCACATGACGGCATAGAAATAGCCGGTGCGATCACTGGGTACGTCGAAGGATTCACCGAGGATGACGGCGAAATTGAAGGTGACCGCGTTGTAGAGGAACGCCTGTCCGATGAACAGCGCCAGCCCGAGTACGCTGCGGCGCGGATACTTCCGGAACATGACCGAGGCGATCTCGCCGAACCCGGTGGAACGCCGCTGACGCACTTCGATGGTCTCCCCCACCGGGGGCAGGTCGGCACCGGTGTCCCGGCGCACCTGGTCCTCCACCGCGTCGACCAGTTCCTCGGCCTGGCGGTCACGACCGTGGATGAACATCCACCGGGGGCTTTCCGGAACATGCCGACGTACCACGAGCACCAGCAGACCGAAGAGCACGCCCATGCCGAACATGAGGCGCCAGCCGATATTCGGCGCGAACAGTTGCGGATTCAGTGCGGCCACCGAGAGCAACGCGCCGCCGGAGGCACCCAGCCAGTAGGTGCCGTTGATGACGATATCGATCCGGCCGCGGTACTTGCTGGGAATCAGTTCGTCGATCGCGGAATTGATGGCCGCGTACTCGCCGCCGATGCCGAGCCCGGTGAGGAACCGGAACAGGACGAACCACCAGACCGAGAAGGAGAACGCGGTCATGGCGGTGGCCACGAGATACACCACCAGCGTGACGATGAACAGCTTCTTGCGGCCGTAGCGGTCGGTCAGCCGGCCGAAGACCAGGGCCCCGATACACGCGCCCGCCACATACATCGCCGCCGCGAGCCCGGACACCTGGGCCGACGAAATGGCCAGACCGCTGTCGGGCTCGGACAGTTTCGCCGCGACACTGCCGACCACGGTGACCTCGAAACCGTCGATGATCCACACCGAGCCGAGCCCGACCACGATCATCCAGTGCCACCGTGCCCAGGGGAGCCGGTCGAGGCGGGCCGGGATCCGGGTGCGCACCGTCGTCATGGGGCGGGTCTTCCCGATCGCGGAAGTGACAAACCCGGTCACCCGCGCCGGGGTGGGCGAAGCCACTGGTGAGAGCGGTGCGCCGCGGGTATACGGGCGCTATGGCGACGACGTTGCGGCGCACCGTGCCCACCCACCTGCTGTACTTCTTCGTGCTCGGCGATGTACTGGGCGCGGGGGTGTACGTGCTGATCGGCGATATCGCCGCGCAGTCGGGTGGGGCGGTATGGGTGCCGCTGCTCACCGCGCTCGTACTGGCCTGCCTCACCGCGGGCTCGTACGCGGAACTGGCCACCCGGTTCCCGCGCGCGGGCGGCTCGGCCCACTACGTGACCCGGGCGCTGGGGCCGGCCGCGGGCGCCTTCATCGGGTTCTGCATGCTCGCGGCGGGCATCGTCTCGGTCGGTGCGCTGGCGCGCGGTTTCGCCTCGGATTATCTGGCCGAATTGATCACCCTGCCCACCGCGGCCGTCGTCGTGCTGTTCCTGGGCGCCCTTGCCCTGCTCAACATCCGCGGTGTCAAGGAATCGCTCGGCGCGAACGTGGTCGCCACGGCTGTCGAGGTCGGCGGGCTGCTCCTGGTCATCGGTCTCGGTGCCTGGGTGCTCGTGCGCGGCGACGGCGAGCCAGGGCGGCTGGTCGAACTGGGCACCGCCGAGCACGGCGCGGTCGGGGCCACCCTCGCGGGCGCGGTGCTCGCCTACTACTCGTTCGTCGGGTTCGAGACCTCGGTGAACCTGGCCGAGGAAGTGCGGGATCCGCGCCGGGCCTATCCGCGGGCACTGTTCGGCGCGCTACTCACCGCGGGTCTGGTGTACGTGCTGCTCGGGGTGGTCGCCGGGGCGGTCGTGCCCACCGAGGTCCTGGCGGAGTCGAGCGGTCCGCTGCTGGAGGTGGTCCGGGCGGCCGGCGGGGTACCGGAACGCCTGTTCGCCGTGATCGCGCTGGTGGCGGTCGCCAACGGCGCCCTGCTGACCGGCATCATGGCGTCCCGGCTCACCTACGGGATGGCCCGCGACGGTTTGCTGCCCGGGGTCCTGGCTCGGCTGCTCCCGCGCCGCCGAACCCCCTGGGTGGCCGTACTCGCGACCACGGCTCTCTCGCTGCTGCTGGCGTTGACCGGCGAGATCGCGGCACTCGCCGAAACTCTGGTCCTGCTCCTGCTGGTCGTGTTCACGGCGGTCAACGCGGCCGTGCTCCTGCTGCGCCGGGAACCGGACGGCACGGGCGCGTTCCGGGTGCCGACCGTGGTGCCCTGGCTCGGCCTGGCGTCCTGCCTCTTCCTGTTCACGCGGATCGACGGTGCGGTGTGGCTGCGCGGACTGCCCCTGCTCGGACTCGGTCTGGTGGTGGGCGCTGCCCAGCTCGTGCGCACGCGCCGGACCCGCGAATCCGAGCCGGTGCGTTCCGAAGTGCGCAGCGCCCCGAAACGGCGGGAGGGCTAACCCAGCTGCCGCTGCGCCGGCCACAGCTGCGCCCAGGGCGCGCGGAGGGTACGGCACACATACAGCGCCGCGCCTTGCTCGTCGTTGTCGATTCCGAGCCCGTTGTCGATCCGGCCCGCCGCCTCGGGAGCGGAATCGGCACAGAAACGCGCGACTTCCGCGCGGGTGAGGCCGACGGTGAGGACCGGGCGGGAATCGGCCGGTGGCCCCCACCACCAGTAGGCATTGTGACCGCTGTGCGGGACCGGGAGGCCGTACGAGGCGCCGAAACGCTCGATGGCCGCGGCTTCGCCGTAGTTGGCCGTGAGTATTTCCGCGTCCGGCGCCAGCCGAGCTCTGGCCTCCGCGATCCGGTCGGTGAACCGCGGCCAGCCGACCGTTTCGCCGGCGTCGTAGTTCAGGGCGAGGATCGGCGAATCGCGCAGGGCGGTCACGGGGAGCACCGGCAGGAACAATACCGCCGAGACCGCCGCGTTCAGCGCGACAACCGCCGCCGTCGCGGCGCGGCGCCAACGGGTGCGGGTCAGCACGGTTACCAGTGCGGTGGCGCCCGCGGCCAGCAGTACCGGGTACATCCCGCCCAGGTAGTAGGCCTTGCCCCCGGCGGCCAGATAGGCCACGAGAAGCACTGCGTAGGCGAGCGCGAAGGCGCGGTGGCGATTCCGGGCCAGCCACCACAGACCCGCGCCCCACAGCACCACCATCAGCGGTCCCATCAGGCCGAACTGCAGCAAGACGAAGGCGGCCGGGCCGTCCGAGGTGCCCGACGAACCACCCGCGATGGCCCGGCTCAATTCGACCTGCGGCAGCCCGTTGCGCACCTGCCACCACAGATTCGGCGCCCAGATCACCGCGGCGAGCGCGAGCGCGGCCGGAAAATACCTGGTGCGGAAAACCTCTCGGGGGCCGAGCAGCAGGAGTGCGCAGGCGAGAACCAGTAGCGGTAACGCCAGCAGTGTCTTGTTCTGCAGGCCGATCCCCGCCAGCACACCGACGAGCAACCACCGGCGCCGATCCGATTCCGGCCGCAACAGCCGCAGTACCGTCACCACCAGCGCCGACCACACCGCCAGATCGAAGATCACGGTGCCGAGCTGATGACCGCCGCCGAGCAGGAGCGCGGAGGAGGCCGCCGCCGCGGCGGCCAGGGTCTGCGCTCCCCGGCCGCCGCCCAGTTCACGGGCCACCCAGCCGGTACACACGATCACCGCGGTGGCCGCCGCGATCGCCGGGAGCCGCAGCACCACCAGCGAATCCGCGTCGATCGCGGCCATCGCCCGGGCCAGCAACGGCACCAGCGGCGGCTGGTCGGCATATCCCCAGTCGAGCCGCCGGCC
>NZ_BDBX01000002.1 GCF_001613205.1 Nocardia sienata NBRC 100364 | reverse complement strand
ATCCGTACCGGTCGGCACAACCGGCCAGCAGGACCGCGAAAACACCCGCCACCCAGTACATTGCGCCGTCCTACCCGCTGCCGGCGGCGGGCCGGGATGCCGCTACGCCCGTGTCGATCCTCGCACGGATTCCCGCCCGCCCGCGAGGTATCCGGTACGCCGCGGCGGCTCGCTTCCGCGGTCGCCGGTCCCTGTCCGCGAGGGGGCGCTGTCAGGTGGCCCGGCGGGCACGGGCGCGCCGTTTGCCCTCGTGCATCGCCTGGACCCGGGGGATCGGGATGGTATGGCCTTCCGCGACCAGATCGGCCGGAAGCGCCTGCGGGTCGGGCATGGCGGCCGACCAGGGGTCATCATCGGCCAACAGGTCCGGTACCGTCCGCATCGTGAAGTCCGCCGGCGTCACCTCGTCCAGCTCGGACCAGGCGAGCGGGAACGATACGGGAACACGGGGACGGATCCGCGGACTGTAGGCCGCGACGACGGTCGCGCCGCCGGTACGTGTCGGGTCGAGGAAGACCTTGCCCCCGCGGTCTTCCTTGATGAACGCGGTGGTGGCGAAACCGGGATCGAGGCGCTCGGCCCTGGCGGCGATCGCCCGCGTCGCCGCGGCGGCGTCCTCGTGGCGGGTACCCGATGCGACCGGCACGAACACATGGGCGCCCTTGGCGCCGCTGGTCTTCACCGCACCGGCCAATCCGGCATCCGTCAATGCCGCCCGGATCAGCCGCGCCGCCGCGGCCGCGTGCCGGAAGGTCTGCCCGGGTGACGGATCGAGGTCGAGAACGAGATGCGTCGGCCCCGGACCGGGATCGGCGGTGACCAGCGTCGGGTGGTATTCGACAGCGCGCTGGTTACCGAACCAGAGCAGGGTCGGCATATCGTCGCACAGCGCATAGGAGATCTCGCGCCGCGAACTCTCCGCCCAGACCGTTGTCCGCCGGACCCACTCGGGGGTGTACTTCGGCAGGTTCTTCTGCATGAACGGCTCCTGCCCCGGCCGGACGCGGACCACCGACAGCGGGCGGTCCCGCAGTACCCGCACGAGGCGTTCCCCGACCGCCTCCAAATAGTCCAGCAGGTCTCGCTTGGTCGCCTCGGCGCCGTCGAACAGCGGCTGGTCCGGATTCGTCACCGGAACCCCGCGGCGAACCTCGTCACTGGTCATGGCCTCACCATGCCCGCCGGCCGCACCGGGGTCAACCACGCGCCGCCACCGTGGCGGCACCCGGACACACCGCGGCGGCGATCCCGGCACCGGGCGGCCACAGCGGCGCACCGGACCATATTTCGGTTGCGCATGGTGCGCACGATCCGGATCGTTGCCGTGTGCCACCACGAACCCCGATACCGACTCCGCCCGACTCCCGACCACCCGAGGAACGCCCGGACCTGACCGGCTGGCGGCGCCGGCACGCCCGGCGCTCGTCGAACGCCGCCCGGCCGATCCCGTCGGGTAAGCAGTACCGCCGTAAGCAGAAACACCCGAAACACCAGGAATTCGACACCCGCCGGTAGTGGCGTGCGGGCCGGTCCGCGAAACATCCGGTGCCGCAATGACGATGTCCGGACGACGCGCTTTCACCAATTCCCGGCACATCGGAGCAGCCATGAGCGACACCACCCAGCGCGACACCCTGTGGATGCGTGAGGACCTGCGACACGCCTGCCGACTCCTCGGCCTCGACGACCGGCACGGCGCCTGGATCGCCCGCGAATTCGCCCCCTGGGCGGCCGGCTATCTCGCGCGCCGGGTGATCTTCGAACTCCGCCGGCGGGATGCGGACGCCGCCTGAGGTTTCCCGACTTGCCGATTTCCGCTCGATCGGCTGTGATCGGAAAGCGTGAGCGGAAACGGCAGCGTTTCGAATATCGGGGTCCCGGCTGTACTGGACCGCCGGACCGTACTGCGCGCGGGGTCGGTGACCGCCGCGGCGGCCGCGTTACCGGCACCGGCCGCGTCTGCGGAGAGTCCGGTGTTCGGGCACGGCGTCGCCTCCGGTGATCCGCTGCCCGACGGCGTCGTGCTCTGGACCCGGGTGACCGTCGGGCCGCGGGCCCTGCCGGGGTCGGGAATCGGCGCCCCGGCCACGGTCCGCTGGGAAGTCGCCGAGGACGCCGGATTCACCACGGTGGTCGCCGGCTCGCTCACCGCGGACGCGGACGCCGATCACACGGCGAAGGTGGACGTACGCGGTCTGGCCCCGGCGCGCGACTACCACTACCGGTTCCATGCCCTCGGTGCGACGTCGCCGACCGGCCGGACCCGCACCGCCCCGGCCGACGCGGACTCCCCCGACCGCCTGCGGTTCGGTGTGGTCTCGTGCGCCAACTGGGAAGCGGGCTATTTCGCCGCCTACCGCCACCTCGCCGCCCGTGACGATCTCGACGCCGTCGTCCATCTGGGCGACTACCTCTACGAATACCGCTCCGGATCTTTCGAGGGCCGCGCCGGGGCGGTCCGGCAGCACCAGCCGGTGCACGAGATCGTCTCGCTCGCCGATTACCGGATCCGGCACGGACAGTACAAAACCGACCCCGATCTCATGGCCCTGCACGCGCGGGTGCCGTTCATCTGCACCTGGGACGACCACGAATCCGCGAACAACGCCTGGTCCGGCGGCGCGGAGAACCACGACCCCGCGTCCGAGGGCAGCTGGTCGGATCGGCGCGCCGCCTCGATCCGCGCGTACGCGGAATGGATGCCGGTCCGGCTGGAGACCACGGCCGGGGAGACCCGGATCTACCGCCGGCTGCGGTTCGGCACCCTCGCCGAACTGTCCATGCTGGATCTACGCAGCTACCGGGACAGGCAACCCGAACTCGGCACCCGGGAGGGTGACGACCCGGCGCGCACGATGACCGGGGCGCGCCAGATGGAATGGCTCACCGCGGGATTGGTTTCCGGCGCCGCTCGCTGGCAGGTGGTCGGCAATTCGGTCATGATCGCGCCGCTGGCGTTCCCACCGCTGGACCCCGAGACCACCGCGGCGGTCACCGAAGTGTTCGGTATCCCCCGCGAGGGTCTGGTGCTCAACACCGACCAGTGGGACGGATACCCCGCCGACCGCCGCCGCCTCCTCCAGGCCCTCACCGACCGCGGCGTCGGCGACGTCGTCTTCCTCACCGGCGATATCCACAGCTCCTGGGCCTCCGATGTCCCGCTCGACGCCGCGCACTACCCGGCCGGCCCCACCGCCGGAGCCGAATTCGTGGTCCCGTCGGTGACCTCCACCGGGATCGGGGATATGCTGCCGACCCCGCCGCGCACCGGTTCGGTCGCGCTGGAGGATTCGGTGCGGGCGCTCAACCGGCACATCCACTACACCGAGCTCGATTCCCACGGCTACGGCGTGGTCGAACTCGTACCCGACCGGGTACGGATGGAGTGGTACTACGTCGGCGATGTCACCGACGCACACACCGGCGTCCGAGCAGCGGCCGCCTGGGAGCTACCGCATGGCGGCCGCCTCCGGCCGGGCCGGTGATCCGTCGACAGGAACCAGGGATCGCTTCGACCGTCCACTCGGACGGTCGGCCTCCGTGGTCGGAGCCCGATCCGATTCCGCGGCTCCGGAGGCGGCACAGATGGACACAGTTCGGATCACCGTCTTATTAATCATTCCCTCATGACCGTGGCGTTGTTTCAATGCCGCTATGCACCAGACTCGTTCTCTCGCCGCACGTTTGCGACTCCGGTCGGTCGCGATGCTTCTCGTCGCCGCCGCTGCCGGGATGGTGACCGGGTGCAACAGCAGTGACGGGCCCGGTGGCGCCGCGCTCGATACGCCGCTGCCCACCGAGGTTCCGCCGGGCACCACCCTGGTGGTCGCCGACCAGCAGGAACGTTTCCAGACGGCGCTGCGCGCCTCCGGTGAACTGGAGAAACTGCCGTTCACGGTGGAGTTCGCGAATTTCATCGGCGGCCCGGAGATCCTGGAGGCGTTCCGGGCGGGGGCGGCCGATGTGGCGCCGGTGGGTGATGTGCCGCCGATCCATGCCCTCGCCGCCGGCCAGGATGTGCCGATCATCGCGGCCTATCAGACCGATCCGGCGGGGATAAAACTCGCTGTCGCGCCGGGTGTCACGGCGACCCGGCTGACCGATCTGAAGGGTAAGAAGATCGCCTATGCCGAAGGGACGGCTCAACAGGCGGCGGTGTTGCGGGCACTGGACAAGGCCGGTCTGACCACATCCGATGTCGAGCTGGTGCGGCTACAGCTGGCCGATTTCAATGATGCGGTCCGCACCGGGCAGGTCGATATCGCGCCGCTGAACGAGCCGCGGCTCACCCGGTTCCTGCGGACTCCGGGCGCGACCGTGATCGCCGATTCGGAAACCACCGGTATCTATTACGGCCTGGGCTATCTGTACTCCCGGCGGGAAGCGACCCAGGATCCGGCGAAGTCCGCCGCGCTGCGCGCCCTGGTCGGGGCCTTTGTGCGGGCGTTCCACTGGACCAATACGCACCAGGACGAGTGGGCCCGGATCTACTACATCGAGAATCAGAAGCTCAGCGCCGACGATGCCGGCCGGATCGTCGATTCACTCGGGGAGTTCACCTTCCCCCATCTGGATCAGAAGCTGATCGACGCGCAGCAGGCGACCATCGATGTCATCGACGCGGCCGGTCAGCTGCCGCGCAAGGTCGAGGCCGCGGACGGTTTCGACACCCGGTTCGACCAGGTGATCAGCGAAACCGTGCCCGCCGTCGGCGCACGATTCGAACGGGAGGCACAGTAGTGGCCACCTTGGATATCCCTGCGGGCGCACGGGCGGATTCCGCCCCGCTCGCACCACCGGCCCGGTCCGCTCGGACCGGGCGCCACGTCCGTCTCGGGCCCGGGCGGCCGATCCCGTTCGGTTTCGCGCTGGGCCCCGTACTGCTGCTGGCCGCCTGGGTGATCGGTTCGCTGTCCGGCGCGCTCGATGCCGAAACGCTGCCGGCGCCGTGGGATGTGGCCCGGACCGCGGGTGATCTGATCGCCGCGGGCACCCTGCAGTCCAATCTGCTCACCTCGTTGCAGCGCGCCGCGATCGGTCTCGTACTCGGAGTGTCGATCGGTGTGGTGCTCGCGTTGGTCTCCGGGCTGAGCCGGATCGGCGAAGCGCTGGTCGACGGCCCGGTACAGATCAAACGCTCCATTCCGACCCTCGCGCTGATCCCGCTGTTCATCGTGTGGTTCGGGATCGGCGAGGAGATGAAGCTGATCGTCATCACCGCCAGTGTGCTGGTGCCGGTGTACATCAACACGCACGCCTCCCTGCGCGGAGTCGACGCACGGTATGTGGAGCTGGCGCAGACGGTCGGCCTGTCCCGGTGGGGTTTTATCCGCCGGGTCGCGCTGCCCGGTTCACTGCCGGGATTCTTCACCGGACTGCGGCTGGCGGTCACCATCTCCTGGCTTGCCCTGGTGGTGGTCGAACAGGTGAACGCCACCAGCGGTATCGGCTATCTCATGACCCAGGCCCGCACCTACGGGCAGATCGACGTGATCGTGGTGGGACTGGTGATCTACGGGCTGCTGGGTCTTTTCGGTGACCTGGCCGTCCGCGCGCTGGAACGGAGGGCGCTGGCATGGCGACAGACACTGTCGGACTGACCGTACGGGCCCGCGCGCTGCGGCGCGGGTTCGGCGACCGGATCGTGCTGCGCGGGGTGGATCTCGATATCGCGCGGGGCGAGTTCGTGGCGCTGCTGGGCCGCAGCGGTTCCGGTAAGAGCACCCTGCTGCGGGCACTCGGCCAACTGGACCACGATGTCGCCGGCGACGGTGAACTGACCGTTCCCCGGGAGCGGTCGGTGGTGTTCCAGGATTCCCGGCTGCTGCCGTGGATCAAAGTGCTCGACAACGTCACGCTCGGTCTGAGCGGTCCCGGCGCCGCGCAGCGTGGCCGGGACGCGTTGGCCGAGGTCGGCCTGGCCGGCCGGGAGAAGGCCTGGCCCCGGGAACTGTCCGGCGGCGAACAGCAGCGGGTGGCGCTGGCCCGTTCCCTGGTCCGCGAACCGGCGCTGCTGCTCGCCGACGAACCGTTCGGCGCGCTGGACGCGCTCACCCGGATCCGGATGCACAGGCTGCTACAGGATCTCTGCGCCCGGCACCGCCCGGCGGTGCTACTGGTCACGCACGATGTGGACGAGGCGGTGCTGCTCGCCGACCGAGTGCTCGTCCTCGATGAGGGCCACATCGCCGTCGACCTGTCCATCGAGCGGGCCCGCCCGCGCCGCCACGGCGATCCCGCCGTCGCCCACTACCGCGAACAACTCCTGACCGCGCTCGGTGTCTCCACCGAACCCACTCAGTACGAGGACGATGCACGATGACCGAACCACGCCGGCTGAGTCTCAACGCGTTCATCTACCCCGCCGGGCACCACGAGGCGGCCTGGCGCCACCCGGCCAGCCGCCCCGACCGGATCTACGATGTCCGCTACTACCAGGAGATCGCCCGGACCGCCGAGGCCGCCACCTTCGACGCGGTGTTCTTCGCCGACGGACCGGCGCTGCGCACCAATGTGGCCTACAACGCCGCTCCCGGCCTCGAACCCATCACGTTGCTCACCGCGATCGCCGCGGCGACCACGCATCTGGGTCTGATCGCCACGGCTTCCACCACCTACTACGAGCCCTACAATCTGGCCCGGCTGTTCTCTTCGCTGGACCATATCTCCGGCGGCCGGGCGGGCTGGAACATCGTCACCACCGGCACCGATCTGGCCGCCGCCAATTTCGGGCTGGACCGCCATCCCGATCACACCGAACGCTATGCGCGGGCCCGCGAATTCGTCGACGCGGTCACCGCGCTGTGGGACAGCTGGGAGGACGACGCCATCCTGCTGGACCGCGCCGCCGGCCGGTACGCGGACCCGGACAAGATCCATCCCATCGATTTCGCGGGCGAACACCTGCGCGTGCGCGGACCGTTCAATTCGGCCCGCACACCGCAAGGGTATCCGGTCCTGGTGCAGGCGGGCGCGTCCAACGACGGCCGCGCCTTCGCCGGGCGGTACGCCGAGGCGATCTTCACCGCGCATCAGCGGCTCAGCGACGCCCAGACCTTCTACCGCGATATCAAACAGCGGGCGGCGGATTTCGGCCGCGCACCCGATCAGGTGAAAATCCTGCCCGGGATCAGTCCGTTCATCGCGGGTACCGAGTCGGCGGCGAAACAGCTGGAACGGGAGTTCAACGAGCTCACCGTGCCCGAGTACGGCCTCGAGCAGCTGGAATCGCTGGCCCACGAATCACTGCGGCATCTGGAACTGGACGAACCGGTGCCGGTCGAATTGTTCGCCGACGCCGGTGAAGTCACCGACAATGCGGCGAGCCGGCGGCAGGTGGTGGCCGGGATCGTTCAGCGGGAACGACCAACCCTGCGCGGTCTGCTGCACCGGCTGGCGGGGGCGCGCGGGCACCGGGTCTTCGCGGGCACCCCCGAGCAGGTGGCCGACACCATCGAGGAGTGGTTCCGCTCCGGTGCCGCGGACGGTTTCAACGTGATGCCGCCCTACTACCCCGGCGGCCTGGAGATCTTCGCCGAAACAGTGGTCCCGATCCTGCGGCAGCGCGGGCTGTTCCGGACCGAGTACACCGGCACCACCCTGCGCGACCATTTCGGGCTCCCCAAACCGGCAAGCCGTTACGCGCCGCAACCGGTGGCCGGGTAGCGGCGCCGGCTGTGGTTCCCCCGTGCGGTTGTGAACGTGTGAGGCCACGGAACAGTTGTGCTACGCCCTGTAGTAGAAATGGGGGGTGGCGAGTCGTTCCTCTGCACGATCGGTGCTGTCCTGGGCATTACTGACCGTGGCGGCGGCCGGGTGCGTTGCGGTGGGCGCGTGGCAGTGGACCCGGCTCGGCAATGCGAGCGGCGTCGACCACAATATCGGCTATGCGCTGCTGTGGCCCATATTCGGCCTGTTTCTGCTGGTCGCGGGTCTGGCTCTCCGACGCCTGGAACGATCCGTCACTGGTGACGCCGACTCGGCGGCGGCACACCTGAAAGCTTCCGCGGCACGGGAGCTACCCCCTGGGTTGCTGCCCGGCCACGTCGGAATCATCGTCGAAACCGATCCGGCGACCACGGCCTACAACACCTATCTCGCCGCCTTGAACGACCACGAACTGCAACAGCAGCTGCGCGTTGCCGGGCTCGACCGTCCCCGCGAAGGCCCGTGAAGGCCCCCCTCCCGACGCGCGGGGCTGTTGCCGGCCGATCAGCGTTGCCCGCTCCGAGGTGATGAACGAATTGTGGTGGTGGCGCGTTCAGTCGATGACCGCATCGGAGAACACCGGAGGGTCACCGAGGAACGGGCGGTGCGACGGCGGGCGCTGTCCCCGCGTGTCCTCGACGCCCAGTTCCTGCGCGATCTCCGCACCGATGAGCACCCGACCGGTACGGTTCATCAATTCCGGATCGCGCGCGAGGGCGTCGATGACGCGGCCGGTGAACTCCGGCGACTCGGCGGTCGCGGCGAGCCCGTCGTATGCGCCCGGATTCGCGGCGAATCCGGCGAGCGTGCGTTCGGTCGTGAGCAGACCCATCCAGATCGAGACCACCGCTACATTCCACGGACGGAAATCGACGGCCATATCGTGCGCCATCTTGTCCACCGCCGCCTTGCCCGCACCGTAGGCGGGCCCGTGCATGTAGCAGGTGCCGCCGAACGACGAAGTGTTCACGATCAACCCGCCACCATTGGCCACCAGCAACGGTGCGGCGTAGTAGCTCGTGACGTAGCTCGAGCGCATACCGACGTCCAACAGGTCGAGCAGCGTCAGCGGCTTCTCCCAGAACGGCCCCTTGTCGGTCAGGCCTTCGGGCACCGCGAAGGCGTTGTTGACCAGGATGTCGAGGCGGCCGTGTTCGTCACGAAGGCCTTCGAAAAAGGCCTCGACCTGCGCATCGTCCCGATGGTCGAGCACGACCGGCACGCCTCGGCCGCCGCGGCGGGTGATCTCCTCGGCGGTCGCGAACACCGTGCCCGGCAGCGGTGCGTCCCCTTCATTCCGCGTCCGCCCGGTGACGTAGACCGTTGCCCCGGTTTCACCCAGGGCCAACGCGATTCCTTTGCCCGCGCCGCGACTGGCACCGGTAACCACCACGATTCGTTCCGGACCCACCATCGACTCCCTCCACTGCCCGACCAATCACACAGCGCATCGTGTGACATATTCCGCTACTGAACCGGACCGGCCGGGAGTCCCGCAGAGTCCTTCCCGGTGGCCGGGAAGGTGGCGGCCCGCACCGGCGCCGCTCCGGGCGCACGCCGAGAGTCGCTGTCCAGGATTTCGCCAGGCCTGTCGAGAGGGGTGAGCGAGGTCAGGCGGTGAGTTCGAGGGTGATGGCGGTAAAGCCCGTATCCGCTTCGGGGTGACGGCCTATTTCCCGGAAACCCAGGCGGGCGTAGAAGGCGCGCGCGGCGGTGTTGAGTTCGAAAACGTCGAGGGTCACTGTGCCGTGCAGACGGAGAGCGTGCGCGACCAGTTGCCGTCCGATGCCCGATTTCTGCGCCGCCGGGTCGACGAACAGGCCGCCGATCTCGGCACCCAGCAGTCCCAACAACCCAACCACGTCGCCGCTGGGGGTCTCGGCGACCCAGTTGTCGGCCTGGACGAGGTAGATCTCCCGAAGCTTGCGCTCGCGCGTCCCGGTACCTTCGTTCGGAATGAAGGGATGGGCGATACGGGCGGCGCGGCTCCAGAGCCCGACAACAGCTTCCTCGTCCTCGGGGCGGTAGGGGCGGATGCTCGGAGCGGCGGGTTCGGACAGATGGGGAGCGGCAGGAGTAGTCACAGCGAACAACCTTGGCTGCAGAAAGCGTTCTATACAAATGCTTTTGCCGGGCCGGTAACGGCGGAGGTCACTCAGGTTCTACAGATTCCCGGGCCGGCCGCCGACGCGGCTGGAGTTTTCGGAACCGCTCACGTCCCCCGGCCACAACGTCCCGGGCAACTATATCTGGCGCGCTCCGCCGCGGTCGGACAGTGCGGCGACCAGATCGGCTGCGGCGGTGGCGAGTTCGATCCGCGCGACATGCGGCAGGGTGGCGGCGAGTTTCCCGGCGATGGCCGCCTGGATATCCGCGCCGATCGCCACCCCCGCGGAAGTCGGCGCAACGCGGCTGATCCGGCGGTCGGCGGGATCGGGTTGCCGCGCAACGTAACCGCGGCGTTCCAGCCGGTCCACCATGCCGGTGATATTGGTCTTGTCGCATCCGAGCGCCGCCGCGAGCTCGCCGAATGTCGGATGTTGGGCCTGGACCAGGCAGAGCAGCGCGATCTGCTGGGCGGTGAGGCCGAATTCGCGGGCTATCGCCCCATAGAACGCGTTCACCTCACGGTAGAGCCCGCCGAGGGCGGCAACCAGGTCGTGATCGTTCACTGCCACGACGAGCAGTTTAGATGATCGACGGTCGACGAGGCGCGATAGTTGGTCGAGTATATGGACTATCCACCGACACCGGCCCGGCTCAGGGCTCTACGCGGCCGGCAAGGCCGCATCCGAACAGCTGGTGCGGGTACTCGCCCGCGAACTCGCCTCACGCGCGATCACGGTCGACAGTGTGCTACCCGGCGCCGTACGCACCGACGCGCCGGCCGCCGCGGAGGTCGGGCAGGTAGACAGATCGCCGCGACGATCCCGATGGGCCGAATCGGCGAACCCGCCGATATCGCGCGCCTTCTCGTATTCGAGGAGGACCGGTGGATCACCGGGCATCCCTCGGGGCCTGCTGGGCCCGACCGGCGCAGCTATGCGGTGCGAGCGCTGCTCAGACCCCACTCCTCGGCCAGGAGACGGTGCGAGGTGAGGCGGTCCTCGTGCCGGTGGGTGACACTGGTGATGACGAGTTCGTCGGCGCCGGTGAGATCGCGCAGGGCGGTCAGGCGTGCGGCGACCGAGGCGGGGGTTCCGACGAATTGGGTCTTCACCCGGTCGTCGACCAGCCGCAGTTGCTCGTCGGTCAGCGGTGGCGCGGTTTCGGGGTCGAGGTATTCCGCGGCCCCCGCGCCACTGCGGATACTGGCCACCCAATGGCCGTAGGTGGAGGCCAGATGGCGAGCGGTTGCCTCCTGCGTGGCGACCACGACATCGGCCGAAACCACCAGGTACGGTTCCGGGTAGCGCGGTGAGGGACGGAACGCCGTCCGGTAGGCCTCAACGGTTTCCAGAACCGTCCCCGGGGAGACGTGGTAATTCGCCACGAACGGCAGGCCGAGTGAACCGGCCAGCCGGGCGCTTTCGCCGCCGCTGCTGCCGAACAACCACAGTTCGACCCCGGCGCCCTCACCGGGCACGGCGTGCAGGTCGACGCCGTCGGCGGTCGAATAGGTACCGGCGAGCAGCGCGCGGATCTCCTCGACCTGCCGGGTGTAGTCGAGCGGTTCGGCGCCCGGTAGCCGCAGCGCTTCCAGCGAGGCCACCAGCCGGGTGGTATCGCGAATCCGGTCGGGCGCGAAAGGCGGTGGGACCACCACTCCGTCGCGTACCTCGGTCGGACGTCGCGGGGCGGGCGTGGCCGGGGCGGTTGCGGACCGGAGCGCTCCGATCCGATGTGCCGAACGACCCAGCCCCAGATCGAGCCGCCCGGGGTACAGGGCGTCGATGGTGCCGAACGATTCGACGACCGAGGCCGACGTGCGGTACCCGGCCTGGACCGCGGCCGAACCGACGCGGATGGTCTCGGTGGCCCCGGCGATGAGGGCGATCAGTTCGGTCGGCGCCGAGGAGGCGACGGCGACGAAATGGTGTTCGGCCACCCAGAACCGCCGGTAACCCCACGCCTCGGCGTGCCGGGCGAGGTCGATGGTGTTCCGGATCGCCTGCCGGGCGGTGGATCCGGTGCTGATCGGCGACAGGTCCAGAACGGACAGGGGTACCGTCATGATGCGCGTGCTTTCTCGTCGGCTCGATGGGGATGGCGCAGGCCCAGATGCTCACGCAGGGTCGTACCGGTGTACTCGGTGCGATAGGTGCCGCGGTCCTGTAGTTCCGGGATCACCGTGTCGACGAATTCGTCCAGCCCGGCCGGAGTGAGGTGGGGTACCAGGATGAACCCGTCGGCGGCGTCCTCTTGGACGTAGCGGTCGATTTCGGCGGCGACCTCCGCCGGTGCCCCGACGAACTGCTGGCGTGCGGTGACCTCGATGATCAGCTCGCGGATCGTCAGGTTCTCCGCTTCGGCCCGGGCCCGCCACTGCGCGGCCACCGCCCTCGGGTCCCTGGCGTGGCGCACCCGGCCCCGGGTGATGGTCACATCGTCGAGCGGTTCGATATCGGGCAGTGGGCCGTCGGGGTCGTAGGCGGACAGGTCGCGGCCCCACACCTGTTCCAGGAAGGCGATGGCGGTCTGCGGGCCGACCTGCTGCCGCCGGATGTGCTGGGCGCGTTCCTCGGCGTCGGCGCGGTTGTCGCCGAGAACGAAGGTGGCCGCGGGCAGGATCAGCAGGTCGTCGCGGTGGCGGCCGTATTTGGCGAGCCGGGCCTTCATATCGGCGTAGAACTGCTGTCCCGCTTCGAGTTCGCCGTGCCGGCTGAAGATCGCGTCCGCGGTGGCGGCGCCGAATTCCCGGCCCTCCTCGGAATCCCCGGCCTGCAACTGCACCGGATGGCCCTGCGGGCTGCGCGGGAGTACGAAGGTGCCTTCGATATCGAACTGACTGCTGCGATAACGGAATTCGGGGACAGCGGTGGTGAACACGCCCTGTTCCCGGTCGACGACGAGCGCGTCGGCGGGCCAGCTGTCCCACAGCGTGCGGGTCGCCGCGACCACCTCCGCGGCCCGCGTGTACCGCTGGGCGTGCTCGAGGTACCCGCCGCGGCGGAAGTTCTCGCCGGTGAACGCGTCGGAGGAGGTGACCGCGTTCCAGGCGGCCCGCCCACCGGACAGGTGGTCGAGGGTCGCGAACTGCTTGGCCAGCTCGAACGGCTCGTTGAAGGTCGTATTGATGGTGCCCGCCAGGCCCAGCCGGTCGGTGACCCCGGCGAGGGCGTTGAGCACCGTGAACGTATCGGGGCGGCCGACCACGTCCAGGTCGTGGATCCGGCCGCGGTGCTCGCGCAGCCGCAGACCTTCGGCGAGGAAGAAGAAATCGAACAGTCCGCGTTCGGCCGTCCGGGCCAGGTGGACGAAGGATTCGAAGTCGATCTGGCTACCGGATTCCGGATCGGTCCAGACGGTGGTGTTGTTGACGCCCGGAAAATGGGCGGCGAGATGGATCTGCTTACCCGACTGCGTCTTCGGCATATCGGCCCCGTTCGGTCGCGTAGCGGTTGTGCGGACGCGGCAGGCCGAGCCTGCCGCGGAGGGTGGTGAGCGGGGCCGGGAGCCGGTCCAGGAACGGGGCGAGGGCCAACGGTCGCAGCACGATCCCGTCCGCGGCGCATTCCCGCTGCACCTGCTCGGCCAGCTCCCGCAAGGTGTCGATGGTCCCCACATGGCGAAGACCGTGCGGACCGGCGGTGGCCATCCACTCCTCCAGTTCGGCCACCTCCCGCGCGGCCAGCGCCACCGTCGACGCGAGATGGACCTCGAGATCGAGCAGCACCCGCACCTGCCCGGGATCGCGACCGGCCGCCGCCACCGCGGAACGCAGGACCGACCGGGTCTGGGCGGCGGTGGCCGGGTCCGGGGCGGTGATCCGGATGAGATCGGCGTACCGCACCGCTGTCCGGGTCGCGTGCGGACCCGAGGCGCGCACCGCGATCAGCGGCTGCCCCTGCGGTGGGCGCGGCGTGATCGACGGGCCCTTCACCGAGAAGTTGTCTCCGGCGAAATCGATGTAGTGCAGTTTGTCGCGGTCGATGAACCGGCCCGTGGCACCGTCGCGGAGCTCCGCGTCGTCCTCCCAGCTGTCCCACAACCGGGTGACCACCTCGATCGCCTCGCCGGCTTCGTGCCACAGCGAATCCTCGGACTGCTCGGCTTTGCGGCCGAACAAGCGGGCCTGCTCGGCGCCCGGCGAAACCGTCACCTCCCAGCCCGCGCGGCCGGAGGTCGCGAAGTCGAGGCTCGCGAGCGCTTTCGACAGATGGAACGGTTCGGTATGGGTGACCGGGGCCTGCGGGATCACGCCGAGCCGGGTGGTGGACGTCGCCACCCGGGCGGCGATACCGACCGCCTCGAGCCGTCCCCGGGCGCCGCCCGATTGCAGGGCGAACGAATCCGGTAGGAAGACCAGATCCAGGCCGGCCCGGTCCACGGCGGCCGCCGCGTCGATCCAGTACCCGGCGGTGAAGAGGTCCTCGGCCCGCGAGTCCGCCCGCCGCCAGGACGCGGTATGCGCACCGGTACCGGCCAATTCGACGGCGAACAGCAGGGGCGATACCTGCGTCATCAGGCGGTCCTTTCTCTCGGCCGGTGCGGGCGCGCGCCCCCCGGCACCGCCAGCAGCAGTTCCCGGGTGAACTCGTGCCGCGGCGCTTCGAAGATCTCCGCGGTCCGGCCCGTCTCCACGATGCGGCCCTGCCGCATGACCGCCACCCGATCGCTCATCCCGCGAACCACCGCGAGATCGTGGGAGACGAACAGATAGCTCAGCGACAGTTCGGTCTGCAGCGCGTCGAGCAGGCTCAGGATCTGTTCCTGCACCGAGACATCCAGCGCGGACACCGGTTCGTCGAGGATCACCAGATCCGGGCGCAGGGCCAGGGCGCGGGCGATGGCCACCCGCTGGCGCTGCCCGCCCGACAATTCGGCGGGGCGGCGGTGCGCGGCGGAGACCGGCAGCGCGACCTGGTCGAGCAGTTCGGCGACCCGGTCGCCGCGGGTCGATCGGTCGTCGATCCCGAAGGCCCGCAATGGTTCGGCGACGATGGCGCCGACGCTCAGTTTCGGGTTCAGCGAGGCGTACGGGTTCTGATACACGATCTGGACGCGCCGCCGCCACTCCCGCAGCCGGGCCCCGCGCAGCCCGCCGATATCGGTGCCGTCGAATTCCACGGTGCCGCGGTCGGGCCGCTCCAGCCGGGCGATCATCCGCGCGGTCGTGGACTTGCCGGAACCGGATTCGCCGACGATCGCCAGGGTTTCGCCGCGATCGACGGTCAGCGAGACATCGGTGACGGCCGCGAGCGTGGTACCGCGCCCCACCCGGAAGGATTTGTGCAGACCGTGGGCCGACAACAGCGGTGCGGCGGCGGGGGCACGTTCGAGTCGGCGCGGCCGGCCCGTTCCCGAGGCGGCGGCCAGCAGTCGGCGGGTGTACTCGTGGCGCGGCTCGGTGAACACTTCGGCAGCGGTACCGGATTCCACGATCCGGCCGTGCCGCATCACCACGATCCGGTCGGCGCGGTCGGCGGCGACACCCAGATCGTGGGTGATCAGCAGGACCGCGGTACCCGATTCGGCGGTGCGACCGGCCAGATGGTCGAGGATTCGTCGCTGTACGGTGACGTCGAGCGCGCTGGTCGGTTCGTCGGCGATGACCAGGCTCGGGCCGCAGGCCAGGGCGATCCCGATCAGGACCCGCTGGCGCTGGCCACCCGACAGATCCTGCGGGAACTGCCGGGCCCGCAGGGCCGGGCGATCGATTCCGGCCTCGGTGAGGATCCGGATCACCTCTCCGCGGGCGGTGCGCCGGTCCGCGCGGCCGTGGATCCGCAGCGTTTCGGCGACCTGGTCACCGATGCGCAGCACCGGGTTCAGCGAAACCGCGGGATCCTGCGGCACCAAACCGATCCGGGCGCCGCGGATCCGCCGCCAGCCGCGGGCCGGTAGCCGGTCGAGCCGCTCTCCGGCGAAGGTCACGCTGCCCGCGGTGATCGCTCCGGCACCGCTCAACAGCCCGATCACCGCGTGGGCCAGGCTGGATTTGCCCGACCCGGACTCCCCGACCACGGCGACCGTCTCCCCGGTGCCGATCGTGAGGGATATTCCGTCGACCGCGGTGGTCGACGCCGCGGCGGTGCGGTACTCGACCACCAGATCCTCGACCTGTAGCAGCGGGTCCCCGGTCGCGTTCACAGCGACCACCCGGTCAGGAAGAGTCGCGGCTGCTGTTCGGCCAGCCCGCGCTGGAAGCGCCAGCCGGCGCGTAGGAATCCGCGGATCCGCCGCGCCGCGGCCACCAGCGGATCGCCGGGTTCCGGTCCGGCGGGCGCCGCTTCGCGGCCGGTCCACGCACGGGCGGGGTGGTGACCGGTCCGTGCACGGGCGACTTCGTAACGTGTCACCGCAGTCCCTCCTGAGCGAAGCCCCGGCCCAGGCGCTGGGTGGCGAGCACCACCGCGACGATGACCAGGCCGGGTAACGTGGTCAGCCACCAGGCGGTGGCGAGATAGTTGCGTCCCTCCGAGATCAGCGATCCCCATTCCGGCGTCGGTGGCGCGGCACCGTAGCCGAGAAAACTCAGCGACGACACGGCCAGCACCGCGAGACCGAACTCGACAGCGGCCAGCGCGGCGACCGGCGCGTAGGAATTGCGCAGGACGTGCCGGAAGAGCACCCCGTACCAGCGCACCCCGCAGGCGCGGGCGGCCTCCACGTACGGCGCCTGCCGCACCCGTAGCACCTCGGCGCGCATCACCCGGGCGAACCGTGCGATGAGCGCGACACCGACGGCGAGCGCGACATTGCCGGTGCCGAAACCGAGCACCGTCACCAGGGCAAGCGAGACCAGCAGTTCCGGAATCGACAGCAGCACATCGACACCGCGCATGACGATGCTGTCCAGGGTTCCGCCCACCACACCCGATACCACCCCGAGCAGCGACCCGGCCACCAGCCCGATCGCCACGGCGAGCACGGTCGCGGTCAGCGACAGCGCGGCCGCGTGCACGACCCGGGTGTAGAGGTCGCGACCCAGATTGTCGGTACCGAACCAGTGCTGCGGGCTCGGGCCCCGGAACTTCTCGCTCGGTACACCGGTCAGCGGGTCGCCCCGGGTGAACAGGGCGGGCACCGTCGCCCAGCCGAGGACCAGGACCAGCACCGCCCCGGAGAACACCACACCGGCCGCGGTCCGCCCGCGGCGCGGTGTCCGGATCTTCTCGCGCGGCGGTGCGACGAGTTCGCGAACCTCAGACACGGACCGTCTCCTTCCCACGGAACCCGTCCACCACCCGCGCGTCCACCAGCGGATACACCAGATCCACCAGGAGGTTCACCAGCACATACACCGCCGCGCCGAACACCACGATGCCCTGCACGACCGGGATGTCCTGGTTCAGTACCGCGGTCTGGGTCAGCCGGCCGACACCGGCGCGCGCGAACACCGTTTCCACGATCACCGACCCGGCGAGCACCGTGCCCACCCAGATTCCCGCGATGGTGAGTGCCGGTCCGACCGCCGCGCGCAGCACATGCCGCCGCTGCACCCAGGCGCGGGACGCGCCCTTCGCGAAGGCGACCGCCACGAACGGCTGGTTCCAGGTGGCGATCAGGTTGCTGTAGAGCACCTGCGCGATCACCGCGCCCACCGGTACGGCCAGGGTGGTCGCCGGCAGGATCGTGCCGCTGAACCCGGTACCCCCGAACGCGGGCACCAGCCGCAGCTGGAACGAGAACAGATGCAGCAGGATCAGTCCGACCCAGAAGGTGGGCATGGCCGCCCCGACCGGCGGCAGCGCGGTCAGCAGATCCCGCAACCACGTGCGTTCGGTATAGGCGGCGGCCAGCGCGAGGGCGGCGCCGAACACCACGGCGA
The DNA here is from genome assembly GCF_001613205.1 of Nocardia sienata NBRC 100364. GTDB lineage: Bacteria > Actinomycetota > Actinomycetes > Mycobacteriales > Mycobacteriaceae > Nocardia > Nocardia sienata. The sequence continues at coordinate 137,671 of NZ_BDBX01000002.1, read as the reverse complement.
GCACCAGCGTCGTACCGGCCAGCGCCAGTGTGGAGGGCAGTGCTTCCCCGATGGCCTCGACGACGGTCTGCCCGGTACTCAGCGAATGCCCCAGATCACCGCGCACCGCGTGGACCACCGCGGTGGCGTACTGCTCCCACACCGGTTTGTCCAGCCCGTACCGGGCCTGCAGTTCGGCGACCGCGGCGGCGTCGACCGGGGTACCGGGGTTGGCGTCCACGGCGAGCTGCACCGGATCGGCGGGGAGCAGGTACAGCACCGCGAAGGAGAGGGTGAACGCCGCCCACAGTACGCCGGCCGCCTGGAGTACACGCAGCAGCACATACCGGGTCAGCGTGGTCATCGGCCGCTCAGCCAGGTGTCGTAGAACTGCAGCCGCGCCGACGCCTCGAAGGTCAAGCCCTGCACCGTGTTCGCGACCCCGATGGCCTGGGAGAGTTCGATGGTCGGGATCCACAATCCCTCGTCGAGCAGCAGCCGCTGCGCCTGTTCGATCAGCCGGCCCCGCTGCGCGCCGTCGACGGTGGCCAGCTGGCCGGACAGCGCGGCGTCGAGCGGCGGGATCGCGCCGCGGTCGTTGAGGTTGCGGGCATCGAGGCCGAAATTGGTGCGCAGGATATCGCCGTCGGCGCGGGTCACGTTGTAGTAGATCGTGTCGAAATCCTTGGTGTTCTGCCGCACGGTGTAGTCGGCGTTGGCGGCCGGTTCCAGCCGCAACTCCACGCCCGCCCCCCGCAGTTGCTGCTGGAGGAGTTCCAGAATCGCCTGGTTACCGGCGAATGCCGCGCTGAACAGCACCCCGAACGACAACCGTTCACCGTTCTTGGCGCGGATACCGTCGCCACCCGGGACCCAGCCCGCCGCGTCCAGCGCCCGCTTCGCCGCGTCGATATCGAAGCCGAGCTCCCCGCTCAGATCGATGTAGCCGGGCGTCGTGTGGGCCAGTGGGCTGGTCGCGGGCCGGAACTGCGGGCCCAGCACCGTATCGACGAGTTCCTGACGGTCGACCGCGGACAGCAGCGCGGTGCGTACCGCGCGGTCGCGCAGCGGGCCCCGCGTCACATTCGGTTGCAGACCGAAGGTGATCCCGGGGTTGGAGGCGGTGGCCACCTGTCCGCCCGCGGCCTCGATCTGCGGCGCGTCCTGGGGCAGAGCGTCGCTGGTCGCGTCCAGCTGACCGGACGCCAGGCTGCCCGTGCGCACCCCGGATTCCGGGACGACCGTGAATTCGATCCGGTCCAGATACGCCTCACCCTGATGCGCGAAAACCGCCGAACCCCAGCGGTATCCGGCGCGTTTGGCGAGCGTCACCGAATCGCCCTGACGGTATTCGGCGTAGGTGAACGGCCCGCTGCCGATGGTATCGCCAAGGCAGCGCTGTTCGGCTTCCTTCGCGGTGGTGGCAGCGGCGAGAATCCCCAGTTGCGGGGTCGACGTCGCTTGCAGGAACTGCACATTCGGGGTGCCGAAACGCACCCGCGCGGTCCGCGGATCCACTACGTCGGTGCCGGTATAGCCGGCGAGATAGGTGGACGCCAGTGGCGCTTTGGCGCCGCCCAGTACGTGCACGATCGAATCGAGCGTGGCACGGACGGATTCCGCGGTCAGCGGGGTGCCGTCGCTGAAGGTCACGCCGTCGCGCAGATGGAAGGTGAAGTTTCGCGCGTCCGGGCTCACCTCCCAGCGCTCGGCCAGCCAGGGCCGGAGCACACCGGTTTCCGGGTCCTGATCGGTCAGCGAGTCGGCGATCTGGCGGGTGACGTAGATCGTCTGGTTGGTGCCGCTCTGCGCCGGATCGGAGCAGGTCGGCGCCTGGGAGAGTCCGTACCGCAGGGTTCCGCCGGGCTGCGGCGGACCGCTGACACCGGTCTGGGTCACCCCGCCTCCGCACGCCGCGAGGGCGAAGGTTGCGGCGAATACCCCGAACAGGGCAACGGATCGTTTCATCGAGTTCTCCGGATCGCACCGCGCCGGGGGCCGGCCGCGGCATCGTCGGGCCGGTGCCGCCCCACGGCGGTCTCCCGGATGCTGGAAAAGACGTTAAGGAGCGACCGGCGTAGCGTCGCCGGTCTCGATCACTCTGAATCCAAACCTTCCGGCTCGGCCGCCTCAGAAAATGGCCGGCCAGTCGCCGGCGCGGTCGAACGCGATGTCGAATGGCAGTTCACCGGGGACGAGGCCAAGGGCATCGATCCCAATCCGATGCTGCCGATATCCGGCGCCGCCATTACCGCCGAGGCGCAGATCAGGTGGCCCGTTCAGGCGCGGGGGTCCGGAGAAATCTTCTCCGAGGCCGGGGTCGACCTCGCCCGGCCGGAGCCGGAAGCACAGCGCACGGTCACTATGCCGGCGACCGCGGCGCCGGCCCACCGGGCCGCGCCGCGACGCCGAGCATATCGAGGACCAATTCCCCGTACTCGGCGGCGATCTCCTCCGCGGTGGCGCCGCCGCCCTCCCGATACCACTGGGCGATTCCCGTGCACATGGTGGCGATCGCCCGCCCCGCCGCCCGCGGATGCGGGGTGGTGAGGCCGCCCGCGGCGGCGGCCGCGGCGATCTCGTCGTCGAGGATCTGCTGGAGTTCCCGGCGCGAGCGGGCGATCCGGGCACGGTCGGCGGGCCGCAGGCTCCGCATCTCGCTGGCGCCGATGAAACCCAGGTCCCGGCGGTGGGTGTGGAACAGCGCGAGCGCCTCCACGATCAGCCGCACCCGTTCGACGCCGTCGCGGCCCTCGGCACGCGCGCCGCGGACCCGCCGGTGCAAATCGTCCATGGTGAGGTCGAGGATGCGCACCAGCACTTCCTGTTTGTCGCGGTAGTGGTGGTAGAGGCCGGGCACGCTGGTCCCCGCGCGCCGCGCCAGCGCCCGCACCGTGGTGCCGTGGTAGCCGATCTCCACGAACAAGGCGATCGCGGCGGTGAGTACCGGATCGAATCCGGGCGGACCGAACTGCCGCCACTCCCCCGGCACGGCCGCGTCGCGTGAAACCGGCACCGCCGGGCGCGCCGCACCGGAGCCGCCGAGCAGATCCCGCGCGGGGACGCCGAGGGCGTCGGCCAGATCGGTGAGACGGTCGACGGAGAGACCGGTGTGCCCGTTCTCCAGCGCGCTCAATGTCGCCGGGCTCACGCCGATCCGCCGCGCGACCTCGCGTAGCGACAGTCCGCCCCGGCGGCGCGCCGCCCGGATCGCCTCGTGCGGCGGTAACGGGGCGTCGGCGATCGGGTCCGGCATGATGTTCAGGATAACCGAACACCTCCCGAACGCCGCGGTGCGTCGTACATGCAGCTGAACGCATTTTTTGACATCCGACCGCGCCGATGAGAGTGTTCATTCGGAGCGATCGCTCGGTTGTTCAGCGATCCGCCGGAACGCCAGGAGGATTGCGATGCCGATCGATCTCACCTATTCCGCCGACGTAGAAGCCTTGGTGGAGCGCACCCGTGTCTTCGTCCGGGAGTCGGTCCTGCCGGTGGAAGACGACAACGGTGGCGATATCACCGCGGCCGGCGGCGACGAGCTGCGGGTCGCCCTGCAGGAGCAGGCGCGGGCGGCCGGGGTATTCGCTCCGCATGCCCCGGTGGAATACGGCGGGCACGGGCTGTCCATGTCCGATCGTGCGCCGGTCTTCGAGGAAGCCGGGTATTCGCTGTTCGGCCCGACGGCGCTGAATATCGCCGCGCCCGACGAGGGCAATGTGCACATGCTCGCGCATATCGCCGACCCCGAGCAGAAAGCCCGCTACCTGGAACCGCTGGCTCGCGGTGACCTGCGTTCCGCCTTCGCGATGACCGAACCCGCCCCCGGCGCCGGCTCGGATCCCGCCGCTCTGGCCACCCGGGCGGCGAAGGTGGACGGCGGCTGGCGGATCAACGGCCACAAACACTTCATCACCGGCGCCGACGGTGCCGGTTTCTTCATCATCATGGCCCGCACCTCCGGTGAACCGGGTCAGCGCGGCGGCGCCACCATGTTTCTCGCGCCCGCCGACACCCCCGGCCTGCGTGTCGGCCGCCATATCGGCACCCTGGACCGTGCCATGATCGGCGGGCACTGCGAGGTCTTCTTCGAGGACCTGTTCGTGCCCGACGACGCGGTCCTCGGTGCCGTCGACCGCGGTTTCGAATACGCACAGGTCCGGCTGGGACCGGCCCGGATGACCCATGTGATGCGCTGGCTCGGCGCCTGCCGCCGGGCCCACGATGTCGCCGTCGCATACGTCGCCGAACGCGAGGGCTTCGGTTCGGTCGTCGGTAATCTCGGTCTCGCACAGAAGATGGTGGCCGACAACGAGATCGATATCGCGGCCACCCGGGCTCTGCTGGTGCGGGCGTGCTGGGAACTGGACAACGGCCGGCAGGCCGGTAACGCGACCTCCATCGCCAAAACCTTCGCCGCCGAGGCCATCTTCCGGGTCGTCGACCGCAGCATCCAGCTCTGCGGCGGGCTGGGTGTCTCCGATGACCTGCCCCTCGCCCGGCTCTCACGTGAGGTCCGGCCGTTCCGGATCTACGACGGGCCCTCCGAGGTGCACCGTTGGGCCATCGCGAAACGCGCGGTCGGCGCCGCCCGCCGCGCCGCCGCGCGCTGAACCGGGAGCGGCCGGCGTACACCTGTGGCGGGTCACGCGCCCGGTCCCCGGCGGAACCGCCCGGTGACGGGCCGGTTCAGGGGTCGAGCGGATTGTTCCGTGTCACGATCAGGGGGTCGGTCGGGGTGAACGGTAGTTCCGGCAGTTCGTCCGTAGCGATGCCGAAGGTCCCCGCCAAGACCTTGCGGGAATAGGCGCTCATGGACGCGCGGTACCCGATATCGGCCGGGGTCGGCTGATCGAAGAAGATCAGCAGGTGCACCCGAGGGGCGTCGACCACCTCGATATGGTGCGGGTAGGCGCGCGGGACGAAGTACACCTCGCCCTCGTTCACCGTGTAGGTGTCCAGGTGCCCGTCGGGGTCCATGATGGTCATCCGCGCCGAACCCTGGTGGACATAGCCCATTTCGGCGGTAACCGGATGCCAGTGCGGTTCGCGCATACCGTCCTCGCGCACCCGCAGCGAGTACATCGAGATATCGTGCAGGGCGGGCCAGAACTGCCGGCGGGCGGTGCGCGCGGAGCCGACCGGGGAGTCGACCGGAGCCGGCATCGCCTCGACGGCGAAATGGTGCGGGTCGCCGAAGTGGGCGCCGGCGGGAATGTCCGGCTCGCCGTCGCGGCGCGCCACCAGGCGTGCGGTCGTGGTGCGGCGGATATCGGCGAAGGCCGCCGCGGGCAGATCGTAGGTATTGCCCAGCACGGCATCGGTCATCGCACCGACGGCGGCGCTGAGGCCGAAGTCCTCGGGCCGTTCGTGCCGGAAGGCCAGGATGAACTCGGCGTCGGTGTCGCCGATGTTCTCGACATGGTGCAGGGCACCGGAGTCGATATGGAACATCTCGCCCGCGGCGACGAGGAACGAGGAGAAACGGCTGCCGTCGTCGAGGACCGAGACCAGCGCCCGGCCGGCCGTGCAGTAGGTGAGCTCGGTGGCATTGGCATGCCAGTGCGGTTCCCGGAACGCTCCGGGAGCCAGCGCGAGCCGTTTGATCGAGAGCCCCGCCAGGATCGGGAAGTTGTCGGCGGTGAGCCGGGTCAGCGTGCCGAGTTCGCTGCGATAGATCTCCTCACCCTGCCACAGCGAGGCGACGTGGACCGATGGACTGCGCATAGATCCTCCTCGAGCGCCGATGGCCCCCTATCGATCATGCGCTCTCGACGGACCGCCGGCCGCCATCGGAGGCCGGCACCGCGCGCAGCCCGGCGAGTCGCCGGGTGGCGGCGGCCATCGATGCGCTCGAACCCCCGCTCGGCAGAGCTGGCGGTGCCAGGAGGAAATAGCGTTCGTCGTGCGGCGAGCCTGCGACCTCGATGCCGCGTCGGGGCCGAGCCCGCCGACGGCGGCGCCCTACGACGTTGACTTTGCCGAGGGCCAGGCGTCTACTGAAGATCTGGAACGTCGAGCTCGTTGCAGCTGGTGGTGGGTGTGGTGAGCGATATGAACAGCGCGGAAGCCGTGACCGGCAAAGCCATGGCGCTCGCGTATGTCGCCGACTTCACCGCATCGGCCTGCCGCGAAATCGACCGCTTCCTTCTCTCATCGGGCCGGCCGACAGCCCGTTGGCTCCAGCCCTCGGCAGCACGCTCCCGCACAGCCGCGTCCCCGGCGCGCGCGAGCACGCAGCGGATACCCGTCGCGGCTCCTGGCCTCTCGAGGCCGCAGCGCCGTGCGGATATGCGCACGCCGGCGCATTCGATACCGACGGCCGGGCTACCCAGCGGCCTCTGGTCCCATAATTCCCGACACCGAATTCAGGTCCTGTCGTGATCATTCTCGGACTCATCCTGTTGATCATCGGATTCCTGTTCAATATCCAGATCCTGTGGATCATCGGAATCATCGTTCTCATCATCGGGCTGGTGCTCCTGGCACTGGGGTCGATGGGGCGCGCGGTCGGCGGGCGACGCCACTACTACTGACGCCGTCGAAGAGGTGCCGGGCGAGCCCGCCCGTCGTCGGCCGATGTCCACTGTCCATCGATGCCATTGACGAATCACACGCGAGGTGAGGAACAGAAATGGCAACCAGCACAATTGTCGCGATCGTTGTGATCGCGGTGGTCGTAATCCTGATCGTCGCCGCACTGATCTGGGCGGCCACGAACAAACGCCGAGAACACCGCCGCATCGAGGCGGAGAGAATGCGCGACGCGGCGTCCGAACGCGCACACCGGGTCGGACAGCGCGAAGCGCTCGCCGACGAGACCGCGGCCAAAGCCCGGGCGGCCGCGGCCGAAGCCGATGCCCAGAAAGCCCGGGCGACCGGCCTCCAGCAACAGGCAGCCGCACACCGGGGTGAGGCCGCCGCCTCTCGCGATGAGCTGGACCAGCAGTTCCAGCGCGCCGACGAGATCGATCCCGACCAGAAGAAGCGGAAGACCACCTAGCAACGCGCGGTGCCGGACTCCGTCGGCGCGGCGCGCGGACCGGCAGCTCAGCGCGTTACCCGGGCGCCCTTCCGGTACCCGGCCGGTTTGTCCGACGACGATGCCGGGTAAGCGGCGGGCATGGTGGCCAGGGATCGAATTGCCGACCCATGGGGTAGCCGTACCCCCTACGGCGCGGGCCGGCAGTGGCCGGCGCGGGTGGATACACACTTGGGTGAGGGCCTCGCCGCCGAGGACGTCGACCACTGGGTGCAGACGGCATCCATCCTGCATTCCAACGGCGACGCACTCGATATCGCGGTCAAGGACGGCCGCATGGTCGGGGTGCGCGGCCGGGCCGTGGACCGGGTCAACCGTGGTCGTCTGGGGCCCAAGGACCTGTTCGGCTGGCAGGCCAATTCCTCCCCGGAACGTCTCACCCGTCCCCTGGTTCGGGAGAACGGCGAACTGATCGCCACCGACTGGGACACAGCCATGACACGCGTCGTCGAACACAGCAAATACCTGCTGTCCGATCAGGGGCCGAGCGCCATCGGTTTCTACACCAGCGGCCAACTGTTCCTCGAGGAGTACTACACCCTGGGAGTCATCGCACACGGCGCCATCGGCACCAACCACGTCGACGGCAACACCCGGCTGTGCACGGCGACAGCGGCCCAGGCGCTGAAGGAATCATTCGCCTGCGATGGACAGCCCGGGTCCTACGCCGACATAGACCACGCCGATGTGATCGCACTGTTCGGTCACAACATGGCAGAAACCCAGCCCATGCTGTGGGCCCGGGTACTGGATCGCCTCGCCGGCGACAATCCCCCGGCGCTCGTCTGCGTCGATCCCCGCTCGACCGCGGTCGCAGAGCATGCCACCGTGCATCTGGCGCCGTTACCGGGCACCAACGTCGCTTTGATGAACGGGATTCTGCACGAGATCATCGGCAACGACTGGATCGATCACGACTACATCGACCGGCACACCGTGGGCTTCGACGAATTGCGTGACCGTGTCACCGGATACCCGCCCGAAAAAGTTGCCGGGATCTGCGGAGTACCCGCCGACGATATCCGCCGGGCCGCCCGGCTGCTGGGAACTTCCGAAGCATTGCTGTCGACGGTGTTGCAGGGCTTCTACCAGTCACATCAGGCCACCGCGGCGGCCGTGCAGGTCAACAACCTGCATCTGATCCGCGGGATGCTGGGCGAGCCCGGGCGGGGGGTGCTGCAGATGAACGGCCAGCCGACCGCGCAGAACACTCGCGAATGCGGTGCCGACGGCGACCTCGCCGGATTCCGGAACTGGAACAACGACGCCCATATCGCCGAGCTGGCCCGGCTGTGGAATATCGATATCGATCAGATCCCGCACTATGCCCCACCCACCCATGCCATGCAGATGCTGCGGTATGCCGAACAGGGATCGGTGCGGATGTTGTGGATCAGCGCCACCAACCCGGCGGTATCCATGCCCGAGCTCGGCCGGATCCGCTCGATCCTGGCCCAGCAACGCCTGTTCGTCGTCGTCCAGGACATATTCCACACCGAGACCACAGCGCTCGCCGACGTCGTACTGCCGGCGGCGACCTGGGGTGAGAAGACCGGAACCTTCACCAACGCCGACCGCACCGTGCACCTGTCCGACAAGGCGATCGAGCCGCCGGGCGAAGCGAAAGCCGACCTCGACATATTCCTCGACTACGCACGCCGCATGGACTTTCGCGACCGCGACGGCGAGCCCCTGCCTTCATGGCACGATCCGGAATCCGCGTTCGAGGCCTGGAAGAAGTGCAGCGCCGGACGCCCCTGCGACTACACCGGTATCAGCTACGACAAGCTCCGCGGCGGCAGCGGAATCCAATGGCCGTGCAATACCGAACACCCCGACGGGACCGAACGCCTGTACGCCGGAGGCGAATTCTGGGCCGCACCGGACTATTGCGAAGCCTACGGAAAAGATCTGGTCACCGGGGCGCCGGTCGAACCCACCGAATACCGGGCGATGAACCCCTCCGGTAAAGCGATCATCAAAGCGGCCGGGTACCTCACCCCGCACGAGCCCCCGAGCCCCGACTATCCGTTCGTCCTCACCACCGGCCGCACCCTCTACCACTTCCACACCCGCACCAAAACCGCCCGGGCACCCCAGCTCCAGACGGCCGCGCCGCAGGTGTGGGTGGAGATCTCACCCGACGACGCCCACGCCGCGGGTGTCACCGAGGGAGGCCTGCTCGAGATCGGTACCCCGCGTGGAGTCCTGCGCGCCAAGGCCCGCATCTGCGGAATCCGGCCCGGGGTGCTGTTCGTGCCCTTCCACTACGGCTACTGGGATGCCACCACCGCAGCGAGTACCGAGCACGACCGTGCCGCCAACGAACTCACCGTCACCGACTGGGACCCGGCCTCCAAACAACCGATCTTCAAAACCGCGGCCGCCCGGATCACTGTGCTCGCCGCCGATACCCGCGGCCCTGCGCCGGCCCCCACCACCACGGCGTCACGCCCCGTCGGCACCTCCCTGCCGGAAACCGTCGGTGGCCGGACGGCTTTCGCCACCGAAACCCCCGAGCCAGTGGGAGAACAGCCGTGAAACTCGACCTCGCGATCCGGGAGCTGTACCGATCCGAACGCAAACTCGCACGCGACCTCACCTCTCTGGCCGCCCGCCATAAAACCGACCACGAGGTGTACTACGTCGCACGCGATATCGCCGGTTGGTCCACAGAGCACGTCCATCGACTCGCCCGGGCCGGCCACCGCTACGGACTCGATCTCGACAGCGACCCCCGCACCGAACCCCGCACCGCTCCCGTCCAAGAACGCCTGAGCACCCTGCTGGGACGCCGAAGCGAACCAGCGCTGCTCCTGCTCATCGACCTGCGTCACCTGCACCGGGTCGCCGCCGGTGTCTCACTCGACTGGGAACTACTCGCACAAGGAGCACAAACGACCAGAGACACCGACCTCCTCGAACTCGCCGAACGCTGCCACCCCGAGACCCTGCGCCAGATGCGCTGGGCCAACTGCATGCTGAAGATTCTCGCTCCCCAGATCCTTGCCTCCTGACCCCGCACCCGCGTCCGAACCGACGACGCTGTAAATCGGAGAATTTCGACTCGGTGGGTGATTCGGCTCCACCTACGGGCGGCGATAGCGATCGGGGCCGGCCGGGTGCTCTTCCGGTGGCCGCCCGGCGGCGAGACGACCGAGACGGCGTCCGGACCGCGCGAGACAGACCGGATGCGAGGGTCGGCGTGCTCGACATGACGAGGAGTGGGCGCGGCACCTTTGTCTCGAATCAGCAGCAGGTCATCTCAATATTGTGACGTATCACAGCAATCGACATCCCGTCACGTAACCTGGGCCCCTGGCCCCGGTACGACAGGGGACATTTCGGAGCATGAAAGCCCGCATCTTCCCGGGTGCCAGATGTATCGACATCGCACCCAGGGGCGTGTGCCATGAGACGTTTACGTGCCGTCACTCTCGCGCTGCTCGTCATCGTGCCGTTGCTCACCGGGCAGGCCGCCGCCCAGCCGCCCGCACTGCCCGCTCCCCCCTTCGCCGGACTCCCGGTCCCGCCACCGCCCGCGGAGGTCGGCGGCGCGATCCTGCCCGCTATCCAGCAGTGGATCGACCAGGTGATTCCGCCGCCGCCGATCGCGCCGGCCCCCCGACCGGCGCCGCCGCCGGAGCAGACGAACGACCTGGCGCCGGGACTCGCGGCGCTGCATCAGGCGGTGCTGCCCGCGCCGGTCGGCGATCCGATATTCGATCTGTGGCCGCCGGACCTCGTCGGCTTCGCCCCGGGTGCGGTGATCGAGGTCCGCGATATCACCGCCTCGGCCGCGCCACTGGTCATTGTGCCGATCCGGCAGGCGGTGCTGTTCAAGTACCGGACCACCGACGCGCAGGGTCGGCCTTCCTTCGCCACAGCCACGCTGGTGATCCCGGCGACCGGCTCACCGGTGCCCGGTGCGCGGCCGGTACTGGTCAACAACCTTCCGATCGACGCGCTCGGCCGTCGATGCACGCCGAGTTATACTCTGGCGCACGGCCTCTCGTTCGAAAGCGCGCTCACCGACTTCGTGCCGCCCACCACCCAGCTGGCCGCACTGCGCGGTTATGCCGTACTCATTCCGGATCACGAGGGCCCGCTGATGGCCTACGCCGAGCCCTACGTCGCGGGCCACGCGGTACTGGATGCGGTGCGCGCGGTGCGCGGCTGGCGGGCGGACGAGTTCGGCGCGAGCAGGTTCGCGATGACCGGCTACTCCGGCGGCGCGATCGCCACACACGGCGCGGCGAAACTGATCGAGAGTTACGCGCCCGATCTCGCACCGGCACTGGTCGGCGCGGCGCTCGGCGGGGTGCCCGCCGACTTCGAGATCCTGGCCCGCAGTATGAACGGCAATCTCGCCTCCGGTGTCTTCATGGCGGCTGTCTTCGGTATCGCCCGCGAGCGGCCCGAGCTCCTGGCCCGGATGAACCACCTCGCCCAGTGGGTGACGACCTCACCGGTAAAAGACCAGTGCATAAGCGTTTTCGCGCTGTTCGGCGCGTTGCTGCTGCCGATCGATATCGCCGCGAATATCGCCGACCCACTACGGTCGACCCTGGCACGCGACATCTACGAGGTGACCCGGATGGCCGGGCTCGCCTCGGCGACACCGCTCTACATCTACAACGGCGAACAGGAGTTCTGGATCCCGGCCGAGGGCGCGCGCAACCTCTACCAGGAGCAGTGCTCACTCGGTGTCACCGCTGTCTACCGCAGTGTGCTCGGCGAGCACATCATCGCCGCGGGCCTCGGCTACCCGGACGCCATGATCTGGCTGGACGAGCGGCTACGCGGTATCCCGGCGCACAGTGAATGCTGACCGCGCGCCGGCGCATTCCGGACAACCCGGCCGGATCTCGGCGAACCTCAGCATTCGCTCGGGGCGGGTTCACCACGCAGGCGCGCGTCGATCCAGCCGCTGAGTTCGGGATAGCCGCTGACGTAACCGAGCAGATGCTCGCCGCCCACGACACGGAAGACAGCGGATACGCCGCGGCCGCACTGTTGCCGATACATGTTCTCGGCGTCGTCGAGCGGAATCCACGGGTCGTGCAAGCCGTGGTAGATGAACAGCGGCACGGCGGAGGTGCGTCCCCTCAGGTCCAACCGGTCGAACATCTTCGCCGCGAACGGACTGTCGAGCGCATTCGCGGTATTCGCCGCGACGTCGATCGGAATGCCGACCACGCCGAGGGGGCCGGAGGCGTCGCCGCAGATATCACGCAGTGGCGAGGTGGCCACCCACTGCCCGAGATTGTTCATATGCTGCAGGATTTCCGGGTGTTCGCGCGCGACGGCCAGCGCGACCGTCAGCAGGATCCCGGAGGAGATGTTGCCGTTGAACTGGTGGGCCACGCTCGAATTGTCGGTGACCAGGCCGCCCGCCGCCGCGCCGATCAGGACGTCGCGCAGCTCCGGCGCGTACTCGTCGAGCAGCATGGCCGTCGCGTAGGAGGCGATCGCGCCACCGGAATAACCGATGGCCACGTATCGGCTGCCGGCGAATTCGTCCGGCGCATAGGTGCGAACCGCGCGGATGGCGTCGAGCATCACATGCCCGGCGGTATTGGGTTCGGCGTACGCCATCAGCGGGCCCTCGTGGTCCGGCATGAGGACCGCGTGTCCCTTGCTCAGCGCCAGCCAGACCGACGGCAGGAATACCGGAAGATCGGTGTTCGGGCGATCCAGCAGGTCGTGTGAGAACTGGAATCCGGGGGTGCAGTGCGAGCCGAGGGAATTGATCGGCATCGCGTTCACCTCCACCGGCCGGGGGCCGGGTCCGGTCCACGCGGCCGCCGGGACGATCAATGTCGCGGTGCCGAACGAGGGACCGCCCGATGCGGAGGTGGACCGGAATTTCAGCAGAGTCGCCCGCGAAATGGGCGTCGCCATCCGCGCGGCGGTCGTCGCGGTGACGTCCCGTTGCTCGATGATCTGGCCGGGCGAGAAATTCGGGAGGTCGGCGGGCCAGGTATCGAAAATGGGATCGCCGGTCGCCGACGGCAACACCCCGCGCCACAGTGATAATCCGGCCTCGTCACCCGCGAATTGCGCCGGCGCCGGGACCGTGCCGTCGATCCACTGCTGCAGCGGTGACGGATCGTTGACCTCCGGCTGCGCGGGGCCGGTCGGTGGATCCGCGTACGCACGGGTCGGGGGTACACCCAACCACGCACAACCGACGAGCACAGTTCCCAGGATTGCCAGAAGCGGCTTCACTACCCTCACCCTCGAGTCGAACAAATTTCCATCAGTATCGACAGTCGCTGCCGAATTCGCCATCGGTGGAGGGGATTGAGGGCCGTTCACAGCGGATCGCCGGTCCCGCTGTGTTTTCCACCACGCAGATGAGATCGTCCGGCCCGGCCGTGGCTCCCGCCGACCGGCTCGCACGACGCTGTGGGTCCGTCCCGCCCGGGTCGGTACCGATCTCCGGGTCGGCGGCGGCTTCCGCGGTGGTGCGGGCAGTGGGGTGGGCGGAGGAACCGGGCGACCGAGGTGCAGTTTGCAGGTGTAGACCGGCCGAGCTGCACGGCCGCGACACGAACCGCAGGCCATCGGTATCCCTCCGCTACCGGCCGGATCGATCGCTTTCCTCCCCTGTCACGTCCCGCATACCGCGGCAGGCACGACGCGAGTACCCCGCGACGATCGGTTGGTCGGTGTTTGCCCTTCCACGGCCGGGGTAGGCGCGGACGTAGGACGATGTGAGAGGAGATGCCGACGATGCGATCGATCGCCGGTCGAAGAAAGGCCGAACTGAGCGGGCAATATTGTGTGCTGGCGCGGCGGCGTCGCGGACATCGGCATCTCGAAGCACTGCGGCAGCGCACCGTGGCCGGTGCGGACCGAGACCGCCGAGATGCGCCGACGGAGCCCTTGGCCGGCGGCCGCCGGCGCACCGGTCTTCTGTCGGTCGGCGCCGCAGTAACCGTCGAACACCTGCCTCCGCTCCGCCGCGGCGAGAACATTTCCGCGTCATGAGTAACGATCCACGCCCCCTCAGCGGCTATACGGCCACGATCCTGGCCTATGCCGGGACACTCGGCGCCGTGACGCTGCTGGGCGGTCTCACCGGCCGCCGGCTCCCCGACTCCATGAGCACTCGCGACCTCGTGGTCACAGCGTTGGCCGCCCACAAACTGTCGCGGCTGATGACGAAGGGCACCGTCACCGCTCCCGTACGCGCCCCCTTCACCCAGCCCACCGGCGACGGCGGCCCCGGGGAAGTCATGGAGCGGCCGCGCGCCGAGGACGGCGTCGGCCACAGCATCGGAGAACTGCTCAGCTGTCCCTTCTGCTTCGACGTCTGGCTCATCACCGCCATAACCATCGGGCACGTCTTCGCCCCACGAGCGACCCGAACGGTGACCGAGGCCACGGCGGCGCTGGCCGGCGCCGACTTCCTGCACCTCGCCTATGCGACCGCCCAGCAGATCGCAGAAGGAGAACATCCGGTGGTCGACCCGAGCGGCGCGCCCGGTGGACCCGAGCGGGCATAGTTGCCGCGCCGGTCCGCTGATTGCCCGAGGCCGGTCGGCATGCCAGGCTGTTCGACGTGCTGCTAGCCGAGGTCGCCGCCGCGTCCGCCGATATCGCGTCGGCATCGGCCCGGCGGGCCAAGACCGACCGGCTCGCCGCGCTGCTGAGTCGTGCCGCGGCAGACGGCGGCGCACACCTGGTCGCGGTGACCGCGTCCTGGCTTTCCGGGGATCTGCCGCAACGCCAGATCGGCGTGGGCCGGTCCGCGCTGCGGTCGCTGCCGCCGCCCGCGTCGACGCCGACTCTCACGGTCGCCGATGTCGACGCGCGATTCACCCGGATCGGTGCGGTCGCTGGGAAGGGCGCGCGGACCGCACGCGCCGAACTGGTGCGCGATCTGTTCGAGACGGCCTCCGGCACCGAGCAGACATTCCTGCGCCGGCTGCTCAGCGGCGAATTGCGGCAGGGCGCGCTGGCCGGAGTGATGGCCGACGCGATCGCCGGAGCTGCCGGGGTACCCGCCGCCGATGTCCGACGCGCGGCGATGCTGGCCGGCGCGCTGCCCTCCGTCGCGGCCGCGGCTCTCACCGGCGGCCGGCCGGCGCTGGCGGAGTTCCGGCTACGCGCGGGGCAACCGGTCGGGCCGATGCTCGCCCAGACCGCGACCGGGGTCGCCGACGCACTCCGACGACTCGGCGGCACAGCCGTTCTCGAAGCCAAGCTGGACGGCGCGCGGGTGCAGATCCATCGGGCCGGATCGGCGGTCTCGATCTATACCCGCAGCCTCGACGAGGTCACCGGCCGGCTCCCCGAGGTCGTCGCGGCCACACTCGCGCTGCCCGCCACCGATCTGATCGCCGATGCCGAGGCCATAGCGTTGCGACCCGATGGACGGCCGCATCGATTCCAGGTCACTGCCGCCCGGTTCGGCCGCAGGCAGGCGGGCGATCTAGAACCGCTGTCGGTGTTCTTCTTCGACCTGCTGCATCTCGACGGCAGAGATCTCCTCGATCTACCGACCCGCGACAGGCTCGCCGCCCTCGACACGCTCGTTCCCGGCGCCCAGCGGGTCGATCGCCTGGTGACCGCCGACCCGGATGCGGCACAACAGTTCCTGGACCGCACGCTGGCCGCCGGACACGAGGGTGTGATGGCGAAGTCACCGTCGGCGCCGTACGAGGCCGGCCGTCGCGGCGCCGGCTGGCTCAAGGTCAAACCCGTGCACACCTTGGACCTGGTGGTCCTCGCCGTCGAATGGGGATCCGGCCGACGCACCGGGACGTTGTCCAATATCCACCTGGGCGCTCGTGATCCGGCCACCGGCGGGTACGTAATGCTGGGTAAGACGTTCAAAGGGATGACCGACGCCATGCTGGAGTGGCAGACCCGGCGCTTCATCGAACTCGCCGACGGTTCGACCGAAGGGTACGTCGTGCGACTGCGGCCCGAACAGGTCGTCGAGATCGCTTTCGACGGAGTGCAGGGGTCGACACGCTATCCCGGCGGGCTGGCGCTGCGGTTCGCACGCGTGGTGCGCTACCGCGACGACAAATCCCCGGCGGAGGCCGATACGGTCGATACCGTCCGCGCGCTCTACGAACAGGGCGGTTGAATCGGCCCGGCCGGACCGTGGCCGCCGGAACGACGCGCGGCATCACGTGGACCCCGGATGTCCGGGCGCCGGCCTGCGTGTTCCGCGGCGCCCCGGTGGCACTACCCCGTCATGAACTCCTCGGCCGCCGGGATCGGCAGCCGCGGGCCGGTCAGCCGGCGAGGTGGCGGCTGATCACCAGGCGCTGGATCTGGTTGGTGCCCTCGAAGATCTGCGTGATCTTGGCTTCCCGCATATAGCGTTCGACACGGAAATCCCGGGTGTATCCGTAACCACCGAACACCTGCACCGCATCGGTGGTGACCTTCATCGCCGCATCGGTGGCGACCAATTTGGCCACCGATGCCTGACGCGAATACGACAGCCCGGCGTCGCGACGGCGGGCGGCGTCCAGATAGGTCGCACGCGCCGAATCCACCGCGGCAGCCATATCGGCCAGCAGGAAACCCAGCCCCTGATGATCGATGATCCTGCGGCCGAATGCTGTTCGCTGCTGCGCGTAGGCCACCGCCTCGTCCAGCGCGGCCTGGGCGAGCCCGACCGCGACCGCGGCGATGCCCAGCCGGCCGGAATCCAACGCGCTGAACGCGATCTGCAAGCCCTGCCCCTCCGCGCCGATCCGGCGTTCGGCGGGCACGAAGGCATCGTCGTAGTGCGCGGAGGTGGTCGGCACCGCGTGCAGACCCATCTTCTCCTCCGGCCTACCGAAACTCAGCCCCTCGGTGTCCTTGGGCACCAGGAAACACGAGATACCCTTCGATCCCTCGCCGGTCCGCGCGAACAGGTTGTAGAAATCGGCGATACCGCCGTGGGTGATCCACGCCTTGGCACCGTCGACCCGGTATCCGCCCTCGACGGCGGTGGCCTTACAGGTCAGCGCGGCGGCATCCGAACCCGCCTGCGGCTCGGACAGACTGTAGGCGCCGATCGTGCCGCCGCCCAGCATATCGGGCAGCCAACGCTGCTTCTGCTCCGCGCTACCGAACTCCATCAGCGGGTAACAGGCCAGACTGTGCACGCTCACCGCCACCGCGACCGCGGCCCAGCGCGCGGCGATCTCCTCCAGCACCTGCAGGTACACCTCGTACGGCTGTCCACCCCCGCCCCACTCCTGCGGATACGGCAGGCTCAGCAGCCCTGCCTCCCCCAGCGTGGCGAACACGCCCTCGGGATAGGTCGCGGCCTTCTCGTGCTCGTCGACGATCGGGGCCAGCACCTTATCGGCCACATCGCGGGTCAGCCGGATGAGATCCCGCGCCTCGCCGGTGGGCAGGAGTCGATCGACAGCCACAGGAAGGTCCTCCGGTGATACGTGGGACAGTACTTTGCTCCCCGTCACAGTACTGTTCCGGACCCAGTACTGCAAGGAGCTCCGCAGTACTATTTCCGGCATGGAACAGCGCTCGACCTTCGCGACCCCCCGCCGCACCGAACTGTTCGACGAGCTGGTCGGGCTGTTCCTCGCCGAAGGGTTCGCCCACCTGACGCTCGACGCCATCGCGGCGCGCCTGCGCTGCTCCAAATCCACGCTCTACACCCTCGCCGGCAGCAAGGAACAGCTGGTCACCGCCGCCACCGTGCATTTCTTCAAACGCGCCACCGCAACCGTCGAAGCCGGAGTATCCGCGACCGACGGGTCCCTGGAGCGCATCGCCGCCTACCTCACCGCGGTCGGCGCAGCCCTCTCCGCCGCGTCGGCCCGGTTCATGACCGACCTCGACGCCTTCGCGCCTGCCCGCGAGGTCTACGAACGCAACACCCGCATCGCCGCCCGCCGCGTCCAGGAACTCATCGACGACGGCGTCGCCACCGGCGAATTCCGCGGCGTCCACGCCGCGTTCGCCGCCGACCTGGCCGCCACCATGATGGTGCGTATCCAGCAGGGCGGTGTCCGCACCCGCACCGGACTCGACGACGCCGCCGCCTATCGCGAACTCGCCGCCATCCTCACCCACGGCATCAGCGCCCGGTAGCTTCGTCGCCGTATCCTCGCTTCCGCCGGACGGACCGAGCCGGCCGGATACGAGCCGAATGGCCGTCCACCACCGATCGCGCCCCGCACCCGCAGCCCGTGCCGATTCCGATCCCGGAATCGCCGCGGCGGCTACGGCACCTTCCGGCGACACACAACTCAGGCGTCGGCCCACGTCGAGCCGGAGGAACACCGACGCCGGAGCACCGTCGCCGAAGCCGGTGCCCGTACCGCCACCGCCTCCGAACCGAGCGGACGAGCGGTAGGTTGAACGGCGCGGGTCGCGACCGCGGACCGACCGGCACGAACACGACGAGACCTCGTCCGCCACGAAGGAGCACGGGCTTGACAGACCGGGCACAGGACGAGCGCGGCCTCGGCGAAGACCGCGAAGCGCTGGGCCGCCGCCTGCGCGAAGCCAGGAAACGCAAGCGACTCACCATCCGGGAGGTCGCGGCGGCCGTCGGTGTCAGCGTGGGCACCTGGAGCGCGACCGAGAACGGACTGACCAGGATTACCGAGGACCGGCTCACCGCGGCCGCCCGGCTGTTCGGCGCCGACCGCGACGAGTTGCTCCGGTCCGCCGCACCCGAGAGCGACGATGCTGCCTCGTGGCGCGATTTTCCTTCCCTGCAACTGCCCGCGCCACTACACGGCGCGCTGGAGGCATTCGTGGAAGTCGGATACCACGGGGCCACCATCCGCGATATAGGAGCGCGCGCCGATCTCTCTGTCGCCGGTATCTACCACCACTGGCCGACCAAGCAGGATCTGCTCGTCGCGCTGCTGGATCTGACCATGGCCGACCTGCAGCAACGCTGCCGCGCCGCGCGCGCCGAAGGCGACGGACCCGTGCAACGACTGGCCTTTCTCGTCGAATGCCTCGCGCTGTTCCACACCTACCGCCGCGAACTCGGCTTCCTCGGGGCCAGCGAGATGCGCAGCCTGCAAGAGCCGCACCGGTCGCGAATCGTGCGAGCCCGGCGGAACGTCCAGGACATGGTGGACGACGAAGTCGTCGAGGGATGCCGGCGCGGCCTGATGGACACCCCGGTCCCACGCGAGGCCGCACGCGCGATCGTCACCCTCTGCACAGCGCTGCCGCAGTGGTGGTCACCTTCGGGCGGGATGTCGCCGGAAACGACCGCCCGGCAGTACACCGAGTTCGCGGCGGACCTCGTACGAGTCCGGCGTTGAGGCGGCGCGCGGGCTGAATCCCTAGCGCGACCGATCTATCGATCGGATTCGTTCAGCAGGCGTTCATGGTTGCGGTGCGCCCGTCCGCGTGGTCACCGCGGGCCCGGCGCGCTCAGGGCCGCGTGACCGCGTTCGACCAGGTCGGGGACCATGCCGCCGAGGCGGTCGAATCCCTCCCCTACGGTCAGTCCCTGCTGGGCGCGGTAGTGGATTCCTTCGAAGATCACCGCGACCTTGTAATAGGCGAAGCCCAGGTACCAGGCGAATTCGTCCAGGTCCCATCCGGTCTCGCGCGCGTACCGGTCGATCAGGACCTCGCCCGCAGGGAAACCGGGAACATCTCCGGGTACCGCGGCGACCGGACTATCCAGGCCGCTGATCCCGTCCCACCAGATCGCCATCGAGGCGAGATCGGTCAACGGGTCACCGAGTGTGGCCATCTCCCAGTCCAGGACACCGGTCACGCTCGCGCTGTCCGGATCGATCACCACATTGTCGAGGCGATAGTCACCGTGTACGATGCTCGCGCGTTGCTTCCCGGGTAGCGCCCGGCCCAGCCGGTCGCCGAGCGTCATGAGGTCGGGCAGGTCTCTGCTGTGCGAGGCCGCCAATTGCTCACCCCACCGACGAACCTGCCGTTCCAGGTAGCCCACGGGACGTCCCAGCTCACCCAGACCCACGGTCTCCGGATCGAGCCGATGCAGCCGGACCAGCACCTCGACCAGGCTCCGGGCCGCCGCCGGGGCCCGGTCGGCGAACGCCTCCAGCCGCTCGCGATCCCGGAGGATTTCCCCGTCCGCGAAGTCCATGATGTAGAAGGGTGCGTCCAACACGCCGGGTCCGGCGGCGACCCGCGGGCGCGGAACCGGCACTTCCGTCGGATACAGCGCGCTGAGCAGCCGGTATTCCCGGCCCATGTCATGTGCGGTGGCCAGCACATGCCCCAGTGGCGGCCGGCGCAGCACCCAGCGCTCATGGCCGTCGGTGAGCAGATAGGTCAGGTTCGACCGCCCACCCGACAAAAGATCGACACGCAACGGGCCATTCACCATCCCCGGGCACTCCGCCCGGAGAAACGTCTCGAGCGCAGCAGTCACCACGCCCGGTGGTGTCACCGTATCCGGCATCAGCGAACCTCCGAACCAACCGATCGAACGGTCGATCTGAACATAGACATCAGTAGCCTCGTCGAATGCATGCGCGGATGTCAAGCGCTGTAGTCCTCGGATTGGGCGAATACCGGCTACTGAACGCGCGGCACCCTCCCGGGTCGTCCGGTCGGACGAAGATCATCCCGAGATGAAATCCGGCATGTTACCGATCGGTTGATCGGCACGTTTCAGATATCCGTCAACCCGAACGGACGCTTCCCACCCATACCCGCATCCCGCGCCGTCCCTCCGGTGGGCCGGCGTTGCGGGCAGCGCTTCACAAATCCAGGTTTGTATGTAAAAATCTTTTTTTGTGAGGGAAGTTGTCTATCTCGACTCGGTCGCGCAAGCGGAGGTACTGCTCAAGCCGCAACGGATCGAGATCGTGCGCGCCCTGGCCGAGCCCGCGACGTGTGCCGATGTGGCCCGGCTCCTCGAGCAATCCCCGCAGCGGGTCAACTACCACGTCAAACGACTGGTTGAGCACGGACTGGTCCGCCAGATCGCCGAGCGCACGGTGCGCAATCTGCGTGAAGGCGTGTACCAGGCGGCCGGCCGGTCCTACTGGCTCTCGCCCCGGCTCGTCGGGCATATCGGCACGCGCCGGTCGAGTGACGCGATGAGCCTGGGACATCTTCTCGACCTGACCGAGGAAGTACAGCGAGATGTGGCGGAGATCGACCTGGCCCATCCGGATCTGCCGTCGCTGGGGATTTCCGGGCAGATCGCACTACGCCCGGACCAACGCGCCGAATTCCTCACCGATCTACAGACCGCCCTGCAGACCCTGTTCACCAAATACGGCGGCAGCGACGGCGAGTCCTTCAAACTCGCCGTCGCCTGCTACCCCTTCGAGAAGGATCGATCATGACCGAACCGCTCATCATCAGCGTCCGGACCGACGCCTCCCCCGCCGCCGCGTTCGAGGCACTCACCGACCCGCAGGCAGTGACGACATGGTTCGCCGAGAAGGCCGATATCGACCTGCCGCGGCGATACGACTTCTGGGGGCCTTCCATTCCGGAAGGCGATGCGCCCCATCAGAAGGTCATCGACAGCACCGATACATCCATCCATTTGTCCTGGCTGCTCGACGGCGAATGGACCACCACCGAGCTGTCGGTCGGTGTCGAGAACGACGAAACACGGATCACCGTCACACAGAGTCATTTCGACTTCGACGACATCATCACCGGCGCGAGTATTCGTGGTGTTCTCCAATCGTTCTGGGCGTTGTCGCTGGCCAATCTGGTCGACTACCTCGACGGTCGTCCGCTCACCGCCCGCGGTGACTTCACCGGAGCCGAACTGAGCGCGACCGTCGAGATCGATGCCGCGCCGGCGGCGGTCTACGACTCGCTGATCTCCTCGGAGGAGGTGTCGCAGTGGTTCGGCTACCCGGTGGAGATCGAACCGCAGGTCGACGGCCGATTCGCCATGGGCGGTCTCGATGCCGACCCACAGCCGGCGCATATCGTCGAGCTGGTACCCGGGGAACGCGTCGGTATCGATTGGGGCCCGGGCGGTATCAGCACCTGGGAGCTCGCCGGTTCCGACGGCAGAACCCGCCTCACCCTGGTGTCGAGCGGCTTCGACCAGAACAATCCGCCCTATCCGGCCTGGCTCGGCATGCTCAGCGGCCTGGCCGAACTGCGCCGCTTCCACGAGATCGACGACTGGGCACCGATCACCGCGGCATCCTGATCCCCGAACCCCCTCCAACACAACACCACCGGCAAAGGACATCATCATGGACGACAAAGTCACCCAGTACATCACCAAAACGCAGCCCTGGCAGGCAACATTGTGCGAGAAGCTGCGCCGGCTCGTCTTCGACACCTTGCCCGGCGTCGAAGAACGTCTGCAGTACGGCAAACCGCACTACCTCCTCGACGGCAACCACGTCGCCGTGATCGCCGTCGCCAAGGACAAGGTGTCGTTCATGGTCTTCAATGCCGCCGACATTCCCGAGGAGAAGGGCTTCCTGCGCTCGCTGGGCAACGGTGAACGCAAAGCCGCGACCTTCACCGAAGGCCAAGAAGTCGACTACCGCCGACTGGCCGACCTACTGACCGCGACAACCTGAGTGTTCGTCTCGGGTGCGGCGGGTTCGGCGTTGCGGGCATTGCGACCGTATTTCGGTCGCTCGCCCCACGCGGGTGCCGAACCACCGCATGGCCGCGGCGCCGGACAGGCAAGACGGCCGGTCGACCCACCCGGGTGTTTGCCGGCCCGCCTCAACCGGTGTCATCGCCCGCGGCGGTCCGAACGCAGGACCAGACGATGCCGCGTCCTCGCTCGGCCCGTCGGCTCGGGGCACGCCGAGGGGTTCGCACGGACGCGCCGAGCGTATGACCGGAAGACGGGTTGACCTCAACGTATGTTGTGGGCGCATCGAATGACTGACGCGGGCGCGGGCCTGCGGCTCCATGCGAGTCGGTGAGAGTGGGATCGCGTCTGCGACGGTCTCGCAGGAGTCGACTCTCTTCGAGACGACATCCATCTACCCCGTGGCCTTAGCCCGAGATCCGACCGGCTGTTCGGGAGGCGGCCGCAGAGCCGGGATTGCGGCGCCTTCGGCGGGTCGAGTGGCAGCTGTCCGACTCTGTCCAAGACGAAACATGCTGCCGGAACTGTGAAATCGACGATCGTTGCGAAGGCCTTGTTCGGGCTGGTGTGCTGGATGGCGACAGCGGTTGACGCGCCGACCGGCCGGCCACGACCGGTCGATGATCAGCGCATGGTGGCGCGTCGGCCGAGTTCGGCCCATACCGTCTTCCCGCCGTCCTCGAAGTCCATCCCCCACCGAGCCGCCAGCTGCGCCACCAGCCGCAGCCCGCGCCCACCCACCTGATCGGGTGTGCGAATCCGGGCCGGCACCAGCGAACCGTCACGCACCTCGACACCGAACCAGTCGCGGCCGTGCACCCACAACCGGCAGGTACGAGGCGAACGCGCGTGCCGCACAGCGTTACTGACCAACTCGTCGCTCACCTGCACCGCATCGCAGACCTCGATACCGCTACCACCGGCGAGCAGACGGCGTATCTCGCTGCGCACCCGTGCCATCGTCACCGTCTTCAGATCCAGCTCGACCACCGGACCGCCCCCACCGTGAGCACCCAGCACCGGGCCCAGCGTCACCATCGCCACTCCGGCTCCTTCTCCCGACCTCACGAGTACCCTTCTGGTTCCCGTTTCGACTCGACCCGGCGTACCCGGCATCCACCGACGCAAACGGCCCCGGCCACGCCGCCCTGCTGCTCGCCGTCCACCCCCTGAGCCGCGCACCCGATCGCCTCGAAGCCCACGGCGGCCACTCGCCCACTCCGCCACGACCCTTTACGGAGTCCCACGGCCATACCGGGTCCGACCAGGCCGCGGGCAGAGCCACCGCGCACCGGCGCGGCCGCGGCACCGCAACGTGATCCGGCTGCACTCGCAGATCAGGGCGGCGATCCGATTCGCCCTTGCCATGCCCGCTCAGGGGGCCGCGCGGTCACTCGCGCCGCCGGCAAAGCTGCGGGGCAGCTGGTACTTCCCGGTATCCACGTCGACAGTCGTTCGGCCCGAAGTCCCCGCCGAGACGAACCCGGCCCCGATGCCCGGCCGGCGTGGGCGCCGGCATCATCTGTACCGCGAGCCGGCGATACACGGAGTTGGCAGGGCACCGACGGATGCTGCCGCCGACGGACCCGAACACGCTGAATCGATTCCGCCATAACCGGTTTCACCGGTCGGCAAGAATTTTGTGTGCAACCTCCCGGAGACCGGTACCGTGCACAACGCAGATACCTACGGACTTCTTTGCTGATGGTTCGGCGCGGACATCGCCGAACGATATGTAGGAATCGGCGAACGTGTTCGTGCAACAGCGTCGCTCGCCGAGCGGGGACCGCGTTCCTGTCCGCAGGGAGGGTCGCCCTCGGCGAGTAACCGTTCCCTTGATCGGAGTCTCGCCCTTGACCGTGCAGTACACCTCGGTGCCACAGAAACAGCGCTCGCCCGCAGGTGCCCGATGATCCACGGCGAACCCACCGGAGGGGTGGAGCCGCGCGTCAGTATCTATTCGGAGGAATTCGCGCACGATCCGCATCGTGCCTATGCCGCCATGCGGGATCGCTACGGCGCGCTGGTCCCTATCGAACTCGCGCCGGGTGTACCGGCCACCCTGGTGATCGGGTACGCTGCCGCTCTTCGAATTCTCAATGATCCCGAACGGTTTCCCGCGGACCCACGACACTGGCAGAAGAGCATCCCGGTCGATTCACCGATACGGCCCATGATGAAGTGGAACCCGACCGTCCTGCACAACAGTGGCGAACTGCATCAACGCTATCGGCAGGCTCATGTGTACGCCCTCGACGGAATAGATCTGCACCGGTTGCACCAGGACGTGGAACGGATCGCCGGCCCGCTCATCAACTCGTTCTGTGAGTCGGGTAGTGCCGATCTCGTCTCCCAGTATGCGTTCCCGTTGGTCTTCCAGGTGCTCAACCGTATGGTCGGATGCACACCGGAGTTGGGGCAGCGGGTGGCGGCGGGGGTGGCAGAGCTTTTCGAAGGTGTCGATGCGCAATGGGAGTTGAAACGCCCCGCCGAGGCGCTGCTGGAGATCATTCTCGCGAAACGATCCGATCCAGGCGACGATGTCGCCTCGAGGCTGGTTCACCATCCGTCGGCACTCGACGACGAGGAAGCGCTGTACAACCTGAGCACGATCTACGCCGCCGGAGTGGAACCGCTGCGAAATCTCATCGTCAACGCCCTGCTGCTGATGATGACCGATGAACGTTTCGGCGAGAGCATGCTCGGCGGCAGCCTGGCCACCCGTGACGCGCTGGACGAGGTGCTGTTCAACGATCCGCCGCTGGCGAACTTCTGTCCCACTTATCCGCGTCAGCCGATCCTCATCGAGGATACGTGGCTGCCGGCCGATCAGCCGGTACTGATCAGTCTGGCCGCGTGCAACAACGATCCCGCTGTCCGTGGGGACGATTTCGCGGGCAATCGGTCCCATCTGGCCTGGAGTATCGGACCGCATGCCTGCCCGGCCCGGTCGCCCGCGTACATGGTGGTCGAGACCGCGATCGACCTGCTGCTCGACGCGCTCCCGGAGATGGAGCTGGCAGTAGCGGTCGAGGAGCTGGCCTGGCGTCCTGGACCGTTCCACCGGGCCCTGGCGGTACTACCGGTCGTCTTTCCGCCCTCGCCGCCGCTGAACTCGGTGTAGCGGTCCGGGACTGTCACGACCGCACCGCCGAATCGACCATGAAATAGACTCACACCGATTCGGAAATGGAGATTCGATGCCCTCGACAGGTGAGCCGACGACGGTCCGGGACACGCTGGAATACCAGCAGATCCAGAAGGACGAGAGCTTTCACGCATGGATACAGATGCAACAGGAAGCCATGGAGAACGAATTCGTCGACGTCGACGTCCCCGAACTCCACGGTCACCTCTGGACCCGCGAAGGTTTGATAACCGTGGAACACGAGATGCTCCGGCGTTATTCGAACTTCGACGAGATGGTGTCGGAGAAGAACATCGAAGTCGGCGTGCGATTCGTCTACTTCGTCGGCGAGACCTTTCGACGCGCGTTGGAGGGAATCTGGGCACTTCTGCCCCCGAATCCACCCGACCGGCCGGATCCCGTGTGTGTCATCGACTCACCGATGTGGACGGCTTTTCACGACCCTACGCATATGAGCAAGATCGCTTTCGATCGACGTAGCGGGAAAGAGATCTCCTGGATCTTCGACCGCACGGTGAAACGACATCAGAAATGGGTGGCGGCCGGTCGGCCGGCCCGCGGTAGCTAGCGACGCCCCCCCGGAGGCGGCGAGGAGCCGCCGCAACCACCTGCCCGACGGCCGGTGCACTGCGCACTTTCCTCGCCGGATCCTACCCACGCCGATTCAGTCCTCGCTCTCGATCAGGAACTCGGGAGAGGTGCCGCTGATCGGGACGCGGTCGCCGCTGAGCTGCACCGCGTCGCCGAAGTAGCGGATCCGGTAGCTGCCCGGTGTCGCATCGGCGGGGCTGTGCCAGGCGATGGTGACGCGCGAGCTCGACGCGGGGCCGGGCGACCAGCTGAAGGTGGTCGACCAGTCGCCGTCGCCGGCGATCGTTCGCCACCGATCCTCGTCGCGCCGCTGCACCATCAGATAAGTGCTGCCGCGATGTAGCTTGTGATTGGGGTGCGCACCGGCGAATTCGACTTCCACCCGCTCGCCGGCGCGATACGCAGGCGCCGGCTCGGTGAGCACGTCGCCGAAGTTGTGCCCTACCGGCGGAAAGTCCGGGGGCGGTGTGGTTTCCGCGGGGCGCTGCAGCTCCGTCAGATCGGGCGCCCCGGGACCCGACGGTACCGCGGCCTCGTCGCGCATCGCGGTGGCGAGCTGCGCTGCGATCTGCTGGAGGGCCGGCAGCTCCCATCGACCGAACAAAGTACTCGCGCCCTCGTAGTGCTGTGCGGCGTACTCCTCAGGAGTCGTGACGTAATGGATATAGGCGTTGCTGTATCCGGCGACCAGGACATTGGCCGGCTCGACGCCGAGAACAGCCGCTACCGTGCGCCGCAACCGCAGACCGGCGGCGATGGTCACCTCGCCCGGAATACCGATCAGATACAACTCGGCGATTCGGATGAGCGATACCGGAACGATCTCTTGCACGTACGGCCCGAACCGATCGAGGAGTCCGCCCGGTGCGACGAGCGCCTTGGGCGCCTGCGCATCCCGCAGTGCCGGCGCGAAGCGGTACACGCACCGCGACAGCAGATCCCAGCCCGGATTGCGACCTTCGTGGAATGTCTTCCAGTGGGTGGGGCCGTCGTACCCCGCGCCGGCGAAGGCGGCCGCACCCCCGACGGGTCTGCCGGTGCGGTGCTCGCGCCCGTCTCCGGTGAACTCGGCGGACACGGTCACCGCGGACAGGTCGACATGTACGAAGCGGTAATCGATGGTGCCGGCCATTCGCGGCACGTAGCCCGCGGCGAGTTTCGCAGCGGCCTCGTATTGGCGCAGGCCCACGGTCCGGGTGTTCTCGAACTCGTCATCGGTGGGGCCGTGACCGGGCCTACCGTCCAGGTTCGGGGACATATCACCGGCGTTGGTCTGCGCGAAAGCGGCGACGAAGTCCGGATCCGGGTCCGCCAGATAGTCCACGCCCTCGACCACACGCTCCCAGTGGTAGGCCGCATACCCCTTGTTGTCACCACTGATCAGCGTGTTCCTGCTGGTCATGGACGTGCCATGCGTGGCGAACCAGTTGATGGCGCCTACCGGTTCGCCCTCGCGATCGATACGAAGCAGCGTCGTCTGCGGATCGATGGCATCCGGGAAGAAAGCCTTGTCCTCCTCCGGGTTCCGGTCGAATGCCGCTCGCGAGCGATTGACACTGGCATCGCGCAGCTCGCCGTGGACCAGGCGCAGGGTGGCCGGTGCGAGATCCTCGTGTGCCCGCTCGACCGCCTCGACGATGCCGTCGACGATCGCCGCGAAGGTTTTGGGGCGAAATCCGGTCGAGCTGTTGTACAAACGGTGGTGTGAATAGCCGCCGGGACCGCAGTGGGTGTGGGTTGCGGTGAGCATCACATTGGACTCGGTGTAGGTGTCGCCGAAGCGCTGGGCCAGGCGGCGCAGCACCTCCTGGGTGATGCTGGAGAAGATCAGCGGCAGCTCGCTCACGATCAGCAGCACCCGCCGATCGACGATCGGGTCCGCGAAGACGAAGGCGCGGGCGCGCAATCGGAGGTGTATTCCGGTGGCCTTCTGATCGGCCCTGCCGTAGCCGAGCATGCCGACCTCGACCGGTTCTCCGGTGATGTCGGCAAGACCTCGCCCGACCAGATGGCGGTCGGGCGAATAGTTGGTTTCCGGCATCGACCTCTTCTTCCGTCCTGTGGGAACCGCCCGCGGCAGCGGTCCGGATTCATACTCCGACAAACTAGCAAGGACGAAGTCGGGATTGCCCTGCGCGGCCCAGGGTTTCGCCGATCGGACACGGAGACGGAGGTCTGCGGGAAGTCGGCACGGCGGAGCGGGGCGAGTGTGAAGAAATGATTCCCGCCTCGGCGCCCGGGGCGGGGTGCGTTCACCCGGGCACTTCGGGCCGATCATCCCCCGACGAGCGGCCGGCGCACGAGTGAAGCAGGGGCGCAGCACGCCCGGCAGCCCGGCCGCGGCGCCGAGGGACCGACGTCCGAACCCTGCTGTACAAGCGCACAGCACCGGCGCTTCCCGCACTCGGTAACTTCTCTTCTTCGCACGTGAACGCGCCTTTCTTCAATACGGCTCCACCTCGGCACGGCGTGATAGCTTGCTCACCGAAGCGATCCCTTCCGGCTGCGAATCGGCACTTGCGGCGAACTACTCCCCCTTCCTGGAGGTTGAGGTCGTGACTCGTCCATTTCTTCGCTTTCTGGGTGCACTCGGCGGTATGGCATGCACCCTGCTGGTGGCGACACCGGCAACCGCGGAACCGATCTATCCCCGCCCCGACCCGGACCTGTTCTACGCCGCCCCTGCCGATCTGGCGGCGCATCGGCCGGGTGATGTGCTCGACGTGCGGGTCCTGCCACCGGTGGCCGTCTTCCCCGGCGCCACGGTCCGGCTGGTCAAATTCCGTTCCACCGATTCGCGGGGCGCGCCGATCGCGGCGACCACCACGATCGCCACCCCCGCGGGCCATCGACCCGGCGCACCGCTGCTGTCGTATCAACATTTCATCAATTCGCTCGGCACCGACTGCGCGGTATCGCACCGGCTCTACGGCGCCGACCTGAACCTGTCGGTGATCATGCCGGCGCTGGGCGCGATGCTGCAGCGGGGGTGGAGTGTGGCACTGCCGGATCATCTCGGACCGCATTTCGCACTCGGAGCCGGACGCCTGGGCGGCCAGATCACCTTGGACGGCGTCCGGGCGGTGCAGCGGCTGCCCGAACTCGCCGTTGCGGACAGCCCGGCGGTGCTGGCCGGCTACTCCGGTGGCGGCCTCGCGACGGCGTGGGCGGCCGCATTGCAGCCGTCCTACGCACCTGAGTTGCGACTCGCGGGCGCGGCCATCGGCGGAGCCCCGATGAACCTGGTTTCGATGGCCAACGGGCTGGGCTTCGAGCCCCATCCCGCCTTCGGACTGGCGATGGCGGCGGCCATCGGCCTCGAGCGCGAATACCCGGACCGGGTGAAGGTCAGTTCGAATCTGAATCAGCGTGGTCTCGCCTTGCGGGACGCGATGGCCAACAGTTGCACCAACGACATCCTCGCCATCGGCGCCGGTGGCAGCGCGCACGAGTTCGCCACGGAGCGCACTGTCTTCAACCAGCCCGATGCCTGGGCCGTGGTGGAGGAGAACAGCGTGGAACTCTACGGCCGCGTTCCGGAGATCCCCATTTTCGAGTGGCATTCGCCGACCGACCCGCTGGTTCCGGTCGACGCCATCGACAGCACCAACCGCCGGTGGTGTGCGGCGGGGGTGCGATTGCAGACGCTGCTGGTTCCCTCCTTCGAACATCTGTCCGCGGCGGCGGCCGGGGCACCCGCAATGCTGGCGTGGCTCGAGGGCCGGGTTCGCGGCGAGCCCGCGCCCGTCTCCTGCTGAGCGGACTTCCGCGCACGGTCCCGAGTTGCCCACGGTCGGTATACGAACCGCTGTGGGCAACTCGGGTTCCCGCGCGGATACGCTCGGCCACCTGACCGATCCGCCGGAACCCGACCGCGCCCGGCTCGCCCATCGGTCAGTGCGCTTCGGCCAGGTGACCACAGAGTCGGCCGTGGCCCGGCTTCGGAGGTCGGCGGATCGAGGTGCCGGCCGGGCCTTCCGCATCATCTCGCGTCCGGCGGCGGCCACGATCTACCGGCCGCCGAACGAACCGCTGCCGAAATCGATGTGACCGCTGAACGCCTCGCACCGCACGGGAACCGCCGATGCTCCTGTTTGCTAATGTAGGCAACCAGCCGGTCACCGAGGATGGGCACCTCAATCGAAAGGCAGGGCGGATGCCGGGATCGAGCAGGCCCCTGTATCAGATGAAGGCGGAGTTCTTCAAAACCTTGGGGCACCCGGTGCGGATCCGGGTGCTGGAGTTGCTCAGTCAGCGTGAGCACGCGGTATCGGAGATGTTGGACGATATCGATATAGAGGCGGCGAATCTGTCCCAGCAGCTGGCCGTCCTACGGAGGGCCGGTTTGATCACCGGTCGCCGCGAGGGATTGTCGGTGACCTACGAGCTGACCTCACCTCAGGTGGCGCAGTTGCTGACCACTGCGCGGGCCATCTTGACCGGGGTCGTGGCCGGGCAGGCGGAGGTTCTGGACCAGCCCGTCTGACAGGCGGGTAAGCCTTTCCGCGTACGCGAGGGAATGCCGCCCGGCCACTACTTGCATGATTTACTACATAGTTATTCAGTTGAGGGAGATGTTCGTGGAGATCGATCGATCACTGCCCGCCCGTTCCGCCGGCACCACGGCCGACGCATCATGACCGTGCGCGCCCTGCTGCCCACCTGGGCGGACTGGAAACCGGCGCTGCGCTCTCCCGGCTCCGATCTGCTCGCCGGTGTCCTCGTCGCCCTGGTGGCCCTGCCGCTCGCGCTCGGTTTCGGAATCAGCTCCGGTCTCGGCGCCGCCGCCGGTCTGGCCACCGCGATCGTCGCCGGTACCGCGGCCGCGGTCTTCGGTGGCTCCCGTTTCCAGGTTTCCGGGCCCACCGGCGCGATGACCGTGGTGCTGCTGCCGATCGTGTCCGAACACGGCGGACCCGGCGTCCTCGCCGTGGGATTGATGGCCGGCGCCATCCTGATCGTTCTCGCGGTGGCCGGTGTCGGGCGCGCCGTGCGCTATATGCCGGCCCCGGTCATCGAAGGTTTCACCGCGGGTATCGCCGTGGTGATCGCGCTGCAGCAGTTCCCCTCTGCCCTCGGGATCGGCGATGCCGAGGGTGAGAAGATGTGGCAGCTGGCCGCCGACGCCGTCGGCCACTACCTCGACCGTCCCGACCCCGCCCCCGTGGTCACCGCCCTGCTGGTCGCCGCCGCCGTCCTGATCGGTGGCCGGTACCTGCCCAAACTGCCGTTCGCGCTCGTCGCGGTCGCGGTCGCCACCGCCGTCGCCGAACTCGCCGGGCTCGACCTCGCCCGCATCGGGGCCTTGCCTGCCGGGCTCCCCGCCCCCTCCCTCGGGTTCCTGGACCCCGGCCGGCTCGGAGCATTGGTCGCTCCCGCACTGGCGGTGGCGGCGCTGGCCGCGCTGGAATCACTGTTGTCGGCCACCGCCGCGGACGCGATGTCGGTGGGTACCCGCCACAACCCCGACCGCGAACTCTTCGGCCAGGGCCTGGCCAATATCGCCGCACCACTGTTCGGTGGTGTTCCCGCCACCGGCGCGATCGCGCGCACCGCCGTCAACGTCCGCTCCGGCGCCCGCACCCGGCTGGCCGCCCTCACCCACGCGGTCGTGCTGGCCGCCCTGCTCTACCTCGCCGCGCCCGTGGTCGCCGATATTCCACTGGCCGCCCTGGCCGGCGTATTGCTCGCCACGACGGTGCGGATGGTCGAAACGGCGTCCTTGACCGCGATCGCCCGCGCTTCCCGCGGGGACGCCGCGATCATGGTGATCACCTTCGCCGCCACCGTCGTCTTCGACCTCGTCACCGCCGTCGCCGTAGGCGTCGGCATCGCAGTCCTGCTCGCCCTGCGTGCGGTCGCGCGGGAAGCGCACCTGCAAGAACTACCGCTCGACGACACCGACCACCTCGCCGAAGAACACGAGCTGCTGCGTGACCACATCGTCGCCTACCGCATCAACGGCCCCCTGTTCTTCGCGGCCGCCCACCGCTTCCTCCTCGAACTCGCCGATGTCACCGACGTCCACGTCGTCATCCTGCGCATGTCCCACATCACCGCACTCGATACCACGGGCGCACTCGTACTAGAGGACGCCATCACGAAACTTCACCACCGCAACATCACCGTGCTGTTCGCCGGTCTGCGCGAGGACCACCACCGACGCCTCACCGCACTCGACGCCCTCCCCGCCGCCGACCACCTCTTCGCCCATACCGACGACGCCATCGCCTACGCCCGCGACCACCTACCGGCCCCGGCGCGAACCTGAGAGAACCGGCCGGGACAACGGCGGGAAACAGGTTTCCACCGGCAGGTGCTCTCCGGCGGCGGACCTGGCACGCCCTCTGTCCGAGGACGTGACCCGAGCCGAGCTCTCCCGGCCGGGTCCGCGGCGGACCATCCCGATCAGGTGACGATCGAACGGGGCCGTCCGGCGGGCACGTGCGGGTGCACGATCATCGGCAACCGATCGGGCTGGACTGTGGCCGCGGCGGTTTCGCGCACCGCCACTGCGGCCGCCGGCTCCAGCCGGACTCGTGCGACCACCGTCGCCAGGATGGTCGTCGCCTCCAGCCACGCGAAGGGCTCGCCGATACAGTTGCGATTGCCGATGCCGAAAGGTTGGAACGCCCCGCTGCGGGTCACCGCCTTGCGGTACTCCGGGGTCCACCGATCCGGGTCGAAGGTCGCCGGGTCCGCGAAATACTTCGGGTCGTTGTGCAATGCGTAGTTGGAGTAGATGATCGTTGCTCCCGCCGGGATGGCAACGCCGCCGAGTTCGATTCCGGCCGTTGTCTCGCGCATGCCGAGCCAGGGCGGGCAGTAGCGGCGCAGCGTCTCGGTGACGACCTTTTCGGCGAAGACGAGGTCGCGGATATTGTCCGCGCACACCGGCCCGCCGCCGAGCACCTCGGCCGCTTCACGCTCCAACCGGTCGCGGATATCCCGGCGCTGCCCGAGCTCGTGAAACGCGAAAGCCAAAGTACTCGAGACGGTCTCATATCCTGCGGCGAACATCGTCATGACTTCGTCCCGGATTTCCTGGTCGCTGAGCCCGGTGCCGTCGTCGAAACGGGCCGCGAGGAGCATCGAGACGAGATCGTGGTGATCGCGCTCCCGGGCCCGGTACTCCGCGATGATGCGATCGACGACGGTGAGCAACCGCCGCACTGCGGCGTCGAAGGCACGGTTGCGCAGCGGCAGCCGCGCCAGCCAGGGCATCATCGTCCGTTTCGGCACTTCGGCGACGATGATCGGAAAGGCCCGCAGCGACTCGCTCACCAGATCTTCGGCAATATCGCTGGAGAACAGCGCCCGCGCCACGATCCGCATGGCCAGCCCACCCAGCTCCCGGTCCAATTCGATCCGCTGGCCCGCGTGCCATGCGTCGATCATGCTCGCCGTACTGTCGGCCATGATGTCGACGTATTCCGCGACTCGTTCGCGATGGAAACCCGGTGCCATCAACCGGCGATGACGCATATGTTTCGGTTCGGACGAGACGACGATTCCATCGCCGAGCACCACTCGCATGGCATCGAAGAATGCGCCCTTCTCCACGCTTCGGGAGATCTTCCCACGCAATAGTGAATCGAGCAGCTCAGGGGTCGTCACCACATAGGCCTCGTCCCGACCCAGCCGGATGCGGACAATCGGTTCGGGCAGCGCGTGCAACTCGGCCAGGAATTCCAACGGCCGCCGCTGCAACTGCATACCGTGACCGATGAGTGGCCACGCTCGTCTCGGCGACTTTCCGGGTACAACGGCAGCAGTCATCACGACTCCTCGATCAGTCGATACAGTATTTTCACGGGCAAAATTATTGCGGCACAACCAAGATAATCCTCGGCGATGAAACCGGAACGGGACGGCGCCGGATGACCGCCGAGCACGAATTCCCGGCACCGATCGAATCGGTGGATATCATTTCGAAAGCTTTCCCCAAACGGATATAAAGTACTTTGCGTCGGGCATTTCTACCGGCGCCCCATCGAACAGGCATGCCCTTCTCCGGCGACACCGTGTCGATGAATACTTTCCGAAGTATCCGACAACTCTCGATATTCAAGCCGGCAGAGCATGCTTCGGGCAATTAGGGGAAACCCTATACGGAGATGCGAGGCCCACATCCGGCGGCGAAGACGGCGTTGGTGAACACTGTTCGCGCGGGCCGGGCCGGCGTCTTCCGAGGCGAGTACGCACCGGCAGGTGGCACGCGAGTCTCGACAGCGCGGCGCGGGGCTGGCCAGAATATCCGCATGAGTCCCGTTCACCGGGCCGAGGGCGAGATATCCGCGATCGGCCGCACCACCGAGATCCTGAAGACGTTCCGGGACAGCCCCGGCGTCCTCAGTGCAGCGGCACTGGTACGCCGGACGGGGCTGGCGAAGACGACGGTGCACCGGATGCCCGACGACCTCGTACGCGTGGGCCTGCTCGGACTCGATGGCAAGGACTACCGGCTCGGCCTGTTGCTGTTCGAGATCGGTGAGTCGGTTCCCCGTCAGCGGAACCTGGCGAGGCGGCCCGGTGGCACCTGTCGACTCTGCGGGAAGCGACGAGACACAACGTCGGGCTCTGTGTGCTCGACGGGTTCGATCTCGTGTACCTCGGCGTGTTCCGCGACGACGACGGCCCGCGGCTCCCGCAACAGATCGGCGGCTGGTGGCCCGCGCATGCGAGTTGCTCGGGGAAGGCGATCCTGGCCTACTCCGACGGGGCGGCGACGCCGCGGCCCGAGACGCTAAGTTCTGCACCGACAACACCATCACCGATTCCGGTGAGCTGGATCGCGAACTCGAGCAGGTCCGCCGGCGTGGTGTGGCCTTCGACCACCAGGAAGCGATCCGGGGCATCGTCGGCGTCGCCGCACCGATCTTCGGGCCCGGTGGCGGCGTACTCGGCGCGGTTTCGTCCTCAGGGGTGGCCGGCCCCGGATCGACCTCACCCGTATCGACGCCGCGGTCCGTACCACCGCGGTGTCGATCTCCCGAGACCTGGCCCGCGCCCAGTCCGTCGTCCGCCCGGTGCTGCAGCGCCACTGACGGTGCGCGGCCCGTTCAGCCCCGCTCGGCGAAAGCCATCCGGTTGGCCGGGATCGTCATGAACGGCACGTGACGTCGAGCGGGAGCTCGACCGGCCGGACCACTGCGCCCGCCCTCGGATCGAAGGTCGGCTCGGCGCGCCGGCTCCCCTCGGGCTGCCGCGCCGATACCCCCGCTCCCTCGGTCATGGCCGTGGCCGCGTTGCCGATATCGATCTGAGTGCAGCAGATGTGGTAGTCGCGTCCGTCCCGCGCGATCGACTTCGTCGGACCCGTCACCCCGTGTTCGGTGGCCGTGTGGGCGGCGCTGGCCGACCGCGGCGTATGCGCCGACAGCGAGCCCGTTGTCGATGATCCGCCCACCCCTGGGTGCGAGCTCGGCGGACATCACGGGTCCGCGCCTACAGCGGCGCGATTTTGGGCACATCTGTTCTGTTCGGATATGGCTTGCGGAGTTCGGGGTTAGGTCGCGGGGGTTGTTGCGGAGTTCGGACATAGGTTGCGGGTTCTGAGGACGTGGGCCGGTTCCGGCGGGCAGACCGCCTGCTCGTGCCGAGCTCGATTCCGGTGCGCGGGGCCGCACCTACGCCGCCATCGGGCGGTGAGGTCGAGATCAACTACCGCGGAGCGCAAGCCGCGGTCGCACGCTCCGGACTATTTCGCCCGGCACGCCGATGGGGTGGTGCTCTGGTGCTGGATTGCCGTCCGCTCGATCGGATCGAACCGACTGATGCCGAGATGTTCTCGGCGACACGAGCGGCGTGCGCGCTACTCGGCTGGCGGTATGAGGTGGCTGGTGTCTCGGATCCGGTCCTCATGGCGAAAGTGCGCCGGCTGTCGGGTTACCGGCATCCGCGCAACAACCTGCCCGAGGTCACCGGTGCGGTGCTGGACGCGTTCGCTGCACCGGCGGGGTTGATGTCGGTGGCCGAATCGGTGGGCGATCCGATCGCGGTGTTGCCGACGGTGTTCACCTGCTGTGGTGTCATCGCCTGCGCGTGGATTTGTCGGTGCCGCTGTCACCGGACACCGAGGTCTCCGCGGCCGATTCGCCGATTGTGGTGGGCTGATGGGGTTGGCGCGTCCGGTGCTGCGGGTGGGGCGATCATGTTGTGTTCGATGGTGACGAGCATCCGGTTGTGGATTTGGCTGGGACGTCGGTGCGGTTGCGGTCGGACTCCGGTGTTGTCCGGTTGGTGTTGGCGTCGTATCCGTTAGCGGCGGTGGACTTTGCGGTGTTGGGTGCTGCGGCATTGCCGCCGGTGGAGCCACACGGCCTTCTCGAGGCGTTGCCCACGGACGCGGTCGCGGCGGTGCAGCGCTGCACGTCATTGAGGTCGAAACCGGGCTGCCGCCGGATCCGCCTCCGGGTATGTGTCCGAGGAAAGGCTACGACCCGGCGGCGACGACGCTGTCACAGCGGCAGCGGCGCGAGGCCGCCGGATCCGCATCGACAACCGCATCTACGACAGCGCCGAGTTGGCCCGCTACCGGCGGCGGTGACGGCGTTGTCGCGGCGAGAACGCGTCGCGGTCGAGGAGGCTCGTCGCGACGACTATCACGGTCAACTGCCATTGGTAAACACCCCGACCATCGGGCAAGTGCTGCGCACCGGGCGGCTGCTGGCGCAGCTCAACCGCGGCCAGGTCTCCGCTCGCCGGGGCGTGATCCTGTCGGGAGGCCGATGAGATCGCCGTGCGCGTGCCACAGCAAACTCCTGCCACGAATATCGCCCACCGCGCAAGGCATACCCTACTCATTCACCCGTTGAACGAACCGAGCTCACAGGTTTCCTGGTTGGCGCTGGGTGAGCACATCGCCGACATGACAGCCGGTGGATGACGTTCGGGGCAAGCTGCCGTGGAAAAATAATGGATTTCTCGCCGTCCCCTCCAGCCGACAGGCGACAATCAATCTGCAGGTTCACCGTACCGGTTGCGCGGGGCAGTGCGGTGGCTCGTTTTACCACCTCTCATTTCGGCGGGTGAGGCGAGGCGAAATGCGGGCTCTCCGGGACGAACGAGATGGACAGACGTTCCGATCCGGGGTAAAGGATGTCCATCCAGTTGAGCCCGAAAACCACTGGCAGGCTAGCGATCCCGGCGTTCAAGCTGGTGTCGACCAGAACCGGGAAAGAAGCCCTCCACCATGCATGCATCGAGCTTCGCCCCGGCCACTGATTGGGTAGGTGCGACACGCGGGTAACGATCGACCGATACGCGAGGGATTCGATATCGAAGATCGGTTGACTGAATTCCTGCAGTCGCATGTCGCCGAGGTCCGTAAAGTGCTGGCCCACGAACGCTTTCCACGCTGTGAATGGCCCCCACACGGTGACTGGCCGGAACCCCCGAGCCGCGTCATCTTGGAACTCGAAGATAACCCGTTCGTCCATCGGCGGCATGCTCCAGGGTCCCTTGCCGGTCCGGACACCGATCTGGACGGCACTTCCCGTGGAATGTGGAGTCGCCCATACCCTACCTTCGGTTCTTCCCCAGATCTGTTGTGACGCCACGATTTTCCCAACCGACCCTTGCATCGAGTACAGCCGGCTTGGCGGTGCGGCGAGGGTCGAGAGGTGGAGACGACTCAGTGAGCTGCGAAGGCCGATCATCGACAGCCCGACGCCGATCGCAGCCCAGCCGTAGTTACCCTCCTGCGCCGCGATGTACGACTGGACCCCGCCTTCGATTGCGGTCGCGGCGCCGACTGCTGCCTGGGCGGCCCTGACTCCTCGCCCAAGCCGGGTGCTCTCGACTACGACTTCTGTACCGGCCCGGGCGGTTCGCGCCACCTTGAGCGTGGCGCCGGCCCCGCCGGGTACGCCGGGGAGGATCAGCGCCGCTGTGTCCGCCGCAACACCGAGGACGTCCAGGCCGAACGACCACCAGTTGCCTGCTCGCGAGTTGTGAATCGCGGACCCGATGCCGAGACTGAGCGAGAACCCGTCCCACGCGGACTCGATCCACTGCCCCGTATTGTCGACGTAGTTCACCGGGTCGTGCCGCGCGTAGCTCCACAGGTCCGGCGCATCGGCAAGGTCTTGGGGATCGGGTTGGAGAAACCGACCCGTCGCGGGGTCGTACCCTCGGCCACCAGCGATGTAGAGGTCGGCCTCCGGAATGGCAGTCATCCCAGCGAACTTCACCGAGCCGAAGAGTGGAGGCATCATTGCAGGCGCGGCGCCAGCAGGGTTCCATGCAGATGCGAGGCCGAAGTCCTCGAAGCGGAACCGCCCAACGGGCGAACCCGCAGGATCCGTGAGTAGGAGGGTCGAGCCGCGATCGTCTGTAAGCCGTGCCATCGCGCCAGCCGAGCCCACCACGAGCGCCGCCTCGCCCGGCATCGCGCACGGAGTCTCTTGTTCTAGGTCGCCGCCGGGCAGGACGCGTTCGATCAACGCGTCGCCGAGGTACCGCTGGATTACCCTTCCGACCGCTGTCGTCACGGTCATGAGACGGCCGAGCCCGTCCCAGCCGAGCGACGCGACCACCGTGCCTGTCGCGGCATCACGCACCTCGCGGAGACGTCCGAGCGCGTCGTGGGCGTACAGGAGTCGGCCGTCGTCGCTGCGGCGAAGGTCGTCGTCGTGCGCGACCGCGACCGGCGGACCGCCCGACGGATTGATCGACGCCAGCCGATGGTCGCGGTGGAGCACGTAGTCGACAGTCGTTGTTCCGCCCGCGAGCTCGCGTGTCCATGACACGCGGCTGTCGGCGCCGGTGACTGCGTAGGAGTCGACCACGTCCGCGTCGGTGGGGGCCAGTGCCGTCAGGTAGGCGTCGACCGCGGCTTCGTCGTATGGATCGGGAAGCGCACCGAGCGCCAGGCCATCGTGAACGCGGATCAACCGGCCGGCCTCGTACTCCCAGACGCGATCGCGCCACGGATCCCCGTCAACGGCACACACCCGTCTGCGACCGGCGGCATCACGAACGTATCGCAGTGCCGCCAGCACGTCGCCGGCGGCATCGCGGTGGACGAGCTCGACCAGGCGGCGCGCCTCGTCATACCGCGCTTCCAGACGGTTACCGGTAACGAGTCGTCGCTCGATGAGCATCCCTTCGCCGTCGTACCGCCACTCGGCAAGTCTGGTGCCTGGCGCCCATCCAGACGATGCCGTGGCGACACCAGGCCGCTCGAGCTCGATCCGTTCAAGCCGATCGAGCTCATCGAAGAACAGGCGGTCCTGACGCGCGTCGCTGTACGTCAGGAGCTCCGACCGCGCGGCATCGTCGTACTGCCGCGCCAACGTCGCGCCGGACGTCGTCTCCTCGATCAACCGACCTGCCGCGTCGTAGCGTCGACGGATCGAGATGCCGCCCTGGACGACCTCGACGCACCGGCCGAGCGCGTCACGGGTAATCGTTATAGGCGCGACGGGAAGGGCGGGCGGAGCTTCGATCACCGTCACACTGACCAGCGCTCCGTCGGCGCGGGTCCCATACTCGATCCGCGATCCGCCAGGTGTGGTTCGCTCCACCATGACACCGTCCGAGCCATACGCGTAGCGCTCGGTGTATCCGTCGGGATTTGTCTGCTTCACGAGTGCGTCGAAGGCGTCATAGTCGTACCGCCACGTCGCGCCTGTCGGATCGGTCAACCCTACGCAACGACCTGCGCCGTCGCGATCAAGCCGGTGCACCT
This sequence comes from Nocardia sienata NBRC 100364, assembly GCF_001613205.1. Classification (GTDB taxonomy): domain Bacteria; phylum Actinomycetota; class Actinomycetes; order Mycobacteriales; family Mycobacteriaceae; genus Nocardia; species Nocardia sienata. Next base: position 97,683 of record NZ_BDBX01000002.1, on the reverse strand, counting down.
CCGGCGCGCCGGTCGCGGTCCGCCGTGTTTCGATGAGTTCCCCAAAAGCGTTGTACCGAAGGTCCAACGTACCGCGGTGTGAGGCGATCTGCATGAGCTGGCCACCGAGATCGTACGCATACGACGTCTTTCGGCCGTCAGGAGCCGTTTCCTGTGTCACACGGCCGAGCGGATCATACGTCCAGCGCGCGGTACGGACCTTGGGCTCGGCCGCTGTCACCTCATGGACTGTGTGCTCAACCAGTCGATCGGCCCGGTCATAGACGAAGGTGTGTCGATTTCCCACCGGGTCCACCATCTCGGTCAGGCGCGCGAGTGCGTCGTACCGGTATGACGTCGTCGCGCCACTCGCGTCCACCACCTTGGTGCGCAGACCATCGGCGTCGTACCACGTCGTTGTTGGGCCGCTGCCGTCGTCGACGCTGACGGCGCGTCCGCGTTCGTCGTAGGTCCTCTGGACGGCCGCAAGAACGCCTACGCCTCCGAGGCCATCAGGCCCTTCGACGACGGTCGATACGAGGAGGTCGTCGTCGCCATATGTGCTTGTTATGGTCGCTCGGCCTGCGGTGTCGGCCGGCTCCTCCTGGCGGCGCAGTCTGTCCCAGGAGTCGAGCGTCCAGTCCACGCGGGCTCCGCCTGGCAGAACCGTCGTGCGTGTTGCCCCGTTGAGGTCGCGAAGGAAGGTAACTGTCCGCGTCGCGGCTCCTGCTGTACGCCGCTGCTCCACAAGCACGCCCTGCTCGTCGAAGGTCATCGTCTCTGTGCGACCGATCGGATCGATGATCGCCACCACGTGGTCTTCTGCGTCGAAAGCGAACCGCCGCTCGCGTGGCGCATCGGAGTTCATTCCATCGATCTGTCGCACGAGCCGCCCGATCACGTCGTACTCGTACACCGTGAGAATTTCGTCGACACCCGTCGGCAGGCCGAGGGCCTCCCCTCTCGGGCGGCGCACCGCCGCGAGCCGGCCGTCGGGGTGATAGGTAAGGCGAAGCTCTGGCGGTGTGCCGCCGACGGGCGGCTGCAACGCGTTGATCAGCCGGTTTCTGGCGTCGAAGGTAAAAGTGGTGGTGTTGCCCTCGCTGTCGGTGACGGCGCGGACGTTGCCGTGGTTGTCATATGCGAACCGCTCCGCCGCCGCGACGCCCCCGGGATCGTGTACCCGCTCGACGAGATAGCCCTCGTCGTTGCCCGTGGCGCCGTACCGGTTCTCAGTGAGTCTGCCCTCTGGGCTGATCTCGCGAACCAGACGTCCACGCGCGTCGTGCTCGTATTCCGTGACGGCCTGCTGCGTGGTCCCGTCGGGCAGGGTGACGTCGGGATGTTCCACTCGAACGAGCGCCGGTACCCCTCCAGCGGCGACTTCGTCGCCATAGACGTAACGCGTGACGGCTCCGCTCTCATCTTCGAACACACGCAGACGCTGGTACACGGGCTCGTAACGCATGCGGTGTGTCCGCCGGTCCATCGCCGGTCGTGAGGGCGGCGCCTCGAGCCGACACTCGAGCAAATTGGCCCACGCTGCCGGGTCGTCGTTCGTGTCGTCGTAGACCTCATGGAGGGTAAGGCCATTCGGCCGCCGGTACAGCACGCGATTGCCGCGCTGGTCGTATCGGAACACCTCGACCACGAGACGCCACGAGCCATCGATGACAAGCCGGTACCGCTCCTCGAGGAGGTTGCCCTGGAAGTTGAAGGTCAGAACCTTGTAGGTCCCATCGATGATGACCTCGACCTGCATCGCGGACACGTTGATGGCGTCCGGGAGCCGCGGCGTGGTCAGTACGACAGTCGCGCGGTATGTCGCGCGATGTCGGTCCCATTCTTGCTCGACGACCCGGGCGAAGTCCGCGAATGACGGGTCCTTGCCGTATTCGTTCTCGACAACAGCGCACCCATCCGTGGCCTGAACCCGGATGATGTTGTGCCGAAGCCGCGGATGCGACTCTGCGTCGTCGTAGGAATACACCACCTGGGCGCCATCGGGCGCCTCCGGAGTGGGCGGCTGAACGACTACAACGAGGTGCTCCCGCGACTCGTCGTGGTGATAACGGACGGTCCGACCGGTCTGGTCGGACACCGCTTCGAGCAGGCCGCACGCGCCGTATTCGAACATGAAACCGCGACCGAAATCGTCCTCGACCGCAGCGACCTTGCCGTCCGCGTTGTACATGACACGTTCATTGTTCCCGAATCTGTCCGTCACCTCCACGAGCGGAAACCGATCCGGCCAAGGCCACCCGGCCAGCTGCTCGAAGACGTAGCTCGTGCCGTCAGCGGTGCGAACCTCCCACCGCTCGGGGTGGCCGATGTCCGCCTCGGAATGGACGAGGCGGTCCGTGTTGCCCAGCGGCGGCCTCCACCCGAGTTCGGCGTCCGGCTCCCAGGCGTCCTCGTTGAGAAGACCTGTCCAAATGGCCACCCAACCGCCGTCGAGCCGCCGAAGGTGCGCGTTGTAGTTGTGGTCCCAGTTGAAGCCCCACGGCCCCGCGTACGGGACACCGCTGCGGTAGCGGCGGAGAAACCGCATCGGGCGGCGCGCGCCGGGGATGGTGAAGTCCGCTTCGTCGATGAGGAAGTCACCCGATGCTACGTCGACCGGCTCCGCTAATGTCATAGGTGTCTGCGTCTGGTTACGACCGAAATGGTAGTGCGGGAGGCCAGGGGTGGGCTCGTTGCGACGTACCCGTTCAGCGTCGTCGCCTGGCACGCCGCTTGCATCTACCTCCTCCGCGATGGCGGAGTCGGACAGCGGGTCGTGGGGATCGGTAGCCCGTTCCTCGACTGGACGGCCATCTGGTATGCCGGGGCTTGGAGCCGGACTCTGGCCTTCGATGTCGGGTGAAGGCGGCTGAGCGGCAACAGCCTCGGGCGTCGTCTCGGTCGGCGGGTTCAATGACGGCGGCTCGCCTGACGTGTCATCACCGGGCGTGGCCGGCGGTGGCTCCTCCGCCAGAGAAGACGCATCCCGCGTCTGATCGAGGACGGTCTCTGGCGTTGGACGACCATCGCACGCGGCCTTGATGGACCCCCAGAGTGCTCCACGATCGCGGGCCACGTAGCCACGTCGCTGCGATGACTGTGCCGCGGCGCGGACGAACCGGTAGGCCTCGCAGGCGTCCCAGATCTCGATCGTGTTTCTGTTTTCGTTCGGGTCGAACGATCGCGTCTGTTCATGGCCCTCCGCATCCGTCCACGTGACCGTGTGCGGACGATGGAACGCGAATCGATAACCGAGCGCGGGTCGGCTCATGCCGAGCGTGCGGACCCGGTAGTTTCCGCAATTGTGCTATAGGACACCTCATAGATCATTGCCACCGTTGCCTCCGTAGATCGGCGTTCTCGGCTGGTTGGACCGGTACTGTCATTTGCCGTTGTCCTGCGTTTCGTCACCTGAGGAACCCGCGGTGTGGTGCCCGCACATCTGATTCAGCTCGCTGAGCATGCGGGCTTTCAGTTCGAGGATCGCCGACTCCTCCACGTCCATTCTTGCGGAGAGTTCGGCCGCCGATAGGCGGAGAAATCTGGCAGGGTCGATGGAACCCAGGCGGCTGTGGATCAAACCGCGCGCCACGTAATCGAGCAGCCCGGACTTCTCGATCGGGACCTCGAGCGCGCCCGTCAGCCTCCGCGCGATCATCACACGCGCGATGCGCCCGAAGTAAAGATCGCTCCTGTCGTAGGTGACTTCTCCCCGGTCGTAACGTCTGGAGCTGCCCACGCTCTTGATCATGTGATCCCGAACGGCGGACGCCAACGTACGGCTCTCCCTCAGTAGCGTCGGCGACGCCAACTCGTTTCGGATCGTGACCTTCGGAACCGCGCCGACGTACGCAATCCAATCACCAGGGGGCCTCGCCGGCTGAATATCTCCGAGCCCAAAAGTCGGACAGCAGCAGAGATCGCGGGCGCTAATGTACATCTGCTCGGTAATCTCCACGCGCTCGGTTTTCTTGAGGTGGACGCGCACATCGGCGTCGAGGTAGCCGTCGAAACGCCAGAGCTTGCCGCCGCTGAACTTCGCCACGTCGCCAGATGACCACTCGACCTCTGCCGAGACCAGCACGGAGGCCGACGTTATCGTCACGACAGGACCATCGACGAGCCCTCTCTCTCGGATAATGTTGACACTTACCCCAGGGTGTTCATCATCGCCCTGCTCCGTATCCACTTCCCAACCCACTGGGACGTTGTAGGTCTCGGTATGCGACGCTCTGCCGGTTTTCCTTCTTATTAGCCCTTGATCAGTGAGTTTGCCACCACGGGTGCCCTGAGCGTCAGCGAGAAGTCGGAACTCGACGGCGTCGACGCGAGACGCGAGCACCTCGCGTTCGTCTCTCATCAGATGCGCGAGTTCCAGCAGGACCGATGCGCAGAAGTCCGTCATCTCGCGAGGTCGGGAGACCACCAGAAAAACCTCTTGTATGCCCTCCAGCGCGCGGGGCCCGTTGATGAAGGTCGCGGGCCCCTGTCTTATGTGGGGCCGCGGCTCCATGAGAAAGAGCGCACGGTTGGTGCCGACGTGGAACGCTTGGAACAGGTTGTACATCTGCGCGAGCTGGGTCGTGTGTGATTCCCGCTCCCGCCGCTCCGTGCTCTCATCGGTTGTGCGGAGGTTCGTTGTCTGTAGGCTGGACCTGTCCACGGCGCCTTGTTGGCCGGTTTCGCCGACTTCCAGTCCGCTGACGCTGAAGTTCCAGCCGGTGTCAAGGTTGTAGTTCTCGGTCGTGTCCGTTTGTTGTGCGCTCTTTCCAACGGTCAAGTGGGTCGTGGAGCCGGACAGTCTCTCGCCTGTGTCGGTCACTGCCTCGTACAGCTCACGTTTCTTGGGTTCGAAGTCAACGAAGTACGGGAAGTGCTGGACCAGGAAATTCTCCCGGTCGGCCGGGGTGGGAGCAACCGTTACCTGGAGGAGTGCCCCGTAGCACGGAAAGGATTCCTCGACGTCGTCGATCAGGACGGGAGGAAGATAAGATCCCAGCTGCTTGCTGTCGATCTCGGGCGCGAAGGGTGCGACCGACACGACGACCTTCAGGTACGAAATGGATCGGTCCTCGAACGGTTGGTAATCGTCGGCCGGGTCGTAGCGAAAGACGGCAATCGAAGGCCTCCAGCGCGGAGGCCGTTTCGCGTCGCAGTCGACTGCATCGAGCATGCCGGTCGACACACAAATCCGCTTCCACGGTATGTCGGTTGGCAAGTTGAGCCGGAATGAACTCATCACTATCCCTTTCAGAACCGTCGCATACCTTGGAAAACCTGTACGAGTGGAAGCGACGAGAGAAGTTGACGCGGAGTCTGGGATGAAAGCTTAAATTCGACCGATTTACCGCGTAGCGTACAAAACTGCCAAGCCACTCGCTCATTCGATCGAAAATCTCGGACGGAGTCCCAGTCAGGCATGCTATGTGGACCAGTGACGGCAGCACACGCTCATGGAGCTTCCAAATACCCACATCCCTTCCGGATTTGGCGCTATGCGACGAGATCCACTGAAGAGAGCTGGTCACACAGGAGGTGACCAGCCGGTATGGATTCAAATCGTCGTCGCAATGCTTGCGACTTCAGACTGGATGGTCCGATTTAATGGTCCTCCCATCCTCATGCCTTGTCACTAGCCGTTCGCTTTCCTGAACGTGTTGGGGAATCAGCAATCAAACCCGCATACCGGAGATTGCGAGGACCCCACCCGGTCCTGGTGGAGCTGGCGGCCGGTCGCTCCACCACCTCGTCGGCCCCCGAATCCGCAATGTAGATCCGAACGCCGCGCCAGCTTGAACGGTCCGGTCAACCTTGCGGATCGCAGCTCAGCCGGGCGTCCATCCGCAGGGTTCGCGCGGAGCGGACAACGTCAGATGCGGGTACTGCGCCGGCCGGCGGGCACGATTCAGAGCAGAAGGACGCCGAACACGACTCATCCGCTGTACGCGATCACGTGCAGCGGATGAGTCGTTGTCGGTAGGACGAGCAGAGCAGGTGCCGAGGGCCGGCCGGCCTCGCCGAGCGAGACGACCACCGGGGCCTCCATCGGGAAGTGGGCCGGCATCAGCAGCAAGCCCTCCCGAGCGCAGCGTTCGAGAAGGGTATCGCAGGTACGGCGCGCCGCGAGCGGGTCGGCGTCTCCCTCTTGGACGAGAAGGGCGCAGCAGAACTGGATCGGGTGGTGGACGACGTCCCCGGAGATGACGGCGCTGCGGTCGGGGGAACAGAACTCGACGATCTGATGACCGGCGGTGTGGCCCGGACCCGACCGGAGAACGACCCTCGTGTCGCCCTCCTCGGCGAGGATATGGTCGTCGTCGGCCGTGATCCACGTGGCCTGCTCCAGGATGGGCCGGATGCTGTCGTGATATGTCCGCACGAGATCCGACACGACGGAATTCGGCGCCGGGCTTGCCACCAGTGCCTGCAATCCGGCCAGTTCGACAGCGCCGTACACATAGGTGGCCCGTTCGAACGTCGGCACCCACGCCTCGTCGACGAGGCGGGTGTTCCAACCACAGTGGTCCGGATGCAGATGGGTGCTCACCACCAGGTCCACGTCGGCGGGCGAGTGCCCGGTGGCGGCGAACCGCTCTTCCCAGTCGGCGTCGAACATATGGTGCGGGAGCAGATTCGGCCGCTCCTTGTGGTTGCCGTTACCGGTGTCGACCACGAGCATCGTCTCCCCGATATCGATCACGTAGGTATGGATCGCGAGGATCAGATCCCCCGATTCGGGGTCCACGAACTGCGGCGGCAAGGCGGCCGCGGCGCGCTCGTCGACAGCCGGGAACAGGCCCGTGACCGAGAACGGCCAGCGTGCCAATTCGGTGAGCTGCCGGACGCGCGCCACCCCTATATCGACGGTGAAGGTCACCGCACCACTCTCCTCTCGGTCACGGATCGGTCCCGTGGATCCTCCTGTGCGGATCCGTGGCACCGCGACCGCGGCGTCCCCGATCATCAGTCCCGTCTTGCCGGGGTCACCCGACCGGCCCCCGACCGCGTCCGCCGAAACCGATCACAACGGCCTCGCGGCGCGGCTGTCCGGCTATCGCCTCCGACCTCGCCGGCCGTATCCGTGTTACCTGCCCGCAGAAGCCGGCGTCGGTATCGCCCCCGGCGATACCGACCCTGAATTCCCGGTACGCCGCGGCCCGGCGCGTCGTATCGGTCATATAATCGAGTTCTGAAATAATCCCGACCGGATAGGTCGGCGGAGTTCGCCACACGCCCATGCGCTGTGTGAGTTGTCGAGCGTGTCCATCAAGTCACCCGGTCGCGGGTGACGGTCGTGCGCAGCGGTGTGGCCGATCGGCGTGACTGATACCCGTGTCGTATTGGCATGGCGGGTGACCAGCGAAGGACTTCCGGCATGGCTCGTTATCTCCTGGCGGCAACTCCGATACCCGGGCATGTCGGGCCAATGCTCACCCTGGCGGTGGAGCTGCGGCGGCGGGGCCATCAGGTTCGGTTTCTGACCGGTACGTCGTTCCGGGAGACAGTCGCGGAACGGGGCATTCCATGTGCGGACCTCGCGATCGCCGCGGCGGTGACACCGGCCGGGCACCGACGCGTTCGGCCGCCGGGTCTGCTCGGCCGCCTGCGGACCGGGCGCTCGGAATTGCGCTCGGGCTTCCTCGACCCGATGGTTGCACAGTTCCGTGCCGTGACCGCCGAACTGGATCGCACCGATGTCGACGCCTTGTTCGTCGACGTGATGTTCACCGGGGCCATTCCGCTGTTGTCGGCGGGCACGGCCCGACCCCCGGTGCTGGCCTGCGGTGTCGTTCCGCTGATGCTGTCCAGCGCGGACGCTCCGCCGTTCGGTATGGGATGGCAGCCGCGGCCGGGCCGTGACTACACGGCTATGCACTGGTTCGTTCAGCACGTGTTGTTCGGAGGCGATCAGCGACGACTCGATGCGATCCTGAGTGAGCTCGCGCTCGGGCCGGCGCCGAGATTCTTGCTCGATTGGCCTGTGCTGGCAGACCGGCTGCTCCAGTTCACAGTGCCCGGTTTCGAGTATCCGCGCGGTGATCTGCCACAGTCGGTGGTGTTCACGGGGCCGATCCCGGCCGACCATTGCGGAGAAGCTTCACATGCCGGTCGGTGCAGTGAGTTGTCCGACGCACAAACCGTCGTCCATGTGACCCAGGGGACTTGGGACAATGATGATCTCGGGACTTTGATCGGGCCCACACTGAGAGCCTTGGGTGGACGCGCGGATACCGTGGTCGTGGCGTGCACCGGTGGCTCGCGGGCTCGGCTCGGCTCGATTCCCGCCAATGCGTATGTCACCGATTTCGTGCCCTACTCCCAGTTGCTCCCGCGCATCGACGTGATGATCACCAATGGCGGGTACGGCGGTGTGCAACAGGCTCTTCGCTGGGGGGTTCCCCTGATCGTCGCGGGTGACGGCGCGGACAAGCCGGAGGTCGCGGCGCGCGTGGCATATACGGGAGCGGGAATCGATCTGGGCACTGCGCGGCCTCGGCCCGCGGCGGTGGCGGACGCGGTCGACCGGGTACTGAATTTCGGCGAATATCGCGCAGCCGCGACACGGTTGGCGCGAGAGATCGCGGAGTCGTCGCCGTTCGACATCATCTCCGATGTCCTGGCCGAACTCGGCGCCGATGGGCCTCGGACAGATATCCGTTCTTCGAGCACTGGAGACTCCTGATGAGCACCCCGCCTTCCGCTCCCTCCGCCCGGCGCGAACCCGCGACGGCGGTTCGCCACGGGCGTGGCGAGCTGCCGGACGAGTGGGCCCGCCACACCTCGGGTCGCGGGAAACCTACCGTCGCCACTGTCCGGTATCGACGAACCGCGTGAGCACGGCTGAGGAGGCCGCATGGACCACTGGCAGTATCTGCTCGCTCTGCTGTTCTGTCTCGTCTCGACGGCGCCGCTGGAATTCTTCGGCGCCGGGGTCTATCGGCGGCCGCGATTGCTGATGGGTGCGCTGTGGCCGGCCGTGGCGTTCTTCGTGCTCTGGGACCTGACGGCGATCGCCGCGGGTGTGTGGAGCTTCAACGACCGATACACCCTAGGAGTCCTCCTGCCCGGTGCGATGCCGTTGGAGGAGTTGCTGTTCTTCGTCGTCGTGCCGGTATGCGGCCTGCTGACCTACGTCGCGATCGAGACGCTGCTCGGAATGCGGCATTCTCGCCTCGACGATGCCGAGAATGCCGCGCACCGATGAACCTCACCGGAGTCGGATACACGCTCCCCGCGGTTGCCGCGGTGGTCGTGGTGTACCTGGCCGAGCGGACGCTGTTGCATACCGGACTCTTCCGTCGACCGGCCTACTGGACCGCGATGCTGATCGTTTTGAGTTTCCAGATCCTGGTGGACGGCTGGCTCACCAGGCTCGATGCGCCGATCGTGGTGTACAACCCGGCCCACATCCTCGGACTCCGTTTTCCCTGGGATATACCCGTGGAGGATTTCCTCTTCGGATACGCGCTGGTGACCGCGGTACTCCTGGGCTGGGAGCACACACGGCAGCGACAGACAGGCGCCCGGCGATGAACGCGGCGGGCTCCGGAAATGGGCGAGACCGGCGGCGCGTGCGCTATCCGGCGGCACCGGGCCATCGCGACCTGAGCCGTCACGGGTCGCCTCCCCGGGTGGTCGTGGTCGGCGCGGGGATCGCGGGTCTGGCGGCCGCGACGGGCCTGGCCGAACGCGGCTGCCACGTCGAGGTCGTCGAACGGGAGCGGTATCTGGGCGGGCGGGTGGGCGGATGGAGCGAACGACTCGCCGACGGCACCGCCGTGGGCATGAACCGGGGCTTCCACGCATTCTTCGCCCAGTACTACAACCTGCGGAAGTTGCTGATGCGCAGTGACCCCCGGTTGAGCCGGCTCCGCCGGCTGGACGACTATCCGCTGATCGATGCCTACGGCCGCCGCGATACCTTCCGTGGGTTGCCGCGCACCCCGCCCTGGAACGCGCTGGCCTTCGCGCTGCGCAGCCCCACCTTCCGGCTACGCGACCTGGTCCGGATGGACGCGCGTGCCGCGGCGCCACTTGCCGCAGTGTCGGTGCCAGAGATCTATGCCCGGCTCGATCACCTCGATGCGGAAACGTTTCTGCGCAGCGTCAACTTTCCCGAAGCCGCCAGGCATCTGGCGTTCGAGGTATTCTCGCGTAGCTTCTTCATCGAGCCGGGGCGCATGTCTGCTGCCGAGCTGGCGACGATGTTCCACATCTACTTCCTCGGATCCAGCGAAGGTCTCGTCTTCGACGTCGCGCGGGACAACTTCGACATCGGCCTGTGGACGCCACTCGCGGAGTATCTCGCCGGGCCGCGCACGCCGGCACGGCCCGGCACGGTCGTCTTCCATCTGGGTGTATCCATCGACCGCGTCGACACCGAAGGCCACCGATTCCGGCTGGCCGACAGCACCGGAACGACCTCGACAGCCGATGCGGTGGTGCTCGCCACCGATATCACCGGCCTACGCCGCATCGTCGCGGCGTCACCGACGCTCGGTGACGCCCGGTGGCGCGCACGGGTGGCCGCATTGGCGGTCGCACCGGCATTCGCCGTCCACCGGCTCTGGCTGGACCGCCCGGTGCGCGCCGAACGCGCATGTTTCCTCGGCACCGGCGGTTTGGCTCCACTCGACAACATCAGCGTATTGGATCGCTATGAACACCAGGCTGCGAACTGGGCGAGCGAGGTCGGCGGCAGCGTCGTCGAACTACACGCCTACGCCGTGGCCGATACGACACCGCCGCCTACGGCGGGGGCACAGCTGCGCAAAAGACTGCTGGCACGGCTGCACTCGATGTATCCGGAGACCGCGGCGGCGAATATCGTCGGCGAGACCATGCTGCTGCGCCAGGACTGCCCGCGCTTCGCGCCGGGAGACTTCGCCGCACGCCCTGGTATCGCCACCCCGCATCCACGGCTGGTGCTCGCGGGTGACGGCATCCGCGTCGATCTGCCGGTGGCCTTGATGGAACGCGCCGCGACCACCGGCTGGATCGCGGCCAATACTCTGCTGCGCCAATGGAATGCGGCCGGACACACCCTGCACACGGTCCCCGCCCGAGGTCGTTCGGCGTTCCTGCGCACCGTCGCGACTCACGAAAGGCTACTCCGATGAGCACTCGCACCGCACTGATCAGATGGCCGAAGAACTCTCCTCTACAACGATTTTCTCCGGAGAAATGGTCGCGGCAGCAACCCACTCATCAGAGCGCGGACCCCGGCTTGATCGAGGCCGCACTGCACTGGTCACAACGGCGCCCCTCGGGTAACTGGTACACCATCGCCGCGAGCACAGCGATCCGCCGCGGTCATCCCTACGGCGTCAGGGTCGGCGGCCGGGAGATCGTCGCCTGGCGCGACGACGCAGGCACCCTGCACGCGGGCCCGGGCGCCTGCCCTCATCTCGGTGCACCCCTGGCCGCCGCGCACGTCGAGAACGACGCGCTGATCTGCCGCTGGCACGGGCTGCGGGTCGGCGCCGCCGGCAACGGCTCACGATGGTGTCCCTACCCGAGTTTCGACGACGGTGTGCTGGCCTGGGTACGGCTGGACTCGCTGGGGGCGGAGCCGGCCACCGACGCGCCGATCATCGGCCCGCGCCCCGCCGACCCCGCGGTGCATGCGGTGACTCGGCTGGTCGGGGTGTGCGAACCGCGCGATATCATCGCCAATCGGCTCGACCCGTGGCACGGCTCCTGGTTCCACCCCTATTCGTTCGCCCGTCTGGAGGTGGCGCGGACACCCCCGCGCGAAGGAATCACCGAGCAGAATCACAGGTATCTGGTCGACGTGACCTTCCGGGTGACCCGGCGGCTCGGCGTGCCGGTGCGGGCCGAGTTCAGTTGCCCGGACCCACGTACCATCACGATGCGTATCGTCGATGGTGAAGGGGCGGGCAGCGTAGTGGAAACCCATGCCACCCCGATCGGTCCCGATTCGGCCGGCCGGGCGCGCACAGCGGTGGTGGAGGCGACCATCGCCAGTTCGGAGCGGCCGGGGTTCCGGCATGTGCACCGAGTATTGCCGCTGGTACGCCCGGTACTGGACCGCGCGGCGAGACGACTGTGGCGCGACGATATGGCCTACGCCGAACGCCGGTACTTCTTGCGTACACACCGGACATGAGGGTTCGGCGACCTGCTCGACGCCGGAGCACCGGAAGTCCGGCGATCCGGAACCTATGAGTCGTGGGGATTCGGCGCGCTCATCCGATCCCGCCTGCGGGCATAGATGATCTGTTCGACACGAGCCACCGCGGTACCGTCGTCCGCGATGATCTCGGCAATATGATGCGATTGCGACTTGGCGCCGGAATCCGTGGTGCGCCGAATCACCTCGACCTCCTCCGGCGTCACCTGCATCGTGGTCCGGATGACGCCGCGACCCGGTCGCATGAAATCGGTGGTCGATTGCGTGTTCCATACTCGATAACCCGGACCTAATTGCCGCAGTGCGAGCAGTCCGAAGAATGTGTAATCCGCAGCGGCGTCGAAGGTGCCCGTCCTAGATTAGTAAGTCCGAAATCCGGTCAGTGTTTGTAGGAGATGAGTGACCGGGTGAGCGTTTGGCCGGTGGTGCGATTGTGGCAGATTGAGGCGCTATCTCCGCTGCTGAATTGCTACGACGTGATCAGTCGCGGCCGGGCATCCGGGCGTCCGTAGACCAGGATGCGCGGCAGCACTTCCCGCAAGCGTGCCACGTCCGCTGCCGGCGCACACAGCAACGCCTCGACAACGGGATCGGCCAGGCCGAGATCGTCCAGCGACTCGGGATCCAAGGTCACCCGAAGCACATCATCGGTCAGCTCCACGTCGCGTACACAGCCGTAGGCAGTGCCCTGATCAGGCGTAGCAAGGCAATGCGTGTCCATGCCCAGCGACACGTCCTGTTCGTCGGGCTCGTCGAAGTCACACATGAACAACAAGGAGAATCCCTCTTCGTCATTCGACTCCGCCACGCCCGCCATCATGCAATCGTCTACATCTGGATCATCGAGCCCGCACACAACCAGCGCCGTGAACCTGTACACCATGCACGTGTTCTAGCATGCTCACCTGATCCGAGTGTCGGTCAGTGGTCGTAGGCGATCAGTGACCGAGTGACGAGTGCGCCGGTGGTGTGGTTGTGCCAGATCGCGGCGCCATCGCCAACACGCGCTGGGCGACGCGGATCGCGACACCCTGAACGAGCGTCCGCCGTGGTCTCCAGGTCGAGTTGGACTTTGAGGGTGTCGTTGACCGACTCGATCAGCTGACGCACCTTCTTCAACAGCAGTTCACCGTAGCGGGCCTTCTCGTCCTTGCGCGAGGGCTGCAGCATGGTGATCCCGTACTCACCCATCAGGGTCTCGAACTCCCGGCCCGCGAAACCCTTGTCACAGATCAGCAGAATGCCCTCATGCTCACCCGCCACCGCGGCGTCGACATCCAGAATCGCCGAAAGTACTTGGCGCTCAGAGCCTTTAGGGTCGGCCAGAGCCCACAGGATCGGCATCCCGGTCGGGGTGCACACCAGATACAGTTTCAGCCCCCAGTAGAACCGCGAGTGCGAGGCGCAGTAGCCGTATCCGGCCCACCCGGCCACCTCCGAACGCTTCACCGTGGGCCGGGACGCCCCGCGCGGCACCGGGTGGAGTCCACGATCCAGCAGTCATCGAGCCAGAAATCACTCGACCGCGCCAGCACCCGGATCACCCGCTTGACCAGACCCAGCGCGTTCCGGAGCCGCTTGTTGTAGCCGGACTGCTGCGGCAAATACCGGAATATCCCGGTCAAATGTTTGCGGGCGTACCGCAGCCAGTGTGCTTCGGAGGTGAATCCGAGCAGCGATTGGGCCACCGCCAGGCACACCAGTTCCGAATCGATCAGTACCGGTGGCCGCCCCGTCCAGCGTGGACCTGCCAATTCGTCGTCGATTTTCACGTACAGTGCGGAAGGAGAGCGTCGAGGTCGTTCGTCACACAATGATCTTCGGCGCTCTCCTCCCATGTCCAGGCAACGCCGGGGCTTCGGACTTACTCGCCTAGGTGCGCGCGACACCGCGTCGGCGCGGTCAGCGGTCGAGAGAGGCTCGAGGCCACCAGTTCTCGAGAGAGCAGGCGACAGAATCGGTTATTCGGCCGCAGCGAGGACCGCGCGCTGTTCCCGCACGAGCTGATGGGTTTCATCCTGGCTGCGCCCCCATGCCTCGGCCACATAGGGACCAGCCGAAACAACGCAGGTCCAGGCATTCGGATGATCTCTACCGTCTGAAAGGCAGGAGGTCTCGGGCTGCTCGGCAGGCGCCGGCGCCACGGTCTTGCCGTGTGCGGCGGCGATCGTCTCCGCCAAGAACCCGCGGAGCCGCGCAGCACCCGCGGAATCGGCGGCGCGATACACGGTTGTTCCCTTGTTCGCCATCGCCGACACACCCAACTCAGGGTAGAGCCGGGCAGCCGCCACCTGGTCCTCGGCGAACAGCACAGCCCCACGCTGCCCATACGCGCCCGGCCCGGTGGCGTTCGCCCCTACCGACAACGCGAATACTCCATCGGGATCGTAGGGAAGCCGTGCCAGCTCCGGTACCGGAGTCGCAGCGAACGAGTCCAGCAACGGACGCTGCAGTTCCAGCGCCCGGGTGATCACCCGCTCTATCGCTGCGCGGTCGCGGTCTCGAACCTCGGTGTAGACGACATAATCGCGATAGGAGGTGATCGCCAGGCCGTCGAGCCGCCCGCTCTGGTCGCGCAGGCCGAAGTGAGTGTCTGCCTCGCCCGGGAGGGGTGCGGGTTCGCGGTCCGCGGTGTCCCACATTCCCCGTGACCGCTCGGCGGCCGCGGCCAGATCGGTCGCCGCGGCACACGCACTCGCACTGTCGCGGAACCGCATGATCGCGTGGGTGAGCCAGCGACTGTCCTGTGACCGGGCATCCCCGGCAAACCGTGTGCTGACGAACCCGGCGAGCAGACCATGGTCCTCGGCCGCGTCGGCGACCTCGTTGTTGTGCCCGGCGGTAACCATCAGCCGCGAACCGGTCAGCACACCGGAGCTGCTGTGATGGACGTAGTCCGGGTCGATCGCGGTGGGCAACGCCATGGCCTCGGCCATGCGCGCCCCTTCGGCGAGTGCACCATCACCGAATTCGTCCTCGCCGGTCTCCGCCGGCGCCGCTGCGCACGGTACGACCTCCACCGCTGCCGTATCGGTAGCGCTCTGGCATCCGCTCACCAGAAGCGCCGCGGCGGTGGCCGCAGCGGCCGCGGCCCGCGTCCGGCTATAACCCTCGGATGTGCGAAATATGGTGCAGCGGCCTGCGGTAAGCCGCAGAAAAGGGCGATCGGCGCGCATGTTGTCCCCCTGATGATGCTCCACACCGGCACGGCCGGTCAGGCTCGGCAAGAATATCCCGACCGGACCCGCGGTGAACAATCGGTTACGGGAAACGTAGCCGTACCCGCCATTGACCTGCATACTCGCGCTCGCCGCACAGGCTGCGCCACAAACATTCACAGATTCGCCGAGAGCGTCATCTCGATGATCCCTGCGGCGCGGCAACGGTCGGTCTCGTCGGATGACGGATATGGGGAGCCTGCGCGAGAGGAGTCTCCGGGTGGAGGGCCGTCCTGAGCGAAGTCGGTTCCACCGCGCCGACACGGCGGTACATCTCGCAATGCCCACCGTCAAGACGATTCGTATCGTCTCGTAGAGCTGCTACGATTCGAGCATGGCCAAGCAACCCGATCCCGCACGCCGCAGTGAGCGCTCCCGGCAAGCCATCCTCACCGCAGCCCGCGAGCTGGTCTCCGAGCTGGGGTACGCGAAGCTGTCCGTCGAGGCCATCGCGGCCAGGGCCGGCGTGGGCAAACAAACCATCTACCGCTGGTGGCCCTCCAAAGGCGCGGTGGTGCTGGACGCCTTCCTGGCGCTCAGCGAAGAGGGGCCGGACCAGAGCACGGCGCTACCCGATACCGGCGACCTGAAAGCCGACCTCGAGACCGTGATGCGCGCGACGGTGGCCGAATTCGCCGACCCCGCGTTCGAGAGCCCGATCCGCGCGCTCAACACCGAGATCATCAACGACCCCGCTCTGGCCGCCCAGTACCACGCCAAGCTGGCCGGGCCGTTGGACGAGGCCAAGAAGGACCGGCTACGCAGCGCACAGCGAGCCGGGCAGCTCGACGCCCACGCCGATCTCGACCTGGCGCTCGAACTGCTCTACGCGCCCCTCTACCAACGCTGGCTGCTCCGGTCCGGCCCGCTCACCCCCGAATACGCCGACGCCCTCGTCGAGGTCTTCCTCAAAGCCATGCGGCCCGACGCTGCCGGGTGAATTCGGCCGGGGTGAATGAGCGTCGGCGCACCCCTTATGACTGTCGAGCCCTCGGCTCCTGCGGACGGTTCGCGCAATCGGGAAGAGAAGTTCACCCGAGTGCCCGGCGGCCGGCAAGCCGCGGGACCGGAGCGCAATCGCCGCGGCCCCACCGCCGGCGGTGCCGAATGTCAGGCCGGGACCGGGGTCCACTGTTCGGCCGGTGGGCGACCGGGCAGCGGTTGCCCGATCAGGGCGAGCGGAACGAAGAAGTTCACCTGGCCGATGGCCATGGCGAGAGTGGCCAGGGCCTTGTCGTCGTAGTGTTCGGCCGCGTGGGCGTAGAGCTCCTCGGGTACCCGCTCACCGTGGGGTGCCGGCTGCAGGACGGCTTCGACCAGGGCCAGCGCGGCGCGTTCGGGCTCGGTGAAGTAGGGCGCGTCGCGCCAGGTCGCGACCGCGGCGATGCGGTCTTCGGATTCACCGGCAGTGCGCAGGTTGCCCGTGTGCAGGATTGTCAGGTAGGTGCTGCCGACGATCTGGCCGGCGCGAAGCTGCACGAGACCTATCGTGGTCCGCGGGATCGCCCCGTTGCCGGTGGCCTTGAACAGTGCCGCGCCGATCTCGCCGAGTTCGGGGACGAGCTGCTGGGGGTTGGGCAGCCGGGAGCCGCTGCGCTGCTGGGTGGTGGTGTTCGTGTTCATCGTTGTTCCTTCTCTGTTGTGGTGAATCCGTGGTGGGTCAGGCGGGCTGGGGGCGGCGTCCGGCGGTGCCGAGTGCGCGCAGGGTGGCAGTGGTGGAGGTGCCCTGGGGCAGCCAGGCGCGGGCGGCGAAGGTGGCGGCGGCGAAGAACAACGGCATCGCCCATTTGTCGGGGCCGTCCCCGGCAGCCACATGCGAGGTGGCGGCACCGCCGTAAACGAAAACCAGTCCGGCGTAGGCCCATTCCTTGGTTTGCGGGTGGCCGGGGGTCAGTATCGCGGCGAGCGCGGCGGTTTTGGCCACGCCCAGAATGGTGGCGAAGTACATGGGGTAGCCGAGGTGGTCGAAAGAGTCGCGGACATAGGAGATCCGGGCCAGATCCCAATACGCGCCCACCGCGGTTTCGGCCACGACGGCGGTCACGGGTACCCAGCGTGCGAGTTTCAGGCCCCGGGAGATCATCGAAGTGGTGCGAGTGGACATGGTCGTGTTGCTCCTATCAGTGAGAGGGTGGTCGCCGAAGGTCAGGCGGCGGTCGCGAGACCGGTGGTGGTCGCGGCGCGGTGTAGCGCGGCGGCGAGCCGGGCGTTTTCAGGTGCGTTGAAAGCGAAGGCGGCGCGGCGGCGGGTGTAGCCGTAGGCCAGACCGCTGTGCGGGTCGGCGAAGCCGTCCGAGCCCGCGGAGCCGGTGTGCCCGAAGGCGTGAGCGCCCAGGAACGGATACAGCAGGCTCTTGGCTTCGAAACCCAGCGTGTACGGCGCCTGCGCGCCGCGGACAAGGTCCGCACCGCAGGAGTGGATGGCCGAGACGGTGGCGATTGTGTCCAGCGACAACAGCGGTTCCCGGCCGTCGATACCGGTGGTGGCCGCCGCGTACATCGCTGCCACACCGTTCGCGCTGCCGACGCCGCCGGCCGAGCCCTGGCCGCGGCGGCGCAGCATGGTGTCGTTGGGCAGCGCCATGACGTCGGGGGCGGTGAAACCGCGGGCGTTGAGGTTGTAGGAGATACCCGCAACGCTGTGCGGGGCGGGTGAGTTCGCGGCGAAGGCCGCCTCCATCTCCGCGCTCGCTCGCCACGGCAGGATGGGCAGGTACCTGTGATCGAGTTCTTCGGGCAGACCCAGGTACACGTCGAGGCCGTAGGGTGCGCGGATCCGCTGCTCGAAAAGCTCCTGGATGGTGCTGCCGGTGATCGCTCGTACCACTTCGCCGATGATGGCGTAGGTGACGAACCCGCCGTATCCGTGGACCGAACCCGGTTTGAAGAAGGGCCGCTGTCCGACCAGGCGTTCGGCGATGACCTGTTCGTCGGCGAGTTCGGCAACGGTGAATCCGCCGTCGACCCCGACTATCCCGGACCGGTGGACGAGCACGTCCCGCACGGTGATGCGCTCCTTGCCCGCCGCGGCGAACCGTGGCCAGTAATGGGCGACCGGCCGATCGACATCGAGGGCACCGTCTTGGATCAGCAGCGCCACCACCAGGCCGGCGGCGCCCTTGCTGGTGGAATGCAGACCCGTCAGCGAGGTGCCGGAAACCTCCGCGCCGGCCCACAGATCCACCACCTTCCGACCCCGGACGAATGCGGCCAGCTGCGCATTCGATTCGCCGTCCTCCGCGGTGACGACGGCGGCGAACTCGGCACGCACCTGCTCGTATCCGGCGGCGACGGTGCCGTGTACTTCGATCCCGTTCACAGTGTTGTTCCTCTCGAAAGCAGCCGAGACGGCTCAGCGGCGGCAGCATTCGGTTCCGAACAGCCGCCGCGATCGGTGGTCTGGTGTACTGACGGACGGCGGCGCGAAAACGTGACCTCGACACGGAAAGGAGCAGGTAGAGCTCATGGAAAGCCAGGACCGGCACCACCGGGTCGGGTTCCGGCGATCGGAGTCGGGCAACGCGCATGACGAGCCGGCGACGAGAAGAAGCCGGCGAGAACTCATAGGGGTCACGTTTCCTGCCGCCCGTTCGTCATCGGTACGGGACGAGATCGAGGAGGAACCCGTGCACGACGAGCAGTTACTGGCCGAGGAATTCGAAGGACACCGCACCCACCTACGAGCGGTCGCCTACCGGATGCTCGGCTCGCTCACCGAAGCCGACGACGCAGTACAAGAAGCGTGGCTGCGACTGGCCCGCACCGACGCCACCGACGTCGGCAACCTCGGCGGCTGGCTGACCACCGTCGTCGGACGGGTCTGCCTCGATATGCTCCGTACCCGCAAAACCCGCAGCGAAGAACCACTCGAAGCCGAGCACCTGCCCGACCCGGTGATCACCAGTGAGTCCACCTTCGACCCGGAACACGAAGCACTGCTCGCCGACTCGGTAGGCCTGGCATTACTGGTCGTACTGGAGTCACTGAGCCCGGCCGAACGACTCGCCTTCGTCCTGCACGACATGTTCGCCCTGCCGTATGAGCAGATCGCGCCCATCGTGGACCGCACTCCACAGACCGCCAAGAAACTTGCCAGCCAGGCCCGGCGCCGAGTCCAGGGAAGCATCCCGGAGCCGAATCCGGACCTGCTCCGGCAACGCCGCGTCGTCGACGCCTTCCTCACCGCCGCCCGCGGCGGCGACTTCGACGAACTCCTGCGCATCCTCGACCCCGGCGTGGTGCTGCGCGCCGACTCCGGCGCGGCGATGCGCGTAATCCGCGGCGCGGCCGCCGTCGCCGGACAAACCGAAACATTCCAGCGCATGGTCACCCTCTGCACCATCCACCCCGCCCTCGTCAACGGCCACGCAGGACTGGTCAACACCCTCGACGACGCGCCCTTCTCCATCATCGGCTTCACCGTCGCCGGCGACCGCATCACCGCGATCGACATCCTCGCCGACCGTGACCGCCTCGACCGGCTCGACCTGACCGCCGTACTCGGACGGGCATGAAGGCGCTTGGCGGACAGAGCGAACCGGCTCTCTCGCAATTGCTTTCGGCCGACTGAACCTTGAACAACGAGTTCGGCTTCCTGCTGCCGGTTCGTTGGTAGCATGCGTGCGGCGAACCGACCACCATGTCGGCGGAAGACAAGGGGCGCGAATGGAAGTGGAGGACGTCCACCATTCGTACGGCAGGCGGTCGGTGCTGCGCGGCATCGATATCGTGTTGCCTGCGGGGGCGCTGGTGGGAATCGTCGGCGAGAACGGGGTGGGCAAGTCGACATTGTTGAAAGTGCTTTCCGGAGAGCTGCGACCGGACCGCGGGGTGGTCCGGCATCGCGGGCGGTTCGGTTACTGCCCCCAGCGGGTGGTTCTCAACGATGCGTTCACAGTTCGCCAGCACCTGGACTTCTTCGCCGCGGCCTACGCTGTCGCGGACCTGCGGCGGGCCGAGGAGACCATGGAAATCCTGCGCTTCTCCGAATATGCCGGTGAGCGGGTCGCCACGCTGAGCGGCGGTACGCGCCAGAAACTCAACCTCACGCTCGCGGTGATGCACGATCCGCAGGTGCTGTTACTCGACGAGCCGTATCAGGGTTTCGACTGGGAGACGTATCTACGTTTCTGGGATCTGGTCGCGGAGTTCCGAGACACCGGCCGGTCGGTGCTGATCGTCTCGCATCTGGCACACGACACCGACAGGCTGGATCAGGTGTGGCGGTTGCACGAGGGCGTGCTCAGGAGCAGACAGGAGACAGCCGGATGAGCGACGGCCTGCGACTGTTCCTGATCGCCACGCGTTTGGGCCTCGTCGAGCACGCGCGTAACCGGTTCGCCATGGTGTTGGTGGCCGTCTTCGTCCCCGTTCTGATCACTCTGGTGCGCGTGGCGGTCACCGATATCGAGGTACCGTTCCGGCTCCGCGACACCGGTCTCGTGCTGCGCGCCGACGGCAATGAGCTGGCCCAGATCAGCGGCGCCCTCACCGCGGTCTCGCTGATCATCGGGTTCATGATGTTCGCGGCGACTTTCGGCAGCGGAGCCTTCGACCGGCGTCTGTCGATGGCCGGATTCCCCCGGGTGGCATTGGCTCTGGCGAAAATCGCCTGTCTGGTGGTGGCCTCGCTGGGAGTCTGTGTCTATGCCACCGCTGTCATCTGCTGCTACTGGTCGCCGCAACGGCCGATCCAGCTCGCCGCGGCGCTGTTCTGCGCGGCGATGACCTACGGCGCGCTGGGTGTCGCCCTCGGCGCGCTGCTGCGCCGCGAAGTCGAGGGCATGTTCGCCATAGCGATGATCAGCTGTTTCGACATGGCTGTGCAGAACCCCATCGCCAGCAGCGGCGCGGACAGCGAATTCGTACGCTGGCTGCCTTCCTACGGTGCGATGCAGGCCTCGACCGCAGCCGTTTCTCCGACACCACCCTCTTCGCGGGGTTCGCCGTGCAACTGGTCTGGTTCACCGCGAGCGCCCTCGCCGGACTGGTCGCCTTCCATCTGCGCACCCGCTCGTCCCTCGGACCCACGCGGTGGAGTCGGATCTCCGCGTTCCGCATCCTCGGGCCGGCGAAGTCCGGACAGCCGGCGAAACACTGAGCGCGTGTCCCGGGCCGTCCGCACTGGTGGACAGTCCGGGACAGACACACCCTTGCTTTGCCGGCTGCGAGAGCTACAGCACGGCAGGAGCCGGTTCGGTGGCCCGGTAGTAGACCTCGCGGCGCAAGCGTTCCAGGTCCGGCGCCGCAGAAGTCGCGGAACTCGACGTCGGCGTGTACCTATCGCTCTCACGCCCCCACAGCCCCATTCGCGCCATACTTCCGTACATCTGCGCGTAGTCCTTCCCCTTGCCCGACAGGCCGGGAAGCACGCGGAAGAGGGTGGGGACGTAGCGGATCGCTGCCTCGAACTGGACGCGATGCTCGGCGACCTGGCGCCGCACCTGCTCGACGGCTTCGCCGCGGGTGCAGCCCGTCTCGTGACGGACCGCCCTGACCAGGTTGTAGGGGACTCGGTCGGCCTCGTCCTGGGCCAGCCCCACCAGATCGTTCTCCACAAAAGTCACCCAGAAGCCGAGTTCCTCGAGACGGCGGATGACGGGGTGATTGCGCACTTTCGCGGGCAGTTCCCGGTCGTGGTACATCTCCATCACGGCGATGGCGGTTTCCAGTCCACTGGTCGACATCCGCAATGGCAGGTAGTCGGCGGTGGCGGGGATATAGCCGTCGATGCGATGGTGCGCTTCGCGTTCGGCGGCTTCGAACCATTCCTCGATGCCGTCGAGAAACCGCTCCTGCCAGCGAGCGGTGCGACCCTCACGCAGCCGCGGCCACAAGCTCGCCCACGCCGTCGGAATCGCGCCCGACCGCCACGGTGCCTCGGGATCCTGGCGCAGTGTCGCCACCATGCCACGCCGCAGCGCGGTCACATCTTCCGGATCGGTCAGCTGGGGATCCTCGAAGAGGTCGTCCCACATGAGGGCCAGCACGGCCATGCCGTAGGCGGTCTGTTCGCGAGCCGCGTCCGCCGCCGGGGCCAGAATTCGTGCCCGGCTCCGGATCGCTCCTGTCCACCGGTGGTAGTCGGCCTCGGCCGCAGAGGTAGCGAGGCCGGTATCGACCAACCAGCTCGTCAGCCATTCCGCGACCCGCGGCGGAAGGTCGTCGACCGGAGCCTCGGAGGGCCGTGTCAGGGGTTGGGCGACCGCGAGGTGAGCGGGGCGCCGGTCGAGGATCGACTGGATGTAGGCGGTCAACACTTCGCGGGCGTCCGAGGCGACGGGCAGGTCGGCGAGCCGACCGGCGGCCTTGTCGATGAATTCGTCGGCCACCGCCCGGGCTTGGTCGACAGCGCCGGAGGCGATGACCAGTTCCCGGGCCCGTGCGGCTTGCTCCCCCGTCATTCTGCCGCGCAGCAGGCGGGCCAGGTCCGTGTCGTGGGCCGCCGCGCGGATCACCGGAAGTGTGTAGATACCCTCGGGCAGATCCGCATTGACGGGTTTACCCATTTCCTCGGCGGTCGAGGTCAGATCGAGGATGTCGTCGTACAGCTGGTAGGCCAGTCCGAAGTAACGGCCGAACAACGCCAACGCCTCTTCTTCGTCCTCGGAGCGACCGGCTTGCATCGCCCCTACCCGGCACGCCAGCGACAGCACCGCCGCCGTCTTCCCGTCGATCGTGTCCAGATAGGACTGCTCGCTGCGGGAGGGAACGTAGAGGTCGGCGGCCTCGATCACCATGCCCGCGCACATCTGCTCGCCCGCGATCGTCGCCGCGAGAACCTCGCGCGGGCCGAGTTCGGCCAGCATGCGCAGGCCCGAGAACGTCACCGCGTCCCCACCCAGAACGGCCATATGCGATCCCCACACCGCGTTGGCACTGGGACGGCCTCGGCGCTGGTCCGCGTGGTCGACGACGTCGTCGTGGTAGAGCGACCCCAGATGCATCGTCTCCACGGCCGCCGCGGCGCGCACCGCCCGGTCGACGGCCGGCGTATCGGGATCGGCGAGCAGGTAGTACGACAGTAGGGTCAGAGTCGGGCGGACCAGACGTCGGGAGGTGCCCGGCCCTTCTTCTGTGAGCGCGGTCAGTTCCGGTCTGTTCTCCAGTCGAACAGGTCCGAGAATGTCGCGGACGCGGTCCAGGTCCGCCTCCAGATGCGGGAAGACAGCCGAATCGATTTCACGTGGCACGAGCGCGCTCCTGACTTGGTGGATCGGTCCTCTACAAACACCGCCGGTCAGTCTGTCACCACCCGCGCGCAAAGATGTTGGTATCGAACGACTTCGACGTACACCGCACCTGGCCGGCGACCGTGTCGAGCCGGCTCAGCGGGCGGTGGAGGCGCGCTCGACGAGATAGGGGCGGAAACAGACGTGCTCCGGCTGCGCTCCCCCATCCTCCGCGGCGGCGACCAGCAGGTCGACGGCGACGGAGCCGATATCGGCCCGAGGTTGACGAATGGAGGTGAGCGGGACGACCGCGGACTGGGCGAAGTCGATATCGTCGTAGCCGACCAGCGCCACGTCGCCGGGTACCTCGACGCCGTGCAGCGTGAGGGCCTGCAGCACACCGATCGCGAGTAGGTCGTTGACGCAGAACACAGCATCTGGCCGGTCATCGGCGGGCCGGGCGGCGATGCGCTCGCCGACGGCGCGACCGGCGAGCACGGTCATGGCCGGGGTATCGAGGACAGTGAGCGTGACACCGGGGTGTTCGGCCACGGCGCGTTGCGCGCCGGCCCGGCGATCCGCCACCTGCGTCAGCGAGGCCGGGCCTCCGATCACGGCGATGCGCCGGCGGCCGCCGGCACAGAGGTGTCGAACGGCGAGCTCGCCGCCGGCGATATCGTCCACGGCGACCGAGGAGAACGGCGTGCCGTGCCCGTCGCGGTCTACCAGAACCACCGGCACGCCGCGGTTGTGCAAGGCGACGAGCCGGTGCTGATCCTCTCCGGACGGTGAGATGAGGAGCCCGAAAACCCGCTGTTCGTCGAAGGTTTCCAGGTAGCGGCGTTCGCGGTGCGGATCGTCGTCGCTCGAGCCCAGCAACACGACGAGATCGTGTTCGGCGGCGCGCTGCTGCGCGGCGCGGGCCACGTCGGAGAAGAAGGGATTGCCGATATCGAGCACCACCAGGCCGACGCAGCGAGAGCGGCCCGCCTTGAGCTGACGCGCCGCATCGTTGCGGACAAAACCCAGGCGATCGATGGCGGCGAGAACCCGCTCGACGGTGGCGGGTGCGACCTTGTCGGGCGCGTTGAGCACATTGGAGACGGTGCCGACCGATACCGACGCCGCGGCGGCGACCTCCCGCATGCTCACCACCGGCGCCGGCACCTCCTCTGTCCGCGCAGGCATCGCCGTGGCCTGCTCACCCTCGATCTTGGCCGGGGATCGGGCGCGGAGCAAGCCTGGTCAGCTGGGTCACATGCTGCGGTGTCAGTTCCTCCAGGCAGGTGACGCCGAGCAACCGCATGGTGCGCTCGACCTGTCCGGTGAGAATTTCCACCGCTCGGTTCACCCCGGCTTCGCCGCCGGCCATCAGGCCGTAGAGGTAGGCGCGGCCGATGAGGGTGAAGCGGGCGCCGAGCGCTATCGCGGCCACGATATCGGCGCCGGACATGATGCCGGTGTCGAGGAGAATCTCGGTGTCACGCCCGAGTTCCCGGGCGACCTCGGGCAGCAGATGGAACGGTACGGGTGCCCGGTCCAGTTGGCGGCCGCCGTGGTTGGAGAGCACGAGGCCGTCGACGCCGGTGTCCACCACCGCCCGGGCGTCGGCGAGGGTCTGGATGCCCTTGACGACCACCTTGCCGGGCCACTGGTCGCGGATCCACGCCAGGTCCTCGAAGTTCACCGTCGGGTCGAACATGGAGTCGAGCAGCTCCGCCACGGTGCCCGACCAGCGGTCCAGCGAGGCGAAGGCCAGCGGTTCGGTGGTGAGGAAGTCGATCCACCAGCGCGGCCGGGGCAATGCGTCGAGCACGGTGGCCGGGGTGAGCGCGGGTGGGATCGACATGCCGTTGCGGGTGTCGCGCAGGCGGGCGCCGGCCACGGGGACGTCCACCGTCACCAGCAGGGTATCGAAGCCCGCGGCGGCGGCGCGCTCGACCAGCGCCATGGAG
This sequence comes from Nocardia sienata NBRC 100364, assembly GCF_001613205.1. Lineage (GTDB taxonomy): Bacteria > Actinomycetota > Actinomycetes > Mycobacteriales > Mycobacteriaceae > Nocardia > Nocardia sienata. The sequence goes on along the minus strand of NZ_BDBX01000002.1, from coordinate 72,204 downwards.
CGGTCGCGGTCCTTCCACATGTAGAGCTGGAACCAGTTGCGGCCGTGCGGATTCGCCGCGGCCACATCCTCGATGGAGGCGGTACCCATGGTGGAGAGGGAGAACGGGATTCCGGCGCGGCCCGCCACCCGGGCGCCCGCGTACTCGCCCTCGGTCTGCATCATCCGGGTGAAACCGGTCGGGGCGATACCGAACGGCAGCGATACCGGTCCACCGAGGACTTCCCGGCCGGTGGTGACCTTGGAAACGTCGCGCAGGATCGCCGGGTGGAATTCGATATCGAGGAACGCCTGCCGCGCGCGGTCCAGGGAGATCTCACCTTCCGCGGCACCGTCGGTGTAGTCGAAGGCGGCGCGCGGGGTGCGCCTCTTGGCGATACGGCGGAGGTCCTCGATGGTGAGGGCGGCGTCGAGCCGCCGCTGCACGCCTATGCGCGGCTTCTTGAACTGCATCAGCGGCGCGAGATCACGGGGTTTGGGTAGCTGTCGTTTCATCAGCCTGCTTTCCTGACGGGTTCGATGCGCGGCTCGTAGCGCTGCGGCGGGAACGCGGCGGTCACCTCGGCGCGCAGCGCGTCCACATCGCCGCGCAGCAGGCCGTGTGTGCGGGCCTGCACCAGAATATTTCCGAGCGAGGTCGCCTCGACGGGGCCGGCCAATACCGGGACCCCGGCGTGCTCGGCCAGCAACCGGCACAGCAGCCGGTTGCGGGCGCCGCCGCCCACGAGGTGGATCGTGCGCACCGGGATGCCGGTCAGCTCCTCGGCGGTCCGCACTCCGGCGGCAAAGGCGGCGGCGAGGCTCTCCACAATGGCACGCGCCGTCGGGACGGGGCCGTCCGGCGCCGGCAGCGCCCGGGTCGTGTACCAGTCAGCGATCCGGCCGGGCATATCACCGGGGGTGAGGAACACCGGGTCGTCCACGTCGAATACGGCCGCCGGAGGGGGGGCGTCGGCGGCCGCGGCGAGCAGTCGGGCGAGGTCCATGGTGTTGTCGGTGCGCTGCCAGTGCCGCACCGACTCACTGAGCAGCCATAAGCCCATGACGTTGCGCAGATAGCGGGTGCGCCCGTCGAGTCCGGCCTCGTTGGTGAAGTTGGCGTCCCGTCCGGCCGCCGAGACCAGCGGCGCGGGCAGTTCCACTCCGACCAGCCCCCAGGTGCCGCAGGAGATATACGCGGCGGTGTCCGGCGCCATCGGTACCGCGGCCACGGCGGACGCCGTGTCGTGCGAGGCGACGGTGCTCAGTGTCACCGCCCGGTCCAACCCGAAAGCCGCTGCGACCGAGGGTAATACCGGGCCCAGGGTCGCGCCGGGTTCGACCACGTCCGGAAAAAGATCCGGCAGACCCAGCCGGGTCCGTACCTCGTCGTCCCAGCGGCCGTCCAACCCGAGCAGTCCGGTGGTGGAGGCGTTGGTGCGTTCGGTGACCCGGACACCGGTCAGCCAGTAGCCCAGCAGGTCCGGGATGAGCAGTGCCTCGTCCGCGGATTCGAGTGCGCCCCGGAGTCGATCGGTGGCGAGCTGGTAGATCGTGGTGAAGGGCAGGAACTGCAGTCCGTTCCGGCGGTATAACTCGCCCGGGTCCACGACCGCATGTACCGCCTCCACACCGGCGACCGAACGGGTGTCGCGGTAGTGGTAGGGCAGTCCGAGCGGGGCGCCGTGCCGGAGCAGACCGTAATCGATTGCCCACGAGTCGATCCCGGCGCCCAACAAGCCCGGTTCCAGCCGGGCGGCCTCGGCCAGGCCGCGTCCGATATGCCGGTACAGACCGGGAAGATCCCAGTGCAGCGCCTCTCGATCGCCGTGCCACAGCGGCAGTGGGTCGTTGGCGAATCGGGCGACCTGCCGCATGGCGATACGGCCGGGACCGACCCGCGCCAGCATGACCCGGCCGCTGGTGGCACCGAGATCGACGGCGGCGACCGCGCCGGTGGCGCTCATCGCAGGAACGCCGCGGCGACCCCGGCGTCGACCGGTACGTGCAGCCCGGTGGTGTGCGAGAAATCCCGACTGCACAGCGCGAACGCGGCATTGGCGATGTGTTCGGGCAGCACCTCCCGCTTGAGCAGGGTGCGCTGGGCGTAGAAGGCACCCAGTTCGGACTCTTCCACGCCGTACACGGCGGCACGCTGCGCACCCCAGCCGCCGGCGAAAATCCCGGAGCCGCGCACCACGCCGTCGGGGTTGATGCCATTCACCTTGACGCCGTGCTCACCGAGTTCGGCGGCCAGCAGCCGCACCTGATGCGCCTGATCGGCCTTGGCGGCGGAGTAGGCGATATTGTTCGGTCCGGCGAAGACCGAGTTCTTCGACGAGATGTAGAGGATGTCGCCGCCCATGCGCTGATCGATCAGCGCCCGCGCCGCCGCCTTGGACACCAGGAACGAGCCCTTGGCCATGACGTCGTGCTGCAGGTCCCAGTCCGCCTCGGTGGTCTCCAGCAGTGATTTCGACAGCGAGAGACCGGCATTGTTGACCACCAGGTCCAGACCGCCGAACGCGAGTACCGCCGCGTCCACCGCGGCACGGACCTGTCCCTCATCGGTGACATCGGCGCCGATACCGACCGCCACGTCGGCCGAACCGATCTCGGCCGCGACCTCGACGGCCTTCGCCCCGTCGCGGTCCGCGACCACCACGCACGCGCCCTCGGCGGCCAGCCGGTGCGCGATGGCCTTACCGATACCGGACGCCGCTCCGGTGACCAGCGCGATCCGGGTGGCGAGCGGCTTGGGCGCCGGTCGCCGCGCCAGCTTGGCTTCCTCCAGTGCCCAGTACTCGATGCGGAATTTCTCCGACTCGTCGATCGGCCGGTATCGGGACACCGACTCGGCGCCGCGCATGACATTGATCGCGTTCAGGTAGAACTCACCGGCGACCCGCGCGGTCTGCTTGTCCGCGCCGTAGCTGAACATGCCGATGCCCGGGACGAGCACGATCGCCGGGTCGGCACCGCGCATGGCAGGCGAATCCCGGTCGGCGTGCCGCTCGTAGTAGGCGCGATACTCCGCACGGTAGGTCTCGTGCAGCTCGGCGAGCCGCTGTTTGCACTGCTCGATCGAGGCGTCGGCGGGTAGGTCCAGCACCAGCGGCGCCACCTTGGTACGCAGGAAGTGATCCGGACAGCTGGTGCCCAGAGCGGCCAATCGCGGATGTTCGGCGCGGGAGAGGAATTCGAGCACCGGCGCGGTATCGGTGAAATGCCCGACCTGGCGGCGGTCGGTGGAGGCGAGCCCGCGCAGAAACGGCGCCAACGCCGCCGCCTTCGCCCGGCGCTGGGGCTCCGGCAGCGCCTCGTATCCGGGCAGCACCGGCCCGAACGGCTCCGCCTTCCCGTTCGCCGCCAGGAATCGCTCGATGGTGTCGATGATCTCCCGCGAGTGCGCCTCGGCCTCGTCGGAGGTATCGCCCCACGCGGTGATGCCGTGCCCACCGAGGATTGTGCCGACGGCCTGCGGGTTGCGCCGGCGGATCTCGGCGATATCGAGGCCGAGCTGGAAACCGGGGCGCCGCCACGGCACCCACACCACCCGGTCGCCGAAGATCTTCTCGGTCAGCTCCGGGCCGTCGACGGCGGTGGCCAGCGCGATCCCGGAGTCGGGGTGCAGATGGTCCACATGCGCCGCCTCCACCAGGCCGTGCATGGCGGTGTCGATGGAGGGGGCGGCGCCGCCGCGGCCGTGCAGGGTGTAGTCGAACGCGGCGACCATCTCGTCCTCACGGTCCACTCCCGGGTAGACGCCGGTCAGGGCGCGCAGGCGGTCCAGTCGCAGCACCGCCAGGCCGGCCTCGGTGAGTGTGCCGAGATCGCCGCCGGAACCCTTGACCCACATCAGCTCGACGGGCTCACCGGTCACCGGGTCGGTGTCGGTGCCCTTGGCGGAGGTGTTACCGCCCGCGTAGTTGGTGTTCTTCGGGTCGGCGCCGAGCCGGTTGGACCGGGCGATGAGTTCCGCGACCGTGGGGTGGGTCATGACAGATGCTTCCTCTTTCTGGTGGTCGGTGTGGTCAGGCGCCCCAGGAGGCGGCGGCCCCGGTGCGTTCGGCGGCGAGCCGCTGCTGCTGCCCGGAGCGGGCGTAGGCGGCCATCGGGTCCTGCGGCAGACCGCGCTCCGCGCGCCGCGCCGCCAGTCGCGGCCGGACATCGGTGTAGAAGGCGTCCATGAACACGGCGTTGGCGCCGAGCACATCGCCCGACTCCTGCGCGGCGGCGAGTGCGCCGAGATCGACCAGCGCGGCCCGCGCGGTCATCTCCTCGACATTGAGCACCGAGCGGAGCTGACCCGGGATCTTGTCCTCGATGTTGTGGCACTGGTCGAGCATCAGCGCCACCCCGTTCTCCGGTGCCAGCCCGCCGCCGCGCAGCACCTCGAACAGGATGCGGAACAGCTGGAACGGGTCCGCGGCGCCGACGATGAGGTCGTCGTCGGCGTAGAAACGGGAATTGAAGTCGAACGACCCCAGTTTCCGCAGCCGCAGCAGCTGCGCCACGATGAACTCGATATTGGTGCCCGGCGCGTGGTGGCCGGTGTCCAGACAGACCACCGCCCGCTCCCCCAACGCGCTGACCTGGGCGTAGGCGGTACCCCAATCCGGCACATCGGTCATGTACATGGCCGGTTCGAAGAATTTGTACTCGAGCACGAGGCGCTGGTTTTCACCCACGTGCTGGTAGATGGTCGCCAGCGATTCGGCGAGCCGGTCCTGACGCCCCCGGATATCGCCCTGCCCCGGATAGTTGGTGCCGTCGGCCAGCCAGATCTTCAGATCCCGGGAGCCGGTTTCCGCCATGATCTCGAGACAGGCCAGGTGATGGTCGATCGCCTTCCGCCGGATCCGTTTGTCGGTGTGGGTCAGGCTGCCGAACTTGTAGTCGTCGTCCTGGAAGGTGTTGGAGTTGATCGTGCCCAGCCGAACGCCGAGTTCTCCGGCGTACCGGCCGAGCGCGGCATAGTCGTCCACGGTGTCCCACGGGATGTGCAACGCCACGGTCGGCGCGAGACCGGTGAGCCGGTGCACGGTGGCCGCGTCGGCGATCTTCTCCTGAACCGTACGGGCCGTGCCGGGGGTGCCGAACACCTTGAACCGGGTACCGGAATTGCCGAAGGCCCAGGACGGCAGTTCGATCGCGAGGGATTCCAGGACGGTCTCGATGGACACGGGCGATATTCCTTTCGCAGCGGACGGCTTCGGCATATCAGCGCCCGCCCACCGGAGCGCCCTCGAGACCGCGCCCTGCCCCGACTTCCGGGAGACTTCCCGCTCCGGCGGATTCGGCAATCGGGGCGCCGTATCGCTCGACCTCGATTTCGCGCAGAGTCTTTCCCTGGGTCTTCGGGGCAAAGAGCGCGCCGATCGCCAGCGCCGTGGTGAGCAGGCCGATCAGCAGCAGACCGACGACGGTGAGCCCCGTGGCGGCCAGCATGGTCGGGAAGAAGTAACTGAGCAGACCGGTTGCCGAGCGCACGACGAAGAACATGAAACCCTGCGCGCTGGCCCGATAGGGAGTGGCGAAGAGTTCGCTGGTCCACAGGCTGTAGAAAGCCTGCGCGCCGATACCGCTGGAGACGCCCCACAGCACTGCGAAGATCAGCAGCGTCGGCATTCCGGCATCGGTGAAGAACACCAGTACGCACCAGGCCAGCACACCGAGCGCCGCGCCGACCACATACAGCAGCCGCTGGGAGATCCGGTCGGCGTAGGCCATGAAACCGAAGTAGGTCGCCGCCACGGTGCAGCCCCACACCAGCACCTGCAGCAGGTTCTGCGCCACCGCGCTGTGCACGCCCGCACTGTCGTAGACCCGCGGCATGAAGATGCCCGCCTGGCCGGCGACGGTGTTCCAGAAGCCGTAGATACCGATCAGCACCAGCAGCGCGGTGATGTTGATCCGCCGGGAGAACAACCCGCGCATGCCCTGGCCGCCGGTGGTGACCTCCGTAACCGACCCGGAACCGGACCCGGTCTCGTCCTTCCAGATCTGCGACTCGGCCAGGCCCTGCCGGATCCACCAGACCACCGCCGCGACCACGAAGAGATGCAGGAAGATCAGCCGGGAGCCGAGCAGTTCCAGCGGCGCCAACGCGGCAGCCAGGGCGAACCCGATCAGCGGACCGACCGACCAGGCCAGCTGCGCGGTGCCGACATGGCGGGCACGGCCGTTCGTAGGCGCCTGCTCGGCGATATAGGTCCAGGACGCGGGGACGCCCGCACCGACCGCGATGCCGGTGATCACGAAGGCTGCCAGCAGCATCGCGAAGTTCATGGCGAAGGTCGCGAGCAGCACGCCCGCCATGTATACGAGCAGGTCGTAGGTATAGATCGCCTTGCGGCCGAAGCGGTCGCACAGCGGACCGCTGATGCCGGCGCCTATCGCCGCGCCGAACGCGTTCGCGCTGAGCGCGGCCAGCAGGCCGACGGCGAAGTTGCTGATGCCGAACGCGTCCTGCCAGAAGGTCAGGCTGGTGGCGATGGCGATGATGGAGCCCGCCTCGATGTAGTTGGACATCGCGACGGATATCGTCGCTTTCCACCCTGTGGTGGTTCGTGCGCCTACCTTCATGGTCTTCCTCGGGTCTAGCAGGGTTCTCGGAGCGTAGTCGGGTGAGTCGTGAGCTCAGTCGAGGTGGAAGTACTCGGTGAGGCGGTGCATCGTCTCGTCCGGTCGCGCGCCCTGCCGCTCCCGGACGGTCACGGGAGCCTGGAAGTACTGGGCCATCGTCGCCTGCCAGCGCGCGTTGACCTCGGTGGCCGCCATCGCGGCCTGCGCCTGCGCGAAGTCCGGCGTCTCCAGGTAACCGACCACCAGTCCGTCTTCCGGACGGAGGAACAGCGAATAGTTCGTCCAGCCCGCCGTACGCAGCGCGTCCAGCATGTCCGGCCACACCGCCGCATGGGCGGCGAGGTAGTCGTCGATCCGCTCCGGGCGCAGGGCCAGCAGGAAACAGACTCGTTCGATGGTGTCGGGCATCCGGGTTCCGCCTCGTCGTTGAAACGTTTCAATATGTGAGTGGGGCCACTGTACGTCCGGGAAGCCATCGGGTCAACACCGCTATCAGGACCCGAGAAGCGACCGGATGCCGTCTGGACTCTGGCCATCGACGAACGTCGCCGGCGAAAGTTCTGTCGTCGCCGGTTCGAGCGCATGGCCGGGGACACCCGACGTCGTCACTGATGTGCTCATACCACCGCATCAACGAGTCCGCGGCCGAGAACACGTGGCTGCCGGCCGCCGAGGCTGCCGAATGGTCCGCTTGCCGGCGACCGGCCGGGACCGTCCGCGATATCGCCGACCGGGACCGTCGAGTGCTCGCCGGTGGCGCCCCGATCGTCGAAACCTTTCGGCCACCGGCGAAATGCCCTGGCGTGATGGCCTCTACCGCACGGAGTACTGCTGTCCAGCCGGTTACAGGGAAAACAGAAATGCAGTGACTCCGAATTATGTGTGGCGTACACACATTGAATTCGACACCGCCTAAGGTCTGACTCGGTCCGCCCATCAGGGGCAGCTGAGTGGAGGGGTTCGAAGAATGAAGTCCGAGAAAATGACCGCTGCCGCTTTCACGGCCATCTCGGCCGTGGGTATCACTGCGGCGACCGCCCATGCAGAGCCGGCCGTGACGGAGCAGCCGACCACAGTCACTGCGGGGCATACGATTTCGGGTGTAGACCACGGAATCAACTACCGGATCACCGTTTCACCGGCCGACAGGGCCATTGTCACCACCGTCGAGAACGGCAGGTTCGAAATCGCGCACAACGGTGCGGTGATGCTCGAAACCGGCGACGGAGCGGCGGCGACCGAAGTGCCGCAATGGCATGCCGTAGAAGGGCGTTCGATCGCATTCGCGCAGCACATCGGTGCCGACGGCCACACCCTGACGCTGATGCCCGCCGAGACGGCCAACGCACACCCGAAGGACATCAGCTCCTACAGCCGGCTCGCGGAGCAGATAGACAAGAACCTGCCCGGTGTCGTCGGCGGCGCCATCGTGGGCGGCATTCTCGGGGCATGCCTGTTCCTGATCTGGGGGATCAGTATCCCTGTGGGTGTGCTGATCGGTGGAACCGTCGGTGGATACATCCAGGGCGGCCCGGAGTTCCTCGACGCCGTACAGGCGTTCGCCACCGGCCGGCCGTGATCACGGGCAGCCACCGCACTCGAGGAACAATGCCCCGATCCGCTTGACTCGGAACAGAGCTAGTAGCCCTTCGCCGCCCGGTTGGTCGCTGCGCGGCGTTCGGCCTTCTTGGTCTGGGCCCGTTCGTCCTCGGCGCGCACGGCGGCATAGCTCTCGCGTTCGCGGACCAGCCACTCCGGGGGATCCGCGAGGAAAGCGGCTATCTCGTCGGCGGTGAGCGCGTCGGACACTCCGGCTCGGGTCAGGCCACTGTTGGAGACACCGAGCTTACGGGCCACTATGTCGCGCGGGAACGGTCCGGTGCGGCGCAGCTCGCTGAGCCACTGCGGCGGGTTCGTCCGGAGCTCGTCCAGCTCGGCTCGGGAAATCGGACCGTTGCGGAACTCTTCGGGAGCCGCCGGAAGATAGATGCCGAGCTTGTTTGCCGCGGTCAGCGGCTTCATCATCTGCGGTTTCTTGTCCAGGCTCACCGGAACAGCGTATCGGGCCGCCGAGCCGGTCCGGACTCCGCGGTGCCATACGCTTGCCGGTATGAGCCGGTTCCCCTCGATTGATGTGCAGCGCCTGCGCTGGTTCGCCGCAGTCGCGGAGGAGCTGCACTTCGCACGCGCCGCGAAGGCGTTGCACATCTCCCGCCAGAAGCTCAGCCACGCGGTCATCGACCTGGAGACCGAGCTCGGCACAAAACTGTTCGTGCCGGGAGCACAGCCGACCCGGTTGACCGACGCGGGGCAGGAGTTGCTGCGAGAAGCGCGCGACATCATCGCTCGTGCCGAGAACGATACAGGCACCACAGCGGTAGCTGCCCCCGCCTCGCTTCGGGTCGGGTTCGTGCCCGGCGTCACCGTCACCAAATGGGAGCGGATCTGGGGCCGCCGGTTCCCGGATACCCCGCTCGAGCTGGTCGCTGTGGCCCAGGCCGACCAGGAGCCGGCGCTGCGCGAGGGCCGGGTCGACATGTGCTTCGTCCGCTTGCCGATCGACCGCAGTGATATGAACGCGATACCGCTCTACCGTGAGTTGCCCGTCGTCGTGGTGCCCAAGGACCATGAGATCGCGCTGTTCGACGAGGTCGGCATGGCCGATCTCGCGGACGAGCGGCTGCAGGACACAGCCGATATCGACGCCGTCGCAGCCGCCATCGAACTCGTCGCCGCCGGAGTGGGTGTAGCAATCGTGCCTCATTCGATCGCTCGCCTGCACCACCGGCGCGATCTGGTCTACCGCACAGTGACCGACACCGACGACACCGAGATCGCCCTCGCCTGGCCGTCGGCCCGGACCACCGACCTGGTCGAGGAATTCATCGGCATCGTGCGTGGCCGCTCGGAAAACAGCTCCCGATCCTCCGCCGGAAAGCGCACCGAACCGGAACCGCGGAAGCGGCGCTCGCCGGGGAAGCGACCGCAGCCCACGAGGAAGCCGATCCCTTCCAAGAAAAAGCCGGCGCGGGGGCGCAAACGCTAGCGCGTAGGCCATGGGATCGTCCACGACACCCGGCTACTCGGCGCCGCGACTGGTGAAGTCGAAGGATCCGCCATCGATGCCCCAGGAGATGACCCGTTCGGGGTGGATTCGGATGACCGCGCGTTCCTGCGGCGGGAACGGCGGCTCCTCGTCATCGAGCGCCTCGGCGGTGCCGCGGACCTCGATGCCGCGAATCACGTACGGCTCCACTGAAACTTGTTCGTCGATGACGAACGATACCCGGCTGCCCGCCTCGACATTGCGGTACTTCCGGCTGTTACGCATCTGCATGCCCCCGATGTCGATCGTGCCGTCTGCGTTCACCCGATAGCCGGTCGGGTTGTTCTGCACCACGCCGTCGGGCGACACCGTGGCCAGCCGGCCGATCCCGGCCTCCGCGAGGAACTGCTGCTCATTGATGGTGAAGGTCATATCGGTTACTCCTCGGCGAATTCGATATCAGGTGCGCCCCGGCGATCAGCCGGAGATCGTTCGTTGCGGGGTTCCAAGCCTCGCCATTCCTAGCGTCGCTAGGAATAAGAGCAACGGTATCACCCTTCCGCTGCCATGTCTAGCGTTGCTAGATTCCGAGATGGCCACTGCGGGAGCGTGCTCGAATCAGCAGGTTGTGCGGCCGCTGTCACCCGGCAAGCCGGGCACCGAACGTCGGCGGAGGTGCTCACGGACGACCCCGGACGCTATGTTGAGTGAAAGCCGGATGGTCGGATAGCGCTGGACAGGAAAACGATATGAAGGCCGTCGCCTACCACCGCTACGGCGGACCCGAAACGCTGTCGGCCGAAGAGATCGCGATACCGGACCTCTCGGATGATCAAGTGCTCGTACGGGTCCACGCCGTATCGCTCAATCTCTCCGACTGGGAGTGCCTGCAGGGCACACCGTTGTACGCACGAATCGGCGGGCTGCGCAAACCCGCACGTCGAGTGCTCGGCTCCGATATCGCAGGAGTCGTCGAGTCCGTCGGAACCGGCGTGACCCGGTTCCGGCCCGGCGATTCGGTGTACGGCGATAATCTCGGGCTCAAGGGCGGTTTCGCGGAGTATGCCGTGGCGCCGGAGTCCGTCTTGGCCCACAAGCCCGACTCGCTGTCATTCGCCGAAGCCTCGACACTGCCACAGGCGGGGGCGATCGCGCTGCAGGGCATCGCCGGTGCCGGTCCCGGCGATGCGGTGCTGATCAACGGTGCGGGTGGCGGTTCGGGGTCTTTCGCGATCCAACTCGCCAAACGGCTGGGCGCGCACGTGACCGGGGTGGACAATGGCGAAAAGCTCGAGTTCATGCGGTCGCTCGGTGCAGACGAGGTGATCGATTACCGCGAGCGGGATTTCACCCGGGCCGGCACCTACGACCTGGTGCTCGACCTCGTCGCGCAACGCTCTGTGTTCGCATACCACCGGGCGATCGCCCGAGGTGGCCGGTACCGCTGTGTCGGCGGGACCACCAGGACCCTGCTGAGGCTGGTGACGGCCGGAACGGTTGTGGGTGGGCTCACGGGCCGGAGATTGGGAGTACTGGCGGTGAAGCCGGGGCCGGCGCATTTCACCCCGCTCGCCGATCTGTGTACGGCCGGGGAAACCCGTATCCATATCGACCGCCGCTTCGCGCTCGACGACGTACCCGAAGCGCTCGCGTATATCGGAGCCGGGCATGCACTCGGCAAGGTCGTGATCGAAGTGTCGTGAGTGCTTGTGGCAGCGAGCACCGCGCCGGGCGAGAACGCACGCCGACCGCAGGAGGAGCGCGATGCCGCCGATCCGGGGACCACGGTCGGCGTGGTCCCCGGATCGGTCTCCGACCGATGATCGGCCGGCGAACCGTTGCCCAGAGCGGGCGGGCGTAAGCGATCGTTGTCCGAAGCGACGAGAGCAGTACGGAGGTCGGGCATTCGATCACGGTTTCTTCCACCGTCTTGCAGCCACCGGCGACACTGTTGCCTGCGGTGGTCGAGAGTGAGGGCGACTGATTTCGGGCTAGATTGTCAGCGGCGCGGATGCGGGAAACTCCACCGGCAGTGCGGTCAGCGCACGTTGGAAAGGTCCGGGGCGCCAGGCGAGCTCCCCGGCCGGTATGGCGAGGCGCAGTTCGGGCAGTGCGTCGAGCAGCTGGTCGATGGCCTCCTGCGCCACCAGGTAGGCCACCTCTTTCGCCGGGCACATATGCGCTCCGATACTCCATGCGAGGTGGGCACGGTTGTCGGTGTACGCCCCGGTATCGATGGCCGGATCGTTGTTGCACGCGGCGAGGCTGATCATCACCGGCTGATGGGCGGGTAGCCAGACGCCGTCGATCAGCACCGGCTGACGGGGGAAGGAGATCGCGTAGTTCGCCACCGGCGGGTCGGTGAACAGCACCTCGTCCACGGCGTCGCGGGTCGACAGGCTCCCGCCCAGTACACCACCCGCGAAGCGCTCGTCGGTGAGTATCAGCCGGAGCGAATTGATGATCAAGTTCTGCAGCGGTTCGATCCCTGCTCCGTAGAAGCTGTATACGTTGTGCAGCATCTCCTCGTCGTCCAGATTCGCCGGGTCCTGCACCATCCGGGTGACGATGTCCTGACCGGGCTCGGTCTTTTTGAGGCGCACCAGATCGGCCATGGCCTGTTCCAGCATGGCATTGCCTTCGCCGGCGGCAGCTGTCGATCCCTCGATCATCGTGGCCATTCCCGCCGCCGCGCGTCGACTGATCTCGGCCGGACAGCCCAGTATGTCGTTGATGAGCGCGAAGGTCAGCGGGAACGCGTATTGCTCGATGAGTTCCGCCGAACCGGCGGTGCAGAACGCGTTGATGAGCGGTACGGCGATCCTCTCCACTCGGCTGTGCAGCGAGTACAGATCGACCCCGTTCACCCCGGCGACGGTTGCCTGCCGGTAACGGGCGTGCACGGAGCCCGAGTTCCGGACAGCTGATGGGCGCCACTCCAGCAGAGGGAGGACTGGGCAATCGCGCGGGATATCTTTCTGCCAGATACGGGAATCCGCCGGGAAATGCTCAGGATCGTTGAGGATGCGCACAGCGGTGTGATAGCCGACGACGAGCGTCGCCGGGACGCCGGGCGCCAACTCGACCGGCACCAACGCGCCATATCGGCGGCGCATTTCGCGATATGCGCGGTGCGGTGCCTGGGCGATCTCCGCGGCGTAGAACGGAACCCGGGGTTCATCGGTGCTCTGCGGTGATCCGTGGACCAGCGGAAGTGCGGTGGACTGGGCGTCGGACGGCGGCGAAATCAACTGTGTTACTCCAAATGTGCAGGCGGATGTGGCGCCCTGAGGCAGCTCTGCCGACACCGCCGGAACGCCCGAGGCGAGACTACTCGAGGAAGACGCCTGATCCGAACCAACCGGCCGGATTGGTCACTTTGTTTTCGATCTGCAATGCATGGTTCCGTGTTCGCCCGCAACTACTTCCGCAGGCTTGCCGTGCGTATTCCAGCGACTCGCCCCACGACTCGACGGACACGCTCGCGGCGGGGTAGCAACACGATTGCCGGCCTGTGGTGGTTCGCCGCGGCGAGGCGAAAGCGGTACTCAGTAGATCCAGGCGCACGGTGCTCACGGATCTTCCGGCAGAACCGGTGTCGGCCGGGTTTCGCGCTTCACTGCTTCTGACGTAGCGGCGGATAGCCTCTGTGAGCTGTCCCGCCGCTCGGGCGAACGGTCGATCACTGTGTCGCGGGCGGGATGCTCTGCTCGTACCGGAAGACGTTATGGGGGTCGTAGTCCGCCTTGATCCTCCGCAACCGCTCGAAGCGCTGACTCCCCCAGTAGGCGGTCTCCCACTCCTGCGTTCCGACGTTCGGCACGTTGACGTAGGCGCCGTCCACATAGGGCCGCAGTGCCTGGCTGAACTCGGCGATCCAGGCCTGGGCCTGCGAGGTCAGCGGATCGCCGACGCCCGGCTGTGGTGAACGAATCCCCCAGGCCGCGCCGATCTCGCCGTAGAAGAGCGCGTCGCGATGCGCGAACGCCGTGCCACCGCGGGGCTCCTGCCGGATCGCCCCACCGAAGGCATCGACGAAGTAGTTGCTCTGCTCTGTGGGCGCGTCTCGCATGAAGTCGCCGATGATGTCGATGGCCTTCTTCGGGAACCGCTCTTCGACGAACTGGGAGAAGAACTTGCAGTTCGCGGGCTCTTGCGCGAGCGGGAGCTGGGCTCCCGCAAAGATATCGCCCCAGTTACCGACCTGCACCGTGACATCGGGCGCGCCGACCGACAGGATCGGAGCCAGCATCTCTTTGGCCTGTGCCGCCGCCCCCTCCGCAAGCCACGCGGACAGCAGGATCTGGGACTTGTGGATCTCGAGCTCGGATCCCAGACGGATGTCGGCGGACGGCACCGTACGCTGCCATGCGTCGAAGACCCCGTACAGGTCACCCAATCCATCCCATGTCGCCTGCACATTGGCGAGATGCGCGAGCGGATACACCTGGTAGGTGAGTTGTGTGACGATCCCGAAGTTGCCGTTTCCCGCACCGCGCAGCGCCCAGAGCAGGTCCGAGTGGTGCTCCGAGTCCACGTTGATCACCTCGGCGCAGTCGTGACCCGACGCGACGACGACTTCGGCCGCCATCAGGCTGTCGCAGGCCATGCCGAGCCAACGGTTGAGGGGTCCGAGGCCACCTCCGAGCGTCGCACCGCACACGCCTACGCTGCCCTCGCTTCCGGTTGTGACCGCAAAGTTCCGCTCCGCGAGCGTCGTCACTGTTTCCAGCTGGTTCAGCCCGGCCCCGACCGTCACGATACGAGCGCCGGGGTCGATCCGGACCGACTTCAAACGGCTGACATCGATCACGATGCCGTTGTCGACATTCGACCAGCCCTCGAGGGCGTGGCGGCCGCTGCGCACCCGCAGCGCGACATTGTGCTGCCGCGCCCACGTGAGGGCGTTCACCACGTCCTGGGTTTCCTGCGCGAAGACGATGACCAGCGGATAGTGAGAGAAGAGCTGGTCCCAGCCGAGTCGCGCCTCGGTGTACGACGGGTCACCGGGGCGGACGATGTGGCCGGTCAGCGTCGCGGGCGGGCATCCCGGACTCTGACCAGGGGGGCCCACGGCCACAACTCCCGGGCCGCTCGTAGTCGCAGTGTCCGGTGTGTCGGCAGCCGTGAGGCCCGGAACTACGATCGCTCCGACGCCGGCGGCGGCCGACGTCCTGAGCAGGTCACGGCGAGAGAATACGCTCAAGTCCAGATCCTCTCGATCGGGCTACGCAGTGCCCGGCTGCCGAGGAAACCGCCGGGGACTGCCCCGGGGGCCTGGGCGCTCACCCTTACCTACTACGCCGGCCAGAAGTGTCGGCAATGGCGGTGCGCCAGGACCGGTGGCGTCAGATCGCAATGGATCACTGACCGGGTGGCTCTCATACCTTTGCTCGCGGTGTTCGAGCCATCCAGCCGGTGGCAGAATCATCCGTTCCCACCGGATCATCCGTATTCGGCGGGGTTCCAGGAACGGGTCGGCTTGTTGGTGAGGATGAACCGCAAGGCCTTGATCATGATGTCACCTCCTTCCTGGGGCTCGGTCGGGCGCGGACAGGGTTGGTGGCGGTACGCCGCAGGGTGAACGGCCTGGGGATCGCGGCATTGGTCACGATCGGGCGGGTGTCACCGCCGCCGATGACGCGCAGAGCGGTGTTCTCGGTGAGGGTGGTGGCCGCATCGGTGACCAGATCATGGGCGACCGCGGCGCCGGCGCAGGTGAAGGGGCCGGAACTGAAGGGCACATACGGGCCGTGACCGCTCGGTCGTGTCCAGCGGTCGGGCTCGAATGCCCCCGGTCTGGTCCAGTGTTCTTTGTCGTGATGGATCAGGTAGGGGCTGACGGACAGCATGTCGCCGGTCTGGAAGGCGATCCCACCGAACTCGGCGGGACAGGGGACGGGACGGCTGACCATCCAGGAGACCGGCCGGTGCCGCAGGGCCTCACGTACCACCCGGTCGACGGGCCAGGGCCAGGGTGAGCCGGGAGAGTGGAGACTGCCCAGTAGCAACGACCACGCGAGGGAGTAGCCCAGCGGTCCCACAATGGATCGGAACATCAGCACATACAGCTCCGCCACCGTTGCCTCGGCGACGCCGTCGGGACAGGCACCGAGCACGGCATCGAGCAGATCCCGTGGTTCGGCTCCCGCGGCGTGGCCGGCGGCACTGCGCCGTTCCCGGATCTCCTCGTCCAGAGCGGTCGACAGCTTGGCGCGTAGCAGCTGCGCCCGCGCCCGCTGCGCCATTCGGGCCGGGCGAAGCGCGCCCACGCGGGCATTTCGCTCCAGTAACCGCCGCAACTCGGGAGAGCCGTCGGGGTGCAGCAACACGTCCGCTGTGCACCGGTACACCAGCTCTACCCCGGCCGCAGGCCAGCGGGTGACCGAGGGCATTTCGAGCACCGCCGCCGCCAGGGACTCGCGAAACTCGGGCGTACGCGTCCGCAGAATCGCACGCGCCGCGCGGCCGAAGCCGACCTGAGCCGACCGCGAAGGCAACATAGAGCCGAAGAACCCGGACATTCCCGCATTGAAAGCGCGGTCACTCAATACCGTCAGCGCCAGACCCGTATCGCCGACACACCACCCGCCCCACGGCAGCCCGAACACCTCTACCGGGCTGGTCCGTCGCAGATTCTCGAGAAAATCCAACGGATCACTCCGGAACCGGCGCATCTCCGCAAAACCCATCGGATGGTCCTCTCAGAGAGAGGGTGAGCGATTCATCGGATGTTTTCGAGCCGGATCTATTCATCGGCTGCGCATGCAGACGCAGATCGACCATATTCTCGGCTATCTTACAATCGGGGCCCGTGCAGGTCGACCACGAGGCGAGTGCCCCGGTACCGCCGGGGCCTATCGGGCATCGTGCCGGGGGCCTCGCCGGCATTGTTGACCACGACGGTGGGCGCGCCGAGTTCTCCTGCCAGCCGCTCCACCGCGGCGTTTGTCGGACATCGTGCCGGCGGCGATAACGATTCACGATCGGCCGCGACCGCCGGCAACCGGTTCCGATGTGCCGTGGCACACGCACGAACGCCGAACATTCATCGCTGTCTAATCGCTACCAGGCCGATCCGCCTCGGCGGGGATTCCCGTCGCCAGGCGCGCGTACATGAACATGTCGCGGCGTCGATTGCCGACCTTCTGCCACGACCTGAGTAGCCCTTCGCATTCGAAACCGGCCCTCTCCGCGGTGCGCATCGAAGCGCGGTTCCAAGGTTCCACATAGAGCTCGAGCCGTGGAATATGCAGCTCTTCCAGCGCCCAGGTAGCCATTGCCGACAGCGCGTCCGCGGCGACGCCGTGGCCGCGGGCAGAGCGGACCACCCAGTAGCTCAGCGACGCGCGGCCTTCGTCGATGTCCTTCAACCACAGACCGATACTTCCCACTGGTGTGTTGTCTCGTCGTCGGACGATCACCATCGGGTATCCGGTGCGATCGGCTCCTCGTCGCCGCTGGCGTTCGACAAACCGTGTCGCAGCCTCGCGCGAGAAGGTCGCCGGCATCGTGTTCACAGGAATCAGCTCGTCGGCAGACGCTTCCTGAACGAGCTCGAGATCTGCCGCAGATAACGACCACGGGCGCAGTTCCAAGTCTGTGGTGGCTCTCAAATGCGGTATTCGCACAGGATTGTCCATGGTCGGCCTCTCCACAACATGCACAGAATATCGGCCCGATGTCACCATTACCACTTCCGATTCCGGACTGGGCACACTCACCGCGTCACAGCGAGCACTGGCCGATTTCCGGCGCCTCGATGGCGACCTGGTTGCGATCGCGGCGCGGCCCCCACCACTGGAACAGGCGACCGGCGACCCCGATGAACTCGTCGCCTGGACAACCCGCCTGCCGGTCACTCGGAAAGACTCGCTTCTCACCCGGGTCGCGGCGGGTCGGGCCATACGGGTGCGGATGGACCTGCAGCGTCGCTTCCGGTACCCGATCGAACATGCGCGGGCCGAACGTCTGGACGCCGGGCGGACGGTGATACTGCCCGCGCGGTTCGAACCGGGGCCTGATCGGCGATTCCGTCTCGGTCCGTATGCCGCCACCGAGATTACCTGCGACCGTAGCCCTTCAGGGTGCGGCGACGGGGCGTAGGCAGCTGGCCGGGGGGTCGATGTAAAAGCAGGGCGCCAGGCCGCGGCTGGGTCGATAGTCGCCGGGCACACCACCTTCGGCGATGGTCCGGGTGTACGTGGCGACAGCGTCGGTCGGGCGGCGAGTCAGGCTCGGGTCGGTGGTGGTGTCGACGGTGTAGAGGCCGAACCGGGGACGGAAGCTGCCCCATTCGTAGTTGTCGGTGATACTCCAGTAGTTGTAGCCCATCACGTTGATACCGTCGGCCTCGGCGCGCTGGATCCAGTAGACGGTGTCCTGGAGATGGGTACTGCGGGTGAAGCCGTCGGCGCGTGGATGCCCGTTGTCGGTGGCCATACCGTTTTCGACGATGTAGAGGGGTTTACCCGGGAAGCGGTCGGCGTAGTGCCGGAGGGCGAAGTAGATCCCTTCCGGACGGATCGGGAGCTCCCAGATCGGCGGCCCGGGCGGGGTCGCGGATCCGACAGCGCCGCCGAAATATTCGATGACCGTCCGCGCCGGGTCGTAAGCCCAGTAGTAGTCGATTCCGACGTAGTCGAGGCGGGCGGCGATACGGTCGACGAGGGCGCCGTTGATCCGGTCCTCCGCGCCGGCGACGTAGCCGACATTGCTGGTCACCTGAGCGTTCGGCCGGACGTGGTGGATATGGTCGTAGATACTGTTGTGCGCCTGTGCGATCCGGTCCAGCATCTGGGCGGCGTCGGCGTTGGCGCGGCCGGTCTCGTGGGCGATGTAGGCGACGGGTTCGTTCACGGTGACCCACAGCGGGTCGTGGGCGGCGTAACGGTCGACGACAGGGCGCATATTCGCCAGCCAGTCCTCGACGATGGTGGGGCTGCGCCAGCCGCCCCGGTCGGCGATCCAACCCGGATACACCCAGTGGTCGAGGGTGATCATGGGTCGCATACCGGCCCGGGCAATGCTCGCGATCACCGAGTCGTAGAAGCGGAAGGCCTGCTCGTCCCAGACCCCCGGCGCCGGCTGCAGGCGTGCCCATTCGACCCCGATCCGGAACACCCGGACGCCCAGGTCCGCAGCGAGGCGGATATCGGATTCGTAGCGGTTGTAGAAATCCACCGAATTCCCGAGTCGGTCATAGGCGGGGTTTTCCACGATATACCGAGTCCAGTTGCTATCGGGCGCATGGCCTTCGGCCTGGAACCCCGAGGATGCCACGCCCCAGAGAAACCCGCCGTCCAATCGCGGTAGCCCGGCGGTGGGTTGTGGTGCGGCAGCGGAGTGCGAGCAGAACAATACGGTCGAAACGAGAACCGCGAGCGAGACAACACAGTACCGACGGAGCCGTGGACGCATCGCCTCAGGGTAATGCCGGCGAGCACCGGCTCGGCATAGAAACGCCGATTCTGCGGCCCCCGGGCGGCGACCGGCCTCTCGATATGAGTGTGGCCGGCACACGCGGCGCACCGGGCCTGCGACTTCCGACACTCGATCACGGGGAAGTCGTGGACGCGGACAGGGGTGTCAGGCCGGGAGGGCGCGCCGGGGGATTGCTGGGTGCGGTCGGTGATTTCGCGGTGTCGGTAGGCCCCGGCGGGGTGCGTCGGCGGCGGCGCGCGTGAGCAGGGCTGCGTTGAGGTACCACCAGGTTCTGGTATCGGAGATGTCGAGGCCGATGAGTTCGCTGATGCGTTGCAATCGATAATCGATGGTGTTGGGGTGGACGGAAAGGCTCCGAGCCGTACGTTGACGGTTCAGTCCGGTATCGATGTAGATCCGCAGGGTGCGCAATAGTTCGGGGTGTTCGTCCAACGGACCGAGCCGCTGGACGAGTACCGTACGTCCGGTCCCGGGGCGGGTGATCTGATACTCCATGGCCAGGTCGGAGAGCCGGTGCAGGCCGGGGCCGCGCCCGAGTTGTTCGACGGTGTCGAGGAGTTCGTGGGCGTGTCGGGTCGCGGCCGGTATCTTCCCGGTTTCCGCGAAGATGACGGTCGCGGTGATCGGGACCTGCGCGGCGGTGGACAGGGCCGCCACGAGGTTCTCGATCTCGACGTCTGTACACAGGTGGGCAGGTACCAGGATTGTGCCTCCGTCGACCGAGAGCAGGGAGAGTACCTGGTTGCCGGAGAGGCCTGCCAGAGCCGATTGGAGCCGCCGCAGTTTGCGCCGGGCGACGACGCGGCGGTCGAGCTGTGGGTTGCGCTCGTCGGAATGGGCCGGGACAGCTACGGCGAGCACGTGATAGTGGGCGGCAACCCGAATTGCCGATTCCCGGGCTGTTGTGGAGGTGGTGTGACCGGCCAGCAGCGCCGACGTGAGCGTATGAACGCCGGTGTGGTGGTCGGCGGCGAGGCTTTTCAGCTCGCGGACATAGATTTTGCTGATTGTGGAGGTCATCAGGTTCAGCAGCTGCACCACTGTGGCGATCCCGACCACGATATCGAAGCCGGGACCGGGCTTCCCCTTCGGAAACAGCAGGTCCACTCCTATTTCCAGCCCTTGATGGACAGTGTGCAGTACGGTGCCGATCGGGACACCGTGGCGAGCCCAGGAGGCCGCGGCCGACTCCAGCCGGTCGATTCACTCGGGCACCATCTCGCCGTTCAGCCGCCGGACCGTCCAGCCCAGGCACGACCTCGCCACTACGGCAAGGTCGTTACCCAGCGTGTCCCCGGGCGATGCGGCGCATGGGGCGCCCGCCCGCGCGAGGTATGCCACGACTTCTCGCGCCATGCGGGCCAGGTCGGGGGTGGGCGGGCGATCCAGCATCTCGGATCCGCGAACAGCGAAATTCTCGATCATCACCTGTGACCTCCTTGTCACTCGCAGTGCCCGACACGGCCCGCGCAGCAGTGCCGCGGGGATCCGGGCGGTCACCGTGGTCACCCCGCGGTGCCGCCGGGCACTCGCTCATACACCCACGGTATTTTGAGCGGTGACTCAGCTTCTACTCCGCTTTCGGGACCGTCTCCCGGCCGGAGAGATCACCCTGAACTGCGCTGATGCCGACCTACCCGACCGGCGATCGCTGAACTCGGGCAGTGACCGGAAGGAGTGCTCACTTTTGTTCCGCGCTGTGCCGCGGGATGGGCAAGCGGGCAAGGAGGAGCTCGGTCGGGTTGGGTTGGTGGCGGTCTCGTGCCCGCGATCCAGGTACCGGTTGCTGCCGGACAGCAGCATGGGCTCCGAACTCGTGAACCGCCTCCAAGCGGGCTACCTCCAGGCGCTGGTCGCACCTCACTCCCCGGTGATCGTCGCCGGCGGCAACCCCCGCGACGGGATCACCGAGGCGGCGCCGATGACCGCTCGGCCGCTCCGGCGGGGGTTCCCATCACACCGCGTGTATCAGGAAACCACCGCGTTCGACACCGTCGGGAACGCCGAACGCAGCGCCACGCTCCTCCATTGCCTCGGCGCCCGCGACGCCGTGGTGGTGACTTCGCCGAACCATATCGCCCGCACGGTCCGCGGCTTCCTCACCGCAGCAGTGCCGGTGGCCGCACACTCCCCCGCAACAGATTCCGACCCGTGGGGATGGGTGGGCAACGGTGTGCGCCACGTCGGCTTTCCCGATCGAGCAACCCCTGACCGTCACGCGTCGAGCACGACGGGCAGCCGACGCAACCCATGGAGTGCGCGGGAACGCAGCGGCGCCACCTTCCCGGCGATGTGCGCGTTCGGATACCGTTCGAAGAAGCGTCGCACAGCGATAGCCGCTTCCGCACGAGCCAGCGCGGCGCCGATACAGAAGTGGATCCCCGCACCGAAGGTGAGGTGGCGATGAGGTTCTGGGCGTAGTGGATCGAATACGTGTGGGTCGGTGAAAACCTGCGGATCACGATTCGCCGCGGCCAGGAGCACGACGATCGGCGTTCCCGCGTCGATGGCACGACCGGCGAGCCGGGTATCGGTCTTGGCGACCCGGACCACGTACTGCACGGGGGTGTCGTAGCGCAGGGATTCTTCGATCACCGCCGTGTAATCGCCATCGGCCGGGCGCAGGTGCGGCTGCCGCAGCAGCGTGTGCAGGGTGTTTCCGAGAAGGTGCGTAGTGGTGCCGAAGCCGCCGACCAGCAGCATGCCGCACGTGGCGATGGCCTCGCGCAGGCTCAGATGCTCCGGACATTGCTGCGCCATACCGGCGATGAGCCCGGGACCCTCCGGGTCGGCGTGGCTCAGGCGATCCTTGAAGTACGCTGTCATCTCGCCGACGAGGGCCCGGGAACGCTGCCGTTCCTCTGCTGTTCTGGCGCCGTCCAGCAACGAGGCGAGCATATTTCCCCAGGCGGCGAAGCGCGGGGCCTCGGTATCGGGCAAGCCGAGGATATGCGAGATCATCGCCATGGGAACGGCTTCGGCATAGTTCGTGATCAGATCGGTGACCCCGTCACGAGGGAGCTCGTTCAGACAGTGCCCGACGATCTTTTCGATCCGGGGCCCGAGGTCGGTGAGTTCGCGTCGGTGGAACACGGGAGCGACCAGGGATCGCAGCTCCGTGTGCCGCGGCGGTTCCAGCTTCAGAAAGGAGTCGTCGACCGGATGCACCAGCGTCACATCACCGGTTGCGTTACGGCGCCGGGCCGACGCCCCGATGGGCGCCGGGCCGAAGTCGCTGCCGGTGAGTACCTGCTGGCCCGAGCCGTGGGATGCGGTGAACAGTAGACCGCGACGGCTGGTGGCCAGAACACCTCGGGCGCGGACCTTCTCGTAGTGTCGATGCCGGTCGGATCCAGGCCGGGCCCAGAGGATCCGGGCGCCCGGGTCACCACGGAGGACGTCCGAGAACAGCCGCGCCTTCTCCAGAGACATTGTCGCCATGGTCGGGTCGCGCCTTCCCTAGGCACCGACCGCCGATTCGGCGGCTGCCTGCCGGGCGGGGTGGTAGCTGGACCAGTAGTACTGGCGGTAGAAATTCTCCGCCAACGTCACCCAGGTGTTCAGCTGATCGCGATCGCCGAGGAAGCGGTGCATATTGACCAGCAGCCAACTCCACACGGCCTGACTGTCCCGGCAGTTGTCGCAGTCTCCGGTGGTGGCGCAGTACTGCACACTGTGGTCGGTCCGGTAGGCGTTGAAGCGGCCCACGATCGGGTGACCCTCGGTCAGTCGCCGGGCATGCGCCGGATGATCGTTGCTGATGCTGGGGCAGGTCTCCGCGCCGAAGGTACCCCAATGCGTGCGGCCGGTCACCAGTGTGCGGAAGTAGTAGGGATCACCGATAACGGTGTCGGGGTAGGTCTCGCGCATGCGAGTCATCTCTTCGATAGCCCGCTCTTCATTGCGCAGTCGCGCAGTGGGATCGGTGCCGTTGTCGCTGTAGTAACCGAAATTGATCTGATTGCCGTTGTCGGCGATCGCCTCGACGGTTCGTTCGAGATACGGCATCCCGGCCTCGCTGAGCGTGTAGACCCAGGTGGCCCGCGGGTCGCCGGCATAGGTGCGCAGCGCCTTGCCGAACAACCCGCTGATCCGCCGGCCGTTGGGCCCGTGACCACGTAACTCGTCGTCTACCGGACCACCGCCCCACAGGGAGACCGCGATGGCGAGATCTTCGAGCCCGTCGTAGGGTATCGGTCGCGTCCCGTTCGTCACCACGGTCACATTGCGAATCGTCTCCGCGAACACACGGACCCGATCCAGGACCAGCGCCGGCTCGCCGCCGATCAGTAGTGTGCTGGTGATCTTCTTGGTATCGCGCAGGTCTTCGGCGAACGCGCGGATCGTGCCCAGGTCACGAATCTCGACACTCTGCTTGTCCATATCGTGTTCGAAGAACCAGCACCCCTTGCAGCGCAGATTACAGGCGTCGGTAACCCAGACCTCCACCGTTCGAATACCCCGCGCCACTTCGTTCACGCGCATCAGACGCTCCGCCAACGCCGGATCATCTTGCGCGAGCTCGAATGCTCTGGTTACAATGCGTTCCTTACTTGGCCTGACATCCAAGAAAACGGGCTGAGACACGACATCCTCCTCGGTGCGATACGGCAAGGTTTGCGCACTGCTGAATGTCATCGGCAAGTCGTACCTGACGAAAGTCGACAGGGCTCCCGATGCGCGGCCGAACAGTGGATCGGCAGGTGGTTGGCGAGAATGCGGATACGGAGCGGGTTTACGGTTCTCTGGGCTCGTTAGCGCTACGAATGATTCTAGGACAAACCCTGATACAGCGTGGGCATTACCCGCCATCCCTGACACTCTTAGCGATCCGCAGATGCGTCGCCGGACTTCTTACGGCGCAATGGTTTTAGGAGCAGAGGATATACACGATCCGGCAGGGAGTCGGAGACACGGCAAGCCGGCGCCAGCTCGAATCGTCGCGGTGCAGCCGGGAGTGGCTGCACCGCGACGACATCACAGACCGAGCGGTGGAGCGGGGGGAAACTGCACGGGCATCGCGTAGAGTGCCCGATGGAAAGGTCCCGGCCGCCAGCGCAGTTCGTCGACCGAGCAGGCGAGCCGCATTTCGGGGAGCGCGTCGAGCAACTGATCGATCGCGTTCTGGGCGACCATATACGCGATCGACTTGGCGGGGCAGGCATGCGGGCCCGCGCCCCATGCCAGGTGAGCGTTGTTGTCGGTGTACTGGCCGGAGTGGATCGCCGGATCGTTGTTGCACGCCGACATGCCGATGACGACCGGCTGATCCGCGGGCAGCCAGACTCCGTCCCGCATCATCGGCTGCCTCGGATAGCTGAGGCAGTAGTTCGCCATCGGTGGATCGGTATACAGCAGCTCGTTCAGCGCGTCCCGGGTCGTAGGGGCCGTGCCCGGTGACGATGTGCCGGTGAACCGCGGGTCGGTGATCATGAGAAGCAGGGTGTTGACCGTCAGATTGGTCAGCGGCTCTATCCCGGCCCCGTAGAGCACGGCCAATTGGTGCACCATCTCCGCATCCCCGAGCCCTGCCGGGTGGCCGACCAGACGAGAGGTGACGTCGCGGCCGGGTTCGGCGCGCTTGAGTGCGACCAACTCCAGGAGTGCTTCGTTGATCCTCGCGTCCGCGTCGGTGGCGGCGGCGCCGCCTTCGAACATATCTGCCATCCCGGCGGCGATGCGCTGCCCCAGATCCAGGGGGCAACCCAGCATGGCGTTGAGTACCTGGAAGGTCAGCGGGAAGGCGTACTGACCGATCACCTCGGCTCGGCCGTCCATACAGAAGTCGTTGATCAGCGGCACGGCAACCTCTTCGACGTTCTGGTGCATGGAGAACAGATCGACCCCGTCCAGAGCGGCGGTGATCGCCTGCCGGTACCGGGCATGCTCCCGTCCAGTGCTGCGCATCACATTGGGACGCCATGCCATCATGGGCATGAGCGGGTGGTCAGGAGGGACGGTCTTCTCCCACGACCGCGCGTCGGCCGGAAAATGATCGGGGTCGTTGAAGATATCGATCGCGGTGTGGTATCCGAGCACCAACGTGGCCGGAATGCCAGGGGCCAGCTCCACCGGCGCGAGATTGCCGTACCGAGCACGCATCTGGGCGAAAACACGATGCGGATCGGCGGCATACTCCTCGGTATACAGAGCAACGCGGGGTGGCGCACTGGTCGGTTCTTGAACGGAGTACGGGCACCCGGCGGTACCGGTTTCGGACGACGGTAGAGACTTGGTCAATGCCGGGAACTCCAATGAAAGCAACAACAACAGATCCGAGGGATTGTCCCGTATAGGACATCTCCTGTGTCGGAACAGTATTGGTGTGCTGGACCGACCGCAAGCGAGAGGCCGGTGCGATCGGCCACTCCACCTCGCACCTGCATCCGGCCGGGGCGGTCGGGCAGCGGCCCAGGAGCCCTCGAAAGCGCAGGCCTGGCCCGTGCACTGTGGTGCGTTCCCAAATCCTTTCCAAATCAACATGTCCCGTGTTCGAGTGTCTGCGATGACGGAGATCCGGCACCATCCGCTCACTCGCCCGAGCGGTTCGACCTCGGGTACGCGAAGCAGTGGACCGTCGATGACGTCTTTTATATGTCACATTTCCGCCGAATTTCGCGGCCGAGAATTTCGGACAAGCGGTCATCGCGACCCGACGCCGACGAACACCCCTAGGCAGTGCCGAAGTATGCAGGGTCATGGTCTTGCAGACCCGTGTGGTGCAGCTGCCGCGTATCTCGTTCCAGTACGCAGCCCGCACCGGGGAGCAGTCGAGACTGCCCGGCGCGCGCCCATGGTTACAACGCGCGATGAACGGCCCGACAACCGTTGTGATGGGTGGTGTAGGCCAAGGAACCCGGCGAAAGATTGTGATAGCGAACGGGTCGGCCGATCACGGTGTGGCGACGAGGGGCCCGGCGCTATGTTCGGAGCACTGGACACCACAGCAGGTGCGCCTTCGACGTCACCGTGGTGGGTACCGCCGCACGAATCCCAGGGCGACGGCCGGTACGTAGCCGCGGCGAGGAAACGATGGAGACTGTGGGTCGTGTTCCCGAAGGCCGCCTGACACGGGGCGGCATGCTGGGGCGTCTCGGCGCCGGGCAGCTGGTACGAGGTGCGCGTACCCGGCTGTCGATGGTCGGCCGCACCGACGAAGCCCGGCGCATACTCGCCGAACGCTCCACCCTGCAAGCTGCTCAGCAACTCGTCGCGGTCCTCGGAAGTATGAAAGGCGCGGCGATGAAGATCGGCCAGATGCTTTCGGTGCTCGACCTCGACCTCGTTCCCGAGTCCCACCGCGAACTGTTCCGGAACACACTGTCCGAACTACAGGACAGGGCGCCGGAGGTGTCCTTCGCGCAGATGCGCGGTGTGGTCGAGGACGATCTCGGGCCCCTCGCCCGGGTGTTCTCGGATTTCGACGAAACACCGCTCGCTTCCGCGTCGATCGGTCAGGTCTATCGAGCCGAATTGCGCGACGGCCGTTCCGTCGCGGTGAAGGTCCAGTACCCGGGCGCCGGTGCGGCGGTCGAAGCGGACCTGCGTAACCTGGCGTTCTTCGCCTCCCTCTGGAAGTCGCTACTGCCCAGCGCCGCCGATTCCGCGGTCCTCGAGGAGATCACCACCACCATCGCGCGGGAACTGGACTACCCACGCGAAGCTCGCGCGCAGCACCGTGTCGCGCACCGTTACCGGCACCACCCGCTCATCGCGGTGCCGGACAGCATCGGCGAACTCTGCACACCTCACGTCCTGGTCACCGAACTCGTCGCCGGAGGCCCTTTCCAGCGCATGCGGGACCTGCCCCAGCAGGACCGTGATCGGATCGGGGAACTGATCTACCGCTTCTACATCACTTCCCTCTACCGCGACCACGAATTCTGCGGTGACCCCCACCCCGGCAACATCCTGCTCGCCACCGACGGCCGCGTGAGTTTCATCGACTTCGGCTTGTACAAGCAGATGAACCCGGCCGACACCGACTTCGAACGCGCCTGCCTGTGTGCCGCCGGGGAGCTACGTGCCGACGACCTGCACCGGGCATGGGCCGGCCGCGGCATCGTCGACCCGGACCGGGTAACAGCCGGTGAATGCCTGGAATACGTGTGGGCAGCCGCGGGCTGGCACCTGCTCGACGAGCCGATCACCGCCACCCCCGAGCTCGCCACCGGCGCGGTCGTGCACGCTGTCGACCCGCGCGACACCCGGTTCCGGACCGTGCGTGGCCAGAACCTTCCGGCCGAGCACGTGTTCTCCCGGCGCGCAGATTTGTTCGCCTTCGCCACCCTCGGACAGCTCGGGGCCGGGAACAACTGGCATCGCATCGCCCGCGAATGGCTGTACAACGAACCGGCCACCACCGAAATCGGCATGGTGGAGGCGCGATGGCGGGCGGAAACGCACCGCTGGAACCGAGCTCGCCCGATTGCCGCGCGCAGCCGGCCGTGGGACACACACGGACTACCATGAGTTCCCCGAACGCGGCGACCAGAAGTCAGGAGTGCGCGATGCCGTCGACAGCGGGCGGCCCCCGGCGGCGCCCGAGGCAGGAACGAGCCAAAGCGACCCGGGAGCACATACTCGACACCGCGGCACGGCTGTTCGGTGAACGCGGTATCGCCGATACCTCCACCAACCGTATCGCCGCGGAGGCCGGGCTGAGCATCGGCACCGTCTACCGCTATTTCGCCGACCGCTCCGTCATTGTCGACGAACTGCTCCAGCGGCTGCACGACACCATCGAACGGCGCCTTACGCAGCAGGTTTCCGACCTGAGCCACAAACAGATCCGGCCGCTGTTGGCCGAGATCCTGCACGCCGTCACCGACGAACTCGCCGCCCACGCCGATCTGGTCCGTGCACTCGTCGACGGCGTCCAGTTCTACAGCAGCGGACTGCCCGAGTTCGAGCCACGCCTGCGCCTGCTCATCAAGGTGATGCTCATCCAGATCCTGGGTCCCGGGGACGACCGCAAATACGATGTCATGACCTTCGTCGTCATCAATACCGGCTTCGCCGCGGCGCTGCGCGCGTCGGCGGTCGAAATCGACACCGGCATGCGCCACCAAGCGATCGAAACGACCGCGCAGATGATCGGGACCTGGCTGGAAGCGGAGGTCGCGGCAACCGGCGGCTCCACGATCGGGGCCGCGCCGGAAAGTGAGTAGGTGCTACCCACAGCACCCGAGGTGGCGTCGCTGGAAAGGCGCCAAAAGCACCACGCCCCCACCAGCGACCTCTGCCGCTGCGGGAGGGTCCGGTAGACGGTCATTCCCCGCACGCCACCGAGGGGCACGAGACGCGGTTGGAGGATCTCCACCGCCGTGCACGGCTGCCCGTGATCCAGGACTTCCAGCTCGGGGCGTGTCTCGAGGTTGGTCATCGAATGATTTTCCCTTCGGTATCGCGGGGACGCACCGAATGCCCGCTGAGGATCGAGATCCGGTTGAACGCGTTGATCGTGACCGCCACCCACTCGGCCGCAACGAATGCCTCCTCGCCGAGAACCGACCGGGCGCCCGCGAGGTCGGCATCGGACTCGTCGGTGGTGGGCAGCGATGTGGCGGCTTCGGCCACCGCGAGCACCGCCCTTTGCCGATCATCGAACAATCCGGCCTCCCGCCATACCGGCAGCAGATCCAGCTTCTGCTGGGTGATCCCGGCCCTTCTCGCCTCGCGCGAATGCAGATCCACGCAGAAGGCGCACACGTTGATCTGCGATACACGCAGCTTGATGAATTCGGATTCCTGGACCGAGAGTCCGCGGTGCAACGCCGCAACTCGGATTGCCGACGCGAAGGCGTTCGCAGCCTTCCATGCCTCGGGCATCACCTTGTCCAAGGACGGACGCATCGTTTCTCCTTTTCCGCGGCGACAGCGCACACCCGCCGTCCGCTTTCGTCCGGCGCTCCGCGCTGTGCCCGTACAGCGGGTGTCCATGGATGAGGACGACCGGTCGACCCGGCCACTGGTCCTCGTAATACAGCTCGACCGGCGTTCTGCTCTCATTCCCGGTGGCGTATCCCACGCTCTCCCCTCGTGCCGGCCGGCCCGACGCTGAATTCCGGGTGACGCCGGCTTACCGGCCTCCCTCACCGTGCGCGCGCATTCACGGCTTGTTCAACGTCTTCTACGACGGTGACTCGGCCACCATCGCCGGGATCGGGATCGGGCATGACCGATTCCGGATCGACGAGGTAGACCTCGTGACCATCCAGCGTGAGCCGGCGCGCGACCTCCAGCAGCATGCGCCGTGCCACGTCGTCGATCGAATAGACCATGGTGAGGTCCAGCGCCACCCCGGCTTCCGGGGGCGCCGTGTCCAAGGTTTCCCGGACAATTCTCTCGGCCCCGGCGAAGCCGATTCCACCTTGCAGCGCGATCACCCGGATCGCGTCCGGTCCGCGGCCGGCGACGTGGTTGGATCGCACGACCGCCCGCGCAGCGGCAGGGACCTCCATCACATGCATACCCATATCGGAGGAGAATCGTTCGAACAACGACACCCCGCGAACGCTGTTGCCGTGGGAGTCCAGTCGTGGTGAGAACGTGGCGATGCCTATCTGGCCGGGCAGTGCGCCGATCAGGCCCCCGGCCACACCGCTCTTCGCCGGAATGCCGACCTGGGTCGCCCAGTCCCCTGCCGCGTCATACATTCCGCAGGTGAACATGACACTCAGCACCTGACGCACTACCGGTTCGCGTACCACTTGCTCACCGGTAAGAGGATTCACCCCGCGGTTGGCCAGCGTCGCGGCCATCATGGCCAGATCGCGCGCGGTGACCAGCACAGAACACTGGCGGGTGTAACCGTCGACGACGGCCCGCGGGTCCTCGGTGAGGATGTTGTGACTGCGGAGCATATATGCGATGGCGAGGTTGCGGTGCGCGTGCTCCATCTCCGAAGCGCACACAGCCTCATCTATCTTCAGCCGACGACCGGCGAACGCCGAAAGGCCCTGGACCACGCGCTCCACGCGCTCTGCCGGGTTCAGTTCCGCCACGCCTGCCAGCGAGTGTGCGGTGATCGCACCGGCGTTGATCATGGGGTTGAGGGGGCGCCCGGTCTCGCTTTCGAGGGAGATCTGGTTGAACGCCTCTCCCGACGGCTCCACACCGACCTTGGCGAGCACCGGGCCGAAGCCACGATCGGCCAGTGCCAGCGCGTAGGTGAACGGTTTGGAGATCGATTGGATGGTGAATTCGGTATCGATGTCGCCGGCACCGTAAACCTGGCCGTCAACGGTGGCGAAGACCGCGCCGAGGCGTTCGGGGTCCGCTGCTGCGAGCTCGGGAATGTAGCCCGCCGTCTCCCCGGAGGTGTCCGGCGCTACATCCGCGAGTGCCTCGGTCAGGTAGTCGGGAATGATCGACCGCATTCGTCCTCTTCCATGCAGATGTGCGACTTCTGCGCTGGGGTCAGCGCTGAGGTCGTCGTGGTGGTCTGCCCTCGTGACGCCTCACCGGATCACCACGTCGACGCGTGAACCACCGGCTCTCATGCCCCGCTCCGGGTAGCGTGTGTGACCAGCTGTTCGGCCAGGAGCTCGCGGACCCGGGGAATGACCTGGCTACCGTACAGCTCGACCGAGCGTAGCCGGGCGGTGGCGGAAACAGTGCCGGCGGCGGAGTAGATCATGTCGAACCGGCCCACATCCAGCGCCCGGATCGCCTGGGCGATCTTTTTCGCGACCGTCTCGACCGTGCTACGCAACCCCCTTACGTAGTGCGCAATGCGGCGGCCCGGGCCCGATTATGAGATCGATCTCCTCGCGGTGGAGGTGCCGGCGTTCCCTGAGGCCTAGGGCATCTGCTGGTGACAGTACTCCCGCGGCGCGGTGTGGCCTGGAGTCTTTGTGCCCGGATGTCGTCTGGGATCAGCGTCTCCGATCTGCGGGTGCTGCGAGATCGGATCGAGTTTTCGCTCCGAACGGACGGTGAACCGGCCGAGCCGTCAGCGCAGCCGGGCAGCGAGCCCGTCGAGGAGAATACCGAGCTGCCGTTCGAACCGCCGGTCACCGTCGTCGCGAAGATGCCCGGCGGCCTTGACCAGTTCGGCGCCCTCGCCGAGCCACGCGTCACGTCCGGAGAGCGAGTACCGCGCGGGGTCGCTGCCGGTCGGCCGGCTGCGCTCCTGCTCCTCGATGACGAAGCCGACCACGAAGGCGGTGACCAGATCGAGGGCGTCATCTGCTTCGGCCAGGGAGAAACCGGTCGTGGTCAAGCTCTCGAGCCAGGGTTCTTTGGCTCTCACGACTGCGGGATCGGCGAGGCGCGTACCGCTGAAGATGCGCGCCCCGTCCCGGTGCAGCAGGTACTCCGACCGTAGGACATGCGCGAAGGCGGCTACGGCGGCCCGCCAGTCGCCGCCGCGCGGGATCGC
Source organism: Nocardia sienata NBRC 100364 (assembly GCF_001613205.1). Classification (GTDB taxonomy): domain Bacteria; phylum Actinomycetota; class Actinomycetes; order Mycobacteriales; family Mycobacteriaceae; genus Nocardia; species Nocardia sienata. The sequence goes on along the minus strand of NZ_BDBX01000002.1, from coordinate 40,763 downwards.
CGCCAGGGAGTCGGTGACGCGGCGCATGACGAATGTGGCCATCTCGTCGAGCAGTTCCTGTTTGTTGCGGACGTGCCAGTACAGGGCGGGGGCCTTCACGTCGAGCCGGGACGCGAGCGCACGGACGGTGAGGGCGTCCATGCCCTGCTCGTTCAGCAGTTCGAGGGCCGCCGCCACGATCTGCTCCCGGGTGATTCCCTTGGCCACGGTTGACACCTTAACAAAGTTCAGGAACAGTGGGCGGCAGCGGAATTTAACTTAGTTAAGGAGTGCGCCATGCGTGCTGCAGTCGTCGAAGCCCCTGACACCACACCTGTCTGCGCCGACTTCCCGGATCCCGAACAGCGGCCCGGCCGGGCGCCGCTGAGGCTCGTGGGCGCGGGTTTGCACCACGTCGTCCGTGGGATGGCCGCCGGTCACCACTACGGCAGCGGCCGGGTATATCCCCTTGTGCCGGGCGTCGACGCGGTGGCCCGGAGCGGGGACGCGCGACTGGTCTACACGGGCTTCGCCCGGTCGCCCTGGGGAACCATGGCAGAATGGCTGGTCACGCCGTTCGAGGTGGAGCTGCCCGCCGGGGCCGATCCGCTCGCGGTCGCCGCCGGGATGAATCCCGCCCTCTCGGGCTGGATGCCGCTGGTCGCCCGGCGCGAGGCGGCGGTCGAACTCGGCACCGTGCTGGTGCTCGGTGCGACCGGCATGTCGGGCGGTCTGGCGGTGCGGGCGGCGCTGTCCCTCGGCGCGAAACAGGTGATTGCGGCCGGGCGCGACCACGACGCACTGGAGCAGCTGCGCTGCCCGGGCGTGGTCACCGTCGCGCTCGCACCCGACGCACCCGGCGCCTGGGCGTCCGCCCTCGCCGCAGCCGTCGCCGAGGCACAGCCCGCCCTCGTCCTGGACTACGTGTGGGGCCCCGTCGCCGAGGCCGCGTTCGCGGCTTTGGGGAGGTCCGGCCCGGACGACAACGGCGTGGCGGTCGACTACGTGCAGATCGGCTCGCTCGCCGGAGCCGAGGCGGTGCTGCCCGCGGCACTACTGCGCAGCCGACGGATCCGGGTCAGCGGCAGTGGCAAGGGCTCGGTCTCGAAGGAACAGATGATCGCCGAGCTTCCCGGCATCCTCGCCCGGTTCGCCGACGGCACCTTCGACGCGCCGTACACCGCGTACCCCCTCAGCCGCGTCGGCGAAGCCTGGGCGCATCAGGGGCGAACCCGGGCCGTCGTCGTCCCGGACTGACCTGGATCGAAGTCGGCAGAAAGGAAGACGGCAATGTGCGCCAGACGCGCACTGGCCGTCGGGCCCGGAATCGCCGGTGTGGCCGCAGCCATCGAGCTGCGGCCGTCCCGGCCGGCAGCAGATTCGGTTTCCCTGGCCGAACAGGAGTGCTACGGCACCTACCTGTGGATTCTCGAACAGGCCACCACGCGAGGTCGAGGAAGCTCCCCGTCGTATAGGAGGCGGCGTCGGAGATCAGTCAGGCGATGGCCTCGGCGACCTCGTCGGGATGGCCCCCACGACCCATCGGCAGGCCGGGCGCGATCCGGTCGACCCGGTCCGGGTCGCCGCCGAACGGCGGTCACGGTCACCCCGGTTGCCGCCGACCGTGCCCGCCATGGCAAACATGTCCAGAGACTTGGTCCTCACGAACCTGCGGAGCATCACAAGGGCATGCACAGAACCGATGCTGGACGGTAGGGGCATGCGATCGGATACGAGCAGAAGCTTTCCGATCCCGCTCGTCTCCCCGGCGACTTGGACTTCACGGCTCAGCGTGCCCGGGTACGGGCCAGGTTCCAGCTGTTCCAGGCGTCGTCGTCGAGCTGGTTGTCGAGCCGGTCGAGCAGGTCGTCGCGGATCGGGGCGGGCAGCCGGTCGAGGGCGGGGACGATATCGACGGACAGACCGGCCAGGTAGTCGACGTCGAGATCTTTGCCGCTTTCCCAGCGGTCGATGTTCTCGGCGGCGACCAGGCCCTCGGGATTCAGTGCGGCAAGGGCCAGTAGTGCGGCGGTCCCCGCCGCGATCGCACTGCGTGGCAGCCACGCCGTCTCCAGGCGCAGAACAGCGATGATCACCAGCACGTAGACGATGCCGAGCCAGAGTTCGCAAGTGCCGACCAGCAACCGCAGCACGGTGAATCCGTACGCGTGCTGGTAAGTCCACATACGCCCGAGCGCGGAGGCGATCATCACCAGCGTGAGCCCGCTCAACGCGCACAAGAGGCCGCGCAACCACAGCCGGTCCACGGCAGTGTCCCGGGCGGCGCGGTGCAGGACGGGCAGGATGACGGCGAGCGTCAGCACGGTGACCGCGGAGAGCTGCCAGAATCCGCCCCGGGCGTACTCGGCGTAGGTCAGGCCGGCGGTGCGCTGCACATAATCGTCCCCACCGAACAGGGCCACCAACTGTGCCCCGAGGAACAGCGCGAACACCGCTGTCAGGGCGCCTACCGGCAGACTCCATTCGGGCCGCGCCAGCGTCCGATTCGCGACTTTCGGCTTCCTGTCGTCCGGGAGCGGGGGTCCGGCGAGCAGGTACAGGGCTCCCAGAGTCCCGATACCCGCTGCTACGAACACCACAACCCATCGAGTCAGTGTGTCACTGTCCATTCGCGGTACCAGACCGTCGATCAGGGCGGCGAACGTGGCGTCGGCGCCGGCCAGTAGCGGTACGAAAACCGCGAGTAATGCCGCCGTGACGGCGGCGGATACCCCGAGCCGCCGATTACGCGTCCCGGCACCGTCGGGCCGCTTTCCCAATGCGGTGTACACCCAGGCGACGGCGCCGACAGACGCCAGCGGAACAGCCAGCGCCTCCCGGAATATCCCGCGCTCGGAACGCCGCCCCACCACCGCAAGCGACCCGGCCACGGCAGCCGCCGCCACGCACAGGACGAACAACCACCCCGCGGCCCGGAAAGTGCCGACCGCCAACAACACCAGCGCCGTGATCGTCCACCACAGGCGTTCCCGGTTCCAGGTCTGTCCATGGTCGGGCCCCGCGATACGACGTGCCCGGCTATGGACCGCACCGACCGCGGCCGCAGCCGCGGAGCCCGCGAGCAACCAGCCGATTCCGGGCCGATCGAGCGGGACGGCCGCCGCCGCGACCAGACCCGCGATTCCCGCCGCGGGCAGGACACCCGCCGGGTAGGCGACCAGGTGCCGGCGTGGTGGAACGGCCGGCGGATTCGGGTGCTCCAGTGCACCTCGAGCGCTCGGTTGCTGCATTTGTATCCGGCTGCCCGGCCCCGAGAGTGCAGCCTCGGGAGTCGGATTCGCGGCGGTGTCCTTCCGCGCGGAGGGCCCCGGGGTTTGAGTGACCGCGACCGGTGCCCCGTATGTGGAGGCACTCGAATTTCCCGCTCTCGCGGCAGGTGGCAGGGCTCCGGCCCGGGCTGTGGTGCCGGCCGGTTCGACTTCTTCGACTGCCACGATCACGTCCGCCGGACTTGCCCCGGTCACCGGACCCGCTGCTTCCGGCTCCCCCGGCTTCGCCGCCTCGGTTGCGGCCTCGGGCTCGCCCGGTTCCGCCGATCGGGTTGTCGTGCCCGACTTCCCCGGGCCGGTCGGTTCGGCAGGGGCTGCCGCTTCGACGCTCTCGGTCGTTTCTTCGGTTTCCGTTGTTCCCGCCGGCTGCGCTGCGTTCTCGGTGGCCGGCGAGGTGCCGAGTTCGGCAGAATCCGTCGATGTCCCCAGGGTCGTCCGTTCCATGTTGTCGTCGTTCGGTTTCGTTCGTCTGGGCATGGAGCTCCTCCTGAAGGCGTGCGTTATCGCCCCGGGGCCGATCGGCGGCCGGGTTGTGCAGTGGGAAAGGTCAGTGGTCGGGGGGCTCGGTGGCCGGCAGGATCACGCGGATCCGGGAGCCGGGGTCGGTGACGGCGATGGCGCCGCGGTGCAGATCGATCACCCAGCGCGCGATGGCGAGTCCGAGCCCGGTGCCGCCGCCGTCGGTACGGCCGCCGCGAGTGAAACGGTCGAAGATGCGCTCGCGCTGGGCAGGCGGTATGCCGGGACCGTCGTCCTCGACATCGATGACGAGGTCGTCGGCCACGATATGGGCGCGGAGGCGGACCTCCCCACCGGCCGGACCGTGCCGGGCGGCGTTGTCCAGGAGGTTCAACACAACCTGGTGGAGGCGAGCGCGGTCGGCGTACACGGTCGCGGTCACCGGCTCGACCTCGCTGCGGAAGCGGATCCCGCGGCCGGACGCGGCCGTCATGACCTCCACCTCGGCCACCACTTCCGCGAAGAGCGGTGCGATGGCGAATTCGCCGCGGTCGAGCGGGACGGCGCCCGCCTCGATACTCGAGATGTCGAGCAGTTCGGAGACGAGCCGCCCGAGCCGTTCGGTCTGCGCGAGAGCCGTTGCGAGTGTTTTCGGATCGGGCTTCGATACCCCGTCCACCAGGTTCTCCAGGATGGCGCCCAGCGCGGTGACGGGGGTCCGCAACTCGTGCGAAACATTGGCTATCAGGTCACGGCGCTGCTGGTCGGCTGCGGCGAGGTCGTCGGCCATCCGGTTGAACGCTTCGGCCAGCTGGCCCACTTCGTCGCGGGAAGAGGCGCGCACGCGGCTCGTGTAGTCCCCGCGCGCCATACGCTGGGCGGCGGCGGTCATCTCCCGCAGCGGCATGGTGATGCCGTGCGCCAGGAACTGCGAGGACACCAGCGCGATCGCCATCGCGGCCAGCGTGGTCATCGGTGGCAGCCAGCCGATCTGCAGGCGGAAATAGCCGAAGGCGAGTCCGCCCGCAAAGGTCATCAGGACGGCCAATTTGAGTTTGATGGAGCGGACCCGATCCAGCGGCCGCGGCAATACCGCCGCCACTCGGTCGGATACCCGCCGCAACCCGCGCACGACCCGGCCCCCGGTGTCGGCGCCGGCGACCGTGTGCCCGCTCATCTGCACTCCAGCGCGTACCCGACACCGTGGACGGTCCGGATCAGATCGGCGCCGAGTTTGCGGCGTAAAGCTTTGATATGGCTGTCGACCGCCCGGGTGCCCGCGGCATCGGCCCAGTCCCATACCTCCTCGAGGAGACGTTCGCGAGCCAGCACCGCGCGGGGCCGCTGCGCCAGCCGGGCCAGTAGATCGAACTCCAGCGGCGTCAATTGGGCTTCGACCCCGCCGCGCCAGACCCGGCGCTGATCGGCGTCGATTCGCAGATCGCCGACCACGGTGATCGTGCCGGGCAGCGCTGCGGCGCGTTCGACCCGGCGCAGCAACGCGTGCACCCGGGCGGTGAGGACTCGCAGGGAGAACGGTTTGGTGAGGTAGTCATCGGCGCCGACGCCGAGACCGATGAGCTGATCGGTCTCATCGGTTCGCGCGGTGAGCATCAGTACCGGCACCGAGCGTTCGGCCTGGATCCGCCGACAGACTTCCAGTCCGTCGAAGCCGGGCAGCATGACGTCGAGGACGACGAGATCGGGTTCGAAAGTGCTCGCGGCGGCTACCGCGGCGGGTCCGTCGTGGGCCAGCGCCACCGTGAACTCCTCGGCCCGCAACCGCGCCGCCACCGATTCCGCAATGGTGAGTTCGTCGTCCACCACCAGGATCCGCCGCGCCACCGCTCCCCCTGCCGGTGCGTTCTGTTCCATGGTCGGGAAGCCTAGCCACCCTGTGTGGAGAGAACAGGCGTCGAATGTGGAGATTCTGTGTGGTCGGGGGCATACCGTCGCGTGGTGTATCTCGCGGCACGACGCCTGCAGCACTCGCTGTTGTGATTCCACAGTCCGTCCGGGGACCGATCCGTGCCGACATCGTAGGTGGTCCGGCGAACGCGACCTCGATTCCGGCCCGTGGTGCCGCCGCCTCCTACGGGGCGGTGCCGGTTCACTCAGTCGGTGGGCGGGCGCGGGCTGCCGAGGTGGCGGGTGAGAACGTGGCCGAGTTGCGGCGTGAGCGGGCCCGCGTGCTCGATACCGAGTTGGGTCGCGAGAGAAACGGCATGCAAGCGGGTCGCGGATTCCAGGAGAGTGGCATAGGCATCTGTTGCGGTGCGGATTCGATACCGGGCCGTTGCCGCGGTGACGACGCCGATCAGAGCCGCGGGCCACCACCAGACCGTCAGCACCGAATACAGGACCGACCAGGCGAGCAGCGTGGTCGCCCGCGCCAAAGCGGTCCGTGCCTCCCCGATCTGGTCTCGGGTGGAATCCGGAAGGATCAGCCAGACCGACGACCATACCGTGGCGAGGTCGAGGTGGTGGTCGCGGTCGAGGCGAACAGCCGCGGCATGTACTCGATCACCGCTCCAGGTGGGCCGTTCCGGCCGTTCCGTCGAGATCCGGTTGCGGGTACGGGCCGCGCGATGCCGGAGCGCTGGATCCGGCCGGTCCGCGGGGTCGGGAGCCAGCGTCTTGCTGAGCTCCCGGCGGTAGACGTCCTCGGCGGTGTCCCAGCGACGTTTGCGCCGGGCAACCGCCCAGCTCGCCGGATGCCGGACCGGCGACGGCCAGGCGGTCCACTCCGTGGCCAGCGCGATGTGTTCGGCAAAGGTTCCGAGGGCCTGCGCGACGAGCCCGACCGCGGCGGCACCGGCCGAGATCGCCACCAGAAGCAGGATTCCCGCGCCCGTGGCGGCAATCGCCGGGTTTTCGGCGTAGGAGGTGATCGTGCGTGCGAGCAGACCCACATCCAGCGCACGACCGTGCCCGAGCACGATTGCGGCACCTGCGACCGCGAGATAGAGGGCACCCGGCAGAACCAGCAGCGACAGCCACTTCTCGGCGAGCTTCTTCGTCAGTTCGCCCCACAACCCGCCCATTCAGGAAAGCCGCTCTCGCAACAACTCCCGCCCGGTGAGGGCGCACCGTGGCGGGTCGTCGTGGACCTCGTCGGCGGTACGGCCCATGCAACGTGCCAGCGGACAGCGGTAGACGACTTCGAGGTGGCGTACACCGATCGGTGTGGCGCTGCGGTGATGTCCGTACAACCCGCGCGCGTCACCGCGGGCCTGTAGTGCGGTGTGGACGGCCTCGAGCGCGACACCGAAACCGGTGGCGCTGCCGGAGCGCACGACGGCGAGCAGACGGTTGAGCGGCGATCCCGGATCGGCTCCGTCATCGCCGAGTACGCTGCGAATATCCTCCAGATGCCCACACAGATAAGCCAATCCGGCGGCGACCCGCCCGGCATCTTGTGACGACGGCAGCAAACAACCCCCTGGGACGACGAGAAATCCGGCAGACGCCACGTGCACGGCCTCGGCGGTGCAGCGCGGCGGTTCGATCATATCGTCGAAGACGTTGTGCTTCAGGCCGTCGGATGACTAGCGTCGATACACATCCGGGGAGGGCAGTATGACAGATCGTGAGCACGACGGTGGCACCGGCGGATCCGGTTTCTTCACCGCCGCCAAGAGTCTCTGGCAGCAGCTGGGCGCGCTGGCCGCCGTCGGTCGAAGCGGCCCCTTCGGCCCACTGGACGCTTTTCGCAACCGTCTGAATCGAGCGAAGACCGTCGCCGAACTGGACGACGCGATCCGCGTGGGCCGACAGCTCGTCGCCGACACCCCGGCCGGCCACCCCGCATTTCCCGGCGTTCGATACCACCTGGCCCGGGCATTGGTATTCCGGTTCGGCCGGACGAATGCGGCAGCCGATCTGGACGAGGCCATCCGGCTCGGTCGCCGGACACTGGATGTCGTCCCGGCCGATGTTCCCTTCCGTACCGTCGTGCTGATAGCCGTCGGGAGCAGCTTGGATACCCGGTTCGAGAACACGGGAGACCTCGCCGACCTGGACGACGCGGTCCTGCTGATGCGGGAAGCGGTCGCCCGCACAGCCGACGGCGATCCCGAGCTCGCCGACAGGACCGACCGACTCGGTGCTGTGCTACTGAGCCGAGTCGCGCGGACCGGGCAACTCGCCGACCTCGACGAAGCGATCGCGCTGGGGCACCGGGCGGTGGCGGCGACGGCCGCGGACGATCCGCTGCTCTGCGTGCGGCTGGTGCATCTCGCCGCGGCACACGCGGACAGGTACGCGCGGACGGGGGCGGCGGCCGATCTGGACGAGGCCATCCGGCTCGGCGAGCAGACCATATCGGCCATGCCCGCGACGCTTCCCGACAGCCTGCGGACCGAAATGCGCCACGTCCTGGGACAGAGCGTGCGGTCCCGTTTCGAGCGGACCGGCGACCGTACCGATGCCGACGAAGCCATTCGGCTCGTACGACAGGCGGTGACCGGCACCCCCGCCGGCGATCCGGGCCGCGCCGACTCCCTGGACACCCTCCGCGGGGCGCTGCTGGGCCGGTTCGAGCGGACCGGGACGATATCGGATCTGAACGAGGCGGTCGAAGCGGGACGACAGGCCGTGGCGGCGAGCCCGGCCGGTCATCCCGATCGGGCCCGGGACCTGTTCGGTCTGGGGTTCACACTGCGCATCCGCTTCGAGCGAACCGGGAACCCGGCCGATCTGGACGAGGCCATCCGAATCGGCCGGGAAGCGGTCGCGGCCACTGTCACCGAGGACCCCGACTACTCCGACCGGGCGAGCAGCCTCGGCCGCGCACTGGTCGATCGGTTCCATCGAACCGGTTCCATGACGGATCTGGACGAAGCCATCCGGATGGCTCGACGAGCTGTTGTCGGCACAGCGGGAGGCAGCACTACCCGAGCAGGCAGACTGACGACTCTGGGGACAGCCCTTCGGAGTCGATACGAACGCAGCGGCAGACGATCGGATCTGGATGAGGCCATCACCAGTCTGCGCGCCGCCGTGGACTCGGCTCCGGCCGGTTACCGCACAATGAACATTCTGCTGGTGAATCTCGGAAACGCCCTGTCGGACCGGTTCGAGCAGACGACCGAAACAGCCGATCTGGAAGCGGCGATCGACTTGTTCCGGCAGTCCGTCGCCGCGACGCCCGCCGATCACCCCGACCTGCCGGCCATGCTCAGCAACCTCGGGTTCGCCATCCGGACCCGCTTCGAACAGACGAGAACTCCGACAGATCTCGACGAGGCCATCGATACCCTGCGGCGAGCCGCGAATATCACACCCGCCGATCACCCCGCGCACGCCCAACGGCTGACCGGGCTCGGGGCCGCCCTGATGATGCGGTACTGGCGAACGGACGCCACGCGCGACCGATACGAGGCCACCACAGCCTTTCTGGACGCACAGCGGTCCACTGTGGCACCGCCGTCGACCCGAATCCTGGCGGCCCGCGCTGCCGCCGACCTGGTCGCGGCCACGCAACCGGACCGTGCGGCCGAGTTGATCGAGCACGCGGTCCGACTGCTTCCCGAGATCGCACCACGGCAGTTGGAACGGTCCGATCAGCAGTACGCCATCGGTCGATGGGGCGGATTCGCCGCCGACGCCGCGGCGCTGACCTTACGGAATCCGGCTGTACCCGAGAGCGATCGGGCGGATCTGGCACTGCGCCTGCTCGAGGCCGGCCGGGCCGTACTGCTGAACCGGACGGTCCAGGTCCGTACAGATACCGCCGAGCTCATGGACCGGCATCCGGATCTCGGTGGCGACTTCGTCCGGCTGCGTGAGCAGCTCGATCGGCCCGACCCCACCCCCTTTCCGGCCGGTTCCGACGACCCGGCGCCGGATCGGCACCGACTGGCACGCGAGTTCGAGGAGGTACTCACCCGCATCCGGGCCCAACCCGGATTCGAAACATTCGCTCTACCACCGTCGACCGGGCAATTGGTCGCGCAGGCCGGCCACGGGCCGGTCGTGGCCTTCGGCATCGGCCGGTACGGTAGCGACGCGCTTCTGCTCACCGCCGATGGAATCTCCTGGCTGCCGCTGCCTGCCCTGTCCGCAGCGGCGGTGCGCGACCGAGCCCGCGCCTTCCGCGAGGCGCTGAACACCGCCGCGCACGGCACCACCGGATCCGAACGGCAAGCCGCGCAACGACAGTTGAGCGCCACCCTGGAATGGCTGTGGGACAACGCAACCGGTCCCGTGCTCGAAGCGCTGGGCTTTCATCGGCCGATTGCGCCCGACCGGTCCGGACCGCGGGTGTGGTGGGCGCCCGGCGGACTGCTGGGCCAACTACCGATCCACGCGGCCGGCTATCACACTCACCCGGCCCGATCCGACCCAGCGACGGTGATGGACCGTGTCGTCTCTTCCTATACGCCCACTGTCGCCGCTCTCGAATACGCGCGTCGCCGGCGCTCGTCCACCGCAGACCTGAACACGCCCGGGCCGGCCCTTGTCGTGGCCATGCCCACGACTCCCGGGATCGACGGCCGGCTGCATTACGTGCTCGACGAAGCCCGGCTGGTCGCCACGCATCTGCCGGGAGCCACTGTCCTCACCGAGCCCGACGATGTAAACGATCTCGGCTCTCTTGCGAGTCCGTCTGCCGCGCAGACAGCCCCGATGACGGCCACTGTGCTGGATCTGCTGCCGGAACGCGCCATCGTGCACTTCGCCTGTCACGCAGCCACCGACCCCGATGACCCCTCGCGCAGTCGGCTGCTGCTACACGATCACGCCACGACCCCGTTCACCGTCGCCGCACTCGCCCCGATCCATCTCGACCGGGCACGGTTGGCGTATCTATCGGCCTGCGATACCGCTATCAGCACCGACACTCAATTGGTCGACGAGTCCATCCACCTCGCATCCGCTTTCCAGCTCGCCGGATATTCCCACGTCATCGGCACTCTGTGGACAATCGACGACGATATCGCGATCCGCATCGCCGACGCCTTCTATACGGCCTTGCGTACCGGGCCCGATACGACTGTGGTCGATATCGGCCGCGCGCCCCACGCACTGCACCACGCTGTCCGTGCAGCGCGCGACACCTTTCCGGCCACCCCATCGCTGTGGGCCGCTCACCTCCACACCGGAGCATGAACCGCCCCGGCGACACCCTGGCCGGCCCACAGTCGTCGGATGGGCAGGTGAACCTGGCCGGGTGGAGACCAGCGCCAGAACGCGAGCACCGGCGAGATCGACCCCGCCCGGTTTGCCGGGCTTTCACATCTTCAGGGGTCGGTGACCAGTCATCCGGGCGTCATCTCGGGTGAATGATGACGCGTCTCCTCTCGATGGCCGACTGCTCCCACGGACGTCGCAGCGCGAAAGTCGCTTCTACCGCCTGTGGTCCGTCGAGAGCCAACTCGAAAACGTGAATTCCGTTTCCTCCCGCTATGCCGGTCTCCAGCCCTTCATAGCGGTCATGAACGAGCCGGAGACCACGGGGGGGATCTGTCAGCGCCCACTCGTATCCACTCGTGGGGATCTCGGGCAGACGCACGGAGGCGATCCCGTGGACAGCGACGACTTCTTCGAGAGGATCGCTCATGGCATACAGATCCCAGCGGACACGGCTTTCTCCATTCGCTCATGCATACCACTTGTGCCAGAGGTGGCTGTCCATCCCTTTGACGAAGCAGTCAATACGCAGGGGCCCCCACGACACAGCTCCGGGTGCGTCGTCGATTACCCCGCCGAGGTTTTCCCAGCCACCCCAGGCTTTGCCGTTCCACCAGAGGTGCCACATGGCATTATCGGTGCCCTTGACGAACACATCGAGCCGGTCTTTGTCCCAGGACGACACGGCCGGGTCGGAGAGCAGAACCCCGCCGAGGTTTTCCCATCCACCCCAGGCATGACCATCCCACCACTTGTGCCAGAGGTGGTTGTCCGTGCCCCGCACAAAGGTGTCAATGCGGTTCGAACCCCAGGACACTGCCGCGGGAGCGCCCGCCAGGCCGCCTCCGAGGTTCTCCCAGCCTTTCCATGTCGTGCCGTTCCACCAGAGGTGCCACATGGCATTATCGGTGCCCTTGACGAACACATCGAGCCGGTCTTTCGCCCATGAGGCGACGGCAGGACCGGATGTGAGGGCTCCTCCGAGACTCTCCCACCCGCGCCAAGCTCTGCCGTCCCACCACTTGTGCCAAAGCTGGTTATCCGTCCCCCGCGCGAAGGTGTCGATCCGATTCGGACCCCAGGAGACCGCTGCCGGTGCACCGACGATCATGCCGGCCAAATCTTCCCATCCCCCCCAGGCTCTGCCGTTCCACGCCACGTGATGCATGTGGCTGTCGACGCCTTTCGTAAAGATATCCAGCCGATCAACCGCCCAGGATGCCACTGCGGGGCCCTCGGTGAGGATCCCCCCGAGGTTCTCCCACCCGGACCACTTCCGCTTGCTGGATGCCGGAAGGACGACGCCCTCGACACCCCACATCGGGAAGCGATTGAGTTCACCGTCCGCGTCTCGGTCGTCGCTCGTAGCGTCGATGCCGCATTCGCCGTACCCGATACGGAAGAAGCCCTTGTGCCCCCAACTGGTCCCCCAAGAATTCTTGGCGATCCAGCATTGCTGTGCGTCGTCGTAGCCGATGATCTGGACGCAGTGGTATCCCCGAGATGCTCCCGAAACATGTCGGTACACACCAGTTCCGACCATGGAGAAGTCGGCATAGACCTGGAAACATGCGGAGACCGGCCCGCGGGTGGAGATCCAGGCTTTACGCTCGGCCATCGTGACCAGTTACGTGTACCCGGTGATCTTGTACGCCCTATCGTCGCGGTCGGTACATGCCTTGCATGACGGCTTGGGCGGCTTACTCGCATCGAATGCGGTGAAGTAGGGGAAACAGGCGTCATCAGCCACGCCGCGACTCTTGACCGCTTCCAGAGCTTTCGACGGCCACCAACCACCGCAATTCGCACCATGACTCGAGCAGAAGTGCAGGTCGGCCTCCGACAGATCCACGATCGTCCCGGGATTTTTGATCGCCACGGCCGATTCCACGCACGCACAGGCGCCGAAGGACACGCACGAACCGCAGTCGCGTTGGTCCTTCACCGATGTCACGAAATTCCGTCCACCGACATTGCGCCAGTCGAAAGCTGGAGGGGCACCTACCCCGATGTCGGCAACCCTCTCCCTGGCCTCCGCATTGGCGGCCTCGACGTCCGCGCGGTCGACCACTACGCCGAGCAGGTTGCTGAAATCGCCCTCGCTCAACATGCTGACGGTGGTGGGAACCGCTTTCCACCCGGCCCCTCTCCGTTCGATCTCTCTGTTCAGTTCGGCAAAGTCGATGTTCGGCATATCGGTTTCTCCTCACCGGGTGAAGGACAGGCCGCCCGCGACGGCCGCCGGAACCAGAAGCGGACGAGCCGAGACAGAGCCTGCAGTCCCGCGTGCCGTATAGACGCCCGAGAAATGCACCTACGCCTATGAAGCCGAATTCCGGCGCGGCTGCGAATCGACGCGCTACAACGACCTCGATGCTAGAAGCGAATGCACCCGGACCGAACGCGTAGCGTACTACCTGTTCCGCCGACACCGGCCGAGGATCGGGCCGGCTGCCTCGTCTTCGTGATGATCGGCGGGCGATATCGACGAGTGGCACCTGTCATGGCCTCGACGTCCCGCGGGATGTAGTGCCGATCCCTGCATGGACCGTGTCGTCGGCGGAGGTCGTAGTACCCGGCGCGGCGTCGGACCACACCCGCTGACTATCGGAAGCATCCAGGTTTCCGGCCTCCGGCTTATACACTATTCGAACGGCCGGCTAGTCAACCGGGGACGCACCGCGCCGCCGTCGCATGTGGTCTCGGACGGCCGGTGTGCTCATCGGCTACTCAGATCAGCTCGGCGAGTTGGTCGCGATCGGCGGCATCGAGTTTGATGCAGGCTCGGTAGATATGGCCTTCGATCGTGCGGACCGAGACGCACAGTCGCTCCGCGATCGCACGGTTGGACAGTCCTCGGCCGATGAGCGCGGCGATCTCACGTTCGCGTTCGGTGATCGGTAGCGGGCGGGCAGCGGCCGTGATCGCGGGCGACCCCGCACCGCCGCACTGAGCGGCCAGTGCCATGGCGCGGGAGACAGCGCGGGCGCTGGGCCGACGTTGTCCGGCGTGGTCGTAGATCAGAACCGCCTGCGCCGCCGCGTCGGCGGCGGCCAGCAGGAAGCCTGCGGACTCGAACTCCCGGCTGACCGCGGCAAGTGCGCAGGGGTCCGAATTCGCCAGGGCGGCGGCATGGCGGGCGTAGGTCGCCGCCGCCCGGCCCTGTACCCGGTCGGCGATGGCCGCGAGCCGGGCGGCAATGGTGCGATCGCCGAATCGGGTGGCATGATGGAGCGCTTCTGCTTCCAGCGCGTACTGGCCTGCGGCGTGCGCCATATCGGCGGCTTCGCGAGCCAATTCCACCGCCGAATGCGGCCGCTGTTCGGCAGCGGCGAGCCAGGCCCGGGCGATCACGCGCTGCGGTTCGTGCAGGGCCATATGGGGTCCGCTGTGTTCGTCGGCGTCGGCGAGAACCCGTTCCGCGTGCTCGACCTCGCCCAATGCGGCGTAGGCGCGAGTCAGCAGCAGTCGCGCCGGCAGTTTCCAGGGTAGTGACGTTTCCGCGTTGAGTGCTGCCAGCGCTTGCTCGAAGGCGGTGATCGCAGCACGGAATCTGCAGCGGTACGTGGCCACGGCACCGACCGCGATGCGCGCGATCGCCCAGCCGACGAACTGACCGGCCGAGGAGAACTCCCGGTATTCGGCCGCGCGCTGCTCTGCCAGGTCGAAATCGCCGAGGATGGTCAGGGCGAACACATCACCGTAGCCGACCATCGCCCGGATGATGCCGTCGGTGGACTTCCGCTGGGTCCGGCAGCGCGCCCCGATCGGCGCGAAGTCGGCGCCACGCCCGACGACCGGCAGCGCCAGACCGAGGGTGAACGCGGCAAAATCGACGGCCTGGCGCGGTGAATTCGAATCGGCGAGAACCCGTTCAGCGGCTTGGATGCCGGCGTCGACACGGTTCTCGTGCACCGCCATCGCCGCCGCCACCGCGTCGACCGTCAGGCGCAGGGCCGGACGCGCGACCCGCGCGCGGAGTACCTCCACCAGTTCGCGGGCGTGTTCGATATCGCCCAGTGACCAGAACTGCAGACTCGCCCGCACCATGCCCCACTGCACAAGTTGCAACGGATCGAGACGGTCAGGGTCGAAGCGGGCCAGGATCTCGTCGGCCTGCTGTGGTCTGCCCTGCCACAGCAGCGCCCGGGAGAGCAGTTCGGCTGCGCGCAGGCCACCGCCGCGTTCGCACGCCGCACGCGCGAGCGTTTCACCCAACGGCAGGTTGGACAGGGACACGGCATCTTTGGCGGCGTCGATCAGTAATGCGATATCGATCGGACGATCGCTGTCGACGCACAGCCGCGCCAACCGGATCCGGTGCGCGGGGGTGCCGAGATCTCGGTTGCGCAATGTCTCGACGAGCCGTCCGCGCCGGGCGCGCGCGGCGGCAGCGCCGACCCGACGGCGTACCACTTCACCGAGCAGTGAATGACTGAACCGGATGTCGACGGCCCCATTGCGCCGGCCGACCCGGATCAGCCCGGTGGTCTCGGCGGCCGCCACCGCATCCTGACCGACCAGCTCGCCGAGGATGTCGAGGTCGAGCGGCTCGTACACGGCCAACGTCTCGAGCACTTCCCGCACCGGCCCGCCCGCTCTGGTCAACCGTTCGTCGAGCAGGGCGACGAGTCCCGAGGGCACCGCCGTCGGGCCCCGCAGTTGCCAGACGCCGTTGACATCGGTCAAGGTGCGTGCCTCGACGGCACCCTCGACCAAATTGCGCAGAAACAGCGGATTGCCCCCGGAGGATTCCCACATCACATCGGCGCTGAGCCCCTCCAACACCCCGCCCAGGACGGTCTCGACGAGTTGCGTGCACTGCCGTTCGGTGAACGGCCCCAGTTCGATGCGTTCGAGGTAGCCGTCCTTCCACAGGGAGGTGACCGCGGCGGGCACGGGTTCCCCGGCACGAACGGTCGCCACGATGCGCGCGCCGCGGTCGACGGCGATCTGGTGTACCAGCGTCGCGGAGAGCCTGTCGAGCAGGTGCGCGTCGTCGACGCCGAGCACCGTATCGGGCCCGGTGAGCATATTCTCCCGTGCGGAACGCAGGAGCGCGAGCGGGTCGCGTGATGCCGCGGTGACGACCCAGGGTGCGAACGCACCCAGTGGGATGGCCTGTGACGAGGCGGTGCAGGCCGCCCACCGCACCGGTTCGTCCAGCGCGGAGGTGACCAGGCGCGCCAGCGTGGTTTTGCCGACGCCCGCAGCACCGACCAATACCGCACCGCCGGTGTCGCCGTTCGTCAATGCCGCATGAACGGCATGGTATTCGGCGGGGCGCTCGAGCAGCTGCCAGAGTCCGCCCATGCAAACAAAGTGTAGTTCTCGTCCGGCCTCGTCACAACGAGCCGATCATGATACTCCAACGGTGCCGCTGCAGTCGCGGGCGGAACCTGCTACAGCGCCCAGCGCTTCGTGTCGACTGTGCTTTTCGGCGCTGTCGGCGGACGTCGCCCGCGATTCGAACACACGACCCGATCACGTATCGCACTACCCGCGCGCAACAGCGGGCCAGGGGCGAAGCTGATCATCAGGGCGTCTGTACACGGCGGTACGCACGTGTCAAGACGACAGGAAGGTCTCGGGTGAGCACGCCGATCCACATCAGGGTGAACCTGGACAGAGAGGGCGCGGGCGCACTGGACCCGCTCGGTGGCACCAACCTTGCTGGTGTCACTGCGGGTCACTCCTGCCGACGGCGAATCATCGGCGGATCTGCTCATGCGCGCGCTCGAAGCGCAACGCGAACTGGAGGAGGCCTTGCGTACCTGCGGCTTGCGGCAGACAGCCGGCCGGTCCAGGACCGAACAGGTACTGACCGCTCTGGTGGCCGCACGCTCCGGGCACGGCGCGTAGACCCTGTGCCGACTATCCCACCGTCCTGGACGGCCTACCGGATTCGCCGTCGGAGCCCGGGCCCGCGCCTCGCGGGGCTCGGCCGGACTCACCGTCGGCTCCCAGGCCCGTTCCGCTCGGCACCCTGCTGCATTCACCGTCGGTGCCCCTGTTCGCGAGCGAGCGGGCCGCCGCGGGACGGCTTCTGAATTTTTGCGGAATCCCGGCGAACTCCGGGTCCTCCAACGCACGCTCGGTCAGTTCGTGCCCGAGTGCTCGGTATGCCTCGAAGTCCCATTCGCTGTACAGCTGGTCGCTGGTGGAGGTGAACGGGAAGTCCGGGTGCGCCCGACTGTAGTTCTCCAGGTCCCAGGTCAGGTCGGCGACCAGCTGAGATCTGAGGTAGTAGAGGTCGGTGGTCGCGCCGTCGAGGTGCCGGACGATCCCGTACGCCCATGCTCGCGAGGCCCGCTGCTCGTCGACAGGAAGCATCGGTTTCAGATCCAAGGAGATCTCGGTGCAGTGGTCCATCCTGGCTGTCGCGATGGCTTCGGCGAGCGCACAGAAGCGGTCGTCGGAATTACCGCTGGCATCGAGAACGAACACGGCGGCCGGCCGTCTGCGCAGCGCCTCGGCCAGCCCGAGGTTGTCGTAGTGCCCACCGTCGGTGACGTAGAGCCATCGGTCGTAGAGCGACGGGTGACCGAACGCCTCGCGCAGGAGGCGATACGGTCCAGGCTTGTCCGCCCAGCTCTGCAGCGCCGGGAATGCCGTGCTGATCCTGCCCTGCGGCGGCGGCTGCCAGTACGGGTTCGGCAGCCATACCCCCAGGCGTGCGTTGAGCAGGGCCAGCAGAATCCGCACCGGCCGCGTGCGTGCGCTCTCCCGGCCGGTCAGCGGGCTGAACGCAGCGCCACTGATCGCCATCGCGGCAGGCACGGTCACGTCCCGCCACCGGTGGTCGGCCTGCTGTTCGTAGGCCGCCGTGGGTCGACGTCCGTCCTGGGTGAGCGCCCGGTCACCGACGACACCGGTGGAATCGGAGTCGAAGATGAACGGTACGCAGCCCCGGCCCGCCGGGACGAAGGCGACGTCGTCGGCATTGGCGGAAGCCGCGATGACGAGCCGGGGCCCGTCGCGGACCGCTCGGCCGTATTCGGAGTACCGGAGCGCCGTGCTGTACGGCAGCGGCACCGCCTGCCCGGATCGTTCGTCTTCATCGGCCAGGAACGCTTGCGACAGCGCCTCCCGGTAGTAGGTGTGCAGCGAGGTGCGGTTGGCGTCGGTGAACACTTTGATCGCGGCCGCAATGACGATCACCCCCCACGCCAGCGACCAGTCCGAGCGCGCGTTCGGCGTGGTCGCAAAGTAGGTCGTCCACCGCAACAGCAGGATCGCCACCACCGCGATGATGAGCGCGCTGCCCAGCCACGGGGCGATCTGTTTGCGGACCACCCGTAGGACCAGCCCAGACCATCCGGTGGCCTTGGATTGGGTGTGCAGCCCTTTCCAGGCCGATCGTCCCAGGCCCAGCAGGGCCACCAGCGTCGCGCCGAAGGCCAGCACCCCGGTGCCATCGGGGTGGACGAGTCCGGCCAGCAGTGCCAGCAGTGTTCCGTTCTGCTGCGCCGACACCATATCCAGCAAGTACAGTGCTATCGGAACACCGGCTAGCAGCACAACCGAGGGCACCCCGACGACGAGCAGCAGCCGCGACGCCTTCGCGAAGATATTGCGCATCGTGTCCGGTACCGATCCCAGCCGATCCCATGCTTTCTCGACGAAGAACACCGCCGCCGTCAAGGCGAACGGACCGAGCGCAACCGCTGGGTACCAGTACCCACCGGCAGGTACGAGCTGCAGTTCCAGACGATCACCGGTGCGCAGGAGCACCTCGAGGTCGGCGAACAGCCAGCCCAGCCACCAGGCCACCGCGAGCAGGGCAATACCCACCAAGGCGGCGTTCACAGCGATTCCGTAGAGCAAGGAGAACACGGCACGGAATTTGTCGGTGCCGTGCGGCATGAGATAGCGGGTCCGTCGGCGCAGGTAGGCCAGCTCCGACGATTCGAGGGCAAACGGATTGCCGGAGGTTTGGTGCAGGTCGACGTTGCGTTGCAGGATGTGCATGGCCGCGGCGATATAGCCGCCGCCGCTCACCCCGACCACCGCCTCGGCCGCCCGGTACTGGCCGTGTCCGCGCAGCACCTGCAATGCCCCGAGGCAGAACGAGGCCGACCGTATCCCACCGCCGGAGCAGCAGAGGATCAGTCCCTCCGGTCGCTTGGGGTCAATGACCGTCCGCGCATAATGGGGTTGAGGTTCGCCACCGCCCGCGAGCCGGCTCCTGAGGCCCCTGTACCAGATGGATGCGGTCACCCCCATAGCCAGCAGAAGACCGATGATGTGCGTGAGCGCCTGCAACTCCAACAGCGTCGAGGTGGTGCCGCCACAGGACGGCGGTTCGGCCGCCAGCCGCTGTGCGAGGTATATAACGATCCCGATATCGAGGACCACCAGCAGGAACGTGATCTTGAAGACCCGGTGCGCAGCCCGCTCGTGGTCGTGCGGGCCGTCCCGGTCCAGTTTCAGCGCGCATATGTAGGCGTAGTACCGGTAGGCCGCGATCGGCGCGGCGACGGCCATCATGGCGGCGACGAACAACCCGAGCGATCCCGCCGTGTGACATTGCTGCGGTTCACGGTGCCCCATCGGTAGTGCCATCGTGGCCTGCACCACGACGAGGAACACCACGAGACCTGCGGTGTAGGCGAAGACCTTTCCACGGCCGACCTGTTCGATCGTCGCCAACCCCGAGGTGACGTAGTCTCCACTCGCCCGGACTGCCGGCGGGTGGGGCTGCCCGTCGGTACTCATACACCGACACTAAGTACGCCTGCGATGCGTCGACACGAGTAGTCCGCTACCTCATTCCGGAGCGCCGTGCCGACCTCGTGCGATACCCGATCGCGTGCGCGTAACAAGGGGACGCGGCGAAGAAAACAAGCCGAAAGGCGCCCGCGACTCGGCCGCCGGGAAAAGCCGACCTGCTCGGGCAAGCGAGATGCGCAGTGGCCGGCCTCCCAGCCGACCGTGGTCGGAGGTCATCACGGTGACCGCGTTCGCTGCCCGCCGAATCGCCCGCCGTCGACAGCGAACGCGCCGGTATGGCTGGAAGGTAGCTTCTCGATCTCTCCGCGCGGTTCCCAGAAACCTTACAGCCGAGGTCCAGCATCCTCACTGGATCGACATCGAGTATCGGCAGTAATGAACCACCGAGTGTCACTTCGAGGGAGGAACAGTAATGGCCCGCATACCCGAACCCACCAATACTTCCGCCGGACCGACATATGAAGGGCGCCTGCTCGACCGCCCTGCCGAAGATATTGTCGATCAGGGTGCAGGCTTCGATATCGCCACCCTCGTCACCCGCCGCCGGGTTCTGAGTGTCGTCGGTGCCGGAGCCGGCGCATTAGCGCTGGCCGCCTGCTCGAACACGGACAACGCCGGAAATTCGACCGCATCGGTGACCGCCGCGAGCGAGATCCCCGAAGAGACGAACGGCCCGTATCCGGCAGACGGCACGAACGGAGTGAACATACTCGAGGAATCGGGAATCGTCCGGAGCGACATCACCTCAAGCCTCGACGGCGGCACCACAGTCGCCGGGGTCCCGCTCTCGCTCACCTTCACCGTTACCGATATCGCCGCCGACAACAGTCCCTTCGAGGGTGCTGCCGTGTACGCCTGGCAATGCGACGCGGTGGGCCGGTACTCGATGTACTCCGACGGTGTCGAGGACGAGACGTATCTCCGCGGGATTCAAGTCGCCGATCCCCAGGGCAAGGCGACCTTTCGGACCATCGTCCCCGGCTGTTATCCCGGCCGCTGGACCCACATCCACTTCGAGGTCTATCCCGACGTCGATTCGGCGACCAACGCCGAGAATGCGATCGCGACATCGCAGGTCGCATTCCCCCAGGGCATGCTCGAGGAGATCTACCAGCTCGATACCTACACGGGATCTGCGCAGAACCTGTTCCAGATCGGCAGCGTAGACAACGACGGCATCTTCGGTGACGGCTACGACCTGCAGATGGCGACCTACTCCGGCGATGCCGTCTCCGGCTACGCCGGATCGCTGGCCGTCGCGGTCGACACCACCACCGAGCCCGCGGTCAGCGCTCCCGGCGGCGGACAACCCCCGATGGGCAACGGCGGTCCCCCCGCGGGCGGACCGCCGGAAGCCGGCTCGACAAGCGCGAACTGACCATTTTTCATCCCCACCGCACAAGGGAGACATCATGCTGCACAACCTGACCGGCTGGCACGCCCTCATCGTCCTCGCGATCATCCTCCTCGTTTTCGGTTCGACCAAACTTCCTTCCCTCGCCAAGGGCGTCGGCCAGTCCCTGCGCATCCTCAAAGACGAGGTGCGTGAGGAGACACCGTCATCACCGCGAGACCGCGTCTCGACGCTTGGCACGACAGCGGCGAACATCGCCGAGGACGCGCACGCCGCGGTGCCGTACCGACACGCGTCGTGACAGCGACCACCGCCGCGCGAGGCACGATGCCGCTGGCCGGGCATGTACGCGAGGCACGGCGGCGCGCGCTGCGCGCGGCGGTGTCGCTGCTGGTGGGTATGGTGGTCGGCTTCGTTCTCTCCGATCAGATCCTCGATGTCCTGCGTACACCCGTCGAAGAACTCGCTCGCTCCCGGCAGGCGAGTCTGAACTACGACACCGTCACCGGCGCGTTCGACCTCGAACTGAAGATCGCCCTGTTCACCGGGGTGATCGTGTCGAGTCCGGTGTGGCTGCGCGAGCTCTTCGCCTACGTCACCCCCGGCCTGACCCGACGCGAGAAAAAGTACGTCCTCGGCTTCTCCGCTGCGGCTGCGCCGCTCTTCGCCGCCGGGTGTGTGTTCGGATTCCTCATCTTCCCCCGCATGGTCAGCGTCCTCGCCGGCTTCTCCTCCGACCAGGACAGCACGATCCTCAACGCCTCCTACTACGTGGACTTCGTCATGAAGATCGTGTTGGCAACCGGGATCGCCTTCGTCCTTCCCGCGCTGCTGGTGATGCTGAACTGCCTCGGAATCCTTTCCGCGCACACACTGCGCGGCAGCTGGCGTGTCATCGTCGTCGTCATCGCACTGTTCAGCGCCCTGGTGACCCCTGCCGCCGACGTATTGTCCATGTTCTCGGTCGCGTTGCCGATGTCGGCGCTGTTCGGTGCCGCCCTGGCGATCACCGCTCTGCACGACAGGCGGGCGGCCCGACGCGCACCCTCCGATCGCGTTGACTTGTTCCCTACCTCCTGAAAAGCGGAGCCACACCATGTTCGGTTTGACGTTCGAAAAAATGTTCCTGGTCGCTGTCATCGCCGGGTTCGTACTCGGTCCTCAGCGCCTGCCCGGATACGCTCACCAGCTCTCCCGAACCGTCCGAACGCTGCGCCAGTTCATCGAAACAACGCGCAGCGCGGCGGAACGAGAAATGGGAGTCCCACTGCAACGCACCGATTGGCAACTGTTGAACCTGCGGCAGTACGACCCCCGCCGAATCGTCAGCGATGCACTCCACGACACCACCGCCTCCACCCCCACAACGACCCCGAACACAGCGACAACGGACGACATCACCGAGCAGGCCGATCGAGTGCGGCCCGGTCAGAAGTACCTGGTGACCGGGACGTCATCGCATCCACGCCGAATCCTCATCGACTCACTCGCATATGACGACCCACGACGCATCGCAGCCCGAGCACACTCGGCCGCACACATCGCTCCACACGATCCGCTATCGACAGAACGCGAACCAGTGGACTCGGCCCACCAGGTCGGTAGCCCGCGGACGATGGATGGGTGACTCTGGCCGCGCCGGAGATTCTTACCGAACGTCCTCGCCCGGCGCTGGCCGATTCCCGGCACGGGTCACAGGGCACGATCAGACGGTCAGCCCCCGCCTGATCAGTATGGCCTCGATCTCGGGAGCGCGGCCTCGGAATGCTTCGAAGGCTTCGAGTGGATCCACCGAACCGCCTCGGGACAGCAGTTCGCGGCGGAAGAGCCGACCCTTCTCACGGATCGGTGCGGCGCCATCGATGAACCATTGCGCGGTGTCCGCATCGAGCACCTCGCTCCAGATATACGAGTAGTAGCTCGCCTCATAACCACCCGAGAAAATGTGCGCGAAGTATCCAGTGCGGTAGCGCGGTGGTATCGCGGCGATAGCGATGCCCGCCCTTTGAAGCGCAACTTCCTCGAAAACCTCGGCATCCGAGCCGTCCGGGTCGAAGACGCCGGACTGCACATCGGTGGCGGGGATGCGGTGCCATGCCCAGTCCAGGAGGGCCGCGGCAAGGTATTCGACGGTGCGGAAGCCCTCGCCGAACCGTTCGGTAGCGGCCATGTGCTCGACCAGTTCGGCGGGCATCGGTTCGCCGGTCTCGAAGTGTCTGGCGTAGTTGGCCAAAATTTCCGGCCTGGACATCCACATCTCGTTCACCTGTGACGGGAATTCGACGGAATCGCGCGGCACCTCGGTACCGGAGAAGAACGGGTAGCACACATCCGAGAACAGCCCGTGCAGAGCATGGCCGAACTCATGGAACAACGTCCTGACGTTGTCCCGAGTCAGTAGGGCCACTTCGCCCTCGGGCGGTTTCGGGATATTGAGATTGTTCACCACTACCGGCTTCTGATCCAACAGCCGTGACTGACTGATCAATTCGTTCATCCAGGCACCACCGCGTTTCGACGGGCGGGTGAAGAAGTCACCGAGGAAAAGCCCCAGGGGCTCGCTGTCAGCATCGAACACCTCGAAAACACGGGCCTCCGGGTGGTAACCGATCAGATCGCTGCGCTCCCGGACGGTGATCCCGTAGACCTGCCCCGCTGCGTAGAACACCCCGTCCCACAACACCCGTTCGAGCTCGAAGTAGGGACGCAGGGCTTCTTCGTTGACCGAAAACCGTTCGGCACGTAGTTTCTCCGACCAGAACTGCCAATCCCACGAGCGTAGCTCGACATCACCCGCTTCAGCAGCGCACCCGAACGTTCCAACGCCACGATAACGTTGGCGAAGGTGGGCGCCTCTACCTCTGACGTGATGGCATCGATCTCGACCAGCTGCTCCGCCATCCCGCGTTCGAACGCGGGCAGATAATCCTTGTCATCGATCTTTGCGAACTCCGGAAGCTCGTACGGAAGCGGGCTCCGGGTGAAGAAAGGGTTGTCCGTCATCGTGGAAACCTATTCTGCCGCGCCAGAGCCGTCGCCTGCCATGGTGACGGGAACTGTCGCGGGCGTCGTGATGTGGTGATGCCCGAGGAGTTCAGGTCGGACGCCAGGGGTCTGTCGACGATCCGAATCAGGCGGAGCCGGATCAATACCTGCACCCACCCATTCAACTCGGTACTTCCCGTGCCCGGTGGTCGACCTGGTCTCCGGTGGCGGGCCTCGGGAGCAAGCCCACAGACCACGGCCGGCACACCACGAGAGCGGCAATCGCAAGGCTCGCACTCGCCGCGAACACCGCCTTGTCCGTCACGACTGTGGACACGGCGCCGGCAATCAGCGCGCCCAGCGGGGCGGCGCCGATTCCGAGGAGCTGGAAAGATGCATTCACGCGGCCGGCCAGATCCGGGGTAATCATGCGCTGGCGCATCGAGATCAGGTTTACGCCGAACAGCGGTGCGAGCAGGCTACCGAGCACGGACACAATTCCCAGCTGGATCATGCTCGTCCCGATGACGGGCGAGACCAGGCCCAAGGCAATGCCCAGTGCACCGATCACGACCGCGGCCCGGAATCCGAGACGCGCGGACAGACGCGCGGCGATCAGGCTGCCGACACTGGAACCGACGCCGGTCGCGGACAACAGCATTCCGGTCTCGGCGGCCGATGCACCCAGCGACCGGCTCGTGTATACGACCAGGACCGCCATCGTCGCGGACGACGCCAGGTTCATCACGCCGACCACTGCGGCGGTGCGCCCCAGCCAGGAGCTGTGAAGAATGGTCTGCAACCCGATCCCGGTGTCGGTCAGGATCGAACCGGACAGATGCTCGCGCGCCGGCCCGGCACCCGCGCCGCGTGGTCCTTCACAAGAAGCACCGCAACCGAGCTCACGATGCCCAGCGTCGACAGCGCCAGCCAGGCCGGAGCCGCGACGAGCAGACCGCCGATCGCCGGGGCGGCCAGCACCCCGAGGACGGTCTGCACCGACGCCATCTTCCCGTAGGCATCCGTGCGTGCTGGTTCCTCGACGAGATCGGCCACCATACTCTGCGCACAGATGTCGCCGACCATATCGACGGTGCCGATCACGACCGCCAGTCCCAGCAACACTGCCAGTTGACCGGGGAACAGGAAGGCGGCCGCCGCGGCGACGCCGAGACCGGCGGCTCGCGTCAGGTTCATGGCGCGCAGAATCGCGAAACGGTCCCTGCGGTCGATCATCGCCCCGGCAAACAGGCTGCCCACCGCCCACGGGAGCAGTGCTGCGAAGAAGATCCAAGCGACCGCGGCCTGACTGGCTTCCCATGCGATGGCCAGCAGCGGAAGGTAGATCCGAGCACCACCATCCACCAAATTGGTAATACCCGCCATTGCCAACAGCCGGCCGAATCTTCCTTGCAGCACGCCCGCTCCTCAGATCAGTTCAATATCGAGAACTCTGGACACTCGCTCGACCTCGGCCGTGTGAGCCTTCGAGAGGCCGGTCAGAGCCTTCCGCGTCGCCGCTCGGACGTCGGTCCCCTCGAGATGATCCTCGACCTGAATCACCAACCCGTCCGGTGTTTCCGCGCTCGGTGCGGAGGCCACTACCGTCAGAGCAATCGCTTCGCGGGTACCGACTGTGGGCGATTTACGGAGGGTCTCCGATATGTAATTGCTCGCGTGATAGCGGCGGGCCGCATCAAGTATTTCCCATGATGCCGGGCCTCCGAGATCAAGAAAAACTGGGATCAGATCAGCATTCCGTTCCCGGAACAGAATATCCATCAGCTTGGCGAAGGTGAGCAGATTCTCGTTTGCGTCCTGTCGAGAAATCGTCCTGATGAAGCACTCACGAAAATCGTCCGGCTGAGCACGATCCAACAGCCGCAGGATTTTCAGATTGGTACGGAATCCGTTATCGACCACTGTGTAGTCGGCACGGCACCCTGGGGGGAAATAATTGTGCTGAGTCGAATACTCCGGCCGCGGGTGCGTGCGGATCAGCAAGCTGACGGTGGGCTCGTCGAGGTGGTAGACGATATGCGGTTCGGTATCACCGGGAAGTACGACCGACGTAGAGCCCGGTTCCCACAATTTGACCGCGCCGAAATCACGTGTTGTCCTTGGAGGTCCAGTTCCCCAGAGACCTCTGGCGCTCCGGGGCCCGCTATGTGGTCGATGACGTGGACGAGCCCGAGCGCGGCTTCTTCTACCGAGTCCGCGGCGACCTCCGACAGCTGATCCGACCTCCGGCCGGACTGCACCGCAGCAATGGCTCTATCGTTCGCCACCGGTCTTCGGACCACTCACGTTTCCGGAGACGGCTCAGATGAGTGTGCCGACGTCCTGCGCGACAAGGTTGTCCAGGGCCCGTTCGGCGACCGCGGCGATGGTCATCGAGGGGTTGCACGCGGCGGTGTTACCGGGCATCAGGGCGCCGTCGAGAACATAGAGGCCCCGCTGGTCGTGCACACGCCCGTCCAGGTCGCACACGGTACCCATGCTCGCGCCGCCCAGTGGATGCCAGGTCGAGGGGAACAATGCGTTGGTGTCCAGCAATGCGCCGTCGGGGCCCGCGATTCTGTGCACGGCCGGCCCGATGTGCCCGTTCTGGATGAAACCGTCGCCCTCGTGCGGCCACCGCAGAACCGCGTCCTCGCGCGCGGCGTCGTAGGCGAACACCCCGCGGCCGTCGCTGACGCCGTAACCGACCATCACCGTGCTGCGCGGGTCCAGCGCGAGGGGCGGTATTGATGCCTGGATGACGGTGTGCGCGGTGTGCGGGTCGTCCCAGTTCAGGCTGCCGTAGACGACCGGTCCACCCTGTGGCGCACCGAATTCCGCGGAAGGGTCGGTCCAGACGTAGATACGGTCGGCATTGGTACCCCAGCCGGTGCCGAGGCCATCCGGCAGATCGGGAATCAGACCCTTGGCGGCCGCGCGCACCAGCAAACGAGTGGTGTTGACGCTGCCGGCTGCCAAGATCAGCGCACCGGTGGTGAGCACCTTGCGCTCCACCACCGCGCCGGTGGTGTCCAGACGCTGTACCCGCACGATCCAGCGGCCATCGGGTGCGCGCTCGATATCGGTCACCTCGTGCAGGGTCTGCACACGCACCAGGCCGGTGGCTTCCGCGGCGGCGATATAGGTGACATCCACGGAGTGCTTGCCGCCGTTGTTGACACCCATCGCGCCGTCACCGTTGGTGTAGGAGGGTTTCATCTCTCCGCGCAACTCGGCCAGCGCGAACTCCCAGTCGATCGGCATCGGAATCTTCGACAGCGGCATCCCCGCGCGACGCACCCGATCGGCGAACACCCGGGCCGCACGGTAGTTCTCGGATTCGACCAGTTCGTCGGGCGCCTCGGCGAGTCCCAGCATCGTCGCCACCCGCGGGTAATGGACCCGGTTCATCAACTGCCAGTCCAGCTCCTGCGGAAAATGGGTGTTGAACACCGATTCCGCCGGTTGCAGCGACATTCCCTGATAGACCAGCGAACCGCCGCCGACACCGGCCGCGCAGAGGGCGGTCATGTTCTCCCCCGCTACCGCTTCCACCAGACCCGTGTAGGGCTCGAACATCAGCGGCCGGCCGAACAGACTCGGGCTGGACCGGCACCACAACAATCGCTTGTCCGGCGCGGTCGCACGGGGAAAGGTCTCGGAGTTCGGTCCGGTGGGCCAGCGCAGTCCCCGTTCGAGCACTGTCACCGGCACACCTGCCTGAGCCAGACGAAGAGCGCTGACACCACCACCGAACCCGGAACCGATCACCACCACCCGGTGCTCTTCATAGTTCAGGGGCACGTTGCCCACCTGAGCGGCGGCCGGCGCGGGCGACCCGATCGCGCGTGCCCCCACGAGGGTGGCACCTGCGGCGGCTGCGCCGGTCAACAGTGATCGGCGCGTGATTGCCTTCATCACTCAATTCCTTTGTCGTCTTGTGTCATCGGAGACGAAGTCCCCCTGTGGAAAGGCGGCACGAGGCGTGGCTGAAGCGCACACCGCGGATGGTGGTGTGCGTGATACGGGACAACCCGATGCGCCGCGGTGTCGGGACCCGCACGGCACTTCTCGTGCAGGCGCTACATATCTCGGCGTCGGCCGGTCAGTTGATCGTGCACCCGGATACCGGCTTGTCGGCCAGGCGATCCAGCAGGTAGGTGATCGCGTTGTCGGGTCCGAACCCGTCGATCATCTCGGGCCCGAAATGGTTGGGGATGGTGGTTCCGGGCAGCAGTGGCGGTAACTCGTTGGTGCGGAAGGTGACCGTCGCGCCCTTGGCGCACCAGTCGTCAGCGAGCCGGCGGGCCTGGTTGTATGGGACCGTGTCATCGTTGCGGCCGCTGGTGACCAGCACCGGTGAGGCGGGGGTGAGGGTGCCGACCCGGAGGTCGGCCAGGGCCGGGGCGGCCTCCGGGATGGCTTGCAGGTGGGTGCTGAGCGGGCGGCCGTCGCGGGTGAGCGAACTGGTCTTCAGGAACGGGTAATGGGTGATGACATCGCCGATGCAGGCGTCGCTCAACGCCGCCAGGGTGTCGCGGCCGTGCTGGTTGGTCACCCGGTCGACCGCTTTCCCCAGGTCGGGATAGCGGGCGAGGAGCCCGTTGATGGCGAAACCGATCGCACCGCCGATCAGGGCACCGTCGATCCGTTCGAGGATCGCGGCGAGGTCGGCCACCGGGCCGCCGGCCCATGTTCCTTTGAGGTTCAGTTCCGGTGCGTAGGCCGACTGCATTTCCGCGGCCGCCGCGACCGCGCCGCCGCCCTGGGAATAACCCCACAACACCAGCGGGGTCTCGGCACCGGTACCCGCCAGGTTGTTGGCCGCCCGCGCACCGTCGAGGACGGCGTGCGCCTCCTCGATCCGGTTGGCGTAGGTGTGGATTCCGGGGGTGCCCAGTCCGATGTAGTCGGTCACCAGGACGCGGGCACCGAGTCGGCTCCACACCGCCGAGGACGGCAGCTCCTGATTCGCCGACAGCGACGGCGACGGATCGGTGGTGATGGTGATACCCGTCGAGAACGCCTTCGACATGGCGCACCGGTCACCCTGTCCCGAGGTACCGGGCCCGATCACCACGGTCGGCCGCGGACCCGCACCCAGCCACGGCCCCGCGGCGTCGATATAGGTTCCGGTCACCGCGATCGGTGAACCGTCCTGCAACCGGGAGGTGTACATGATGTGCTCGGCCCTACCCGGCCACCCCTGATCCGAAGGCAAAGTGGCCAGCAGCGACATCGGCTGCGTCCGGATCACCGTGCCGGGCTCGGCCGGGATGCGCTCGGGCGGGGTGTAGAACGCCTCGGGAGCAGCCGCGGCCCGCGGCTGTTCTGCCGCCACCACCGCGACACCGGCCGCACAGACCAGGGCCACCATGACCGCAGTCATCCGAACGGCCTGTCGCGTCGCCCTCCGGCAAGAGCTCTGCCCACGCTGCCGATACATCGTCACCTCTCCATCGACCTCGACGGGACCCCCTCGCTCGAGCGTCCCGAATGACGCAGCGTGGCCGGATGAAGCCCGTCACAGCTGCGAACTACCGAACAGTAACACAGTTACCGAAAAAGGCGACCGGCCCCGGCAGGCCGCTCGGGACTCGCACACTGCACCGTTCGACACATCGCGGCATCAGCTCCTGACCGCTCAGAACGACACACTGATCTGCCTGCGCCTGCGCACGATCGCTACCGTGGGCCCGTGGGCCGGAAACCGAAACCAGCGCCGACCGGGCAGATCATCGACGTTGTCCTCGACCTGCTGGAGTCGGAAGGATACGAAGGCGTCAACCTCAGAGAGGTGGCGCGGCGCGCGCGCATATCTCTCGCCACCGTGTACAAGCACTTCGCCGATCGCGACGAATTGATCGTCACCGCTGTCCAACACTGGATGTCGACCCACAGCTTCACTGCCATGGAACGGCCGAAGCCGGGGGAAACGCTGCACGATGGCTTGATGCGCGTCCTCGGCTACGTCTTCGAACCGTGGGAACGTAACCCCCGGATGCTCGAGGCCTACCACCGGGCCCGCACCGTTCCGAGCGGACAGCGGCTGGACGCCCAGGGCATCAACGCGATGCAGCCGATCATCGCCGCCCTCTTCCGAAATGCAGATCCGACCTATGTGGAAGACATCGCGCTGGTCCTGGCGAACATGACCTACGCGCTGATCGGACGATTCGCCGACCGCAACCTCGAGATCACCGAGATCCTGCCCATCCTCGAGCGCGCGGTCTACCGGCTGACCCATGACAACCACGCCGACGCGGTCGCCGCGGTATCGACAGACGCCGAGCAGGACCGGACACCCCGCTCGGAGGTGATCGCCTCGCTCGCAGGCCCTTTTCAAGCCTGAGACCTACCACGGGATCAGCAAGCGTCGTACCAGCTGTTCGCCGCGCCGAACCGACCGTTGGCCAGCACCACCGGTCTCGTCACAGTCCGGCGTCGACCCCATCGCCCGCGACCGGCAATTCCCATAGAGAACTCGCACTGAAGCAGTCGATGCGTCGCCGCAGCGAAGGTGGTGTAGCCGAATGCACGACCCGGTAGGACACCAGAGTTCCGGTGTCAGGACAGACATCCGAACACCCGGCGGCCGTAGTTCCCGGAACCTTCGACCGAGTCGAGAGGAGGCCCGAGGATCTCTTTCGCGGCAGGAGCGGCTATCGAGCGTCCTGTATGCGGCCCAGCGCCCCGATAACCGTCGTGAGGTGCACGCTGTGGCGTGGGTCGCTCGACCGCAGCTCCAGGAACTCGCGATTCACGCCCGCACCATACAGCCGGGTCAGCCACGTGACCAGCACAGCAATGCCCTCGGGAGTCGGGACGAAAACGGTCTGGCCGAACGTCGGGTCCGCGAGCTGTGCGGTGTCTCCGGTGAGGATCTCGGCGAGCGCCAGGGCGGTCACGTCGTACAGGTACTCGTCCGCGGCGGGATCGTCGCCGAGCAACCCCTCCGAGCGGACGGCGTTCACGAGTTCATCGGCCGTGACCTCGGCCCGGCCGTAGGAGACCTCCCCGACCAGAGCCACCACTTCCAGACCCTCGTCGCTCTCCAGCGCCTTGACGCCCCACGCACCCACGCCCCTCACTGTAGCGACGGCCTCGCAGAGTCATCGCCCTCTCACACCGCCGGCGCTCGGTATCGCTGCGCGGAATTCTGCCCGTCGCCGGCCTCCGGGCGTAGATCCTTATCTTCCGCGTGGGCGAGCGCGGGGTGACGAATCGCCCGCCTGGCCGACGGACACAAAGGTCTCGTCGGTGAGCCGGCCGGGCCGCGCGGGCCCGTGTCACAGAGCAACGCTCGACCGCGCATCGCTCCGAGGCTCTGCTCGCCGGGCGGGTATCGGCGCGGTGGGGACGCCGCACCGTAGGAAACGGTTAGCGTTGCGCGCGAGGGTCGACCGGGCAGGGGCCGAGCGGGTCGACCGATCTGTTCGCCGGTGACGGAAGGGGCTGTGATGGTGTCGAGCACAGTGGTCGCGCTCCTCGGGGCGAGTGGCGAGAGCCCACCGGGGTTGTTGCCCGCTCGTCAGCAGATGGCGTTCTCGCTGGGCTGGCATATCGTGCTGGCCTGTTTCGGTGTCGCATTCCCCGCCATGATCTATGTCGTCCATCGACGCGGCCTGACCCGCGAGGACACCGTCGCGCTGGGGCTGGCCCGGCGATGGGCGACTGTCTCAGCGATCCTGTTCGCCATCGGCGCTGTCTCCGGGACGGTGCTCAGCTTCGAAATGGGACTGCTGTGGCCGGGGTTGATGGGGCGCTACGGCGACGTACTGGGTCTGCCGTTCGCCTTCGAAGGACTGTCGTTCTTCATCGAGGCGATCTTCCTCGGGATCTATCTGTACGGCTGGGGACGTATGCCGCCGCGACGCCATCTCGCGATGCTCGTCCCGATGGGGGTGGCGGGCGTGGTGGGCACATTCTGTGTCGTCAGCGTCAATGCGTGGATGAACAACCCGACCGGTTTCCGGATCGTCGACGGCGAGGTCACCGACGTCGACCCGTGGCGGGCGATGTTCAACGGCGGGGCCTTCTTGCAATTCGCCCACATGTGGGTCGGGGCGTTCATGGTGGTCGGTTTCGTGGTGTCGGGCGTCTATGCCGCCGGCCTGCTGCGCGGCCGCCACGATACCCACCACCGGCTGGGCTTCACAGTGCCCTTCGTCTTCGCGACCGTCGCCGCGCTGCTACAGCCTGTCGTCGGGCACATTCTCGGGATGCGGGTGCACGATACGCAGCCGGCGAAGTTGGCCGCGTTCGAATTGGCCACCACCACCGAGGGTCCGGCGCCGCTGCGTATGGGCGGAGTGCTGGTGGACGGCGAGGTCCGCTGGGCGCTCGATATCCCGCGCTTGGGTTCGATCATCGCCCGCAACTCGTTGACCGCGCCCGTTCCCGGTCTCGACTCGGTCCCGGTGGGAGATCGGCCGCCGGTCAATATCACCCACCTGGCGTTCCAGACCATGGTCGGCATCGGCACCCTGCTGGCGCTCGGGGTGACTGTGTTCTGGCTGATGCGGTGGCGACGGCGTGATCTGCTGGGTCACCGGTGGTTTCTGCGGGCAGCCGTCGTCGCGGGACCGCTGGCGGTACTCGCGCTCGAATGCGGCTGGATCGCCACCGAAGTCGGCCGGCAACCGTGGACCGTGTGGCAGGTGCTGCGCACCGACGATGCCGCCAGCACGAGTACCGGACTGTGGTGGAGCTACACCGGTGTGCTGCTGGTCTACCTCGGTATGACGGCGGGGGCGGTAGTCGTGTTGCGTTCGATGACCCGGCGCTGGCGCGCCGGCAGCGAGACGATCGCGGCTCCCTACGGTCCCGGAGCCTCACCCGTCGACCAGGCGCAACGGGCACAAGATGCTGGAGGGCGGTGACCGATGGACCTGTCGGATGTGGTCGCGACCGCGATGTTCACCGGGGTGGTGTTGTACGCGCTGTTCGCCGGGGCGGACTTCGGCTCCGGGTTCTGGGACCTGACCGCCGGCGGACCGCGCCGCGGCGGCCGCCTGCGGGTGCTGATCGACCACAGCATCGGGCCGGTCTGGGAGGCCAACCACGTGTGGCTGATCTACATACTGGTCTTCCTGTGGACCGCCTATCCCACGGCCTTCGCCGCCATCATGACGACTCTGTTCATTCCGATGAGCCTCGCCCTCCTGGGAATCGTCCTTCGCGGGGCGAACTTCGCGTTCCGTAAGTACTCCGCGACGATGACCCAGGCTCGCCTGTTCGGCGCCTTGTTCGCCGGAGCGTCCCTGATCGCCCCGTTCTTCTTCGGCACCGTCGTCGGCGCGATCGCCTCGGGCCGCGTTCCGGCGCAAGGATACGGCGACCGGGTGAACTCCTGGGTGAATCCGACCTCACTGCTCGGCGGCACCCTGGCGGTGGGCACCTCGGCGTTTCTGGCCGGAGTGTTCCTCACCGCCGACGCCGCCCGGTCCGGCGACCGCCGGCTGGCGGAATATCTGCGGCCTCGCACCCTGGTGGTCGGTGGCGTGACCGGTGTGATCGCGATCGCGGCGATAGCGCCGATCCGGCGCGACGCGCCGACGCTCGGTGGCGAACTGCTCGGGCGGGCGCTGCCCTTGATCGCGCTGTCCGCGGCAGCCGGTGCGCTCACTCTGGTTCTGGTGTTCCGCCGCAGGTTCGGATGGGCAAGAGTCTCCGCGCTGGCCGCGGTGGCGGCGATCGTCATCGGGTGGGCCGTGGCCCAGACGCCGTGGATGCTGGTCGACGAGATGCTGATCGCCGACGCCGCGGGCGCGCGCGCCACACTCCTCGCCCTACTCGCAGTCGTCGCTATCGCGGCGGTCACGGTGCTACCCGCACTTGCCTATCTCTTCTGGCTCACCCAATCCGACGCCTGGGTTCGTGACGAAACCACCGCTGCCCGCGAGACCCGCAGACCGTAATGGGTTCGTCCGTCGCTCTGCCGGGTGCCCGGCGTGCCTACAGCGCGGGTCTCTACTCGCGTCGTCGCCGTCTCTCGGTGGGCCCGCCAGAGGGCATTTCGCGGCTATGGCCGGGGGTATGGCGAGCGCGGAGGAGGTAGCCATGCGAGACGCCGACTGAACAGCCGGCGGGGTTCGGGCTCGTCGGACCGGCGGGCTTCAGCGCAAAGTGCGCCGATACAGGGGTTGACAGTTCACTTCAGCGCCGATATTGTCAAGCGCCTCATGGGTACTTTGTTGTTCTTCCTGTAATCACACCCCGACGCGTCGAGCGCTGCTCCTCGGGCGAGCATGCCTCCGCGTTCTCCACCCACGACGTCCTCCGGTCGCGACCGGCTCGTCCGGCGTGTGGGTTCCCGTGATCACGGCCGCGTGCCGGAAACAGGAGGATATTCATGCTTACCGCTGCTCGACTCACCCTCTCCGACATCGGCAAACGCTACGGCGACCGCACCGTGTTGGACCGCGTCTCACTTTCGATCCGGCCCGGCGAAACCGTCGGGGTCGTCGGCGACAACGGGTCCGGCAAATCGACACTGCTGAGGCTGCTCTCCGGCCAGGAACTGCCGGACAACGGTGAGATCTGCGTGTCGGCGCCCGGCGGGATCGGCTACCTACCGCAATCACTGGAGCTGCCGGGCACCGCGACCGTCGCCGACGCGATCGATCTGGCACTGGCCGATATCCGCGAACTGGAGAGCCGCCTGCGCAGTGCGGAAACCGAACTGGGCGGCGAAGAACCACTCGAACCGGCGCTGATCTGCTACGCGGAGTTGCTGGCCCAGTTCGAGGCGCGCGGCGGGTACCAGGCCGATCAGCGCGTCGACACCGCGCTGGCCGGACTCGGACTCCCGGGCCTCGCCCGGGACCGCCTGCTGGGCACACTGTCCGGCGGGCAGCGGTCCCGGCTCGCGCTGGCGGCCACGCTGGCGGCCGCCCCCGAGGTACTGCTGCTCGACGAACCCACCAACGATCTCGACGATGCCGCGGTGGACTGGCTCGAACGGTATCTCCGCGGCCACCGCGGCACCATCGTCGCCGTAACGCACGACCGGGTGTTCTTGGAGCAGATCACGAATGTGGTGCTCGAGGTGGCCGATGGGCAGGTGGCCCGTTTCGGTGACGGGTACGACGGCTACCTGCGCGCCAAGGCGGCGCAGCGACGGCGAATGGTGGAGGAACATCAGCGATGGAAGGAGGATCTTGCCCGCAGTCGTCGCATGGCGGAGTCGAATAGTGCACGGCTGGAGTCGATCCCGCGGAAGCTGCCGCTGGCGGTATTCGCGGCCGGACCGTTTCGGGCGCGCGGCCGCGACCACGGTGCCCGGGCGCGAATCCGCAACGCCAAGGAACGCCTCGAGCGGCTCACCGGCAACCCGGTCGCCGCACCGCCGGATCCGTTGAGTTTCACGCCGGACTTGGCCGAGTACACGCCGACTCCGGAAATGCCGGTGGCCGAGCTGATGGGTGTGCGGGTGACCGGACGGCTCGAGGTCGGCGAGATATCGCTGGCCGCGGGCCGGCGAGTATTGGTCACCGGCCCCAACGGCGCCGGTAAGACCACCCTGCTGCGTGTGCTGGCCGGAGAACTGGAGCCTCACAGCGGTTCGGTGCGGATACACGGCCGCGTGGGCCATCTACGGCAGGAGGGGGTTCCGTGGCCGGCGGAGATGACGGTGCTGCAGGCCTTCGCCCACGGCCGCCCGTGGTATCCGGAGGAGTACGCCGACGAACTGCTGCGGTTGGGGCTGTTCCGCCCCGGCGACCTGGATTTGCGGGTCGGCCACCTGTCCTATGGGCAGCGACGGCGGATCGAACTGGCGCGTCTGGTCAGCGATCCGGTCGACCTGCTGCTGCTCGACGAACCGACCAACCACCTGTCACCGGCGCTGGTGGAAGACCTGGAGGAGGCATTGACCGGATATCGCGGCGCGGTGGTGATGGTCACCCACGACCGGCGCATCCGCGAGCGCTTCCGCGGCACTCGGCTCGAGATCCGCGACGGAGTGTGCTCGCACACGGGCACGGCACTCGCGCAGCCGGCATGACAGCGGCGGCCCGGCGGAAGTCCCCGGCCGGCTCCGTCCGGGTCGATGGACTCCGGGCCGTGCCCGGGAGTTTTGGTCGGCTCTGGTTTTGAAGCCTTGTCATAGGTGATCGACTCGGTGTCCGGCGAGATATTGTAGCTGCGCCCACGGCCCGCCACAGGAGGAAGCGGCCTCGAGAGATCGTGCGCAAGCATCGTTCTTCACGCTGTTCAGGGGCGGACGGGCACCACCGTCACCACCGCATACGGGCGTGCGGTCTCACCTGTCCGACCGCGAGGAGATCCAGGCCGCGCAGCGCGGGCGGTACCGAGCCGCCGCGCGCCGAAGCCTCAGTTTTCCTGATCGGGACGGCCCGGCCACTGCGCGTAGGGGATGCGGACGATATCCAATACCTCACCGATCGTCGACCACTCGTTGCGACCCAGACGCGCCAGTGGACGCAGCCGATCGATCGCGGGAAGGCTGTTGCCACGGGCATCCGTACGCACTACCTCGGCATCGACCGCGGCATGCAGAACCCGGCCGATCACCACGGTCGAGTCACCGAGCTCCAAGCTGTGTTCGAGTCGGCACTCCAGTGCGACCGGCGACTCCGCGACCCGCGGTGGCGCCACGGTTACGCTTGGCTCCGGTGTCAGCCCGACCTCGGTGAACTCCGACAGTTCGGCGGGGAAATCCGTGCCGGTGGCATTCACCTGCTCGAACATCGACTCGGTGGCAAGGCAGACGACGAACTCGCCCGTCTCGAGCACATTGCGCAACGAATCCTTCCTGCCCACCGATGTGAACTGCACCATCGGCGGCGCGACACACGAGACCGTGAAGAAGGAGTGCGGGGCGAGGTTGTCGACTCCCGTGCCGGACCGGGTCGACACCCATGCGATCGGCCGGGGAACGACAACACTGGTCAACACCTTGTAGAAGTCGCCGTATCCCACCACGTCGGGATCGATACCCGTGCGCATATGGCCACTTCCTTCCAGCGGGTTCGCCGCACGGCCGTCCAGGTAACTTCCGGAGCCGGGACGGCTGTGCGCAACATGCTCCACCGTATACGGGGCTCCACCTGCCGTAACGATGTAGTGCTTGCCCGAGCCCGCCTCCGCGGAGCACCCGGCGTCGACCACCGGCGCGATGCCCGTCATGGTCCTCGTGGTACCCGTGGCCGCCAACGAACTGCCGATGTGTCCTTTCTACCTATCCGGCGATCCTCGACTCGTCGGTGATCGGCGGCTACGCCGCAGCGG
This sequence comes from Nocardia sienata NBRC 100364, assembly GCF_001613205.1. GTDB lineage: Bacteria > Actinomycetota > Actinomycetes > Mycobacteriales > Mycobacteriaceae > Nocardia > Nocardia sienata. The sequence goes on along the minus strand of NZ_BDBX01000002.1, from coordinate 3,575 downwards.
GATCGAGGGGTTCTCGCCGAGCGCGGTCGCGAACCGCACCACGGAACGCGTGGTGAACCGGCGAGAACGGCCGGCCGCCCCGGCCGGGACTCGGGAGATCGAAGGCCGGCCTCCGCGCTGTAGGGAGATCGGTGGAAAGGGTTGCCGTCGGCCGAGGCAGAAGCATTTCCGAGCCGGCCGGCACGAACAGAAATGGTGTCTGCGATGACCGAAGTACTGCCACTTGCCTACGGGTACCTGCGCGACGATCTGCTCAGCGAACGCGGCTCGGCGGACGGCATGCTACAAGCCGCTGCGAACGCGCTCGGCTACGAACTGGGCACAGTGTTCCACGAGCCGCGGCCGTGGAGCGCGGGGCTTCCCCCCGCGTTCGCCGATCTGCTCATGGAATGCCGACGGGCTGCCGCGAACGCGGTGATCACCCCACACGGCCATCTGTCCGAAACGGTATCCCGAACCGTCCTGCAGACGGCCCTGGTAGCGCATGGCGAATTGGTCGTGCACGAGGTCGGTTCCTGATGCCGGCCGCCCGCAATGGCCGAGTCCCGGGTCCCCCCGGCTGCGCACGCGTTCTGGCCGGTCGGTCATGCTGTGACGTTGCTGAGAGATCCGCCGGCATTTCTGTCGACTCTGGCGAATGACGGCAGTGAGCTCGTGAAAATCCGCATCGGTCCCGGAGCCGCTGTCATCGTCTCCGACCCGGACCTCACCGATCGAGTCCTTCGTGATGATCGCACATTCGACGAGGGCGGCCCGCTGTTGGGCACTCGACGTCGAGCGCTACACAGTCGGCGGTCGAACCGTGGCCGACTGTTTCACCATTAACGACTCCCCTACCGATACGTCACCCGATCCGCCGGGGATCTCGTCGATCAACTGGTGGTGGCAGGTATGACGCACGTCGCCCGCAGCCGCGGGTTCCGCAGCGGTCACGAGAAGTGACAACGGCTCGCGGCGTGTACTGCGGGACCGTCGACCACGGCGTTCTTTCGGTCATGCCCGGGATCTTGCTCCGCTAGGCTACCTGTGTGTCGGCAGGTCGAACGTCTGTCAGTGGATTGCCGCCCGCGGCTGCCAGCGATTTCGTGGGCCGCGATCGGGAGCTGGAAAGAATCGGGATGGCGTTGCTGGGCAGCACTCGCCTGGTGACCTTGATCGGTGCGGGTGGCATCGGAAAAACCCGATTGGCGACCGAGGCCGTGCAGCGCTTCCAACGGGCACGGCGCGTCCCGGTGCACTGGGTGCGGCTGGCCGTACTGCCGCGGGGCGCGGAGGCGACCGCGGTGGAGGAACAGGTCGCGGGCTCGGTGATCGAGGCCGATTTCTCCGGGAGGTCGGCCTGGGACGCGGTACTGGACACGCTGCGCCGCCGCGACGCGGCCGGGCGGAACGCGCAGACGATCCTGGTCATGGACAACTGCGAACATGTGCTCGACGGTGCGGGTGCGGTGATCGCCGGTCTACTCGACGCGGCACCCGGGCTCACCGTGCTGGCCACCAGCCGCGAGGCGATCGGGTGGGTCGACGAACAGCTGGTGCCGGTGCCCGCGCTTTCGCACGAGCAGGCGCTGGCCTTGTTCCGTGCCCGCGCCGACCTCGTCGGACATACCCTCTCCGATGCGGATAGCGACCTGGCCGCCGCGATCTGCCGGCGTGTACACAATCACCCGCTCTATATCCGGCTGGCGGCCGCACGGCTGTCGCGTCAGCCGCTGCCGATGATCCTGCGTGACCTCAGCGGTGAGGCGGACGACCGGCGATTGCAGTGGCAGAACGGACCCAGAGTCGGCGCGGACGTCCGGCATCGGGGCATCCGCGATGTCATCGCCTGGTCCTACGATCTCTGCCGGGACAAAGAACAGCTGTTGTTCGACCGCCTGTCGGTGTTCGCGGCCGGGTACGACATCGGCACCGACAGCTCCGACGCGGCCGGACGGGACGTCGGCGCCGAACTGGAAGCCATCGAAGCGGTCTGCGCCGACGACGACACCGGCCGCGCGGACGGATTGGCCCGTGCCGAGATCGAAGGCCTGCTACTGCGGTTGGTGGATCAGTCCCTGGTGTCGATCCACCTGACCGAGACCACGGTGCGTTATTCGATGGCCGAAACAATTCGACTCTTCGCCCAGCAGCGCCTCCGGGACCGCGGTGCGGAGGCCGACCGGCTGGCGCGCAGGCACCGCCGCTACTACCGCGACAAGGTGGCCGCGGCCCGAGCCGGCTGGTTCGGGCCGGACGAGCAGGCGCTGCTCGATTGGGCGCGGGCGGCCGGGGACAATCTGCAGTCGGCCATGGAGAGCAGTATCGCCACACCGGGCGAGGCGGCAGTCGGACTCGAGATCGCCGCCGGGCTCATCGCCTTACGTATCCCGTTCCTGACCGGCTCATTGCGGGAACCACGCCGGTGGGCCGAGCGCGCACTCGCGGCAACCCGGGACCTCGACCCCGAGCCGGTGACGCTGCAGGTCGTGGCGATGTCACTGATCGCCTGGATCAGCATGTGCCAGGGGGTCCACCGCGAGGCCGAACGCATGCTCGACGAATGCGTCGCCCGCTGCGTGCCCGGCGCCGCGGACCGAGCGCGCTGGCGCGCGGAACCCGAGGTGGACTTCGGGCTCCCCGCCGCGGTCGAATACGCCCGTGGTGCCGAGCTGATGCTGATCCGCCGCGATCCGCGGGCGATCACCGTCCTGGCCCGGGCGCGGGCACGTTTCACCGCCGAGGGAGACCAGGGCGGTGCCGCGATGAGCGAACTGTTCGAAGCGCTGAGCGCCGGATTCTTCGGCACCGCCGAACAAGCACTGGAAACCTGCCGCACCCACCTCCGCAACTCCGAGCGCTCCGGCGCCCAGTGGGTGACCTGCTGGGCGCGGCTGGCATGGGCGATCGCGTCGAGTAAACACGGTGACGCGAACGAGGCGCTTGCCGTGTGCCGCGCGACACTGTCCGATCAGCTCGCGATGCGCGACCGGTGGGGGGCGGTGTGGGCCGTGCACATCCAGGCATGGACACTGGCCCGCCTGGTGGACGCCGCCGGCGATGAGCCCTCCACGGCCGTGACTGCCCGGGCACGCGATATCGCACGCCTGCTCGGCGGCGGGGCCACTCTCCGCGCGGGGCTCGGCGTGGATATCGCCCACCTCGGCCCGTTCGCCACCGAAACCGAATCGGCCGCGGACACCGCCCGCGCAATACTGAACGACGACGCCTTCGCGGAGGCGGAGCGGGAAGGTGCGCTGTTGCGGCCGGAGTTCGACGAAGTCGCGCAGCTGGCACTGGGCGACCTGTCCATGGACAGGTTGCCCGTGGAACATCCGGTCCGGCGCAGCCGCCCCTCACCGTGGCAGCAACTGTCGGCGGCCGAGCAGGAGGTCGCCGTACTCGCCGCGGCGGGGTGGACCAACACGGCCATCGCGGTCCGGCGCGGCAGCTCCTCCAAGACTGTCGACGCTCAAATGGCTTCCGTACTCCACAAGTTGATGATCGGCTCCCGAGCGGCTATCCGCTCCCTCGTACCTGCCGATCGACAAGATCAAGTGAACGACGAAGCCGCACGCAGGCCACAGCGCGGCCGG
>NZ_BDBX01000001.1 GCF_001613205.1 Nocardia sienata NBRC 100364 | reverse complement strand
GGAGGCCGCGCGGCCACCCGAGACTGCGCCCGCACGCCGGCGCCGTCGATGCCGACCCATTGCGGGTCGGTGTCCGATACGGTTGTTGTCCCGCTCCTTCGCGAGGAGCATGGGGGCGTGGACGTCTGGGTAGGTGTCGCCGATTGGGCGCGCTCGACCGAAACCCTGCAGCGATCGGGTGTCGATGGAATGTGGACCTGTGGTGCCCTTCCCGCTGGCGCAACGCTCATGCGATGAGGTAGCGGGCCCCGCCCTGCGGTCATCCGGTCCGCAGGGCTGTGCCGACAGCGGCGGCGAACCACTTCGTGTGGACGGGCTACTTCACCCCGCCGGGTTGAAACTGCTCGACGTCGCCCCACTCCCACGCGATACTTCCGTCGGCGACAGCGTGCTTTATCAGCGCCCACACTAGATGGATGTCGCGGTGGGGAGGCAGGTCGATCGCGATGTGGCGATCCTCGCTCCATTCTGATTTCAGGTAACTCTGCGTTACGGCATCATCGATGGCGTCGTGCAGCCGGTTGGCGTCGCTATCCGACAGCGCCGGCAGCAGGAGGATACGAAAGACGCGGTGCTCGGACTTCTCGAGAGTGCGGTCACCTGCCGACCGGCCGAGTCCGGCCTCACTCGATCACCGAGCGCGAGGCTGTAGACGCGGAAGGGAATGCGTGAAACCTTGAAGATGTCCTCACCGTGTGGCTCCAGCCACAGCTGTTCGAGTGTGTCCGAGAAGCCGTACGGTTCGAGGTTGGCCCGTCGGGATCCACCGATCAACGGCGTTGTGATTCGCCGATGTGGCCACCCGCCCGCTCGCATGCACACCGAGAGCGCTCTCCATTGACCGGCCGGGGCGTGAGCAAGGGGCGTTCGATAGGGGCCGCAGCAAGGATCACGACCGGATTGCCACAATGGTTTCCGCCAGCTCGACCACCCGTCGATCAGAATCGCCGTACCGTGCCTCCATGTGTCCGCGCAACCGCTCCAGACGGTCCAGTGCCTCCGCTTTCCTACCGAGGTGGAGAACGCATTCGGCGAGCCTGCGCTGGCAGACCATGACCTGGTCGTCGTAGGGGCCACGCTCGGAGGTCAAGTCATCGATGAGGACCCCATACAGGTCGGCGGCCTCGGCGTAGCTCTCGGATTCGAAACGCAGGCCCGCCAGTTCGACCCGAGCGTCCACCACGTCCGCATCCCGTGCGCCCAGTACGGGTACCGCCGCGTCGACAACGGTCTTGAGGTGGCGTATGGCCGGGTGGTAACGCGACTCGTCGGCCAGCCGGCGAGCACGTTCGACCGCTCGTTGCAGATCGCCGCGGCTCAGATCATCGGTGGGGACATCGGAAGCCGAGGACCGCTGTGCGACCTGGATCGTCTCGTGTGGTGTGAGCACAGCGGAAAGGTCCGGCCCGGGAGCGGACGCACTCACCGCGACGGCGTACATGCGGGCCGGACTGTCCACGTCGTCGATCAATTCGCCCAGCTCGGCCACATGACGCATCAGTACCGTGTGGACGATATTCGCTCCGGCCGGTCGGCTTTCGGCCTTCTTCTCCAGCATGCACATGATCAGTCCCGCCATATCGGCCGGCATTTCGGGCCGCTCGTCCCGAATGTTCGGTGCAGCGGCGGATACTTGCTGCTTCCACACCGTGTAAGCACTGTCGCCGGCGAATACACGGTCGCCGGTGAGCATTTCGTGCACAATGAGTCCTAGTGCGTACAGGTCGGTCTGCGGGCTCACCTCCCGAGATTCGACCTGTTCGGGTGCCATGTATGCGGGTGTGCCGAGGGTCTGTCCGGTGGTCGTGTAGCGGCTGAGCCCGGAATCGAGTGCGATGGCGAGACCGAAATCGAGTACTTTCACGGTGCCGTTGTCGCAGAGCATGAGGTTGGACGGTTTGAGGTCGCGATGGTAGATGCGGTGCCGGTGTGTTGCCGTGAGTACCGCGGCGACCTGCGCGCCGAGCGCCGCCACGGCGCCGACCGGTAGCGGACCTCTGCGGGCGAGCAGATCGTCGAAGGTGACACCGTCGACGAACTCCATGACGAGGAACGGGCGCGGTGTCGGCTCCTCGGTAGTGCCGGCATCGTAGATCGCCGGCGTACCCGGATGGCTCACCGTCGCCATCAGTTCCGCTTCGCGCAGGAAGCGTTTGGTCCAGTCGGGGTCGCTGTCGAGGTTCGGCTGCGTCACCTTCACCGCGATCCGGCGTTTCAGGTTTCGGTCGAATCCCTCGTACACCTGCCCCATTCCCCCGGCGCCGACCTGGCGGATGAGTTCGTATCGGCCTCCGACGAGCTGCACCGCCCACCTCCGTGATACGTCGAAACTACTCGCCGGCTCCCGGCCGCAGACGGCCGGTGGCCAGCCCCCGATACCCGAGGTGTACCAAGTGCTCGATATCGGCGCGGCGTTCCTGCCAGCTTTCTTCCAGCCTACGGAGTTGCGCGAATTCCGCCGCGCAGCGGCGTTGTTCGGCCGGCGGTAGCCGCGGTATCCCGACGGTGTGCAGGTCGATATCGCCACTGTGCTCGTCGTCGATCGCGGCACGCAGAACGCCGGCGAGGAAACCGGGATCCAGTATGGCGGGATCGGTACGCAAGAGATCAATTCCAGGGCCGAGGAGCATGTCGGACTCCGTGCACACGCGCACCGCCGGCTCCTGTGGAGCCAGAGCTACATCTCCGGCGCGGATGATCACCGCGCCCGCCACAGCGGCGTCTCCACACCGCGATGCCGATCGTCCCAACCGGATGTCCTTTGCCGTCAGCATCGACGCCACACCGTCGGCGCTCACGACAGTCGGTGGCGACCGATGGATTTCGACCATGCCGGCCTCGGCGAGCTCACCCACCGTCACCACACCGTAAATTGCCGGGTTCGGCTCCAGCATCGGCGGCGTTTCCGCCGGCCTCTCCAGGTACGTGGTCCGAAGCGCCGAGTACCTGTCTGCGGCGGCCGCCGGCCGCTCCGGAGTCAGGTCGACGTAGTCGTCGAGCCGGTCGATGATGCGGACCGTGAACCGCTCGGCCTCGGGATGTGCGGGGTCGAAACGGAACGCCTGCCACACCGCGGCCGCGGCGGACAGGTCGCCTGCCGTGTGCATCAACAGCACGGACTGCGGCCGTTCACCGTCCGCCTCGTGTAGGAGCCAGAGGTCGCGGTCCACGGCGAGCCCGGTGACGACGGCCCGGAGAACCCCGGTGCGCAGCAGTGTCCTCCGCAGCGGGCGCGCCCTGCTGCTCGACGCCGCGGCGGCCGGCATGAGTACGCACACCGTCCCGGAATCCGATGCCTGAGTGAGACATTGGCGGGCCCAGGCAGCCGCGCCCTCGGTGGACTCCCACCGCCGGTCACCGTCGTCGCCGAAGTATCCGGGGTCGTAGACGGTCGCATCGAATGCCTGCGCCGCGGACTCATACCACACGTCGAACCTTCCTGTCCGTCGGCCGCATCGCGTCGACAACCAACAGCCGTCCCGGGTGTGCCTGCTGCGACCAGTCCCCGATCAATCGTCCTCCACTGGTACCAGCGCCCCGGTGGTGAGACCCGCGAATACCTGGTCGGTGAGTTCTTCTGCGGCCGCGGCCGCGCGTGACGCCGCGAGACGTAACTGGAAGAACCGCCGGAACAGCAGTCCGTAGTGCTGCTGTTCGGTCGCGGAGACCACGGGTATGCGGAGCCGACTCGGGTCGAAACGCACGGTCGATGTCCGGGCGGCGGAGATACCGTCGGAACCGGACAGGAATCCGGCGAGGAACCAAGGGTCGAGGCATTCCTGATCGACCCGCAGCGTGTGCAGGTGGGGGCCCCGGATCGCGCCGGCGTCCTCGGGCCCGGCGACGCGAACGGCCCGCCCGCTACCGTGATCGCCCCGCATCGCCGGCACCAGCACATCCCCCACCTCGATACCGACTTCTTCGGCTGGTCTCGCTGAACTCATCGCACCCGACGCCGCCTTCCCGGTAACCACATCACCGGCGGTCAGCACCCTACGCCGGTCACCGCCTGCGGCCCCTTCTTCGACAGGCGGTTGCGCACGAATCCATTGCAACTGTCCGTGTTTCGCCAGCTCGGCGACCGTGACCCGGCGCCACGACCGCCCGTCGGACTCTGTCCAGCCCGCCAGCGCGGCCCGCGCCGCGCCGAACTCTTCCCCTGCTTCACCGAGTCGCCGGACCGCGGCGTCGACCCGGCCCGCCACGCCTTCGGTGTCGATCGTTTCATGCACGTACAGCCCGGGTGCCAGATCGACGGTGTCGTCGAGAATATCGATCGAGCTCACGGCCGCAGCGGCATTCGAGACCGTCGCGGGATCCTGCCCGTTCTCGAATGCCTCCCACGCACCGAGCACCGTCTCGGTCACGGAGTCCCACGCGATGCGATCCTCGCCGGCCCTCGGAGCCCCCCGCGTCGTATCGACGAACAGCACGGTGTCGGGTGTGCGGGCACCGGGCTCGGGCCGGCGCAGGACCCAGACCTGTAACCCGACATGCCGGGGCGGCGCCGCGCCCGGTGCCAGCCCGACAACTGCCCGGAGCACACCCGCCCGCACCAGATTGGCCCGGATCTTGCGTCCCGACGGACGCCCGGCCACCGCCGGCGGCAGCAGCACGGCAGCGGTTCCGCCCGGACGCAGGTGGGCCACGGCGTGTTGCACCCACGCCAGCTCCGACTCCAGGCGGGGTGGCAGCCCGAACTCCCAGCGCGTGTCGAACGCGAGGGCCGAGGCACCCCAATCCCGGTCACCGTAGGGCGGATTCAGGAGCACACCATCGACGAGGAGATCGGGAAAAGCGTCGGCTGGCAGACTGTCTCCGGTACGGATATCGGGCGCCGTTCCGGTTTCCGCTTCCACCGTCAATCGGGCCCGCTCCGCCTGCACCGGAGCGATGTCCTGACCGTAGAGTTCGTCAGCACCGAGCGCTGCCGCCGCCGACAGCAGCGTCCCGCTACCGCAGGCAGGATCGAGAACACTGCGCACACGCGGACCACAGACCAGGTGCGACATGAGAGCTGCCACCCGGCCGGGCGTCGGGTAGACACCTGTCGTGGGCTGGTCTTCCATCGCCCGTTCGGCGAGCGCATCGACCGCCGCCCGCGCCCCGTCCGTCTTGTGCACTTTCTCCAACAGGCCCACCGCGCGCTGCGAGAGCTCGGCGGGTACCGATTCGTCTGCCGCCCAACCGTTCTCGCTCCGGTGTAGCCCGCGCATCAGTTGCGTGACACTCGCGGGTGTGGCCTCGGCTCGAAGCAGCGTGCGCAGCTCCGCCATCGGCGACTCGGGCGGTGCGATGTCGTGGTCGGCCAGCCAGGCCCGCACCGCACCGAGGTCGAACAGCGGCCGAGCCTCGCTCCCGCCCACAGCCTTCGGAAAGTCGTTGTGTCGGCGCCGCCAGTTGCTGACCGTAGCGCGCGTAACACCGGCGAGCCTGGAGAGCTCTGCGGCACTGACCGTGGACGCGGGTTCGGGCATACCACTCCTCTCCGTTCCCCTGCACTCACCTTGCCCAATCCGTGAGCAAAAATCAACAATCGAAAACGTGTTGACATTGTTTTCACGCTATTCGTATGGTTGCTTCACTCAACGCTCCGCTTCGGCGGCGGCTCCCTCCACACCATTCGGAGAAATACATGCTCAACGCCACCCGTGCCCGCTCTGCCGTCCTCGCCCTCGGCACCGCGGCGGCCCTGTCCGTCGCCGCCCCCACCGCGTCGGCCGCCCCCGCCACCGGTTCCGCCGGCGGCTCATCCGCCCCCGGCTGCGGACCGCGCTCGGGCGCCGACCATCTCTTCCTGCAGGAGTCCTACTTCGACGAAGAGACCTGTGAAGTACAGGACGCCGCCATTCAGCTCGCACTGGCCGATTGCCACTGGCTCGATGTGAACGGCGGGTCCGCGCGCAACCGGATCGCCCTGGCGGAAAGTCACGAGGACACCGTCGACTACCCGTACATCTTCGTGCACGCGGCCATCACCGCCTATTGCCCGCACCACGACTCCTGAGCGACCGGAAGTCATGGGAAACAAGCCCGCCATTCGGACTTCTGTCTGCACACGACGGTGGACGGCCGTGAACAAATCCGCCTACCGGCACGAGCGCGACGCGCTGGAACGCATCCGTGCCGCCATCCCGGACACCGACCCGTGGCGGGCATGGACCAAATTCTCCTTCGCGACGGCGACGGGCCGGCTGTTCGAGGTCGACCTGCTCATCACGGCCCCGGGCGGACTGCACCTGGTGGAATTGAAATCCTGGCGCGGCCGTCTCACAGCGACCGAGTCTGGTTGGGTGCAGACCAACGAATCGAACGAACAGATCGCACACGGCCGCCCCGCTGCAGCCGGCCTTGCACAAAAGCACGGCACTCACCCGGCTTTTGGCCGCGGTCGGCAAGCACGTGGCGGTGCGGCCGATCCTGTGCCTGAGCAACGATCGGCTCGAGGTCGAACTGCCGGGCAGCGATCTCCGGCACACGCTGTCGGTCGGTTCGCTGGTGAAGCGGCTGTCCCGCCCGACGCACATCGCGTGTCACCGCATGACCCGGCACCGCGTCGACGGTATCGAGCGCGCACTGGCCTCAGTGGGAATCGCGCCGCCCGGACAGCAGCTACCGACCGAATGGCCTGGCGGCGAACCGGTCCCCGGATTCGAGGGAATCACGTAGAAACAAATAAGGTCCCGCAAGCGGTACTAAGTTGATTCGTTCGGCCGTCCACAAACCAGGAGCACCTTCGATGACCCTCGTGCACCCGCGTGACGATCTCAGCGTTGCCCCCGGCTCGATCGTCGTGGTCCGCGACGAGGAATGGCTGGTGACCTCCGCCGAGCAAGGCTCCGATGGCTGGCTGCTGCGAGTGCGCGGCCTGTCGGAACTGGTCGCGGATACCACCGCGACCTTCTACGCCGCCCTCGACAAGATCGAAGTCCTGAACCCGGCCGATGCCGAGGTCGTCCCCGACGGTTCCTCCGGCTACCGCGACTCCCGACTCTGGCTCGAAGCGCTGCTCCGCAAAACCCCTTTCCCCTACGGCGACCAAACGCTCACCGTCTCCACCCGCATGCTCGCCGATTCCCTCGGCTACCAGCGCGCCGCGGTCGCCAAGGCCCTCGACCCCCGCCTCATCCGTCCGCGGATCCTGCTCGCCGACGCGGTAGGTCTGGGTAAGACTCTCGAAATCGGCATGATCCTGTCCGAGCTCGTGCAGCGTGGTCGCGGCGAGCGCATCCTCATCGTCACGCCCCGCCATGTCCTCGAGCAGATGCAGCACGAGCTGTGGTGCCGTTTCGCCCTGCCGTTCGTGCGACTCGATTCCGCCGGCATCCAGAAGGTGCGCCAGAAGCTCCCCGCCACCCGCAACCCTTTCACCTACTACAAGCGCGCGATCATCTCCATCGACACCCTCAAAAGCCCCCGCTACAAAGCCCATCTGGAACGCCAGCACTGGGACGCGGTCGTCATCGACGAATCCCACAACCTCACCAACGTCGGCACCCAGAACAACGAACTCGCCCGCGTCCTGGCCCCGAACACCGAGGCTCTGATCCTCGCCTCGGCAACCCCGCACAACGGCCGCGAGGATTCCTTCGCCGAACTCCTGCGCCTCCTGGACCCGACCGCCGTAGCCGCCGACGGCTCGTTCAGCAAGGACGACGTCTCCGCCTTGCTGATCCGCCGCCACCGCCATCACGACGAGGTCGCCGCGGAGGTCGGCAGCGATTGGGCCGAACGCGCCGAACCCGTGCACAGTCTCGTCCAGCCTTCGCCCGCCGAGGACGCGGTCGCCCGCGAACTGGCCCAGGTCTGGCTGCACCCGAGCACCGGCATCTCCCCGTACTCCGGCGAAGCCAAATCCCTGTTCCCCTGGACCCTGGCCAAAGCCTTCCTCTCCTCCCCCGCCGCCCTACGCGAATCCATCGACCAGCGCCGCCGCAAACTGCAGGAAAAAAGCGGCCCACACACCCCCGAGCAGCGCACCGAACTCACCGCCCTCGACACCCTCGCCGACCTCAACGACAAGGCGTTCACCGAATCGGCCGGTAAACAGGCCGCGCTCATCCAGCGCCTGCGGGAGATCGGCGTCGGCCCGAAGTCGGATATGCGCGCGGTGGTCTTCGCCGAGCGCATCGCCACCCTGAAGTGGCTCACCGAATCCCTCCCCGACGCCCTGGGTCTGAAACCGGAGAACATCGCCATGCTGCACGGCGGTCTCTCCGATATCGAACAGCAGCAGATCGTCGACAGCTTCAAACTCGAGACCTCCCCCATCCGCGTCCTCGTCACCGGCGATGTCGCCTCCGAGGGCGTGAACCTGCACGCCCAATGCCACCACCTCATCCACTACGACATCCCCTGGTCCCTGATCCGCATCGAGCAGCGCAACGGCCGTATCGACCGCTACGGCCAGCGCCGCCCACCCGTGATCTCCTCACTGATCCTGGAACCGTCGGACCCCGAATTCTCCGGCGACCTCCGCGTCCTGTCCCGCCTACTGGAGAAGGAGAACCAGGCCCACACCACCCTCGGCGACGTCGCCTCCCTGATGGGCAAACACAGCGTCGGCGAGGAAGAGTCAGCGATCCGCGACGTTCTGGCCCGCAAAACCACCCTCGACGATCAGGTCCGCAGCATCGACGAAGTACTCGACGGCGACGATATCGACGCTTTCTTCGCCCAGATGGACCTCGAAGCCGACGAGGCACCCGAACTACCCGAACAGCCCCGCCAGAGCCTGTATCCCGACGACATCTCCTTCCTCGACGAAGCCCTGCGCGCCGGCTTCAACGACGTCCCCCACGCCGACCCCGCAGCCGGCGGCGTCGGCTGGACCGTCCACCGCGACCACGGCATCGCCGAACTCGTCCCCCCGAAAGACCTGCGCCAGCGCCTCATCCAGCTCCCGCAGAACTATCTCCAGCACGGCCGCGTCCTCGAACGCCTCAAACTCGCCACCTCCCCCCAGGTCGGCGACGCCCAGCTCCGCGCCGCCAAACAGGGCAAGGGCATCGACAACACCACCTGGCCCGAAGCCCACTTCCTCGGCCCCCTGCACCCCGTGCTCGACTGGGCGAGCGACCGCGCCCTCAGCGCCTTGGGCCGCAACCAGATCTTCGCCATCCGCGGCACCCTCGACGCCCCCACCGTCCTGCTCATGGGCACCCTCATGAACCGCCGCGGCCAGCTCGTCTCCCGCGTCTTCTCCACCGTCGTCTTCCCGAACCCGACCAGCCCATCCTTCGCTCTGGTCAACACCCACTCCGACCTCGACTTCCTACTCACCGACACCGGCCTGCGCCCCGGCACCGCCAACCCCGGCGCCCTCGGAGACCCCCAGCGGTTACGCGAACTGATCCCGATCGCCGTAGACAAGGCCGGCGAGTCGATGAAACTCGTCCTCGACCAGCAGGAAGCCACCGCCACCGAACGCCTCGCCGCCTGGCGCCGCCGCGCCGACCGCTGGTATTCCGCCGCCGAACAACTCGACCTGTTCGGCAGCCAGAAGAGCAAGGTCGACAAACTGTCCCGCCGGATCGCCGAAGAGCAGCGCCTCGCCGAATCCCTCGCCCCCACCCAGCAGCTGGTGCGCCCCCTGCTGGTGATCGTCCCCGAACAGGAGCAGTAACCGTGGCTTCCTTCGATTCCATCGTCGTCGGCGAGGACTGGATCAGCGAACACTACTTCACCACCGATTCGGTGAAGGAGTCGTTCCACGGCAAGGTCATGGACTTGCGCAAAGGCTGGGACGCCGAAGCCAAGGAGGGCCGCGACACCGTCCGCAGCCGCTTCCTCACCGCCGCCCGCGACCTGCAAACCGCCCTCGCCGCCCTCACCGAAAACCCCGACGCCGCTCCCAAAGCCCACGCCCACCTGCGCACCGTCTTCGGCTACCCCGGCGAACTCACCGACTTCACCACCGAACGCGCCGGCTCCGACCTCCTCATCCCCGCCGCCCAACTCGCCGGCACCCCCGACATCCTGTTCCTCCAAGCCACCCCGGCCGCCACCCTCGAAGACCTCCTCGACCCCGACACCGGCCACCTCATCACCCCCGCCACCGAAGACGGCAAACCCATCGAATCCCTCTCGAAAGCCGTCTCCGCCGCCTTCCGCTCCGACACCCCACCCGCCTTCATCGTCGTCCAAGCCGGCCAATGGCACCTCCTCGCCGAAGCCGAACGCTGGGCCGAGGGGCGTTACCTCGCCGTCGACCTCCTCGTGGTCGCCGAACGCAAACACGAAGCCCGCGGCGGGGAGGTCGACCGCACGGCCGCGATCTTCGGCGCGCAATCACTGAAACCCGACGCCGACGGGAATATCTGGTGGGCCGGGGTGCTGGAAGACTCCGTCAAACACACGGTCGGGGTGTCCAAGGACCTGCGTGAAGGTATCCGGCTCTCCATCGAAATCATCGCCAACGAGGTGGTCCGACGGCGCCGCGAACGCGGGCTGACGATGGACGGTATCGACGCAAACGAACTCGCCAAACACTCGCTGCGGTTCCTGTATCGGATCCTGTTCCTGCTGTATGCGGAAGCGTCGCCGGAAATGCAGGTCCTGCCCACCGGCGCCGCGGAATACGAGGAGGGTTACGGTCTCGACCGGCTCCGCGAACTCACCCTCACCGAGTTGGTCTCCCACCGCGCCCGCACCGGGACGCACCTGTACGAGTCGCTGAAGAAACTCTTCGACCTGGTCGACCAGGGGCACACGCCTGCGGTCCGCGAGAACATCGCCGACGACCCCGCACCCGGTCTCCAGTTCAACCCCCTCCGCGCGGACCTGTTCTCGCCGAAAGCCACCGAACTCATCGACGAGGTCGGGCTCGGCAACGAGGCGACCCAGCAGGTCCTCGCTCACCTCCTGCTCACCAAGGAGAGCAAGTCCCGCAAGGGCGCCGACCGGGGGTTCATCAGCTACGCCGAACTCGGCATCAACCAGCTCGGCGCGGTCTACGAGGGCCTGATGTCCTACACCGGGTTCTTCGCCGAGGAAGACCTGTACGAGGTCGCCAAGAACGGCGACCCGGAAAAGGGTTCCTGGGTGGTGCCGGTGGACCGCGCGGACCACCTCTCCGAATCCGACTTCGTCCGCGCCGAAGACCCCGACACCCACGAACTGAAACCGGTCGTCCACCGCAAAGGCACCTTCGTCTTCCGCCTCGCCGGCCGCGAACGCCAGCAGTCGGCGTCGTACTACACCCCCGAGGTGCTGACCAAGTTCGTCGTCTCGCAAGCACTCGAAGAACTGCTCGACCAGAACGGCACCCGCACCACTCCCGAAGAAATCCTCCAACTCACCATCTGTGAGCCCGCCCTCGGGTCAGGGGCGTTCGCCATCGAAGCCGTCCGACAGCTCGCCGCCGAATATTTGACCCGCAAGCAGCACGACCTCGACAAACGAATCGAACCCGACCGGTACCCGGTGGAGCTGCAAAAGGTGAAGGCGCATATCGCCCTGCACCAGGTGTACGGGGTCGACCTCAACGCCACCGCCGTCGAACTCGCCGAAATCTCCCTCTGGCTCGACACCATGGTCGCCGGCCTCCAAGCCCCCTGGTTCGGCCTCCACCTGCGACGCGGCAACTCCCTCATCGGCGGCCGGCGGGCTGTATACCAGCCGACCCATCTCGCGAAAAAAGCATGGCTGAAGACAGTGCCCACGGATATTCCGCTAGGCCAGGAGATCGGCGCCGGCATCCACCACTTCCTACTCCCCGCCGACGGCTGGGGCGCCGTGGTGGACACCGTCGAAGCCAAAACCTACGCACCGGAAAGACGCGAAGAACTCCGGCTATGGCGCAACGATATCCGCAAAACGCCTTCGAAGGAGATCGCTCGTCGGCTGATGGCCCTGTCACAGCGTGTTGAGACACTGTGGGAGCTGACACTTCGGCGGCTCACCATCGCCGAGGAATCCATCCGCCGCGACCTGCACCTGTGGGGGGGAGTACCCGTCGAACCCGGCCCCGGAGTAAGACGGGAACAGATCGAAGCGATCCTGTACGACGAGAACGGAGCCTACCGTCGACTGCGCCGGGTGATGGACGCCTGGTGCGCGCTCTGGTCCTGGCCTGTAACCACTGATGTCACCGCACCGGACTGGGATCAGTGGGTCGGCGGGCTCGAAGCGGTGCTCGGCATCGCACCGAGAGCTGGAAAATTCGAGAAGTACGGGCAGACCAGCATCGCAGGAGACTTGAGCTGGTACGAATTGGATTCTGCGGAGGACACCGACCGGGCCTTCGCACAAGCGAAACCGACCGACGCGGCAGTCCAGGAGTTTCCGTGGCTGGGCGTGGCTGCGGGTATCGCTCAGGCTCAAGGGTTTCATCACTGGGAGCTGGACTTCGCAGCTGTGTTTGCACGGGGCGGGTTCGATCTACAGGTGGGTAATCCGCCGTGGGTCCGGCCGGACTGGGACGAGGCAGCCGTTCTTGCAGACTTCGATCCGTGGTGGCAGTTGTCAAACAAGCCGCCAGAGACCGTGAAGCGGGAGAAACTAGCCGAAGTACTCGCTGCACCTGCTCAGCGTGCGATATTCCTGGACGAGCGCACGAACCAGTCGGGGCAAAACGAACATCTCGGTTCGGAAATCGACCGGCCCATACTTGGCGGGCTCCAGCCGGACATGTATCGGTGTTTCATGGAACGCACTTGGCGCTCCATGTCCCCGGACGGCATCATCTCGCTGATCCATCCGGAGAGCCACTTCACCGAAGTGCGTGCGAAGGGTCTCCGTCGAGAGTGCTATCACCGCATCCGGCGGCATTGGGGCTTCAAGAACAACGCCTACGTTTTCCCCGAAATCAGCCACAAGGTGGTGTTCGGCGTTCACGTATACGGACACCTGAGCGGCAG
Source organism: Nocardia sienata NBRC 100364 (assembly GCF_001613205.1). Lineage (GTDB taxonomy): Bacteria > Actinomycetota > Actinomycetes > Mycobacteriales > Mycobacteriaceae > Nocardia > Nocardia sienata. Next base: position 106,423 of record NZ_BDBX01000001.1, on the reverse strand, counting down.
GATTGAGTTCCTACACGCTGGTTCGATCTTCCAGCCAGACGTGGTTGAACGATCACTCGTCCACGATGGAAGCGGAAACCCTCCTGGAATCCGCCAAAACGACGGTTGGGATCTTCGGCCCCACAAGGAACGAATCCTCGAAGTGGATGAAGCCGTTCTGCGCCGCTGGTCAGACCTAGTGGACGCACCTGCAACCCCAGCCGACGAAGCCCGGATGCTCTATCCGGTGAACCACGCAAGTGCCAAAGTCCTGGAGAAAATCGCCGCCGCACCCCGGTTGTCCGACCTCGACTTCCAATGGACAGCCGGCTGGCACGAATCGGCAGACCGCAAGCTCGGCTATTTCGAATCCCGCTCCGCAGTCCCCGACCGCTGGTCCGATGTGATCCTGCAGGGCCCGCACCTCACTGTCGCTACGCCGCTCTACCAGCAGGGAAACCCCAGCATGCGCAGCAATGCGGACTATTCGCCGATCGTCCTGGAAACCCTCCCCGAGGACTTCATTCCTCGCACGAGCTACCAAGTGGCACGGCCATCCACCGAGTACCTCGCGGCATACCCCAGCTGGAATGACGAACCGAGTACCGGCTTCTACCGGTTGGCCTGGCGAGAAATGTGCGATTCGGCGACTGTCCGAACCCTACACACGGCGATACTGCCGCCTGGCCCCGCACATGTCGGTGGAATCCTTTCGCTCACTGTCGACGATCTGGCAGATTTGGCTGTAATGGCAGGGACCACAAGCGGACTCATAGCAGATTTCTTGATCAAAGTGATGGGCGTTGGGCATATCAAGGTTTCGACCCTCGGCAAGATTCCACACATACGAGGTCACCAACTGGAGCCGAATCTCATACTTCGAGCACTCAGACTAAATTGCCTCGTGCGCGAATATGTTCCGTTGTGGGCTGAACTCTACGATCGAGACTGGCAGCATGACTCCTGGGCCCCGGACCAGAATACGCCTGATGCTCAGGGACTTCAGTTGGGCGAGGTTCAACCCCTTTGGACAGCGCAAACACCACTCCGCACAGCCGCTTCCCGACGCCAAGCTCTCATCGAAATCGACGCAATCGTCGCCGTCATCCTCGGCATCACCGCCGACGAACTCCTGACGATCTACCGAACCCAGTTCCCAGTCCTCCAGAGGTACGAACGCGAAGCCCTCTACGACGCCAACGGCCGCCAACTCCCCACCAAACTCGCCTCCGAATACCGCAAGAAGGGCGGCCTCCTCACCTCCGACCTAACCGTCGACGGCATCACCTACGAGGAACCCATCCGAGGCGTCGACCGCGAATACGACATGCAACTAGCCCACTCCCATTTCTCACAGCTAGCTAGCTTTCTACACCCCTTCGATGACACAAGAAATTGTTCTAGCGGATCTATCTGATGCGAACTGCTAGCGTGATAGTTCCGAATTCAATCGTTTACAGTCGAAATATCGTACGGAATTTAAGTATATAGAGTAGCGTCTTTCGACGCCGACTAAAGCTTACAGGCCCGACGCATTATCAGCGAACTGAAGAATATCACCCTCAGAGAAGGATTCAACGTGAACAGCCTCCCGAAAGTCGGCGACACCGACTTCGCTGAACGCGCAGGAATTAATAGAGTCGCAGAGACGGTAAACGGAGCGCGTTGCATCTGGCGTGAGCTGCTACAGAAAGATATAGGAATTGACGGACACATAGAGTACGTGACCCCCGACGGCTACGCCCCGGGCCGAATCATCGCGGTTCAGGTAAAGAGTGGCGCGTCATGGTTTCGCGGATCCAATAAAGAATTTTTATCATACACCGCAAGAAGGTCGCACGCAGAGTATTGGGCACGCTATCCGCTCCCCGTTGTACTGGTACTGCATAACCCGGCTACATCGGAGACTATTTGGGTAGACGCACGAGCTAGCCTACGAACCAGGGGACAAGATGCACCTATCGCGGTACCACGTCGCCAGCGGTTCGACATACTCGGCGTACTGGATGCCCTCAAATCCGACGGGCCCCTTCCAGAAGGAGAGTTCCAAGTCGATGCTGTACTACGCAAAATGGCGAACTCCGCAGCTTCTGCTCAAAGCCTTTCATTTATCACTCTTTTTGCACAAGGAATGACCGACATAGCACACTCACTCTTCTTCTCGATGGGGATCGTATCAGAGGTGCTCGGTTTCAACGCGGCGAAGCACAAGCGTCCGACATTCAATATCGAACAAACAGAGTTCGATTTCATCGACGAGTACGTTCACTTTTTGATAGCTAACGACCTAGCTCGAATAGACTACGGATCCTGGCTACAGTCTTCGCGAGAACTAGGAATGGTCGGGACCTTTATCGCTCCACTATCACAAAAGGGGCGGATGGTCCGGGATAGGATCGCCACCATTGACGCAATGTTGCCAGAAACTAATGGAGATCCCAAACGCTACCCTGCGATACAAGAGCGCTTTGTAGACATGCTCATAAACCGAACTGGAGTGGATGAACTTGCGATTCGCCAGAACAGATTAGATCTGGTTGAAAGATACATACTTGACGGCGCAATCACCTCGTAGCATAAGATATAGATTGGGAGGTCAATCTACTATGTCAGAGAACCTGAAGAATCAGTTAGTGATTGGAATAGCCTCGAGCGCGCTGTTCGATCTTGCAGAATCAGATGCCGTCTTCCGCGAGGAGGGAGAGGAAGCTTATAGGGCCTTTCAAGAGAGCCATCTGAACGACCCACTTCGCCCAGGAGTATCCTTCGAATTCATAAAAAGACTCCTATCTCTGAACGATCTGGCACCTGATAGCGATTCCCAGCTCGTGGATGTGATAGTACTTTCAAGAAACGATCCCGATACTGGACTCCGGGTTATGCGGTCAATCCAGCACCATGAACTTCCCATCACTCGAGCGGTCTTTCGCCAAGGGCGCTCTCCATATAAATTCATGCCCGCATTCAACATGTCGTTATTCCTCTCGGGAAACGAACACGATGTTCGACAAGCCGTAACCGCGGGCTACCCGGCCGGCCTCGTATTGGGAGAGGCCATCGAAGGTGAGGACTCTAGCCCCGACCTGCGAATAGCGTTCGACTTTGACGGCGTACTTGCCTCTGACGAGTCAGAGATTGTAATGCAGGAGCGCGGCTTAAATGACTTTCAAAGCAACGAGGTACTGAATGCCAACGTTCCACTGGCCCCGGGACCCTTGCGTGATTTCCTTGCGGGAGTGAACCGAATCCAGAAAATTGAAGAGAAATACCGACTGGCCGACCCTGGTTATCGCAACCGAATTCATGTCGCAATCGTTACGGCACGAAACGCCCCTGCCCACGAGCGCGCTGTACGCAGCCTTAAGAGCTGGGGCGTAACCGTGAACGATGCATTCTTCTTGGGCGGAATTTCCAAGAAGGGTATACTGGAAATTCTCAAACCACACATATTCTTTGACGATCAGGTTAAACATCTACTTCCGGCAAGCTCCGTAACACCGTGCGTACATATCCCGTTCGGTGTTACCAACGCTCCAGAAATATCGACCGCCTGAAAATTCCCACCGTTTTGCTACTCAATACACCGGAGGAGTGAAGGCATCGATATAGAATCGATCAGCCTTCGACACCGCTCGGGGTTGCCGAACGTGGTGGACACCATTGATGCCGGACCAAATAGGTCATTTACCGCGGCTGCCAATGTATCGACTACTATGCGAACAAGGTCACCACGCGCATCCAGCCATTCCTCCCAAGGCCCAAGTTGTTTGGAATTAGGAACAGCAAAAGAAGACAAGGCAAATACTATATGTGTCACGAGGTTTACACCGAACTCAACGAAAGCAGCGTATCGACCGGTGCTTTCGACAGCGAGAGTGCGCAGATCGTTGACAACCTCTCGACGGAGGAGGACGGACCGCCAGACGTGGTGAGCGGGGGGCGGGCCGCCGAAAAGATCTTCGTAGTGTTCGGTCCACAATGCTGCAGCATTTCGCATAGCATGAGCAGTTAATCCAGGGTCTTCGTGTGTACAGGCAAGGGCAATTATCGCCTCCGATACCGTGCACCCGTCTCGTGCCGGCAAGATCGGACCGCCGCGCTTGGTTGAGTATTCCTTGCCAAACATTCTGGCGATCTCGGTCCGAAGCATCAACTGAGCTGGATCCAGGGCCGCCATATCGGGAGGTTGCACCGGATTTGTCGTATTAACGGCCTTGGTTATCTCGTATGCGCCTGACCCCTTCGGCGGCATTACAATTATGCGCACGAGCACACTGACCGCGCCAACCTCCTGCTGATTCAATTGCGCGTTGTAGATGCTGACAATGGTTTGAGCACCGTTGACGACCGAGACGTTCGAAGCGTGGACCTCCAGAGCTTGCCTGGTTGGGATGGATGTCTCCGTGTTATCAGGCCTTCGAACAGCTACGCTTTCTGCGAGTATCGTTATTCCGTTGTTGAGAAACGAAAAGTGTTCGGGGGCTGTGTGAAGGCTTTCAGCAATCTCGGAATTAACGCTTGTGTCCCCCAGGTAGGTACGCATGTTTCGGACGAACATGTCGTCCCCTGCAGTTCTGTACCATTCGGCGATCTGGGATGCTTTCGCCATACCTATATACGAATCGAATTTTCCTGGTACCCGCATTGACTGATCGAGTGTTAGCCTCAGCGTGACGCCATTATTCGGGCCACTTTCCTCGATTTCGTGAAGCATCCGACTGAGTTCGAAAGTTTGGATCGAAACCAGCGGCATAAATTTGTTCATGCGGGCCACCAAACTACTAACACCGTCATCGATGAGCTCGGATATACTCGTCAATGAGCCAGGGAAGCACAGAACAAGGCGGATATGAATTTGAGGATCCCCAAGCGCAGCCATGACGAGGTTTTCCTTCGCACGTACAGCGTCATTGAAACCATCAAACTGCAAGGACAGCAGGGCCTCCAGACCTGTGATTGCCCGCAGTATGTCGGATCGATCCGGGCGCGCACTTCCGTTGGAACCCCACTTAGTCTGAATGAGAATCAGTTCGTGCCGATTTTGGTCGAAATAGATTGCATCTAAGCCGTTGTTGCCCGGGCCGTCCGTTATGGACCTGGCTGCATCTTCGCCGCTGCAATGAGTGAGCGAGCGGACGGCAAATGCCGTGAGCGCATTCGCATAGAAGATTGGGTCCATGTAGGAATTGGGTAAGGATTGCCGCCCGAGTTCTATGCGTAGAGAGCTGTATTCCGCGTCAAGATAGCCCTTGACCATGTCGATTGCTCTACGCGCGTCCACGGGCATGGCAGGACCCGTCGGCTCAAGAAAGTCGATCCGCCGTCGAGTCGCGGTCGCGCTTTTGGGCTGCGGATTGCGTTCGTTGGATCCTGCATCCACTTGCGCGGGAGGTTCCGTCGGTAGCAGCTGGCTCGGAGCGATATCCAGCGCAGAAGCCAGAGCCACCAAGTCATCAACGTAGATCCGTCTCTGCCCCTTCTCCATCCGAGCCAACGCTGATAGATCCAACGGGCGGCCGAGATCGGCCAGCCGAGCTGACAACGCCTCAAGCGTCAGCTTGCGTTCACGTCTCAGGGAGCGAATCTTGTCGCCAACTCCAAGCCCCACAAGGCCCACCGCAGGTCTAGCAGGGGACATACAATTTTCCTCCGAGTTTTGCGGTTTCCACCAAAAATGGCCAGATTGACGATACTAGATGAGGAACTTGACTTCAGCCTAACCGTAGGGCACGCTCGTCGCGGGACAAGGTCAGCGCGCTGCCGGGTAGTGGAATCGGCACCAGGCCCCGAGTGGTCCCGCGGATCGTGGACGAGAGCGAGGGGTTACAGGGATGGTGCATGCGCCGAACAGGTCTGGAGGCGATAGGCCGCCCCTAATTACGTTGCGCGCCTTCGCTATTCTAGCGTTCGGCCTGGTTGTTGGCGCGTGCGTCGGTATCGGCGCGGGCTTCGTCGCCTATGCAGGGCTAGCCTCCGGCGCGCACGGCACCGGCGCAACCGTTGTTGGAGTTGTAATCGGCATCGGCGCCTTCAGCGGGGCCTTCTTCGCGGCAGTCGCTGGGCTGCGCTCGCTCGTCGAGTAGGATCCACACCCGTCTGCAACGTTGCCCAGGTACAACTTGGTATACGCTAAATTGCCATTCGGCAGCGATGCGAAAGACCTTGACGCTCAAGGGCGTGACGACTCCCCATCGGCCGGAGTTGCGCCGGAAGCCTCTGCGATCTGGTCTATATCTTGCGCAAGGTCGAAGTCCAACTCGGTCAACTTCCGCCCAACATCGTGGGTCGTGATCCGGAACTCGATGCGCTGCCATGTGATCAGCATGTCGGGATGGTGGCTCACCTCCCGCGCCTTCGCCGCGACATACATCGCGAGGTGCACGCACTCGTGGTAGGTATGCGCGAAAGTGCGTGTGATCTCGTCGCCGTCGCGCTTCCAGCCGGGCAGGGATTTGAGGCGGCGGGAAATTTCGCTGTCGTCCAGCGGTTCGGCGAGTTCGGTCATGCGAAGGACTCTATGAGTTCGCGAAGCTCACGCCCCGCTGAGGTGTCCACCCACGCCCGGGCATAGGAGGTGATCCCCTGCAGTTCGATGCGCAGTCTTGCGGACCCTGTAACTCGCACCGCCTTAACCGCTTCCGAAGCTGCCCATACGGCCCGGTCCGGATCCGGGACCCTGGAGAGCACAGTCGACTGCCGTGCCCGGAACACCGCATTGTCGCGGCGCGCTGACTCCGGCATGGAGTCTATTATCTCGTCCCACAGGGCGGCTGCATCGATTGCGTCCTGCGTACTGCCCGTGCGCCCATAACAGGTCGCACGCTGTACTTCCACATAGCGCGGGGTACGGCGGCAGGAGTTTCCCCACGGATGCGCGTCATCAATTCGCTCGATGAGAGGAGTAGCCTCATCGAGCTGGCGGTCCGCTGTGGACCGATCACCGAGCATTGCGTGTCCCTGTGCCTCGTACTGAAGCGCCATCACGCGGACCTTTGGGGAAAGCTTCGTCCCGACCGCTAGCGCTGCACGCGCGTAGTCGACGACAGTACGGCCGTCGTTGTCGTCCAGCGCGAGCATTGCCATATTCGAAAGCGCATAGGAGATGAGCTGGGGATTGCCGCAGCGGTGTGCGAGGGACAACGTGGCATCCCGCCATTTTGCCGAGGCCGCACGGTTCCCTGCATCCTGATACAGCCAGCCGAGTAGAGCCGCATACGCGGTGCCGATCTCAAGCAGCCTCCGCCTCACCGGCGGGTCACCCGTACAGCGAGCCGCGCGATCAATTCCGTTTGAGCCTTCACGGTGGGAATGAGGTACAGAGGCCCCAGGTACATGTCTGCGGTGTAGTGACCGGAGAGTTGGGAGCGGAAGTAGTCCACGAGTTCGGGGGCCACACGGGTACCACTCACCACGTCTGACATTTCGATTGGCGTCGTAATCGTGTCCGACTTCGCGACGCCGACAGCGAGGGCCGGCAATCCTAGAATGGCGGCCCCGAAATCACGTCGCCTCACGTTATCGGCTTTCTGCGGGTCGAACAAAAACTCGGCAGTACTCAGCGAGGATATCTCCGCCCCGGCGGTTTCGGGAGTCGAGTCCCGTTCGCGTAGAGCGACATCGAATCGTTCCCGCTGCTCATCATCGAGCCTGCGGCGGGTGGTGTCCATGCACTCGGAGTACTTTGCACCCAGCGTGATGTCGGCTCCCCTGCGTTCCCATTTGCCGACCGCCTCGATCGAACAACCGATCCGGTCGGCGAACTGAACCTGTGTATCCCGCAACGCCGTACGCAGCGCGGCCACCTCGAGCCCAGTCCACTTGATAATCGTCATCTGTCGGCGTTCTCCCCTCCGCTGTAATACCGCCAGCGTACGGCCTCCGTACGGGTTCGGTGTGTCCTTCTGCCGCAAGAACACAGCAATGCTGAAACCAATCATTACCGAAATACGCAGAGGCGCACGCTCGACTTTCGTCCCGACAGAACCCGGAGCCGACCGTTATGCCCGTTCCTTCAACCGAAACCACCGTCCGCGAGCCGACCTGCGTGGACCCGATCCCTTCCGGTACCGCCCCGGTCGACGACCACCTGCGTCAGGAACTACCGAAACTCCCCACCAGGCGCGCGCACAACCAGTCGATGGCGGCAACCCTACGGCTCTGGCACACCCGCAACCGCGACCTGCTCGAGCGTGTCGCCACCGGCCTCCGCCATCTCGACCACCCGGCAGCCTGCAAAAATACCGACCCCATCCGCGGGCGAGCACACGCCATCCACCTGATGGCCGACCACGCCAAACACGACTGCCCCCGGTTCCGGCTCGCGGCACAGTACATCGAGGCCCAACAGTGACCGCCGCACCAAGGGCGTGCGACCCGATCCCAGTACATCCATGTCGAATCGCGGAGGGGCAAGCACTGTGACGGAACCGGACCCTCCGACACGGGCAGTTGCCCTTCTGCACAGCACCCACGACCCCGCCACCTATGAAGCACTGACGCGGCGACACCAGCTGAACATCGTCTACACCATCCGCACGGATGCCGTCGCCGTCCTGGCCGCGCTGATCGCCACCCAGTACGCCCTGGAGCACGCTGCGGACGCGGTCGTGGTCCCCCACCTCGGCGCCCTCGCGTCTCGCACCCCGTGGTGGGCGGTCACCCAAGCCGCCGACCTGATCACCGGAACACAGGAATATCCACTGGGCTCGGCAGTCACCACACAGCACAGGACGGAACAGTGATCACGCTCGGATTCGCCATCGCGATCGGCCTGCCACTCACCGTACTGATCCTGGCGGTGACGCTGCCCGAACGCCGGGACAAGCCGTGAACCCTCCGCACTCCGAGAAGGCAGGTCACTGGTCTTCGGCGGGAAACGCAACCGATCCACAGCCGAACGCACCCACAGGTGCACGAACAGGCGCGCCGAGAACACGTGCGAAGCGCCGGCCGCAGCGGCGACGATATCGCTCGCAGTGCTTACGCCCGCCCCACAGCCCATGGATCGTTCCCCTGAAGCGTTTGTGGCGTGAGCTTCACCGTAGAACAAAGTGGTCACGACCATCGGGAGCTGAAAGTTGCTGGTTACCAGAGCTGCGCTGGAATCAGGACCGTCCAGACCTGCCCCGGCGCGAAGGGAATGGCTGCACCGGCGGGGGTTGTATAGGTTGTGCCGGCCTGCGGGGAGGGCCGGGACCACACGGCCGGGAAGTCGGCAGCGACGATGCCCTGGTCGTGCCGCGAGCCGTCGTCGATCTGCTGGCGTTCGTACTGGCGGAAGCAGCAAGCGGTCGCGGTGTGACCATCGTGCCCTCCGACGCGGAACTGACCACGCAGCAGGCCGCAGACATGCTCAACGTGTCGCGGCCGTACCTGGTGGGCCTCCTGGAAGCAGGAAAGATCCCCTTCCGTCTGGTGGGAACCCATCGGCGCGTCCGATTCGACGACCTGCGCGCCTACCAACGCCGACTCGAGGAATCCGGTCGCGCCGCCGCCGATGAACTCTCCGAACTGGGGCAGGAATTGAATATCTGAGATGGCCTGCGTGGTGCCGCAGTTCCGGACAGCCCCGCCTCGGGCTACGAACCGCTGATCGAAGGATTGCAACTACCGGATCTGGATGATCGGCAAGTTCCGGCCGCCACACTCGAACAGATCTGCATCGGCGAGCGTGAGCGCGTGCCCAGCAGACTGTTGATCGCGTTCCCCCTCGTCGCCGCCCGCATTACACACTTGTCTATCTCCACCACAGTCCGTTTCGGCTCGCAACAGGATCGGTCCCCGCCTACGATCGGACTGCAAACCGGCGGAGGACGAGTCGGAAGCGAGGGGGATATGGTCGAGATCGATCCTGAGAAGCTGCGGTCAGCGGCACAGGCGGTGAGCCTGTTGTCCGACGAGATCGGCGCCGCCCCGGCACTGGGAGCGGACCAGGTCGAGGGGAAGCTGGCAGGATCCGAGGTCGGAAGAAACCTCGGCGCGTCCACCGAGGCGGCTCGACAGGCACGAGACGCACTCCGAGCACGGTTCACGCAGCTCTCGCAGCTGCTCACAGACTCTGTGAACACGTTCGGTGACAGCGACACAGAGCTGGCCGGCAAGCTCGCGGCGATCTCCGGGCTGCTTCCGGATGGCGGCAGCGATGAGAACTAACACTTCACCGACCCCTGCCGAAGTGCTGAGCTGGGACATCTCCGCGCTGGCGGGTATCAGCGAACGAGCAAGCCTGATCGCGGACACGGTATTGAAGGCCGCGGACTCGATGCACACCACGATCCACTACGACATCCCGTGGGAGAGCGAAGCCCGCACCGCCGCCGGCGACAGAGCCGATCGCGAGCACACGGATATGCGCGCGATCGGCACTGCCTTCGACGATCTCGCCACGGCCTGCGCGGGCGCTGCCCGCGATATGGAGTTCCCGCTCGCGGAAATCAAGACGATCTTCCGGCTCTATGTGATATCCCCGGTCGCCGTAGCCGAAGATTGGACCGTCAGCGGAGTAAAGGACTGGAATACCGAAGCCGGTGTACAGCTTTCCCGCTTGTCCGGTCTCGTATCCACCCTGACTACCGCCGACGCGCAGTGGGGCGCGAAGATCGCCGACGCGAACGCTGCGCTCCAGGTGGCCGCGCCCGATGACATTCTCTTCCAGACATCGAACAAAGGGCTGCCGCAGCCCCCTGGCGGATGGAGCAGCGACCCGGCTTATCGGCTCGCCCAAGAGATCGCCTACGGTCACGCCTGGGAAAAGCACCACGACGACTTCAACGGTATGACTCAGGACGATCTTGCCGAGAAGGTCCACCAGATCATGACCGGCCCTCATCAGACGGAACGGCTCGGTAAAGACAAGAACGGCAACCCAGTGATGATGAGCTGGGATGGATACGTCGTCATCGTCGACCCGAGCACCACCGATCACGGAACCGTATACCGCCCCAAGGACCCGCTGGGTGAATTCATACGCCTCACCAACCAGGTCGAGGATCCCTCGCTCGGACCTCCCACACCGCCCGGCGGCCTCGGGGGTACCTACCCTGGCAAACCGGGCACCGGACCGACTCGCTGACACAGCACACACCTCAGGAGAAACACCGATGGGTTTCGATATGGCCTCGCTGACCCCAAGGGAACGCGAATTCCTGGACTCGGCGCTGGCGAGCTACACCGGCGTATCGACCAGCGCGCCGATACCCGTGCGTGCATTCGGATTCGACGACCGAGACCTCTTCGACGCCGAAGTCGGCCGACTCCGCCACGCGGTCGCTCAGGGGGCTACCCTCAATGACCTCGATACCGCACGAGTGCTGTTTCTCAGCGAGCTCGCCTTCGGCAGCGACCTGCTCGGCGCAGGAGTCGAATTCCAGCTCGTCAGCCCGATGCGAGACGACGAAGCGCTCGTGATCCTGCGGCACCTGCAACGCAAGCTCTACACCCGCGACGGCGCCAAAGCCCTGTTCCGACCCGACCTCTATTGAATGTTCGAAGCATCTGCTTCCGGCTCACCAAGATGAATCGGCTGCGTTCGTGGTCGAGCCAGGCTCCCTCGACCACGATGCCGAGTTCGAGTCGAATCGGCACTACCAGATACCCCTCCGGCCATTCCGCGAGGAGTCCGTCCAGATCGTGTAGGTCCGCATTTGATCGCTCCCTGGGCTACGCCCGACCTTCGGTGCAGTCCCCCAGATCGGCCAACCGGTAGCGGAGCTGACCCAATGTTGCTTTGTGTCGCTTGACCTGACTCTCTGGTTCGGTCCGGGGTCTGTGAGAGTCCGAATGCCCAGGACTTGGGCGGGAGGGCTTGACGAGGATCGCTCTCACAGCCGTCCTGTCACAGGCGATAGTCACACTGATCACCGCTACCGCACGCGGACCGAGCGCATTTCGACGCTCCGAATGTGTACTGTTACGTGGAACACCTTGTGCTGCAATGCTTCCCTAGCTACATGACATTTGGGATAGTGAAGTCGGCTCATAGGAAACTCCGAATGCGGCGTCCCGGCCGGGCGCAGGATCTGTCCACGGCGCTTCGCACGGTATCGGAGGTCAACCGCATAATCGCCGCGACCGATACAAAGGTCGGGTTGCTGCTGACCGCGAACGGGTTCGCGCTCACGGGCCTGATCGCCGGCACGCGCACGCATACCACCATGCTCACCTGCGCGTTGAGCATCGCTCTCGGGATATCTCTGCTGGTGTGCATGGTGTACATGGCAGCCACTCTGAGACCGGATCTGCGCAGCGCCGGATCCGGGAACTGGTTCAGTTTCCCGAGCTTTCCCACCGAGATCGACCGGCGGCCGAGTACTGGGGTGCTGGCCGATCACGCATGGCGGGAGGCCGCAATTCTGGCCGATGTGGCTCGTAGGAAATATCGGCGGTTCGCGGTGGCGCTGCGGTGGAGTTCGGTGAGTCTGATCATGTTCGTGATCTGGTTCATCGCCTCGTCACTGTCCGGTATCGGTGCATGAGCCGTCGGCGGCGAACGGCTCGCGTAACACACCGAGATGCGGAGTCAGTCTTCTCCGTCCTCTTCCTCGTCGTCTTCCGGATCGTCGGAATCAGTATCCGCGGTGTCGAGCGTTGCGAGATCGGTAATGATCGCCGACGCGGTCAGCTCGATATCCGGCAACGGGGCAGCGCCGCCTACCGACTTCGTCATGGTAGCGCTTTCGATCAGCGCATCGACCTTTGCCAGCAGCTGATCGCCGTCCCTCTTGTTCAGCATGCCTTTGTCGAGCAACGCGGTGATGATCTCCTGCGCAGTCCGCTTGTTGAGATTGTGCTGGACGATCAGCTGCTGGATCACCTGGCCGACATCATCCCGACGGGACGCCAGCTGGAGCGCGAACATTCCGAGATCGCCCTCCCGCAGCACCCGCAGATAGTGCTCCATCCGGTGCTGTTCGCGCACGACGTAGTTCTGGCCCTTCACCTGGGCTACCTCATGCTCGAACTTCGCCGACTGCAGTGCCAGACCCTGCCCGGCATCGTTTTCCGAGTATTTGAGTTCCATATCGCGCAGGAGGGCCTGATGCTCGGCGCGACGACGTTCCGCGGTCCGCTCGTCCATTGTCCGGTTGCGTAGGTGGCCGAGGGTTTCCGCGTCGGGCCGCAGCTGTACCCGGCAGCCCAGCAGAGTCAGTCCGTGGCCCAATTCGATGGTGCCCACCGCAAAGAAAGAGTTGATTTGCACTTCGGCGTCGATGAATCGGTCGATCTGGAATTGACAGGACAGCGCCCGGAGATGCTGCTCGACGATCGGCCGGTATACGAATTCCGCGGCGCGCACATTGTCTCGGATGGCCGCTATCGGATCGGTGATTCGCCACGACAGATGCGTTTGGACGAGGAAACTGAGCGCGTTCTCGGCGGTGGGCACCTCGACCTCGAACGACGCATGGTGGACCGCGACATTCACCCAGAAGATTCCGGTAGGCCGAGCTCCGAAAATACCGACGGGTTTCCGTTCGATCGGCGCCAGCCCACCATGACGGTCGACCGAAACGGTGAGCCAGTACCCGTCGGACTGCGGCCGGAACCGACGCCAGTTTTCGCCGGACATTGCCGAGTATCGGACTAATGCATCCGGAAGGCCGGCATTCATTCTGATTATCCCTTCAAGTCGAGCTGTTTCGAGTCGAGTCGTTCCGATGTGTCGATGATCGTGAGGATCTCCCGGACCGCCTGCCGCGGCCCCTTGGGCTCGGCGGCCCACTCCCGCAAGTAGTAAGGAAGGATCTCGCTGTCCCGTACGATGTTGCCGAGGTCCGATAGAAAGCGTGCGAGCGGTTCTCGCATCGCCGGGTCCCTTTCGGCGTCGACCACCCACCTTCGGATTTCGGCATAGGTATCGAGCGGGTGACCGGGATTCCGGAGGAGTCGGCCGAACAGCGTGACAATCGCGGCCCGGTCGGCGCCGGTCAGGCACAGCGTCACCGGCCATTCGTGCACACTCTTTTCGGTTGCTACGGTGCGGTACCGGCACAGATCCAGCACGCACCGTAATCCGGTGTCACGCAATCGGGGTTTGGCCGAGCTCCCGGTCCACCGCAGGAGTTCCTCCAGGATTCGATCGGTCAGCCCCTCCGACCAGAACAGCTGAGCCATCGAGAACGACACCGCAACACGGAGAGACAATCGGTTGCTGTTCGCCGCACGGCGTAGCCGTCGCACAGCGGTCTCCGGCATGGCCTGTCCGATCGCGCTGCCCAGGGCTCGGGCGGCGGTAACCCGCAATGCCAAGGGCTGGTCGCGCTGCAACCAAGTAGCGAGCATTCGGGAAACGACCGGAGCCAGGCCGGAATACAGGAAAGGAAAGTGCAATGCGGCCATGGCCGCAGCCCGACCGTATCGGGAACCGCTGCGCGCCCAGGGCTCGATCACTTTGGTGCGCGCATGTTCGAATTCGAACGTCGACAAGAAGCCCGCCGCCATCCCGGCACGGGTACATACCCGGACATCGGAGCTACAGCCCAGTGTGCGCAGCCACTCGCGCACCAGCTCGTGGGCGCTGTGATACTCCCGCCACACCAGGCCGAGGATCTCGGGGGCATGGTTAGCGTCGGTGAATTCAACGATATCAACCGAAATTTCGCCGTAGGCCGTGTCCTCTGTCGACCGGCGCAGTCGCGCTCGCGCGGCGGCGACGAGTTCACTGTTGCGTGAGCCGAATACCGGCCACGCGGGCGTCCGGTCGGGCTCCTCTTCGCTCGCGATCACCCGTGCCAGCATGCGGGCCGCATCGGACACCATATACCGGGGCATCCCGTTGAAGACCGCGAGTGCGATGGTGAAGGCGCGAGTTTCCGTGCTGAGCTGTTCGGCGAACCACTGCCGCAATTCCGTGCCGATCGCCGCGTCGTGACGACGGATGACCTCGGTGATATCGCCATGTCCTGCCGCAATATCGGCCAGCTCTTCGCCAAGCTGTGCGAGAGCGCGCGCAGGCGGCCGTTCCTTCGTATATCGCTCCATTAGTCGGCGTAACTCGGGATGGTCCAACATGTCCGCCGGATCGCGGTTCAGGTGGTACCACGTATGGCTACGGACCACTTCTGCAACGTCCGCCGGAGCGCCCCCGTCGAGGAGGAATTCGCCCAGGTCCGGTGGAAGCTCAGTGGCGGCATCGATGAGGACGACCATCCGGCAGCCCTGCTTACGCAGCGCGACACTCAGCTGCTCGAGATGGAACCGGTACAGCCGGCCGGCCTGATCGGGACCGAACCATTCCATCAGATATCCGGTATCCGGGCTGAAATCGATGTCCAGTGATCGGAGTTCCACATCGGGTTCGAGTGTGTAGACACGTGTCGAGCAGCACTCGTCCAGTGCACGCAGCGCGGCAGTCGTACGGCCCCACCCGTGGGGCGCCCGCAGCAACAGAAGCGACTGCCCGGCGAGGAGACGGCGTATATCCGCGAATCTCGCTGGTTCCACGAACACCCGCTCGATACGTGCGAGACGCTCGGTGGCGACCTCGCCACGTGCCACGGTGCGCCGGCTCGTGGCGTTTCCGTTGTTGTCCCGGCCCACTTGGGTACCGATGGTGGCATCGCCGCCGATGAAGTTGGTGGCGTGGACCGTCACGTGCCGAGCACCGGCCGGAAGGCCGCGCAGTGCGGCGATCGCGTCGGACATACTCGTGGCGGCTACCCGTGTTTCCTCGAGCTGCTCGTCATCTGTGATATCGGACGGCTCCGCCGGTCCGGCCGGTTTTCCCTCGTCGGCCTGCACGGAATGCCGATCGGGATCGCTGACCTTGCCGGGAGAGCCAGGTGACTCACGGGGGGAATCCGCGGCGTCGCCGCTGTCGATCCGATCGGACCGGGGTGTCTCGGAATCGGCGCCGTTCATTATCCGCGGCTGATGTTGTCGCGGCCGACCTGAGTGCCGACAACAGCATTGCCACCTATGAAGTTGGTGGCGTGAATAGTGCTCCGCTCCCAGCCTGGCGGTGCCGTGTCCGAACCGACAGCGCGATACTCGGCGTGCGCCGGCGCCGGAGCCTCGCTGGGCGGCAGCGGCGGTGCGGGATATCCCGGTACACGAACCCAGATCAGGCGGTCACCGCTCTTCGAAGGCACTGTGACGCTGCCGTATTCATCCGGTATCACGGTATCCCGGTACCCGTGCCGGACCAGGCCGCAGAAAACCGAATCGGACACCACCACCACTGCGTCCGCGCGGGGTGCACGCTCGAGCGCGTACTTGACAGGCTGTGCGGAGTTCATCCGAAACGTCGCGGTCACCGCGTCACTCGACCATCCTTTGGCATCCCTGCCGACGTAACCTTCGTGAACCGCGATACGTACCCGCAGCCAGTTCACCGGTCCTACCGCACCGTTGTGTTCGCGTACTCCGGTCAGCATCGCGCCGACGACCCGGTCCAAGACATCCAGCACCGGAATATCGAGTACGAGCATCGCTCCATCTCCGCGGTCCTCCTGAGCCACAGAACTCTCGACTCCTTCAATCGCGCCGTCGATGATGCGGTAAAGCGCCGTGCGCACGGCATCGACCTGCACGTTGGTCAGGGACTCCGAATTCTCGACATCCACGACGAGAATGGACCGATGCGTTGGTTCGGGCATGACTTCTCCTGGTTTGTACGACACCCAGCGGACTGGCAGTTCCTCAGGTCTACCGGCGCGGATCACACATGTCTGCGTCCGAATACACATTCGGACGCAGACCTTCTGCAACTGCGGCGAGCAGGTCGGGCCGCAGCAGTTCCACACAGCGGCGAGCTGTCCTGATCGCGCCGATCACCCGCAGTTTTCTGAATGCCTTGGCGACCGCTTCTCGGGAAGCGTTCGCCGCATCGGCCAATTCGGTCTGGGTCAGCGGCAGAACGATCACCACCCGATCCGTATCGGTACGCCCGTACCGCCGGCCGTATTCGAGCAGTAGCCGAGCCAGCCGTTCGGTGACGGTGTACGCACCGTAGTCCAGGCGGTGTACGTCGGCCTCCCGCAGCCGGGCCACCACAGTACGCAACAGTTCGAACGCCAGGGCACCGTCATCGACCAGCAACGCGCGGAAGGCCGTACCCTGCACGGTGGCGGCGACCACCGGCGAGATCGCGGTGATCGTCGCCGACCGCGCACCCCCGTCGACCGCGCTGAGCTCACCGAGCAGATCCCCGGGACCACGAATACCCAGGACCACCTGCTTTCCGCTGGGTGCGGAAGAGCTCACTTTGACCCAACCCTGTTCGACCACCAGAACGTTGTCGGATGTATCGCCTTCGTGGAGCAGTACCGCTCCCCTCGGCCAACGCTGCCGCGTACCCGCTCTCAGCAGCCGTTGTCTGTCGAAGTGAGGTAGAGCATCGGAATGCAGAGTTGTTCCCCCTTTTGAGCCACCGTTCTCCACGGTGATGACCTCGCGACAGAATAGTCGATCGGCCTCGGTAGGAACGGAGGATGTTGTTGCCGAGGCAGATTCGATATCTCCGCTGCCGACGCGGCCAGCAGCGGCATGGTGATCGCCGGCCCGGCGTTCCAGTCCGGCCAGGGTCTGCCAAGCCGACGCCGAGTCCCGAGTGGTGTCGGCGTACACCAGGCTCTCGCGCTGCACCCGAGCCGCTTCCGCTTAGTCCCCCAGGTCGTCCAACTGGTCGCGGAGCTGGTCCAGAGTGGCCTTGTCTCGTTGACGACCGGCCACCCACCGGGCCAACTCACGGCGCGCCAATTCACGGTCGCCCGCCAGTTTGGCGCGCTCGACCCAGGTCAGCGGGTCCTCGGCGGCTGGATCCGCCGGGAAGCGCGACCGTCGGCCTTGCGACCACTTCGCCAAGCCATCTTCGGATACGTACGAACGACCCTCCCCGTCGAGCAGAAGCTCGAGCAGGGAGTCCCGGTCGGCATGGCCGCTGTCACGCACAAAGGCGATCGTGGTCTGCACCCCTGCAGCGAACAGGTACTCGAGGTCGTAACCACAGAAGGTGTCGAAATTGGCCCGCTTGATCTCCCAGTGCAGCCACACATCCTCCACCTGTCGATGCTCGGCGAGCAGGAAACCGGCCAGCTCGGTCTCCTCGCTCAAACCCTGGAACGGCGCCTCGCAACGGCACCACGCCTCCTGCTCGGCCAACCACCGAATCAGCGGGAGGTCGTCGGGCCTGCGATCGTATTGCGACGCCCACAACACCTTGGCCCGGCGCACCGCATTCCGATCGCAGTCATCACCGTCGGCATCGGTGGCACGCTCATAACGCAACTCCTGCCACACGCCGGACGACCCACGCATCCGCTCCAACTCACACCGCGCAGCCTCCATCACCCGTCAAGGATCCCATGCCGGCGGAGGGTCCCAAAGCAATTCGGATGGCCGCTCCCCGGCTCGGATCAAGCGCGTCTTGCAACAATGTCCGGCCGAACGCCGCTGGGCGGTGCTGTCCGATCCGATCCCGAGCACCGGTCCGGTCGCGGCCACGGACGGCGCCGCGGGTCGGTGATGCCAGCCGATGCTTCGGAAAGGGAGATCAAGTGCAGAATCACGCTGGACCGACGGCAGCCGGGTCGACTTGGTCGAGCTCCTGGCCGCACGGTCACGCCGACCGCCACGGCAGGAGCAGACGAACCGCCTTTCGTCCCGAGGTGATGTGCGGGGGTTGCGACATCAGCGAATCCTTGCCCCGAATACACCACCCGAACGCCACCCACCGGTCGTCGTCATCGGTGATCACATACTCTTCGGCGCCCCCGAGGATGATCGCTTCGACCGCCGCGGCCGCCTGGGACGGCTTGTCCTCGAATTGGATTTCGTAGTCGGCGATGGCGCGGACGCACCAACCCGTTTCGATGCGCACCGAGGCGTCGCCCATATCCACCAGCATGATGTGTGGATCGGCCCCGCGCACTTCGGCTTCCGCTGACGCGGATCCGCCGGAGAGCAGCAGGGTGCCGGGATTCGAAAACGTCTGGATGGCGTAACGCTCGGCAATGGCAAACACCCCCGAGCAGAACATCTCCCATTCCGTCCCACTCACCCCGGCCTCCCAGCCCACTCGCAATCCTGCCCCGCCTCGGCACTACTTACCGCACGGATTCACCACCGTGTCCGAGTACTTCCACGCCGAGAATTGCGAGGGTGCTCCCCCGTACACGGCCCCCCGCGTGGCAGGCCGCGTTGCCCGGCCCGGCGCCGCGTCAGCGGCGGGATATGCCACACGTGGTCATCAAGACCGCCAGCACGCCACCCGCGACCGCCCCGATATTCCACCCCGATACAGCTGACGTTGGTTCATCTCGATGAAGCCGTGTCCGGGGCCCGAGTCCTGACCGGGCACGCGTGAGCACCGCCGGCGACACGGGCTGCGAACCGATCCGCATAGAGGCGCGACAGCACGCCCGGTGGGATTCGCCCAGACGATGAGCGTAGGGCCGACAACCCCGTCACCTGCGGGGTAGAGCAGATCGTGAAGAATGCGTACCACTCACGACGGGCGGCCTGGACGAGGTCGCGAGTGGCTCATGGGCAGGTAGGGCGTTGGGCACGAGACATTGACACCGGTCCTCCACGTCGGCGAGTCAGATCGCGTGCACCTGTCCGTGCAGGAGCCAATTCTGGTAGCGTACTTATAGTTCTGTACGCGTTCGAGGGGGTCGCTCATTTCTGAGGCCGAGAAACCGACACCAGACTTGCAGGTCTTTCCGGAAGATGTCGTTGACGCCGGCCAGTTCGTCCAGCAGACCGCGAATACACTCGTCAACGCACTGCACTCCCTCGACTCGGATATAGAGGGTTTGCTCGGAGTATGGAGGGGCGTCTCGGCCTCCAGCTATCAGGCTGGGTGGCAGGAAGCCAAGCAGGGGGTCATTACGGTGTTGGATGCGTTGGCGGACATCGCAGATCTACTGGGTGTCAACAGTCGAACCTATGTTGAGCAGGATGACGGTAACTCTCAAAGTTACGGGTCGCTGAGTATTTGAGAGCGGTGAAGAGGATATGCCCGAGGGGAGCGCTTTTCAGGTTGATCTTGAAGAGTTGGACAATATCACCGCGCGTGTAGGGAACTTCATCGGCTTCCTTTCCGACAGTCTCACCGCGCTCGATCAGCGGATGACAGCTCTGCATTCAACGTGGGGAGGGGAGGCAGCGACCGCTCAGCGAGATGCCTTTCAACAGTGGGCTGTCGGAGCCACCGATGTCGCCGAGGGTATCGATGCCATGAGGAAAGCGGCCCGGTCCGCACACGACCGATACACCGCGGCAATCGAGACCAACCGCCTGATCCTGGGCCGGTGACTCTCCTCAACAACGCACAGGGAGCCGAAAACTACGCAGTCCAAATCCGCCTGGCACGATCGTCGGATTTTGAAGATGCCCTATAGATGGTGGCGCCGATGACGACCTTGGTAGTCGATCCGACAGTGTATTTACAGGCGGGTGAGTCACTGTACTCCCATGCCACCGAGTATCAGCGGGTATATTCCACCCGAATCGCCGCACTGGGAGAAACCGCCAGTATGGGCGGCAATGTTGGCGAATCCAAAGCTTGGGCGACGTCGTACGATTCGACCGTCGCCACTGCGATGAGCATGACAGAGTTGCTGATCAACGCTATGGGCAACTACGCCAACATCGTTCGGGAGCTCGGCTATAACCATGCTCTGGCCGACTATGTCGAAGGGACCGGCCGACCGGAGCCGACCAAACCCACGCAATACCCACCGGCGGTTATGACGCGTCCGGCACCACCGCCCTCGGCGGGTGGCCCCGGCAGCGGCCTTTTCGACGATGTCGGCTTCGCTGTGTCAGCTCTCGAGGATTTCGGAGTTTCGATGCCCGACGGAGAGCCCGAGGACCTAGCTGTCGCCGCCGACGCCTGGGAGAAATTTGCCTCCGATCCGGAGGTGGCAAACCTGCCCGCCAAATTAGATCAGATCGCGAAGTAATTCGAAACCGAAACGGCGCCCGACGCGGCATTGGTCGATGAGGATATTCGCGAACTGAAGAAATCGGCGGAAGGTCTGCTGACCCTCTATAGAGACCTCGCAAATTCCTGCCGAGGACACCGTGATGCGATCGTGGAGTTCCGGCGACAACTAGGAAATCTACTGGTTGACCTCGGAAAGGATCTCGCTCAAGAGGTCGCAGAAACCGTCGTACTAGGGGTAATAGCCGGCGCGTTGACAGCAGGATTCGGCACCGCAGCCGTCGCAGCCGCCAAAGCCGGCAAACTTGCATTGAAGATGAAGCACTATGTCGATCGTGTGCTCAGCGCAAAACGAGCGGCAAAGTTTGTCGATAAAGTCACCCAGACCGGCGACGACCTGGCGGCCAGACGCGCCGAACTTCAACGCATCGCGGATCTACTCGCACAGCGAACCGCCGATATAGCGAAAGTTGCAAGTGACAGACTGAAGAGTTCCCTCGACTATGCGCTCGACAAAGAGGCGATGGGGCATGTCTTCGTCCCGAAGCACAAATTGGACAATTTGGTGAAGTCATTGGGGGGCGAAGAGACTACCATGACCAAAATTATCGAGAGTGTGCAGGGCGTTCCGGACGGTGTCTACAACGCCTCGAACCCACTGGTGCGCACTATCAACGGCGAAACGGTTCACATCCGCGGGGCTATGATCAACGGAGTATTCAAGGTAGGTACCGCCTACATTCCGTGACATTACCCGAATACCAAGGAGACGCGATGGGTAGTACCCCGATTCGGCCGAGGCCGCTGACCGACCTCGAGGCCGCAGTCGTCACGAAGATGTTGTCGGCGGGTCGACACGGTTCTGCCGAATACCGTGCGCAGATACCATATCTGCAGGTTGTATCGACCTGGGGCGTCGGATCGCCCAGCGTTGATGTAGAGGTACGCCCGGGCCCCGCCCCGGCGGGCGGTGCGACGGACGGGATCGTCGCGAACGGAGCTGTTTCCGACCCCGTGGGAAGGCCGATCGGTGAGATCATCCTCTGGGCCGAAGCCGGACGGCTGAGCGGGATCGAATACGCCTGGTATACCGACGAACGGCCCACGCAGCTACCCGAGCCCGACCGAATCGATCTCTTGTAGTCCGGCACCCACCTGTTGTCGACCCGGCGGTACCCGGTCAGTCATGAAGCCGAAACCCGCTTCTCACCACAGGTACCGGCATCTGGAAAGCCTTGCTCACAATGCGCGATCGACCTGCTACACAGGTGACCAGGACCCGGCACATTCGAAGCACTGACGCGGAACGGACCAGGTCGAGGGAAGCCGCAAGATCCGAGGTCGGGAAAAATTATGCGGTTGACCTCCGATACCGTGCGAAGCACCGTGGACAGACCCTGGCCCCGGACAGGTCGCCGCATCCGGAGTTTCCTATGAGCCGACTCCACTATCCCGCTGCTGCCGCCCAGCGAGCCTTCGGGGCCGACGCACACCGAGGGTCGCGCTGACGGATCGGACACGGCACTGCCAGGGACAAGATATTCGTCGCCGTGAGCTGACCGTTTCCGGCCGCCCAGACCACCCTCAGGGCCTCCGCCGATCAGATCGCCGGAGGCCCATCGGTGGCTGTGCGGTCAAACGCCGAGCAGCAACCCGAGAAGCGCCGGCAGAGGCCCCCGGACACGGCCCCACGCAGGGGTGGTTCCGCGATCGTCCGAACGCCGCTGGGCGGTGCTGTCCGATCCGATCCCGAGTGCGATAAAAGCGAATCCTTGCCCCGAATACACCGCCAGTCGGCGATGGCGCGGACGCACCAGCCCGTTTCGATTCGCACCGAGGCGTCGTCCATATCCACCAGCATTATCGGTCAGTACCGCACGAACACCGAGGAAACCCGTCGGCAGATCAGCAGCGAGACCACGACGTTCCTGGTCGAGTCGGGGATCATCATTGCCGCCGCGGTCGCGGTTTCCTGGCTCACCGTCGGCGGCAGTCTGGCAGCCGGCGCCGGTGGTGTCGTCGTACTCGCCAGTGACACCGCGCTGGCGATCAGCCGCATCTACCGGGCCAGTAGGCTCTGGGCCCTTCTCGGCCTCGCCACCGCCGCCGCAGCCGTCGTCGCCTTCGATAAGGTCCCTGACCTCACGCAGGTCACCACCAGCCTCGCTGCCATAATCGCCGCTCGGGCCTACCTCGACACCGAGGCCGATGGCCCCGTCGGCACAAGCACCAGCGACCGGCCGACCAAGACAGACAAGATAAAAGAACACCTCACGGATCGTGACCTCGACGCTGCGCGTCGGGAACTGAACGGCGAAGTAGTGGCGAGAAAGCCCGACGGGACCCCGTGGGATCATGTCCGAGAAGTACGAGACGCACAAAACGGCCTCGTCAAACGTATCGACCAGATAAAACGCCAGCTCGGAGACTCACGAACCAACCCCGCCGATCGCGCGGAGTTGGAACGGGAGCTATCCGAGGCGAGCCGACTACTCGACTACAGCGAAGAGTTCGTTCCACGTGGATGAACTGGTTGAGGCGCAGATGAGGAGAGGAGCACAGTGACATATCGCGACCCACGGTCACTATCTCAGATCGAAGGCAGAGCCTGGCCCGCCCCGGACAAGGATGCAACCCGACTCATGAAGACTGTGCACGCGTTGAGAGACGTCCCCCTGCCCGATCTCACCGTCGAAGACATTCGCGTCCTCCTGTCGCAAAGGGAGGGCGTCGACGTACTGACTCCAGTGGCGCTGGACATCCTCGGATCCAATCCCCTCGCCGAGAGCGACTTCTATCCAGGCGACCTTTTGACGGCACTCTTGGGTTGTCATTCACGAGAGACCGATTCCGCCGAACTCATTGCTCGCATCGAGCAACTGATCGAACGAGTCTCGGAAAAGGGTGATCTGGAGCAGTACGACGCGCCGCATACCACGATTTGGTCGTCCATCGACGAGTGGCGCACCGCGTAACCAGAATCGAGCCCGGAATCGCCAATTACGAAAAGAAGTGCCGACTGGAATCATGGGGCCACCGGGTCAGCCCGCGGTAGATGCCGGGCCATGGTGCCGAAGTAACGCTCGCGCGACCATGACCGGAAATCTCCGATCACGTAGAGCCGCCGTTTCGCCCGACTCACTGCGACATTGAGCAGATTGGGTTTGCTCGCTGCCCACCGCCGGGCACCGGGCCGGGCCGGGTCACCGCCGAGGACAAGTATCACCACATCGGCTTGTTTTCCCTGCGCGGTGTGGATTGTTCCTGCGGTCAGACCGGGATAAGCCCGGCCGCGTCGGCTGATCTCGCGGGCCACATCCCGGAACAGGCTGATGACCATGACTTCCGACATATCGATGCCGAGACGGCAAGGGAGCGCAGAATCCGATCCAGTTGCCGGCCCTCGTCCGGAATCCAGTGTCCGTGCGCGGTGGTACCGACCAGATCGATCCACTTGGATTCGGGAAGGTTCGGATAGCTGGTATCGAAACGTTTCCGAGCAGCGGTACCGGTGCCGTTGATCATCAGTCCGTCGTAGGCGATCGAGTTGACGATTTCGAACATGGGAGCATCGCAGCGTCGGTGCACGGTCAGCGGGACACCCACCCAAGTCCAGCCCTCGTCGCCCGGCAGTGAAGTCCCCAGCGGGGTGAGCCGGTCGGCGATACGCTGCACCGACGTGCGGCAGGTGCTCCACTGCGGGTCCACCTCGAAGGAAGTGCGGATGGCGTCCTCGGTGCGGAACGGGAGCGTGGTCACAGGCTCCAACTGCGGGGGATCGCCGACGACAACGGCCCGCCGCGTCCGCCACAGCGCACGACCGCGTTCTGCGGGGTGGCCTGCCCGGCCTCGTCGATGAGCAGCCAGCCGAGTGATTCCCGCTCCAGATGACCGAACAGCCGACCGTAGGAGGCGAAGGTGGTGGATACGACCGGAACCACCAGGAACAAGCTTTGCCAGGCTGCTTGCGCCGCTTCGTCCGAGAGATTGCGGGGGGGGCTGCACCACTGACGATATCCACGGCGGCCTGCAGATTGCGGCGCATTTCGGTCGGCACCTGCCGGAGGAACGATCGATGCAGCGCGAGGGCCGCCAGCAGTAGTTCGCTGCGTGCGGTGTTCCATTCAGGATCGGTCCAGAGGGCCGCCGATTCCCGGCGTATCCTGTCCTCCCACCACGTCTCGTCCGGGAAGTACGCACCCAATCCGGCGCCGTCGGCGAGGTCGACGTTCAAAGCCGCGAGTTCGTCTCGCTCCTGCCGGAAGCTTCGCTCGGCACCGGATAGTGCTCGCGCTGCTGCGGCGACTTCCTGTTCGGCGCGCTCCAGAATACGGTTTGCGCTGATCAGCGGCTCGTACGCGATGGACGGTTGAGGTATGCCGGCGGTCGAGGCGCGGGGTGCCGCATCGTATTCGTGCTGGGCGGTGGCGAGTGATTCTCGAGCGAGGCCGAGATCAGCCTGCGCCGAGTCCAATTCGGCCTGCGCCGTTGCCCTGGCCTGCGATGCCTGCTGCACCTGTCCGACCAGCCACGACCGACGCTGGGACCATTCCCGGCCGGCCTCGACCAGGGACCACAGCTGTCGCCACCAGCCCGGCCGCAGCGCACGGTGGCCTTCCAGGAGTTCGTCGCGTCGATCGAGCTCTGCGGTCCAGCGCCGCAGGGACTCCTCGGCCCGGACCCGACGACCACCGGCGATCTGCTCGACCTCGCCGCGGTGATCACGAACCGCCCGTTCCGCGGCCTCACGGCGCTGCCGGGCGGATTGCTCGACAGCGGTCTGTTGTGCGCGGGCGAGTCGTTCTGCTTCTCGAACACATTCCTGCGCGAAACGCCATGCAGTCTCACGTTCTCCGCGAGCCGTCTCCGCTCTCGCGGCGGCCGCCGCAAGCTCTTCCGTGATCTCGTCGATCCGCCGCTTCACCTGCCGACGCCGGACGACCTGCGCATGGACGTCACGCCTCGGCCGGCGGATGGATTCGACCTGGGTTTGGGCAGCTCGGAAGGCAGCCACCCCACTCGGCCGGTCATCGTAGCTGTCCGGGTCTGGGTCGAAATGGCGGGACAGCACCTCGAAGACTTCGTCGAGACGGTAGATTCCGGCATACACGATATGACGCCACGCCTGATTCGGGCGCAGGGAGAGCTGTGACAGCTCATGTGCCGGATCCCATGGCAGCGGTTCATCCGCCGCCACCGGGAAGATCCGCTGCTGCCGATCGACTCGGTCCACCCGCTGCGGACTGAACATCTCCACGGCCTGCCAGAACTCGACGATCGCACCGCACCGCTCGTCCTCCCCACCCACTACCCCACTCCACTCCGTCGACGCGGCCGCCTCTGGGCTACCGATGGTAGTCGCGGGTTGCCGTTGACGCGCGGCCCCTCGCACACCGGTGTAATCGCCTACGGTCGCCGTTGCCGGCATCTCCACCGGGCAATGGACATGGCACCATGTTGTCGGCGCCCGACCGCCGTAGATTCAAAGTTGGCCTGGTATAACGTCTTTGGACACGTATCCTGGTTCAGCCGGGAGGCAGGCGCGCAAATCTTCACCGGATCAGCACAGCAGGGGGCACCATGACCGATGACCATGAGGACATCCGCATCCGGGTGATCGCGGGCGACACCTTCAGGGCCGAACGGTTGACCCGGGACCTCCGCCGCACGTTGTCGACGGTCGAAGATCTCGAGGTCGACTTCGCCGGAACCGATCGTGCCGATCAGGCAGACGGGGAAAAAGGAGCCGGAGTAGCCGATCTCGCGCTGTCGGCAACCGTCGCGGTACCGGTCGCCACCGCCGTCACCCGTGTACTCGTCACCGCCATCCGCGAGTGGTGCGCACGGGAGCGCAACCGGAAAGTGGAGATCGCCAGAGACGAAGGCGGGAGTATCGTCATCACCGGCGGGATCGACGAACGGACCGAGCGAATCGTCCGTCTGCTCGCAGGAGAGCGGCACGATCCCGCGACCGAATCCGATCGTGAAATACCGTGAACCGGCCGGTACGGCGACGCGCGCTGCTGCTCGGTGTCGAGAACTACGCCGACACCCGATTCGCACCTCTCCCTTCGATCCGCGCCGACCTTTCCCTACTGGGACAGGTGCTGCTCCACCGACATATCGGCGCATTCACCGAAGTACGTCCGGTCATGGACTGCACCGCCGAGCGGATGTGCACCGAGATCGTCGAATTCCTCGGCACCTGCGACGAGGACGAGCTGGCGCTGGTGTACATCTCGGGCCACGGCACCCGTTTGGTGCAGGTGAACAGCGAGTTCCACTTCGTCACCACCGATACCGACTTCGACAATGTCGCGGCCACCGCCGTGGGTGCGCAGTTCGTGAACGATGCGCTCGAATCGTGCCCGGCACCGCAGAAGGTCCTGATGATCGACTGCTGCCAGAGTGGCGGGTTCGCGGTCGGGCTTCGAGCGGCGGACCGGGACGACAGCGCGACCGCAAAGGGCGTCACAACGCCCGCCCCCTCCCCGGTCCTGCGCAGCAACGGGGTGTTCGTTCTGTCGTCGTCTCGCGCTACCGAGGCGTCGTTCGCCGGATCGCCGGAGTCGACCGTTATCACCCCCTCACTTTTCACCGGGGCCGTCGTGGAGACGCTGCGCAGCGGCGATGCGGCCCGACCGGAGACCGGCGAGGTCACCGTCGACGATCTGTTCGAGTACGTGAACCAGCGGCTGCGAGTCGATGCCAAGCAGGTTCCGGTCAAATCCGCTGTGCAGGTGGACGACCGGATCGTGATCGCCTCCCGGCCCCAGGGTCCGGCCACGCTGACCCCCGTTCCGCGAGACGCAGACACCGGCACTGTCCCCGAGGGGGTCCCGGCCAAGGACTCCCGGCCGTCGTGGCCTCAGCTGCTCGACTATTACCGGCGTTGTCTGACCACTGGTCGAAGCGAGTTCTCCGTGCTGTCGGTTGCCGAGCACGGCGAATCGTACGTCTGCGTGCGCGGCAGCGAATCCTTCCTGTCGGGAACCGTCGAAGAGGACCACCGGGTTCCGGTACCGGACGAAGCGCGGGAGTTCGTCGAGGATGTGGTTGCCGCCGACGATGAACTGTGGGCGGGTTATCCGGCCGTCGTCCTGCAATCGAGCCAGAACTCCAGGAACGGCGCCCGGCACCGGTTCGCACCGCTGCTCCTCCGGAAGGTCGAAGTGGTACACACCGCGGGCGGGACCCGGTTGGAACCGACCGGGCGGATCATCGCTCATCCCGAGCTGATCGAAATTTTCCTGGGCAAGGATACGGCCGCCGATTTCAATGCCGCCTACCGTCCCACCTGGCATGCTCGCCAACCTGCCGCCATGGCCAACGACATCGGAAAGCTGCTCGAATTCGACCTCGGCCTCGCCTGCGTCGAGCCACTGCGCCCGGGCCAACTCGCCGAGTGCATCGATGTCGACACCCCGAACGCGGGAGCCCGCAACGCGGCGGTGCTCTGCCGAGTTCCCAATGGCCCGAGCCCGGTGACGAAACTGCTCGAAGACCTCGACAGTCTCGTCGAACAGGCCCACCGGATACGCGACACCGCGCTCTCGGCTCTGGACCCGGAAACGCCGCACTGCTCCGCAGCGCAAGACACGCCGTTCCAGCTGGTGACTCCTCTGCAATGCAACGAAGCCCAGGAAACTGTCATCCGGTCGGCTATGCGGAACCGACTGACCGTCGCCACCGGACCGCCCGGAACCGGCAAGAGCCAGCTCGTCACCAATCTGGTCGCTACCGCTGTAGCCAACAACTCGACGGTCCTCGTCGCCTCGACCAACAACCGGGCCGTGGACGAGGTGTGGAAGCGGTGCGAGAGTGTCGCCCCGGGAAGTCTTGTGCGCACCGGCAGCCTCGAGTACCGGAGCGGCACCTCCGAAGCACTTCGCGGGTTGCTGACCTTAAGCCCCACTGAGGGAAATCCGGCCACCGCGATGGCGGCGTTGCGGCAGGCCCAGCACGCGCACAGTGCACAGCGGGACCTGCTGGCCACCACCGGAGAACTCGAGCAGCGCCTGCTGATCGCGGGACGCACCCGCGACGATTCGGCCGAGAAGCTCGGTGTTTCCATCGTCGACCTGCTGTCACGCCTCGAGCAGAAGCCGCTCGAGATTGCCCTACGCGCAGCGGAGGGTGCGGTGCGCGCCCGGTTCTTCGCCCGGTATCGCCGAGCCCGGCTGCTACGACGCTGGGAGATCCCCGTCGAGGACGACGATGCGCTCGCCGGCCGCTGCGCCACCCTTGCCCAACTCCTGGCGGCCGAGAAGGATTGGCGTACAGCGCGGGCCCGGCTCGAGGCGCTACCCGACGACAACGAACTCTCCAGGCGCCTACACACTGCGGAATCCGAGCTTCGGCACACGTCCGCGGTTGCGCTGGGGACCAGTACGCGCACAGCCGCCCTACAAGGCAGGAGCCGGATCACCGATCTCATCGAGGCCACCGAGGACGGGCGCGCGTGGCGGGCCGTACGGGCCGCGCTCCCGAATGTCCGCGGCTGGGCCGTCAGCACCCTGTCGGCGCGCTACTTTCCACCCGCGCCGGCGCTTTTCGACCTCGTGATCATCGACGAGGCCAGCCAGTGTGCCATCCCGGCAATACTGCCCCTTCTATTCCGTGCTCGCCGTGCCGTGATCATCGGCGATCCGATGCAGTTGCCCCATATCGCCGATATCGGACCCGAACAGGAAATCCACGCCGCACAGGAGGCCGGTTTCGGGTTTGGGTGGTTGGAGGCCGGCCGAATGTCCTACCGGAGGCATTCCGCCTTTCGAGCCTGCGAGCGGGCCGCGGGCGGCCGCCTCCTGCTGGACGAGCACTTCCGATGCCATCCGACAATCGCAGGACTCGTCAACGGTCTCTTCTATGACGGACAGCTGGCCGTGCTGACCGATACGCGTGGCCGCCCCACGATCGCCAACCGTGACGCCATCCACTGGACCCACATCGAAGGCAACGCCGAGCAACCGCGATCGGGCGAATCCTGGTTCAATCGCGCCGAAGCCGCAAAAGTCGTCGAGGCCGTCAAGTTCTTGCTACCGCCCGGTGGGGCGACAGCCGATCAGCCCAGCATCGGTGTCGTGACCCCGTTCAAGGCACAGGTGGATATGATCCGCTCCCAACTCGGTAAGGGCTTCGAGCATGTACGGATCGGGACCGTACACACGTTCCAGGGCGGCGAGTGTGACTTCGTACTCTACTCGCTGGTCGCCGCTCCGAATATGCCGCGAGGTTCGATCAAATGGGTCGAACGCCAACTCAATCTGTGGAATGTGGCGATCACACGTGCTCGATCCCACCTGATCGTGGTGGGTAACCGCGGGTTGTGGTCGGAACGGCGGATCGGTGCGGCACTTCTGAACGCGGCCGTGGGCGTGCAGGAAGATTCCGGAACCGGCTCGGCACCCGACGAATTACAGGACCGGCTCTTCGCCTTCCTTGCCGGTGCAGGCGGCCGGGTTACCTTGCAGCGCGAGGTCCGCGGGCATCTCACCGATGCGGTCGTGGAGGACTCCGCCGGAGTCGAGACAGCTGTCATCCTGGATCGCGGGGTGCGTGAAGGTGTGGATCCGGCACGACATCTCCGACTGATGCTCCGCCATAGGGACATCCGAGCGGACCCCGAACAGCCCATGAGCGCATTGCGGATCCCGGCGTGGATGCTCTACCGCTCGGGCCGATGACAGCGCAGCCGACGCCGACTGTGAGGACCGAGCCGGGCAAGACCACTCACACCGGCAGGCACCCGCCGGGGCAGAGCACTCATCGTAGTGATCAGAGGCCTGTAACTATTCATCGCGCGGGAACGACCATCAGGTTGCCTCTTCGTGGCGTATGTGCGGCCCATATCGACGCGAGAACGGTGAATGTTCGGCCGGTTCGTCCGCTCGATCGCCTCGGCGTCGATCCCCGGTCACCCGGCAGACTTCCGGGCTAACATCCGAAAGAGCGCCCGCCTGAAGAACAACAGGTCAGCGGGCTCAGTACGCACCCGACCAGCCGAGTCGGCCGACGATCGAGGAGCATTTGTGGGGGCTCTCCTACCGACCTTGCAGGCCCACCGGCTGCGTGAAGGTTTGACCGATTACCTGGCGACTACCTTCGCGCTCACCGACCCGGATACCCAGGCCGCACTCACCGATTTCGTCGGCGATGCCAGGGACGGCATGTTCAAGGGCCCCTATGTTCGGTTACGTCTGCCCTTCGCCCCGGCCCGCGGCAACTGGGGTATGCACCTGGACTGGCTGCCGGACGACTTCGTGCCCTATGGGCATCAGGCCAGGGCGTTCGAGCGGTTGTCGACCAAGTTTCAGACACGCCCCCAGCCGACATTGGTGACCACGGGGACTGGTTCCGGTAAGACGGAGTCGTTCCTCATCCCGATCCTCGATCATGTCGTGCGTGCCAAGAAGCAGGGCGTCGCGGGAATGAAGGCGCTGATCATCTATCCGATGAATGCGCTGGCCAACGATCAGGAGCAGCGGCTGGCGAGGCTGATCAGCGCGCATCCGGAGCTGTCGGGTGTCACGGCCGGCCTGTACACCGGTGAGCAGAGCTCGGGCGGGCGAACCCTGGTCTCGGCGGAGGGCTTGATCACCGATCGGCGATTGATGCACGATTCGCCGCCGGATATCTTGCTCACCAACTACAAGATGCTCGATCATCTGCTGCTTCGACCCGACCGTGCCGCGATGTGGCGGCAGTCTGCGGAATCGCTGCAGTATGTGGTGCTCGACGAGTTCCACACCTACGACGGCGCTCAGGGCACCGATGTCGCGATGCTGCTACGCCGTCTCGGGTTGGCGGTGAAATCGTATTGGAACGAGGCGTCACAGGTCGCCGACGAAGACCGGGCACGGCCGCTGGGCCGTATCACACCGGTGGCCACCTCCGCGACCCTCGGCGGTGGGGGCGAACCGACCGCCATGCTCGAGTTCGCGCACACCGTTTTCGGTGAGGTGTTCGGAAAGGAATCGCTTGTCGAGGAAACACGGGTCGAGCTCGAGGACTGGCTGACGGATCGCGATGCCGGCCTCGATCGCCGCTATGTCCCGATCGCCCCGTCCGCGGAACAGGCGGTCAACGATCTCGACGCCTTCAGCAGCCGCTCCCCCAACAACGCGCATCTCGCGGCCGCGGTCCTCGCGACTCTGTTCGAGCGCACCGGCGACGAGCATCCGACTTTCCCGGAGCTGGCCGCCGAACTGCGCCGCCTGGACGAGACCGAACAGCTGGATCTGCTGAAGAAGCATCACTGGTTCGCCCGGCTACTCGACCGCTCGACCAAGGCCATCTCCTTGGCCGAGTTGGCGGCGAGGACCTTGTCCGTGTCATCCGCCGAACGCGATAACCAGCGCGGCCGGGCGATCCGGCAGCGATACCTGGACTATGTATTCGCGGCGCTCTCCCATCTGCGAGCCGAGATCGGGCGTTCGGCGTTGAATGTCGATGTGCATCTGTGGGTCCGGGAGCTGTCCCGGATCGACCGGGAGCTTTCGTCCACCACCCGGTTCCGCTGGGCCGACGACGGCGACACCGAGAGCAGCGGTGCCGAGTATGCGCCGGCGCTGTTCTGCCGGCATTGCGGACGCTCCGGATGGGGTGTGCGGCTGGCACCCACCGGGTACGCGCTGGACCCCGACCAGTCATCCGTCCGCGCCCAGCACCTCTCGGGCAACGCCAGGATTCGTGCCTTGATCTCCGCTCCGGTCGAAGCGGAACAGGCTCCGGCGGTGCAGGACCTGCGGTGGCTGCGCATCGAGGACCGCGAGGTCGGCGACGAGGTGCCGGATCCGGAGAGCACGGAGGTACTGGAGGGGCGGGTGTTGCCCGTCCTCGCATTGCACGGGCCCGCGGCCGACGACGATTCCACGAAGGATGTGTGTCCGGCGTGTAATACGGCCGACGGGATCCGGTTCCTCGGTAGCGCGGTCGCCACTCAGCTCTCGGTGGCGCTGTCGACCATGTACGGGGACGCCGAACTGAACGCCGACGAGAAGAAGGCGCTCATGTTCACCGACAGCGTGCAGGACGCCGCGCATCGCGCGGGTTTCGTCCAGGCCCGCTCGCACACGTTGAGCCTCCGGTCCACACTGCGGAACGCACTGGGCGAGAGGATCACCGGGGCCGAAATGCTCACACTCACCGAACTGTGCGACGCGGTGATCGACCGTGCGGGCGACGACCCGACCCGGCGATATCACCTGCTCGCGCCCGATATCGTCGAGCGCGACGAGTTCGGGGCGTTCTGGCAGGCCGAGGCGACCGCGGCCAAACGCCGGGAGGCGACGAAGAAGGTCCGGCGCGGGGTGCAGTTCGATATCGACCTGGAATTCGGACGGCAATCGCGACTCGGCCGCACCCTCGAGCTCACCGGGAGTGTGGTCGCCGAGGTCGATCTCGGCTCGCCGGGCAGAGTGGCCCGACTGGGTGCCCAGGCGCTCGACAACACCGAATACCAGCTGACGCTGACGGATATCGACGCCGCGGCGATCACCCGGTGGGTTCGGGGCACGGTCGAACGGATGCGGATCCAAGGCGCGATCCGGCATGTCTGGCTCGACAAATACGTCCAGCGCGACGCCAACCGCCGCTGGGTCTGGGGTGGGCGCCCGCTGGGTGAAGGTATGCCCGCGTTCCCCAAGGGCCGCCCCGCCCCGGCCTTCCCGGCGGTCGGTGCACGAGCCGTCCCCGAAGGTTTCGACGCGATTACGGCACCTTCATCGTGGTACGCGCTGTGGGCGTCGCGGTGTCTCGGGGTCGCACCGTTCGACGGCGGATTCCTGGCCCGCTCGTTGTTCGCCGTCCTCGCCGACGAGCGCATCCTCACCACCGTGACCACCGAGAAGGCGCTCACTGCCTACCAACTGAGCGAAGACGGCATCCGGGTCGGCGCGCCGAGCCTCGACGATCTCGAGGCAGGCCGGCACCTGCTGGTCTGTGGTGTCTGCCAGACACAGAATCCGGGTACTGCCGCGGTGGTCGATCAACTCGACGGAGCGCCGTGCCTGCTCAGCCGCTGCCCGGGCACCCTGCACCGCGCCCCGAAATCCGACAACTTCTACCGCGGCCTCTACGACCGCTCGGAGATGAAGCGGGTGGTGGCGCGCGAGCACACCTCGCTGCTGCCGCCCAAGTTGCGCCAAGACTATGAGACCAAATTCAAGCAGCGCAGTATCGACCCCACCGCACCGAACGTCCTGGTCGCCACACCCACCCTCGAAATGGGTATCGATATCGGTGATCTGTCGACGGTCATGCTCGGTTCGCTGCCACGTACCGTCGCCTCGTATCTGCAGCGGGTCGGCCGGGCCGGGCGTCTCACCGGAAATTCGCTCATCCTCGCCTTCGTCCGCGGGCGCGGCGAGCATCTGCCGAAGCTGTACGATCCGACCTCGGTCATCTCGGGCGACGTCCGCCCACCCGCGACCTTTCTCACCGCCGAGGAAATCCTGCAACGCCAGTACATCGCGCATATCGTCGACCAGCTGGCGCGGCGGCCCGGCGCCCAGGATCCGATCGAGGCCCGCGCGGTCCTCGGCAGTTTCGACGAAGGCACGTGGATGGCCGGACTGATCGGACTGGCCGATCTGAAAGCCGACGAACTCGTCGAGGGCTTCCTGGACCAGTTCGGCAGCCTTCTCCCGGAAGCGCCTCGCGAGGCGTTACGCATCTGGGCGACACCGACAGAGCCGGGCGAGCCCAGCGCGATGGTTGGTCAACTGCGCGAGGCCGTGCACCGGTGGAACCTCGACGTCGCCGAACTCACCGAACGCCGGACGGCGGTCGACGCCGCCCTCCCCGAGTTCGAGCAACGCGCCAACTCCCCCGCGGCCACCGACGACGACAAACGCGACCTGCGCTCGGCGCGAGCCACCCTGCGTTTACTCGGCAAACACCTCCACGACCTCACCCGAGAACACTGGGTCGGCGTCCTCGAACGCTACGGAGTGCTGCCCAACTACACGCTCCTCGACGATTCGGTGACCTTGGATGTGGGCATCACCTGGTTCGATCCAGAGAGTAAGGAGTACCAGGGTGATACGGAGAGTTACCGCCGTGGCGCCCGGGTTGCGCTGACCGAATTGGCTCCCGGATCCACGTTCTACGCGCAGGGCCTGGCAGTGAAGATCGACGCCGTGGATCTGGGTGCGGGAGAGGCCAATATCCATCTCTGGCGTATGTGCCCGCAATGCGGCTGGGTAGGCACCGAGGTGGCTGCGGAAAGCGCGCTGCCGCCGAGCCGGTGCCCCCGCTGCGGCACCGCGGCCATCGCCGATGTGAGCCAGCAGTTGCAGGTCGTGGAGATGGCGAAGGTGTCGGCGGAAGTGCGTAGAGACGAGGCCGCGATCACCGATTCCCGCGACGAGCGCCAACGCGAAACGTATGCGGTGGTCACCGCGGCCGATATCGACCCGGACAATATCGCTCGCCGCTGGTTCGCCACCGAATACGATTTCGGCGCGGAATATCTGCGCCGCATCGATATCCGCTGGCTCAACCTGGGGAGGCGTACTTCGCAGGGCGGGCG
This sequence comes from Nocardia sienata NBRC 100364, assembly GCF_001613205.1. Lineage (GTDB taxonomy): Bacteria > Actinomycetota > Actinomycetes > Mycobacteriales > Mycobacteriaceae > Nocardia > Nocardia sienata. The sequence goes on along the minus strand of NZ_BDBX01000001.1, from coordinate 71,024 downwards.
GCGTACCATCGCCGGATCCGAGATCACCACGGGGCTCTTCCGCGTCTGCTCCGGCTGCGGCCAGCTCGATCGCATCGCCGGCCGCAACGATCCGCACGAACATCGCAGCTGGTGCAGGTACCGCAAGGCGGCGACCGAAGACCACGTCCGCGAGATCGCCCTGGCGCGCACACTCCGCACCCAGGCCGTGCTTCTGCACGTGCCGGCTTTCCTGCGTTACGACTCGTTGGCCTACCCCAGCCTGAGCGCGGCGATCCTGCTCGGGCTGCGCCAGGTGATCGGCGGATCACCCGAGCATCTGGATGTCGTCACCATCACAGATGCCCTGTACGACCGCAACCAGCAGGCCCTGCTCATCCACGACACCGTGCCCGGCGGAACCGGTTACCTCGCCGAATTCGCCGATCCGGAAAAGGTGTGGTCGGCGCTGCGCACTGCCCGGGAAGTCCTGCGCAATTGTTCCTGCGCCGACGAAGCGCGGCTGGCCTGCCACAACTGCCTGCTGCCGTTCACCGCACCGCATGAGCTCGACAAGGTCTCCCGCAGGACCGCGGCCAAGATCCTCGACTTCATCCTGGGAGCGCAGGAGGCGGACCCGGTATGGGAGACATGGCGGGAAGCGATCGTCGAAGAGACACCGGCGAAACCGGCAGCCAGCTCGGAGTCTCCACTCGAGCGGGAGTTCTACGTCGCTTTCCTGAACCGATTGCGCACTCTCGGGGCCACCATCAAGGAAACGCCCGGCACCTACGCCAACAAGGCCACGATCACCGTGCCTGGTAAAAAGATCCGCACCTGGACACTCACCCCGCAGGTCCAGATGGGCAACAGTGTGCCCGATTTCGAGTTGAAGACCACCGACCCCGAGATCCCGGTGATCGCATTATTCGCCGACGGGCACGCCTACCACGCCACGGCGGACAACAACCGGATCGCCGACGATGCCCGTAAACGAGCGATCCTGCGATCGGGTGGGGTACTGGTCTGGTCGTTCGGTTACGAGGATCTGCAACGATTCACCGGGCAGAAGAAACAGGTGGCACCCTCGTGGCATATGAAGAAGCTGGCCGAACTCACCATGAAGCAGGGTAATCTCCGGCCCGCGGTATTCGAGCTCGTCAAAGCCGACCCGATCACCCAGCTGCTCCGCTTCGTGAACGAGCCCGAACTCGAAACATGGTCCACAGTCGGTCGCTGGTTGCCGCTGATGTTCATGCGCGACAGCCGCCACAAGGGGGACAGCGACGAACTGGCCAGCTGGGCCCTGAACCTGCTCGACGACCCGAATGCCCAGGTGCCGGCAGGCCAGTACGCCTGCTGGTCGTATACCGACGGACCGTTGACCGTCACCGCCGCCCTGCGCACGGACAACGGCACGAGTACCGCGGTCCTGCTGCTCGACGACCGCGACGACGGGCGCGCGGTCGACCGGCGATCCGCCTGGCAGGAATGGCTACGGCTGTCGAACTGGTTCGGGTTGCATGACGCCCACCTCATCACCAGCCGTAATCTGCTGACCGATGAGACGCCCACGCCGACGACAACCGCCGAGGCCGATACCTCCGACCTGAGCCCACAGTGGCAGACCCTGTACGCGGACAGCATCTCCGATCAGGAGCGATCTCTCATCCGCGAACTGGCGTCGGCCGGTACACCTCTCCCCTCACAAGGTTTCGAGACAGACGACGGGGAAGTCATCGATATTGCCTGGCCGGGGCCACGTGTCGGTGTGCTGTTCGATGATGTGGCGGCAGCCGCCGATACGATTACCGACCAAGGGTGGACCATCTGTGGACCGGAAATCGCGCCGATCGTGGCGGCCCTGACTGCGAACGGAGTGATGTGATGGCGAATATTGTCATGGCGAACCAGAACAAATCGCTTCGCGGCATCGACGGGTCGATCGCCCAACGTGTGTTCGGCTTCTTGGAGAAGCTGCAATCCGACGATACGACGCTCGGCCTGCACATCGAGCCGATGAAGGGCGCCGCTGACCGGCGGGTGCGAACCGGCCGGGTCGACCTCAACCACCGCGCCGTACTGTTCCGCGTGGACCCCAAAGAGGGAGGCACGACCTACGTCTATATGGGCACCTGGCCTCACGACGAGGCGAATTCCATCGCCGAACGCGCCACCCTGCGGGTCAATCCGGTCAACGGAATTCTCGAGGGCATTCTCACCGAACCCGGAGCGGAAACTATGCCCGCCCCCAACGCCGCGCCGGTCGAAGAAAATACCGAGGCCGACCGCGGGTTCCTCGCCCACGCGGGTTTCACCTTCGACGCACTCACCGAGCGACTGGGACTCGACCCGGCGATCGCCGAACGCGCACTCGCCGCCTCCGACGACTACGTGATCAACGATATCGCCGCGAACATCGGTGGCTGGCAGGCCGACGCGCTGATGGAGCTGGCCTGCGGTACCGCGATCGACGAAATCCGGGAGAAATACAGCTTTACCGATGTACCGGTCGACACGTCGGTGGACGAAGACGACCGGATCATGGAGGCGCTGGATCGCCCCGCCTCCAAGATTCAGTTCACCTATATCGACGGCAACGAGGAGCTGCGCCGGGTCATCGAGGGCGGCGATTTCGCGGCCTGGCGGGTTTTCCTGCACCCCGAACAGCGCACCTACGCCGAGAAGGATTACCACGGGCCGTTCCGTCTCTCCGGCGGCGCGGGCACCGGCAAAACCGTGGTAGCCATCCATCGGGCGCGCAACCTGCTGCGTCGCAATCCGGATGCGCGCATCGTCTTGACCACCTTCAACAAGACACTCGCCAAGAACCTCGAAAGCGATCTGCGCGCACTGGATCCCGGTATCGAGATCGCCGACCGCCCCGGTCGGCGCGGGATCTATGTCGAAGGTATCGATAAACTCGCCAGCGATATCGTCAAATTGGCCGACGATATCGGCCCGGCGGTGGAAGCGGTACTCGGCACCCGCACCGAGGTGTCGACAGCCCGTACCAAACAGGACCGGGTGTGGCGGGAAGTAGTGGACTCCGTAGGCGGCGGGCTCGACCCACGGCTGTCCACCCCGTGGTTCCTCGAAACCGAGTACACCTCGGTGATCCTCGCGAACAAGATCACCACGCTGGAGCAGTACGCACGAATCGCCCGGCCCGGCCGGGGTGTGCGGCTGACGCGGCCCCAGCGGATCGCGGTGTGGAAACTCGTAGAGGCCTACCGGCGCCGGAGCCGGATGGACGACACCTTCAGCTTCCCCGAGGTACTCGCCGTCGCCGCGGAACACCTCCGCCTGCGCGCGCACTCGGGAGCCGGCCATCTCGCCGACCACGTCATAGTGGACGAGGCGCAGGATCTGCATGCTACCCATTGGCGAATGCTGCGCTCCTCGGTCGCCGAAGGCACAAACGATCTTTTCGTCGCCGAGGATTCGCACCAGCGCATCTACGGACAGCCCGTTGTGCTGGGGCGTCTGGGCATCAAGATCGTGGGTCGGTCCCGGCGGTTGACCCTCAACTACCGGACGACGGCGCAAAACCTGCACTTGGCCATGAGCATCCTCGACGGCGCCGACTACCACGACCTGGAGGAAGGCGAGGAGTCCACCGCCGATTATCGCTCGGCGCGCAACGGGCCGAAACCCGAGCTGCGCCAATACGGTTCTGCCGCCGATGAACTCCAGGCAGTGGCGGAACAGATCAAAGAGTGGCTGCAGCTGGGCGACGATGCAGACCGCGACACCATCGCTGTCCTCACCCGCGGACTCAACGACCGCAACCAGATGGTACGTGGACTCGCCGAGCGCGGGGTCGAGGCCCGGGCTTTGGACGAAAACCCGCCGGTCCCCGGGTATGTCCAGGTCATGACGATGCACCGATCGAAAGGGATGGAGTTCTCCCGGGTGATCCTTTCCGGGATCGACGAAGCCCATGTGCCCTCACGGGCCGGCTTCAACGGTGTGCCCGCGGAAGAGCGCGGCGAAGCGGACCTGAGAGAACGGTCGCTGTTGTATGTCGCGACGAGCCGCGCCCGTGATCAGGTGGTGGTCACCTGGAGCGGGCAGCGGTCCGAGCTGCTGGGCCGGTACACGAAGTAGCTTTCGGTGAGTCCAGCTCCGCGGACACCCTACCGCCCGCCGGCCGGATCGACCGACGCCCGATCAGCGATGGCCGACGTTCTCGGGCTGAGAATCTGTTCGTGACAATCCGGCAGATTCGGTTCGGGGACAACCCGAAGGTGTTCAGGAACCCGGCCCCCATCCGATAGAGACCGACCAGCATGGCCAGTTCGACCAGTTAGGCGTCGTTCACCCTGTGGGCAAATCGGGTGCGCGCTTCTTCCGGGACATCGGCGTCACGCAGCAGCTCGTCGATGAAACGTAACCACGCGTGTTCTCGGTGCGGCCGGCCTGTAAAGTTCCCCTCTCCAGCAATGCGGGGTAGCCTCCTCCTGCCATTCTTTACGAATGGAATACCTCTTGTCGGCGGTCGCCCACGCGCGCATCGACATCCCGCCCGCCGTCCTGCAGTGGACCCTCGCCACAGCCACCCCCATGCTTCGGTCATGGACACAACTTCTGGGCCGGTCGGATGTGACCGATGAACAGGCATGGGCGCTGTTGTGGCGGGACGGGAAGCTGGAGAGGTCCGCCGAGAAGGTACCGGCCGGGTCGAAAGACTATTGGACGAGCAATGCAACGTCGGAGCGGCTGGCTGACCATGTCGCGTCGTACCTGGCACGACCGAACGTCCCACCTGGGACGGTGGGACGGGTCCGCGAACGCTTCGACGGGGCCGTCCTGACCCGACTGGATCTCTTGCGTCAGGTGACACGGCTCGGTGGCAGCAACATTGTCTGTCACGAGTTGGCAGCGGAACCACCGGTCGGCTCGTCACGCGGTCACCAGCTTGGTGCGCGCGAGCTTGCGCTGGTCGATCGGTACCGACGCAACGCTAGAAACGAAGAACGCAAGAGAACTGAAACCATTACGACCCAAGTCTCGACGATTCTTGCGGAAGACGACCTACTGGCCCGTGTGGAGCGTGCGCGATCCCAGAGCGCTTTCGGCATCGAGATCCTCGAGGCGTGCCTTTTCGGCCTCGGGTCCGTGGCACCGCATCCGGAGACCGCCGATGCGGCCAGCGCTGAATGGCTCGAGGAGGTATCGAGCAACGTGATGGCCTACTCGCCCGACTCGTTCCGCATGGGCCGGATCGTATCCGCCCTTCGCCCGATCGTCCGCATGCATCGAGACCCCGCAGACCGGTCTGCGCAAAGGTGGTGGCCTCGCCGTATTCGAGATTTCGGTCCGGCCGGAGTTGTCCCTCTGACATTCTCCATTCTCTCCGAGGAAGGGGAGTACATCATCCGCAAGCTCGGCAATGACGCACGCCGTTACGAGGACCTCGCTGTCCTCGCAAAGGAGCAGCCGAATACCCCCTTAGGCGAGTTGTGCCGCGCCACTGATCGGCTTACTCGTGCATCCGAAGCCGGCCATACCCACGGGGCAGGCGATGTGGGGCACATGCAGCAAGAGCCAGAGCGTCCACGATCCTGGCTGCCCGACCTGGACGCGATACGCGATGCCTGGCCGGAGATATCTGCCGAGGTCTACGAGCGTCGTCGCACTACCCATGTCATGTTGAGTGGCGCGGCCGTGCACCATGTAGATGGCCACCGTGTTGTGCTCGCGCACACGAGTGCGTCGCTGGCCAAGCGTCTTTCCGATCCGCGCTTCTCCACGCCGATTGTCGATGCGATCCAAGCCGTCTTCGGCTTCGATATGGAGGTCAGCTGTGTGCACGTCCCATGATTGGAAGCACCGCCTTTGCAACCAGTTGCCAACTGACCACCCACTCCCTCGATGGATCGACTGCGATGGTGCGGTTGGTGACCCATGACCTGAGTTGGGTCCACCGTCACAGGCCGTGCGAACATGACGCACTGACAACGGCTCCCGCTCCGTCGCGGCGGTGCCGATCCAGGCTTCCCCGAATCCGGACCGGTCGAGCTCGAGGGTCCTCGCGTTCTCGAAGACAATTCGGACGCGGCTCTCGTTGAAGCCCTCGGAGTCGGTCGCCTCGACCCCGATTTGCACTGTCACACTGGTGTTCCTCCTGAACGAAGGTGCGTCAGCAGCTCGTCAGGAACGTTGTTGAAATCCAGAGCAATTTTGAGGGAGTCGGAGTCTTCGCCCCGTAGAAGCCCGTCGGCCAGACGGTGCCGACCTTCCGACTCGGCGACGTGCAGGCCCGGCTGTGGATACGGCACAGGACCCAGGGTCCGGCTCGGGGCCGGGTTCTGCGCCGGTGCAGGACCGGGTTCGGCCGAGCGCTGCTTCTCCGGGACATCGGGACGAACGAGAAGGAGCCGGTCGCCGGCGACCGGCGCACTCTCCTTGTCCTCCGGCGGCCGAAGGCCCATGTACCGGCCGGCAGCTTCGTGGTACCCCGTCGAGAGGCGAACGCGTCCGTCTGCCAGATCATGGGCAGATGGAGAATGCCGGAGTCGAAAGAGGTCAGCGACTTATCGAAGCCTACATTGCCCTCGCCGCGATACTCCGCACGGCAGAACCGGCCGATAAGCAGAAAGTTTTACCAACGCCTCGGCCTGAAACTCGCTCCGCTCTGCACCGCTCAGCCGCAATGCACTTTGAAAGTCTCCCAGTCGTCGTCACCGATCAGACCGCCCCAGTCGATGCACTCGCCCTTCGCTTCAACTTTCACCGGGCCGGCGAACTCGGTGTAGTCGCCATCATCGATGATCACATTGCCGTGATCCTTCGACGTCCGCAGCCCGGCGCCCATCCGCACAGGTTTCCCCGGCCGATCCCGGACGGTGACGACGCAGTTCTTCGCACCGTTGTAGGTGAGGTAGACGGTGCCGCCCCTGAGTTCGCGTGAATCGATCACTTCATATCCTTTGCCGCACTGACCGCCGTACGTTGCCGCGGAGGCAGTGGCGGGGTGGAATACCGCCACTCCGGCGGTAATTCCGATCGCAGACGCGCACACCGCGATTGCTTCCCTTGCATTCATCACGTCGAAATCTCCTTCGAATGGCGTTCGTTTCAGCGACCACAATTCTTCGGATGCGGGCCCGAGAGATCTGTACGCGCGTCGACATCCACTGTGTGTCCGAGCCGACACAGAGACTCACCGAAATTTGTCGATCATCGATATCGGCACCCCACCACCCGGCGTCCACCGAAGCCGACAAGCCCGCCCACCCACCGTGATGTCATCCACCTGTACTGAGAGTCGGTTCTCGGTGGACGCAGGTCCTCGCCCCCCGTTTCCGATCCCGGCACAGTGGCGATCCGTTCTTCGAGCTTCCCGCGGAACACACCGCGGTCGGGAAGAAAGGCGAGGACGCGGTCGCGGAGGTGGATTCCGCCGGGCGCTGCAGCGGCGTAGACGTGATCAGCTGTACATGTTTCTCTCGGGCGGTTCGCGCGGTAGCGTTCGCGTGGTGTCGACGGTCAAGGTTCTGCTGTGGCTGGGACATGTCGTATTGCCGGCGCTCGGATTGTGGCTGCTGGTAGCCCGCCCCGAACTCGACGTGGACTACGAACACCACGGGACACACTTCTGGTTGGTGTTCACCACCGCCGCCATCGCGATGGCCCTGGGCGTGATATTGCTCCGGGCCGCCCGGATGCGCCGAGACGCGAGATTGATCTTGGTATCGCTGGTATTCCAGTTCAGCGCGGGTTTCCTCGGACTGCACGCATTGGCAACGCCGGGCGTGATCCTGTATACGCCCAATGCCGGCTTCGTCTATTCGGTACCTGTCGGGCTGGGACTCGGCGGCATCGCCGCCCTCGTATCGGCGGTCGAATTCGGGCCCGCCGCGGCCGCCCGGTTGCATCGGTTCGCGTGGATGTTGTCCGCGCTCCCGATGCTGCTGCTCGTAGCGTGGGCAGTGGTATCGATGGCCCAGTTACCGCCACTGCATCACGCACCCGATCCGGCCGAGGCCAAAGGACCACTGGTTGGTGTGGCCTTCGTCGGATCAGCGTGCTATCTCACTGCGGCGTTTCGCTATGGGCACCAGTACGTACGACGACGCGGGGTGGTGCTGCTCAGTGTGCTCACCGCCTTCGTACTGCTGGCCGAGGCGCTTTTCGCCGTGGGTTTCAGTCGCAGCTGGCATACCTCGTGGTGGGAATGGCATGTGCTGATGCTGGCAGCCTTCGTCCTCATCTCCGGTAGCGCGCACCTGCAATTTCGGCGGGAGGGTTCGGCTCTCGGGCTCTTCGACAGCGTCACCTTGTACCAGACCATGGCCGGGCTGGAGCGCGACTACACGCACGCCCTGAACGAGATGGTCGACGCGCTGCGTGCGCGCGCCGAAGGCGGCGTTGCCTCGACCGAGCCGCTGGGAGCAGTCGGTGTCCGGTTGTCCAGGCGATTCGGGCTCACCGAACGCCAGGTCGCGGTGCTGCAGCAGGGCGCCTACGCGCTGGGTAGTGAGCGGGAGCAGGTCCGTCGGCTGGGTCTGCTGGGGGCGATCGGTGAGCGGTCGAACGTGATCCGCGACGAACAGGAACTCCTCGATGAGGCCCTGCGCCTGGTGTCGGAGGCGTTCGAGCGGGACCGATTCCGCCTGGGGCTGGTTCGAGGCCGGGAACTGGCGTTCTTCGATGGTGGATCCGCCGATCCACGGTCGCTGGCGTTCCCACTGGTCGTCAAGGGAAGTCGTGCCGGAATACTGGAGGCGCGGCGCGCGGGGGCCGCTTCAGCGATAGCGAGTTGGCGATGCTGCGATCGTTCGCCGACCGGACATCGGTCATGCTGGAGAACGCCCGCCTGTATCAGCAGATCGACGGGCTGTTCCGGTCCTATATGTCGCCCACGGTAGCGACCGCACTGATCGCCGACCCGTCCCAGGCCGGACTCGGCGGCCGGATCGCCGAGGTCAGTGTGCTGATGGCCGACTTGTCAGGATTCACGCCGTTCTCCGAGTGCTCGCCCCCGGAAGCGGTGGTGCATATGCTGAACACGTATTACGGCGTAATAGTGCCGACCATCCTGGACCATGGTGGGACGGTCGTCCAGTTCGTCGGCGACGCGGTGATGGCCCTGTTCAACGCACCGACCCACCAGCCGGATCACGCGCTGCGAGCGGCCGGCGCAGGGCTTGCGCTCCAGCGAGCGGTCGCTGAAACGGCGATTCGACATCCCGGCTGGCCGCGATTCCGGGTCGGGGTCAATACCGGTCCAGCCCTGGTCGGCAATATCGGCGCGCCGCAGATGCGTAACTACACCGCGATCGGCGATACGACCAATCTCGCCGCCCGGCTGGAAAGTCTGGCGGAGCCCGGAACCGTAGTCATCGGCTCGCTGACCTACGCACACCTCGGCTCGCGCGCGCAGGTACGCAGCCGTGGCACAGTCACTGTCCGAGGCCGGAGCGAACCGGTGACCTGCTATGTGCTGGATGGATTACAGTGACGACCGATTTCAAGATACTTCGTGGCTTACGCGAGCCGGAACAGCGCGAAATTCTCGCCTCGTGCACACCGCGCCGGTACAAACGGCGGGAAATCATCTGCCACGAAGGCGATCCCGGTGACTGTCTGCATTTGATCAAATCCGGCCGGCTCATCGTCCGGGTGGCTACCCCGCTCGGGGATATCGCGACGCTGACCATGCTCGGCCCCGGCCACTCGTTCGGTGAACTGGCGGTGCTGGACAGCCGGTCCCGCCGGACCGCGACCGTCGAAGCAGTGGAAAGCGCCGAGACGTTGACGTTCGGTCGCGCACAATTGATGGCACTGCGTCAGCGATACCCGGAGATCGACCGGGTCATGATCGACACATTGGCCGCCCAGGTGCGGCGGCTCTCCGCGCAGGTGCTGGAGGCGTTGTATCTACCGGTCGAAACCCGGGTCGTGCGACGTCTGGTCGACCTCGCCGCCATCTACGGCGGACCGAGTTCCACTGCCGAGATCCGGCTCAATCAAGAAGACCTGGCGTCCATGGCAGGAACAACCCGGGCCACGACGAACAAGGTGCTGCGCGACCTGCAACAACGCAATATCCTGGCGCTGACTCGTGGTCGGATCACCGTGATCGACCGGGTGGCGCTGGCTCGCTTCGCCCACTGAAGCCCTATTTCGCGAGTGCCTTACCTCCGGAGGGCGCGACTGCGAACCAGGTGTCGCCGACTCCCTGACCTCGCAGATCTCCTGGCCGGCGGTCCTTCGAGAAGTGGTATAACCGCCAGCCTCCGATGGTGACCTGGCACGAACCGTCCGCGCGCTCGACGAATCCGACCCGCCCCGGGTCGATACCCACGATGTAGAGCCCTTGCCCCCGACTCACCAACAGCGGCGGCCATGTAAGTGCACAGTCACCTCCTCCAAGACTGTCGACGCTCAAATGGTCTCCGTACTCCACAAATTGATGATCGGCTCCCGAGCGGCTATCCGCTCCCTCGTACCTGCCGATCGACAAGATCAAGTGAACGACGAAGCCGCACGCAGGCCACAGCGCGGCCGATGGAGGAGGCCGCGCGGCCACCCGAGACTGCGCCCGCACGCCGGCGCCGTCGATGCCGACCCATTGCGGGTCGGTGTCCGATACGGTTGTTGCCCCGCTCCTTCGCGAGGAGCATGGGGACGTGGGGGTCTGTGTAGGAGTCGCCGATTGGGCACGCTCGACCGAAACTCTGCAGCGATCGGGTGTCGATGGAATGCGGGACCTATTGTGTCCCTTCCCAATTCTTACGACCACCTACCCATGAAGCCCGCCCGGATTATCTACCCAGCGTTGCCTGACAAGACACTAGAGTGGTCGGTGCAGGGAGGACATGCAGAAGGGGGCGGAAGCCGATGACCACGCAGCAGTTCCCGCCCGGGGTCCCTGCGAGGCCGCCACACGAACCGGAAAGGCCGTGGTACTCGAAGCCGGAGTTCTGGATCGGTGTCGTCGTGGCACCACTGATCATCGCGTTGATCAGTATCGGGGCGCCGATCCTGCTGGACAAACTCACCGGTGACGCCGCACCGGCGACTGTTGCACCACCCACTTCCGGCCCCTCGATTCCGGCGAGTCCTCCGGCCATCAGCACAACGACGGCCGCTTCCGAAAGCCCCCGTTGGCAGCCTGTGTACTCGCAGCGATCGATCGATATCGAGGAATCGAACGGCGACTGCCGCTACACCGTCTACACGATCGTCGACTGGGACAAGGCCGAACCCACCGTCCATACGGGACAGCATCAAGCGGCGGGCCTTTCGTTCAGGCGCCGCTGCGACACAGATAGTCTTCCTATCGTCGGCGGACCGATCGGTTTCGGCAGCATGCTGGAACCGACACCCCAATTGTGCTTCGAACAGGCCGGCGGCTTGGAAGTGGTGAACGGAACCCAAGTTCGCGAATACCAATACATCCTCGAAAAGGGCGATGCCTTTTGCGGTATCACGCCCGAGCACAACGTGGTGTGGTTCAAGGTCATCGAGGTGGACCGCGCGGGCGGGCCGATGGCGCGGATCAAAGCGACCCTGTGGACCCGCCGGGCCTGAACACCCGCGCCAAGGCTCGCCGCGGCGAGATGCTGCATACACATCAACCGAGTTGTAGCTGTACAGATGCGGGCCCTGGGGTCATCCGCTGTTCTGTCGATGACGCTGCCCGAACATCGAGACAAGCCATGAACCTTCCGCGTTCCGAGAAGGCAGGTCCCCGGTATTCATCGCCTTCCTGGGAGGAGGATGCCGCGGAAAGGACTGAGCGAGAGGGACTTGGAACCGGTCCCCACATAGGCCTCGACGGCACGTCCGGTAAGAAGTGGAGCAGCGCAGTCCCGGTCACCAGAGCTGCGCTGGAATCAGAACTGTCCAGACCTGCCCCGGCGCGAAGGGGATGACTGTACCGGTGGGGGTGGTATAGGTAGTGCCTGCCTGTGGGGAGGGCCGGGACCACACGGCCGGGAACGCTTGACCGTCGCGAAGTAGGAGGGCCTTACCGCTACCGGTCGTCTGGGCCAGGGGTGAGACGCTGCCCGCGACGTCGCTGACGGCCGAGTCGCGCACCTGCACACTCTGCAGCACGACCGTACCTGCCACGAGCTGTCCGGTATCGGCAACGATGTAGGCAGCACCGTCCATGGACACCAGCCACCGATGGTTGCCGGGTGACCAGTTGAAACCGAACACCGTGCCCTGATACCGCGCTTCCTGATACTGCGTGGGAAGGCCACCGGCAGGCGTAGGACCGAAGTGCGGTTGCGAAGCCGCCGGCCAGCCACCGCCGACGGGCAACTGATCCGAATGGACGAACAGATTGTGCGGAGCGGCGCGACTGTAGTCGCGGTAGTACGCCGCAGGTTGCCGATCGGCCGAGGCGTTCTGGAGCGACGAGCGATCAACCGAGGCAACCAGCTCAGGTGCGGCACCAGAGGATGCCAACGTCGGGTTGCCGAACTGGTCCAACAGCGTCAGATCCGTTTCCCGTACGCTTCGGACAGGTCCGATCACCAGGGGTTTGTCGGTCGAGAACACGGCGGCCAACCGGCTCAAACCACCCTCGACCGGCTCGACGTAAACCACGTCGGCGGCTCCCAGCCCTACCGGCGGCCTTGCCTGCGGACTGTTGTCTATCTTCGCGACCAGCACGGGCACCCCTACCCGCGAGGGTATGTCCGGGCCGGGAGTAGCGCGCTCGGGTCGGGTACCGCTACTGCACGCGAGTACAGCGCACATCCCCAGCGTCGTCAGGAACGCGGCAATCCACATCCACCATCGCTTTTGCATAGGGGTAACTCCCTAACGCACCCGATTCTACGCCGCACTCGACCAGGGCAGAAGTGGTCGAGCCGGTCGCTGGATGAGGCCGCGAGGGGCAAAGGCGTGGCGTGGTCCCGACGGCACCCGGATGGCGACAGGTTCCTACGATCGCACTGTCGGTCTTCGGGACACTCAGGCCCACCGCGAGAGCGAGTTCGAGTCGAAGCGGCACCGCCAGATCCCGCCACTTGCCCGCCCACTTCTCGAGAAGTTCGTCCCGGATCGTGTAGGTACGCAGTTGCGTCACACGAGACCTATCCGTTCCATCGTCACCGGGCAGTTGTTGCGACCAGACGTAAGCGCTCTTCCTGCATAAGGCAAGAGTCGCCTCCTCTACGCCACCGGCTACAACCACGGCGTCGCCAACGAAGAGCAACCCCGACCGGCCTCAACTCGCCGACGTCACCGTGCACGCAGTAGAGATCCCCAGTTCCGTCGCCGACAACGGCAACGGCCTAGGCCACGAGGGTGCGGCCGCGGAGTTCTTCGACAGCCTTCTCGACAAGGTGACCGCCGAGTTCGGGAAGCTTCCCAACGGCGATCTCGGGAAACTGGCCGCCGCCGAGACGGTATGGAAATCATTCGGCAACCACGAAGCCGTTACCGGCGCCGCCTCCCGCATCTCCGCAATCGCCGACCTGCTCACAGGCATAGACGAACCGCGGACGAGGCAAGGCATTGCCAACGACTTCGCCACCATGAAGACAGCCGCCGAAAGCCTCGCGGGCGCGGCACAGGTGATGGCCGCACCCATCGGCGAATACCGCACGAACACCGCCGAAACCAGTCGGCAGATCAGCAGCGAGACCACAACGTTTCTCGTCGAGTCGGGCATCATCATCGCTGCCGCAGTCGCTGTTTCCTGGCTCACCGTCGGCGGCAGCCTGGCAGCCGGTGCCGGCGGTGTCGTCGCGCTCGCCGGTGACACCGCCCTGACGATCAGCCGTATCTACCGAGCCAGCCGACTCTGGAGCCTGCTGGGCCTCGCGGCCGCCGCCACTGCCATCACTGCTTTCGATGCGCTTCCCGACCTGAATCAGGTAGCTACCGGCCTGGCGGCCATCATCGCGACGCGCGTTGCCATCGACGACGATTCCGTCGCGGGCGGCGCCGACGAGCCTGTGAAGGCCGGTTCGCCCACCAAGGAGTCCGAGGTCCGTGAGATCCTCAATTCCAGGACCCAACCGGGAAACAACAAGCCGCACAGGCAGATGGCATCCGATGATGAAATCCGACAGCTGTACGAGGATCTGGCCGCAAACGGAAAGCCGGTAGATGTGGGTAACTATCCCGGACGCGCCAGCGAACTCTCCGACGGAACGGTGGTCAGGATCCGCGATACCAGCTCGAGCGGCGGCGTTACAATCGACGTAACATACCCCAACGGACGAGTCGTGAAGGTGCACCTGCCGAAGTGATGAACATCGTGCTCGAGAATTTCTTGTTGTATGGAATTTCCGACGACTGGGCACCCTTGTCAGAATTCGAAAAAAACATAAGAACTCTGACTCCGTCCGAATATTCCAGACAATCGGTCCTGGAGAAGATTCACGAGCTCCTCGACAACGGATATATCCGCGCAGGAGCCTTTCCCGGCGGTGGCCGATCCTGGGGGCCGTGGGAAGTACCCGCAGAGGAAGCGGTTCAGAGGATAGCCCGCGGATTCAACGGCGTTCCCGGGTATCTTGATATCTCGGAAGAGGAAATCGGTTCGAGCGAGGTGTTCCGAGCAGAGATCACCGAGCGCGGCCGGGCGCGCCTGCAAGCACTCGGCGACCCATACGAGAACTACGGTGACCCTTGGTACGACGATCCCGCCCTCAATGCCCGGGAGTGGGGGTACCCGCCCTTTCACGGAAAATCGTGACAGCACAGTCACCAACGCCCCCGCTCGGATCGTCGCCATTGCCAACCTGTTCGCGGACATCGAAGACAAAAGGGTGGACTCCAGGAGATGCTGACCACCTGACCACACTGAAGAGTGGTAGTGAACTACTCGTGTCGGCTTCACTGAACATTGCCACCCCGGTGGGCATGATCGTTTGTCTTCACCCACCGAAGGTCAACGGTGGCTGCACTCCCGTATCGCGGAAGGGCTCGTCGAAGGAGACGCAGTGCTGGGATTGCTGGGTTTCTACGTAGAACTGGACGACCACTCCGGCCAGAGTGGGTCGATTCACGATGCGGTCCGGCCCGTCGGCGAGCCGGACGAGGCGGACCTGGTGGCCTACCTGGAGGCCGGCCACGTTCTGATCGACGTCATGGAATCCGGACGCGATGTCATCACCGGGAGCTCCCACCCGCATGCTCCCGGATGCTCTTCCCTGGTGACCGACGGCACCTGGCTGTGGCGCCACGACTTCCCGTATTACCTGGAAACGCATCACGTCTCGCTGCCCGAGACGTTCCTCGACCACGTCCGCAGCCTGAACTACCAGATGCCCACCATCGCCGTCGCGCAGTTCGCTCCGCACTACGACGAGACCATGCCCCTTGTCGGCTGGGCCTCGGCTGTCCCGTGGCAGTCGACTGTGACCACGCTCGTACCTGAACCACAAGTCGTGAGTAGAGCCCAGTTCGACCCCAGGCTGCCGGACCGGGACCGGAAACACGGCAGCTGAGGTGCCGATGAGTTCGCCCGGTCCGGTGCGCCTACCCCATGAGCGCACCGCCTGAGCATCTGTGCAATGCCGTGCTCGGGGCTTGCTATCTCGGCCTGTTGCGATACCCGTGGAGGTCTCGGTCGTGGGTGAGCAGGTCGGCGACCGAATCGGCGAGTGCTGGTGGCGCGCCCCCGTCTTCGGTCGTGAAAACTGACGTCGCTCGGCCGTGAATCTCCACATCATTCAGCGACCTGCGCGACCCATTCTGTGCGTGAAAAGGGACACCACCGAAAGCGGTGCGAGCCGGCCGGCTCGCCTGGATCAGCGTTTTCGCTCGATCTTGACCTATATATATGTTGAGGTTCTAGCGTGGCGTCCAGCTGATCACCACACGAGAGGACATGCTCATGATTCTGGTCACGGGAGCCACCGGGAACATCGGCAGCTCGTTGCTGAACGAGTTGCGCGCGTGCGGCGCCGGGCCGATCAGGGCGCTCACCCGGAATGCCGCCGGAGCGGCCCGCCTGGCCGGGGTCGAGGCCGTCGAGGGCGATCTGGCCGACGTTTCCTCGCTGACGGCCGCTCTGGACGGGGTGCGGTCGATGTTCCTCGTGCCGCGACTCGGACCGGATGCCGAGATCATCGACCTCGCTCGCCGGGCCGGTGTCGAGCATGTGGTGCTGGTGTCGTCGATTACCGTGGAGACCCATCCCCACCTCGGTCCCGCTGTCGACAATGCGGTGGTCGAGAAGCTTCTCGAGGCCAGTGGAATGGACTGGACAATCCTGCGGCCGACACAGTTCGCGTCCAATGCCCTGATGTGGGCATCGACTGTTCAAGCGGGTCAACCCGTTCAGGTGCCCTATGCCGATATCGGGCTCCCGACGATTCATCCCGCTGACATTGCGTCGGTGGTCCGGGTCGCGCTGACCGAGCCCGGCCACCGAGGGCAACGGTATGCACTGACCGGTCCCGCAACGGTCAGTGCGCGTCAGCAGGTCGGAACCATCGCTGGGCTACTGAACCGGGATATCGAGTTCACCGAGATCACCCGGGAGGACGCCCGACCGGGCATGGTCGCGGTCTTCGGTGAGGACGCCGCCGACGCCGTCCTGGACGTGACCGGCGGCGACGTCAACGACGCACTGCTGCAGGTGCGCGACACAGTCCCAAGGGTGACGGGTTCAGTGGCAAGGACCTTCGCGCAATGGGCTGAGGAGAACGTCGACGCTTTCCGATGAGGGGCTGCCGCGCCCGCTTCAACGCGGTCGCGCCCGGTAGGCGGCCGGCAGTGTCCCCGCGACCGGCAGGGGCCGCGGGGCCTTCGGTGTGCCGGTCAGGACCGCAGATCCCGGCGGGTGAAGCGCAGGAATCCGGCGGCGACCAGGGTGATCGTGGCCGTCAGCAGGATCGCGGCGTCGGCCCACTGCATTCCGTGGCGCAGGGGTTCGCCACCTATGTAGTAGTGGAAAGGGGAGAGGTATTTCAGCCAGTCCGCGCCGATCACACCGGCGAGGTTGCCCGCGACATAGGTGAGCACGCCGATCCCGACCGCGATTCCCAATACCGGCCCGCGTTTGCCGATCGCGGCACTCAGCCCGAGCGACAGCGCCCCGAAGATGATGCCCAGCAGCGCCAGGTGCACGCATTGGGCGGCGAATTCGGCGATGCCGATGGAGTCGAGATCCGCTGCGGAGCGCACCGCGAGCATGCCGAGGAAAACCAGCGCCGCGATCGCGGCGGCACCGGTGACCAGGCCGGCGAAGCGCTGTATCGCCAGTCGGGTGCGACCGACAGGGTGGGCGAGCAGCAGGTCGAGGTAGCCGGTTTCCTCGTCGCCGGCGATCGAGCGGGCACCGAAGGTCACGCCGTAGGCCATGACCAGCAGCGGCAGGAGCAGTCCGAACACCGTGGACCCCAGATATCCCGCGGCCGAGCCCAGATCGTTCATCCGCAAGGCTTCGCGCATCGCCTCGGGGTAGTTCGCCACCGTGTCGGCCATGCCGCCTTCGGAGACCTGCGGGTAGAACGCGGCATACATCAACCCCACCGCGGCGGTACCGGCCGACCAGGCCAGCAGGCCGCGGCGGTTGTCGGCCAGGGTGCGGAGGTAGATATCAGGCAGCATCGGCTTCTCCGGTGTAGTAGCTGTGGAACAACTCGTCGAGGGCGGGTTCGGTAACCAGCAAACCGGTCAAGTGGTGGCCGGCCAGGGCACGCAGCAGAGCGTCGGGGCTGCCGGTGACCCGGCAGCGCAGCGTGGCGCCCTCGATCCGGACGTCGGTGACCCCGGCCAGGACAGCGAACTCGGCAGGATCCACGGAACGGGTGAACGTGGCCTCGACCTCGCGGACCGCGTCGGCGCGCAGACCGGCCACGGTGTCGACGGCGACCAGACTGCCTTCGCGGATGATGGCCACGCGATCGGCTACCGCTTCGACCTCGCTCATGATGTGGCTGGACATGAACACCGTCTGCCCGTTGCCCGCGGCCTCGGAGACCATGGCCAGGAAGATCTGCTGGGCCAGTGGGTCCAGGCCCGAGGTGGGTTCGTCCAGGATGAGCAGTTCGGGGGTGTGCATGAATGCCTGTACCAGCCCGACCTTCTGCCGGTTGCCCTTCGACAACTCCGCGATGCGTTTGCCCTGATCCAGGTCCAGTCGCTCACACAGCGTGTCGATACGGTCCGCGCCGGCGCCGCCACGCAACGCGGCCAGGAACCGCAGGGCCGAGCCGACACGCTGGTGGCCCGGCGCGACGAAATCGCCGGCGAGATATCCGATCCGTGCGTGCAACCGCACCGCGTGGGCGCGCGGGTCCATGTCCAGGACCCGCGCAGTGCCGCTGGTGGGGCGGATCAGGTCCAGCAGTAGCCGGATGGTGGTGGATTTCCCGGCGCCGTTGGGGCCCAGATACCCGAACACCTCTCCGCGCTCCACCGTCAGCGACAGTCCGACCAGACCTCGTGCCGAGCCGTAGGTCTTCGTGAGCCCGTTCAGCTCGATTGCTTTCACCATGAACCGAAAATATCGAGCTTTCAGAGATTTGTAAATACTCGGAAGGTTGGGAGGTCTGTTACCTTCGTAGGGTGGGAACCAACGAACGATTGCGAGACGCCGCGGAGAAACTGGCCCTGACGCTGTCGGCCGGCGGGGGGATGCAACGTTCGACAGCGCGCGTGTTGACCGCCCTGCTCTACACCGAGCAGGACACGATGACCGCCGCCGACCTGTGCGCGGAGTTGTCGATCAGTTCCGGTGCGGTGTCGACGGCGGTCAAGCATCTGATGCCGGTGGGACTGATCGAACGGGTGCCCGCACCGGGCAGCCGCCGCGACCACTACCGATTCCGGGCCGGGGCGTGGGCAGCGCTGATGTCGCAGCAGAACACGATGCTGACCACCATGCGCGATGCGGCCCGAGAAGGCCTCGACGCCACCGGCCCCGATACCGTCACCGCCCGCCGGATGCATGAGATGGGGGACTTCTACACCTTCATGCTCAACGAATTGGTTCCGCTGATCGATCGATGGCGGGAGCAGTACGCAGCCGACCATCCCTGACCGATCGCACCTCGGCCACCTTCCGGCTGCTTGTCGCCTGGGCGTGATCCGGGCGCGCCTCACCTGCGGTACTTCGACCACCGCGCCGGCGTGGTCGACCATCGGATACCGCGCCGGTTTGCCCGGGCGAGCCGCCACGGCGGCCCGGCAGCTGGGCGGTGAAGATCGGGATCGCGAGCGCGTTGACGAATCCGACCATCACGCTGCGCGGGATGAAGCGCATCAGCCTCGCCACCCCGATCACACTCAGCATGCTCTGCAGCAGTCCCGCCGGCAGCACGGTCGCGATCGGATACCGACGGTGTCAGCCCCCCGGATCGACCCGCACCAAAGCGCCCAGCGGCATAGAAAATGGGTACCGACCAGCGGCGGATTCATCAACCGACTCGATCACCGCACGGTCTTCACCGGGGTCGATCTCGCGTACCACGAAGATCGACCCACCGAACTCACCGATCCGCACCTGGTCGCCGACTTCGATCACACCACGAAGCATAATCGAATACGTGTTCGAAACCTGGAACGAGGAGTTCTCCGCGCCCCTGCGGCGTGTCTTCGATCCGCCGGTGCCGGTGCTGGTGGATCTGAGCACCGCGATCACGCCGGAGCCGGGCTTCCGCCGCGACGTCGTGCCGATGCGCACCAAAAACGCCGGCCTGGACACCACCGCGACCGTTCCCGGACTGCTGCACGCATGGGCCCGCACCACAACCGGCGCCTGGATCGGTCTCGTGCACTTCGGGATACCTACCGGCGATCGGCGCGGCTACGTCGAAACCCGGCAGTGGTGCCCCGCCCGAGCTCTGACGCGGCGAGAACCGTAACCGCAGTGCCGGGCACAGGTCGGACCCCTGC
This sequence comes from Nocardia sienata NBRC 100364, assembly GCF_001613205.1. GTDB lineage: Bacteria > Actinomycetota > Actinomycetes > Mycobacteriales > Mycobacteriaceae > Nocardia > Nocardia sienata. Next base: position 51,239 of record NZ_BDBX01000001.1, on the reverse strand, counting down.
GACAGATCTCCTACTCGCGCCGACCGGAACTCCGTGGAGGCCCCCCGGCGATCGGAAAGGTCGGTGGCCAGGGGGTGAGGTTCGCCGGTGAGGTGTGCGACGGCGAGGGCGACTTCGGTGATGGTGGCGGTGGTGTAGATGCCGGTCACTCCCCCACCTGTTCGGCTGTGGCGGGCGAATTCCCGCGCGATGGCGGTGCCGTAGTGGCGCTCGACCCAGGCGGTGGTGTGCCGTAGCCAGTGGATCGAGAGGCCGCCGCGCCGGCCCATAGCCGATGAGATGCGGCATATCGCCGGGAACCGCTGTGTGTTGCGGCCAAGAACCTCGCCGGTAGCGGCTTCCCGTCCTTGTCGACGTTTGGGTTACCGCCAGAGCCCGCGTTCCGGCGCTTGTTCGGCGCCGGGCATTCGAACGCCTCGGTCGCCCTCTCCTCGACTCCTTGTCGCGCATGTCCCGATAACTCGCGACCCGGGGAGGTCAGGGAAGACCGAAGGCCAACAGGACATTGCCCGGCATACCGGTGGTGATCTGCCGGCCGTAACCGGAATTGGTGAACAGCATGCCGTTCGAGACGACGGCGCCATGGCCGTTGATACCGCCGCCGACGCCCGGCACTCCGTTCACGGTGTGGAAGTGCCGTGCCGTGTTGTATTCCCAGAGGATGGCACCGGTCTCGGCGGAGAAAACGCGCATCTTGCCGTCCAGGCTGCCCTCGTAGACCAGGCCGGGTGTCGACGAGACGGCGTTCGGCATGGCGAGCTGGCACAGCGGAAGCATCGGTATCGGCGGTGGATCGAACAGGCAACCGTGGGCGGGGTTCGGCGTGCTCCAGATGACCTCGCCGGTCGCCGGGTGCAACGCGAAAAGTGTGCCCGGCGTGCCCTGATAAGTGGCAACATACAGGCGGTGGCCGTCATAGCTCGCACCCCATTGGATGCCTTGCAGTGACTCCGAGCCCGGGATGGGCAGCACCGGTACCGGCGTGTTCAACCTGGTTTGCCAGACGATCTCGCCGGTGACGGCGTCGAGCAGGTGGAAGACACCGCTCTTCTGGCCCGCGCCGACGACCAAGCGGCCACCCATCTCGAAAATGTTCGGCTGCGAACCGAAGTCGAAATCGTGACCGGGCTCGGGGCAGTTGCCGCCCGGCGGTGGGTAGGTGCAGCGCCCGTTCCAGGGGGCTTCCCCGGGAGTCATCCGGCGGACCCACCGGGCGGTTCCGGTGTCGATGTCCAGCGCGCCGATCGCTTCCGCGCCCTCGGGACGGCCAGTGTAGGGATTGCCCGCGGTGTAGTACAGCGTGCGCGACTCCGGGTGGATCGTGGGCGACGACCACACCGGCGCACCGCTGGGCGCAAACGGCGGCGACCCACTGGGAGTCGGCTCCGGTGGCGGGATCGTGTAATGCTGCCATCGCACGTCGCCGGTAGCGGCGTCGAGCGCCACAACACTTCCCCGGAAGGTACAACACGGGTACAGGTCGCTGGTGGCGGTACCCAGCTCTTGGCTGGACACACCGACATAGACGTGACCGTCGAACACGAGGGGCGAACCGGTGATGATCGCGTAACGATGATTGTCCAGTCGACGGACCCAGCGCTGGGCACCGGTCTGCGCGTCCAGGGCCCACATCCTGGCCGAGTTGTCGCCGAAGTAGACCGTGCCATCGACAACCGCGGGCCCGTTGCGCAGCCCGTACGTCGGGAGATTTCCGCCGAGGGGCGTCTCGGCTCGGAACGACCACCGGGTCGCACCGGTGGTCGCGTCCAGCGCATAGAACGTACCGTTGCGGCCACCGACGTAAACAGTTCCGTCCACCACCGCCGGCTGGCTGGAAGCGGCGATCGAGTCGGGGAACGCGAACGCCCACTTCAGCTGCAACGAGGACACTGTGGCCGGCGAGAGAGCGGTCTCGCGTGGATTGTGCCGGGAACCGGCGAGGTCGAACTGCCACATCGGCCAATCACCATTGGTGCCGACAGGTGGCGCAGCGCTCCCGACGCTGGAGTTCGGCAACAGCAGGACAACCGCGGCCACCAGGATCGGTAACCGCAAAAATGATGTCTTCCGGAGTCCGGACGCCCACGCCGCGAAGATCATTGGCCAAAGTCTGTTCATGCCAAGGTCTTTCCGTTTCGGTGATGGAATCTTCCCACTTCCGAGGCCGGGGATTTTCAGGCCGAGGACGAATTGTCGGAATTGTTATCTGCGTCGGCCCCGGACTCTCCCGAAGTCCGCCCTGCAATGGACAGCCGATCACGTTCGTCGAGGTAGCGGCCGGGTCGAATGCTCTCGTAAGCCCGCTGCAACGGCAGTCCGTGCTCCGCGTGATTGCTGTACCTCGGCGCCGGGAATGGTCACGGTTCGCCTCGCCGAATCGGTTCGGGCCCACCGGCTGGTCGCGGCAAGGGTGTCGTTGCGGTGCGCGCTCTCCTCGGCCGCGGCGAGCATTGCGGGCAACTGATCTTTGGGTACGCCCGAGCACAACCCTCCCGCGTGTGGGGGGGTCGCTGTGCTCTGATCGGTTGTGGCCGGAACACCGGGACGTTGATCTCCGGGTCGGGAGTCACGGCTCGATCGTTCGGCAGTCGGCCCGACCGCGGGGCGTGGCCATCCTGGTCCGCACCATCAGAAGTACTGTGGCCGACGTGGCGGTATCCGACAAGTCCGAGCCCGTGACTCGCTCCGGGGAGTTGGTGGCGGCCTGTCGTGAGGACATCCCCGTACTCACCGAGCGGCTCATCACCGCGATCTTCACCGAGAATCCGGAGTGGACGGACTACTCGGCGGTGAGCCGGGCGGACCTGCAAGAAGGATGCCATCGGTTCCTCACCCGGGTGCTGGACCTCATCGACGAGAAAGGTCTCGACGCCGAGCACGACGATGTCGCCGCGGCGATCGGCGCGCACCGGGCTGTGCAGGGCGTGCCGTTGGAGGCGATGCTGCGCACCTTCCGCCTGGGCGGCCGGATCATCTGGGAGGCACTGGTGGACCGGGCGGGCACCATCTCGGCTGCGGACTTCCGGGAAATGGGTACGGCGATGTGGGCGGTCATCGACGGGATGTCCTCGGCGCTGGTCACTTCCTACCGCGGAGCGGAGCTCGATCGAGTCCGCCTCGATGAACGCCGCCGCCACGCGTTGATCGAGGATCTGCTCGCTGGACGTGGGCGCGACGCACGGTTCGCCCATCGCGCGTCACGGGAGTTGAACATTCCGGTCACCAGCGCTTATCTCGTGATCACCGCCCGCGGCGATACCTACCCGCTCAGGCTGGGCACCGAGACCGCGCTGGCCGCGCAGGGCTTCCGCTCGGTCTGGCATAACCGCGGTGATTCCACGGTCGGCCTCATCGCCCTCGAGAATAATCCATCTGCGCAGGTAACGGCTGTACTCGGGCCCCTCGTCAGCGGGCGCGCCGGGCTATCGCCCGCGGTTATCGGACTCGCCGAAGTCGACGTCGCCCATATGCTGGCAGCCCTGGCACTGGACACGATGCCAGAGGACTCCCACGGCGTGTTGACCTCATTACACGACCGCTACCCCGAGGCCCTACTGCTCCGATCGCCCGATCTGGCGCAGTTGCTGGTGGGCCGGCTCCTCGGCCCGATTCTCGAACTGCCGGCCAAGGAACGCGACCTGCTGCTCACGACATTGCGGGTGTGGCTGGCCGAGGACTGCTCGGCCGCCCATGCGGCGCCGCTGCTGTACTGCCACCGCAACACTGTGCTCAACCGGCTCCAGCGCGCCGCGATACTACTCGGGCGGCCGTTGGACGGGCAGCGCTTCCACCTGGAGCTTTCCCTGGCACTCCTCGCGCATACGCTCGTCGAGACCGCCACCGACTGAGCCGCGGACACCGGCCTGCGAGGCACCTGGGTTGGGCGCTGCGCCCAATTGTGGAGCTTGATTCCTGGGCGCGCGGAGAATTGTTCGCCGCCCCACAACCCAGCAGACTCCAAGTCCGGACCCACACCGCCAACCGGTAGCCGGGTCACGCATTCAGGACGAGGAGCACCACAAGTGCCACAATTCGATCTCTTGGTCGTCGGCGGGGGCCCGGGCGGCTACGTCGCCGCGATCCGCGCTGCCCAGCGCGGTCTACGCGTCGCGCTGGTGGAAAAGGAGCGCCCCGGCGGAGTGTGCCTGAACTGGGGCTGTATACCCACCAAGGCGATGCTGCGGTCCGCGGAGGTCTTCCAGATCGTCGATTCCGCGAAAGATTTCGGAATCACCACCGAGAACGTGCAGGTGGACTTCGCCGCGGTGCGCGAGCGCAAGAACGGCATCGTCGACGAACTCACCCACGGTGTGGCCGGCCTGCTGCAGGCCAACGGCGTGACCGTCATCGAAGGCCACGCCCGGTTCACCGGCCCGAGCACCGTCGAGGTGTTCCGAGCAGGTCCGTCCCCGGTCTTCGACGGTGGTCCCCGCTACGCGGCCGCGCCGACCGACATTCCGATCCGCACGGTGGAGGCAACCGATGTAATCATCGCGACCGGCTCGGTGCCTGCGCCGCTCCCGGTATCCGGCGCCGACCTGCCCGGCGTCATCACCTCCGACGGGGCGTTCGGTCTCACCGAGATTCCCGAGCGACTGGTTGTGATCGGCGGGAGCGCGGTCGGCGTGGAGTGGGCCGGCCTCTTCGCCGCCTTCGGCACCGCGGTGACCGTCGTCGAGATGCAGGATCGTCTGGTTCCGGCAGAGGACGCCGAGATCGGCGCCGCGCTCGGGCGATCGTTCACCGGTCGCGGGATCACGGTTTCGACCAGCTCGACGGTCACCGGAATCGAGCGGTCCGGGGACGGGCTGCGAGTAAATGTCGATGGAACGGACCCGCGCGCCCTCGACGCCGATATCGTGCTCGTCGGCGTCGGCCGCCGCCCCAACACCGCCGCACTCGGCCTGGACGCCGCGGGAGTCGGCACCGACGCGCGCGGGTTCATCCCCGTCGACGACCGGCTGCGGACCGGCGTCGAGCACGTGTACGCCATCGGTGATGTCACAGGTAAGGCGCTGCTGGCACACGTGGCCTCTCACCAGGGGCTCACTGCGGCCGATGTCATCGCAGGTCACGACGTCCACATCGACTACCACGCCATCCCCGCCGCCACCTTCACCCACCCCGAGATCGCGAGTGTCGGCCTCACCGAGGCCGCTGCCCGTGCCGCGGGCCATGACGTCGTCACCGCCAAATTTCCTTTTGCCGCGCTGGGTCGCGCCCGCTCGGTCGGCGACACCGAAGGCTTCCTGAAGATCATCGCCGGCGCCCGGCACCACGAAGTCCTCGGCGTGCACATCATCGGCCCCTCGGCCAGCGACCTGATCACCGAAGGCGCTCTCGCGATCACGCTCGAGGCGACCCTGGACGAACTTGCCCACACGATCCACGCCCACCCCACCTTCGGCGAGATCGGTATGGAAGCAGCCCTGACCGGCCTCGGCCTGCCCATCCACATCGCACCGCCCCGCACCCGTCGAGGAGACCGCGCATGACCGCCGAAACCACCGCCCGCCGACCGCCGAGTAAGGCAGTCCGCGCCGCCGTGAAGAAGCCCGAAACCGCCACCCGAGAGCCCGATAGCCCGGCCGGCCTCGGCGATTCGGTCGACTCCCGTATCGCCGCGGAGAATCCCGAGACGCTGCGGGAACTCTATCGCGAGATGCTGTTCGTGCGCCGCTTCGAGGAGCGCACTTCGCAGAGCTACCAACAGGCGAGGATCGGCGGCTACTGCCATCTCAACCTCGGCGAGGAAGCCACCGTCGTCGGTATGGGTGCGGCCATGCGGCCCACCGACTACCTGTTCACCAACTATCGCGAACACGGTTACGCGCTGGTCAAAGGGATCGAACCCGGCAGGGTCATGGCCGAACTCTACGGCCGCTCCACCGGCACGTCCAAGGGCTGGGGCGGCTCGATGCACATGTACGACACCGCTACCCGGCTGCTCGGCGGCTACGCGATCGTGGGTGGCCAGATTCCGCTGGCCATCGGCGCGGCCCTGGCCATCGACTACCGCGGTGACGACGACGTGGTCGTGTGCCAGATGGGTGAGGGCACCACCAATATCGGCGCATTCCACGAGTCGCTGAACATCGCCGCCCTGTGGAATCTGCCGATCGTGTTCCTGATCGTCAACAACCAGACCGGGATGGGCACCACGGTCGAGAAGTCTTCTGCCGAACCCGATCTGTGGAAACGCGCCGCGTCCTACCGCATCCGCGGCGAACGTGTCGACGGCACGGATGTGCTGGCGGTGCGCGATACCGCACGCGAACTCATCGAGACCGCCCGACGCGAGAGCAAGCCGGCGCTGCTCGAGGCCGTCAGTTACCGCCTCAAAGGCCACTCCGTGGTCGACCCCGCCAAATACCGCACCAGCGGAACAGTGGCAGAGGCCCGCGACAACGATCCGGTCACCCGCTGGCACGCGGCGCTGCTGCGGGTAGGAGTACTCACCGAAGAGTCCGCCGCAGACCTCGAGGAGTCCGTGGCCGCCGGTGTCCGTGCCGCCGTCGAGTTCGCCGACGCCAGTCCTCATCCCGATCCGTCGAGCCTGTTCGACTACAACTACGCCACCCCGGTGCCCGGCGACTCCCGCCGCCTGCCCGCCGACCCGCTCTTCACCCACTAAGGACGACACCCGTGGCAGTCATGACCTACCGCGAAGCACTGCGCGAAACACTGCGTGAGCAGATGCGGCGCGACGACGACATTCTCCTGCTCGGCGAAGAGATCGGTATCTTCGAAGGCTCCTACAAGATCACCGCCGGACTGCTCGACGAATTCGGCCCCAAACGAGTACGCGATACCCCCATCGCCGAAGAAGGGTTCGTCGGCGCCGCCATCGGCGCCGCCATGCTCGGATTGCGCCCGATCGTCGAGATCATGACGATCAATTTCTCTCTGCTGGCCCTGGACCAGATCGTCAACCACGCCGCCAAGATCTACGGCATGTTCGGTGGGCAGACCAGCGTGCCGATGGTCATCCGCACCCCCGGTGGTGGCGGACAGCAACTCGGCGCGACCCACTCCCAGAACATCGAGCTCTACTACGCGTTCGTCCCGGGCCTCAAAGTTGTCGCTCCCAGCACCCCCGCCGACGCCCGTGCCCTGCTCCAGGCCGCCATCGCGGACGACGACCCGGTGCTGTTCCTGGAGAACCTGGCGCTGTACAACACCAAAGGCGAAGTACCGGAGTCCATTCCCCCAGCGGAGATCGGGCGAGCCGCGGTCACCCGCATCGGAACCGATATCACCCTGATCGGCTACTCCCGCATGGCCACGATCTGCACGGTGGTCGCGGAAAAGCTCGCGGCCGAGGGGATCTCCGCGGAAGTCATCGACCTGCGCAGCCTACGCCCCCTCGATCGGGATACGCTGATCGCCTCGGTCCGCAAGACCGGCTGCGCGGTGATCGGCGAGGACGACTGGCTCACCTACGGCATCGGCGCGGAAATCGCGGCCTCCATCTCCGATGGCGCCTTCGACTACCTCGATGCCCCGGTCCGCCGCGTCGCCATGGCCGAAGTGCCACTCCCCTACGCCAAACCCCTCGAGACCCTCGCGCTGCCTTCGGTCGACTCCCTCTACACCGCGGCCACGGAAACCCTGGCCGCAGTCGGCACACGCCGCTGACCCCGGAGAACCTTCATGCCCGAAATCGTCATGCCCCGACTGTCGGACACCATGGAAGACGGTGTCGTCGCCACCTGGCTCAAACAGGTCGGCGACCCAGTCACCCGCGGTGAGATCGTCGCCGAGATCGAAACCGACAAAGCGCTCATGGAACTAGAAGCCTACGAGGACGGCGTCCTCGAACAGATCCTCGCCGAAGCCGGCACCCGGGTACCGATCGGCGAACCGATCGCCCTCGTCGGCGACGGCAGCGGCAGCGGCAGCGGCAGCGCAGCGCCTACAGGGCAGGAACGGAGCGGGGCCGGAACCGCCCTGGAAGGCGACGCGCCCGCATCGGCACCCCGCGCGGCACACGCCCCCGAGCGGCCGGCCCCCGCACCGACCGCCGACACCGCGCAGTTCACGACCACCGGCACCGGCGAGCGGCAGAAGTCCTCCCCGCTCGCGCGTAAAGTGGCCCGCGAACTCGGCGTGGATCTCGCCGCGGTCGCCGGGACCGGCCCCGGCGGGCGCATCACCCGCCGCGATGTCGAATCAGCGCACGAGGCGGCGGCGTCCGGCATCGCACGGGGCACCGCGGTAGCCGAAGCACCGGTGTCTGTCGCGGCTGAGCCGGAGTCCGGCGACTACGACGAGATCCCGCTGACCGGTATTCAGCGGGTTTCCGCCACGCGGCTGACGGAAAGTAAACAGCAGGCGCCGCATATCTACCTCACCAGCGCCATCGATGTCACCGACCTGTTCGCCTTCCGCACCCAGATCAACGACACGCTCGCCGCGGGGACCGGGAAGGTCAGCGTCAACGACCTGCTGGTCAAGGCCGTCGCGCTGACACTGCGCGCGAACCCGGGCATCAATGTCTCCTATGCCGGAAACGCGCTGCGACAGCATCGCGGCATCCACCTGGGTATCGCGGTCGCCACGCCCGCCGGACTGCTGGTCCCGGTCGTGCACGACGCCGACCGCAAATCGATCTCCGCCATCGCCGCAGAGACCCGCGACAAGGCCGAACGTGCGCGGGACCGCAAACTGCGCACCGACGAGATGACCGGAGGCACCTTCACGATCTCCAACCTCGGCATGTACGGCATCGAACACTTCAGCGCCGTCATCAACCCCCCGGAATCCGCCATCCTCGCCGTCGGCGCCGCCACCGACGAACTGCAACTGGCCGACGGGCAAGTGGTGAGCCGAAAGATACTGCGTATCACCATGTCCGCCGATCACCGCTGCATCGACGGCGTTGGCGCCGCACAGTTCCTTGCCCAGCTCAAACAGCTGATCGAGCACCCGCTGCGGATTCTGGTCTGAACATTCATGGTCTGGTGGGCCCACCACTCCGACCGCAACGGCGAACGCCGCGGGCATGTCGGAGTACCGCTCCTGGTTGCTGTTGCGGGCCTGGTCTGCAAGGTTATTCGTCCATGACAGCCTGCTGTTCTCCGTTGTCATACCGATGTCGTCACCGACGGCGTCTACGCCACCTACGGGCCGTTCCGGGCGCTCCCATCCCTGTTCCTCACCGGCCCGGCGGCCGCCGTCGGTCTCGCCTCGATCAACTCCCCGGCCAACCTCGGCGGCTTCGTCGGACCCTCCGGTTTCGGCGCACTCGAAACCGCCACCGGCGGCTTCTACTGGGGCCTAAGGAGCAATGCCGACATATTTGGTGGAGAGGTACTCCTCGATTCCCTCGGCGCCGCCTTCCCTTCCGAAGCCGGAGTGCTTCACACCGCCGAACGGCGCGGCGGCGTTCGATACCACCCCCTGGTTGACGCCGACCATGCCGAACTGCAAGCGCTCGACAACATTCAGAATGCGAGACATGTCCTGGGAGAAAACATACGACGCCAATCCGTACTCCGTTGCGTTGGCCAGGGCGATCGCCTCGTCATCGGTGCCGAACGTGGAGATCGGTGCGACAGGACCGAACAGTTCTTCCCGGGTGATGCGGTGATCGCCTACGTCGGTCAGAACGGTCGGTTCGAAGAAGTAGCCCGTGCCTTCGAGTGGGGAGCCACCGGTGAGCACGCGTGCGCCACGGGCGAGGGCGTCCGACACCAGCTCGGTGACCTTGTTCCGCGCCCGCTCATCGATCAGGGGCCCGACGTCCACATTGGGGTCGGTGCCCCGGCCCAGCCGTTGCGCGGCCATCGCGGCCGCGAATCGAGAACCGAACTCATCGGCAACGGACTCGTGGACGAGTATGCGATTGGCGGCGGTGCACGCCTGTCCGATGTTGCGCATCTTCGCCAGCATCGCGCCGGCCACCGCGCGGTCGATGTCCGCGTCGCCGAGGACCAGCAGCGGTGCGTTGCCACCGAGTTCCATCGATATCCGCAGGAGTTGGGCGCTTGCTTGCGCCATGAGCTGCCGGCCCACCGCCGTCGATCCGGTGAAGGTGAGTTTGCGCAGGCGAGGATCGCGCAGCAGCGGTGGAATGGCTTCCGCCGCGCGGGTCGTCGTCACCACATTGAGGACGCCGGGAGGCAACCCCACCGACCGGAGCAACGCGGCGAACGCCAGCGCGGTGAGGGGCGTTTGCTCGGCGGGTTTGAGCACCATGGTGCATCCGGCGGCGATGGCAGGGGCGATTTTGCGGGTTGCCATGGCGAGGGGGAAGTTCCACGGCGTGATCATCAACGTCGGACCGACCGGATCCTTCATCGTGAGCAGACGGGTCGTTCCTTCCGGAGATCGGGCCCATCGGCCTCCTACCCGGACCGCTTCTTCGGAGAACCAGCGCAAGAACTCCGCACCGTAGCGGACCTCTCCTCGCGACTCGGCGAGGGGTTTGCCCATTTCCAGGGTGATCAACAGGGCGAAGTCGTCGGCTCTTCGGACAACCTCGTCATAGGCCGCTCGTAGCAGATCGGAGCGTACCCTCGGTGCGGTCGCGGCCCAGGATTCCTGCGCACGTGATGCTTCGTCCAACGCGGCGATCATCTCCGCGGGCCCGCCGTCGGCGACGTCGGTGAGCGGGTCTCCCGTCGCCGGATCCTCCACGACGAAACGTCCCGCGGCGTCGGCTTCGCGCCACTCGGCACCGATGAGCAGGCCGGTGGGGACTGTGTCCAAGAAATCCATATCTCACAACTCCACTCCAGACGTCTGTTCCGGTGTTAGGCGGGGAGCACAGCAGCGATTCCGTTACTGATGGCCGCACCGACCGCCACCGCTGGCAGAAGGCTGTCAATGCCGCGGTCGCGCCGGAATGCGCCATCTGGCGCAAAGACTCGCGGCCGGGTGTCCATTCCGCGCACTCGCGGTTGTCACGCCGCCGGGCACACTGGCGGCCGCAGAGACTGGCGCCATCCCGGAAGGACTTCATATGACAACGCTTCGTTCCCAGGTCCTCATCGACCGCAGCCCCGACGCGGTCTGGCAGGTGATCCGAGACGTGCCCGGCATCAGCCGCTGGTTTCCGGCTATCACCAGCTCGGAGGGCGACCAACGACACCGCACGGTCATCCTCCGCGGCGGCAGCAGGCTGGAGGAAACGGTCGTGACGATGAACGACGAGCTGCGCCGTCTGCAATACCGGGTTGTGGAGGGCGACCTGCCGATCAACGCTCATCTGGGAACGGTCGATGTGCTCGACCTCGGCGACGGCCGTGCCCTGGTGGTCTACAGCACCGAGATCGAACCCGCCGAGCTGGCGGACGCGTTCGACTCGGCGTGCGCCGAGGGCCTGCAGGGGTTGCGTGCAGTCCTGTCGTGATTCGGCCGGTCAGTCGCCGGGATACAGCTGAAGGGCGAACCAGAGCTCGGCTCGCACGGTGGGGTTGTCCAGATCGCGCCCCAGGGCCTCGGCGATGCGGGTCATGCGATAACGAAGCGTGTGGCGGTGGATCCCGAGGGTACTCGCAGAGGCATCGGCCTGCCCGTTGTGCGCGAGAAAGGTCCGCAGGGTCTGCGCGAAGTCGACCTTGGAACCTCGATCGAGCGCGGTGAGCGGCGCGAGCGCTGCTTGCGCCCACGCTCTGGCTTCGGGTCCCGTCAGATGTTTGAGCAATCCCGCCTCGGAGACGTCTCGGGCCATGTAGAGCTTGCCCGGCTTATCCGACGCCGCTTCGAAGACACCACGCACCCGCCTCCACGCAGCGGGGAGTTCCGACACCTCCACCGCCTCGGTCACGGCCCCCCGGCCATGCGGTACGCGCCGCAGGATCGCCTCCAGCGTCCGCACATCGCCCTCCGCGGTCGGCAGCACGATACCGACCCGGCCCGGGCGCAGCTCCGCGATCACCGTCTCGATCCGGCGCAGCGCTTGGTCCTCTTCGGCCGCCTCGAGGAGCTCGAGGGCATAGCGGCGCGGCACACCGAGCAGGGCGGCACGGACCGGACCACCCGGGAGGGGAACACCCAGAACCTCGCTGGTGCTGCGGGCGACCTGGGCATGCCCGCCGAGCAACAGTTGCAGTACCGCGAGGCGATCGTTGCGCGCGGCTCGACGTAGCTCGTCGCTGCGATGCAGGTCCTCGGCGAGCAGGTAGGTCGCGGTGTCGACGAGCGACCGTTCGATGGCATCGAGCGGGTTCGCTCGCCCGATGGCGATGAAACCGCGGATCCGGCCCCCGACACCGACCGGCCGGATCGACACCGACTCTCCCGGGATGATGAGTGACATCGCGCTCGGACGCGCATGCGTGGCGAACCGCGGCAACTCACTCTGCACCAACGCCAGATGTGCGCGGGCGCCCTCCGGGATCGACGCGAGCGGAGCGCCTGACCCGTCCAACAGCAGCAACCAGCCGCCAACCATGCCGGCGATGCGCTCGGCGATGCCTCGCGTGCCCTGCGCGGCCACCGACGCGCGCACCAGCTCGCGGTGCGCACGGGCGACCGAATCAGCGGAGTCCGTCATCAGTGGCGGCAACCCTTCCCGAATCGTGGCCTCCCAGCATGCGGTATCGGTGGACCGCCCGGTCTCTGTCCGATCCGGCGCAGCGCGGCGCGGTTGTTGTACAAGGCGGAGCATTGCACGACAGTCGACAGCGATCATCATTCAATACAGGACAGGACCTCGCCCGACACCCACCGACAGATCGGACAGCAATGCCCTCCTCCCGCGCGATTCTCCACGCTCTGCCGGGCGCGCCCGCGCGCCCGGCCGTGCAACTGCGCCAGGCAGGCGACCACCAGATTCTGGTCGAATACGGCGAAATGGAGGTCGATCTGCGCCTGAACTTCCGCGTCCACGCGTTGCGCCATGCCCTGATCAACGACCCGGTCGACGGGGTGCTCGAGACCGCCCCCGGTTTCCGCTCGATGATGGTCACCTTCGATCCGGGTCGCATCACCCGCGACCGGGTGCTCGAGGAGCTGATCGCGAGGGAGCGCTCGGCCCCGGATCTGGAGTCGCTGGTCCTGCCGAGTCGCACGGTCACGCTGCCGATCGCATTCGATGACGAGATGACCCGTGAGGCGGTCAAACGGTACCGCATCACCACCCGCAACGACGCGCCCAATGTCAGCGACGGCGACAACATCGACTACATCGTGCGCTACAACGGCTTCGCCGGCCGGGAAGAGTTCTTCGTCCGCTTTCTCGCGACCACCTGGTGGAACGCCTTCATCGGCTACTTTCCCGGACTTCCCTCGTTGTTCTCGATGGATCCGCTCACCCAGATCTCCGCGCCCAAATACAACCCGGCACGGATGTGGACCGCGGAGGGCGCGGTCGGCATCGGCGGCCCATGCGTCGTGCTCTACCCAGTGGAGTCGCCCGGCAGCTACCAGCTGTTCGGCCGCACCCTACCGCTGTGGAACCACGATTTCGCGGGGAACTCCACGGGCGGGGCCGGGAAGCCCGCAACCGTCGCCGCCGCTTCCAATCTCTTCCGGGTGGGTGATCGAGTGACATTTACGCGAGTCAGCGAGAAAGAGCTGCTCACCCTGCGACTACGCGTGTTCGAAGGCACCTATGACTATCAGATAGAGGATGACGACTTCGTGGTAGCCGAGTATCTCGATGAGGATGCCCGGCTGGCGCCCGAGGCCGCCGTCATCGCGGCCGAACGGAAGCTGGCCGCGGGCCGGGTGGGCGTCCCATGAACACCAAGACAACAATGGAGATCATCGATCCCGGCCTGCAGACGACCGTACAGGCCTGGCCGGGGCGTCAGGGCCTCACATCGCTCGGCTATTTCCCGGCCGGCCCGATGGACCATCTGTCCATGCGGGCCGCGAACATCCTCGTCGGAAATCCCGCCGGAGCTCCTGCCCTCGAAGTTCCCAAGGTCGGCCTCTCGGTCGCGTTCCTCGTCGACACTCACATCGCGATCGCCGCACCGGATGGCACCGCGATTGTGCTGAACGACGTGCCGGTGCCGGCCTGGGAGACGATCGGTGTCCGGACAGGCGACGTCCTGCGGACCATCGGCGCAGGCGGTGCGGGCTTCCGCCTCTATCTCGCGGTGCGCGGTGGAATAGCGGTGCCCGAGGTGTACGGCTCGGCGGCCACCTCGCTCGTAGCGGGCATCGGCGGAGTGGAGGGACGGGCGCTGGTCCGCGGCGACCTGCTCGCGACGCACAGCGTGGCGGCGCCGGCTCGCCGGCGCCTTCCCGAATCGATGCGCCCGCGCTTCGTCACCGAGTGGGAGGTCGAGATCATGCACGGTCCGCACGCCAGTCCCGACTACCTGACCGACGAGGACTGGACGGAACTGCTCGGCAGGCAATGGCGGGTGGACCTGAACTCGGATCGCATCGGCACGCGCCTCAACCCATATCGGTTCGCTTGGGCGCGGTCCGATGGCGGCACCGCGGGCGGGCATCCGTCCAATGTCCTCGACGACGCGTACCCCGTGGGTGGCCTGCTGGCCAACGGTGATGTGCTTACGATTCTGGGCATGGACGGCAACACCTCCGGTGGCTTCGCCGTAGTGGCCACGGTGCCGCACTGCGCGCTGTGGAAGGTCGGGCAGATGCGTCCGGGCCGCGACACCATCCGCTTTCGGGAGATCGACTACGAGGAGGCACTCGCATTGAACAAGCGGGTCGACTTCACCGTCGATCCGCTTCGGACGGTTCCAGTGCCGTGACCACCCACGGCGACTGCCCGCGCCGCCGGGGGCGGCGCGGACAGTCCCTCAGGTGAGCGTTCCGGCCAGCTTCGCCAACCGCGTTCTCGCCTCGCGACGAGCTCGCAGCGCCTCTTCGAGCGAGACAGCTCGCAGCCGGGTCTTTGTGCCGGGCGCCGATTGCGCGACCGTGTCCATGTCGACACTGATCACGGTACCCACCATGGCGTACCCGCCGCCGGAGACCGCGTCGCGGTGCAGGATGATCGGCTCGGAACCGCTCGGAACCTGGATGGATCCGATGGGATAGCCGGCATCGACGATGTTCGACGGATCCGATCCTGCCCCGAAGGGCTGCTCGCGCTCCACGAACGCCAATTTCGCGCCCTCATAACGGAAACCGGTTCGGTCGGCCACCGGGGTGAGCGTCCACACCGTGTCGAGCAGCGCCTCCGTGGCCTCCTCGGTCAGGCGGTAGTCGTACAGCCCGAGCACCACGCGCAGTTCGACCTCGCGCGAGAGGACCGGTCGAGCCGAGACGGGAACGGCCCGGGGCACGAACCCGGCCGGGGCGGCACCCACCGGCAGCCGATCCCCCGCGCGCAGTGCGCGCCCTTCGAAGCCGCCGAGCGCGCCCAACCCGTAGGTCGATCGTGATCCCAGCACAAGGGGCACGTCGAATCCGCCGGCGATCGCGATGTACAGCCGCGCCCCATTCTGCAGAAAGCCGAACGACAGCACATCCCCCTCACCGACACGCACTGCCTCCCACGCCGGCACCTCGCCGCCGTTTACCTTCACTTGCGCATCGCCGCCGGTCACCGCGATGACTGCCGGACCGCCGAAAGCCAGCTCGGGGCCCAGGTACGGTGCCTCGAGCACCGCCGCGTCGGTCGGATTTCCGACCAGCAGATTGGCGACCTTCGCCGACTCGCGATCGAGTGCACCGGACGGCGGAATCCCGACGTTGTACGCGCCACTGCGGCCGAGATCCTGGACTGTCGTCGCCAGGCCCGCCTGGATGACCTCAACGTGCATCGAGTGCTCCCAACAGTCGCTTGTTGTACGCATCGGGGTCGGCAAGGAACTCGTTGAGCTCGAAATCCACCGGAACGGAGCGGTAGACGTCCTCGCCGCGCTCCGCCGCCGCCTCGAGTTGCGAGTACTCCGCCACGTCGACCGGGCGGAACTTCACGATGTCGCCCGGCCGAAAGAGCACCATGGACTCGCGGAAGACAGTG
The DNA here is from genome assembly GCF_001613205.1 of Nocardia sienata NBRC 100364. Lineage (GTDB taxonomy): Bacteria > Actinomycetota > Actinomycetes > Mycobacteriales > Mycobacteriaceae > Nocardia > Nocardia sienata. Next base: position 35,338 of record NZ_BDBX01000001.1, on the reverse strand, counting down.
TGCTGCTGCTGCGGATCGAAAATCGGCAACGGCGTGAGTCCGAACATCTGGTAACCGCCCGCACCCTTCACCGAGTAGATGCAGGCGAAGCAGCCGCCGTGGCCGACGGTGAGCTTCGGCGTCTCGGTGCGCGGACGCAGGTATTTCGGCAACTCGATCTGCCGCTGCCGCTCCACCATCTGGAACATGAACGGCAGTCCGGCGACGAACCCGACCATCGATACCAGCCACGGCGAAGACGAGTGGCGTTCGATGAACTCGCCGACCGAATCCAGTCCGAGCTCTGCCGTGGCGTATTCGATATCGCTGCCTTCGGGCCGCTGGTGCCGGTCACGGAACCTCGCGCCGACGTCGCGGGTGAACGGGTCGTCGTACCACACCGGGATCTCGAGCAGCCGGGTACGGATCGCCGGTTGCGTCTGCTGCGCGACCTCCTCCTCGATGGCGCGCACGGCGCCCTCCAGTGTCGCCGGTTCGAGCCGGTCCGGATCGAAGCGAATCAGCAGTGAGGCGTTGGCGGGGCATATGTCGAGAACACCGTCGAGCGCTCGATCGTTGAGCCGGGTGCTCATCGCCATCGCCGTGAAGTTTGCCGCGAGCGTCATCTCCTCGGCGATCTGAACGACCAGATGCTCGTCCGCACCCCAGGAGTAGCGTGTCCCCGATCGGTCAGACATCGGATCGCGCCCTTCGTGCGTCGGCCTGCTCGGACATCCACTGCTCGAGCCACGTCGTGTGGTACATGCCGTTGCGGAATTCCTCGGTCGAGAGCACGGTGTCCACGAACTCGGCCGTGGTGGTCACGCCTTCGATCGCCAGCTCCCGCAGCGCGCGGGCCAGCCGGGCAAGCGCGGCCGGGCGATCATCGCCCCAGACGATCACCTTCGCCAGCATCGAGTCGTAGAACGGCGCGACGACCGAACCCGCCTTGAAGCCGCTGTCGACTCGCACGAACGGACCGGCGGGCAAGTCGAAGCGCTCGATCGTTCCGGGACTGGGCAGGAAGTTCCGTTCCGGATCTTCGGCGTTGATGCGCACTTCGATCGCGTGGCCATGCGGTACCAGGTCGGCCTGGGTGAACGACAGCGGATTGCCCGCGGCCACCCGCAGCTGTTCGCCGACCAGGTCGCGCCGGTAGACCATCTCGGTCACCGGGTGCTCCACCTGGATACGGGTGTTCATCTCGATGAAGTAGTACTCGGTGCGCAGTTCGTCGAACAGGAACTCCACGGTGCCGGCCCCGGTGTAGCCGACGCTGGTGGCGAGCTGCACCGCGGACGCGGACATGCCGTTGACAACCCACTCCGGCAGACCGAGTTCGCCGGCTTCCTCGATGACCTTTTGCCGCCGCCGCTGCATCGAACAGTCCCGCAGTCCCAGGTGTACGGCGTCCTTGCCGTCCCCGAAGATCTGCACTTCGATATGTCTGGCACGCGGGATGAATCGCTCGACATACACCGCGTCGCTGCCGAAAGCCGCGCGTGCCTCCGCCTGGGCGGTACCGATTGCCGCGGCCAGATCCTCCTGCCGGGTGACGATGCGGATACCGCGCCCGCCGCCGCCTGCCGCCGCCTTGATGGCCAGCGGGAAACCGATGCGTTCGGCCACCTGCGCGGCTTCCGTGGCGTCGTGTATTTCGCCGACGGAGCCGGGGACGGTGGGCACGCCGGCGGCCTCGGCGCTCTTGCGTGCGGCGACCTTGTCACCCATCTCCCGGATCGCGTTCGGTTCCGGACCCACCCAGATCGCGCCCGCGTCGAGGACGGCCTGTGCGAAGTCGGCATTCTCCGAGAGGAACCCGTACCCGGGATGCACGGCGTCGGCCCCGCTGGAACGGACCGCCGCCAGAATGGCGTCGACAGCGAGGTAGCTCGCCGGCGCGGGGGCGGGCCCCACCAATACCGCCTCGTCTGCCGCTCTGACGTGTTCGGCTTCCCGGTCGGCCTCGCTGTAGACCGCTACTGAGGAAATGCCCTGTTCGCGCGCTGCCCTCGCGATCCGCACCGCGATCTCGCCGCGATTGGCGATGAGTAACTTACGCATGGTTTCACTTCGTTTCGATGACGGCGATGACGTCGCCGGGGGAGAGGGTGCCGTTGTCCTCGACCGCGAACGAGGTGAGGACACCCGGGGCACCGGCCTTGATCTCGGTGAACTGCTTCATGATCTCGACGAGGCCGACGGTCTGGTCTGCGTCGACAGTCGTGCCGGTCTCGACGAAGCTCGGCTGCCCCGGTGCAGGCGAACGATAGAAGATGCCGGGCAACGGTGAGATGACGTGGTGCTCGCTCACTGGAGTGCCTTTCGAATCGGGTACGTGGCCGCGCGCGGGCGCGTCACAAAGTGGAGAGGACATTACGGACCGCTTGGGCGATCTCGATGGCGTTCGGTGTATCGGAATGCACGCAGATCGAATCGACGCGGATCGGAAATTCTTCGCCGGTGACCGCCGTCGCAATTCCTTCGCCGAGGGCCCTGTGCGCACGTTTGGTCGCTTCGTCGACCGGTGTCGCGCGTGGCCTGCGTGCGACGATCAACGTGCCGTCGGCGCGGTAACCGAGGTCGACGTAGAATTCGGCGACGAACGGAACGCCGATTTTGCCTGCGGCCGTTTCGTGTTCGGTGCCCGCGATACCGAAGATCGGGACCTCGTATTCGGCGGCCACGCGCGCCACCGCCTCGGCCAGTTCCGGATCCCGTGACGACATGCCGTACAGCGCCCCGTGCGCCTTGATGTGATCGAGCACGCCGCCCTCGGCCTTGAGGAACGCGACAAGTGCACCGACCTGGTATCGGACGATGTCGGTCGCCTCGTCCGGGAACAACTTCATCTCGCGCCGGCCGAACCCGACGAGGTCGGGCAGACCGGGGTGGGCTCCGACACTGACGCCGGCCGAGAGCGCCTTGGCTACCGTCTCGTGAATACCCGTCGGATCCCCCGCGTGGAACCCACAGGCGACATTGACTGTGTCCACGAGATCGACAAGTTTGTCGTCGTTGCCGAATGTGTGAATTCCGAAGGACTCACCCATATCAGAATTCAATGTGACCATGGTTGTCTCGCTTTCGACGTGTTATTTCTTCGCACTGTCCGGCGAAGTACCCGATTGGGAGTCGTTCTCGTACTCGTAGTAGTCGCAGAACAATCGACCGTTGCGTCCCCAGTCGTCCCGGGTCACTTCGGTGAAGAGGAACTGGATGGTTTCGGGCTTGCAGTCGGCGATCCTGGCGATTTCTGGTGTCAGAGTCGCGACCATCTCCCGCTTCTGTTCAAGGGTCCGGCCCGGAAACCAATCGATGCGAACGAAGGGCATGGCATCTCCTCGGTGGTGGGAGTGAAAGTTGTCAGGAATGAGCAACCTTGGGCGTGTCGCCGGTCGGGTCGACGTAGATATCGTCACCGTCGATCTTCACCGGGAATCTCGCCAGTTGCGCATGCCCGGGATTCACTCCTTTGCAGGTCGGGAGATCGAATTGCCACAGATGGGCCTTGCAGGTCAGGGTGCCGCCCGCGAGCTCGCCCTCGACGAGCTCGACCTGCTGATGGGGGCAGATCGCCTGGGTGGCGACCACTTCGCCGCCCCCGAGGTGGACAAGAAGAATTTCCTGATCGCCGACCGTGAAGGACTCCATCTCGCCCTCCCACAGCTCATCGAACGTGGTCACGTGCTCGAATGCCATTATTGGTCCTCAGAAGAATCGGTCGAAATGGATGCTTTCGGTGGGCACGCGACGCTCCAGGACGAGGTACCGGACGACGGCGTCGGTCATTACCGGCGGGCCCGCCGACGTAGATGTCGTGGTTGTCCAGGTCCGGTACCCCATAGCTCGCGACGAGTTCGTGGACATATCCACGGTTACCCGTCCACCCGTTGGTCGGTGCCTCTGAGATCGCTTCGTGCAGGACAGCATGCCCCAGACGCGACGCGACCTCGTCCACGAACTCCCTCGCGCATAGGTCTTTTTCGCTCCGACCGCCGTAGAAGAAATGCAGACGCCGGGCCCCCGCGTCGCCGCGCGAGGCCAGTCCGCGGGCAACTGAGACCATCGGCGCCAGCCCGGAGCCGCCCGCGATACAGACGACGTCACGGCTGGTCGGTCGCAGGTGCGCGTGGCCGTAGGGGCCGTCGAGACAGATGCGATCTCCGACGCGCAACTCGTCCACCAGCTGTGGCGAGAGGAATCCACCCGGCACCCGCTTGACCTGGAACTGCCACTCCCCCAGCGGATTCGACAGATTCGACATGGAGTACGCGCGTTCGCCGGCGGCGTCGACGGAAAGCATCGCGAACTGACCGGGCAGGAACTCCGCCGGCTCGTCGGCACGCAGCGTGATTTCGCGCAGGTCGTGTGTCAGCGTGCGGGTGCCGATCACCTCGACCGACCGCCGCCGCGGTCGCACGTGGCCTGTGGGCCAGGAGGCGCCCGCCACCAGCTTCACCGTGCAATCGGTCCGCGGCGCGGACCTGCAAGCCAGGAGCCTGCCTTTGCGCCTGTCGCGCTCGGTGAGGCCGGGTGGATCCGGTTCGAGCGGGTCGACCTCGCCGCTCTCCTTCACGAACTTGCACGTTCCGCATCCGCCGCTGTTGCACTCGTAGGTGGCGGGTATCCCGGCCCGGAGGGCGGCACGCAGCAGCGTGTCGCCCTCCGCGTACTGGAAGGACAGACCGTCGGTGGTCGTCACTGTGACGACATCGCCTGTCTGCGACGACGCTGCCGGAGCGGTGCCCGGATGGCGACCGTCATGCTCCGATCGACTCATCTCAGCCCCCGAGCGGCAACTGATGGCGGAAGGCGCGACACGCGGCGATCGCCGATGATGTCGCATCCGGATTGTCGGGCAGCTCCGCGCAGAAGGCGTCGATCGCGGCATCGGCCAGCGGAGTCCACCGATCCAGCCACTTCCGAACGACCGGAACGTTCTCCGGATTCTCGGCGAGGTGGCGGACGAGTTCGATCGACCAGCGGCGCGAGCGCTCGCTGTCGCGCAAGGCGGCCTCGGCCAACAGCGCGAAAAGGGTATCGCCGTGCCGACGAGCGCTGATCGCCTGCTGTCGATAGAACGCCTCGTCGATCGCCGGCTTGGTAACCAGGTTCAGCGCGACGAATGATTCCGCCCAGTCTCGGGTGGCCAGCACACATTCGGCGAGTTCCCGGAAGCGTTGCCAGGCGGGGGATTCCTCCCAGTGCGCACGCTCCGAGGTCCCCAGGCCGAACGACGGATGCGACAGGGCCAGTTCGGCAGTGCGGTACGAAGTGTGCGACAGCCACCGCAATTGGTCCGCCGCCTGGAAGGCCGCACAGTTGCTGATGGTGCTGGCCGGCGCCATATGTACCAGGTAGGCACTGCTCATCTGCACGGTGTGCAACAGATACCGGCCGGGCGCATACAACTTCGCGAGGCTTGCGACCCATTCCGAGTCGAGACTCTTGTCGTGCTCCTCCGCGTTGTGCTGATCGAGCAGGCCCTCGACGTAATTCTCTTGGCCGTCCTGCAGGATGTTGTAGGAGCGGTAGACGAGCTCGTCCGGGTCGCGGAACGCGTCCCAGTCCGCATGGCGGACCGGGCTGCCGTTGCGGTATCGGCGGTACCAGTCGGCCATGTGGCCCTCGTGTGCGACGTCCCAGGGCTGCTCCTTGTCGCGCAGATGCCAGTGCAGCTTCGTCGAGACGATTTCGTACTCGCTGGGGCGGCGCCTGCGCGCGGCGAGGTGGCTCCAGGTCTTCAGCGGGCGCAGTGACGCGGTCATGCGGTTTCCTCCTTGCGGGCGGTGGCGTGGCTGGCGAGGTAGAAGCGGACCCGCTCGGTTCCGGTCTCGATCCGGCCGACGAACGAGGGCATGCTGACCTCGAGCTCACGCATCTGGAACGGACGCCCGAGCTGTTCTTCGATGGTGGTGCGGTGCAGAATGCATTCGCCGCCGTCGACCTCGACGCGCACGTAGGAACCGCGGTTACGGATGTCGACGCGCTTTCCCTCGTTGTCGATGCGGACGGCTTCCGCGACGGCGTCGGCGATCTCACCGGCCTGCACGACGGGACCGACGGGATCTGCGATATTGGTGGTGTATTCGGCAGTCATCTAGGCCTCGCTGAAGTAGAACTCGACGGTGTCGGTCGGCTCGAGTGCTGTGTCGGACAGCTTCATGTCGCGCGGGAACGGCTCGGCCGCGCCCTCCGCGCGGGCCCGGATGACCTTGCCCGGCTGATCGGCAACATGGATGCCGACAGAGTGCGCAGCCGCTGCGGCGGCGACCTCGTCGATCGTGTCGTCGGTGTCGACGGGCACGAGCTTGAGTACGAAGTCGCCGTCGAACTTCGCGGAAATGGGGAACAGGGCCATGGCGGTGTCTCCTTATCGATCGACGTTCAGTTGGCCGGGACCGCTGTCTTGCGGTAGTGATCGAGCCACGCGTAGTTGTGCGCGTCGTCGCCGCCCTCGCTGACCACGCCGAGGCCCATGTACTCGAGAACGCCCTCGAGGTTCGCGGGCTGGATCTCGCCGCCGAGGAATCGGTCGATCAGGCTCTTGTGGTGCTTGTACCGGTTCGGGTCCTGCTCGAAGATCCATTTGTCCACCTCGGAGGCGAAGTGATATTTGCGCCCTTCGTGTACGAGGGTGTTGTCCCGCAGGCTCTTCCCCGGCGTGCCGACGATCGGAAGCTGGGAGACGTTGCAGGTGATCGGCAGAGTGCCCGGAATCGTCTTGTCGGCACGGCCGCGGGTGAAGTTGTCGATCATGACGTCCCAGACCTTGCCGAAAGTGTCGTTCCAGCCGGGGTATTTCTCCTCGAGCCAATCGCGCTCCTCCGGGCTCACCCCCGCGGCCGGATGCCACCACAGCGTCGGTCGCCACGAATAGGTGCCGAGATGTTGACCGTGGTGGTGCTCGTCCAAGTCCCGCATGAAGATGTCCCAGTACCAGGGCTTCTGGAGACCGAGGTCTTCGATCGACTTGATGAACTGGGTGACGATCCACTCCTGCATGAATTCCTTGAAGGAGCTCTCACGGACATCCAACGGCACGTAGTAGTCCATCGGGATTCCCGACAGGATGGTGAACAGCCGGTAGGACCGCCAGAACGACACGTCGATGTGGTTCTGCGCCTTGGCGACCTGTCCGTGCTCGATCAGCATCTGCAGCAGCGGCGTGCCCAACTGCGCGTGCCTGGCTTCGTCCGACTGGATGCTTTGGATGAGCTTGGAGAAGGTGTAGTCGCCCGCGTTGGCGGCGTCACCGGACAGCCCGATGAACTGGAGGTTGGTGAAGCCGGTCTCGAACGCGAAGTTCGCGTAGATGGACGTCTCCACAGCATCGCGCGTCATCATGATGTCGTCGAAGTAGTGGCGGGCGCCCAGCGCAACCCAGTTGTTGGTCCACATCGTCTGGTGCGACCAGTCGAACTGCCTGTCCTTGTTGATGTACTCGTGCGGGAAGTACAGCTGGATCTGGCCGTGGCGCATTTCGTCCAACATCCCGAACGTGGCCATGTTGCGCATGCCGGGGGCTTTGGACCATCGGACGAACCGCGATTCCTGCAGCGCGGCACCGTATTCCACCAGCGCGACGGCTGCGTAGTGCTCCTTGAGGATGGAGATCCATCCGGCGTCGGCCTTGTTGTACAAGTCGTTGCGCTCGAGCGCGGCCTTGACCGAGTAGGCGCCCGCGTCTTTCTGTCGCTGAACATCGACGTACTCGCGGTAGGACACCTTGTACGGCTCGTCGTAGGTCGCCCAGGCCTCCTCCGGAATTCCCTCGCCGCCGCTCATTTCCGGGGGGAACAGTTCGTCGGCCGAGATGTAGGTCGGCGTCCACTCCGTGGTCCGCGCGAGGTCGTACCAGGCGCTGCGGTCGAGTAGTGCCATCGTGGTTTCTCCTTTGAGCTACTTCGGGTCGGACGTGTGGCTGTCGGGATCAGGCGGGATCAGTTGCCGTGCCTGCTGCCCAGCGGGCCCTCGCCGCCCGGGTAGCAGAAGGTGATGTCGGGCGAATAGAAGCCGAAGGTCACCGCCAGGGGATCGGCGGGACGCAGCGAATAGATGTCGTGGGCGGGATCCAGGAATTCCAGCGATTCGACCGCGAAGCCCGGCACCATATCGGCGACGAACGGGTACCGCCCGCTGACGAAGCCGTCGATGTCGCGGGTGATGTAACGCAACTGCCCTGTCGAACGGACCGGCGGCCCGTCGTCGAACCGTGCCGTGGTGCGAATGGCCGGCTCGCCGTCGAGGAAGGTGGTGGCGACGACCACGTTTTCGGTGACTGCGAGCTCGGTGCGGCCGGCGCCGGTCGGCACACCACGCTCGGCGGCGTAGCGGTTCATCGGCTCGGAGCTGTTGAAATAGTGCGTCCACCAGCGCGCCGGTACCCCCGCCTCGGTGTCGAGGCCGGCCAGGTCGACGCCGAGGTAGCTGAGGGAGTAAGCACCGAACGAGTCGACCGACGCGCCTCCATTCGAGGTCTGCATCGGGTCCTCGACCACATACTGATTGAGGTAGCAGGCCCGGTTGTCCGCCGCCGTCAAACCGGCGGGCACCATCTTGTCCACGGCGCTCGGGTCCGCGGGCACCCACACCACGTACAGCATCCGGGAATTCGCGATGAGCTGCGGCGCGTGCAGAGCGCTGGTCGTACCAGCAGGTGCAGCACTGTTCATGATTGTTTCCTGCCTGTGCGGTGTATCACTGCACGGAAACAATGTGTCATGGGGCACATGCCCGTATGTGCGCATCGTGGACAACTTCGCTCAGCGATTTGGACAACCGGGCGAAAGACCTGGTCAGCGTGGCCTTTATCAACGACACGCCCGCCGCGTCCATGATCCGTCGCCGGAAGTTACCGGCCCACGCCAGGACACGACGAGGCCGCAGCGGGTACGGGCCGGTCGGGATCGACGGCGGCTATCCGCGCGGCTGAAAACTGCTCCCACAGGCTGCCCCAACCGCCGGCAACGCCGTTGGCGCCATCGATCTGCACCTGCGGGCCGGCGGTTGCGGCACTGCACCTGTCGTGCATTCTGCCGAGCGTCAGTTCATCGACCCATCTCGAAAGACCTCTCGGCCCTCGAAGTATGTTGCGAGCACTTTCGCCTCACCGACAGAAGTCTTGGGCTGGTCGAACAGATTCTTGTCGATCACCACGAAGTCCGCCTTCTTCCCGACCTCGAGTGATCCCCGATCGTCCTCGGCGAAGATGAGCTCGGCACCGCCCATCGTGTAGCTTTCGATCAGGTCTCCGAGTGCTGCCCGCTCTTGCGGGTTCTGCGCCCTGCCGAGATCGGCCTCGGTCGCGGTGTCGACATCGAGTCGCGTCATACCTGCCTCGAGTCCGGTGAGGGGGTACATGTCGCGAGTGAATGTGGCGGTCGACGGAAAATCACTCGAGGACGACACCGTGATACCGGCGTCGAGATAGCTCTGGAAGCGCATCGCATTGGTCACTTCCGGCGCGGGCGCATCGTCGTACCAGCCCTTGCCGAACCAGGCCGGTTGCGGGACCGCGATAACGCCGAGCTCCCGGAAGCGGGCCAGGTCCTCGCCGCGCGTCCAGTCGAGATGCGTAATCGCGTGCCGGGAGTCACGCCGGCCGTTGCGCTGGGCGGCGTACTCGAAGGCATCGAGCGCATTGTCCTCCGGGTAGAACCCGGGACTGCCGATCGCGTGTACGTAGATTCGGAAGCCCGCCGCGTCCAGCGCGGCGACGGTCTCCTCGAGTACGTCTTGCTTCCACACGAGCTTCGCCTCGCCCACTCCATCGGCGAAGATCTTGATCGTATCCAGCGTGAATTTCGACCCATGGTATTTGTCGCGCATTTCCACGAAATGCGCCACTTGGGAGACACCCTTTGTCTCGTCCGCCCATTGAGCGAGGTCGAACTGGACTGTCAGCTTGTTCTCGTCGTCGAGTTGCTGGAATGCTTGCAGCAATGTCTCGGTCGGGTAGTGAATGGGCACGAAGGTCGAGGTGATTCCGTCCTCCGCGGCCACACGCTGCCATTCGAGGATGGTTTGCCGGTACTGCTCGACGGTGAAATCCGATTGCGGCAATGCGGAGATGACCAGGTTTTCCGCACCGAATTCCTCGAGCTCTCCGGTAGGTTCACCGGTGGCCGGGTCACGAACGATCGTCGCGCCCTCGGGATCGGGCGTGTCCTTGGTGATTCCGGCGAGTTCGAGCGCCTTCGAGTTGACGAGCAGGGTGTGGTGGCTGTTCTCGATGATCGCCACGGGAATATCGGGCACCGCCGCGTCGATGAGCTGTCTGGGCAGCACTTTGCGCGCGCGGGCGTCCGCCGCGATATCGTCCCAGCCGACTCCGCGTAGCTGCGGCATGCCCGGATTCGCGGCTCGATAATCGCGCAGCGCGGCCTGTTTGTCCTCGACTGTTTCGTGGCGATCGAGGCCGAGCCAGAACAGGCTTTCGGCCATGAGGTAGGCATGGTTGTGTCCATCGATGAACCCGGGGGTCACCATCTTGCCGTGGAGATCGACGACCTGCGCCGCGTCGTCCTCGTATACCTGCGCGCCGGCGTCGTCACCGACGTAGATGATCCGGTCACCGCTGACCACGATCGCCTGGGCCCATTGCCGGGTGTCGTCGACGGTGTAGATCCGGCCGTTCTTCAACACGAGGTCGGCATCTCGGGCCTCATCGCCGATCGAACAGCCGGCGATGAGACCGGCCACCAGGGCGGCCGCACCGAGAAGCACGGGGAACTTCTTCATTGGTATTCATTCCTATCGTCGTGCCGTGTTGCGCACCGCCCCTCGGCGCGGCCGAATCCGATACCTGTCGGACTCGACCGCGCCGAATCCGACAGGTGACCGCGACTGCTCCGGCGGTTACCTCCGCGGGTGTGTCGCGCCTGCTCGCCACCGGCGTCGCGAGTCACGGCCGGACCGACCGTAGACTGCCTGTATACAGGCGATGACCCAGCAGAGGCATTCTCGGTGAACGGATTCAGATATTCGGTGTCCGAGTCCGCACGACGTGGGGCATCGAGAACCTGCCCTGCTGGGAGTCACACGGTGGTCAGTACCACCATGGCAATTCGTCGTGACCGAAGTCGCGGAAATCGCCGAAGCGGCCCGAGTAGAAAGCCAGTCCGGCGCCGTCGCGCCACCGCATATCGGTGACCTCACCGTAGAAGACGCGATGGTCGCCGATATCGTGCGCGGTGTGCACGCGGCATTCCAATTGCGCCAAGGCGTCCGGAATCAGCGGAATCCCTGATTGGCTGCGGTCCACTGGAATACCTTCGAACCGCGCCCCGCCACGAGTGGCGAATCGCCGCGCAATCGCTTCCTGACGGGCGCCCAGAATCGAGACAGCGAAGGTCCCGGTGGTTTCGACCGCGTCGGTGGTGCGGCTGCCATGGGTGAGCGAGACGAGCAGAATCGGAGGTTCGAGACTCACCGAGGTGAGGGAGCTGATCGTCATCGCGCAGGGATCGCCGGTCCCGTCGTCGGCACTGACGATCGCCACCCCGGTGGTGAATCGCCCCATACTGCGTCGCATGTCCGTCGGGGTCGGACACTGGAATGCGGGTAGCGTCATGGCAGGCTCCTACCTGCTGTGGTAGCGAACTTCGAAGGTCACGACGCCCTCGTCGGTGCGCCAGGGACCGTGCGGCATACCCGGTGGCCGGCAGGCATACATACCGGCGGTGAAGGTCTCGCCGAGGGTGAGATCGGTGAACGATCCCTCCAGGATGTAGACCTCCTCCCAGAAGTCGTGCCGCTGCACACCCATCGGTGTGGAGTCGGCGCCGGGCTCATAACGCAGAATTCGGGTCGCGACGTTACCTTCTGGGTCGCGCGCGAGAATGCGTTCGGTAATGGCGGGATTGTCACCAGGGCAGACGGTGTACTCGACATCGGTGACGGGGAAGAACTCGAATTCGGGCTTGGCCATTGTGGTGCCTCTCAGGCGGTCTCGGACTTGTAGGCGGCGAGGAACTGCTCCACATCGCGCAGCGGCTCCTCGTAGCCGTAGTTGCGATAGGTATAGGCGCCCTTCACCACGAACGGCGCACCCGCGTAGAACAACTCGTACTGCTGGTGGCGCCCGGCGAATTCGGACCCGATGATGTCCCAGGCCAGTTTGAACAGCTTGATGCGCTCCTCGGAGGGCACCCCGGGTGACTGCACATAGTGCGTCAGGTCGCCGGAGGTGAGCGGACTGGTGAGATCCGCGACGCTGGACGGCAATTGCAGGACACCCCCGCCCACCAGATCACGCAAGATCGACAGCACGCGCGGATAGATCTCCGACTGCAGACCCATCGATCCGTACAGCGCGCGCTTGCCGGGCACCCACTGGCCCGCCTCGTCGGCGGTCGCGGTGTACTCGGCGGCCAGCACGGCCGATTCGACACCTGCTACGAGCGCGGCGAGTTCACCGAGCTTCTCCTGGACGCTGGGGATCTTGTCGACACCGTTGACCTGGGTGACTCGCCGGGCCACGCCGGCGATGAACCGCAGCTTGGTGGCGAAGCGGATCTGGGCCTGCCAGTTGCCGAGCGCGTGTGCTCCCGTATCGAAGAACTGCCGCCGCACGCCGGTGGTATCGCGATCGACGAAGACCCGGTCCCACGGGATGAGGACATCGTCGAATACGACCAGGGCGTCGGGCTCGTCGTAACGGCTGGTCAGCGGGTAGTCGAAACTGCTGGTCGCGGCCGGGGCGTAGGGACGACGGCAGTAGAGCTTCAGGCCGGTGGCGTTGGCGGGGACGACAAACGACACCGCGAAGTCCTGATCGTCCGGACCCAGCGGCTTGATGCAGGACACCAGGATCTCGTCGGCGATGGCCGCACCGGTGGCCAGCATCTGCGAGCCTCGCACAATGATCCCCTCCTCGGTTTCGCGGACGACACCGACCTGGAGGAATTCCCCCTCCCAGCCCGAGGCGGTGGTCGCGCGCGAAACCTGCGGCGGAATGATCGCGTAGGAGACATACAGGTTCTCCGCAAGCAGCCGCCGGTGGAACGCGGTGACATTGGCGGAGAAGTCGCGGGCACCGTCGGCGAAAACCTCCGGGTGCGCGGCGAATGAGGCGAGGAAGGTGCCGACATGGTCGGGGCTGCGCCCCACCCAGCCGTGCGTGTGCTGAGCCCAGGTCTGAATGGCTTCGCGGCGGGCGCGCAGTTCATCCTGGCTGCGCGGAATGCCGAACACCCGGTTGGCGGTGGCGCCGGTTTCCGGTGCGGTGTACTGCATCCCGCCGGCCGGGTCGGCGGCCAGGTCGAACAGTTCGGCGATGGTCTGCGCAACGGGCGCGAACGCAGGGTGGGTCGTGACGTCGCCGACCTGCTCACCGTCGACGAGGACGACCCTTCCGTCGTTCAGCGAGGCCAGGTACTCAGCTCCCGTACGCATCCAGAGCTCCTTCGGTAGTGGTGTAGGTGTGGGTCAGGGCGCGCCCGTCGGGCAACACGAGTTCGAGGTCCCAGCGCTCGCCGGGGGTGAAACGGCCGTCGAGCAGCGGCAGGGTCCCGGCGAAGCAGACGAGGTCGCTCCCGTCGTCGCCGAGCCGGGCGGTGATGATCGCAAGCAGGTCGGCGGGCGTGCGCAGGGCCGCGAGCGTCCCGTCCTGGTAGAGCCGGCCGTCCACCCAGCTGCGGGCTCGGCAGGCATCCCAGTCGAAGACGTCCCAGTTGCCGATCTCGACGACATTCGGCCCGACCGGCTTGGCGCAGGCCCGTTTGGACTCGCCGATATCGATGGTTTCGAGCGTGCGGTCGGTGTGGTCGGAGCCGACGCCGAGGAAGTAACGGCCGCTGTGGCGCAGGATGACCGGTTCCACTTCGCCGGAGGTGTCGGTGCTGGGTACCGGCGTAGTGGCCGCGGTGGTGACCGTGGCGGTGGCAACCGAGTACAGCATCGGCACGGCCTCCGGGGGTGCGACACCGATCGCGGCCAGCTCGTCGATATGGTGACGCACAGCGGCCTCGTTGCGACCGGTGTAGCCCGCGACCAGCGCGCGCGCGCCGTCGAAACGCAGGATCTCACCGGAGCCGAGGACGGTGCAGGTCAACAGATCGGTAATGGCGTCGGTCATGACAGCACCTCCCGCGGAGCCAGGACACCGTAGTCGTCGAGCCGATCGCCCAGCACCGGGAACTCCGTACGGGTACGCCCGACAACGGCGGGGTCGATCTCGACGACGGTGAATCCCTCGGAATCATCGGCCTCGGCGAGTACCTCGCCCCACGGGTCGACGACTCGGCTGTGACCACCCAGCTCCACCCCACCGTGGGTACCGACCGCGTTGCAGGCGATGACGACGACCTGGTTGTCCACCGCGCGGGCGGACGTGAGCAGACGCCAGTGCGCCAGCCGGGCTTTCGGCCAGGCGGCGGGCACGATGACGATCTCGGCACCGGTGCGGACCAATTCGGTCCACAGACCGGGGAAGCGCAGGTCGTAGCAGGTGGTCGCGGCGGTGGGCCCGAACGCCGTATCGGTGACCCGGATCCGCTGACCAGGCAGCAGCAGCCCCGCTTCACGAGACCGGTAGCCGAAAACGTGGACCTTGCTGTAGTGGTGCGCGATCCGGCCGTCCGGGTCGATGAGCACCGCGGTATTGCGCAGTTTGCCGCTGTCGGTGCGTTCGACGATGCTGCCCACGTGCACGTAGCAGCGCCGGTCGCGAGCCACGGTCTGCAGCACCTGGACGGTGGGACCGTCGAGGGTCTCGCCGGTCGCCTCGTAGTCATCGAAGTGGTTGTAGCCGACGCGCCACAGTTCGGGCAGCACGATCAGGTCGGCGTCGGCGCTGAAGTCGGCCAGCGACCGGCGTACCCGTTCGAGCCGGTGGGCCGGGGTTTCGGTGTCGGGACTGGCTATCTGTGCCAGGGCGACTCTCATCAATCCGTCCTTGGTTGTCAGTGGGTCAGAATCTGGGTTGTTTCAGTGAGCACAGGGTGGTGTCGAGATGCTCGCGCACGGCGCGAATGGCTGCCTCGGTGTCTCGCTCGGCCAGGGCGTCGAGGATGGCGCTGTGTTCGACGAGGACCTGCTTCTTGCGCTGTTCGTCGGAGAGCATGATGCGCACGCCCATCCGCATCTGCCGGTCGCGCAGCGAACGGTAGAACTCGTGCATCACCTGGTTGCCCGCCGCGCGGATGACCGTGGTGTGGAATTCGAGGTCGTGGGCGATGAACTCCACCGGATCGGTATCGTGCTCCTGCTCGGCGATCAGCTCACGCAGCCGGTCGGGAACACGTCCGGGGTTCGGCGCGACCTGGGTGATCGACCACTCCTCCACGACCCGCCGGGCCTGCATCACATCGTCGACGTCCTTGTCCGTCAGAGCGGGGATGTAGGCGCCCTTGTGGGGTACCCGGCGGATGAACCCTTCCGCCTCGAGCCGCAGAAGGGCTTCGCGGACGGGGGTGCGTGAGGTGCCCGAGGCCGCGGCGACCTGGGCCTCGGAGAGGAACATCTCGTCATCGCGGGGCAAGGTGAGGATGGTGTTCTTCAACCATTCGTAAGCCAGCTCCGGCGCGGAGGCCGCGCTGGTCTTCGATGTCGTCATGAGAGATGCCCTTTCCTCGGTGTGGTTACTGGATAACTGCAGCCGGGTCGGGGGAAGCTCCCGCACGCGGCGTTTCCTCGCCCACTTCGGCGAGGTCCACAGTGCGGGTCTCCCGGGCCACCAGGGCGGCGACCAGCGAGATCGCTCCCATGACCGCCAGATAGACCGCGATGGCCTGGCCGGTGCCGAAGTGGTCGTACAGTGCGATGGCGATGATCGGGGCCAGCGATCCGGCCAGCACCGAGGCCAGGTTGTAGGCCAGCGATACGCCCGAATAGCGGACCTCGGTCGGGAACAGTTCGGAGAAGAAGGCACCGATCACCGCGCTGTAAGCGGCGAAAATCACCAGTCCGACGGCCACCGCAAGGAAGATCGAGCCGGTGGCGGCAGTGTCGAGCAGCGCAAAGAATACGAACGCCCACACGATCGTCGCGACCGACGCCCCGATATAGATGGGCCGGCGTCCGACCCGGTCGGCCAGCACCGCGAACAGGGGAATCGCGACCAGGGCGACCACCATCCCGATCATCACGGCGTTCAATCCTGTGCTGCGTGGCAGATCGAGGATCTGCGTGAGATAGGTGATGACGAACAGCGAGAAGATGTAGAAGCCCGCGTTCTCCCCGAACCGGGTGAACGCCGCCAGCAGAATCTGGCGCCAGTAACCGCGGACCGCGGCACTCAGCGGCATCCGCACCACCTGCGGGCCGGTCGCGGCTCTGGCCTGCTCGAACAGCGGTGTCTCGGTGACGTACAACCGCAGCACCAGGCCGATCACGACCAGCAGTGCCGACATACCGAACGCGATCCGCCACCCCCAAGACAGGAACGCCTCCTCTGACAACAGCGCGCCCAACAGGGCCAGCGCGCCCGCGGCCAGCAGGTTACCCAGCGGTGGACCCAGGTTGGGCCACGCCGACCAGAAGGCCCGGCGCTTGGAATCACCGTGCTCGGAGACCAGCAGCACCGCACCGCCCCATTCACCGCCGAGCGCGAAACCCTGCACCAATCGCAACAGCACCAGCAGCAGCGGAGCGGTGATGCCGATGGAGGCGTAGGTCGGCAGCAGGGCGATGAGGAAGGTCGACACACCCATCAGCAGCAGGCTGGCGATCAGCGTGGCCCGGCGGCCCTGGCGGTCGCCGAAGTGTCCGAGCACCGCCGCACCCAGCGGACGGGCGATAAACCCGACGGCATAGGTAGCGAAGGCCAGCATCGTGCCGACCAGCGGATCCTCCGATGGGAAGAACAGTTTGTTGAACACCAGCGCGGCGGCGGTGCCGTACAGAAAAAAGTCGTACCACTCCACGGCGGTGCCCGCGAGGCTGGACCCCGCGACAACCGGCAAACTCGTATGCGCTCGCCGATTGGTAGGTTTGGTTCTGGCGGATGCCATGTCGACTCCTCGTCGATTCGTCGCTGTCTGACGATCCATCGCCCACATCTATCTGCATATAGATGTCGGAAACGGGTGATGGATGGTGCTGCCCGGCTCGGTGGTTGTTGGCGCAACCACCGAGCCTCCCGCCCTTCGAACCGGCTGTGAACCCGGTCACGATCAAGACGTGTACAAGTTGTATACCATCAGTCCACAATCAAGCAAGTGCTGCGCGGAGCTCGGCCCCCGGTGCAGAAACGGGTCCCTTATCGGCGAGCGCTCGCCTACCCCGCGACACAGGACCATCCGCATTCCACCGCAGCCGTCGACCGCCGCCCTCTCGCGACCGACTCCGAAGGAGGACGGCCGGCGCGTGCACTAGCGCCATCGGTGAGGAGCGATGTTCCTCGCCATCGCGCCCGAACGGCGACATGACCGCGATCATCCTGAACGATATCGGCGCGTACACAGCTACCCTCTACGGTCCTGGCCTGCGAAAACCCGCTGCGGGTGGCGTCTGTCGACTGTGCGTTGGTCAGACGCCACACCGGTCAGAGGCCTGGCCCGACCGCGTAAACGATTGAGCCGCCGAACTCGAGCCGGTAGACCGCAGGCATCGGCATCGCCTGCTGGAAATCCCGGCTGACACCCAAGCATCCGAGCCCGATCAGTGCTCGCGCGATGAACGTGCCGTGACTGCCGATGACGGCGGGTCGACCCTGAAGGCCGTCGACAATATCGGTCAGGGTGTGGACCGCACGCTCGGTGAGTTCGTGCAGGCTTTCGGCACCCGGGCGCGCCCGCTGTGGGTGGGCCCAGCTCTGCGCGTAATGGCGCGCATGGTCGGGAGTTGGTTCGATTCCCGAATCCCACTCGCGTAGCCGCGGGTCGGTGTGGATCGGTAGGTTCCATTGCTGGGCGGCAGGTTCGAGGGTTTGGACGGCGCGCAGGTAAGGGCTTGATATGACCACGCCGGGGTCGAGATCGGCGAGGCGATCGGCGAGCTGGTTGGCCTGTGCCCTGCCTGTCTCGGTCAACGACCGCTGGTACTCGTCGGGCCCGTTCGGTGTGGGTGGGACAGACCGAGCGTGCCGCACCAGGAAGATCGTGGACCTCACGGACGAAGTGTTTCGGCATTCATTTCGTCCGAGAACCTTCCATTGGCGAACACCTCGTCGACCGGCGGTCTTCCTTCGTCGACGTGGCGGGCGAGGATTTTGTCGACGACGTCGGCGGGATAGACGACCAGCAGCGCTCGGCCGGGATCGGCGGCGAGCAGGACCCGCTCGCAGATGCGGATTCCGGCGGCGTGGCGGACGGCGGCCCGGGATCGAGATGTGGCCGCCGTATTCGGTAACGCAGCGGCGGCCGTGTCCGGTCGTGTCGCCGAATTGCGGTGCGGATGCTCGACATGGTGGCCGCATGCACCATGTCGAACATCAGCGGGCTACCAGGTCGAGCAGACCGTACAGCCGGGGTCGGTTGCGGTTCGCCGACGCGCCCGCGATCGGGTCACAGGAATTCGGCGAGCACCTGGTTGAACCGCTCGGGCTCCTCGGAGAACGGGGCGTGACCACTGTCCGCGAAGCGCGTAACGGTCGCGTCGGGCAGTTGCGCGGCGATCCACTCGTCGAGCGGGCCGGGAAAGATCTTGCTCTGGGCACCGTACACCAGCAGGGCCGGCACCGTGACCTCCGGCAGGACCGCCCGGAGATCGGCGAAGGCCATGTCATACCAGATGGCACAGGCGGCAGCCGTGGACATCTTCATCGTTTCCGCGTAGATCGCGTCGATCACGTCCTCGGGCGGTGTCTGCGCGAAACACGCGGCGATGAACGGCTTGATCACCAGCGGGCGGGCATGCCGGACGGCTTGGACGAACAGCGCCAGATCATTGTCCGAGTAGCCGCCCTGCAAGGGGAATTCCCAGTCCGGACCGTCCAGAAAACGCGGCGACTGGTCGATGAACACGACCGAACGCAGGTTCGCGCAACCGAACTGCTGCACATACGCGAGCGCGACGGCCACCCCCATCGACCATCCGGCCAGCGAGACCCGCTCCAGTCCCAGGTGTGTGATCAGGTCCTGCACGTCCCGGGCGTACTGGGCGAGCGTATGCCCGTCCTCGGTTTTGCCCGAGGAACCGTGCCCGCGAAGATCGACCGTGATCACCCGGTGCTGCTCGGCCAGAGCGGGCACATTCTGCGCCCAGAAGGTGGAGTTCATGGTCCAGCCGTGGATGAGCACGACGGGTCGGCCGGAGCCGTGGTCCTCGTAGTACAGCGGCACTCCGTCGGGCAGTTCCAGGTACGGCATCGATACCTCCGGTTCGTGGGGCGGGCTCCTACGATGACCGGACCCCGACCTCCGGGCCCAGCACCGGCCGCACGGTTGCAGCAACGTTGCAACGCCGTTCCGGGCGTTTGTCCACCTTCCCGCTCCGTGCTATTCCTCATGGGACGCACCGGCAACGCGATCGCCGTCGGGCGCGGATCGCACTATCCCGAGGCAGGCGCATGGTAGGGACAGGAAAGAGTCGGACGGTGCGCCCGGACGTGCGGGCTTCGTGGGACCGGGCCCGACATCACGGTCTGCATCCGGACCGACATCTACCCGAAGTGCGGCTCAGCACCGACGAACTCCGATCCGGGCCGCGCGACCGGCGGCTGGCCGCGGCGTGGCCGGTGTTGTTCGCGAGCCTGCAGGCGGTGGCCACCGAACCGGGCCATGTCCTGTTCGGCGGCGACGCGGAGGGGCATCTGCTCTGGGTCCACGGTGACCCCACGGCCCGCCGGACCGCCGAACGCGCCAATCTCGTACCAGGTGCGCGCTGGCACGAAGCCGAGGCGGGCACCAACGGAGTAGGTACCGCGCTGGCGCTCGGCCGGGCGTTCCAGGTACGCGGACCCGAGCACTATCTCTCGGTCGCCGCCGATTTCACCTGTACGGCCGCACCGATTCGCGATCCGCGCAGCGGCGCGGTGATCGGTGTCGTCGATGTGACGTGCCGGACGAGCAGTACGAACAAATTGGCCATGCCGCTGGTGACCGCCGCCGCGCGGCTGGCCGAGGCCCATCTGCGTGAGCTGGCCGGACGCCGCGATGCCGAACTGCGGACCCGCTATCTCGATCGAGTACTACAACGGTCAGGTGATCTCGGGGCACTGATATCGCCGGACGGCCATGTCCTCTACGCCGCTCCCCCGGGCTGGCTGCCGTCGGTGTGGCCCGGACCGGTCCGGGACGGTGAGACGGTGCTGCCCGGCGGTCGCCGCGTCGCGGTGGAACAGCTCGCGCCGGACGGACCGTACGCGGTCCACGCACTGTCCGAGGACGCCACCGAGCAGATGCCGCGGGTGGTCGCGCTGGGCCGCAACCGGGTCGCGCTGTGGATGGACGGTGCGGTACACGAACTCAGTCCGCGGCACAGCGAGTTGCTGGTGTTGCTGCTGGCACACCCGGCGGGTTCGACCGCGGCGGACCTCGCCGAGGGGCTGTACGGCGACAACAGCAAGACGGTGACCGTACGCGCCGAACTCGCGCGCCTGCGCCGGATTCTCGGCTATCGCCTGTCCTCCGACCCCTACCGGCTGGACCCGCGGATCTACTGCGATCTCCTTGCAGCGGTGCGCGACAACAGTTCCACCGAACCGTCCCGGGGCGGCACCGAAATACTCCCGGGCTCCACCGCACCCGGCATCCAGCGGCTACGGCAGCGGATCCGCCCCCGGGTCCCGGGCCCCGACAGGACCGCACCAACCAACTGAGCCGAACAGCATTGCGCATCCCAGCGCGATTCTCTGTATAGAACAGCGGTCGGTCCGGACTCGAAGAAGTGATCGTCAGCGACGACTCGATCGGTGAGGTCGATTGGATCGTTTCGGGCGATTCGAGTGTGGTGCGGGCCCATCAGCATGCTGCCGACGCCCGGAAAAAAGGGGGGCGCTGTCGGCGTCGCCGGAGATGCACTCGGACGGTCCTGGGGTGGGCAGGGATGCTCGAAGTGGTGAACAATGTTGTCGAGTTCCTGTTTCAAGCGCGTCAGGAGTTACGTATTTGACCACTCTCACTGGTCCGCCGGCCGCCGTCGACGGCTCACCCATCGCGTTGTACACATCCGAGTACGCTGCGGATCCCCATAGCACCTATCGCGAGATGCGCCGCCGTTTCGGTTCTTTTGTGCCGGTGGAACTCGCACCGGGGACGTACGCCACCTTGGTGATCGGCTACCATGAGGCAGTACGGATCCTCAATGACCCCGAACACTTCCCGGCCGATCCCCGCGTCTGGCAGGAGAAGATTCCCGACAGCTGTCCAATCAAAGCGATGATGAAGTGGTATCCGGGGCCGCTGCGCAACTCGGGCGAAGCGCACGCCAGGTATCGGCAAGTCAACGTCGCGGCGCTCGATGGAGTGGATTTGTACGGTCGGCACGCCGCGGTGGAGCGCATAGCCATCCCCCTGATCAATACCTTCTGCGAGGCAGGCGAGGCCGACTTGCTGAGCCAGTATGCGTTCCCGCTGGTCTTCGCGGGCCTCAACGATATGCTGGGTTGCCCACCGGAACTGGGCCTCCGAGTCGCGAACGGTATGACGCACCTGTACAACTCCGTCGACGACAATGCCGCTCTGGGGATGTCGATGCTCAGCGAAGCGCTATTGGAGCTGATCGAGTGCAAACGAACCGAGCCCGGCGACGACATTGCCACACGAATGGTGCAGCACCCCGCCGAGCTCGATGAAGAAGAACTCCTGGCGAACATCATCAGCCTCTACGGTGCGGCATTGGAGCCGCAGCAGAACCTGATTTCGAATACGCTGCTGTTGATTCTTACCGATGACCGGTTCGCAGGCGATGTGCTCGGTGGCAGCCTGTCAACGCACGATGCGCTCGATGAGGTCTTGTTCACCGATCCACCTGTAGCCAACTACGCCACCACCTACCCGCGTCAGCCGATCCTGATCGGTAACACCTGGCTGCCCGCCCACCAGCCGGTCCTCATCAGCTTGTCCGCCTGCAATAACGACCCTGCGATCTCCGGCGCGTTCCTCGGCAATCGGTCGCATCTGGCGTGGAGCATCGGGCCGCACGCGTGCCCTGCGACGCGGTTGGCCTCATTGATCGCCGCAGACGCCATCGACCAGTTGCTCGATGCGCTACCCGAGATGCGGCTGGCTGTTCCGGCCGAGGAATTGATCTGGCGGCCAGGTCCGTTCCACCGGGCACTGACCGCCCTGCCAGTTGTCTTCCCCAAGTCCCCACCATTCAGTGTGGATTCCCTTCCCGGACCGTAGCTACTTGCCCGCACCGCCGCGGCCCGGAATCACCGGGTCGCAGCGGCCGCGGGGGGGGCTGCGCCGATAACCCGGCAGCGGCCGAATCTCCTACTGGTACAGCTTCTTCACGGCCGACGCTCTCCTGCAATCCGTCGACATCATAGGTCGGACTCTCGAACGGATACACCTGAAGTCGCTAATCTCCTTCCGGCCACGCCTCTTTCGGCCATCGGCCCGGGCGTCCGCACCGGCTGCCGGACGAATCTTCTTCTGCGTCAACCGAATAGGACACCAACTCGAGCTCATGTTCCCTACATCGGGAAGGCGACACAGTACGGTACGGTGGGCGCGGCATGATCCGCTGTCCCGTAGGTGCGACAAATGAATGATCAACACTCACCGACCGCGAACCGGGTTCTCGACTACTACCGACTCGTAGACGCCGGTGACATCGCCGGAATCGTCGAATTGTTCGCACCGGACGTCGAATACTCCCGTCCTGGTTACGATCCGTTCGTCGGCCGTGCCGCTTTGGAAGCCTTTTACCGCGACCAGCGCAGGATCAGGTGCGGCAAGCACACGGTACGGTCCCTGGTGGAGGGCGCGGATGCCATTGCCGTGCAGGGTGAATTCACCGGAACGCTCCGCACCGGTGAGCGTGTTTCGCTGCGATTCGCCGACTTCTTCGATGTTGCCCCGGACGGCAACTTCACCCGCCGGAACACCTACTTCTACCAGCCGATGGTGTGATCAGAATGCCGAACCCACGTTCGATAGAAACCACCTTGTACCACGAGTTCGCCCACCAGGTCGCACTGCGACCGGAGGCCACCGCGGTCGAGGTCGGTCAGAAACGGATCAGCTATATCGAGCTCGACACCCTCGCGGGCCGGGTTGCCACGGGGCTGCTCCGCGAAGGTGTGGGTCCCGAGGTTCTCGTCGGCGTCCATCTGTCCCGCAGCGCGGAGTTCGTGATCGCGATCCTGGGTGTCCTGCGCGCCGGCGGTGCGTATGTGCCGCTGGATCCGGTGCAGCCGCCCACCTGGATCACCGAGCAGATCGCCACCGCGTCGATCGGGGTCGTCCTCAGTAGCCGAGCCGATCGGGCCGGGCTGCCCAGCGGCGTGAACTGCCTCATCCTCGAAGACCTGCTGCACGAATCCGATCCACCTCCCGAACCTGGTGTGCATGTCGGTCCGGACAATCTGGCGCATGTCCTGTTCACCTCGGGTTCCACTGGGCGGCCGAAAGCGGTCGCGGTGCCGCACCGAGCTGTGATCGGCCTGGTGACCGATCAGTCCTATGCCGTGCTGGACTCCGAGCAGTGCTTCCTGTTCCAGTCCTCGCCGACCTTCGACGCGTCCACTCTGGAGATCTGGGGTGCCCTTCTGCACGGCGGCCGGGTCGCGGTCGCGCCACCGGGCCCGGTGTCGGTCGGTGCGCTGGCGCGACTGATCGACGAGCACCGGGTGACCATCGCCGTGATCACACCCGCGCTGTTCCATATCGTCGTCGAGGAGAACATCGACGCGCTACGCCCTTTACGCCAGGTGATCAGCGGCGGCGAGGTGGTTTCTCCGGCCGCCTTGGAATCCGCACGGGCCACCTTGCCCGGCACCCGGCTGGTCGTCGTCTACGGACCCACCGAAGCCACCGTGCTGACCACGACCTACACCGTGGAAAGGTCGCGGCCGGTACCCACGGCGACCTTGATCGGGACACCGCTCGCCGGACTCACCACCTACATCTTGGATGAGAATCTGGACCGGACGCCGTCCGGATCCTCCGGTGAACTGTATGTGTCCGGCGACGGCCTCGCGATGGGTTACCTCGGTGCCGCGGATCTGACGGCGGAGCGATTTCTTCCGGACCCGTTCGCAGCCCGCCCCGGTGCCCGGATGTACCGCACGGGTGATCGGGTTCGGCAATACGACGCGGACACCCTCGAGTTCATCGGGCGGATCGATGATCAGGTGAAGATTCGGGGGCACCGGATCGAGCCGGCGCAGGTCGAGCAGGCGCTGCTCGCCCATCCCGAAGTGGTGTCGGCGTATGTCGCCGCCGAGCAGAACTCGGTTCGCGGTCGCTATCTCGCCGCATACGTGGCCTGCCGGGCCGGCGGCACCGCCGACCAGACCACACTTCGACGTCATATGGCCGAGGCGGTGCCCGACCACCTTCGACCCGATGTGTACATCGTTCGCGCCGAACTTCCGGTGACCCGGCACGGAAAGATCGACCGCCGCCGACTCCTGGATGGCGACGGTGTGGTCTCCCGCCACACGGCGGCCGACGACCGGCGCTATGTCGTCGTCGTCAATGCCGAGGAACAGCACGCGATCTGGCCTGCGGCGCAACCGGTACCCTCTGGCTGGTCGTCGCGCGGTGGTGTCGGTTCGAAGGCGGAATGCAAGGATTATGTGCGGCGCGCCTGGGTGGACATCCGACCGCTGAGCCAGCGTGCCGTCCGGAATTAGCTTCCGGCCGAGCGGTTATCGGCGCCCCAGATGCGCCGGCCGGATATCAGTCCAGGTGCGGCGCAGGTAAGAACTGCACTCGTCGAGTGTTCCCGGCCCGAACACCGTTCGCCACCCTGACGGAACAGGGCGGCCGTCCGGCCACATTCCGTATTGCTCGTCCTCATTGACTACCACGGTCGTACGTCGGGTATCGGCAGGCCGCGAGTTCTGTGGCTCCGCTCCGTCGAGCAGCCGACGGCGATCCATTTTGCCGTGTGGAGTCAGCGGCGCCGATTCCCGGACGACATAGATATCGGGGCGCAGATGGTCGGCAACAGTGGTTTCCATATATCGCTCGAGCTCGGATCGGCTGATGGCCACGCCCGCTCGGGCGGTGACGTACGCGGCCAGATAGCTTCCACGCAGCGTATTGTGTTCTTTTGTCACATACGCTGTCACGATATCCGGGTGCATCAGTAGCGCCTGTTCTACTTCGGCCGGCTCGATCCGACGTCCCCGCAGCTTGATCTGGTTGTCCATCCGTCCGATGAATTCCATCCCGCCGTGTTCGGTACGGCGCACACGATCACCGGTCCGGTACATGCGAGTACCCCGCGCACCGTGCGGGTCGGGTGCGAACCGCGTCGCTGTGACCTCGGGGGCCCCGAGGTAACCCCATGCGAGTCCCGGCCCGGCCAAACACA
This sequence comes from Nocardia sienata NBRC 100364, assembly GCF_001613205.1. Lineage (GTDB taxonomy): Bacteria > Actinomycetota > Actinomycetes > Mycobacteriales > Mycobacteriaceae > Nocardia > Nocardia sienata. The sequence continues at coordinate 9,979 of NZ_BDBX01000001.1, read as the reverse complement.
ATTCACCCGATTCCCCGTCCGGCACCGGGTCCAGGTACTCGTCCAGGATGTAGGTTTCGACATTCTCGATCGCCGTACCGATCACCGGCACGGCGGGAATCGGGGTGTCCGGCGATTGCGTGTAGCTGGTCGCGATGACGGTCGCCTCGGTCGGGCCGTAGATGACGATCGTCGTGGTGTCCGGCAGCTCCCTGCGCGCGAGGTCCAGGGTTGCGGGGAAGACCGTCTCACCTCCGGTCACCAGTTGTCGCAGTGGACGCAGCGCTTCGGGATGCTCCTCCAGGAGCACTTGGCAGATGGTGGTCGGAATATAGACGGTTGTCACCGCGTGGGCCCGGATCAGCCGAGCGAGTTCCCCGGGAGACGACGAGTCGGGCGGGGCGATCGCCAGGCGGCCGCCGTTGAGCAGCGGACCCCAGATGGCGAAGGTCGCCATATCGAAGGTCGGCGCCGAATAGAAGAGCTGGCACTGACCGGGTCCCATCGCTACATACTTCTGGTCGGTGAGCAGATTGACCACCCCTCGGTGCGGAACCGCCACCGCCTTGGGGCGCCCGGTCGACCCCGAGGTGAACATGATGTACGCGAGATCGTCCGGACTCGTCTCGATCCCGGCCGGTTCATCGAGAAGTGGGGTCCGCAGCTCATCGAATACCAGAGTGTCGACCGAGTCCGGGATTCGAGGCAGATCGGCGGCGGAAGCAATGACAATATGCACCTCAGCGATCCGGAGCTGATCGGCGATCCATCGGTCGGGCTGTCCCGGATCCAACGGCACGTAGGCACCGCCTGCTTGCAGTACGCCGAGTTGCGCGATGACGAGTTCGGCGCTGCGCGGCAGAAACACCCCGACAGGCGTGCCGGGCCCGACGCCCATCCCGCGTAGCACCGCCGCGACGGGATCAGCGCGCGCGGCGGTCTCCGCATAGTCGAGGCGGGTATCGCCGTACTCCACGGCGATCGCTTCGGGGTACTGCGCGACCTGATGTGCGAATACTTCGTGGATCAGTGCGCCCGACCCCCAGCTCCCGTGCATGGTCCTCCCGCTGGGCTCGACGTAACCGATCTCACCAATAGTCCAGCGGCCATAGGGGTTTCGCGCAAACCGCTATTGCCATACCCGGGAACGCGGTGTGACACCTCAGCGGGTGCCGAATTCCTACTCTGCAGTGGCAGAGTCGACGACGAGCGGAGCATGCCATGGACAGTCTGTACCGACGGATCCGCGACCGTATCCACGCCGACCCCGACCGCCTCGCGCTCGTTCACCGTGATTCCCGGCTCACCTACGAGCACATCGGGCAGCGGGTGGACGCCCTCGCCCACGATCTGGCCTTGCGCGGAATCGGCACCGAGACGATCGTCGCGGTTTACGTCGAGCAGCCACACTCGGCGATCGTGTCGGTGCTGGCCGTGTGGGCGGTCGGCGCGGCCTATCTACCGCTGGATCCCGATGCTCCCGACGAGTTGTCCCGGTCCTGGATGGCGCGGGTCGGCGCCGAGACGATCATCACCGAACCGGCTCTGGCGGATCGGGTCGCCGGCCTGTGCCCGACGCCCCCCGTTGTGACCGACCGACCCGGCGCCCCGCAGCCGAGCAGGGAGTTCGGTGGCCCAACACATCCACGAAGCCTGGCGTACATCATCTTCACCTCCGGTTCCACCGGGAATCCCAAGGCCATCGCGGTGGAGCAATGCAACCTGCTCTCCTACCACGACGCATTCGGCCACTACGTGGCGCTGGAACGACAGCACACCGTGCTACAGGTCGCCGGTTTCTCGTTCGACGGCTGGATCCGGGATGCGCTCATGCCGCTGGCGGTCGGCGCCCGGACCGTTCTCCAGTCCCGGACCATCCGGCGGGATCCGGACCAGATCCTGGCCGCCGTACGCCGGTACGGCGTCACCCATCTGATGGCGACATCGCCCGCACTGGTGACCGGGTTGCTCACGGCACCCACGTTCGCCGTCGATCCACCCGGGTTTGAATCGATATTGGTGGCCGGTGAGAGCTTTCTGCCGCTGCATGTGTTCGGCAGCGATCTGCGCCGGTTCGGGCGGATCATCAACCACTACGGACTGACCGAGACGACCATGGTCGCCATGTGGCAGGCGGTAACACCGGACCCGGAGACCAAGGTCGACGATATCGGTGTACCACTGCCCGGATATACCGCGTACCTCCTCGACGAACGGATGCGGCCGGTCGCTCCCAGGCAGATCGGTGAAATCTACATCGGGGGCAACGGTGTGAGCCGCGGATATCTCGGTGCGCAGGTTCTCACCGCCGACCGTTTCGTGGCCGATCCGTTCGGTGCCCCGGGTAGCCGAATGTGCCGGACCGGTGATATAGGCCGCGTGCACTCCGATGGGCGGTTCGAGTTCCTCGGGCGGCGGGACCGGCAGATCAACCTGCGCGGCTATCGGGTCGAGCCGGCCCATGTCGAAGCTGCGATCCGATCCCATCCGGCCGTCGCGACGGCGGCCGTCGTGGACCATCATCGGCCGAGCCACGGGACGATTCTGGTGGCCTATGTCATACCGGCCGACCGCGCCCCGGAGCGTGACGCCCTGCGCACACATCTCGCTGCCCGACTGCCGGCATACATGATTCCCACTGTCTTCGTATTCATGGACGGTTTACCGTTGGGTGGCACCGGCAAGGTCGATCGATCCGCCTTGCCCGCGCCGGTATTCGAAGGTGATGCGTCCGATCTTCCGGCCGATGGAACCGAGCAGGCCGTCGCCGATGGGTTTGCGAAGATCCTGGGTGTCGACGAAATCGGCCGGCAGGACAACTTCTTCGACCTGGGCGGCCATTCACTGCTGGCGGCGCAGATTGCCGCCCACCTCAGCGTGGCCTTCGACCGTGCCGTGACCACCGAGATGATTCTGCGTAATCCGACCGTTGCGGCGCTGGCCGCCGCGCTGCCGGCGACGGCGCGCGAGGTCGGTATCGTGCGCCGGTCCGGCACCCGCTATCCGTTGTCTCTCGTACAACGCGGCCTGCTCCCGGCGACCACCGCTGTGACCGTTCGCGCCTTCCGGCTGACCGGCCCGTTGGACACTGACCGGTTGACGTCGGCCCTCGCCGAGGTGGTGCGACGTCACGCGATTCTCCGATGCACCTTCGACAGCCGACCGGATGGCGTGCCGACCCAGACCGTCAGGCACCGGGTTTCGCTGTCGATCTCGAAATCCCCGGTGCACGAGAGTGGGCTCGCGCACCGGCTCACGGCGATCCGAGATGCGCCGCTCGACCTTGCTGCCGGCCCTCCGCTCGAGGCCGAAGTATTCACACTGGGCCCGAATTCCAATGTCCTGCTTCTCCGTTGCCACCGACTGATCGCCGACGAAGCATCCCTGGACCTGATGATCCGCGAGATAGGCATGTTCTACAACTGTGCGGATCCGGCGCCGGCCGCACCACCCGTTCACTATCCGAGTTTTGTTCGTACCCGCGCCGAGTCGAGCGATGGCGCGCCGGTCGCATTGAACTATTGGCAAGCGGCACTGCACGGATGCACCTGGGCCGATCCGAGCTGCCCGACTGTCACGTCCTCGAGTGCGAGGTTTCCGGCGACTGTTGTTCACCCGCTGCGTGCGATCGCTCGCGCGCACCGAGTCGAGTTGGCGGATGTGCTGCGTGCAGCATTTGCTGTCGCTATCGCGGCAATTTCACCGGCCGTCGGAAAGGTCATCGTGGCTCATCTCGAAACGCGGCGACCACGAGCCGACCTCGATTCCGTGATCGGCCCTTTCGCGTATTCGACGGCTACCATTGTCGACCCGGCCGGGGGCGGCTCGTTCTCGGCTCTGCTGGACCGCATCCGCACCGCGGAGTCGGAGTCCCGCCACTACAGGCGGTTCCCATTCGAGTACCTCTGTGGGGAAATGGGATTGTCGAATGCCGTACTCGCCAATCAGTTCGTGCTCCGCTCCGGGCCCGGGGAGTTGTTGCGGCTGTCGGGTGTCGAAGCAACGGGCATCGAGCTCGGGTTACTCGACGAATCCGTCTCCTGTCGGCTGATACTCACCGAGGAAGCCGGTGCACTGGCAGGCAGTATCGAGTACCGGCACCACGAGGCCGAACGGGCCGGGCAACTCGCCTTCCACCTGGAACGGATTGTGCGTGCTATCGCGGTGGATCCGGACCTTCCGCTGGCAGCGGGCTTCCGGAGTCGATCACGTTGACCCGTCAGGAGGGCGGTTCGGGGTCGTCCGCGGCGCGCAACCCGGCACACCAGGCCCAGACGGCGGCGGCCGTCACCAGCAGACCACCGGCCACGAAGACCGGTCGAGGATTTCCGCCGAGGGCTGCGGTGACGCTTCCGGCAATGAACACCCCGACCGGATCAACGGCCAGGAACAACAATTTGACGGTGCCGGTGACGCGACCGAGCATTTCGCGGCACACGATCCGCTGGCGCTGCGTCCGATTCACCACGCTCGCGGCGACCACAGCCCAGAGGTAGACCATATTGGCAAGGAGCAGTCCGGCGAAGGAGTCCGCCGCGCTCATGGCCACCACCGCCAGACCACACACCGTGATTCCGGCCGCGATGACACGAGTATGCCCGAACCGCAGTGCCAATCGAGGGGCCATCACAGCGCCCAGCACGCCGCCCACTCCGCCCACCGCCACCACACCGCTGATCGCGGAAGTACTCAGTCCCACGGTGTCCTTGGCATAGAAGAACAGCAGTTTCTCGACCGACAACCCGAGATTCACCACCATCTGCAGGGCGGTGAGCACCACGAGCAGTCTGATCGACAGCAGGTACTGCAAACCCTCCCTGAAATCACCTCTGATGTCGGCCAGTCGAAGTGTCGTGGAGCGCGCGGGCCGGGTCGGGGCGTGCCGCCGCACCGCGATCAGACCGGCCAGCGACACCAGAAAGGTGACAGCGTTGGCGAGCAGCGCGATCTGGAGACCGAGCGTCGCCGCGAGCGCGGCGACCACGACGGGGCCGAAAACCAAGGCGAACTGGGTCGTGACCTCGATGACCGAATTCGCCCGGATCAGGCCGTCACCGGGAAACAGATCCTTGATCACCACGGTGAGCGCTGTCTCGAAGAACACCCGCCCGCCCCCGGCCACCAGACTCAGTGCCAGGACCGATCCCACGGTGAGCAGATCGCCGGCGGCCGCGACGAACAACACCGCGAACACCACGGCCCGTAGCGCGTCCATGGCGATCAGCAGCCGCCATGGATCTACTCGATCGACCACCACACCGGCGGGTATTCCGAAACACAGGTATCCGATGGTCACCGAGGCGGCCGCAATACCGGAGACGAGCGGGCTACGGCTGAGCTCGAGTACCAGCAGCGGGACCGCGAGCAGAGCCAGACCGTCGCCCAGCAGGGACACCGACTGGCTGCTCAGGAATGTCCGGGCATAGGCGGGCCATGCCGCAGCGCGCGCGGACGAGCTCACCGGTGCAGCAGCGACGGCCGCGGGATCAGTGCGGCCAACCGTTCGAGCCCGGCCACGACAGTCGGACGGTCGAGTCCGAAGTCGATCAGGCAGGCGACCTCGTCGACGCCGAGCGCGGCGAGTCGCTCGGTGCGGCCCGAGACGGTGTCCAGACTTCCGAGCAGAGCGCTCTCACGCCAATACCTGCGGAAGGCGAAGTCCGTCAGAGTTTCTCGATCGGACGGCGTGAGTTTGTCGATATCGAGGCCGTCGAGTACGGATTTGGCGGCCGACCGGATGATTTCCGAGTTCGCCCAAAGATATCTGCGGAAAGGCTGCTCGACCACCGCACGTACAGTGTCATCGTCTCCCTCACCGACGAAGGCGTGCATCATCACCGTGACAGTGCCCGCGTCCGGATCGAATCCGTGCTCGGCGCGCGCTCGCCGATACACCGCGATTCGCTCTTCCAGTTCGGTCAGATCCAGGTTGATCAGCGCGGTCAACAGGTTGAACCCGTTGCGACCGGCCAGCGCGAAGGTTTCGGGGTTCGCCGAGGCCGTCATCCACACCGGCAGCTCCGGCTGGACCGGCTGGGGGAAGGTCCGGATCGTGACCCGCTCACCGACACCGTTGATGTCATCGACCGACTCCCCCCGCCACAACCGGCGTACCTTATCGATTCGATCCAGCGCGACTTGCTGTTTGCGCTGGAACGATGCCTGCCCGAAGACGAAGTCCAGGGGAAGGAATCCGGGCGCGAATCCCAGCCCGACCCGTCCGCCGGACAGGTTGTCCACGATCGACCATTCCTCCGCGACTCGGGCCGGATGGTGCAAAGGGGCGACGACGCTTCCGGCGCGGAGCTGGATTCGGCTGGTGATGGTGGCGAGTCCGGCGGCCAGCACGGAGGGATTCGGGTACAGGTCACCGAACTGATGGAAGTGGCGTTCCGGTGTCCAGATCGCGGTATAGCCGAGTTCGTCGGCCCGCTGTGCACATTCCCGGATCAGCCCGTACCGGTCGTTGTCATCGGAGTCGGCCGAGAAGAAGAAGACGCTGAGCTGTAGACCGGTCGGTTCAGCGGTGGGCATCGGGTCCGGTGCGGTCGGGCGTGCGCGCAGCGCGAGGGGGCATTCCGTGGCCGCGGGGGCCGGCTTCGCCGGCTCGTTCGACGCGGTGCTGGTCTGCCCAGCGGCCAGCATGGTCACCAGACCGTTGATCGTCGGATTCGAGACGAAATCACGGAGGGACAGTTCCCGGCCCAGTTCCTCCCGCAGGGCCAGCACGATCTGGACGGCCACCAGCGAGTCTCCACCCGCTTCGAAGAAGTCCGCGGTGTCCTCGACTGTGGTCCCGATCGCCTTGACGTAGGCGGCCCGTACCCGCGTGACGAGTTCATCCGCCGGGTCGGTTTCCGGTGTGTCGTCGGTTCCCGGATCACGACGCGGCGGGCGTTGCACGGGTACGGGACCGGATACCGGAACCGGATCGGAGAGCAGGTCCGGCGCAACTTCCGACGGCCAATACCGGCTGCGCTGGAAGGGGTACGGCGGGAGATCCACCCGGCGACCCGTATCGCTCCACAAGGGAGCCCAATCGACCGGTGCCCCGGCCTGCCAGGTCTGTGCCAGCGCCCGCGAGAAGGTGAAAACCTCCGATTCGCCGTCGTTCGCGGCGGGCAAGGCCGCCAGCACCCCCGAATCCGCCGGCTTCCGCGAGTCGCGCAGGGCGAGCCGGCTCAGTACTCGGCCGGGCCCCAGCTCGATCAGCAGGTCGGGCGAGGTCTCGAGCACCGCGCCGAGCTGGTCGGCGAATCGCACCGTGCTCCGGGTCTGCTGGACCCAATACTCCGGACTGGTGGCTTCTTCCTCGGTGATCCACCGACCGGTCACGCCGGAGGTGAACGGGATCACCGGTGGCCGCAGGGTCATTCGCTCGAGTTGCGTCCGGAGACCGTCCAGGCAACTGTCGGTCATTCGACTGTGGAAGGCCCTGGTCACCGGAATTCTCCGGAACGGTATCCCGCCTGCGGTCAGGTCCTCGGTCAGCGTCGCGACCAGTTCGTCCGGCACCGAGAGCACGCAGGAATTAGTGGCGTTCACCGCGGCCAGATCCGCACCGGCCTCGACGAATCGGGCGGCCTCGGCCTCCGAGGCAGCGACTGCGAGCATTGTGCCGGGCGGCAGATCCTGCATGAGTTGGGCGCGAACAGCCACCAGTTCGGCAGCATCCTCGACTGTCATCACCCCAGCGACCACGGCGGCAACATATTCGCCGATACTGTGGCCCGCCATGCTCGCCGGGCGGATGCCGAGCTGTGACCATGTCCGGGCCAGCGCGTACTCGACGGCGAACAGTGCCGGCGCGACGAGCACCGTATCGTCGAGCTCGCCACGATCTTCACCATAGAGCCTCTCTCGCAACGGGATTCCCGAAACATTCGCGATCAGGTCCAGACACAGATCGTGTTCGGTCCGGAAGAGGTCGAACTCGGCCCGCAATTGAAGTCCTAGTGCCGCATACTGTGCGCCCTGCCCCGGGAACAAGAAGGATACGGCCGGAACTGTGCCGGATCGACCCACAGTGCCCGCCGCAGCGGCGGTCGCACCGAACGCTTCGATCAGTCCGGATCGCGAATCGGCGACCACGAACTTCCGATGTGATAGCGCCTGGCTGCCGATCTGACTGGTGAAGGCGATATCGGCCGGGTCGTGCTCGGGATGGTTGCCGATATGGTCGATCAGCGCTTTCTCGCGCTGTTCGAGTGCGCTGCGCGAATGCGCCGAATAGGTCAGGACATGGCACGATCGCGCTCCGGCGCGGCGGCTGTCTTCCCACCCTGCCAGTACGACATGGGCGTTGGTCCCACCGATTCCCAGGCTGCTGACCCCACAGCGACGATCCGCACGGGCCTGCGCCCACTCGACAGTCGATCCGTTGACTACGAACGGGGAGCGATCCCAATCGACATCGGGATTCGGACTGGAGAAATGCAGTGTCGCCGGAATGACTCCGTTTTCGAGGGCCAGTACGGCTTTGATCAAGCCGGCGATACCGGCCGTAGCGTCCAGATGGCCGATATTCGATTTCACCGAGCCGAGAAAGCAGGTGCCCGGGGCTGCCGGTTCATCCCGGTGGCGGGAGAACGCCTCGGCCAATGCGGACACTTCGATCGGATCACCGATCGGTGTTCCGGTGCCGTGGGCCTCCACGAAACCCAGTCGGCTGCTCGACAGGCCGGCACGTCGCAGCGCCCGGGAGACAGTCCGAACCTGCCCGTCGAATCCTGGAGCGGCGAAGCCGACCTTGCGGTGCCCGTCGTTCACGACCGCCGAACCCAGGACGACGGCACGTACCGGATTGCCATCGCGCACCGCGTCGCGGACTCGCCGCAGGACCACGGCAGCCACACCGTTGCCGCCGACAGTTCCGGACGCGGCGGCATCGAACGGTCGGCAGTATCCGTCGCCGGACACAATCGCGCCTTCGACGTGTTCCTGTGTCGCCGCCTGCGGCAGCGAGACAGTCGCCGAGCCGACCACGGCCACATCGCAGTCCCCCGCCGCCAGGCTCTGTGCCGCCAGGTGCAGCGCCACCAGCGACGACGAGCAACCGGTCTGTACCCCGAGACTGGGCCCCTGCAGATCCAGCTTGTACGAGACCCGCGTGGCGAGGAAATCCTTGTCGCTGCCCAGCAGCATCCTGTGCCTTTCGACCGCGCCGGCGCTCCGGAACCGCGGCAGCAGGGTATCCAGCAGATAGGAGCTGATACTGGACGAGGCGAAGATTCCGGTGGCGGGACCGTATCGATCCGGCGGGCAGCCCGCATGCTCCAGTGCCTGCCAGACACATTCGAGAAACAGCCGGTGTTGTGGGTCCAATAGTTCGGCCTCGGCGGGAGGAACAGCGAAGAATCCCGCATCGAACATGTCCACGTCGGCGAGTACGCCGTATGCGCTGGACCGTCCGGTCCCGGATTGCGGGGCCGACCGGACCAGGGATTCTCGCTCCTGGGTCAGGTTGCGCCAGAACTGGCCGATATCTGCGGCGCCGGGGAACCGGCCGGCCATACCGACGACGGCCACCGCCTCATCGGAGATCATTTCGTGCCTCCGTACACGTTCGTGGCCAGGTCGGTCACTGTTGGGTAGCGGAAGAAGCTGACCAGCTCCGTGGTGACACCGAGGTCGGTGTCCAGCTTGTTCTTGACCAGCAGAAGCTGAAACGAAGTGCCCCCCAGGTCGAAGAAGTTCTGCTGATGACCTACTTCGTCGACGCCGAGCACATGGCACCAGGTCATGGCGATCCGGTCGATGAGTGTGTCCGCGGTCTCTCCCGCTACAGGGTCCATTTGTCCAGTTCCTCGAGGAAGATGCCGACGTATCGGTCGATGGTGGCGGGGTCGAACAGATCCGTGCTGTACTGCACGAATACATCGAGAGCCGTGTCGGCGGCGATGATTTCGACATTGAGATCGGTCCGGGCCACCGACCGCAGCAGGGGATAACGTTCCGTGCACGTACCGGTGAAGCGCAGATCGTCGAACGGCCGCGGGGT